>JAXMNU010000002.1:0-588205 GCA_034670265.1 Flavobacteriaceae bacterium | reverse complement strand
AAGCACCAAACCCAGTTGTACCAATCGTATTTGTGAGTGGTGATACTGATGGTGATGGTGAACTAGATGTAACCGAGACTTGGGTATATACAGCGAGTTATGCTATTACTCAGGACGATATAGATGCTGGAATGGTAACCAACCAAGCTACGGCTGAGGGAACTGATCCAAGTGGAAACGTAGTAAGTGACTTGTCTGATGACAACAGTGTGTTAGAAGACGATCCAACAGTAGTTGATTTATGTCAGAATGCTGCGATTGCCATTGTTAAGACCGGAGTATTTGTAGATGGCGATGGTGACCAGTGTGCCGATGCAGGTGAAGCTATCGATTATACCTTTACGGTGACTAATCAAGGAAACGTAAGCCTATCGGCTATCAGCGTAACCGATCCATTATTAGAAGCACCAAACCCAGTTGTACCAATCGTATTTGTGAGTGGTGATACTGATGGTGATGGTGAACTAGATGTAACCGAGACTTGGGTATATACAGCGAGTTATGCTATTACTCAGGACGATATAGATGCTGGAATGGTAACCAACCAAGCTACGGCTGAGGGAACTGATCCAAGTGGAAACGTAGTAAGTGACTTGTCTGATGACAACAGTGTCTTAGAAGACGATCCAACAGTAGTTGATTTATGTCAGAATGCTGCGATTGCCATAGTTAAGACCGGAGTCTTTGTTGACGGTGATGGTGACCAGTGTGCGGATGCAGGTGAAGCTATCGACTATACCTTTACAGTAACGAATCAAGGAAACGTAAGCCTATCGGCTATCAGCGTAACCGATCCATTATTAGAAGCACCCAACCCAGTAGTACCAATCGTATTTGTGAGTGGTGATACTGATGGTGACGGTGAACTAGATGTAACCGAGACTTGGGTATATACAGCGAGTTATGCTATTACTCAGGACGATATAGATGCTGGAATGGTAACCAACCAAGCTACGGCTGAGGGAACTGATCCAAGTGGAAACGTAGTAAGTGACTTGTCTGATGACAACAGTGTCTTAGAAGACGATCCAACAGTAGTTGATTTATGTCAGAATGCTGCGATTGCCATAGTTAAGACCGGAGTCTTTGTTGACGGTGATGGTGACCAGTGTGCGGATGCAGGTGAAGCTATCGACTATACCTTTACAGTAACGAATCAAGGAAACGTAAGCCTATCGGCTATCAGCGTAACCGATCCATTATTAGAAGCACCCAACCCAGTAGTACCAATCGTATTTGTGAGTGGTGATACTGATGGTGACGGTGAACTAGATGTAACCGAGACTTGGGTATATACAGCGAGTTATGCTATTACTCAGGACGATATAGATGCTGGAATGGTAACCAACCAAGCTACGGCTGAGGGAACTGATCCAAGCGGTAACGTAGTAAGTGACTTGTCTGATGACAACAGTGTGTTAGAAGACGATCCAACGGTTGTTACCCTATGTCAGAATGCTGCGATTGCCATAGTTAAAGAGGGAACTATTCCTCCACATCCAAGTGGCGGTGGTTGTCCAGTTGAAGGAGACGCTATTGAGTATGTATTCACTGTATACAACACAGGAAATATTACGCTTAATAATATTAACGTAACCGATCCATTATTAGAAGCACCAAACCCAGTTGTGCCAATAGTGTTTGCTGGAGGTGATACCGATGGAGATGGTGAGTTAGATCTTACTGAGATTTGGACGTATACAGCAACATATACGCTTACACAAGCTGATGTTGATGCTGGTGAAGTAATAAACCAAGCTACGGCTGAAGGAACAACTCCTGGTGGTGATACAGTAAGTGACTTGTCCGATGACAACAGTGTGTTAGAAGATGACCCAACAGTAGTTGATATATGTCAAACTCCAGTGATTGCACTTGTTAAAGTGGGAACTTTCAATGATGAAGACGGAAACGGATGTGCAGATCCTAAGGAAACTATATCTTATGCATTTACAGTGTTTAATCAAGGTACGGTTACCTTAACTAACATTACTATTGCAGATGCATTGGTGAATGTACAAGGAGGACCAATTACTTTAGCACCACTTGCTACAGATGCAACATCCTTTACAGCAACCTATGTTATTACACAGGCTGATATTGATAATGGTTTTGTTGAAAACCAAGCAATTGTAACAGGATTCACCTTACTTGGAGATCAAGTTTCAGATTTATCTGATGATAATAGTGAGTTCGAAGATGATCCAACAATCACAGTGCTTTGTCAAAATGCTGCAATTGCTATCATTAAGGAGGGAACTCCAAATGATGAGAACAATAATGGTTGTATTGACCTTGGAGAAACTATTGTATATGACTTTGTTGTAACGAACCTTGGTAATGTTGAATTAACCAATGTAATTGTTACAGATCCATTAGTAGAAGTAATTGGAGGACCAGTTACCCTTGCTGCAGGAATTTCTGATACCGAAACTTTCTCAGCTGTTTACACTGTAACTCAAGAAGACGTCGATAATGGTTTTGTAAGTAATCAAGCAATTGCTGAAGGTACCACGCCAACAGGAGATGTAGTTTCAGACTTAAGTGATAATAATAGTAATTTCGAGGATGATCCTACTATTAGTACATTATGCCAGGAGCCTTCAATCGCTCTTGAAAAAGCAGGTGTTTATAATGACGATGGAGATAATCTACCACAAGTAGGAGAAACCATAACCTATTCATTCAGTGTAACAAATACAGGTAATGTTACTTTATATAACATTGAACTAGTGGATGATTTACCAGGTATTGAAGTTTCTGGAGGACCTATCGCAGAATTACTTCCAGGGGAAACTGATAATACTACGTTCACAGCAGTGTATGCTATCACTCAAGAGGATATTGATAACGGAGAAGTAATTAATCAGGCTATTGCTACAGGAAATACAAGTGATGGTACTGAGGTTACAGATATATCTGATGATCCAAGTGATTTAACTAACACTGATTTGGATGGTGATGGAGACCCAGATGATCCTACAATAGTAGTTATACCAGATGTAGAAGGAATCTTTGAGATTTTCAATGGTATTACACCTAATGGAGATGGATTAAATGACTACTTCGAGATTAGAGGTATTCAGGACTATCCAAATAATAACGTGAAAATTTTCAACAGATGGGGAGTACTTATCTGGGAAACCGATGGTTATGGAGGACTTTCAGGAGAGGAGAATGTATTTACAGGCGAATCGAATGCTAGAGCAACCATAAATTCGGGAGAATTACTACCAACAGGAACCTATTTCTATATCTTGACTATCAATGGAGACACAAATCCAGGACAGTCAAATTATACAGGATACCTATACATTAATAGATAAAAACAAAAATCCGAGGGGTTTTGTACCCCTCGGAATTTAAAAAGCAGTAAGATGAGAAACAGTTACATAGCAATCTTGGTTTTACTTTTACTTGGGACCACCATTTCGAGTAATGCCCAACAGGATCCACAGTACACACAATATATGTACAATACTCAAGTGGTAAACCCAGCCTACGCTGGATCAAGGGATGTATTAAGTTTTGGACTTCTAGGAAGAACCCAATGGGTTGGCTTTGAAGGAGCACCACAAACAGGAACTTTTACCGTTAATGGTCCTATTGGAACATTAGATAATATGGGCTTAGGTTTGTCTATTGTCTATGATGAAATAGGTCCTGCTGTAGAGTCTAATATTACTATAGACTATGCTTACAGAATTAACGTTTCTGAAAATGGAATCGTTTCCTTTGGAGCAAAAGCTGGTTTAGATCTATTAGATGTTGATTTTACAAAACTAAATATTGCCGATGGAGGTGATGTTTTCGAAAATGATAACATCGACAATAAACTACAACCACAAATAGGTGCTGGAGTTTATTATAATACTGAAAAGTTTTATGCAGGAGTTTCTGTGCCTAACTTTCTTACAACAAAACACTTTGATCAATCAGAAATTAGTGATATTTTAAATGGATCTCTTATTGCTGGTGAAACTACTGCTGCAGAAAGATTGCACTACTTTTTTATTGCAGGATATGTGTTTGATATTAGTGACAATTTAAAATTCAAGCCTGCAACTTTAGTGAAAGCTGTGAGCGGTTCACCATTACAATGGGATGCTTCAGCAAACTTTTTAATAAATGATAAATTTACCCTTGGTGCTTCTTATAGATGGAGTGCAGCATTAAGTGCTATGGCTGGTTTTCAAGTCTCAGATTCAATCTTTATTGGATTAGGATATGATTATCAATCTACCGATATTGAAACTTATAGTGATGGTTCTTACGAAGTATTTCTTCGTTTCGATTTATTTAACAAGCCAGAACGTGTGTTAACACCAAGATTCTTCTAAACTAACTAAATATGAAGACCAAATTAGTATTAAAGCAAATACTTATGTCCCTGCTGGTTACCCTAATTGCCAGTAGCTCCATTGCCCAAAAAGGCCAAATTGAAAAAGCAAATAAAGAGTACGACAAGTATTCCTATATCGATGCCCGAGAGATTTACTTGAAGGTAGTTGAAGACGGGTACCAGTCGGCTCAAGTTTTTCAAAAACTTGGTGATACGTATTACTATAATAGTGATTATGCAGACGCTGCAAATTGGTATCAAAAGCTAATCAATCAATACCCTAATGAAGCAGAGCCAATCTATTACTACAGAACAGCGCAATGTTTAAAAAGTATGGGTAAATATGAGGAGTCCGATCTTATGATGGAAGCTTATTCCAAAGTAGGAGGTGCAGGTATTATACTTAATAACTACAAAGACGATCCTGACTACTTGAAAAGTATTGCTTTTCAAGCAAAAGGATATATAGTTGAGAAAACACGGATTAATACTGAGTATTCAGATTTTGGACCTTCTTATTATGGAAACAAATTAGTTTTTGCTTCTGCAACAAAAAATACAGAGGGTGTTAAAACTTTTGCTTGGGACGAACAACCTTTCTTAGATCTTTTTACAGCAGATATGGATGAAGATGGCTACCTATCTAATGTAATGCCTCTGGATGGAGATGTTAATACTAGATTTCACGAATCTTCTGCTACGTTTACAAAAGACGGAAATACTGTTTATTTTACTAGAAATAATTTTATTGACGGTAAAAAAGGAAGAGACAAACAAAAAACTATTCGTTTAAAAGTTTACAAAGCCACCAAAAGTGGTGATAATTTTTGGACTAATGTTGAAGAATTGCCTTTTAATAGCAAAGAATTCTCTGTTGCGCACCCTGCGCTAAGTAAGGATGAAAAGCGTTTGTACTTTGCTTCAGATAGACCAGGAACTTTTGGAATGAGCGATATTTGGTTTGTAGATATTAATGAAGATGGCACCTATGGCGAACCTGTAAACTTAGGTCCTACTATTAATACTGAAGCTCGTGAAGCTTTTCCTTTTATTAGTGGAATGAACAACCTTTACTTCTCTAGTGATGGACATTCTGGATTAGGTGGATTGGATATTTTAGTTACTTCCTTAAATGAAGATGGGAAAGCAGGAAAAGAAGTAACTAACCTAGGGGAGCCTGCAAATAGTGCAAAAGATGACTTTGGTTTTGTAATTAGAGAAGAAAAACGAATTGGATACCTTTCTTCAAATAGAGATGGAGACCAAGGAAGTATTTCAGATGATATTTATAGAGTTCAAGAGAAATGTGAAATTACCATTACGGGTATTATTTCAAATGAGCTCACAGGAGATCCACTACCTGGTGCAATTGTTTATTTATTAGACGATCGTAACAAGGAAGTAGCTACGGTAACAGCAGATGAAAATGGAAGATATAACTTCGAAGCACTTGCTGAGTGTAATACAAAATATATTATCCGTGCTGGTAAAGAAGGCTGCGATTACAACGAAGAAGAAGTTCAAACACCTGGGAAAACAGGAACAATTACTGTGCACTTGGCTTTGGAATGCGATCCTTGTCCACCTAATGATTTAGGATGTCGTCTTGAGCTTCAACCTATTTACTTTGACTTTGATAGATATAACATTAGACCAGATGCAGCCGTGGAGTTAGCTAAAATTTTAGCGGCTATGCGTCAATATCCAGAATTAATTATTCATATCGAATCACATACAGATTCACGTGCACCGTTTAAGTATAACGAAGTGCTTTCAGAAAAAAGAGCCCAATCTACTCTTAACTGGTTAGTTGATAAAGGAATTAATAAAAGCAGGTTAACTGCTAAGGGTTATGGCGAAAGACAGCTTCAGAACAGATGTTCAGACGGAGTAGAATGTACCGAAGAAGAACACCAATTGAATAGACGCTCTATGTTTATAATACAAAATTAATAGCCAAATTTTGTTTCAATTTTAAAAGCGTCCAACATATCGTTGGGCGCTTTTGCTTTTTCTTAACAAGTCATTTTGTATTTTTGAGAAAAATTGACTGCTTTGCAAGAAGAAAAAGTAATTCTCGTAAATGAGAACGATGAAAAAATTGGATTAATGCCCAAACAGGAAGCTCACGAAAAAGGAGTGTTACATCGGGCTTTTTCAGTCTTTATTTTTAATGACCAAGGAGAGCTTATGCTTCAGCAACGAGCGCATCATAAATACCATTCTCCGGGACTTTGGACGAACACTTGCTGTAGTCATCAACGTGATGGGGAAACATCCTTAGCGGCTGGAAAGCGAAGACTCGAAGAAGAAATGGGATTTAGTACAGATTTAAAAGTAACCACATCTTTTATTTACAAAGCACCTTTTGATAATGGCTTGACGGAACATGAACTAGACCACATCATGGTAGGTATATATAATGATGAGCCAAAAATTAATAAAGATGAAGTGGCAGCTTGGAAATGGATGCCCCTAGAGGAGGTTAAAGAAGACGTAGTGAATAATCCAAATCAATACACGGCTTGGTTTAAAATCATTTTTGAAAAATTTTACCAAAACATAAGCTCATGAGTTTAACCATTTACAGAAAAGCCCATTTTAATGCAGCGCATCGCTTATACCGAAAGGATTGGAGCGATGAAAAAAACCGAGAAGTATTTGGTAAATGTAGCAACCCTAATTACCACGGCCACAATTATGAATTGGAAGTCGGTATAACAGGGGAAGTAGATCCCGCGACAGGTTTTGTTATTAACCTTGATATTTTAAAAAAGGTAATCCTCGAAGAAGTTGAAGAACCATTTGACCATAAAAACCTAAATATCGAAGTTCCAGAGTTTAAAGATTTAAATCCAACAGTAGAGAATATTGCTATTGTCATTTGGAATAAACTTCGAAGTAAGCTTGATAATAAATATGATATCTCTGTGAAGTTATACGAAACTCCACGAAACTTTGTAGTCTATAACGGATAAGATGAAAATAGGAGATAGCTTACCATATTTTACATTAAAAAATCAAGATGGGGAAATGTTTAACTCTAATGAATTAGTTGGAAAACCTTCTGTAATTTATTTTTACCCAAAGAATTTTACCCCAGGTTGTAATCGAGAAGCGTGTGGATTTCGAGATAGCTTTGAAGATTTTACCACAAAAGGAGCCACAGTAATTGGAATAAGTGCAGATAGTGTTACCTCTCATCAAAAATTTGCATCAAAGTATAAACTGCCATTTACGTTACTATCAGATTCCAAAAACAAGGCGAGAAAGCTCTTTGGAGTTACATCTAATCTCCTTGGCATGCTACCGGGGCGTGAAACTTTTGTCTTCAATAAAGACGGAAAGCTTATCTTTAAGTTTAAATCTATGGGTGCCGATGCTCATATTAAAGAAGCTTTGAAACATCTTTAAATTTGAAAAAATCACAATTATATCCGTTAAAATTTTATCCTCAACTTAAGGAAAAAGTTTGGGGTGGTGATAAATTAGTTTCGGTTTTAGGAAAAAACGGCAGTGGCAAAATAGGAGAGAGCTGGGAACTTTCTGGGGTACAAGGAAACATCTCGGTAGTTGCTAATGGTGTTTTAAAAGGTGAAGATTTGAATAAGTTAATCGAAGAATTCAACACCGACTTATTAGGTAAAAAAGTAGTAGAAGCCTACGGAAGGGAATTCCCATTACTTTTTAAATTTATAGACGCTAGAGAAGACCTATCAGTGCAATTGCACCCTAATGATACAATAGCTAAAGAACGCCATAATAGCTTCGGAAAAACCGAAATGTGGTACATTCAGCAGGCAGATGAAAATGCAAGGCTTATTTTAGGCTTCAATAGGAAGGTAGATAAAGAAACCTATTTAAAACATCTTTCACAAGGTTCCATCACTAAGATTTTACATTCTGAAAAAGTAAAAAAAGGAGATGCTTTTTTTATCGAACCAGGAACGGTTCATGCCATTGGGGCAGGGGTTTTACTTGCAGAGATTCAGCAAACGAGTGATATTACGTATCGTATTTACGACTGGGACCGTCCCGATGTGGATGGAAGTATGCGTGAATTACATACCGACTTGGCACTTGATGTTATTTCTTTTGAAGAGAATAATGCAAAACTAGAGTATGCTGTTTCAGAAAATGATACCACACCATTGTGTAAATCGGCTTATTTTGAAACAAATATTTTGAAGCTCACTCAAAACTTTCAGAAGGATATTTCAAAAATAGATTCGTTTATTGTTTATATGTGTGTTGAAGGAAGTGCAGAAATAAATAATGAAAAAATTGCATTGGGCGGAACACTTTTAATTCCAGCCTGTTTCGAAGAAATTATCATTAAAACGGAAGACGTCACACTTTTAGAAGTTTACGTACCGTAAAACTATAAAAAAGACTACTTTTGCATAAAATTTTTAAACTATGGCAAGCGTACGCACATTAAAGAAAGATATCAATTACGTTTTAGGAGATATTATTGAAGCGGTTTATATCTGGGAACTGACAAATCCAGAAAAAGAAACAAAAAATTCTGAAAAAATTATCGATGAAGCTATCGAAACTTTTGACGAACTAATCACTAAAGTAAATGACCGTAGTGTTGAAAACAAGAAACAACACTTTAAGGCAATCAATCAAGAATTGGAAGACAGAGGTAGAAAATTAATCGATAAAATTAACGCTCTGTAAAGCTATTCGCTTTTACGATCTTTTATAAAAGACTCCAGTGCTTTACCGTATTTGGAGTCTTTTATTTTTGGGCTAAGTAGTTTGTAAATGGTGTCGTGATATTTAATATTGGCATCATACACTTCGGTGAGCATTAAATAGGGTGCAATTTCAAAATCATTATTGTTTTTTGCAAAATTGACCGTTGCCAAGTATCGTGAAGAAACTAAGCGTTGTTGTTGTAATTTTAAAGCTTCGGATACTGAATCATTTCCTTCTTTTAAGGCATTAAAATGCTCTTCAATTAAATCAAGATTTTTATCATTGTAACGCTTCATGAGTTTACTATACTCATCCCACTTAGCCTGATTTACAGAACCTGATACACTACTTTCAATTTCGAAGTTTTTCAGTTTTGAATTCAAAACAATATCTGAAGCTTCAGCAAAAAAGGGAATTCTTGTTTCGGTTTGTAAGCTGTCATTAAAACGCATCGTTAAATAATATACTTCGGGAGCTTCAACTGGAACCGAAAACTCAAATGAGGCAACTCCATCTACCACAACAGAATCTATATTAACCAGCGTAGTATCATCAATTTTTTGAAGTAAAAGTGTTCCTTTTCTGAGCCCGTCTACATTACCAGATAGATTCATGTTACCCGTTGTGGAGTCACAACTTATAAGTACAAAAAGAATAATAAAAGCTGAAAAAATAGATTTCATTCGATGGATTTTAAGAGCCGCAAAGATGCTAATTTTCTTTCAAACTTGTTACCCCGCCGAAGCTAATTGCATTAAAAAAGTACACGCTACAGCACCAATAGTCCCAATGGCATATCCAAAAACGGCTAACAACACTCCTACAGTAGCTAACGAAGGATGAAATGCTGAAGCCACTACGGGTGCAGAAGCTGCACCGCCCACATTGGCTTGACTTCCCACAGCTAAAAAGAAATACGGTGCTTTTATGAGCTTAGCCACTAAAATTAACAGTCCTGCGTGGATAGCAATCCATACAGCACCAATAGCGATAAGTCCTAAGTTATTAAAGATAAGTGAGAGGTCCATTTTCATACCAATGGAGGCCACAAGTATGTAAATAAATACGCTTCCTATTTTGCTCGCGCCAGCGCCTTCATATTTTTTTAACGGAGAGTAGGAGAGGAATACCCCAATAATGGTAGCAATAAAAATCATCCAAAAGAAGGAAGAGTTTAAAAAGGTAAGTGAATTTTTCATTAAACCTTTAGGAAGACCATTTACATATCCTTCAAAACTGGCGCTTAAAAAATCGGCACCAAAATGAGCAAGACTCACAGTTCCAAAGGCTATAGCTCCTAAAATCATATAATCTTTCAACGAAGGGTTTCTATCTACTTTTTTGGAGAATGTCGTTACTTTTTCTTTGAGGTTTTCAATAGCAGAAGTATCTGCTTTGAGCCAACGATCGAACTTTTCAGATTTTCCAATGCCAATTAAAATTAAGGCCATCCAAATATTGGCAACCACAATATCAACAAACACCATTTGCCCATATAACTTTTGGTTGTACTCATAGATTTCGAGCATTGCCGCTTGGTTGGCTCCACCACCAATCCAACTTCCAGCCAATGTTGAAAGCCCTCTCCAAACCGCATCTGCACCTTCGCCACCAATAGTTTCGGGTGAAATAGAGCCAATAATTAAAACTGCAATGGGACCTCCTATAATGATTCCAGCAGTTCCTGTTAAAAACATAATTAATGCTTTTGGCCCTAGATTAAACACCGCTTTTAAGTCTAAACTTAAAGTCATTAATACTAATGCTGCAGGCAGTAAATACCTACTGGCAACATAGTAAATTGAAGTGCTTCCTTCTATGGCTTCACCTGTATCTGTCACGGTCGTCCAATCGGGTGCAATTAACCCTACCGATGTAAAAATGGCAGGAATAAAATAGGCCATAAAAAGTGCTGGAACTATTTTATAAAATTTATGCCAAAACCCAGATTCTTTTGTGGAGGTGTAAAAAATGAAACCCAAAGAAATCATGAGTAACCCAAACACTACAGTGTCTTGAGTTAATAATGGGGTTGTGTCTAAAATAGTTTCGGTGATTGGTTCTTGCATGAGTTTCTATTTTCACGCAAAATACAATTTTTTTATTGTAAGATGAAGGTTGAAATCACTTCGACAACTTTTGGAATTATAGGTCTGTTAGGTTCGTTATACGATTTACTATTTTCAATGCCATCGCCTTCAATTTCTTTGAGAATGTGATTCATTGAAGAGATAATTTCATATTGAGCGTTTGTATTTGCCTCTTTGAGTTTTTCGGCTTCAGAAATTTGTACCTGTAAATCTTTTTCGCCGTTTATAATGAGTACTGGAATACTAAGTTTAGCGATTTCAGTTTGAGGGTTGTATTTCATCCAAGAAATTAAAAATGGCTGAATTTGTGGTCTAAAAATAGAAGATAATCCGGGACTATAGTTTACAGCAATGCCGTTAGCACGCATGTCGTCAAAAGAATCACGGGCATTGTCTTTTAAACCAGGAGCTTGATTTTCTAATTGATCTACAATGACATCATCAATTTCTTGCCCAGCACCGGCAAGAGATATAAAGCCATCGGCTCTATTTTGAGCGGCTATCATTCCTACTAATGAGCCTTGGCTGTGCCCAATAACATAAATCTTTGAAAAGGCATTAGAACGCTTAAAATACTCAATGACATCTATGGCATCTGTTATAAAATCATCAAAACGGATACTTTCTTCAGTTAAGGTTCGATCTTTAATTTGTTTCACAATTCGTTTGTCATATCTAAAAACAGCAATGCCATTTTCGTAGAGTTCTTCTGCAAGAAACTTTAGCGAATTATTCTTCATCATTTGCTGGTTTCCGTTTCTGTCTATAGGGCCAGAACCTCCAATGAGAATAGCAAGGGGAGGATTTTCAGAAGTTTTGGGTACTAAAATTGTACCATCGACCATAGGAGAAACACTTATATCTTTACCGTTTTTATCTGTATGTTGGGAACATACAATCATTGGAAATAACAGAAATAGAAGAACTATATTTTTCATAAAGATTGTTTTTATAAATGTACCGCTTTTATAGAAACGTAATGTTGTGATACTTGTTATCTTTTTAGTTATTGTAATTTTACTTTAGGTTAAAATAGCTGTTGTATATTTACATTTTAATTTTACCATTATGAAAAAATCACTTCTTTTAATTTTTGTATTTCTTGTTTCATTTATTGGGTATTGTGCCGAGGATTGGGGTCCAACTGGACATCGAACTGTTGGTGCCATTGCAGAATCTTATCTATCTCCTGAGGTTAAACAAATTATTGATGACATTCTTGATGGACAGTCCCTTGCATTGGTTTCTACCTTTGCAGATGAAATAAAAAGTGATGACCGTTATAAAGAATTTTCGCCTTGGCATTATGTTAACTTTCCATTTGACAGTACCTATGAAAAATCGCCAAAAAGTGAAAAAGGGGACATTATAGTGGCAATTAAAAAGTGCGTGGAAGTTTTAAAAAATAAAGAGGCGACAAAAGATGACAAAGCCTTTTATTTAAAAATGCTCGTTCATTTTATGGGAGATTTGCATCAACCATTGCATATAGGATTGGCAGATGATAGAGGCGGAAATACCTTTCAAGTACAATGGTTTAATGAGGGAGTTAACTTACACTGGGTTTGGGATGAAAAAATTATCGAAAAATTTGGAATGACCTATACAGAATTAGCCCAAAACACACAAAAACTTTCTCAAGAAGAACTTGACTCAATACAAAAAGGGAGCGTTGAAGATTGGATGTACGAAAGCCGCACGCTTTGTCTGGATGTTTATGACCATACCAAAGTGGGAGAAAAACTTAGTTATGAATATATGTATAGATATACCCACGTAGTTAGAAATCAGCTTCAAAAGGGAGGCATCCGTTTGGGTGCAATGCTGAATAGTATTTTTAATTAATTATTTTTCTGAAAGTTAGATTGATTCTTGGTTCTTGTACCATTTTAGTTTTTGGTAATTGATGATGCCAAAAATGTTGTGTTGTACCTGCCATTAGTAATAAGCTACCGTGACCTAGGGTGAGTTTGTAAGTTTTTTTAGAGTCTTTTTTACTTTTAAATTGGAAATATCTCTTAGCTCCAAAACTAACTGAAGCAATAATAGGATTTAATCCTAATTCTTTTTCATCATCACTGTGCCAACCATTGCTGTCATTGCCATTTCGGTATAAATTAAGTAAAACGGTATTAAATTCTTCTTTAACAACTGTTTCAATTTTATCTCTAATTGAAAACAAGTCTTTAGTAAATTGCTTAGGATGCATAGTGATTCCAGAATAGCTATAGCTTTTACCTTCAGTTCCATAAAGCGCCGTAAGACGAGGTTGTTGATACATTTTTCCGAAGACTTTAATATCATCCTGTTGCCAAGGGGTTTCAGTTAGTAGTTTTTGAAAATAATGATTTGCTTTTTTTTCTGAAAAGAAGTTGGGGTAGTAGGTTATTTCAGCATTTTTTAGTGGTAATTTTATGGAATGCGCTGTACTTTTTGAAATATATTCATCAAAATTAAACATACAAATACGCCCAATACATGATTAAAAACTGAAGCGGAATTCTTAAAACTAATGCCCACTTTGGAAGCTTTAAGGAAGCCTTTTTTTCTTGTAACATATAAATATGAACAGGTAGAAAAAGTATCATAAGTATAATAATACCCCAACCCGCAATTTGTTGTGTAGGGGGATTTAATATCATAAATCCCAATATCATTTCCAATATTCCGCTTAGCAAAACCATAGTTTTGTGAGCAGGAATATATGGAGGCATTATTTTAAGATACATTTTTGGCTTTTGAAAATGCATAAAGCCAGCTAAAACAAACAAGGTTCCTAAAAGATATTGGTGCCAAGGAAGCATAGAGAAATATTTCTTCAAAAATACATTTTTTCCCTCTTATAAGGGATTCTTTAACACACCTATTATCCTACTAACTATATTAGATATTCCTACAATAAAATTATAAAAATTATATATTTTCGATAAAAAGCATATATAAATCGTTGTAAAACAATACTGTAATTTTATTTTAACACTTAGGTATGGGTTACAGCTTTATCTTTGTAGTACCCAAATTTAATACTTATGAATACCTACAAATGCCCCCGCTTTGTTGTAGTAATTCTCTTAGCTATTATAAGCCAAAACTTGGTTAGTCAAGTTGGAATTAATACAATAAACCCCAGAACCACTCTCGAGGTTGCTGGTGATACTAATATTACTGGTGAAATAGAAATAGGAAATGTTGCAAGCTTAACTGATGGTGAGCAATCTACTTTTTTAATTCAGGATACAGATAATTCTATAAAGTCTATTGATGTAAGTAACCCTACGGGTGCTGCATTAGGATATATCCAAGAGTATGAAATAATTAACCCTAATAGAGATTGGGTAAAAGAATTTGATACGGGTATTGATGCTTCAGATTATGTATTAATTGCAATTTCTGCTAGTTTTAATCAGGAGCTTATCATTTCAGATAGTCATAATGCACCAGATAATGCTACACTCCCATATACATCAACATTTATTAAAAATGGTACATGGCGAATTATTGCCGATTTTCCAGTAGCTGCAAATACAGCGGCAAACATTGGAACTTGGAATATCCAAACGCTAATCTACTCAAATGATTTATCTAAACAGTTTGGAACGGTCTTAATCCCTATGCTTGGAGGAACAACTTCAAGTGCGATAACTCCTATTTTAGACTAAAACCTTTAAACAACATGAGAACATTATTTACATATATATTAGTACTTACAGTTGGTGTGAGTTATGCTCAAATTGGAATTGGAACATCCTCTCCTCAAGCAGATTTACATGTAGCTGGGGATATGCTAATCCAGGAAACTTTTAAACTTAATAGTTTGCCTACAGTTTTACCTCTGGAAGAAGATTTTAAATTATTAACACGAAGTACCACATCTAACCCTATAGGAAAGGTTACAGAACTATCGGTTTATGATAGGACAGTTGCTCCTATAAATGTTGTGGATTATAGCTTTACGAATATTCAGTTGGATAATCTTAGTGATCTTGACCTACAGTATGATGCGAATAAATATATTGTAGCCATCTCAAACTTTAGGTATACAGGTGATGCAATTACCAAGACACCTGTAAGCGGAACGACTACTTATAGTGTAGGAAATTTTGTTGTACGCACATTTATAAATGGTGGTACATGGCATTTGGAAGTTCAGAATAGAATTTTGGATGCAGATATTTCAGATACGGTAGAATATGCCGTTACCTTAATTGTATACGATAAATCATTTTATAGAAACCTACCTCTAATTTCTACTGACCTTGGAGGTTCGAATACGGGAACTGCTTCCTCTGTACCCATACTAGACTAAAAACGAATAAAATTTATTCTTATGAAAAAAATTATACTCACTTTTTCCATATTTCTTTTTGCTGCTACGGTTTCAAAAGCTCAAGTAGGTATAAATAAATCAAATCCTTCTGTAACTTTAGATGTTGCTGGTGATGTAAAACTTGATGAAGCACTTTATTTAGAAAATCCAGGGGATTTTACTACCATTAGAGGCTCAAAGTTATTAATTAATACCTCTAGTGACGAAGTAGTAGAATATGACATATTATTAAGCAAATATGGTCCAATTAATTATGCCGAGTTTGTTTTTGCCAACCTTTCTAAAGATGGGTTACAGGATTATGATACTAAAATCCCTATAGACGATTATATTGTTACTATACAGGGCTATTATTTTCTTGGGGCTGGAACATCTAATACCAATGTTATGGCTCATAGTACTATTACAGATACTAATATTGAAGGATACCAAATTTATGCTTATAAAAACAATGTAACTGGAACTTGGTTTATAAGAGGTTTTGTAAATAATGCCGAGTTTATGGTTTCCGATGCATCATATATATATCATCCCGCAAACATAGACCTATACCTTAATGTAATTATTTATCGCGATGGGTTTATCACGAAATCTATTGCTCCTATTTCGGTAGATATGGGAAATAGTAATTCAGGAGTAGCACCTTTGCCAACAGGATTTTAAATTTCAGAAAAGCAGGTTTTCTGTGTTTTTAGATAATATAAAATCCTACTTTATGAATTATTAATTCCTACAAAAAATATTAAAAATATTTATATTTTCGATGAAATGCACAATAATTAGCCACAAAACCTGATCGCAAATTTACTTTAACATTTTTGTGTAACTACTTGACGTACATTTGTATTACCCAAATGATACACTTATGAATACCAAAAAAAGCCCCCGCAATTTGGTATTTATTCTACTAATCTCTTTAAGCCAATTAATGGCTTCACAAGTAGGAATAAATACCACAACTCCAAGAACTACTTTAGAAGTGGCAGGAGGAGTACAAATCTCTGGAAGTATAGATATAGGAAGTTATTCTGGTCTTAAAGATGAGGATTCATCAACCTTTTTAATACAAGATGGAGACAATGCTATCAAATCTTTAGATGTTAGTAATCCAACAGGTGCAGCTTTAGCATACATTCAGGAATATATTATTGAAGACCCAAACCTAGACTGGGTAAAGGACTTCGATACTCTTATCGATGCTACCGAATATACCATTATTGTAACTTCGGCTAGTTTTAACCAAGAATTGGATTTAACAAGTAACCCAGGTGCTGAAAATAATTCGAGCATCCCGTTTGCATCTGCCTTTGTACAAAACGGTACTTGGCATATTGTGGCAGATTATCCGCAAGCTGCAAATCTAGACCCCAATGCCATGGGAGTTTGGACTGTTAGTACCTTAATATTTTCGAAAGATGTTTCAAAGCAGTTTGGTACTATCCCTATTCCAATGTTTAATACTTCTGTAGGAACTGCAATTTCACCAATTATAGACTAAAACATTACTCGTATGAAAAAAATTATACTTATTATATTATTTGTGTCATGGAACTTTGCTATTTCTCAAGTAGGTATTGGGATAACAACTCCTGAAGCCGATTTACATGTGGGAGGATCTATGTTAACACAAACCGATTTTAAGCTAGAAAATTTGTCAACGGTCTCTGCAACCGAAGAAGATTTTCAATTAGTAACTCGACTTACTACGTCTAACCCTATTGGAAAAATAGCAACGCTTGATGTGGATGCACTTAAAGTAGCTCCAGTAAATATTATTAATTACACTTTTAACAATGTATACCTAGATAATTTGGATGATGTTGATTTACAATACGACGAAACAAAATATGTGGTTGGTGTAGCTAATTTTAGACAAGTAGGCGATGCCATAAAAAAAGTGCCCGGTGGTGACAATTTTTCAATTGGTCATTTTGTTGTTAGAACCTTTAAAAGTGGAGGGACATGGCATTTAGAAATAAGTAATAAAGAACTTGATTTGGACCCAACAGATTCCCTTACGTATCATGTTACATTATTAGTTTATGATAAAAAATATTTTAAAGACCTACCTACTATTGTTAGCTCTTTAGGAGGGTCAAACACAGGAGTTGCATCATCGGTTCCAATACTTGAATAAAACATATTATCATGAAAAAAATTTACATTTTTACAGCAATTTTTGCATCTATTATCTCCACTAATGCCCAAGTGGGTATAAATACCACAACACCTTCGTCTACTTTAGAAGTTGTTGGAGATGTTAAATTAGACGATGCGCTATATCTAGAAAACCCAGGCGAAAACACTAATATTCGTGGTTCAAAATTTCTAGTTAGGTCTGCAACAAATAATCTTAATCGCTATGATATAGATATTAGTAAGTATGGCCCTATAAATTATGCAGAGTTTAAATTTGAAAGTTTATCTGCCTTTGGCCTACTAGACTACGACACCAAGATATCAACCGAAGATTATTTGGTAAGTGTTCAAGGTTATTCTTGTGGAATTGCAGGTGCAGGTAGAACGGGGAGTATTATGCCTCATAGTTTAATATCTAATGATAATATAGAAGGATACCAAATTTATGCGTATGCAAACCCTATAACAAATACATGGTTTTTAAGGGCTTATGTAAATAATTCAGAATGGCAAAAATATTCTTCAGGTACTTATATTAACACCTCAATAGATATGTGGTTAAACATTATTATTTACCGTAAAGGCTTTATCACAAAAGCTGTCAATGATATTACAGTTGATATGGGAAATTCACCCACTGGTGTGGCTCCTTTACCAACAGGGTTTTAATTATTAGCCTACATAAGAAGTACAAAAAACCCCTTCAATTACTGAAGGGGTTTCTTTTTATAATTTAGTTTATGAGCTTATTCTTTAATAAGCTGTTTGGTTAATGTTCCATTTTCACTTTGGATTACCACAACATAGGTAGCCGAAGCTAAGGTCGCAATATCCAGTGCTTTCTCCGTACCCATATTTCTCAAGTCGAACGTTTTTACTAAGCGACCCGTTACATCATAGATGGTAGCATTCTCTAATGGAATTGCTTGTGGGTTACTTATGTTTACTATAGCCTGAGCAGGGTTTGGATACATAACAATCGTTGAAATATCGAACTTAGTATCGTTAGCACCAAGCGTACTGTCAACAATTAATTCGAAAGTACACGTTCCTATGTTTCCAGATTCGTCTTCCGCAGTAATAGTTACTGTGTACGTTCCTTCGGATAGTAATGTTCCTGGTGCAGGATCTTGTGTGGTTATCACTAATGGGTCTGTACAGTTATCAACAGCTGTAGCTTCTCCAGTTAATAGATAATCTGGCACTTCGTATTGATCGTTTGCTCCTCCCGGATCTACCGTTTGATCTGCAGGACAAGTTACCACGGGTGCTAATAGATCTACTACGGTTACTTCTGCAGTACAAGTTGATATGTTACCATTTACATCTTCAGAGAATACGGTAACAATCACTGGCGCTCCAATGTCGTCACAGTTAAACTCACTAATATCAATGCTTGTTTCAAATAAGCCACAAGCATCTGTATTACTTGCGATTACATCATCTGCAATGATAGAAGCTTCTCCATTAGCATCAAGTTCTACAGTAATATCCTGACAAACTAAATCTGGTTCAGTAATATCCTCCACAGTTACAATTGCTGTACACGTTGAAGTATTTCCATTGACATCGGTCACAGTTAATACAACTGGATTATCACCCACGTTAGAACAATCAAACGTATCAATATCTACTGAATAGGCCGCGGTATCAATTCCGCAGACATCTGTACTTCCTCCATCTAAATCGGCTGGATTAATTGTTACAGTTCCTGTTGCATCCAATTGAACGGTGATATTTTGACATACAGCTACTGGAGCAGTGACGTCTTCTACAGTTACAACGGCAATACAGCTACTTACGTTGCCATAAATATCTGTTACTGTTAGTGTAACATCGTTTGGTCCAACATCACTACAATCAAAGGTGTTAATATCAATGGTCATAGTATCTATGGCACAATTATCCAAACTTCCTCCGTCTACATCAGCTACTGTTATAGTAGCATTTCCAGTTGCGTCTAAGGGTATTGTGATGTCTTGACACACTGCCACAGGAGGTGTTTCATCTGTTACCGTTACGGTGAAGCTACAGGTTGAGCTATTTCCGTTTACGTCTGTTGCAGTCCATACAACGGTACTAACACCTACTGGGAAGAGACTTCCACTTGGTAGGCCACTGGTTAATACCACAGTATCAATACCACAGGCATCCAAGGCTAATGGATCTGCATACGTTAAAATTATTCCACAAATATCTGGTTCGGCTACAGTGACTATATCTGCTGGACAAGCCATTACTGGAGGAGTAACATCTTGCACAGTAACAATGGCAGTACATTGAGAACTGTTTCCGTTCACATCTGTTACGGTTAGTACCACATTATTGGGTCCTACATTACTACAATCAAAAGTATCTATATCAATTGAAAGTGAAGCAATTCCACAAGCATCGGTACTACCACCATCAACATCAGCGGGGGTAATAGTTGCATTTCCATCGGCATCTAAGTCGATAGTGATATCCATACAAACTGCCACTGGCGCAACATTATCTTCAACCGTTACAACTGTAGTACAAGTACTTGAATTTCCATTTACATCGGTAACTGTTAATGTTACTGTGTTTGGTCCAACATCAGCACACGTAAAGGTACTTGGTGAAACTGCCAATGAGGCTATTCCACAATTATCTGTACTTCCATTATTTATATCTGCAGGAGTAATACTCGCATCTCCATTAGCATCTAATTGGATAGTAAATGGAGCGACACAATTGGCAACCGGAGGCTCGTTATCAATCACTGTAACATCAAAGCTACACGTTGAAGTATTTCCAGCGGCATCGGTCGCTACAAATGTATTGGTGGTTGTTCCTACTGGGAATACACTTCCACTTGGCAGACCCGCAGTTTGGGTCAATATTAATGTACCACCTCCTGAACTATATGTTATCTCTAACACCGGTGGAATACTGGATTCACGCGTACCAAATCTTTTGGTAGTTCCGGCGCCAGTTTCATTTCCAACGATAGCCCAGCCGAAATTTGTTCCTGGGTTGTCCAACATATCCTGAACATCCGAAACGAGCGTAGCCGAGGTCCAGACATAAGGTCCGTTCAAATCAACTGTCTGGCCTGCGCTTGAGGCAGGGATAAAGTTCCCGCCAGCACCGGCTGCCCAAGGGGTGCCCAATATGGCATCATTCCAGGTAGCATCCGGTGCGATCGCCGCAATTCCAAAGCCACCACCAGGAGAACCTGGTGCCACGCCATTGTCGGATGCCCCTTCGCCCCAATCTTCCAGTAATCTGTGAAGATTGAAAACATGTGCTCCATTGTTTGCAGTAGGATGATCTGCTGTCATGGTGAGACTCACCGCAGTTATTGTAGATCCTCCTGGTATACTTCCGGCGATGTCAAAGGTCAACAATCCCCGATTGTTCGAACCAACGCCATTTTGCCCGACATACATTAATTGTCCGGCTCCGTTACTATTGGTTGGGATTTCCTGGAAGATCGTATTGTCTTTAAGTGGGTTCAAAGAACTTACATTGCTAGTAGTTGAGTCACAATTATCCGTCGCCGTTACTGTATAATTAACAACCGCCCCACATACACCCGGATCGTTATCTACTGTAATATCGGCCGGACATGTAATTACCGGATCTTCGTCGTCGTTAACAGTGACATCAAAAGTACATACATCCGTATTTCCTGAAGCGTCTGTTGCGGTTACGGTAACAGTTGTAGTTCCCACTGGGAATGCACTTCCTGAAGCTGGTACACTTGATACCGTTACGCCAGGGCAATTATCGGTAGCAGTAGGTGTAAAAGTCACCACGGCATCACATTGACCAGGGTCATTACTAACGGTTATATCTGCTGGGCAGGTTACAACTGGGTCTTCATCGTCGTTAACAGTGACATCAAAAGTACATACATCGGTATTTCCTGATGCGTCTGTTGCGGTTACGGTAACAGTTGTAGTTCCCACTGGGAATACACTTCCTGACGCTGGTACACTTGATACCGTTACGCCAGGGCAATTATCGGTAGCAGTAGGTGTAAAAGTCACTACAGCATCACATTGACCAGGGTCATTACTAACGGTTATATCTGCTGGGCAGGTTACCACTGGGTCTTCGTCGTCGTTAACAGTGACAGTAAACGTACATACATCCGTATTTCCAGAAGCGTCTGTTGCGGTATACTCAAGGGTAGTTGTTCCTACAGGAAATTCATCCCCTGAAGTTAACCCAGTCGTGTCTGTTTGGGTAATAGTAGCAGCTGTAGCTACAGAACCATTAATCCATACTTCGTGAAAAGAGATTTGATCTGGACTTGTGGTAACTCTAAATTGGTCTGCTGTTACCTCTGTAAAAGGAATGGTATAGGTATTTACAGTTCCCGTAGAAATCCCTAAGGATCCGGCGGTAACAGATGCGGCTGTATTCCAAGCACCCCCTCCCGTTCTATATTCCACAGTAATAGTGGTTGATGTACTATAACTTCTAGTGGACATAAAACTAAAGGCATCAAATGTAATGATTCCACTATTCGAAGTAAATTCCATTTGGCTACTAGGTGCAGGCCAAGAGTAAATTCCATTATAAGGGGGGGTGGGTGAAGAACTAGGGATAAAAACATACCCATTGCTTAAAATAGTTTCTACGGCTGCTAATTCAGTAGCATTATTAATAGGTGTTCCAGAATTCCAGTTACTCACACCCCAACCCCAATTTCCTGAAAGGGCAGAAAGAGTATAAGCCGAACCTGGTAATAATGACATAGTAGGTCCTGTTGCACCGGTACAATTATCGGTTGCTGTTGGAGCTGTATAGCTAACTACGGCACCACAGGCGCCTGGATCATTGGACACGGTAATATTGGCAGGGCAAGTAATAACAGGGTCTTCAGTATCATTTACTGTAATAGTAAACGAACAAGACGCAGTATTACCTGCAGCATCAGTTGCTGTAGCATTTACTGTAGTAGTTCCTACAGGGAAGGTACTTCCAGAAGGAGGCGTACTTACGACTGTCACACCTGGATTATTATCCGTTGCAGTTACCGTATAGGTTACTACTGCGTCACAAACTCCCGGATCGTTATCAACAGTGATATCAGCAGGGCAAGTAATTACTGGAGGTGTCGTATCTGCCGCTATAGATACATCATTTCCATCACCTCCTGCATACGTTATAAATCCTGAAAAAGCTCCAAAGTTAACTGCGGTACCTTCAGGATACCCATTAAATGTTCCTGAAATTGGATCGGTTCCATCGTTAAGAATGAGTATAATTTCATCGGCTGGAGCATTTGCATATCCCACTGAAAATACAATATTAGCAGCAGGGTCTATGGTTACTGTTCCAGTAACTTGTATTTGATCATGTAACGTACAGGGTGTTACTCCTTGTACTTCAAAGGTAGCTGTAGAACCCCCAAGTAGTGATAAATTACCTGTAGAAAGACAACCTGGGCTGTTACCTGCAGCAAGCTCTCCTCCATTATCAATAACCACTTCGCCATCAATAGAACCTGTGCCAATAAGATTGGCAGTTGCACCAAACATAGCCACGCCATTTACAGTAGTTGTTACCCCATTGGTTTGATAATCGCCACTATTTACCATAAGATTATTAAAGGTAAGTTGACTTCCAGCAGTTGCAAGCGTGCCATCAATATTTGTAGTGGTGCCAGCAGCTCCATTATATTGAATATTTGAAAGATCGACAGTACCTCCTACAAAGGATACATCACCATTATTTTGATTAATGATGGCTCCAGATACACCAGTAATATTACCTGTAAATGTATTTGATCCTGTTCCATTTAAAGTTATATCAGCATTGTTTGCAAATTCTATATCTGTACCAGTTACAGTTAACGAGTTAACATTCATTACCCCAAATAAAATAACATCATCTACATCAGTAAATGAAGTATCTCCATTTGCGGCACGAAAAATATTAACATCATTTCCGGCAAGCGTCATTGTTGCTGTTTGTCCACCAGGTGTCACTACAAATTGGTCTGCTGTAATAGTATTTGCAGTTTGTAAAATACCTCCTGTACCACCAGAATTTAAAGTCAAATCTCCATCCGGTGAGGCAGCAGTAATAAAGCCGTTTAATAATAATCCATCAGCGTCTGAAGTTACTATAATATCCCCATCACCGATAACTTCAGAGCTAGCACCTCCACCTTGAGCGGTTAGTGCTACTATGTCCATTGGAGAACCCGAACTATTAGCACGTAAAATTATATCTTCTGCATCCACAGCAACAGTTCCACCTAAGCTATGTACGTTTACATTATTTATATTTAAGTCTAGTGTCGAGAATAAATTAGTTGCTCCAGAAATAGAGAGTATGCCTGCTGGGTCATCAGTTATATTTCCTTGTGCTGAAACAGTTAAGCCACCTCCCGAATTTATTGTTCCTAAATTGAGATTGGCAGGTCCATTAACATCTAGAAAAACAAGACCGCCTGTAGTAATAGATTGATTTTGAACAAAGGTTGCTATGTTTTCAGCAGTAAAACCACCAGATAGGTTTAAAATTGCATCAAGAGTTACTAAATCATTACCACTAACTCCATCAATAAGTATGTCTCCTGTTATATTAGCCAATAATACATCTACTGTGTTATCATCGACTTCTACCACACCAGCACCACTTACTTGAAAACGATCTACTGTATTTGTAATTCTAAGATTTGGCCCTACAATAGACAGATTAATATCGTCATCGGAAACACCTCCATTAATATCTGTTATAGTTAAGGTTCCAGCTACTAAAGCTACTTCTGTTTCATCTGGTGGATCCATACAGAATTTAAAGTTATCTACTGCTAAATACTGAAAAGCTCCTCCTAATTCTAACTCAATTTCATCTACATCGGTTGTGGACCAATCAGTACCACCTTCTGTGGCAAAATCCCATAAATAAAATCCTTGTGTACTTCCAAAAATGGTTGGGAAACCCGTAGATTTTGTAACGGTATAAAGCGTTGTCCCATCGAGTTTTCCTCTTACGGTTAAGGTTCCATCATCTGTGGGAGTATCACCATTTAATACAGAAGAAACATATACTTCCATACTTCCCATTTTAACCATTTGAGTATCTGTAATTGCAATGGTATTAATATCTCCTGTTCCTTGACTAGTAACATTATCCATATATCTATCAGATCCTCCAGCACCGGCACCAATAAATTCGTCAACACTAAATGCTGCTCCTTGAGAAGCCCATGGAACTGTATTAGTTGTCCATGAGAAGGTGCCATCTGCTAACCCTTCAAATGTTTCAACATCACAAATAGATACTATAAATCTTTCTCCATCAATAAATGGATCGGGTGGTGTATTTCCACTTTCATCTTCAATATCGGTTCCACCATTTAAATCTACACGAAGGCTTCCTTCTCCAGAAATACCATTAACATCTATATTGTAAGTGTTTCCAGATCCAGTAACCGCATTTATAGTTCCAGTAGCGGTACCTAATAAGTCTAGGCTAAAATCATCTGCTGTCACGTTAACTGCATTTTCATTAAATATTACTTCAAAATCTACCGAAGCTGAATTTGCAGGCGGATTACCAATTAATTTTATGGATTGAACAATAGGAGGAGCTGCAGCGGTAACTTCTTCACAATGTTCAAAATTGTCTAATGCAATATAAATGAATGCACCACCAATGGTAATTCGTAACTCATCAATATTTGTCAAACTATAGTCTGAAGTACCTTCGGTAGCAAAATCAACTACATAAAAACCGTTATTTACACTAAAATCTGTTGGAAAACCTGTTGTTTTTTGAATGGTATATAAGGTGCTTCCGCTAAGCCTACCTTCCAATGTAATATCACCATCATCAGTTGGGTTTGCACCATTTACTTCAGAAGAAAGGTAGACATCTAAAGCCTCCACAGTAAATAGTTCTGGTCCAGTTGTAGTAATGGAGTAAATTTTACCTGTGCCTTGGTCTGTAAGATTTCCTAAAAATTGATCTGAACCTCCAGCGCCGCCACCAACAAAATTCTCTACACTAAAATTTGCGGTTCCTGTTTCATATGCGACACCATTAGTAGAAAACATGAAATCGCCGGGTAAAAATGATTCAAATGTCTCTTGAAAACAACGGGAAACTGCATGTGTTGCCCCAGCAGTAAAAGCTGGAGGAGGGGTGTTGCCTAAATCATCTGCAATATTGGTTCCTGCGTTGAGATCGATACTTATTGTTCCTTCTCCAGAAATTCCATTAACAGTTACCGTTATGGCCGTACCTGTAGCAGAAGAAACTGAAGCAATGGTACCAAAAGTTCCTACAGCATCAAGAGAAAAATCGTCTGTTGAAACGTTATTTGCATTTTCATTAAAAGTCACTAAAAAATCTACTGATGGAGAAGTGCTAGGTGGTGTTCCCACAACGACAATACTTTGCACTTCTGGGGGGTCTGCTTCAAGTACTTCATTATCAAACTCAAAATTGTCTACGGCAAAATATTGAAAAGCACCATTAATGGTTATTTCAATTTCATCAATATTAAGACCACTTGCATCTCCAAATCCAGGGAGTGCTGTAAAGTCTAACAAGAAAAATCCATTTGTAGCACCAAAAGTAGTAGGGAATCCTGTAGTTTTTGTTGCAGTATACACAGTAGTGCCACCATCTTTACCTACAAAAGTCATAGTGCCATCATCAGTTGGATTAGCGCCTCCTGGGTCTGAAGAAACATAGATTTCCATAGACTGCATGGTAAATAAACTTGCACCAGCAGTTAAATTAATAGAGTAAGTACTGTTTAATGCGGGAGCATCTATATTATCGATATAACGATCGGACCCTCCTGCTCCTGCGCCAACAAACTCATCAGTATCAAAATTTGTAGAACTTGAAGTAAAAGTAAGTCCAGCATTTACCCAACTAGTTGAGTTGATGGGAAGCGGTGCTTCAAAAGTCTCTGTTCCTTGGGCTTGTGAGGTTGAATACATCAAAACAGCCAGTACAAAGCTAAAGAGTAAAATGTAGAATTTTTTCATGACAAATATTTTGGTTATTCTTGTTAGTTTTCTTTTAATGACAACATAATGCTCAAAAATAATGGCTTTTGTTGTTTATTGTTCTACGTAATTATACGTAATCTTACTTATTAATATTTTGAATGACAGCGAACTATCATCTTTTTAAAAATCTTACTTCGTCACTTTTACGAACCAAAAGCAGAGAAGAAGAAGTGGCCATTGCGCTATCTCTTTCTAAACTTTATGAGCAACTTTTAGAAAAACATATTCAAGATAAAGGGTATTCCAATACTCAAGACACACACATCGATGGTGGAATTGCATTGTCCTCACAAGATGCTTTAGATTGTTTAAAGGATCCATTGCGAACAGTTCGTTTTATAAAAGGTACTTATCAAGCTATACAAAAGGCTTTTATTCAGTTTCCAAATCAAAGAATCGAACTTCTCTATGCAGGTTGCGGTCCTGCAGCTCCTATTATTATGCCGCTATTGTCTTTATTAACTCCAGAACAAATCTCAATTACCCTCTTAGATATTAATCCCACTTCAATAGCTTCAATAAAAACACTCGTTGAAGTATTAGATGCTACTCCCTTTTTTAAGAGTTACAACTTGGTGGATGCCACTACATATCAACACCCAAAAGAGTTTCCAATTCACATTTTAGTAAGCGAAACCATGGATAAAGGATTAAGTAAGGAGCCACAAGTTCGTATTATACAAAACTTAGCACCACAAATTTCTGAAAATGGATTCCTAATTCCAGAATCAATAGACCTTTATACAGAGCATACTTTTTATTCAAAAGAGCCCTATTTCGATATTTATAAGAACGTATTGGATTTAGGAATTTTTCCACTTTATAGAGACAGGCAATTGCTATTTTCAATAACCAAGGAAATTACTCCCTCCCCCGAGTTTACTTATGTTAGTACAATTATAGGAGTCCCAGAAGACTTTACTGAAACACCCGATATTGCTGTTTTTGCTGAGGTAACTATTTTTGAAAATCAAAAACTTTTAAAAGCAGAATCACTCATTAGCAATCCATACTGTATTACCTCTTTATATAATTTAAAATCTAAAACCTACCAGCTCCATCATACCACCAAGGGCATACCAGAATGGAAGGTTTTAGAATCCTAGTAAAATCTTAATTTCTAGAAGGATAAATCCCTACTAAAGCGATACACCAATTGACAACAATGTAAGGGTTCATGCTATTAAAAGATTGTCCTCCTCCATTATTTTGAATGGAAGCAGCGTTCATAACTACATCTGGTGTTGTAGTATTATACCCATCTACGGGTGTAAAAGTTCTTCCAGAGGTTGTTCCTGGTGCACCAATACTTGTACCAGTAGTAGCTGAGCTTTGGGTTGCTTTGGATGAACTCACCGCAAACCCGTGGTTGTGAGACGGCATATTGGCAGTAGTTAATGTAATTTGATAAATTCCTGATTTTTGTCCAATGCTATAGTTAGGTAAACCAGGCCCCTGACCAAAATGAAGCGGGATTCTTCCTCTAAAATCGGGTAACCCAAAGGTAGTTCTTCCGTCACCGCCATATTGTGTCCCTAATAGTGAAAACAAGGCAGTGTTTGGCGCAATAGGAAGTAACTGGCCACTACATGTAGCCCAGCCACGTGGTGGAAAGTTAAAGCCAAAGGCTTGAATTTGTCCAATAAATGGTTCCATAATTTTTTTGTTTTTCGGTTAGTTAATAATAAAGTTGAAATGTATTTCACCTTCAGTTTTTGAAGGCATATAGATTGGAAATAGTTTGTTTCCAAGGTGTTTATTTTGTTCCCAATGTGCATGGGAAATGTGTGCTTGATGCGTATCCATAATTAGTTCTGTGAAGACAGTTTTTCCTTCGGCAGTAGCTTTAAAGAAAATACGAGGTTTATAGCCTTCCTTTCGGTTTGGGAAATCAGTGTAAAAAGTATACTTTCCGTTTTCATCTGTTGTAATTTTTCCCTTGTGATTAAATTCTATGGAATTTGGGGAAAGATGCCAAACTTCTACCAAAGCATTTGCACATGGTTGTAAATCTGTTACAGATGTATAAAGTGTGCCAGAAACTTTGAGTGATTTTTCAGAAAGCAAAGTTCTCATGTCATTTTTGTAGTCCAAAACTGGTTGATATCCTTCAAAAGGATAAGAGGTTTTTAATAAAGTAGCAAATGAAGTTGAGGTTGTTAGTAAGGTCGTTCCCATAACTGCTAGGGTAGTTTTAGCAATAAAAGACCTACGTGAGGAAATGGGTTTTTCCATCATTAAATGAAATTAATTGGTTAGTTAATTTCAAGATAAGAATTATAAAATTAATTATACTCTATATTCGATAAACAGTTTAAAATAAATGTTATAAGACTCTCTTGGATGATTTTAAATAAATAGGTGTTTAATTTTTTTATATTTAGCCCCTATGAACAAAGCCAAAAAAAAATTATCCGAAATTTCTTCTGTTTTATTTCGTGAAGAGGTTACCTACGGTGAAATATTTGAAACAGTAAAAGATTACAAAGCTCTTCTTGAGAAGGCTACGAGTATTAATTTTGAAGATTCCCAAACAAGTGAAAATATCTTTACTGAGGCTGGTAAGGCCATTGGGCCAAAATGGGCAGGCTTGTGTGTGGATGATGTTTTTAGAACTCAAAAATTTTGTAAAGGGTTATTGAAAGCTGTTTATGAAAAACAGAAAGAAAAACCGTCAAAAAAGATTCAAATTTTATATGCTGGAACTGGTCCTTTTGCAACTTTAGCATTGCCGCTTGTTACAATTTTTAGCCCTGATGAAATATCCTTTACTTTTTTGGAAATAAACAAACTTAGTTTTAAAGGACTTCAAGAAACTATTTCTTATTTTGGGATAGAAAATTATATAAGTGAATTACATCATTGCGATGCAACTACTTATAAAGTAAATCCTGAAAAGCACATAGATATTGTTGTCATAGAAACCATGATGTCTTCATTAAAAGGAGAGCATCAAGTAGCCATTACATTTAACTTAATAAACCAATTACCAAAGAATGTTCTGTTAATACCTGAAGATGTTTCTTTACATGTGTTAGCTGTAAATTCTGAAAGACGTTTTGCTAACAAAATATCCTCTGAGGAACCTATAACATATTTCAAAAAATTAGGAACCTTATTTACATTAAATAAATCTGAAATTCTAAAGCATAGTGACAAGTACTTTAAGGAATTTCCAAATTATGAATTTCCAGAAAAGAAAATATTAATTCCACGAAAGTTGGTTCAAAATTTTGACGAATTACATGTGGAAACTAGTATTACCATTTTTAAAGATGAAATTTTGAAAATAGATGAAAGCGGATTAACAACTCTTGATAATTTTCATTTATTTAGATCCATGATGACTCCCTCAAAGTATCTTGTGTCGACCTATATGTGTGGACAAAAACCGGGTCTCTATTTTAATTTTAAAAACTAAAAGAGCGCCAGATAACTTATTAACTGACGCTTTTTATATAAACTAATTTGGTCTAGTTTCTACTAGGAAAAATTCCCTGTAATGCTATAATATAATTTACACATTCAAAAGGTTGCATATTATTTACAGTTTGTGAGCTACCACCTGCTGTTCCAGCATTTAATGAAATATCTGGAGCAGCTGTATTAAATCCTTCTGTAGGTGTAAAAGTTCTTCCAGAAGTTGTTCCAGGTGTTGCAATAGAAGCTCCATTGGTTGCTGCGGTTTGACTTGCATTTGCTGAACTAACTTTAACTGGAATATTAGGTAATTGAGCTAAAGTTAGTGTGTTTGTTTCACTTCCACCTTTCTCACCTAATTTTCTTGAAGAAAGCCCAGGTCCACTACCTGGATGAACGGCAGCACGTCCTCTTAAATCTGGCAAAGCAAACGTGGTTCTACCGTCACCACCGTAGGTAGTTCCAATAAGTGAAAATAGTGCTGTGTATTGTGAAATAGGTAGTAGTTGACCGTCACAAAATGCCCAGCCTCTAGGAGCAAAATTGCCTCCAAACATGATAATTTCTGCTATAAATGGTTCCATAATTTTTGTTTTTAAATTGTTATTATTTATAATGATTTTTTGTTCAAATTTTCGAACAGATTTTAATTTCTAGATGGATAGGGTCCCTCAAGTGCAATGATATAATTTACACATTCAAAAGGCTGCATATTGTTTATTGCTTGAGAGCTTCCCCCAGCTGTACTACTACTTAGTGTAATATCAGGTGCTGCTGTATTAAATCCTTCTGTAGGTGTAAAAGTTCTTCCAGAAGTTGTCCCTGGCGTAGCTATAGAGGCACCGTTTGTTGCTGCTGTTTGCGAAGCATTTGCAGAACTTACTTTAACAGGGATATTTGGTAATTGTGCTAAGGTTAGTGTGTTTGTTTCGCTACCTCCTTTTTGGCCAAGTTGTCGTGGTGTAAGACCAGGGCCACTACCTGGATGCATTCCAAGTCGCCCTCTTAAGTCAGGTAATGCAAATGTAGTTCTTCCATCACCTCCATAGGTGGTTCCTAAGATTGAAAATAATGCTTGGTGCTGGGCAATTGATAGTAACTGACCATCACAATATGCCCAACCTCTAGGTGCAAAAGTGCCTCCAAACATCATAATTTGTGCCATAAATACTGGTTCCATAATAAATTGTTTTTTAAGGATTATTAATTTGTTAGTTTTATTAGGAGCTAAAGTATAGGCAATTATAAAAGGCTACAATAAGTATAAATACTTAAATATCAATAAATTATTATAAACACAAAACCCCCTCCATTTCTGGAGGGGGTTTTTAAGTTTAAGATGTATGATGATTATCTTCTAATCAATCGTTTTACTGTCTGTGCATCTTCACTTTGGATTTGTACCATGTACACTCCAGAAGCTAAACTAGATACATTAAAGGTTCTCTCGGTTGCCATACCACGTAGGTCTACTTCCTGTACCAATCTTCCATTGGCATCATATATAACAGCCTTTTCTAATACAATATTAGATGTGTTGGATATAGTCACCTGACCATCACTTGGGTTAGGGTACATAGCAATGGCGTTATCCAATGCAATGTCATCCTTACCAAGAACACTCTCGATGGTAAGTTCGAATGTACAACACCCTTCATTACCGTACTCGTCTGTAGCACAGATAGAAATAGTATATACACCGTCTGGCAATAAAGTACCTGCCGCTGGAGTCTGACTAAAGTCGGTCACAGGATCCGTACAGTTATCCACTGCCGTGATACCTCCAAGCGCCCAATAGTCTGGTAGCTCATAGAACAAGTTTAATGGTCCTGGATCTACCGTCTGGTCTGCTGGACAACCTTCGATAGCTGGACCTAGTAGGTCTACTACGGTTAAGGTAGCCGTACAAGAAGCTAAGTTTCCACTAGCATCACTTGCAAAGACTGTTACGGTAATAGCCGTTCCTATATCATCACAAGTTACATCGGTTACATCTACCGCAGTAATGGTAATACCACAGGCATCAAATGAATTGGCGGTGTCGATGAACAAGTCTGGCGTTACTTCTGCCATACCGTTCTCATCCAATTCTACTGTTGCATCCATACATACCAAAATAGGATCTGTATTGTCAATCACATTTACCGTTGCAGTACAAGTAGAACTGTTTCCACTATCATCGGTTACAGTTATCTCTACTTCATTAAGACCTAATTGTGAACAATCGAACTCAATAGTTGTACTTGCAGGTTCTCCTATTTCATAGTTAAGGGTTCCGTTGAACACTCGTGGGCTAAATGGTGCTCCATCGAATGGAGCATTGGAAGCCGCTCCTAAGGATAGGGAAACATCTGCATTGGAGTAGTTCTGGTTGGTTCCATCTCCATTGGTGTAATCGTGTCCGTGTGAAGCATCTAGCACCAGAGCCATACCATAGGTAGTTCCTGCGGTAAGTACTATAGGAGCATCTAGCACAGCATTTGAGGGTACATCAAGACCCATCGCTGTTCCAGAACCATTGGCAGAAAGCGTCCAAGCGCCTGAGTTTCCTTCGTTACCTACATAGGTACCTACAAGAGTATATACTTCCATAGTAAAGGCACCGGCATCGGCAGTATTGATATCAATATCCAAGATACTAATGTCTTCTGGACCTACGGTCACATCAAAGTACACAGCACCTCCTGCAGAGCCTCCATTGTCGGCTCCAAATAAAGAGGTAATAGATCCTGGAATAGGAGCACCACCACCGGTGGTTACTGTATATCCACAAGCTTCATCTACACTCAATAGTAAATCGGCAAGATCCACTACTACGGTCCCAGTAGTGCCATCTAAAATAGCATCGTAGGGTGCAGCTGTTACATCGTGTGTGTAATTGATTGCCCAACTGTTAAAGACACCATCATCAAAGGCTGGGAAGGCATCTTCTACGGTCATTGTCCAAGTTCCTAAGGTACTCTCTCCATCAAAGGCAGAAAGTGGATTGTTAGGAATGAAACTTCCGCTAATGGTTGGTGTACCTGCATCACACTCATCTTCTACAGGAGTTGCAGCTTCATCATCAAGAGTCGCTACAATATTATCTCCAGCACATCCATCTGGTGGAGAAGTAATATCTCCTGGTCTATCAATAATAGTAACTACAGTTCCAGAAGGTGACTCAAGCGTTACGATAATATCACCAACCCAAGTGTGGGAAATATCCACATCTACATCTAGATCGGTTATAATAAAGTCGTCGGTAACATCAATAGTACTTGTTACAACCGTTGGAGCTCCACCAAATGGTAACCCTGGACTCGCACTAGCAGAATCTGTTACCGGAGTAGGCTCGCCTATACAAACAATAACAGGCGCTATATTATCTTCCACAGTCACTACTGCTGTACAGGTAGAGGTGTTTCCAGCGGCATCGGTTGCAATAACGGTTACATTATTAGGACCAACATCCATACAAGTAAAGTCTAAACTTGGTACTGGGGGTGCTGGTGATCCATAATGTAGGGTTCCGTTAAATACTCTTGGTGAGAAAATACCAGGAGTAAAGGGCGCATTTGATGCTTGTCCTAATGACATTGAAAGATCTGCATTAGAAAAGTTTTGATTTCCTCCAGTACCATTGGTGTAATCGTGACCGTGGCTACCATCCATTACAATGGCAATACCGTAACTGGTAGATGCACTTAATGTAAAGGGGGTTGCAAGTACTGCATTGGATGGATTGTTAAGACCCGCAGCGGTACCTGTTCCAGTACTTACTAAAGTCCATAATCCACCATTGGTTTCATTTCCAACAGATGTTCCAGGTATGGTATAAACATCAATGTCAAAACTTCCTCCAGAACCATCAGCCGTGTTAACATCTATGGCGTTAATTTCTAAATCACTTCCAGCTATGGTTACATCAAAGTACACAGCACCTCCAAATGAACCTCCATTGTTCGCTCCAAATAATGAAGTCAATGAGCCCATTGGACCACCTGAACCTTGGAATTCTAAAGTAACTCCTGGACAATTGTCTGTAGCCGTAGCAACATCTCCTGGGAATACTGTTACGTTTCCTGTAGCATCAAGTTCTGCCGTAAAGTCTGTACAAACAACCACTGGGTCTTCTACATCATTTACCGTTACATCAAAATCACACGTAGAGGTGTTACCGTCGCTATCTGTTACAGAAGCAGTAACCGTTGTGGTTCCTACATCAAAGAAACTTCCACTAGGTGGAGTGTATACAATATCTCCAGAGATATCTCCGTCTTCTGTATCTATAGCGGTACCTGCATAATTGGCAACAGCACCACATTGTCCCGCTGCATTGTCTAATACAATATCTGCTGGACAAGTAATTACGGGTGGGTCGCCTAAGTTACACTCAAAAGTTGCATTGTAACTCGCATCATTATTAGAGAAGCCAATAGCGGCAAATGAGGTTGGGGTATTAATACCACAAGCGGATGCAACAATCCAACTATTAGTTCCAGTAGCAGTATTCCCATCACATGTTGGAGGAGTCTGCACTGCTCTACTAGTATCAGCAGGAGTTACTATTTCAATCCACATAGTGTCACAAGAAGCATCAATGCTTGGTGGAGTTGTAAGGGTTAATGTTACACAACTACCATCATCTCCAGCAACTAAAGGAAAACTTTCAGTATAAAAAGGGGTATCCACAGCACCATAGGGAACAGGTCCAGCTGCGGGAGCACAGAAAAGATTTACAGTTATAGTGGGAGCTGTCCCAAATGATTCTTGGTTAAAATCTATAGAATTTACATTTACCGCACCTGGTACACCAGATACATCAATTCCTTGTATAATACTATTAGGTCCAAGAGAACATGCTAAAGCAAATCCACCGGATGGATCATTACAAGGTGCACAATACGGTCCTGCAATATCAAAAGGAGGACATCCTGCACCACCATAATCGTCTGCATAATTAAATAAGTTGGCTCTAAAATTAAAAGCTTGTGGCGAAGGAGAATGCCAGTTGGTAGTCGTCATACCTCCCACAATTACCAGTCCAGCTCCCCAATCTTTTTCAGCTAATACAACACCACTGTCTGCTGAGTCTAAAAGTATATTGGTATAGCCTGTGCCAGAAATAGTTGCATGACCATACGATGTACCAGACATTGCGGTTGCCGTTGGAGTTAATGGACCTACAAAAGCAGGATGCAATGGGTCTACAGCAGCCACATTACCACTAAAATCAGTGTAGACTAAGGTTGTTCCTCCAAATCCAAAATTAATATTGCTACCTTCATTAGGTGCAGCATTTAAGATTAGTTTTCCACCGCCATTAACCCATGCTTCAATAGCGGCAAGATTGGTAGTTAAAAAGGTGTTTAATTCATTAGCACCACCATCGCTTCCCTCTAAGAAAACAAAATTGGTCCCGGGTGAGAAAACAGTTCCCATGACTAGAGTTTCAAAAAAAGCTTGCGTCCAATTCCCAGCACCAAAAGCAGCATCCATAGCCGCTTCGTTGGTTACTTGCCCCCAAGGATTGTTTGTATTACTTCTAATGTAATATTTAGCACCGGGTGCTCGATTAGTACTTGGGTTGGTTTCCACAGATAGCATCGTAGTAGTTGCCCCACATTGAGCAGGATTACCTGTTGTTGAATCACAATTTTCGGTTGCTTGTGTTACTGCAAAATATACAGTTGCAGCATTACGTGTGGATGCCGTCGTCACGGTTTGTCTAGAAGCAAAAATACCGGCATTGGATACCGTCATTTGTTTCTTGGTAGCCCCATCGGTGCTAGTAGATAGCGTAGGGGTAGAGGTTAACTCTTGCGCTTGGAGGGTCGAAAACCCTAAAAACATCAAAAGCAGAAAAGTAATTTTTTTCATAATTTAAAGTAATTTGATTAATATTAGTTACTCAAATGTAGTTCAAAAAATTACTTTTTAAAATATTTTAAGCTTATAATTTTCAGGCTTTAACAAAAAAAAACCGCTTGATTAAGCGGTTTTACTTTTCGTCGGTAAAAGATGTTATTTAATCATCTCATAACTGCGTTTTATGAATTTTGTTAACTCTTCACCTTTCAGTAAATTTTTACTCAATTTGGCCAAATCGAGTGCTTGATTAACCAATCGTTCCTTTTTCTTTTGTGTTTTTGTGTTCAAAATTTCAGAAACTAACTCATTATTAGTGTTTACAACAAGTGTGTACATTTCTGGAAAACCTCCCATCCCAAACATACCGCCACCGCCAGTTTGTTGCATCTCTTTCATTCTACGCATAAACTCAGGTTCGGTAATGATAAAAGGATTGGCATTGCTATCCATCGCTTCTAGTTGCACGGTAAATTTTTCAGAAGGAACAATACCCTCTAACACCGTTTTTAAGCTTTCTTTTTCCTCATCGCTTAATTTTGAAATCGCTTCTTCATCTTTTTTAATCAAGTTATCGATGTGGTCACTATCTACTCTTACAAAAGAAACTTTCTCTTTTTCGCTTTCTAATTTCTGAATTAAATGGGAAATAATAGGTGAATCCAATAACAATACTTCGTACCCTTTTTCTTTTGCCGTTTCAATGTAACTATGTTGTGCCTCTTTATCTGAAGCATATAAAATCACCAGTTTTTCATCTTTGTCTGTTTGAAGATCTTTTATTTTATCTGAAAGTTCTTCAAAAGTGAAATAGGTTCCATCAACGGTTGGATACAATGCAAAGTTTTGTGCTTTTTCGAAGAATTTATCTTCGGTTAACATTCCGTATTCAATAACGATTTTAATGTCGTCCCATTTCTTTTCAAAATCTTCACGACTTTCGTTGAAAAGGCTTTTCAGTTTATCAGCAACTTTACGAGTAATATAACTTGCAATCTTCTTTACATTTCCGTCTGCCTGAAGGTAACTTCGCGACACGTTTAATGGAATATCTGGACTATCGATTACCCCACGGAGCATCGTTAAAAACTCAGGTACAATACCTTCTACATTATCGGTTACAAACACCTGATTTTGATACAACTGAATTCTATCTTTCTGAATATTTAAATCCTTCGTCATCTTTGGGAAATACAAGATTCCCGTAAGATTGAAAGGATAATCTACATTTAAATGAATGTTGAAGAGTGGCTCCTCAAACTGCATTGGGTATAACTCCCTGTAAAAGTTTTTATAGTCTTCGTCTTTTAAATCGGTAGGTTGCTTAGTCCACGCTGGATTAGGATTGTTAATGATGTTATCTACTTCCTTTGTTGGTGCAGGGTCATCTTCTTTTGCGTCTTTTGGCTTTGGAAGTGTTTCGGTTTTAGTACCGAATTTAATTGGGATAGGCATAAACTTGTTATACTTTACCAATAACTCACGGATTTTGGCATCTTCCAAAAATTCTTTTTCATCATCGCTTATATGAAGTATAATCTCTGTACCGCGTTCTTTTTTATCGTGTTCCTCGATGGTGTAGTTAGGAGAACCATCGCAAACCCAGTGTGCCGCTGGCTCATCTAAGTAACTTTTGGTAATGATTTCAACTTTGTTTGCCACCATAAAAGCTGAATAGAATCCTAGACCAAAATGACCAATAATTCCAGCATCTTCGGCTTTTTTGTCTTTGTATTTCTCGATGAATTCTTCGGCACCAGAGAAGGCTATTTCGTTGATATATTTTTGAACTTCCTCTGCGGTCATCCCAATCCCTTGGTCAATAATATGAAGCTGTTTTTTCTTTTTATCGATTTTAACTTCAATCATGGGGTTGCCATATTCTACTTTGGCTTCTCCAATACTGGCAAGGTGTTTTAGTTTAAGGGTAGCATCGGTTGCGTTGCTTATAAGTTCACGAAGGAAAATTTCATGGTCGCTGTAGAGAAATTTTTTAATTAGCGGAAAAATATTTTCCACAGATACGTTTATAGTTCCTTTATTCATGGTTTTTAACTTTTAAATTATGGTTGCTTTATTTCAAATAGAATACCAATATGAGAAAAGTGACAAGGTGTCATTTTTAAGATGACAGAAGTTAAAATGTTAAATATTGTTTAATTATTTTTATAAATGATTAAACAGTTATATATTTGAGCAAATAGAAATTCCCAACACATACTACATTATTTCTATTTTATTGGTTAGGTTGTTTTAAGCTAAGGTGCTCACAAGGCACCTTAGTTTTTTATATTTATATTTTTCTGAATAATCAATACTTCTCATTATCTTGTTCTCAGTTTTAATCAATAATTTTATGTATTCTTCAAAAATTTCTGGCTTAGGCCGCTATGTGCCCGATAATGTGGTTACCAACGATGATCTTTCAAAGATGATGGACACCAACGATGCTTGGATACAAGAGCGAACGGGTATAAAAGAGCGGCGATGGGTAAAACGAGGCAGTGATGATACTACGGCTACCATGGGTGTAAAAGCAGCCAAAATTGCTATTGAAAGAGCTGGAATTAATAAAGACGATATTGACTTTATAGTTTTTGCCACGCTAAGTCCAGATTATTATTTTCCCGGACCTGGAGTACAGGTACAAAAGGAGTTAGATATAAAAACTGTAGGGGCACTGGATGTTAGAAACCAATGCTCTGGTTTTGTGTATGCGCTCTCCGTGGCAGATAATTATATTAAAACGGGAATGTACAAACACATTCTAGTTATTGGAAGTGAGTTACATTCGCACGGGCTTGACAAAACTACACGAGGACGTGGTGTTTCGGTGATTTTTGGGGATGGGGCAGGAGCCGCTATTGTGAGTAGGGAAGAGAATACCAATAAAGGAATACTTTCTACACATTTACATTCGCAAGGAGAACACGCCGAAGAATTGGTAGTTAAAGCTCCAGGTATGGGAACACGCTGGGTAACCGATATTATTTTTGAAAATGATCCTAGCGACGAAAGTTACTTCCCGTATATGAATGGGCAGTTTGTCTTTAAAAATGCCGTGGTTCGTTTTTCTGAAGTAATTATGGAAGGTTTAAAAACCAATCAGCTTGAGGTGGAAGATATCGATATGTTGATTCCGCATCAGGCGAATTTACGCATTGCTCAATTTATCCAACGGAAGTTTAAGTTAACCGATGACCAAGTATTTAATAACATTCAGAAATACGGAAATACAACAGCAGCTTCTATCCCAATTGCATTAACTGAAGCTTGGGAAGAAGGAAAAATTAAAGAAGGAGATTTGGTGGTGTTAGCTGCCTTTGGAAGTGGATTTACATGGGGAAGCGTGCTCATTAGATGGTAAGAAATAACAAACCCTCAATCCTACTAATTTCGGAGAGAGGGTTTACCTAACATGCTGCTAATTTTTAAGAGGCTAATCCAAATAAATTACAAAACAAGTTTAAAGGTTTATATTTATAGACTACACTTTTGTCAAAATGTTTCAGTCAATATTTAATTTTAACTTCATTATAACATTTTAAGATTTTCGTGATTAGAATATTCCACCGCTTCCTTCTTTTTCTCTATCGTCACGATTCTTTCTCGATTTAGCACGGTATTTACCACCTCCAAATCGGTAAGAAAGATTCACGTTAATGGTATTGCTTTCCCAGTTAAAGGCACCCACTTGAGCGTAAGGAAGTTCTCCTTCAAAAGCAAATTGCATGGTGTCGAAAATATCATTGTAATTAATACTGAAGGTGCCACGTCCATCCCAAAGATTGTAACGTGCTCCAACATTTACAAAGTACATTGGATCCATAGTAAACTGAAGGTTTCTCGACTTCCCTCTATAGAATCCAAAGGCAGATAAACTTAATTTTTCGGTTACTCTAAAGTTGTTAAACATTCTAAAGTTATACTGTATGTTATCCACTTGATATTCATTTAATGTGATGTCATTTACTGTTGGATTGTCCACATCTGCCAGTTGTTCTGAAATACCTTTTTGGGTTTGATTAAACAAATCGAAACTGGCGTTAAAACTCCAAAACTTTGTTGGGCGGTAATTGCTTGATAATTCTACACCATACGCAGTCGTATTATCAAAGTTATCATAGGTAAGGATCACTTTGTTTAAATCGGTTCTGTCAATAAAAAGAGCTCTGTTTATTTCGTCTTCAATAATTCTGTAAAACACCCCTGCAGTAATACTTCCTTTTTCCATATTACGCGTGTAATTGGTTTCAAAAGAATTGGTGAATTGAGGTAAGAGACTCGTTTTTCCGAAAGATGAAATCAACGGGGTACTCCACTCACGAATGGGATTTACTTGGCTTACACCTGGACGATCCACACGACGGCTATAACTTACCTGAAACTGATTCTTTTCAGAAGGTGTAAACGTTAAAAATGCCGAAGGATACAACTGGAAATAGTCATTCGTAAATTTTTTAAACACAGTATCATCTTCAGTTGTTACCTCGACCAAAGGATCAGAATTAACAAAGGTCAAATCATCTGTTACAACACCGTTTCCATACGCTTCTTCAGTATCTGCAATTTCCTCAACAGTTTCGGCTCTTACACCTACTTGGACACTAAATTTTTCCCAGTTTTTACCAAAGGTGGCATAGGCAGAATAGATGTCGCGGCTATAATCAAAATTGGTGCTTGGTGCCATGATAAAAGGACCAGTAATGTCGAAAGGATTTACCACTTCTTGAGTAGAAGTTCTTCCAATTAACGAATTAAATAATCTGGCTTCCAGTCCTAATTCGAGTTTTGTGCTTTCGGTTAGAGGGTTTACGTAGTCTAAGTTTACCGTAAGCTGTTCTCTTTCGGTATCTACAAAGTCCATATAATCACTTCCAAATGTTGCTCCTCTAAACCTGAAATCTGCATCCTCATCATTTTCAAAATCGTTGTAATCTGCTTCCAGTTCGATGTTATGACCTTCTTTCTCAAAATCTACTTTGTAGTTGAAATTGTACTGTGAAGAAATATTGTCATTATCACTTAAGAAATCCTGAATTTCGTCTAAACTTGGATTGTCGCTATATCTTATATCCGTTAACCCGGTAGTGCTACCTTCATATAGATTTTGATTTGTAAAAACGGACAGGGTATGCTTATCGTTTAAGTAAAAATCAATACCAAATTTGAAAAGATTGGATTGGCTATCGTCTAAGAATTCAAAAATTTGCTCAATATTATCATCTGGTCTGTTCACATTTCCGTAGTTTTCATTTATAGAAGTATTGTGACCCCAGTTTCCGTAGAAATTAAATTTTCCGTTTCGGTAATTCATATCAATATTCGAAGTGAATTTAGGCTGCTCTTCGTAGGTAAGCCCCACACTTGCGTTTCCGTTAAAACCTATATTTACATTTTTATGAAGAATAATATTAATGATACCGCTCATTCCTTCAGGATTGTATTTTGCCGAAGGATTGGTAATCAATTCAATTTGCTTAATAGAAGCAGATGGAATCTGTTTCAGAAGCTGTGCCACCGGTACATTGGAAAGTTTTCCATCGACCATCACACGTACGTTCTGATTTCCTCGTAGTGATAAATCTCCCGTTTGTTGATCTACACTTACCGAAGGTAAATTATTCATAATATCTGAAGCCGTTGGACCCGAAGTCGTTAAGTCTTTACCTATAGTTATGACTTTCCTATCCATTTTTTGCTGAATAGTGGTGCGCTCTGCCGTAACAGTAACTTCGCCTAGCGCTTCGATATCCTCTTCAAGTTGAATATTGCCTAAATCGATATTTCGGTTTCCTCGGGTGATATCAATTTCTGTGCTATAACTTTTATAACCAATATACTGTATGGTTACATTGCTTTTTCCTTCGGGAATATCTTCAATGTTAAATGTACCATTGTCGTCTGTAACACCACCAGTGATGATGTTTCCTTGAAGGTCTTTTACTACAATCGCAACATAAGGGATAGGTTGCTGAAGGTTTTTGTCTATTACAGTTCCTGTAATTTTCCCTGGTTTATCTCCGTCTGGGTTAATAAATGCATAGGAGTTAAAGCCAATTAGCATGGCTAAAAGAATGAGTACTTGTTTCATTGGTTGTGGTTTGATTGTTTTTGATTAATGATTGATGGCTACTAAAAAGTAACACCCATAAGACGATGATGACGAAATTCTGTTACAATTAAATTTTTCTTTAACCTAATATTAACAAAAAACCCGAGGTCTAGAACCTCGGGCCTTGTCTTTACTGCTATTATTAACACTAACCATCAACGTAAAATTTTCACAGTAAAGTCTTGAAATATTTCATTTATATAGACGAAGCAAATAGTTTTATGTTACAGTACTTTGTTTTTTTAACTAAGTTTTAGGCTTTCTTTTTATCAGGGATTGTAACTTCGGATTTTTAAAAAAAATAAAATGAAAAAAACATTGGTTATTGGGGCAAGTACAAACCCTAATCGGTATTCGTATCTCGCTATTCAAAGATTAGTGCATGCACAAGAACCTGTTGTTGCATTAGGGTTAAAAAATGGAAATGTAGAAGGCGTAGAAATTGAAACAGAAAAATTGCCTTTTGAAAATGTGGATACTGTTACTTTATACATTGGAGCAAAGCATCAGCCAGAATATTATAATTATATAGTTTCTTTAAAACCCAGACGAGTCATTTTTAATCCCGGCACCGAAAATGCTGAGTTTTATACTATTCTGAAAGATAATAACATTGAAGTTGAGGTCGCTTGTACCTTGGTTTTACTTTCTACGAATCAATATTAACCCTAAAAAAGTGATGAGTCCGTTTATGGGCAATAATTCGTAACCCACTTGATACCCACCTAAGCTTTCCGCAGGGATATTTCCAATTACAGAAATAATCACCACCGAAGCCAAAGTAACAATCCAAACATAGTTATCTTTCACTTTAAATTTGGTGAAAATTCCAAAGGCAAAGAGTCCTAATAGTGGGCCATAGGTGTAGCCTGCAACGACCAATAAGCTATCAATAACATTGCTTGTTAGGATATATTTAAAAGCAATAATAACAATTACCAAAAGGAAACTCATACCAATATGAGTCATTTTTCGAATTCTTTTTTGTTTTGCTTCGGGTTGTTTTTCAATGTTTAAAAAATCTACGCAAAAGCTAGTTGTTAAAGAGGTTAATGCGCTATCTGCGCTACTATAAGCAGCAGCAATTAAACCTAAAAGGAATGTAACTCCAAGTGTGATACTTAAGCCACTTTTAAGTGCTATTTCAGGAAATAATAAATCGGTTTTTGGAGTGCCATCGAGCATTGGGATAGCAATGTTAAATTTTTCGGCATAAATAAATAGTAATGCTCCTAAAAGAAGAAATAGGAAGGTAACACCCACCAAGACAATGCTAAAAGAAACCATATTCTTTTGTGCATCTTTTAGATTGCGACATGTTAAGTTTTTTTGCATCATGTCTTGATCCAAACCTGTCATACAAATAGTGATAAACATCCCTCCAAAAAAGGATTTCAGGAAATGACTTTTAGCAAAAAAATCTTCAGTAATAAAAATCTTGTTGTAGCTTTTAAGTTCTTCAGAATTTAAAAATTCTGAAAAGCTCCAGTTAAGCTCATCTGTTATAAAATATATGGAAAGGCAAACTGCAACCAGCATAAAAAGGGTTTGTAAGGTATCGGTCCAAACAATGGTTTTAATTCCGCCACGTTTGGTGTAAATCCAAATCAATAAAATTGAAATGACTACGGTAATTTCAAATGGCACTCCATACGCGTCAAATACAAATTGCTGAAGCACAATCGCCACTAAAAACAATCGAAACGAAGCTCCTAATACTCTCGAAACAAAGAAGAAAAAAGCACCTGTTTTATAACTTACAACCCCAAATCTGCTTTCCAAATATTGATAAATTGAGGTTACATTTTGTTTGTAATAAATAGGAAGCAATACAAATGCAACCACAAAATACCCTACAAAATACCCCAACACTACTTGAAAATAGCTAAATCCTGATTCTTCTACCCAACCAGGTACCGAGATAAATGTTACCCCACTTAGGGAAGCTCCTATCATTCCAAAAGCCACTAAATACCACGGTGACTGTTTTCCTGCTTTAAAGAAAACTTCGTTGCTATCTTCCTTTCCTGTGAAATAGGAAATTAGCATTAGTACTCCAAAATAACCTGCAATAAGAATTAAAATATAGATGGGCTGCATAAAAGAATAACTAGGTGAATTTGGGTAAAAATACAAACTTATAGTTTCAAAAATGTGTTATTTACTCTTCATTCAAAAAAAACGATAAAGATAATATCCTAAAAAAGAGATTTATCTTGACTAACAATAGTTTGTATTGTAAATTTGGATATTAAATTAATCAATTATGAAAAAGAAATTATTTTTTATTGCTACCGTTGTTACAACCTTTTTAATAGGTTATCAGGGTTTATCACAAGAATATTTACAAATGATCGATGCTGGAACGTACAGCGTTGAAGAAATTGTTGCTAACGCCGAAGCCTATTTTGAAGATAAGGACAAAGGGCGTGGGTCTGGATACAAACAGTTTAAAAGATGGGAGTATATGGCAAACCGTCTTCAAAATGATAATGGTTACTTAACCCCTTTTACAGAACGTCTAGCCGAACTAGAACGTTATAATGCCTACCTTAACGAAACGGCCGACCAAAGACAAAATTTATTTGATAATTGGCAAGAGTTAGGTCCAGATTATTGGAATGCTACCACACACTGGAGTCCTGGTGTTGGAAGGATTACAGGTTTTTCAGTAGATCTAACAGACAATAATCATATTATTGTTGGAGCAAATACTGGAGGGGTATGGAGAACTACAGATGGAGGAGCTACCTGGACACCACTTGGAGACTATTTTTCTAATTTATATGTGTATTCAGTTGCTATTGATCCAAATGACTCTGATACTTACTATTTTGGTTCTTACAGTGGATTAATTTATAAATCAACCGATGCTGGTGCTACTTGGAATTTATTAGGAACAGCAGGTTCGTCTTTGGTTAATAAAATCTTACTTCACCCAACAAACCCTAATATTATGTTTGCTACATCCCAAAATAGCGGTATATATGGATCTACAGATGGAGGAGCTAATTGGACAAAACTTATTACTACCGAAAATAGAGGGTATGATGTAGAATTTAAGCCAGGAGATACTAACACTGTGTATGCTTCAGGAAATGGATTCTATGTTTCTACAGATGGTGGAGTTAATTTTACTACTATTGGAGGTTTTAGCTCTGGTGCTAAAATGATTGGTGTTTCTGCAGATGACGCTTCGGTTGTTTATGTAGTTGAAGCTGCAGGAGGACAATTTGGAGGGTTTTATCAATCATCTAATAGTGGTGCTTCCTTTACAGAATTAAATCACGCTGGGCGTAACTATTTTGGGTATGATACTTCAGGTTTTGACAACGGTGGTCAAGCTCCTAGAGATATGGATATCACTGTTAATCAAAATGATGTAAACGAAGTGCATATAGCAGGAATATTAACTTGGAGATCTATGGATGGAGGGGCTAATTTCACCTGTACTGCAGATTGGATTCCAGATGCCGCAGCTGGCGCAAATATTGGGTATTGTCATGCAGATGTTGATATTATGGAATTTGTTGGTTCTACTCTTTATGTGGGGACTGATGGAGGATTTTTTAAGGCGACCGATACAGCTAATTTAAATGCAAATTATTACGAAGATTTAACTACAGGTATTGGTATTCGTCAATTTTATAAAATAGGTGTCTCTCAAACATCTCAAGTTCGTGTAACAGGTGGTTCTCAAGATAATGGTAGTTCATTTTATGATGAGGGAACTGGACAGTGGATAGATTGGGTTGGTGCCGATGGGATGGAAGGTTTTGTAAGTAAGGATAGTAATGATATAATGTTTGCGATGATTCAATATGGTGGGATGTATCGCACTATGAATGGTGGAAATGTGCTTCATGATTTATCAGAACCTGGTTCAGGGTCAGGAAACTGGGTGTCACCATTTGAGCAAGACCCAACAATACCAAACGTTATTTATTGCGCGTATAATATTGTTTATAAGCATTTAAACAATGGCTCTGGAGCTGCTGGTTCTTGGATTCCTATTTCTCAAGATTTTGTTAGCAACCTGGATAATCTTAAAATAGCTCCTTCTAACAATCAAGTTTTATATGCTTCTAGAAATAATTTTTTATATAGAACTACAGATGGAGGTTTAACAAATTGGATATCAATGACAACTCCAGGGGGTGTCATTAATTCTATTGCTATACACCCATCAAACCCAGATAAAATTGCAGTCGCTTTAACTGGAACAGCAAAAGTAAAAGTTTCGGATGATGGAGGTGCAACTTGGCAAGATTATCTCCTTAATTTACCAAATTTTAATGCTTTAGCAGTCGTTTGGGATGACAATGGTGATGACGGATTGTATGTAGGAATGGACTATGGTATTTATTATATTGATAATACGTTTGCAGATTGGCAACCCTTTAATACAAATCTCCCCAATGTTATTGTAAATGAATTGGAGATAAATCAAGCTGAAGGAAAAATTTATGCAGGTACTTACGGAAGAGGTCTTTGGGCTTCTCCTAAATATGGTGTTATTTTATCTACAAATGATGTTTTAACATCAGATGTAGTGACATTATATCCTAACCCAACTTCTGAAACACTTAAAATTTTATATCAAGGAGAAGTAGAAATGGATATTAGAGTGTTCGATACCACAGGAAAGCTAGTTGTTTTTGAGCCTAATGTGCTTCTTAATAGTCAACATTCATTAAATGTTGCTCATTTAAATAGCGGAGTCTATTTTGTAAGAATGAGCAGTGGTAACGGAGTTGTTACAAAACGTTTTATTAAAAACTAAATAGTATCGCTTTAAAATATAAAGCCTTAGAAAGTAAAGTGTTTTCTAAGGCTTTTTTTATATCTTTCAGCCAACAAATACTGCATGGATTTCTCTTCAAAATTATTGGAAAATGCCGTTAACGAAGTCTCTCAATTACCAGGTATTGGTAAGCGAACTGCCTTGCGTTTGGTGTTGCATTTGTTAAAACAACCCGAAATCCAAACACTCAAGCTATCGCAAAGCCTTCAGCAAATGCGAGAGGAAATAAATTTCTGTAAAAACTGCCATAATATATCAGATACAACGCTTTGCGAAATTTGTGCAAATCCTAATCGCGATGAAAGTTTAGTGTGTGTTGTGGAGGACATTCGTGATGTCATGGCGATAGAAAATACGAGTCAGTATCGAGGACATTACCACGTTTTGGGCGGAAAAATTTCACCCATGGATGGGGTAGGCCCTATGGATTTAAACGTCCCTACCTTAGTTGAAAAAGTAAAGAGCGGTAAAGTTGCTGAAATCATTTTTGCCCTTAGCTCGACTATGGAAGGCGACACAACCAATTTCTATATTTTTAAACAAATTGAAGGTACTAATGTAACCACTACCACCATTGCCCGCGGAATCTCTGTGGGAGATGAATTGGAGTATGCAGATGAAATTACCCTAGGAAGAAGTATCTTACACCGTATTCCTTTTGAAACATCCTTAAAAAGTTCCTAAACTTTGAAACTATCCGTCATCATTCTCAACTACAATGTGAGGTATTTCCTTGAACAGTGTATCCTTTCGGTGCAGCGTGCTATGAGGGATTTGGATGCCGAAATTATTGTAGTGGATAATGCCTCTCAAGACGATAGTTGCGCCATGGTAAAACAATTTTTTCCTTCGGTACAGATAATTGAGAATAAAGAAAATGTAGGCTTCAGTAAGGCAAATAATCAAGGCGTGGCAATAGCCAAAGGCGAATATATTTGTATTCTCAATCCCGATACGGCTGTGGCCGAAGACACTTTTGCCAAATGCCTTTCTTTTGCTGAAATCCACCCAAAAATGGGAGCTCTGGGGATTTATTACCTCGACGGTACAGGTAATTTTTTACCTGAAAGCAAACGAAATCTTCCCACACCCACACGCTCTCTACTTAAAATCTTAGGCATTGCTGGCGGAAGAAAAGGGTATTATGCAAAATATCTTAATGAAAAAGAAACAGGTCAGGTCGAGATATTAGCAGGAGCTTGTATGTTTTTAAAAAGGGAAGTCTATAAAGAAGTTGATGGCTTTGATGAAGACTATTTTATGTACGGAGAAGACATCGATATTTGCTATAAATTGATGAAAGCTGGCTACACCAATTATTACGACGGAAGCAACCAAGTACTCCATTACAAAGGAGAAAGTACCCAAAAAGACGCAGCCTATCTCGACCGATTTTACGGTGCGATGCATATTTTTTATAAAAAGCATTTCAGTAAAAATAAAGCGACAACTGCCTTGGTATCATTTGGGGTGAAACTCACTAAATTCTTTAAAAAAGTAAAACCCTCACGAAACCAAAATTCTGAAAACATAACGGAAGAAGTTTGGGTACTCACCGAAGATTTATCGCTTCTAAAAAAACTTTCCGAAATCTTTGAAATTCCTGTAAAATCAGTTGCTAGAAGAGCGGTGGAAGAAGATTTGGTTTCGGATAAAATGATTGTATTCGATTCGCAATATTTGTCGTATAAATATATTTTTCAGTTGATGGAAAAACAGAAAAACAGAGGCAATACCTTCCGCATAAAACCTCCAAAATCTTCCTTTATTATAGGAAGCGACCAAAGCGACCAAAAAGGGGGAACCGTGCTACTTTAGTTGAAGAATTCTCAACGAATTTCAAATTTTTGGCAAACCTTTTAGAAAATATAAAACAAAAACATCCAATTTTAATTAATTTTGCATCGTCCTTTTGTAAAAAAGCATACTAAATAATTATGGCAAGATTTGAACTGAAATTACCTAAAATGGGAGAAAGCGTTGCAGAAGCAACCGTTACCAACTGGCTTAAAAATGTTGGAGACACCATTGACATGGATGAAGCTGTACTTGAAATCGCTACCGATAAGGTAGATAGTGAAGTCCCTAGCGAAGTGGAAGGTGTTTTGGTAGAACAACTCTTTAACGTGGATGATGTGGTGCAAGTAGGACAAACCCTTGCGATTATAGAAACCCAAGGCGGTGATGCTCCAGCACAGAAGGAGGAAAAAGCAGAGAAACCTGCCGAGGTTGCTCCCGAAGTCGTTTCGAAAGTAGAAGAAACCGTAGTAAAGGCAAAAGAAGCTATTGAGCCAGTAGCTATAGAAAGTAGTGGAGACCGATTTTACTCTCCTTTGGTGCGCAATATGGCATCGGAAGAAGGTATTTCGCAAACAGAATTAGATGCTATTCCCGGTACAGGAAAAGACGGCAGAGTCACTAAAAACGATATGCTTGCCTACCTTGAAAATAGAGGTAAACAACCTGCTACTCCAAGTACTGTCATTTCGAGCCCTTCGACAGGCTCAGGACAGGCTCCAGTCGAGAAATCTCAGGTCACTTCGACTCCGCTCAGTGACCAAGGAACAAAACCCAAAGCCCCAGTATCCGTAAACGGTGGCGACGAAATCATAGAAATGACGCGTATGGGCAAACTTATTGCTCACCATATGGTAGAAAGTGTGTCTACTTCGGCACACGTACAGAGTTTTGTGGAGTGTGATGTCACCAATATTTGGAACTGGCGTAACAAGGTAAAAGATGCCTTTGAAAAACGCGAAGGCGAAAAACTCACGTTTACCCCCATCTTTATGGAAGCCGTGGCAAAAGCCTTAAAAGACTTCCCTATGATGAATATCTCTGTAGATGGTGATCGCATTATAAAACGAAAAGACATCAACCTTGGGATGGCTGCCGCATTAGGTGATGGTAACTTAATTGTTCCTGTCATTAAAAAAGCAGACCAGCTTAATTTGGTGGGGATGAGCAAAGCGGTAAACGATCTTGCTAGCCGTGCGCGAAACAACCAATTAAAACCCGATGAAATACAAGGGGGAACCTACACGGTAACCAACGTAGGAACCTTTGGCAGCATTATGGGAACGCCCATAATCAACCAACCACAAGTGGGGATTTTAGCCTTAGGGGCCATACGTAAAGTACCTGCCGTGATTGAAACCCCAGAGGGTGATTTTATTGGCATACGTTATAAAATGTTCCTATCGCACAGCTACGACCACCGTGTGGTCAATGGCGCTCTTGGTGGACAGTTTGTAAAACGCGTTGCCGATTACCTTGAGGCGTGGGATATGAAGCGGGAGTTTTAATTTATTTTTTTGTAGATTGGTTACTTCTAACCTCTCATTATGAAAAATATAACTCCATTTATTTTCTCCGTATTCGTCACTTTTATTTTAATCTCTTGTAGTAAGGATAAAGACAGTTCAGAGGATACTGAGGAGCAAATTCCTCCTAGTAGCTTTGAAATTAGTGTTAGTTCATCTTTTACCGAAGCCACTATCATGTGGACACAAGAAAGTGGATCTAACAATCAAAATCTTAAATTCGCAATATTTCTAAACAATGAGCTTATTATAGACGATTTTTCAGGAGTTAGCTATAATCTTGAGAGCCTTCAAATTGCTACTGAATACTCATTAAGAGTGGTTGCAATGAATGATTTTGGCGAAACCCAGAGTGAAACTAGCTTTATGACTTTAGATGCTGATGACTTTACTTTTGTTTTAAAAACTTTTCAGAGTGAGGAGAATGCCCCTTTAGTAAATTATGAATATAATGAACTAAATCAATTGATAAGTGCTTTAGATAATAATGAAAATGGTGGGGAGTTTACATTTGAATACGACAATAATGGAAATTTGTTAAAGGAAAGTGTAGATTATTATTTTTATGATAATGTGTTTGCAACATTTACCTACGAAAATAATTTTATGGTGGACTTTGTATATGAAAATGAAGCAGGGGATTTTCTTCATTTCGATTTTTATGGTCCTAATAATTATGCAGTAGAGCTTTACATAGCAGATATTAAGAAATCATATTATTCTGATGTAATTTTAGAAAGAAATGGAAATGATGAAATAAGCAATTACCTTAGAACTGAAGGTGGTACTGGTGTAGTTGAAGAAAATCTAATTTACACTTACGAAAATGGTAACATAACTCAAATTGATGATATTTTAAATGGAATAAGTTGGAATATTCTTTTTGATGATAAAAAAAGTTTTGGAACCTCAAAAACATATTTTAATAAACCCGCCCCAGGTATTCAATTGTCGGGCCCATTTGTTTATTATAATAATTTTTATATTCCAGAATTTGTAAACTTTACTAATAAAAATAATCCTCTTTTCGTTTATTACGGTGGTCAATTAGTGGATGAATTTACATATGAATACAACGAGTTTGGCTATCCAAGTAAAATATATACTAATGGTTCTGAGGACCCAGCAATTTTGACTTATACTTACTTCCCAAACTAAAAGGTATAAACGGAAGAAATATTTCTTATTGTCATTCCGTGCCTGCCTGACGTTAGGCAGGCTTGACAGGGAATCCACTGTAGAGCATCAGGATTTGTTGAATGGACGCCCAATCTAGTTGAGCGTGACAAAAAAGAATGTTTCTATCATTCCTTGCTTAACCCTTTATCATTCCTTGCATACCCCTTTGTCATTCCGAGTGAAACGAGGAATCTATTAGATTCTTCACAACTACGTTGTTCTGAATGACATTGTCATTTCGAACGAAGTGAGCCTGCCTACCTTTGGCAGGGAGTCTCACAAAAAAACATCAAAAAAAGGGGTTTTTACCCCTTTTTTTATTTTCCTCAATTTTAGAGATTAGTGGTTTTACTAACCATTAATTTCTTTTAGCATGGCAAAACAGGGATTGCTGGCGCGCAAAATAGTTACGACCGGTTTAAAGTACGTTTTGCAGGGCAGGGCGAAAGACTAGAGGACGGTGAGGAAAATACAAGTTAACCTCGCAAACTCCCCAATAAAGAACGGTCTTTTATGGGCCGTTTTTTTAAACCTTAACTAGAATAAAATTTATAGGTCTAATTTGTTATTAAATTACCATTTAGACCATTTAAAAAGGTCTCATTTGCTATTAAATATATAATTAGACCTATTTAAGTAACAGTATCACCTATTAAAATATCATTAAAACCTGTTTAATAGCTCTTTAAACCAATTAAATAATAAATAACACCTATTAAACTTACTATAAGACCTATTAAATACCCTTTTAGACCATTTTAAATACCATTTACACCGTATGAAAACAAGAAAATATCTAAAAGCTAAAGATTGTCCAGATTTGGGGCAACAATTACGAGCACGAATAAAACAAAGAAGAATAACCATAGCATCATTGGCTCGTGTGGTACAAAGACATCCCACTACTATCCAGAAATACTTGCAAAGAAAATCTTTACAAACCAATATACTTTGGGAGCTTAGTAAAGGGATGAAACACAACTTTTTTGCAGACCTCGCCGCACAACTGCCAGAAGACTTTACCACCAACGCACCCGATGCCACTGCACCCCTACAAGAACGCATAGCCACACTAGAAGAGGAAAACAAATTGTTAACCACAAAACTGGAAGAGCTACGAGCGGTACTACGAAAAAGTTAATTTGCTATCTTTGAAATAACCGTTGCCGTATATCGATAACAAAAAACAGTCGATAGCATAGCTATGTTACCGTATATCGACGACTAATTAGTTTATATAACGAGTTGGCACCAATTTGAGAAATGACGAAATACATTAAAATATTAGTTTTGTTTTTAACTTTATCTGCTTGCGGACAAAATGCGCCTGAAATGAAAACACCTGAAAATGCGAATGAAAAATTTGCGGAATTTATCGCAAAGAAAAAATTCGTAGCGGAAAATTACTATCCTGGAATCGCTGACGAAAAAATGCGACCGATTTTTACAGAGAAAATTAATAGTGTTGCGTCTGACTTTAAAAGTGTAGCGGAATCCGAAAATCCGACTGACAAAAAATATCAAGAGAAAATTAAAATTGGACTTTCAAGGTTTACGGATGTTTATATGGAATTGGACACCGAAGACCGAGAAAGAGTTTGCACATACTTTGAGGAATTAATGGACATTGTCGGACTGGAAAGTTCGAATGGACAACTGAATAAATTTATGTACGGTTTTGACCCGAACGAAATGATAAATAAAAATTAAAAAACTGGTTCCAACAATGTATAACCGCAATTACGGCGGATTCGACTACGTCCGAATCCACTCGGAATTGCTAAAGCCTGTGCTAAACCGAAAATTAACGCCTATTAACCCGTAACTGCCAGTTTTACGAGACCGTTAGCTGCAATATTGAAAAAAATATGACAAAAAATCATTCAGGTAATCAAACAAAATTTTCTGAATACAATACAATTGAAGTCAGTCGATTTTTAGCGATTTTTTCATTTACATTAGGAACATTATTATTTATGTTCTTCTTATTGTTGAAAGAACCTATCTTGATGTTTATCGGATTATTTTATGTCCCAATAGCCATAATAGTAAATTTAATATTAGTTGCATCTATTATTTTTAAGAAACTAAAAAAATACATTGAAAAAAAAGAAGCTATGATTTCGGTTGGAATTTTATTATTAAATATTCCGATAATATATCTATATTTTAAACTTTCGATTCCGATAATTGAATTGTGGTTTGACTGACACGAATACTGCAGCTAACCCCCCCATATATACCCTATACACTCACTCAAATGTTCCTACAAAACCTAGCTTATTAAAAGTGAAGCTTTTACCTTATCTTTACTGCGTTAACCCACTCATTTTTCAACATGAAAAATTGTAAACTCCCCTTAGTCTTTTTACTGTTTGTATTTGTGTTTACCGCCTGTAAAAACGACGCCAAAAAAGAAGTTGTAGAAGACAGCTTAGAAAGTGAAGAAGTAGCCGACACTATCCCAGATAATACGTGGACAGATGATAGCGATAATGAGTATCAGCCGGGGGATGACGAGCTACGGGAATTTGGGATTATTGAAGTGATAGAAGATGGCGGCTATCCGTTTTTCGTAGTGACGGTCAATTTTGTAGAGCGCAATATGAAGCAAGATTTTAACCTTAACATAGAGGCTATTGGCTTGGATATGGAAGACTTAACCACCCTCACAGACAAATGGGCAACCATTTATTATACCAGTGAGTTGGAAAATAGGTTAATGGATATGCACTTTAATGGGGAATCGGTGTCTGGGGAGTATGCTCCAGAAAAAATAGACCCTAGTTGGAAAAAGATAACGGGTATTTTAAGGGGTGCAGAGGCGGCTACCCCGGGAGATTTACCAGATACCATCACCGTTACGAATGCTAAAGGAGAAACGATAGAGTTTGGCTTATTTATCGATGCCGAAACGGTAAAAGCCAACGGTAAAGAAGTGACTGCCTACTATTATATCCAAGGCGTAAATACCATTACGCACATACAGCCTTCAGAAGAATAATCTATAGTTATGAAGTTTAAAATTAGTGTACTATTGATGGTTATTATCTTGGGAGTTGTTTCTTGTAAATCCTCTCAAAAAGCAGCAGATGATTTTGATATTTCCTATTTGGAGGGCTACTTCACCAAAAATACGGTTGAATATGAAAAGGAGGTAATCTTTATGGTAGCCACCCATAATGAAGCGTTTTCAAGCTATTTTGGGATGGCAAAATTAATGAACAATACTATTTCTAATGTGGATTTTGGAGTGCATAATGTGGCAGCCTTGATAACAAAGCCTTCGGCAGAACGGGCCGTAATTAGGATTGTAAAAACAGAAATGGTAAAGAATGAATTAATCGTTCATTTTCAAACTACCAAAAATAAAAAGGCATCTTACCATTCTAACGATACTAAGATTTTTGCTATTCCTAAGGATATAAAAAAAGTAACATTTATTTCAGCCCAAGGGACTGCAGTAGTGGAAGTACATTAATTTTCGGCAATTTCTTTAACCACTTTTTCCAAATCGTCGTACCCAAATATCGTATAGGTTTTATTCCAAATCACCGGAAACCGAATCTTAGTCGTTTCTTGTAATTCTTTGTCGATAAAATTCATAAACTGGCTATACAATGTAGGATCTTCTTCAATATTAAAATTGCGATGATTTACTTGATCTCGAAACAAAAAAGCCGAAAGGGTATCGCATTTTTTGCAATCGGTTTTAGAAAACACAACTACTTTTCCTTTTATCACATTTTCAATATCCACGACCTCTTCTTCGGGTTCAAGCGTAAGGCTATTGTCTAGGTTTTCATTTACAATGAGATTGTAGGTGTAACTAGATTCTTGGTCTTCCATTTCAATAAGGGTCATCACGTGTACCTTTTTACGAGGAGGAATGTTCATCACCACAGGACGGTCTGCACTTCTGCGGTAGCCTTGTGCTGTTAACATTATAAATACGTTTAGGGTATCGGCTGTTGTATTTTCAGCCATAAGTACTACGCGCTTCCCTTTTTTCTTTTCGGTAACCACCACTTTATCATTTTGAGCCAATGCAAAGCAGGTTGTAAACAATAAAATGAGGATAATTACTTTACTTTTCATAACGTAAAACGAAGATAGTATTCCTATTTTTGTATCACAAATTATACCATGGAATTACAATTAAACAAACCCATTTGCTTTTTCGACCTTGAAACCACTGGAGTTAATGTGGCAACCGACCGTATCGTAGAGATTTCAATTTTAAAAGTATTCCCTAACGGAAATAAGGAAAGCCACACCTGGCGTGTTAACCCCGAGATGCCTATTCCGCCTATGGTAACTGCCATCCACGGAATTACAGACGAAATGGTTGCCAACGAGCCTACTTTTAAAGAATTGGCGCCTAAAGTGTTTCAGTTAATAAAAGACAGTGATTTGGGAGGGTTTAATAGCAACCGGTTTGATATTCCGTTATTGGCTGAAGAAATGCTTCGTGCCGACATTGATTTCGATATGAAAAAATCACTTTCTGTAGATGTACAGACTATTTTTCATAAAATGGAAAAGCGAACTTTGGAAGCAGCGTATAAGTTTTATTGCGACAAAACATTGGATAATGCACACAGCGCCGAAGCAGATACGATGGCAACCTACGAGGTTTTAAAAGCGCAACTTTCAAAATATGACGAGTTGGAAAACGATATGAATTTTTTAGCAGAATTTAGCTCCCACAAAAGTTTTGCAGATTTTGCTGGCTTTATTCGTTTCGATAAAGATGGACAAGAGGTGTTTGGCTTCGGAAAACATAAAGGTACCTTGGTAGAAGAGGTGCTGGATAAAGAGCCGGGCTATTTTGGATGGTTATTAAATGCAGATTTCCCGTTGTACACAAAAAAAGTGCTCACACGTGTGAAATTGCGAAAACTGAATACAAAACTGTAATGTCACTTCGAGTGTTCCGAACTTGATTCGGAATGTATCGAGAAGTGGCGTGCTTATATTTTTATAGTAGTATGAAAATCATTTGCATAGGAAGAAACTACACAGAGCATATCGCCGAACTTAAAAACGAAAGGCCCACAGAGCCTGTGGTGTTTATTAAACCCGATTCGGCGGTATTATTAAAAAACAACCCTTTTATTATTCCAGAATTTTCTCAAGACATCCACCACGAGGTCGAGATATTGGTAAAGATTACAAAAATTGGCAAGCATATCGATAAAAAGTTTGCCCATAAGTACTACGATGAAATAGGGTTGGGGATAGACTTTACTGCACGTGATCTTCAAAGTAAATTAAAAGAAAAAGGCTTACCTTGGGAAAAGGCAAAATCATTTGATGGCGCTGCCGTGATAGGTAATTTTTTACCCAAAGATTCGTTTATGGATAGTAATGATATTAACTTTAGCCTCGAAAAGAACGGGGAGGTGGTTCAAAAAGGGAATACATCCTTTATGTTGTGGAAAATTGATGACTTAATCGAATATGTTTCAAAATATTTCACATTAAAGATAGGAGATATTATATTTACCGGCACACCCGCAGGGGTTGGTAGGGTGGAAGCTAATGATGTTTTAAAAGGATACATAGAAAGCAATGAGCTTTTTTCAATAAAAGTTAAATAATATGAGTAAGATATATTCAATTGATAGTTTAAAAGAAATTGCCGGAGACGATAAAGATTTCATGGCAGTTGTAGCAGAAACTTTTTTAACTGAAATTCCACCAGATTTAGAAGCACTCGTTGGAGCCGTGGAAAATGATAATAGAGAATTGGCATATCAATTTGCTCATAAAATGAAACCAAATATCGAAATGTTTGGAATCGATTTATTGAAAGACATTACATCAATTGAAACTTGGACACGCTCCTCAAAAAACAAAAATGCTATACAAGACACTGTGGAAAAAGTAAACACAACACTTCACCAAGTTTTTGAACAGCTTAAAAAAGACTTCGACCTATAAATGCTTGCTGAAATCATTACCATTGGCGATGAAATTCTCATAGGTCAAATTATAGATACCAATTCTGCTTTTATTAGTCAGCAGCTCAATAAAATTGGGGTGCAAGTACATCAAATTACATCCATTCAAGACGATAGAGAACACATTATTTCTACGTTTAAAGATGCTTCCAAAAGGGCAGATTTAGTATTGATTACGGGAGGCTTAGGACCTACTAAAGACGACATTACCAAACAGTGCTTTTGCGAATTTTTTGATGATACTTTAATTGAAGACGCAGTAACCAAAAAGCATATTCAGTATTTATTCGATAAATATTTTCAGAAGAAACCTACCCAGATGAATTTGGACCAAGCCTTGGTTCCTTCAAAAGCTACCATTTTATTAAATGAACACGGCACCGCTCCAGGTATGTGGATGGAAAAAGATGGGGTGGTATTTGTTTCCATGCCGGGCGTACCTTATGAAATGAAATATTTACTCACCGAAAAAGTCTTTCCGAAGGTAATTGAACATTTCCAAAGACCTTTTATATACCATAAAACCTTACTCACCTACGGCTTGGGAGAAAGTTCCATTGCCGAAAGAATTGAGGATTGGGAAGATAAGTTGCCCAAACATATCAAATTGGCTTATTTACCTTCTATGGGAAGAGTTCGTTTAAGATTATCTTCAAAAAGCAATGATGAAGTAAAGGTAAAAGAGGATGTCGATCTATTAATGGACGAACTTGTAGAAAAATTAAAGGATATTGCCATAGGTTTTGAAGAAGAAACATCGGTAGTCGATAGAATTGGTTCTTTATTAATTAAACAAGGGAAGACCTTAAGTCTAGCCGAAAGCTGTACCGGTGGCGCCATTGCTGAAGAAATTACCCAACAAGCTGGAGTTTCCAATTTTTATAGAGGAAGTATTATTCCGTATGCTACAGAGTTAAAAACTTCTATTTTGGGCGTAGATGAAGCGCTTATAAAAAAACATAATGTGGTGAGTATACCCGTTGCCGAAGCGATGGCAATTCAATCTACTAAAGTTTTTAAAAGTGACTATGCGGTGGCTACCACAGGAATTGCTGGACCTACCAAAGGGGATGGCGATGAAGAAGTAGGTACGGTATGTATTGCTATTGCGGGTCCTAACGGTGTTATTTCAGAAAAATTTCTCTTCGGACAAGCTCGGGAACGGGTCATTAGGAAATCTGTAAATAAAGCTTTCGAAATGCTTCTGAAAGAAATTTCAAAAAACTAAAATTCTTTTGTTGTACACGACAATTAATTTTATTAAATTTGCACCCTGTTTAAAAATAACTATCAAAAATTAGGTTATGTCAAGAGTTTGTGAGCTAACTGGAAAAAGAGCGATGGTTGGGAACAATGTATCCCACGCGATGAATAAAACCAAGCGTAAGTTTAATGTAAACTTAGTGAAGAAGCGTTTTTATATTCCTGAAGAAGATAAGTGGATTACACTACGTGTTTCTACTTCGGCAATGAAAAATATTAACAAAAAAGGAATTTCTGCAGTTATTAAAGAAGCGCGTGCAAACGGGCATCTTGCAAAGTAATTGCATAACCAAAAAGTCTATTTACAATGGCTAAAAAAGGAAACAGAGTTCAAGTAATCTTAGAATGCACAGAGCATAAAGAAAGTGGTATGCCAGGAACTTCTCGCTATATCACCACAAAAAATAAAAAGAACACTCCAGATAGAATGGAGTTGAAGAAATTCAACCCAATCTTGAAGAAAATGACTGTTCATAAAGAAATCAAGTAAAAATAGAGAGTCATGGCAAAGAAATCAGTAGCATCGTTACAAACAGGATCTAAGCGTTTAACAAAAGCCATTAAAATGGTGAAGTCTCCTAAAACAGGGGCCTATACTTTTGTGGAAGCTATTATGACACCAGAAGCAGTAAACGACTGGTTGAACAAACAATAATCAACCTTATAATATATACCTGAAGCCACTTTTTTACGAAGGTGGCTTTTTGTATTTTTGATGGTTACTTTTACAAAACATAATCTCATTTCAAATACATGAGTTTTTTTAAAAAAATATTTTCCAAAGAAAAAAAGGAAACACTAGACAAAGGTTTAGAGAAATCTAAAAATACGTTCCTTGATAAACTTTCCAAAGCCGTTGCTGGGAAAAGTAAAGTAGATGATGATGTTCTCGATAATTTAGAAGAAGTATTAGTGTCTAGTGATGTGGGTGTAAATACCACGCTGAAAGTGATTGAGCGGATTGAAGCTCGTGTAGCAAAAGACAAGTATCTAGGAACCGATGAATTAAACCAAATACTACGCGAAGAAATAGCTAGTCTTTTAAGTGAAACCAATACAGGAGAAGCAACAGAATTTGTAACCCCAGAAGGAAAAAAGCCATACGTCATTATGGTGGTGGGAGTAAATGGTGTTGGGAAAACAACGACCATAGGGAAGTTAGCATTTCAGTTTAAAAAGGCAGGTAAAAAGGTGGTGTTAGGTGCTGCAGATACCTTTCGTGCTGCTGCCATAGATCAACTACAAATTTGGGCAGACAGAACCGATGTGCCAATTGTAAAGCAAAGTATGGGTAGTGATCCCGCCAGTGTTGCTTTTGATACATTAGAAAGTGCGGTTAATCAAGATGCCGATGTGGTGATTATAGATACAGCGGGGCGTTTACACAATAAAGTAAACTTAATGAACGAGCTTACCAAAGTAAAACGGGTAATGCAAAAAGTAGTGGAAGACGCACCTCATGAAGTGTTATTAGTATTGGATGGCTCTACAGGACAAAATGCTTTTGAACAAGCAAAACAATTCACAGCTGCCACCGAAGTTACTTCTCTTGCTGTTACAAAACTTGATGGTACTGCCAAAGGAGGAGTTGTCATTGGTATTAGTGATCAGTTCAAAATTCCAGTAAAATACATTGGAGTAGGCGAAGGTATAGAAGACCTGCAAGTTTTTAATAAGTTTGAGTTTGTGGATTCTTTTTTTAAGTAACTTCGCTTAAAATTAAATCACTTTATGATTCACCCACATACCGAGTTGCGCTTTATCAGCGATGAAATTGGTCACGGTGTTGTAGCCACTCAATTAATTCCAGCTGGTACTATAACTTGGGTGCTAGACGAATTGGATAGAACTTTTACTCCAAAACAGTTTCAAAATATGAATGCTCTGTACCAAGATATTTTGGAGACGTATAGTTTCCGAAATAGTAGTGGTAATTTTGTGCTTTGCTGGGACCACGGACGTTTTGTGAATCATAGCTTCAAGTCCAATTGCCTTTCTACAGCATACGACTTTGAGATTGCCATTAGAGATATTCAGCCAGGGGAACAACTTACAGATGATTATGGATACTTAAATATTTCTACTCCTTTTAAAGCGGCAAACGAAGGGACCAAGCGGAAGATGGTCTATCCAGATGATTTAAAAAATTATTATCCTGTTTGGGATAAAAAATTAGCCGAAAACTTCACAAAAATTCCAAAGGTGCCACAACCTTTAGCACCCTTGCTTTCAAAAAAAGTACAAAAAGAGATGGATGCTGTTTTGGCAGGTAAAAAGCCATTAGCTTCCATTTTAGAATTGTATTACAAGCCTAAATAGGTTGTCTTTCCGCAGATTAAAGTATCTTTGCAGCTTCAAATTAAATGATTCATGCGGACTAAGAGTTTAAAGCAGAATAAAATCAATGTAGTAACCTTAGGGTGCTCCAAAAATGTATACGACAGTGAGGTGCTCATGGGACAATTGCGTGCCAATAATAAGGAGGTCGTTCACGAAGAGGAAGGTAATATCGTGGTGATTAATACCTGCGGATTTATTGCCAATGCCAAAGAGGAAAGTGTCAATACCATTTTGGAATTTGTTCAGAAAAAAGAAGAAGGATTAGTCGATAAAGTTTTTGTTACGGGTTGCCTTTCTGAAAGATATAAACCCGATTTACAAAAAGAAATTCCAAACGTTGATGAATACTTTGGAACAACAGAATTACCTGGTTTACTGAAAGCTTTGGGAGCCGATTACAAACACGAACTTATAGGCGAACGACTTACCACAACCCCTAAAAACTACGCTTATTTAAAAATAGCCGAAGGATGCGACCGTCCCTGTTCGTTTTGTGCGATTCCCATTATGCGTGGCAAACACAGAAGCACACCGGTAGAAGATTTAGTAACCGAAGCTGAAAAATTAGCTGCTAATGGTGTAAAAGAACTCATCCTTATTGCACAAGACTTAACCTATTACGGCTTAGATTTATATAAAAAACGAGATTTAGCAAGACTCCTAAAAGAGTTAGTAAAAGTTGAAGGAATAGAATGGATTCGTTTGCACTACGCCTTCCCAACGGGTTTCCCAATGGAAGTGTTGGAAGTGATGCGTAACGAACCTAAAATTTGTAATTATATAGATATTCCGTTGCAGCATATATCCGATAGTATCTTGAAATCTATGCGTCGTGGAACCACCCAAGAAAAAACAACCAAGCTGTTGAAAGACTTCCGGGAAGCCGTCCCAGAAATGGCGATTCGTACCACTTTAATTGTTGGCTATCCTGGCGAAACTGAAGAAGATTTTCAAACCCTAAAACAATGGGTAACCGATATGCGATTTGAACGTTTAGGGTGTTTTACCTACTCTCACGAAGAAAACACACACGCATACAATCTTGAAGATGATGTCCCTGAAGATGTGAAAATGGAGCGTGCTAATGAAATTATGGCGATTCAATCTCAGATTTCTTGGGAGTTGAATCAGGAAAAAATTGGAAAAGAATTCCGTGTGCTTATCGATCGAAAAGAAGGCGAATATTTTGTGGGTAGAACCGAATTTGATAGCCCAGATGTGGATAATGAAGTGCTTATAAATGCTGAAGAAGGCTACTTAAGAACAGGAGATTTTTTTCAAATAAAAATCACCGATGCTTCAGATTTCGATTTATATGGAGAAGTTGTTTAAAAAATCTTTTAGAATATTTTGTCACACTGAGCTTGTCGAAGTACAATCTGTAAGTCTTTTCTTTTTACTTGCTGTTTTTACTTTATTCAGCTGCAAAGAATCATCAGAAAAAAAGCAACCCCTTCAAAATACTGAAACCATTGTTGTTGCTATTAAAAACCCTTCTTCTGAAAACAGTTCCCTGCCCAGATTGTTCAGTAATGGAGAAGAGTTATTTCTATCGTGGGTTACCAAAAAAGATTCGCTTTCCATTTTAAATTATTCAAAGTATAGTGATGGAGTTTGGACAGCTTCCGAAGAAATTATTTCGGGCACCGACTGGTTTGTCAATTGGGCAGATTTTCCACAAATTGCTGAAAATAAAGGAAGCATTTTGACAAGTTTTCTTCAAAAGTCGGCAGACGGAAAATATACCTATGATGTAAAGCTGAATTTGTACAACGACTCTACCAAAACTTGGAAAAAAAACATTTTATTACATAATGACGGCACACAAAGCGAACATGGGTTTGTCTCTATTAAACCTTATGTGTTTAATTCCTTTTTTATCACTTGGTTAGATGGCAGAAATACCACAGGAGGTCATGAAAATCATAGTGAGCACGGAGGAGGCGCAATGACACTAAGAGGTGCTATAGTTTTTGAAGATGGCTCGGTTGATTACGATACACTTTTGGACGAAAAAGTATGTGATTGTTGTAATACGGTGGCAACCATTGGACCTAATGACGAATTAATTGTTGCGTATCGGGATAGAAGCGATGATGAAGTTCGAGATATTTCAGTTAAGCGATGGATTACAAAAGGAGGCTGGCAACCCTCTGTTACAGTAGGAAATGACAACTGGAAAATAGCGGGATGCCCAGTTAATGGTCCTGCGACAGATATTTTTGAAAATACAATTGGCGTGGCTTGGTTTACTGCCGTAGAAGATGAAGGAAAGGTGCAAATTGCTTTTTCTGAAAACAATCGAGAAACTTTTGCAGAACCCATCCGTGTGGACGCTGGAAACGCAACAGGGAGGGTGGATATAGTCATGCTTTCTGAAACGGAAGCAGCAGTTTTGTGGATGGAACCACAAGGGGAAGATGAAGTCATCCAATTAGTGAAAGTAAATGCTAATGGCGATGTAGGAATACCCATCACAATCTCCAAAACGAGCCCAGAACGCGCTAGTGGATTTCCACAATTGGAGAGGGTAGGAGCTACTTTATATGTTGCTTGGACAGTAACCTCTAACGGTAATTCCAAAATACAAATGGCTACAATTTCTGAACAATCATTATAATTTAGCGCGTCAGTTCGAGTGATTCGCAATAGCGAATTGTATCGAGAACTTTGTTTAAACAACTTCTCGATACATTTTTCTTTTCGCTGAAAAGAAAATTACTCGAAGTGACAATTTTCTATCTTTAAGCTTTGAAAGAAAAACTCCTTATTATCGGTCATACGTTTCCTGAGCCTAGTACTACGGCGGCAGGCAACCGGATGATGCAATTAATAGACCTTTTTTCTGAAGCCAATTTTGAGATCACCTTTGCTTCAACAGCTTCAAAAACGGAATATTCTGAAACTTTGGAACATTTGGGAGTTTCAACAAGACCAATCCTGCTTAATGATCCTTCATTTGATGAATTTATAACGGAATTTAATCCTTCCGTAGTGCTGTTTGACCGCTATATCACCGAAGAACAATTTGGTTGGCGCGTAGCCGAAAACTGCCCAAATGCCCTGAGAATATTGGATACGGAAGATTTGCATTTTTTGCGAAAAGCCAGAGAAGATGCTTTCAAAAAAGGAAGAGAAATCAATTTGTATTCTGATACGGCAAAACGAGAATTAGCGAGTATTTTACGAAGTGATTTGTCTTTAATTATTTCTGAAGCTGAGATACAATTATTGAAAGAAACCTTTCAAATTCCAGAGAGTTTATTGTATTACTTACCCTTTCTAGTGGATGACTTTTCATTGAAAACTCCCTCTTTTTCAACACGCCAGCATTTTATCACCATTGGAAATTTTCTACATGCTCCCAATGTAGATGCTGTGGTTTTTCTTAAAAGAGAGATTTGGCCAAAAATTAGGCAACAACTTCCCGAAGCAGAATTGCATATATACGGTGCGTATGCTCCTAATCAAATTTTAGAAATACATAATGAAAAGGAAGGCTTTTTACTTAAAGGATGGGCTCCCAATGTTGAGGAAGTGATGCAAAAAGCAAAAGTGTGTTTGGCGCCACTCCGATTTGGAGCAGGATTAAAGGGGAAATTATTAGATGCGGCTCTTTGTGGGACACCCTCGTTAAGTACTTCTATTGGAGTGGAGGGGATGTTTACTATTGCATTAATGGAAGATGAAATTTCAAGTTTTGTGGATGCATCAGTAGCTCTTTATACACAAGAAAAAGATTGGTTGGAGCAACAACAAGAAGCCTTTCAAGTGCTTGAAAAGCATTTTAAAAAGAAACTGTTTTCAGAAGATTTTACAGAAAAAATTAAAGTGTTACAACAGCAATTACCACACCATCGAAACACACATTTTATCGGGCAAATTCTTCAGCATCAGTCACTCCAAGCCACAAAGTATATGAGTAAATGGATTGAAGAAAAGAATAAGAAATTACTTTAGAATATAGGGCTTCGCCAAATCGGTTTCTGCGGCGATATAGCCAAAGGATGCCCAATCGTCTCCTTTCAGAATTTCCTCAAAAATTTCGGTGGCTTTATCAGAGTTACCATTATACCAAAACCAATTGCCAATGGCATATTTTAAAGCTGTGTTTGAGGCGCTTTCTTCTGAAGGAAAAGGATATAATTCTTCTAACGGAATGTCCCCTTTATAAAATAAACACGCCTGATAGTAGGATGTATTTTCTATCACATTCATACCGGGTTTAATATTCCGAAGGTAATTATCGCCAGCTCCTTTTCGACCCAATCGTTTTTGAATCATATATATCCAATGCGTCGCAGAAACTACATTATCGGGATTATTTGAAGTCGATAAACAAGCTTTGTACGCATCCAATGCTTTTGGTAACTGCCGGTCAAGATAATACGCCAGCCCTAAGTGATAGTAAATGTTTCCATGCAATGTACTCACAGGTATATTTTGAGCATTTGGCATACCATCTTCTTCTATTTGGTTTTCTGTGTTTTTAATCAATTCTGCAGCTTTGGAAAGATCTTCAATGGCTTTATCAAATTCGCGAACGGTAATGTATCGATGCCCTCGGTGGCGCAATAATCTAGGCTCATCTGGGAATTGGTTGAGTCCGTTGGTATAAATAGCAATGGCTTCGCGATAGTTCCCTTTATAGGCGGCAAACCGACCATACCATATTAAAGCTTCAAGATTATCAGAATTTGTTAAATAAGTTTTCTTCTTTTCTTCGTATTGTGCTAAGAATTTTTCCGAAGGTGTAGCAGGATACAAGGTGTCTCCCGTTTGCGAAATGGCTTGATAAGACTCCAACCAAGGATTATCCAATTTAACTTCTTCCGAACTGTTTTTACAACCCAAAAAGCTTAGCGCTAGTAAAAGGAAACATAGATTTTTCATAAACGTAAAGATACATTTTTGCCCTCATATTTTTTTCAGAATGAATAAAATCAGAATTACGTATTTGTACTTACTTGAATTGTAGCTGATTACAGCTAATTTAGATGTTAACTAAAAAACTGTAGTATGGACGTGCAAATGAATACTCCCTATCGCGTAGGCGAATGGTTACCTAGCGATGTAAAATATCTTCAAAATTGGCTTAAAGACCTTATTGTTGAGGTAGACAATACCCCTAAACAATGGCATCCCGTAGTGGAAGATTTAAAAAATTTAATTGAAGGCGATGCAAAATTGTATATGCTTTTTAATCTTATGTTTGAGCAGGTGCCAGATAAATACAAACACAACCCAGCTGGCGGACCACAAGTGCGCAATTATCTCCATGCGCTGGAACTTATTAATACTATAATGACCAAAGCTCCCGAATACAATGAAACGGGCTTAGTAGGCTTTCCTATTAATGCTATTTTCGATTATAGCATGGGCACCACTGCCGGTTTTGCTGCCTTTTTAGACCCCAAACTGAATGAACAATTAAAAAAAGTGCTCAATGAATGGGGAAAATTTTTAGATTCAAAAGACTCGGCATATGTTTTAAACGATAACCCTCGCAGTGGATGGTTTGGTGAAGACGCCAAAAAGGCGATGCCCACCTTTGTCGAAGATTTTGTGTGCGACCCTACCTTACCCCATTACGGATTTACCTCCTGGGATGATTTTTTTACCCGTGAATTTAGAGAGGGTGTGCGTCCTGTGGCTCATCCAAGTGATGATAATGTCATTGTCAATGCATGTGAGTCCGCGCCATACCGAAAAAGTGTTGACGTGAAACTCCAAAATACCTTTTGGATTAAAGGACAACCCTATGCCTTATCGCATATGCTTAATCACGACCCTTACACCCATTTATTTGAACACGGTACCGTATATCAAGCCTTTTTGAGTGCGTTAAGTTATCATCGTTGGCATAGCCCTGTGAGTGGCACTATTAAAAAAGCCTATGTGATTGATGGTACCTATTATTCGGAAACGCTTGCTGAAGGCTACGACCCTTCGGGACCTAATAAATCGCAAGGATACATTACTGAAGTGGCCACGAGAGCCTTAATTTTTATTGAAGCCGATAACCCCGCCATTGGACTCATGTGCTTTATGCCTGTGGGAATGGCAGAAGTTTCTACATGCGATATCACGGTGTATGAAGGACAACACGTGGAGAAAGGAGAAGAGATAGGGATGTTTCACTTTGGAGGCTCAACACACTGTTTAATTTTTCAACCCCATGTAAAGCTGGATTTTGACTTTCACGGACAAAAACCAGGTTTAAATTCTAGTAATATTCCTATTAATTCACGAATTGCTACGGTGATTCAATAAAAACATTCATTATGAAAGCAGAAGTAGAAAGTATCGGAAGTGGATTCCAAGATTCAAAAGATTCAAACTCAAGAGCGATAGGTGATGTAATTGCTATGCAAATGGCATCGATTACTTATTGTTCTTTAGATGGTAGTAATTCCGTAAAAAACACATTGAAACAATATCTTCCCAAATGGCAATTGGTTTGGGAACCTGTTCAGGCAATTCAAGGAGATTGGGCGTTTATCGCCTACAATGGAGTACAATATGTGGTCGCCATTCGTGGCTCTATATTAAACTTTTCATGGGGTGCATTCGATAATTGGTTTAAACAAGATTTCAACTTATTTACACAAGTACCTTGGACCTATACCGATGACACGAGTAAGAATCCAAAAATATCCAAAGGTTCTTACGAATCGCTTCAAAATTTGATGCAATTGGTGGATAATAATGGTGATACCATGCTAAGTTATCTTCAGAAAAATGCTTTTCCGCAGGAGAAATGGATAGCGGTTACTGGGCATAGTTTGGGAGCCAATTCGGCTACTATTGTTGGGCCTTGGCTTCGCTATGAATTGTTAAAGGGGGGCTATAAAATGCCTTCCATTTTTTCAATTCTCACCTTTGCTGCACCCTGCTCTTGGAACAAAGCTTTTGCCGACCAATTTGATGCATATTTTACGAATACGTGGCGCTATTATAACGAAATTGATGTGGTTCCTTTTTCCGCAACAAATATCTTGGGAGTAGGGAACTTATTTCCATCACCTGCCCCAAACGCTAATAATATTACAGTAACCTATGACGGCCTAACTGTGAGTTTGGCAGAAGCATGTATTGCTATTCAAGGGGCGGTTGACGTTAGTGAAGCGGTTAATAACTCTTGGTACACTGATGTGAATCAAAACCGAGGAAGCATTGCGCTTAACATAGGAAAGGAAATCTTTTCGGTGACGGCAAAAGACCCATTGGAACAGTGGTTTGAACAAGTGGGACAGCAACACGCTCATAACCATTATTTAAAATGGTTGGGGTCTGGTCCATTGACCTGTGCCAAATAAGTAAAGGTAAATCCTTATTTTAGCAAGTACTATAGTATACCTTGTGGAGGTATATTTTCTGATTTGTTATTAAAAATTTCGTCACTATGAAATTAGTATTCATTATTATTTTGAGTGTTTTATGTTTTCAAAATCCTACTAATTCAAATGTAGCATTAGAAGACTTTATTTTTTCAGAAAAGGAACTTCCCAAGGGATGTAAATTGAAACCCATACTGAGTAGTGACAAGTTGCCTTGTGGTATTCAATCCAATCCTTTTATTTCTTCAGATTCTGATTTTTTAGTATGTTTTATGCGCATGATGCATCTAGGTTCTAAATGGGTTCCCGATATTGAAAAGGGACTATTTTTGGTATATGAAGAAGCATCCGAAATAGGCATTTTTGGCTTAGAAACGAACTCCCCAGAAATTGCCAAACAAATTGAAAAGGATATGCTAGCAATTAACCCTAATGATACCAATAGCAAGGTATTTTTGTCTGGAAATACCCTTATCTATCTATGGCAGGACCAAGCTAGAACCCAATCCTTTAACGAAATTGAAAAATTAATAGAGGCTAAATTGGAATAACACATTGGTTTTGAGGATACATTAAGCTGAATGTAATTTTGAATCTCAGAAACCTAAGACTAAAAAAATAAGTTTTAAAAGAATGATTTATTATTGGATACATATGATCTATATCTACATTGGATCAAGATTATTTTGGAAAAAAATAAAACCTTCTTCACCCTTAACCCGAACAAGAAGGGTAAATATGTTGGATTGCGAATCATTTCGGTATATGGCTAATTCAAAATATTTTTACTATATGGACCTTATTAGATATGAAGTGGTTTTCAGGTCAAAGTTGTATGATAATACCGTAAAAAAAGGGATGTTTGGTGTTTTAGCCTCCCAAAAAATAATCTACAAAAAGCCCTTAAAAATGTTTAAAAAGTTTGACATCACCTTAAAATTAGAGGGATCAGACGACAAATGGGTATATCATAGACAAACCTTTAAGCAACATGGTAAAATATGTGCCATAGGATTCACCAAAGCTGGATTTTGGAAAAACAAAAAGGCTCAAAATATGAACGAAATTCTTATGTATAGTGATCCTGCATATCAACCTAAATCACCACCCGCAGAAGTTTTAAGGATGTTTGAAAATGATTATGTAACACTAAAGAACCATCACTAGCATAATAACCTAAAGGAATCTCCCTTTGCTCCCCAAAAACCAAGAAAATCCTTATTGATTTATTACATTAGTACCAAACTATAAAACCAAATACTATGTTTAAAAAATTCTTTATTGTGCTGGCCATTGTAGCCATGTTCAGCAGTGCTGAAACCTATGCTCAGGAAGGTATGATTGCAGAAGTAAAATTATTCGCTGGGAACTTTGCACCCAGAAATTGGGCCTTTTGTGAAGGACAAATACTCCCCATTAATCAATACCAGGCCCTTTTTAGTTTATTGGGAACCACTTATGGTGGAGACGGAAGAACCACGTTTGCTTTACCAGATTTAAGAGGTCGTGTTCCAGTAGGCGTAGGCACGGGAACAGACCTAGACCCTGTTAGATTGGGAGAACAATCAACTTCGGGTGCTTATGGAGATGAGGCCCAACCAACTTTAGGAATGCACTACATTATTTGCTTGCATGGAATATTCCCTTCGCGGAATTGATTATGCAGTTTTTTCTGCTAGCAGAAAATTAAATAGAAGGGGCTATTCCAATGTTTCAAAAAAATAGCCCCTTTATTCCCCCACTAAAGCAAGGAAAACCCATTGGCTCTTAAAAAAACCTGTGGTAAAAATATGTATAGCTCATTGTGGCTGAATTCCTTCGATATTATTAAAACTTATTGATTATCTTCGTTTTACGACGGGGAAATAATAGCTTATTTCCCGAATCGTACCATACAAACACCATAGTAATAATTACTAACCAAACACATATTATTATGAAAACATTTAAAAAGTCTATTGTAAAAGCTAGCTCAATAGGAATGCTTATAATCATTTCAGCTACTTTCTTATTGATGCAGTCTTGTAAAAGTGATAAAAAAGAAACACAACAGGTAATGGTTGTTGAAGAAAAAGAACATGTTATTGAAATTATTACAGAGAGTATGGATTTTCAAATGCCTGATACTATTTCTTCCGGATGGAATACCTTTCGTTATAAAAATCTATCCCCTCAAACTCACTTTTTTCTTGTAGATAAATATCCCGAAGGGAAGACTTCAGAAGATGCTGAAAAGCTAGTGGCCCCAGTATTTGATAGTGCCATGAAATTAATTACAGAGGGAAAAACTGAAGAAGGATTTGCGGAGTTTGCTAATCTTCCAGAATGGTTTGGTAAAGTTGTGTTTGTTGGTGGCTCTGGACTACTCTCTCCAAATAAAATAGGAGAAACAACACTTAATTTAAAGCCAGGTAAATACATTATCGAATGTTACGTAAAAATGAGTAATGGTATGTTTCATACCTCTATGGGTATGACAAAAGATCTGGTAGTGTCTAATACTGATTCGGGGTATAAAGCACCCATTTCTGATATCGACATTAGCATATCTAGTACAGATGGAATTGTATTTAATGACTCTATTAGTTCGGGTAAACACATTTTTTCAGTAATGTATAAAGATCAAATAGTTCATGAAAATTTTGTTGGACACGATATTAATCTTGTTAAGCTAGATAAAAATGCTAATCTTGAAGAGTTAGAACGTTGGATGAATTGGGCAGACCCCAAAGGATTAATAGAACCAGCGCCAAATGGTGTTACTTTTATGGGTGGTGTAAATGATATGCCAGAAGGTAATATGGGTTATTTCTCTGCAAATTTAGAACTGGGTACGTATGCGCTAATAGCTGAAGTGCCTAATGCATCAAGTAAGAATATGCTAAAAACATTTGTAGTAACTAAATAGTATGTTTTAAAAGCTACTATTTGCAATACTATTACACACCAAATTAATGTTGATTTTTACAAAAAAACAGGAAAAACCCCCATTGACTTTTTAAAAAGTTCTAACTGCACGAAATATCAAACTGGCGGTTTTATCGGCCATATCAAATCCACCTGTATCGGAATATAGATACCACGCGTGATCATTGCCGTATTGCTCAGAACTCCAATAGGCATCAGCTTGAAAATTACCAATATTATTTGGGTCATCTGGTCCAGGATTCCAATTATTTCCGTCTGAATCTGCTAAATGAGTCCAGATTAACAATAATTCATCTTTGGTTGGTAATCTCCAATCATCAAATTTACTTCCATTTTTGGAATGTTTTGATGGATCTTTAATAGAAGCTTTGGCATTTTCCCAATTTGCTTTTCCTTGATCTTGAGTTTCTACCACAAGGCCAGTTATACCAGATGCTGGTAGAGGTTCCCTAAGTACGTACCCACCTAATTCTGGACGGTTATCGATAGTATATTTATGCTTTTTTGGATTTAAGAAATTCACATCTCTAACAGTACGTACGGAGTTATTTGCGTCTACTCCGTTATCACTTTCCTCACCATTTTTGAAGTCAATTCCCCATACACCAGCTCCCGTTTTAGATTCGCTTAAGTAGTATATATCAGAAAAACCTCCAATGGATGCTCTCATTTTTCGAATATTGTTTAGTTCGGCAGCAGTTGGCAATCTCCAATCTTGGAATTTTTTTCCAATTTCAGAGTGTTTTGAAGAATTTGAAATTAAGGTTTTAGCATCGTCAAAATTAGCTACTCCTTGATCTTGGGTTTCTACCACAAGACCACTTCTGCCATCATCAGAAATTTCTAGCAGATAGCCTCCAAATTCTGGATGTACCTCATTTATTTTAGGTAAATCAATTAGTGTCCACATTAACCCGAAGGTAACGGTAGGTGCTGGAGCCACACCTAATATTATTTTTCCTTCAATTTCATCTGGGTTAATAGGTTCCCAGTTCAAGTTTATTGGCGGGACTAGAGAATAATTATCATTATTATAATCAGTCCAATATAAATCTCTGTTATTCTCTTTATAATAGCCGATCCACCAGCAGCCCCAAATATATCTAATCACTAAGTTATCATGCTTGGTATCACGCCATTTAGTATGCCGCCAGATTAACCTACTTCCATATACGGGTGCATCTTTCGGTAAATCAGATCTACGTATAGGTAGGTAGACGCCGTTGGCTTCTTCTGTACCAGCACCAGATACCTCAATGGCGCCATAATGAGTGGCTTCAGCAACAACTTCTAGGCTGGGAGTGCCCCATTTTTTGTCCCAATTAATGATTCGCAAATCGTCCGAGAGCTTACCGACTACTGTATCAGGACCATCACTAACAACCATCTGAAATTGACCCTCTTTGGCTGAAAATTGCATCTTATTTTTACTACTAAGGTTCTTTGTAGTAGTACCAACTTTATCAATGGTAGCGGCGTAATCTATTGGCTCTCCGTTTCCAATCTTTATAACTTGACTGCCTTGAACCCATAGACCTTTGAACGGAAATGTAGTTTCTGCATAATACTCAACTGAATCGGCATGCATAATACAGTACTCAGAGCTAATATCAGCCAGATGTTCAGACCTTTTAGCAGAATACCAATACTTAATGAGATCAGATGTTATATAAACTACATGACTTAGTTCATGGATGACTGTTCCGGCTTGAGAATCAAGTCCCAGAGATTCCAACTCCCAAAATTGTTGACCTAGCTTCACGATACCATCCCACGTTTTGCCATTTCCAACCACTTGTGCGATGTGAGTCAACGTATCATCAAAATCATAGATAACGGATTTGGACTCCATCTGCTTTACAATCTGTATATAATATGAAATAAGGGTTTTCTGCTTACTTTTATCGAACGTCCCAAACCATCGAGTAAAATGAGAGTCATTCGATAATGCCATGGCAGCAGCCTTAGCCCAAACGTAGCCTGCCCTATGCGCGGCTATAACTAGTTTTTGCCTAGCAGCGTTACTACTTTGAGCGGTAAAAGTGGCGGGCTGGAGTTTAGAATGAGTACCTGAAGCGGGCGGCACAACCGTTGCTTGGTTTACAAGTTTTTGGTCTCTCCTATAATTCTCTGCAATAGTGGGGGGTGATTTCTCGTCTAATTCGATAGTAACGGTATTGCTCGTAAGACTAAGTGAATGATACTGATTGTGTGGTCTAGGCACCGAGTTGGATGATGTCTTTGCAGCATCAAGGATGATCGTGTCAAGAACAATATCATAATTCCCTATTTTTTCAATTTTATACGATTCGGTGAGACTGAAGCTTAGTTGTTCGGTAGACTTACCAGCTTTTAATATAAAATAATCATCGATAGTAGGCTTGCCCCTCTTCACGTGTAGACCATCGTATGGAATAACCTCGTTTTTGCCGTCATCACCCTTTAAAGTTACCTTCATCATGTTCCAAAACTCTGCGCGTCCGTTCAGTGGGGTATGCCAAGAGAGAAGGTCGTAGTCATCGCCTGAATTGTTTGTAATAACACACTTGATGTCGACATGACCGTGGTTGTATTGTTCAATAGTTATGTTCGCGGTAATTGGATTTGACATAATATTTGGAAGTTATAAAGGTTTTGGCCAAAAATGGCAGGTAATTAAAGACTAGCACTGGAAACAAAAGACAACGGAAGTGTACCGTAGTCATAAGGGGATAATCAAATATAGATATAATTTATTACATTAACCCCAATCTATAATTAAAATACATACAGCTCTGTAAGTCATTAATAACCACTTGCAATAAAAACAGGAAAAACCCCCATTGACTTTTTAAAAAATAGTGTCCAACTTAAGGTCTAATTTTAAAACTTTAAGTTATGGGAAATTTAACTGAAAACAGACTTAATGAAGTCATTGACCCTGCCGTGGTCACCACCATTAATACCGCCATTGGCGATATTGAAAGCAACCTACCCACTGGGAGCCTAGACGACGAGCAACGCAAAAGCTATGCAGCGATTGACGTAAACAACAAAGTCTTTACCGAAGACGTCCTTGCCGAAATGCAAAATAACGGGGCAAGTATTATTCCGCCATTTCTTAGTAGTGCACTGTTAACCAACGATTTACAACTCTTTGAACAGCTGGACGATATGGAAAGTAGGCTCGCCAATGCCATGCGAAAAGTAAGCGATCTTAAGCGCATTGCAGGGCACGAAGCCTACTCTATGGCACTGAGTGTGTACCGTATTTACGATGCTGCTAACCAAGCCGGAATTCCGGGAGCAAAAGAGAGCTATGAAAAGCTTAAAACGCGCTTCGAAAATCAAGGAGGCGGACGTGCAGAAGACGCCAATCCTTAAGGTCTTTTTTGTAGGCAAACATGACGGGAACTAGCGTTCCCGTTTTTTTATGCGTAACCGTTTTTTAAACAATGGATACGTTCCCTTCAACTAGTGTAATTTTAGTGCAACTTCGTTCTATAAATAATCTACATAGTTTATGTTTTACTATACGAAAATAGGAAGAAAACCTACCAAAGGTGATGATTTATGCAACCTTTGTTATAAAAAATCCTACGAAGGTTATAGGTATTGCAACAAAGGTGAGTGATAGTGCAACTCGAGTTGCATAAACCATAATTTTAGGTAACTAATAGTCCAACTTTGGTAGGTGAAAGTCCTACTTTGGTAGTAGATAATCCAACACTGGTAGTAGATAGTGCAACTTTTTTAACAGTTTTGTAAAAACAGAAATTTTGTTACTTTTACTTTAGTTACACAATAAAAAACTCCCCAGTTATTTTTTGTGTTTAGTATGAAAAAAGAAACCATTCCACACGTTGGGGAGCTACTTACCCAATATTTTGAAGAACATAGAACCTATAAAAGTGCCTTGGCACGGGTGTTAAAAAAGCATAAATCGGTGATACTGCATTATCAAAAAAGGTCTACGTTGCAGTTTCGTATTCTTTGGGAGCTCTCTCACGCCTTAGAACATAACTTTTTACAAGACCTAGCAGACCATCTGCCCAGCGAGTATACCACCAATGCCGTACGGGAGGCCCTACGAGATGAAGAGGTAGAACGGCTACAAGGCGAACTCAACCTTGCCAAAGCGCAAATCACCATGCTTTACGATATCGTCATGGGGAAAAAAGAATTGCCGAAGGGGGAGTGAGGGGTTGGTAGGGGGAATTGGTGTTTTGGTCTATGAGATGGAGTACAAAATACGCATAGATTTTTATTAGTTATAATACCTTTCTTTAAAAATCAAATTCAAATTTAAGTAAAGGTATATTTTAATACCTTTGAAAACTATATGAAATACCCATTAGAAAACTTAACGGATACTGAATTTGAAAAACTAGTTGCATTAATTTGTAGCGAGATTTTAGGAACAGGAACTGTGGTTTTTACTGATGGAAAAGATGGCGGAAGGGATGCTAAATTTTATGGAAAAGCAAATAATTTTCCAAGCAAATCAGAACCTTGGAATGGTAAAATTGTAATTCAAGCAAAACATACCGATAAAATTAATGCAAGTTGCTCTGATAGTTCTTTTCAAACAATTTTAAAAAAAAATGTAATACCAGCAATAAAGAAACTTAAAACTGATAAAAAGATTGAATTCTACTTACTATTCACAAATAGGAAGCTTTCAGGTATTCAAGATGCAAAAATCGAAGATATTTTTGATGGAAAAACTGAAATTGAAAATAGATTAATTGGATTAGAAACTATCGAGCTTTGGTTAGAGCAATATCCAATTATTGCAAGAACTTTAAATCTTAATAAACTTTTACTTCCTCTAAGTTTTAACGAAAATGATTTAAAAGAAATAATAAATTCCTTTAGTAAAGTAGATAAGAAAAAAGGTGATTTACCTAAAATACCCAAAAGAGATATTGAAAAGAAAAATGTGCTCAATAATTTAAGTAAGGATTATTTTAATAACGTAATTAAAAGAAACCTTTTATATTTAGAACAAATCAGAGAATTTTTAACAAATCCAATTAATGCAGAGTATTTAGGTAAATACGAAAATACAATTGATGATATAAATGAAGAAATTGTTGTGCATAGAGATGAATTTGATAAGTTTGATTTAATCTTCAATTATTTATATAAGTTTATTGTAGAAAATAGTCCAGAATTAAAATCTAATAGAAGCTTAGTTCGTCTTTTCTTGCATTATATGTATTATAACTGTGACATTGGAATTAATGAATAAATTGTGCTAACACCAACAAAACATACTAACATTAAATATTCTGTAATTTACATTGCAGGCAAAGTTTTGAGCTTCCTTAAAAAGGAAACCTTAATAAAATATGACGATTTAAAAGAAATGTTAGTAAGTGAAATTGGTGTGAATGCAAAAAACAATATCGATTATTCTTTAACCTTTTTGTTTTCTATTGGCAAAATAGAATACTTGAAAAACATTGACGCAATTACGTTAATCAACGACAATAATGAAGATTAGTAAAATATATTCTAATAAAAATTTCAAGAATATTGAATTTAATGAAAAATTCAATGCTGTTGTTGCGTTCATAGAAAGTAATAGAAAAGATGACACACATAATTTAGGTAAAACTTCCTTAATTCGAGTTATTGATTTTTTACTCTTATCAAGTTATAATAAGAATACAGATAAATTATTAGGTAATAATCTTTTTATTGGTCAAGATTTTTATGGAGAATTCAAACTAAATAGCGGAAAGTATTTAATCGTTAAACGTTCTATAAATACTGCTACCAAAATATCTTTTAAATTAAACAACGCTAAATTAGATAGTTTCAAATTTGATATTGATTGGGATGAAGAATTAACATTAAAAAAAGCAAAATCAAAATTTAATGAATACTTAGATTTTAATGTTTTACCAAATTGGGACTACAGAAAATCAATAACCTATTTTTTAAGAAGTCAACAAGACTATTTAGATGTTTTTAAATTAAACAAATTTAAAGGCAAACATAAAGATTGGAAACCATTTGTTTTTGATTTACTTGGATTTAATGGAACTCTAATTTTAGAAAAATTAGAGATTGAAGAGGAAATAGACGACTTAAAGAAAAAAATACAAACTTTAAGGCTCGAAGCACAAATAGATACTTCTGAAAAAGACAGATTAGAAGGGCTTTTAGAGATAAAGAAAATTGAACTTTTAGAGATTAAAAACCAAATAGATAAATTCAATTTTTTTAAAGAAGATATTCTTACAAACAAGCAACTTGTTGAAGAAATAGATATAAAACTGCAGGCATTTAATACTGATAGATATAGAATTTCATATGAAATTAACAAAATAGAATCTTCTTTATCTGAAATAAATGATGATGTTGACGATAAAGAAATTAATACTCTATTTGAAGATGTAAACTTGTATTACCCTAAGCAATTAAAAAAGGAATATGACGATTTAATTAATTTTCAAAAATCCTTAACAACAGAACGCAAAGAGTATCTTTCTGAAACTTTAAGTCTTTTAAAAATTGATTATACCAAATTAAACAAAAGCATTAAAGAAATTGAATCTCAAAAAAGTGACTTATTATCATTATTAACAGAAAAAGACAGTTATTTTAAATTTAAAGAGTATCAGAAAAAAACAATTGGTATTGAGGTCGAAATTGAGCGTATTAAAGATAAGTTAAAAGCCATAGACAGCACTTTAATTTTAGAAAACGATATAAAAGATAAGCGAGAAATAGTAAATGATAAAATCTCAGAATTAAAGAAATCTTTAACTGAAAGAAAACACTCAAATATTAATAAAGTTTTTAACTCTATAATTAAAGAAATATTAGATACGAATGCTCTAATTTCATTGAAGTTAAATAATCAAGGAAATGTCGAATTTAACGCTGATTACCAAAACAAAACGGATTTATTAAAAACTTCTGAATCACAAGGAACAACATATAAAAAATTACTTTGCGTTGCATTTGACTTATCGCTTTTAGTTAATTATTCTGACAAATCATTCTACAAATTCGTTTATCACGACGGAGCTTTAGAAGGCTTAGACGATAGAATTAAAATTAGATACATCAATTTAATAAAAGAGTTCTGTGAAGTATATGACTTACAATATATAGTAACTTTAATTGATTCTGACTTACCGAAAGATATGCCTAATTTAATTGAGGATAAAGATATTTGTATAAGACTAAACGATAAAGACAACTCAGGAAAGTTATTTTTGAATAGTTTCTAAAAAAGACACTATAAATTCATTTATAATTAATTGAAAAAATGAACCTTTTCTTCAAAATCAATTACACCCACCCCTTCACCCTCTCAAACCCCAATTCACTAAAATCCCCAACAACCCTATCGGCTAGGCTATAGTCTTGGTCTTCGCTATGGAGGCTGTTATACCCCACACAAAAAATCCCTGCCCCTTTGGCGGCTTTTATGCCATTAGTGGAGTCCTCAATCACCATACAGTGTGCTTTGGGATGTCCCGAGGCTTCCGCAGCTTTAATAAAAATCTCTGGGTGGGGTTTGCTTTTGGCAAGGTCGGCACCGCTTAGTTTTGCAACAAAATATTTGTTGAGGTCAAAACGGGTAAAAATGCGGTTAATATTAGTCATCGAGGCGGAGGAGGCAAGCACGAGGGTGAGTCCGTTACGGTGGTAGTCTTTAATTAAATCCAACACCCCAGGGAGGAGCTCGAGGGAGTCGTCGTGTTCAAAGAGGTGTTTAAAATGTTTGCGTTTGCACGCCACTAAGGCCGTGGGAGGTTCCTCCAAATTAAAAATGCGTACTAATTCGGTACAAATTTCTAAGGTGCTTTGTCCCGTAAAGCTGGTGTAGAGTACTTCAGAAACGGGAATGTTCATTTCTTCAAACATCTGGAAATAGGCTTTTCGGTGTAGGGGTTCGGTATCTACAATCACCCCATCCATATCAAAAAGTACCGCTTTTAGCATGAAGTATGTTCTAATCCAGCACCCACACGTTGCTATTCACCATAAAAAGGCTGTTTACAAAAAACAGCTTTCCGTTTTCCCAAAAAGAACGAAACAGCACATCGTCTACCAAATAGACCATACTACCGCGACCTATTTGCGCTTCACCAAATACCAAGGAGTTTTTAAGACCTGCTTTTGCCGTATCTCCAGAAAACCCAGAAACGCTTTCGGCATCCCCATCGATATAGCCCACATTATAACCGTTTTCTAAAAATTGGTAGGAATCGTTCCCCAATTTTAAACTGTAATAGGTGTCGCCATAGCCAAACGCCATAGGGTGAGAGGCATCTAATTTCACTTTGTAAATACTCCCCGTAATAAAATTGGTGACGCTGGCGCGTTCGCGTTGGTCGTAAGGAGTAAGGTTCCCTTTAGGTTTGTCTTCTTCTTCGGTCCCTGAGCTTGTCGAAGGGTTCTTCTTAAGATCGAATCCTTCTTTATCCACAAAGCTTTTTAAGGCATTATCGATAGCGATTACTTTTCCGCCTTTTTGTATCCAGGCTTTTAATTCGGTTAGCGTATCGTCTTTTAAAATGCGGTTATACCAACCACTTGGCAATACTAAAACATCAAATTTACTAAGGGCTTCCACGCTAAAGTCATCGGTGTCAATCGACGTCACAGGATACTTAAGTTGTTGCTCCATAAAATGCCACAACGCCCCATAACTTAAGGAAGACACTCCGCTACCTTTCAGCATGGCGATACGGTTTTTGTTGATGATTTTTACATCGGTCGAGCCAAAGTCGGTACCATTATCACTAAAACTGGTGGTGGCAACATTCAGATTTCTATGGTGTTTGTTGGCTGTTTTGGTGACAATTTCGGTGAAGTTTTCGTTGGTGCGGTTATCACTTTTCGTAATCACCAAACTCCCTTTACTGTATTTTTGCCCCTTAATACTCAACTCTTTTTCCGAAAAGCGCACTTTAATATCTTGTTGAAGTAAATCGGCTAAAAAGGAAGCATCGTACAAGCTATTCCATTCCACAATATACCCTGCCATAGCAGTAGCAGGCGCTACTTGATTTATGGGTTTCATAAAAGGATTTGTACCATTGGCTGAAACCAAAGAAGTACTCGCCACGCAATCCAATCCGTAGGCATACGGAAGACTCCACGCCGTGATATCGTAGGTGAGGGGTTCCACCAATTTAGCATCTTGTTCAAAAAGTACTTTTACCATTTTTCCCTTCGGCTGATTGGTACTTACCACCAATGCACCCGAGGCATCCATACTGCCTTTGTTTCCTTGATAATTAAGTCCGTTTACGCTTCCGCCAGTAGCAAAGCCGTAGCTAATTTCGTGTAGATCTAATAATTGGGTCAATGCATTTATTTTATCGGGATGCCCTTTTAGCACATAGCTTTTATACTTCAAATTACTATTATCGAAGAACTTTTTGAATTCGGTATTCAATTTTTTGGCATTCATCGAAGAAATTTCCACCGTAGAAAGTCCAGTGGTGGTATGGTGTGCTACTCGGTCCACTAGCGTAAGCTCGTAGCCTTCATCGGTATAAATCCCTAAACCTGCACGTCCGTGACCTGCTTGTTCGTAGGTCATCCCAATCGAGCCCATATAGGTAGGGTAGGTATCCCCGTAACTTGGATACAATAAATCGAAAAACTGACGGGTAAAAAACAACCAACCTTCTTTGTCGAAGTATTTGGCGTGGTTTTTCCCAATCTGCGTTTGGAAATCTCGTTGCCAAGGAGAGATAATTTCATGATACGGTTCTGCGGCAGGGGCAAAATAATAGGGTTCGTTGATACCCTGCTCGTGGAAATCCACATGCACGTGTGGCAACCACTGATTGTAAATTTTTAACCGCTGTTGACTCTCCACTTGACTTGCCCAAGCCCAATCGCGGTTGAGGTCAAAAAGATAATGATTGGGACGTCCACCGGGCCAAGGCTCGTTATGTTCGGTTGCAATTTGCACAGGATTGTAAGGCGTTGCTTTTACTTGGTTGTACCAGTTGGCATAACGATCACGCCCATCTGGGTTAATACAAGGGTCGATGATTACGACCGTATTTTCCAGCCATGCTTGTTTTTCGGTAATGAGTTTGTAGAGGGTAAGCATCGATGCTTCGGTACTGGAAGCTTCGTTTCCGTGGACGTTATAGCTTAACCACACAATAGCGATTTCGGGAGTGGCATTTCCGCCAAGAATCCCTGTTTGTTTTAAATTATCGGTACGGATTTGCTCAATATTGGCAAGATTTTTAGGGGAGGAGATCACCGCATAGGTAAGCGGACGACGCTCGTAGGTTTTTCCATAGGTTTGATAAGTCACCATATTGCTATTGGCGGCAACGTGTTCGAAATAGCGCACCACATCGGCGTGGCGAGAAAACTCGGTACCAATCTCGTAGCCTAAAAATTCGGCAGGCGATTGAAGTTGTGCAATAGCAAAGGTTGAAGAAACAAGCAGAAAGAGAGTGAAAATATTTTTCATTGGTTAGAAAATTTTGAAGGGTTAAAGATAAATTAATTTTAAACAATGACATATGGTCTCTTCGATACAATTTTCTGTCGAAAATTACTCAGAGACCTTATTTTAAGTGGTGGCTGAGTGTTCCGAAGGAATGTATCGAAGTCACCAAATTTATAACATTAACGTATCTTTAGGCTTCATAAAAGTGAAACTGTTTATTTTTGTGAAGCTTTCTGAAACGCAACTATGCCAAAACAATATATTTCGTACTCCAAAACGGGTTATTTTTCTAAATTGATGTGTGATTATTTGGCGCAGGAAGAAAGTACTATTCCTTTTTATCACCGGTTTCCTGATCTTGAAAATTTTAAACTTCAAATTGAAGAGAAGCAAAAGTCATTTCGAACCGAAGGGAGAAATCTCTTAGTGAAACAACTCAAAAAGCAATACGAGTGTTGTAGCCCTTCCGAAGCTACTGTACAAAACATTGAAGCATTAAAAAATCCAACGACTTTTACCATTACCACAGGCCACCAACTTAATTTGTTTACAGGGCCTTTGTATTTTTTATACAAGATTTTTGATGCCATTAACCTTGCGGAGGAACTCAATAAAACCTATCCAAATAATCATTTTGTGCCCGTGTATTGGATGGCGACGGAGGATCACGATTTTGATGAAATTAATTACTTCAATTATACAGGAAAGAAGATTGCTTGGAATAGAAATAGTGGTGGAGCCGTAGGCGAACTTTCTACCGAAGGATTGGAAAAGGTGTATGAAACACTACAAAAGGAATGGGGTGCTTCTGCAAATGCGAAAGAACTATTGAAACTCTTTTCTGAAAGTTATTTGAAGCACGACAACCTTGCCGATGCGACTCGCAATCTAGCCAACGAGCTATTTAAAGACTACGGATTAGTCATTATTGATGGAAATGATGCGGAATTAAAAAAAGCATTTATCCCCTTTGCTGAAAAGGAATTGACAGAGAACATATCTTTTCAAAAAGTCACAAAAACCACTGAAAATTTAGTAGAAGCAGGCTATAGCGAACAAGTACATCCAAGGGAGATTAACTTGTTTTATTTGCAGAAAGGATTGCGAGAACGCATTATTGAGAAGGATGGTATATTTTATGTAAACGATACCGATATTTCGTTTTCAAAAGAGGAAATTCTTTCCGAATTACAAAATCATCCCGAACGGTTTTCACCTAATGCTTTGTTACGTCCGTTGTATCAGGAAGTGATTTTACCCAATCTTTGTTATATAGGTGGTGGAGGAGAATTGGCGTACTGGTTCCAGTTAAAAGATTATTTTGAAGCGGTTGAAGTGCCTTTCCCCATGCTTTTACTTAGGAATTCGGTACTGCTAATTGCTGAAAAACTATCCGAAAAGTTAGGAAGGCTGGATGTTCCAGTGGAAAATTTATTCAAAAAAAAGCACTATCTAGAGACTTGGTTTACAAAAAAGGTTTCGGAAATAGAAATTGATTTTAGCAAACAAAAAGCACATTTACAAAACCAATTTAAAGAATTATACGAGTTGGCAAACCAAACGGATGCCTCTTTTGTAGGAGCTGTGGCGGCGCAAGAAAAGAAGCAGCTCAACGGACTCGATAACCTCGAAAAGCGTTTGTTAAAAGCCCAAAAACGAACGTTAGCAGACCAGTTGGACCGACTAACTGCTATGCAAGACGAACTATTCCCCAAAGGAAGTTTGCAGGAGCGTACTGTTAATTTTTCAGAATTGTATTTGGAGTTGGGAGCAGTGTTACTTTCAGTATTGAAAAAGGAATTGGAGCCTTTAAGAGAGGAGTTTATGGTGTTGGAAATATAAAATATTAACCAAAAAACTAAGTTAAGTTATTACTCTTTAATTATTTTCGAAGTTGTCGTATTGTTAAAAGAATGTATTCTTAAAAAATAGAGTCCACTAGGTAATTCTCTTAGAGAAATTTTATTCTCTCCGCTTTTTAACACTCCTGATTTTAATTGAGAACCGTCCATTGTAAACAGAAAATAATTGGCAGTAGAATTTAAAATAACACGTACATACTCGCTAACAGGATTGGGATAAATTTTTACTTTATTTTTTTCTTCAAATGTAATAATTTCAAGAGCCTTGCATTCTTCTTCATTCTCAACAAAATTTGTATTATTACCTATATTCCAGTCTTCTAAATACGAAGCATTTGCATCGTCTACAAAAACACAATCTAAATTTGAATTATCTTCAGCACTAAAAAAAATTATGTTTTCATTATTGTTATTTCGCACATCTATATACTCTAAATTTGGGTTTGAACTACAACCTAAAGCTGTTAAATTAGCATTTTGAGATACATCTAAATACGTTAGATTATTAGTATAAACGCTTAAGTTTTTTAAAACTAGGTTTCCTGTAAGATCAATTTCTGTAATTAAATTAGAACTTAGATTTAAGAATTCTAATGAAGCACATTCTGATACATCTAAGGAAGTTAAAAAATTGTTTGTTAACCTTACATCTACTAAATTATTACATTGTGAAATATTAAGAGAAGTTAAACTATTGATATTACAATCTAGGTATGTAATGTTTGGGCATTGAGAAAGGTCTAAAGTATTTAACGAGCACTCAAATGCTTCTAAGGTATGAAGAAATTTACTATTAAGCGAGATACTTGATAGCCCTGGGTTTGACATGCATGCAACCCATTCTAATTGCGTATTATTAGAAAGGTCTAGGGTTGATAATTGATTAAATGCACAGCCAAAGATTTTTAAATTTAAATTTTGTGACATATCTACACTTGCTACTTGGTTATAGCTAAAATCAAAAAATTCTAAAGCAATAAAATCTTGTATCCCCGTTAAGTCTGATATTCCAGCTGAGAATGGTAAATCTAATATAGAAACAGAATTAATATTGGCAGTAAGTACCTGTCCATTATTAGGGATTCCATCTCCCATGCCATTAGCCTCTAAAAAGGCTTCAAAATTGGGGTCTGGCACAGCAGTATACTGAGAAAAACAAAAGGTTTTTATCAATATTGTAAAAATATAAATGTAATTTTTCATTAGTTCTAAAATTTTGCGAAGTACTCATATGAAAAATAAGAAAAGTTAATAATGCTATTTTTTTAAATTAATAGACCTTATTCTTTCATAAATTTAGAAAATTAAAGTAATACAAATAATTGCTATTTAAAAAATAGATTATTTGTAGTTTTAGGTTGACATGATTTTCGAAAAGTTTACCCAATCTTAATAAGATTTGTGGCGTTTACCAATTGATTAAATAAATGATTATTATTTAAAAATTAATAATGATTTCCATTATCAAAAATCTAATAAAAACTAATCCAAAATAATTTAGCCAAAAACAAAAAACACCCTATTTTTGCCTATGCAAAACAACGTCCTCATTTTAGATTTTGGTTCGCAATATACTCAGCTAATTGCCAGACGAGTAAGAGAACTCAATATTTACTGCGAAATTCATCCCTATCATAAAGTACCCGAAGATTTATCAACGTTTAAAGCCGTGATTTTATCGGGAAGCCCATTCTCGGTGCGCGCCGAGGATGCTCCGCATCCCGACCTTTCAAAAATAAAAGGTCACAAACCCTTGTTAGGGGTTTGTTACGGCGCGCAGTACCTCGCTCACTTTAATGGGGGTGAAGTGTCGCCTTCCAATACCCGAGAGTACGGAAGAGCGAATCTTACCACCATTCTTGAATCGGATAATTTATTTATAGACATCCCCGAAGGAACACAGGTGTGGATGAGTCACGCCGATACCATTTCCACCTTACCCAGAAAGGCAATAAAATTGGCAAGTACCAACGACGTTGCCAATGCAGCCTACCGATTGGAAGGCGAAGAAACCTATGCGATTCAATTTCATCCAGAGGTATATCACACCACCCACGGAAAGCAATTACTTCATAATTTTTTAATAGAAATAGCTGGAATCGTTCCTGAATGGACACCCGCAGCTTTTGTGGACACAACAGTTCAAGAATTAAAAAATAAAATTGGCAACGATAAAGTGGTTTTGGGATTAAGTGGAGGTGTAGATTCAACCGTAGCAGCAGTGCTGTTACACAAAGCCATTGGTAAAAACTTGTATTGCATATTTGTAAATAACGGATTGCTTCGGAAGAATGAATTCCAAAGTGTCTTAGATCAATACGAACATATGGGGCTTAATGTAAAAGGAGTGGATGCTTCGGCACGTTTCTTGAAAGCCTTAAAAGGAGAAAGTGATCCAGAAGCCAAAAGAAAAGCCATTGGGAATGCTTTTATCGAAGTATTTGATGATGAAGCCCATTTGGTTGAGGATGTCGATTGGTTGGCACAAGGAACTATCTATCCCGATGTTATTGAAAGCGTGTCGGTGAATGGACCTTCGGTAACCATTAAATCACATCACAATGTGGGTGGATTGCCCGATTTTATGAAATTAAAAATTGTGGAACCCTTACGAATGCTATTTAAAGATGAAGTGCGTCGTGTAGGAGCAGAGCTGGGAATCGATCCAGAATTATTAGGAAGACATCCCTTTCCAGGGCCAGGATTGGCAATCCGAATTTTGGGAGACATCACCGAAGAAAAAGTACGTATCTTACAAGAAGTAGATGCTATTTTTATCAACGGATTAAAAAAATGGAATTTATACGATAAGGTTTGGCAAGCAGGAGCAATTTTGTTACCTATACAAAGCGTGGGAGTGATGGGTGACGAGCGAACCTATGAGAAAGTGGTAGCATTACGCGCTGTGGAAAGTACCGATGGAATGACGGCAGATTGGGTAAATTTACCCTACGAGTTTTTGCAAGAAACCTCCAACTATATAATAAACCGAGTAAAAGGCGTTAATAGAGTAGTTTACGACATAAGCTCTAAACCACCAGCCACAATCGAGTGGGAATAACAAAGGTGATAGGTTGTGGGTAAAAGGTAGATTGGTTTATAATAATGGAGAAGCAACTCATAAACATATCAACAAACAAACACAATACAATCAAGTGAAATATCTAATCATTATTTTTTCTCTTTTTCTTCTGAATTCTTGCATTTCGTATGCAGAGATTCCTTCGCAAGAGACCTATAAAACACATAAAGTTGAAAAAGGAGAAACTGTTTACAGTATTTCAAAAAAATACGGAATAAGCGAAGAAGCTATTTATCGGTTAAATCCTGATGCCAAAAACGGAATTTCCTCAAGCAGCATTTTAATTCTTCCAGCTTCAAATGGAGGGAGTGAAAAAATAGTTTCAGAATTTAAAACACATAAAGTAAAAAGAAAGGAAACACTTTTCAGTATATCTCAAAAGTATGGTGTTACCATAGATGAAATAAAAAAGTATAATAAATTCCTATATTCCGAAGGCTTAAAAAAGGGGAATAAACTTCAAATTCCGAAGTTTGAAACTGTCGTGATTGCTGAAACCACCACCGAAACTACTTCAGAAACAACTAATACCACCACCGTAGTTACTCAAATTCACGAAGTACAACCAAAAGAAACCTTTTACGGTATTGCTCGTAAATACGGTGTTTCCGTTGCCGAGTTGAAAAAATTAAACCCTGAACTAAAAGAAGGTTTACCCATTGGAACAAAACTGAATGTGCCTAACACTTCAGTAATTGAATCTGCTACTATTGAAGAATCAAAATTCGATTTTTACGAAGTGCAACCCAAAGAAGGATTTTACCGCTTAAAAGTGAAATTAGGACTTTCAGAAGAAGAAATTGTTTCGTTAAATCCGTATGCAAAGGATGGTTTAAAAGACGGGATGATTTTAAAAATTCCACGAGAAGTTTCAGAGTCGATTGCCATTAATGCTAATAAAATTGATCTTACAAATACTATTATTATAAATAAGGATACAAAGCGTTTGGTAGTATTTCTTCCGTTTCAATTGCCAGAAATAGCCAATGATTCTATAGATTCTCAAAAGGATATCCTGAAAAAAAATAGAACGCTTCGCATTGCACTCGATTTTTACAGCGGTGTTTTAATGGCGGCTGATTTTGCAAAAGACAAAGGGATTTCTGTTGATTTAAAAGTATATGATTCTGAAGGAAGTAAAAATGCACTTGGCAATATTCTTTCGCAGAATGATTTTTCAGAAGTTGACGCCGTTATTGGACCACTTTTGAGTAAAAGCGTAGAGTTTGTCGCACAGGAATTAAAAGGAGATAATGTGCCTGTTTTTTCGCCTTTAAGTAATCGGAGTATAAAACTCACTTCTAATTTATTCCAAACGCTTCCCGATGAAGAATTGCTAACACAGCAAATGATTCAGTATTTAAAAGAAAATCACGAAGGGAAAAAAGTAATTCTTATTGCGGACAGCGACAGTAAGACCAAGCAACGCATTTTAGACGCAATTCCTAATGCAACTACACTTTCACCAAGAGAAAAGGGGTTTTTGTATGTGACAGATATTCAAGGAAAACTTGATAAAGTTATAGATAATTGGGTGATTTTAGAATCTAATAATCCCGTCTTGATAAGCAATGTAATTGGGATTTTAAATGGAATGAATACCAATGGAAATGTAAGGTTATTTACCACCAATAAAAATGACAACTTCGAGTATGATGATGTTTCAAATATGCATTTAGCAAATCTTAGTTTTACGTTCCCATCTGTTAGTAAAAGCTATAATTTTGATGAAAAGGATGCTTTTATAGTGAGTTACGAAAACAAATATGGTGTGTTACCTAATCGATTTGCGGTGCGAGGATTCGATTTAACCTACGATGTGTTACTACGTTTAGCTTCTGCAGATTCTGTTTATGATGCAATTGATAGTGAGTCTGAAACTGAATATGTGGAAAATAAATTTCGGTACGATAAAAAGCTCTTTTCTGGATATACCAATCAGGCTTTTTATATTCTGAAATACAGCGAAAACCTTCAATTTGAAGTTGTAAAATAATGAGCACCTCAAAAGTCACTTACTTAGGAAATCTTAGAACTTCCAACGAACACTTAAAGTCGGGAAATACCTATATTACAGATGCTCCTACCGATAATCAAGGGAAAGGGGAAGCTTTTTCTCCAACTGATACTGTGGCAACCGGATTAGCAAATTGTATGCTCACCACGATGGGTATAAAAGCCGAAGGTTTAGGCGTTGTTTTAGACGGCTCAACCGCTTTAGTGACCAAAACGATGGCTTCCAATCCGCGAAGAATTTCTAAAATTGAAATTACCATGGAATTACCCAAAGGTGTTTCAGAAAAAAATCGGAAAATTTTAGAACACACGGCAAAGACCTGCCCAGTGGATTATAGCTTACATCCTGATATTGAAAAGGTTGTTCAGTTTAACTGGGGAGAATAAAATTCAATATTTTTAAAATTCCATCGTTATTCAAATGATGAAAGTTTTTATCCTTTTTTTACTTCCTTTCTTCGGAATTTTTTCAAATACCTTTGAAGAAGAAAAAATTGCTTGGGATGCCGATAGACCCCTTACATGGGAAGATTTTCGAGGCATGCCTAACCGTGCCGATAACTTTGTGGCAAGTACCAACTCGGGAGTTTCTTTTTCATTTTCGTATAGAGAGCAAAATGGCATTGCGGATGTTAAATACACGGTGACGAGTAACTTTTACCCGGATCTTTCTTGGTATCGCCCAGAACGTGTAACACAATATATTTTGGAACACGAGCAAACACATTTCGATATAAGTGAATTACATGCGCGCAAACTTCGGAAAGCGCTTTCAGGCGTAACGCACGATAGGGATTTTAAAGAGAAAGCAGAGGAGATATACAACAGATTGGAAGACGAACGCCGGACCATGCAAACGCAATATGATAAAGAGAGTGATCACTCAAATATAGATGAAGCCGAATTTAAATGGCGTCAATATGTAGCGCAACAATTAGAGCTATTAGAAGCGTGGAAATAGATAAAACCCACCTTATAGAACTTGCCAATTACAAAATGCCTTTTGGTAAATATAAAGGTGAATTCCTACTCAAAATACCCGAATACTATTTTGCTTGGTTTGCCCAAAAAGGCTTTCCCGAGGGAAAATTAGGTAGGATGATGAAGGAAATGCACGAAATTAAAATCAACGGATTGGAGGGGTTGTTGAAGCCTTTGATTAATAAATAGAGAAATCTTTTTATTGTCACACTGAGCTTGTCGAAGTGCTTTCTGCAAATTTCTACATAATCTATTCCAATATTTCTAAAATTCTTTAGTCACCTCCACACAAAAACTGTATCTTTGCATCCCGTATAGGTAACAACAAGCACACTTCATGAACACTACAAAGTACATCTTCGTTACGGGCGGGGTTTCATCATCTTTAGGGAAAGGTATTATCGCTGCGTCATTAGCAAAATTGCTACAAGCTCGTGGGTATCGTGTGACCATTCAAAAGTTAGATCCCTACATTAATGTAGACCCCGGAACATTAAATCCGTATGAACATGGCGAATGTTATGTCACCGATGATGGCGCAGAAACGGATCTTGATTTAGGACATTATGAGCGTTTTTTAAATGTTTCCACTTCACAGTCCAATAATGTTACCACAGGACGAATTTACCAAAGTGTGATTGAAAAAGAACGACGTGGCGAATTTTTAGGAAAAACCGTACAGGTCATTCCGCATATTACAAACGAAATAAAAGAGCGTATTCAAATCCTTGGAAACAATGGCGAATATGATATTGTGATTACCGAAATTGGCGGAACGGTAGGAGATATTGAGTCGTTGCCTTATATCGAATCGGTGCGTCAATTAAAATGGGAATTAGGATTTCATAATACCTTGTTTATTCACTTAACCTTGATTCCTTATTTATCGGCTGCAGGGGAATTAAAAACAAAACCCACGCAACATTCGGTAAAAACATTGATGGAAAGTGGAATTCAAGCAGACATTCTGGTTTGTCGTACCGAACACGAATTAAGCGATGAATTGCGAGCGAAATTAGCCTTGTTTTGTAATGTCGAAAAAGAATCGGTGATAGAGTCTATTGATGCTTCCACTATTTACGATGTTCCCAATATGATGCTGGAAGAAGGCTTAGATAAAGTAGCGCTAAAAAAGCTAGATTTGGACGATACCAAAGAGCCCGATTTAACACAATGGAATCAGTTTTTACAGCGACATAAAAACCCTAAAGGCTCAGTAAAAGTTGGGCTTATTGGAAAATATGTGGAGCTTCAGGACAGTTACAAATCTATTTTAGAATCTTTTATTCACGCAGGAGCGGCTAATGAAGTAAAAGTGGAAGTGGTGTCTATTCATTCTGAATTTATCGACGCAAAAAATATTCAAAAAGAATTAAAAGGACTGGACGGAATTCTTGTAGCTCCTGGTTTTGGAGAACGCGGGATCGAAGGTAAAATTGAAGCCGTGCGTTATGCCCGAGAAAACGATTTACCGTTTTTAGGTATTTGTCTAGGAATGCAAATGGCAGTGATAGAATATTCTAGAAATATTTTAGGGTTAAAAGATGCGAATAGCACCGAAATGAATCCTAAAACAGCTAATCCAGTCATTGCATTAATGGAGGAGCAAAAACATATTAAAAATATGGGGGGAACCATGCGTTTAGGTGCTTGGAAATGTGATTTAAAAGAAGGTAGCATAGTAAAAGGTATTTATAAATCGGATACCATTATGGAGCGTCACCGTCATCGTTATGAATACAATAACGAATATCGCGATGCGCTAGAAAATGCAGGATTAGCTGCAACTGGAATTAACCCAGACACCGGTTTAGTTGAAATTGTTGAAATCCCTTCGCACCCTTGGTTTGTAGGAGTTCAATATCACCCAGAATATAAAAGTACCGTTGCGAGTCCACATCCATTGTTTGTTGGGTTTGTGGCAGCGGCTTATAAACATTCAAAAAAATAGCGACAATTTGTCTGAACCCTTTTTTAGGCGAGATTGTTGTAAACTGAAATAAATAAATTAAGTAATTCCTCCTTTGAAGGAGGATTAAGGGGATCTTAAAATCCCTAATATTATTAAAATGGAAGAAAAAAAATTTGACCTCAATACATTAATTGGATTTTTATTGATTGGTGGAATCCTTTTATGGATGCTTTATCAAAATCAACCAACCCCTGAAGAGATTGAAGCTGAAAAAGTAAAGACCGAACAGGTGGTTGAAGAACCAGCTACTTCAGATATTCAAAACACTCCAGTTTTTGAAGCTACAACAACTACTGAAAATACTGTAAATACATCAGACTCACTAGCTGTTTCAGAATTGCAAAACAGATTAGGTTCTTTCGCATACTCTGGAACCTTGCCTTCAGCAAAAGAAGGAACAACCATTGTTGAAAATGATGTGCTAAAGCTTACCGTAAGTAATAAAGGGGGGTATATTGTTGAAGCCAAACTAAAAGACCAAACCCAGTATCGAGGTGAGCCTGTGTATCTTATAAAAGATGGGAATAATGATTTTAACCTTCAGTTTTCAGCAGAAAATAGATTGCTAAATACCCGCGAATTATTTTTTGAGCCAACGGTATCTAAAAATGGCGAGAATCAAGTGCTTTCTATGAAGTTAAAAACTTCCGAAAGTGCATATATAGAGTATCGTTACGAGTTAAAACCAGGCGAGTATATGCTTGATTTTAACCTTAGAACCCAAGGATTGGATGGTGTCATTGATGCTTCCCAACCTATGTACTTGGATTGGAATTATAAAGGCTACCGACAAGCGAAAAGTATCTCTTACGAAAACCGATATACGCGACTTACCTATGAGTTTGAAAATGGGGATGACCATAGCAAACTTTCTCCTACAGGAGAAGATGAAGAGACTGAAGTGGATGTAACGTGGTTAAATTTCCGTCAGCACTTTTTTAGCTCGATGATTTTAACCAATACCGCTTTTAAAGAAGTAAAGTTAACTTCAGAAGATTTAGTGAAAGACGAAGAAGTGGATACTGTTTACACCAAAAAGTACGGTGCTAAAATGTTGTTAGAGCCTAAAGGAGGAGCTTTGTCGTATGATATGAATATGTATTATGGTCCAACAGACTATGAAATATTTAAAAACTATGATCGTAATCTCGACGAAGCCATGCCATTGGGATGGGGATTATTTGGGTTCTTAAATAAGTACTTGATTATTCCTGTATTTAGTGTGTTAAGCAATTGGTTTCCTGCTGGAATTGCCATCATTGTATTGACCATTTTATTCAAATTATTACTTTCTCCTGTTCAATACAAGCAATATGTTTCGCAAGCAAAACTGAAGGTGCTCAAGCCAGAATTGGACGAAATTAAAAAGAAATACGAAGGCAATAATATGAAGATTCAGCAAGAAACACTGAAGCTTCAAAACATTGCAGGAGCAAGTCCTTTGAAAGGTTGCTTACCCGCATTGCTTCAAATACCTGTCTTTTATGCGTTATTTACATTTTTCCCAACGGCTTTTGATTTACGTCAGAAAAGTTTCCTTTGGGCAGACGATTTAGCGAGTTATGATGTGGTAGCAGAGCTTCCATTTCATATTCCATTTTATGGAGACCACGTAAGTCTTTTCCCAATTTTAGCATCCATTGCCATCTTTGCGTATATGATGATGAGTATGGGGCAAACCATGCAGCAACAGCAACAGCCAGGGATGCCTAATATGAAGTTTTTAATGTACTTATCACCCTTGTTTATGTTGGTTTTCTTCAATAACTATGCGAGTGGACTTTCGGTGTATTATCTAACTTCCAACTTGATTACTATTGGAATTATGGTAGTAATAAAGAATTTTATTATCGACGAAGATAAAATCCATGCTAAGATTCAGGTAAACAAACAAAAGCCTAAAAAGCAAAATCGTTTTCAGCGTAAAATGGCCGAAATGATGGAGCAAGCAGAGGCACAGAAAAAAGCACAGCAAAAAAAGAAAAAGTAGTAAAGCGTTCAGTTTTACAGAAAATGTTTCGGTACAATTTTTGAAAGTTTTATTTCAACTGAATAAAACATTTGATAAATGGGAAGATGGAATGCCTTCTTTATAAATCTTCGGTGGATTTATAAAATTTCTTTAAGGGCGTTTCGTTAGCTAATTAAAGATAGTAACAATGAAATACACCCTTTTTATTCTTTTCAATATTCTAATTGGTACGTCACTTTGCTCGCAGGAGGAGATCAATCAATTAGATGTCAATGGTAAACGCCACGGTGTTTGGAAGAAAAATTTCCCCGACAGCCAGCAACTTCGTTATGAAGGTGAATTTAACCATGGAAAAGAAATAGGTGTTTTTAAGTTTTATTGTGAGGAATGTGGAAAACAACCTTCTGTGGTGAGTACGTTTAATGAAAAAGATAATTCTGCCTGGGTGCAATATTTTACCATAAAAGGAAAATTGGTGAGCGAAGGAAAGATGATTGATAAAGAACGTGAAGGAGAATGGGTTGCCTATCATGAAAAGTCCAAACAAGTGATGAGTAGGGAGTTTTATAAAGACGGAAAACTCCACGGGAAACAAATAACCTATTATCCAGATGGTAAAGTTACCGAGGAGATTACCTATGCCAATGGTATAAAAGAAGGTGAAAATTTATACTATTCACCAGAAGGGGTTTTAATTAAAAAGCTTCAGTACCGTAGCGATCAATTAGAAGGCGCTGCCACCTATTATGATGCTTATGGGGTTGTAGTAATTGAAGGAAATTATAAGCAAGGAAAAAAACATGGGCTTTGGAAATACTACAAAAATGGTCAACTTGAGATGGAAGAAATTTACCCAAAACCACTCAAAAAAGGATAATAGCGTAAGTAAATTGTAAATTTACCGTCCTAAAGTATAATGAAAAAACGAGTAGTTGTAGGATTAAGTGGAGGTGTAGACTCCAGTGTAGCCGCCTATCTTTTGAAAGAACAAGGATATGAGGTGATTGGCCTTTTTATGAAGAATTGGCACGATGACTCTGTAACTATATCCGATGAGTGCCCTTGGCTTGAAGACAGCAACGATGCTATGCTAGTGGCTGAAAAATTAGGCATTCCTTTTCAAACTATCGATTTAAGCGAACAGTATAAAGAACGTATTGTAGATTATATGTTTCACGAATACGAAATGGGACGTACGCCCAATCCAGACGTACTTTGTAATCGTGAGATTAAGTTCGATGTATTTATGAAGATTGCGCTCAATCTTGGAGCAGATTATGTCGCAACGGGTCATTATTGTAGAAAAGGCGTGATTGAAAAAGACGGAAAAGAAATCTATCAATTACTTTCGGGCAAAGACCCAAATAAAGATCAATCGTATTTTTTATGTCAGTTATCGCAAGAGCAGTTGGCAAAAACATTATTTCCAATTGGTGAATTATTGAAACCTGAAGTCCGTAAAATAGCTTCAGAACAAGATTTAGTGACTGCCGAAAAGAAGGATTCGCAAGGTTTGTGTTTTATTGGGAAGGTGAGACTTCCAGATTTTTTACAACAACAATTAAAGCCGAAAGAAGGATTAATTGTTGAGGTGCCTTCAGAATTTTCAGAATATGAAAAAGCTACTCCAGAATTTACTTCCGAAGTGGATAAAATTGAGTTTCTTTCTGAAAAGTATTCCTATACATTGGACGATGGCAAAGTCATTGGAAAACATCAAGGAGCACACTTTTTTACAAAAGGGCAGCGTAAGGGATTGGCAGTTGGGGGTACAAAAGAACCTCTTTTTGTTATCGATACCGATGTTCAAGAGAATATCATTTACACCGGGCAAGGAAAAGATCACCCGGGCTTATACCGCCGAGGACTTTTTGTGAAAAATGATGAGTTGCATTGGATTCGAGAGGATTTAGCATTAAAGATTGATGAAACAATGGATGTAATGGCTAGAATTCGTTATCGTCAACCCCTTGAAAAAGCCAAATTATATAAGACCGTTTCGGGTATATATATTATATTTGAAAAACCACAATCTGCCATCACCGAAGGACAATTTGTTGCCTGGTATCAGGGTCAAGAATTACTCGGAAGTGGTGTAATTTCTTAAAAAAATAAATATGAAAAAATTAGTTTTACTAACACTTGTTTTAGCTTTCCAGATGGGGAATGCTCAATTACAAGATGCTTGGGTATTTTTTGCTGATAAAGAAGATGTGCAATTTTCGATAGATAACCCTTTAACCATTTTAACCCAAGAAGCTATAGATAGAAAAGCACTACACGAAGTGCCTATTGATGAAAGAGATGTGCCTGTTACGGAGTCTTATATTACTCAAATTAAAAATGCTGCTGGAATTACCTATTGGGCAAAATCCAAATGGATGAACTGTGTGTATGTACAAGGAACAATGCCAGATATCGAAGCACTTTTAAACCTATCTTTTGTTACAGATATAGAGTGGGCAGATAAAGATTTAAATTTTCCAAACCCTATAGGCACGGCTTCAGATAAATTTGCAGTTGAAAATCAAAACTCACGAATAGAATATAATTATGGAGCAGCCGCTAATCAGATTGAGATGATTGAAGGGGATTACCTTCATGAATTGAATTTTACTGGAGAAGATATGACAATTGCTGTAATGGATTCTGGTTTTCCAAATTTTGCAAATAACCCTGCATTTTCACATGTAATTTCTAACAATCGATTGCTAGGAACATTTGATTTTTTTAGCCGTACAACGGATGTTACTGGTACAGGAAGTCATGGTATAAACACAACTAGTGATATCGCTGGTTTTTTGGAAAATCAATTTGTAGGTACTGCCCCAAATGCATCTTTATATTTGTTTAGAACAGAATACGGACCTAGCGAAAACCCTCGCGAAGAAGCATGGTGGGTGGAAGCATTAGAAAGAGCCGATAGTTTAGGTGTCGATGTTATTAATACATCATTGAGTTATCAAGAATACGATGATTCCAATTATGATCACTCCTATGAAGATCTTGATGGACAAACTGCCTTTGCCTCCCGAGGTGCAAACATTGCTTTCGAAAAGGGAATGATAATGGTATCATCCGCAGGGAACGCTGGGAATGGTTTTGGTACTGTTGCAACTCCTGCAGATGCACCGGGATCACTTACTATTGGAGCTGTAAATTCTTCAGGAAATTATGCGTCTTTTAGTTCTAGAGGACCTACAGTAGATGGAAGAATAAAGCCCGATGTAATGGCGCAAGGGCAGGGTTCCGCAGTAATTACTCAAGGTGGTAATGTTGATTTTAGTAATGGTACCTCATTTAGTTCACCTATAATTGCAGGTGCTGTAGCTTGTTTATGGGAATCTAAACCTGAAACAAAGAATGTTGATTTAGTACAAATAATTAGAGAAACAGCAAGCATTTATAACAATCCCACGGACCAAATGGGATATGGAATAGCTAATTTTAGAGATGCTTATAATGCCTTACACAATCTTGGAATCGAAGAGCAATTTTTAAATGATAATTTTGCAGTGTATCCAAACCCAGTTAGAGATGTTTTAAATATTTCTTTTCCACAAGGAGTATCCAATGCAGAAATTACGCTGTATAATATTTTAGGTAAAGAAGTAATGAAAACTCAAGTGACTTCTTCTGGGAATCAAATTCTACTTTCTTCTTTACCACAAGGAATTTATATCGCTACTGTTGTAGCTGAAGAAACAAAAAACTCTTTCAAAATTATTAAGCAATAGTGCCAAATAAAATCACTCAGCTTTTTGGAATACAATATCCCATTATTCAAGCTGGGATGATTTGGAATAGTGGTTGGCGCTTGGCCAGCGCTGTAAGCAATGCTGGTGGATTAGGACTATTGGGAGCAGGCTCTATGTATCCCGAAGTGCTTCGCGAGCATATTCAGAAATGTAAAAAAGCAACCGATAAACCTTTTGGGGTCAATGTTCCCATGTTGTATCCTAACCTTCAGGAAATTATCGAAATTATTATTGAAGAAGGGGTGAAGATAGTGTTTACTTCAGCCGGAAATCCAAAAACGTATACGTCTCATTTAAAAGAAAAAGGCATTACAGTTGTCCATGTAGTAAGCAGTGTAAAATTTGCATTAAAAGCGGAAGAAGCAGGTGTGGATGCTGTGGTAGCTGAAGGTTTTGAAGCAGGCGGTCATAACGGAAGAGAAGAAACAACAACCTTCACTTTAATTCCTATGGTGCGTGAACAAATTTCAGTACCCCTTATTGCAGCTGGAGGAATTGCCACTGGTAGAGGCATGCTCGCAGCCATGATTTTAGGAGCCGACGGTGTACAAGTGGGGAGTCGCTTTGTAGCTTCAGAAGAAAGTAGTTCGCACCAAGCTTTTAAGGAAGTAGTGGTAAACGCCAAAGAAGGCGATACCGAACTTACACTTAAAGAATTAGCGCCCGTACGATTGATTAAAAATAAATTCTATCAAGACATTAAAGAACTTTATAAAAAAAGTCCAACAGTTGAAGAATTAAAAGAACTCCTTGGGCGCGCTCGCGCTAAAAAAGGAATGTTTGAAGGGGATTTGGAAGAAGGGGAATTGGAAATAGGTCAAATTGCTGGGTTAATTCACGATATAAAACCTGCGGCAACAATCCTTAATGATATGCTGAAAGAATACGAACTTGCTAAAAAGGAAGTTTCAGATCTATTCTAACTACTTTTCGTGTTCTTGTAAATAAATCTCTCTTCCTAATTGCGCCAAAAACGGAATTCCAATTTCTTCATATTCGTAGGTGTCATCATTAAAAATTTCATTTTTATTCACTAGAATAGTAGCGGTCAATAAAAATTCAATTCCAGTTTTTTCATCAACAATGTAAGCCGTTTCAGTAAGTGTGCCATAAGCATATCCTACTTTATTATATATTTTGAATTGGTCAGGAATACGTTCTTTAGCATCTCCATACAGAAAGAACTTTCCGTAACTATCGTAAAAATCATTTTCTTCATACCCATTGTTCCGAGGAACAGTATGCATATGTTTTTTAATAATCTTAAGTGTATTTTCTGAAATATTGAAGCGTTCCATTTCTGAAAAAATTTCAGGAAAGAAAAGGCGTTTCATTAATTTATGTTGCGCTTCGATGGGAAAATAATTCTTTTCAGAAAAGTCCATTGGTTCGTTAACAACCACACCGTCGCGCATAAATCCTATCCCTTTTTGAAGCTTCTTCAATAGTAAAGGCTCAATAATTGAATCTTTTCCACCACCTAAATACAAAGTATCCTTTTCAGTGTAAAAAACTAAGGTGTCTCTTTGTTGCTTCCCTGCATTTTCAATGGCTAAACGATGTGAAATTCTAATAGGAGATATTCCTTTAGTCTTTAGTTTAGTATTAATATAATCTCTTCCTAAAAGCTCATACAGCCTATTGTAAGCATCATTGTCACTAACCGCAAAAATCTGCCGAATATCATCCTCAATCGTATGAAAAACACTATCGCCTTTTAGTTTATAAGAAGTAGTAATTTCTAGATTTGAAATACTATCAACATACTCAGCAGCCAAAATGGCAATGGGTAATTTTACTGTACTCGCTGGGTAAAAATAGGCTTCGGCATTGTTTCTAAATTCATAATCATTAAAATAAACCTTCCCCGTAGAATCTCTTTTTATCTCTGAATATTGTATCTGAATTTCAAAATAATTTGGGTCGTGAAGCACTTTCAACATCGCTGGATGAGCACTCCACAATACTTTTTCCAAAGGTGAAATCTCTGGTTGCTTACAAGAAACAATCAGTAGGGTTAAAAGAATGAATATTGTTGCTTTAAAATATGTCATTTTAGAGTTCAAAAATCACTTGGTTTTTCACCAAATCTTCAAAGGTTTCTCTTTTTCGGATGAGGTGTGCGTTGTCTTTATACCACAAAACTTCGGCTGGACGATAACGCGAATTATAGTTACTTGCCATGGTAAAACAATAAGCACCTGCATTGCTAAACGACAAAATATCACCCTCTCTTATTTCGGCAATACGGCGGTTATTAGCAAACGTATCGGTTTCGCAGATATAGCCCACCACGCTGTAAAAACGTTCTCTTCCAGTGGGGTTACTAATGTTGTGTATTTCGTGTTGACTCCCATATAGCATGGGACGTATTAAGTGATTAAAACCACTGTCCACCTGTGCAAAAACAGTAGAAGTGGTTTGCTTTACCACATTTACTTTTACCAAAAATTTACCCGCTTCACTCACTAGAAATTTACCGGGTTCAAACGCTAACGTCAATTCTTTTCCGTAGTTTTTACAAAATAAATTGAAGCGTTCTGTGAGTTTTTCGCCAAATTCTTCAATATTGGTTTCAATATCGCCCTCTTTGTAAGGAACTTTAAATCCACTACCAAAGTCAATAAAATCTAGATTTTTAAAATTTTTAGCAGCTTCAAATAAAATTTCTGAAGCATATAAAAACACATCAATGTCCAAAATATCACTGCCCGTGTGCATGTGGATTCCGTTGATATTCATTTTGGTATTTTCCACAATTCGTTTAATATGAGGCATTTGGTGAATAGAAATCCCAAATTTACTATCAATATGCCCCACAGAAATATTCGTATTCCCTCCAGCCATCACATGCGGATTTACACGAATACACACAGGAATTTTCGGGTGACGTGTTCCAAACTGTTCAAGAATCGAGAGGTTGTCAATATTTATCTGAACACCTAACTGCGCTGCCTTTTCAATTTCTTCTAAAGAGACACCATTGGGTGTATAAATTATTTTTTCGGCTGGTACACCAGCATCCAAAGCTAATTTTACTTCCTGAATGGAAACGGTATCCATCCCAGCACCAAAAGAATGCAATAATTTAAGCACCGAAATATTTGAAAGTGCTTTTACAGCATAGTTAATCTTTACCTTTTTTACGTTTGAAAAAGCGTTGCTTAAGCGTTTATATTGTGCTTCCATTTTTGAAGCATCGTACACATAAATTGGGCTATCAAACTCCCTAACAACAGATAAAAGGTCTTGATTTGTCATTTTCTTTTAGAATTAAAGTGTAAAAATAGGCAGGATGAAATTAAATTTCCTTCTAAAAAACAGAAACTTCGGCAATCCCTTTCATAAATCTGAAAACATACCACAATTCACAGCAACATTTATTACTTTTGTGGTTCTGAAAAAACGGATCAAAAAATGAATTTACACGAATATCAAGGAAAAGAAATACTTAACAGTTTTGGAGTTGCCATTCAACGTGGTGTTGTAGCTCAAACCCCAGAAGAAGCCGTAATTGCAGCAAAAAAATTAACCGAAGAAACAGGTACTAGTTGGCATGTTATAAAAGCACAAGTACATGCAGGAGGACGTGGAAAAGGAGGCGGAGTAAAATTGGCTAAAAGCCTTGAAGAAGTTGAAAAGCTTTCAGGTCAAATTCTAGGAATGAACCTTATCACTCCCCAGACCAGTGCTGAGGGGAAAAAGGTACATCAAGTATTAATTGCGGAAGACGTGTATTATCCCGGTGACAATGAACCTGAAGAATATTATATGAGTGTGTTATTAAATCGCGCTACTGGTAAAAATATGATTATGTATTCTACCGAAGGTGGGATGGATATTGAAACAGTTGCTGAAGAAACACCTCATTTAATTTTTACAGAAGAAATTGATCCTACCCAAGGACTTTTGCCTTTTCAGGCTAGAAAAGTGGCTTTTAATTTAGGATTAAGCGGACAAGCTTTTAAAGAAATGACCAAGTTTGTTACTGCATTGTATAAAGCATATACTGAAGCAGACGCTTCTTTATTTGAAATTAACCCTGTGTTAAAAACCAGTGATGATAAAGTAATTGCGGTTGATGCGAAAGTAACCTTGGACGACAATGCGTTGTATCGTCATAAAGACTATGCGTATATGCGTGATTTGCGTGAAGAAAACCCTATAGAGGTTGAGGCGAAAGAAGCAGGGTTAAACTATGTAGATCTTGATGGAAACGTGGGTTGTATGGTAAATGGAGCTGGGTTAGCCATGGCAACCATGGATTTAATTAAACAAGCCGGTGGCGAGCCAGCCAACTTCCTTGATGTGGGTGGAACGGCTGATGCAGAACGTGTTGAAACAGCTTTTAAATTAATTCTAAAGGATCCAAATGTTAAAGCCATATTGGTTAATATTTTTGGAGGAATTGTACGTTGTGATAGAGTAGCTCAAGGAATTGTAGATGCTTATAAGAACATGGGGAATATTAATGTGCCTATTATTGTAAGACTACAAGGAACCAATGCGGATATTGCAAAAGAGTTAATAGATAATAGTGGATTGGACGTTCAATCTGCTATCGAGTTTCAAGAAGCTGCGGATAAAGTACAGGCTGTACTTTCTTAACAAATAATTGAAATATTTTAAAAGCCCGATTTTTTCGGGCTTTTTTTATGGGGTAAATCCCCCTTTTTTTTATAGGTTTTCACCTGAATTTGAATTACTTATAAGTATTGATGCGCTTTTTATTTTAATTTTAGTAAGATAAAATGAAAAGTCATGAAAAAAGTATTTTTACTGGTATTTATCCTTTTAGGTTCATTAACCCTTACTGAAGCACAAACCCCGTCGGAGGTTACAGATGAAAAAGTAGAAGAAGCTGTCGAAAAAGTTTCAGAAAGTCAATATGTACGCATTCCAAGAAAAGATTACGATGCAATTATCGAAAATCAAATTACGGTTTTGGTCAATAAAAAAATTAACACGCTCATTGCCTTAGTGGTAGCGGCTATTGGGCTTTTTAGTGGGTTGTCTCTCTTTCAGAATATAAAATCTAAGAATTCTATCAAGGAAGATATGATGAGTCGTATTAGCGGATTAAAAAACGAAATGACCTCCGAGTTGCAAGGATACATTGAAAAAATTACAGAGTCGAACATTGAACCTCGATTCAAAAACTATGAGAAATTTGTTGAGTTGGAAGTACGCAATGTAAAGAGTGAAAGTCAAACCCTTTTAGTTCAAATTCAAGAAGAAATGAAACGAGTAGTGGAAGAACGAAAGAGAATGAAGGAATATATTATGGATAGCGAGTTTCAGTTGGTGCAAAACGCAGTAAACACAAAAACCTATTCAAAGGAAGATTTGATTATTGGCGAGCGATTATTAAAGGATTTGGAGGCTCATAATCCAGATAGCCCTAAAATTCCTTCCTTGGTAGACTTGCTAAGCTATGTGTATTATGCTCAAAAATCGTATAAAGAATTAAATCTTCTTATCGATAAATATGGTGATAGTAATCTTAGTTCCAATACATACATTAATGGAGCGCTAACAGCCATATATGATTACCACAATTATGCTTCTGAAGACAAGAAAATCAAAGCATTGGATTATTTAGATAGATCCCTTCAAATTACGCAAGCCTACGGAGAAGCATTAGGATTAAAGTTGGAAATCTTTATGATGGACTATACTCGAAACGAAAAACCAGAAGTGAAAAAGGAAGCAGTTGCTAATGCTGAAGCAGTTATCGAAAACATACTTACCAGCGCATCTGATATTCCATCTTACGAGACTATTTATAGACTTTCACGCGATATTTCATTAGAGAGTTATCAAAACCTAATAGATACACTTTACGAGTTGTTTAAGCCCGAAATGGAAGAAATGCTGGCTAGAGCTAACAAGTACGATTTACAACGCGGAAGACAAGGTTTTACATTAGCGGCGATTACCACAAAGACAAATGACGCATAAAATTGCTTTAGTTTTTTTCAAATTGCAGTTTTTCTCTTAGTATTGCAATATGAATAATTCAAACCATAAATCGTTACTAAGTGACTTAATTTTTATCGCCAATGCCGATGGTAAAATTGATGCTTCGGAATATGATTTTATCCATAGAATAGGGGCTCGTATGGGAATGGATGCTGAAGAAATAGATGAATTATTTACCAATCCTGAACCATCCTCTCCGCTTTTTTCAGAAATGGAACGCATCACACACTTTCATAAATTACTTTTGGTGATGAATGTGGACAAAGTGACGCACGAAACCGAAGTAGTAGCGTTACGAAACTTTGGACTTAAAATGGGGATTCGCCCCGGTGCCATCGATACTATTCTTGTACGAATGGAAGATTACGAAGATAAAATTATCCCTGCTCAAGAGTTGATTGCTATTTTTCAGTCTTACTATAACTAAAAAATCATCTCTAAAGACAAAATGTCTTGTAACTTGCTGATAAACAAGACAGAATGACTGCTTTATTGATTTGGAACTGCATTTGCATATAGAATGTTAAAATGTAGAACTCAAACAATAAAAAGTCATGAAAATAGTTAAAAAAAATAGCCCTTGGTTACCAAGCATGTTTGATGAATTTTTTCCTGAAAACAGGTTAGAATCAATAAATTATGAAAGATTTAGCATTCCTTCAGTTAATATTAAGGAAGATTTATCGACCTTTGTAATCGAATTAGCAGTACCCGGATTGAAGAAAGAAGATATTGCGATTGAAGTTGACAAAGACCTACTTAAAATTTCTTCAAAAAAGACTTCGGAAAAGGAAAATGTAGAAGAGAATGAAGGTGTAACATATACTCGTAAAGAGTTCAACTTCACAAAATTTGAACGTTCATTTACACTTCCAGAATTAGTAAAAACGGATGAAATCCAAGCTAATTATGAAAACGGAATTGTAAAAATTACGCTTCCTAAAGTAGAAGAAGCAAAAAATATTAAAAGAATGGTTGAGATTTCATAATTGAAATTAAATTTGGTTAGTTAGTTGAAAAGACCGCGCACTCCTCAATCGGTGCGCGGTTATTTTTTTACCGATTTCTTCGTTTTCCCTGCGCTTTTTTGTCCTGCACATCCACAAACGAACTATTATCAGAATTTTTAATAGAGTCTTGAAGCTCTTTCAATTCCTGAGCAGTTAAGTCACGCCATTTTCCCATAGGTAAATTTCCCAACTCAATATTCATGATACGGATACGTTGTAACGAAACAACATCGTATTCCAAATATTCACACATTCTTCTAATTTGTCTATTCAATCCTTGAACGAGAATAATTCGAAACACAAACCGACTTATTTTTTCAACCGTACACTTTTTTGTAACCGTTTCTAGTTCTTCCAAATAAATACCATTTCGCATTCGGTTGATAAAATCATCTGTAATGGGACGATCTACTTTTACAATGTATTCCTTTTCGTGATCATTTCCAGCTCGTAGAATTTTATTAACAATATCACCGTCATTGGTCATTAAAAGTAGTCCTTCACTAGGTTTGTCAAGCCTTCCAATATGAAAAATACGCTCTTTATGATTGATAAAATCTACGACATTTCCTTTAATTCGAGTGTCGGTGGTGCATGTAATTCCAACCGGTTTATTGAGGGCAATGTATACTAAATTGTCATTTTCGGTAATGAGTTTTCCCTCCACGCGAATCTCATCACCAGGCATGGCACGGTCGCCCAAGGTAGCGACTTCACCATTGACAGTGACTAACCCTTTTTCAATATAGGTGTCGGCTTGACGGCGAGAACAAAATCCGCTATCGCTAATCGCTTTATTTAATCGTGTAGAATCTGGGTGATGTGCCATTAGTTATTTTTTAAAAATTGAATTACCACATCGGGATGATCGGTAAAAACCCCGTCTACATTGTGCTTAAATAGTACCTCTTTTAATATTTCTGAAAAAGATTTTCCATTTTGTACATCATCTTTCCGAAGGGTGTATGCGTGTACTTTTAAATTATGTTCCTTCGCCAATGGCATCAATCTTCCATCAGTAAGTAAGTTTATCCAAGGGCCTAAACCATCAGCATATTCAGCAAATTTTGGAATGGATTGAATCTCATTTTCAAACTCTATTAGCTGAACCAGAAATAATTCACTTTTTAATTCCTCTCGAATTCCTCTCAATTCCGAAGCATCAAAACATTGTAAAATACAGTTGTCACTTTTCGTTTTATAGCCATATTCTGATAGTACTTTCAACACAATTGCTGAAATATCTTTTCCTTCCTTTTTGTGGAAGGCCGGTTCCTTTATTTCTGGGTAAATGCCTATGTCGTTTCCTGTACTTTTATTCAATCCTTGAATTAATTCAATTTCTTCCTGAAGCGAATGCAATCCAAATCGTGATTTCCTTTTCGGAAAGCGCTTCGGAAAAACCACTTCGCCTGATTCAACGTCAAAACGCTCCGTTACATTCAGCGTTTTTAATTCTTCAAAAGTAAAATCGATGACATAGTAACGACCATCTTTACGTTTTCTTTCAGGAAATATTTCAGCCACATTCGTTACGGCATCCAAATGGATATCGTGAATAACAATCGGAACATCGTCTTTACTCAGCACCACATCTTGCTCTAGATAATCAGCTTGCATCGCATACGCCATGGCTTTGGCAGGAAGGGTATGCTCGGGTAGATATCCCGAGGCTCCACGATGGGCTATAATAATTTTACGATTCATTATAAGGTTTCCAATTGCTTTTGAAATGATTTTATCTTGTCTCGAAGCTTGGCAGCCATCATAAAATCAAGGTCTTTGGCAGCCTTTTCCATTTCTTTACGAGTATCACGGATTTTCTTTTCAATCTGTGGTTTGGTTAGATATTTCGCATTTTCTTCCGCAGCTAAACTTTCGGCAGTATCAAAGGTATACGCATCAGTTTTCTTTTTGGTCAAAGAATTTTCCAACGATTTTTTAATAGCGGTTGGCTTGATATTATTTGCCTTGTTGTATTCAATTTGTTTGTTTCGGCGATATTCTGTTCCGTCAATAGTAGCCTGCATACTTTTGGTAATTTTATCGGCATACATAATCGCTTTTCCATTTAAATGTCGCGCTGCACGACCCACTGTTTGCGTAAGGGAACGTGCACTCCGTAAAAAGCCTTCTTTATCGGCATCGAGGATGGCCACCAGAGATACTTCGGGTAAATCCAATCCTTCACGAAGTAAGTTGACACCCACCAAAACATCAAAAATACCGAGGCGCAAATCCTGCATAATTTCAACCCGTTCTAGGGTGTCCACATCACTATGAATATAACGACATCGGATATTTATTCGAGTCATGTATTTGGTTAATTCTTCCGCCATTCGCTTGGTAAGCGTAGTTACCAACACACGTTCGTCTTTCTCTACGCGTAACTGAATTTCCTCCAACAAATCGTCTATCTGATTCAAACTTGGACGAATTTCAATAGGCGGATCTAATAATCCCGTTGGGCGAATCACTTGCTCCACATACACCCCGCCACTTTGCTCCAATTCGTAATCGGCTGGCGTAGCACTCACATAAATTACTTGGTTAAGCATGCTTGTGAATTCATCAAATTTTAAAGGACGGTTATCCATCGCAGCGGGTAATCGGAACCCATATTCTACCAAATTTTCCTTTCGGCTACGGTCACCGCCGTACATGGCGCCTACTTGCGGAATACTTACGTGACTTTCATCCACTATCATTAAAAAATCCTTAGGAAAGAAATCCAACAAGCAGAACGGCCGTGTTCCTGGTAAGCGCTGATCGAGGTAACGTGAATAGTTTTCAATCCCGCTACAATAGCCCAATTCTTTTATCATTTCAAGGTCAAAATTGGTACGTTCTTCCAAGCGTTTTGCTTCGAGGTGTTTTCCTATTTCTTTAAAATAATCAACCTGTTTCAGTAAATCATCCTGAATATCTTTAATCGCATTTTGCAACACATCCTGCGAGGTCACAAACATATTGGCAGGATAGATATTGAGTTGTTCGTATTTTTCAATAATTTCGTTGGTGAGGGGGTCGAAGGCTTCAATATCTTCAATTTCATCGCCAAAAAAGTGAATTCTAAAGGCATTATCGGCATAACCGGGATACACATCTACGGTATCGCCTTTAATGCGGAAACGTCCATTGTGAAAGTCTAATTCGGTACGAGAATAGAGTCCTTGTACGAGTTGGTGCAATAGTTTGGTTCGAGAAATAATCTGGCCTTTATGCAACTCGATAATGTTCTTTTGAAACTCCGTAGGATTCCCAATCCCATACAAACACGACACCGAAGCCACCACCAAAACATCACGCCGACCCGAAAGGAGGGAAGAGGTCGTGCTCAATCGCATTTTCTCTATTTCGTCGTTAATGGAAAGGTCTTTTTCTATATACACACCACTGCTGGGAATGTAGGCTTCCGGTTGATAGTAATCGTAATACGATACAAAATACTCCACCGCGTTATGCGGAAAGAACTGCTTAAACTCGCTGTATAATTGTGCGGCAAGGGTTTTGTTATGTGCCAAGACCAAGGTAGGGCGTTGCACTTCTTGCACCACATTGGCAATAGTAAAGGTTTTACCACTTCCTGTCACCCCCAAAAGCGTTTGGTGCGGGTCTCCATTTTTTAACCCAGCTACCAATTGGCTAATGGCCTCAGGTTGGTCGCCCGTAGGAGTAAAATCGCTTACAATTTGGAATTTCATAGCAGTTTTTCGAGAATTGCAAAGGTAAGAAAAATTAGCAGGGAATAGTGTATGGTGAGTAGTGAGTAGTGAGTACTGAAATGCTTAAAGTAGTAGATTTATAAACTTAGGTAGTAAATACTCCTACAGAGGTGGCAAACATTTCTACTTAGGTAGCAATTTCTCCTACTTAGTTTACATTCTCTCCAACACAAGTTGAACTAAATGCCACCTTAGGTAGCAAAATATCCTACGTAACTAGTAACTTCCCCTATTTAAGTTGAGTAAAATGTCACCTTAGTTGATAATTAATGCAACTTAGTTTACAATTTCTTCAACGATTTCCTTTTTAAAATTATTGAGCAATATATCTGGGCTTTGACTGCACATTGACTGCACATTGACTAGGCTTAGCTCTATGGTTTTCTGAGGACGGTACTTTGAGTTACTGTATTTATTTTGAAAAGCCCTAAAAAAATAGCGGGACATGTTAACCGCACTCATACCGCACTTACACCGCAAGTAAACCGCACGTAAACCGCACGTAGCTCCCAAATGGTTTAGAACGATTTTTGTAGGAGTTTTTGAAGGAAATTATAGAGTATATACGGGTGGTAGTAAAACAGTTTTAATTATTATAATTATCTCTATCGGCAAACAATCCAATAGCTAATCCTTTCCTGAATGTATCTTCATAATGAAATTGTTCTGTTGAAGCCTTATTTCCAAATTTTGTTTTCACTATTATTAACTCATATTCCCAACTTTCATAATCATTTTTGTTTTCGGAAGGTACTCGAGATGTTCTTATTTTAGTTTTTGATTCTATCAAATCAATTTCATCTATTCTAGTGAGGATACTATGAAATCTATATTTTTTGATATTGTTCTCCTCTAGGTAATAACTGTAATTGTCAACTATTTTTTTGTGAAAATCAATATTTTCAACACCATTTTTAAAACTGAAAACCATTTTGTTTCCGCTTTTAGTTTTAATTACGGTTCTAAAAATATCCTCTTGACTTGAAATTCGTTTAATATAGATAATATCTATATCGGCATAATATAAGCCTCCCATTTTATGATCTTTCGAACAATTTAAAGTGTTTATGCTTAAAAATTCTGAACCAACAGTTCGTTTAGATACATAAATTTCTCTACTAGCTTTCATAAATTGGTTTCTTAATGTTTTACAACGGTTATGTATAATAACTGTGGACACTTGGCGGCTGAATCGGCGCACCAAAAATTTGCTGAGCAAATGTTGGAAGCGTAACCTGCGATTCAGCGTGATGTCGGCGCCATAACGTGATGTTTGTCGGTTAAAGATAAAGTTTTTTAGTGACGAGATTTTCCGTTTTATTAAACTGTTAGCTATAAAATCGTTATGCAATGTTATGCACAGCTTTAATTACAATATTTTTTTATTAATTCGTAAGCCTTTAAATTTCCAAGCTCTCCTGATTTACTTAGATTTAGACAGCCTTTATTTAATTCATCTGTTTCTAAATATGATACCCCAAGAAAAAAATAGGATCGTTCATTTTCAGGATTTATTTTGATCGCTTCTTCATAATATTTAGCAGCATTTTTATAATCTTCTAAAGCATAATACGTAATGGCAAGTAGTTCAAAAACACTTTCCTCAGTATAATCATATTTTAAATAATTCAAAAAATCTTGTAATGCTCCCCTATAATCTTCTACTTTGTACTTAGAATAACCCCTATAAAAAAGTATATGATAATATTTATGGATAAATGACATCCCAACTCCATTCATATATCCATCTTGAGTTTTAAATGTTCTCTTTTGGTAAGCCCAATTTCCTTCAAGATTTTCAGTTTTTAATAAATTTAATGATTTTGTTAAATCGGTTATTGCCCCGTAATTATCATTAACATTATGTTTAGCTAGGCCTCTTAAATAGTAATTATATGGGTCATTGTCAGAATTCAAAATAACTTTATCATACAATTCTATTGCCCTTTTATATTCACCATTCTCGAAAAAATTATCAGCTTCTAATTGATCAAAATTATAGCTGTCTTGCGAATATGAATAAATAGTTATTAATAGAAATATCAAAGTAAATTTTTTCATATAGTTCAAAATTGTGCACAACGGTTTTGTATAATGCTCGCGTAGCGGTCTGGCGGCTGAAAGGCAAGAGACAAAACGCAGTAGCGTTTGTGGGAAGCGTTGCACTGCAACGCATGCGATTCAGCAGTGAGGGGAGCCGCTATCGAGATTTATCGGAAGTAATTTACGATTAATTGTAGGAAAAACAATCTTTTTAAAAACTTGCGCAGCTATGCGCATTATACGTTGTTCTAAGCAGTTTTTTCTTTAATTTTATTTAGTTTTTGTTGATATTCTTCCTCAGTTAATATGCCTTTGGCTTTCAAATTGTTCAATTCAGATAGTAATTTCTTATACTCTTTCTTTTTGTTTTCTAAAATTTTATTATTCTGTTCAACTTCTTTTGATTGTCGCAATTTATCTTCGTATTCTGATTGAGTGATAATGTTTCTATCTTTTAGTGTTGCTAAATTCTTAATCGGGTCTTTCTTGTCTTCATTAGATTTAGTAACAAAAAATATTATAGCAATGAAAGCTAAAATCCCGCCTCCTATCATTAGAATTTTATTGCGTTGCTTGCTTTTTCTTAATTCCAAGCTTTCCTCTGACATTTGAGTTACACCAAATCCTTTATAATCAGGGTCATAAGTTTCCGTTTTACCAGTTGAGATATTATATCCTCTTTTCAGTTCTTTATTCTCATTTTTTACAATTGCAAATATTGCGATAGCCAAAATTAAGAAAATTAGAATGCCAATAATTTGACTTAATTTCATATGATACAGTTTAGGTGATTTTTTAGCACATCTTCATTTCTCTTAACTTCAAATGTTCTATAGATATCCTCATTTGAAAAATGAAATCTCAGAAAAGATAGTTTTCTGTTTTTAAGAAAATCTATGTTACTTTCATTTAGTTTAAATTTGGCGTGACAAATTTCGCTGCCACCAACATAATCTTTCTGGCTATCCAGTAGTTCTAAACTTAGCGTTTTCTCGTCGTTTACAAAAATTAATAAATCGGAACCAATCGTCTTTGCACTTCCTTTAAAACGAACGGTCAAGATTAATAAAATATCCTCTTTTGTTGAATTTATAGAAGCACCAACTTGATATGTGTTATCGTAAGCAACTAATGAAGGAATGCATTGTTTTGTCTTAATTCCCGAAATTATGTTTGTTTCACAGTTACATTGACCAAAAACTAAATTAGAGCAAAAAGTTAATAATATTAGTAAAATTGATTTCATAGTTTTCAGTTTAAAATTGCGTAGAACTCGTTATATCCTGAGTTTTATCATGATTATCCAGATAACGTATTTCAAATATATACAATAATCCTCTTAAATTTTCTACGTAAAAACTCTTAATTATAAACCTTTATCCTTTAATTGTTCTAAAAACATTCTCCATACAGTCTTGTATCAAGACTTTGGTTTTGGCCATGGCTTCTTGTAGCGTCATGGGTTGGTTAACAATGGAGAACATGGCTGTAACGCCTATGGGGTAGAGTTCTTCAATACCCTCGCCTAGTTTTCCTGCTACGGCAATGACTGGGACGTTGTGTTTTTTTGCCAAGCTTGCCACGCCCGAGATGGTTTTTCCGTAGAGGGTTTGGTGGTCTATTTTGCCTTCGCCCGTAATCACCCAATTGGCTTTTTTAATATGGGTTTCTAGTTGGAGAGTTTCTAAAATAAGGTCAATGCCTCGTTCTAATTTCGCTCCCAAAAAAGCAAGGAGTGCAGCGCCCATGCCACCAGCGGCACCAGCACCTTTTACGTTCGCTACTTCAATTCCCAACTCGTTTTTAATCAACGTGGCATAGTGCGTTAAGTTGTGGTCTAGTTGTTCCAATTGTGAAGGATTTCCACCTTTTTGTCCGCCAAAAACAAAGGATGCTCCGTGTGGGCCCACCAAGGGATTGGAAACATCACAAGCGGCTAAAATTTCGCAGTGTTGGATTCTGTTGTCAAATCCCGAGAGGTCGATGGAGTGTAAATTGTGTAGTGATCCGCCACCTTCGGCTATTGGGTTTCCTTCTTTGTCGAGGAACTTTCCGCCGAGGGCTTTCACCATTCCCATACCGCCATCGTTGGTGGCGCTTCCACCAATGCCAATGATAATTTTTGTGCAGCCTTTGTCCAAGGCATCTTTTATAAGTTGTCCTGTTCCATAGGAGGAGGTAGTCATAGGGTTTTTTTCGGCTTCTTTAAGGAGCTCCAATCCTGAGGCAGTAGCCATTTCCACCACGGCGGTAGTGCTATCGCCTAAAATGCCGTATTGTGCATTGAGGGTTCGCAATAAAGGGTCTTTTACCTGCACCGAAATGAATGTTCCGTTTGAAGGCGGTACCAAGGCTTCCAATAAGCCTTCACCACCATCGGAAATTGGGATTTGGAGGATGTTGGCATCGGGAAATACTTTTTTGATACCTATGGCAATGTTTTCGGCTACGGCTTTGGCAGAGAGACTTTCTTTAAAGGAATCGGGTGCTATGACGATGTTCATTTTATATAAAAATTTGAATTAGTGAAAGCAGCACAATGGCGGTAATACCTTGAAAGAGCGTTGCGAGAGTATGACTTTTTAAAGTGGTTTTGGTTGTCATACCTGAAAATTGAGAAACCACCCAAAAATAGCTATCGTTAATATGTGAAACGGTCATCGCTCCAGCACCAATTGCCAACACGGCAAGGGCTCTAGATAATTCGGTATCTAAACCCAATGTGCCCATCATTGGAGCAATAATAGTGGCAGTGGTAATAATGGAAACCGTAGAAGAACCTTGTGCGGTTTTAAGGATAGCCGCGAGGATAAATGGCAAAAAGATGCCTACTTCAATTCCTGTAAAATTGGCTTCGATGATTTCGCCTAAATTTCCTGCCCGAAGCACACTACCAAAAGCACCGCCTGCACCGGTGATTAGGATAATGACTCCTGCTTCCTTTAACGAACTCGAAACCCATGTGAGACGTTCTTTAACTGGTGTGTCTTTAGTTACTAATTTTACAGCAAACAAAATCCCGATAAACAAGGCGGGTAGGGGATGCCCAATAAATGAAAAGATGTTGGCAAGTGTTCCTTCTCCAAATGGATGCGTGGGATATTGGGCAATGGAGCGTAGCGCAATTAATACAATGGGAATCAGAATGGGTAACAACACTGCCAAAACCGAAGACTTACTTTCGGGAATTTCTTCTTTCTCAACGATCTCTTCAGGTTCAGTAACCGTTAGTTTTTTCCCAGATTTTATTGCCCAAAGATATCCTACAAAAGCCGTAGGAATGGCAATAAGTATTCCCATAAAAATCACAAGGCCTAAATCGGCTTCTAAGGCTGCTGCTGCTGCCAAAGGACCTGGCGTAGGTGGAATAAATACGTGGGAAACATAGAGTCCTGTAGAAAGTGCAATGACAAACACAACCATGGATATTCCCGTTTTCTTGCTTAGCGCTTTATTTAAAGAGGAAAGAATGATAAACCCAGAATCACAATAGACAGGAATGGAAACTAAAATTCCTGTTAAGTTCATCGCTAAAGGAGATTTTTTATCGCCAATGAGTTTTAAAATATACTTTGCGATGGTAGCTGTACCGCCCGATTTTTCTAAAAATGTGCCAATAATGGCTCCAAAGCCTATGATAATTCCAATACTCGCTAGCGTACTACCAAAGCCTTCACTTATTTTGTCAAGGATTAAGTTTCCATCTAATCCCATAAAAAAGCCTGTTATGATTGCTGCAAGAATGAGCGTGATAAACGGATGAATTTTGAATTTTGAAATGGCAACGACAATAAATACGAGTACGACTAAAATGATGAAGAATATATTCATGGATAGTTTGGTTCTTTTTAGGTAGTCAATTTTTTTCTGAACTTTTTCAGAGATTAGAAAGTTACGTTTTTTTCTGAAAATTCATTTTTTATCTAGAGGCTCTTATTGCACACTCCTAACGCAACCCTTACCTTTGCGTTTCGTCTATGAGGTGATAGGTTAAGGGTGAAAGAAAAATAGATTTAATTTTACCTAAGACCTAAGACCTAAGACCTAGAACCTAAAACCCAAAAAATGCCTGGATTCGAAAAAATTGGAGAAGAAGAACGCAAACACATAAACGATGTCATGGAAAGTGGGGTGCTTATGCGCTATGGCTTTGACGGCATGCGAAACAACCATTGGAAAGCCAAAGAATTTGAAGCAACTTTTGCAAAACGGATGGGTGCCGAATATTGTCAATTGGTATCGAGTGGTACTGCCGCATTGACTGTGGCCTTGGCTTCGGCTGGGATAGGTGCCGGGGATGAGGTCATTATGCCCACGTTTACTTTTGTGGCTAGTTTTGAATCTATTATGGCATTGGGCGCAGTTCCCGTGTTAGTAGATATCGACGATACATTAACGCTTGACCCAAAAGCAGTGGAAACTGCTATTACTCCCAAAACCAAATGTGTGATGCCCGTCCATATGTGCGGTTCTATGGCACGATTAAAGGAGCTGAAAGCGATTTGCGATACACATAACTTAATTTTATTGGAAGATGCGTGTCAGGCCTTAGGCGGAACCTATGACGGAAAACCTCTAGGAAGCTATGGGGATTTGGGATGTTTTTCTTTCGATTTTGTAAAAACCATTACCTGCGGTGAAGGTGGTGGCATCATTACCAATAACAAACAGTTTGCTATCAATGCGGACCAATATCAGGATCACGGACACGACCACGTGGGGAATGACCGTGGTGCCGAAACACATCCTACCTTGGGATATAATTATAGAATTTCAGAATTACACGCAGCCGTTGGTTTGGGACAGTTAGAAAAGCTGGATGATTTTTTAGCCATTCAGAAAAAGAATTATACCATTCTTAGAAATGCACTTTCACAAGTGGAAGGGGTTACTTTTAGAACGGTTCCCGAAGGTGGCGAGGAGAATTACTCATTCCTTAACTTCTTTTTACCCACCCAAGAATTGACCGAAAAGGCCCATAAAGCTCTAGGTGAAGCAGGTGTGGATGCTTGTTTTTATTGGTTTAAAAATAACTGGCATTACATCCACGGTTGGGAGCATTTACGCAATTTAAAGAGTCTTGGAAGTCTTCCGCAGGAGATTCAAAATCAGCTACAGGATTTAAACAACACCGATTTTTCAAAAAGCGACCACTGGATGGGACGCACGATTTCTTCGTTGGTAAAAATTGGGTGGAGTGAAGCTGAGGTGCATTCTAGAGCCCAGAAAATGGCTTCTACTTTGGCAATTGTTGTTGGGAAAGTTAAAACCCAATAACGTTAGAACTTTAGTTTAGCCATTCATTTTTCGTTATTTCTTTAGTATCTTTAGAAATAGACTTGAAACTCCATGAAGAGCTTACGTTTTATTGGCTTTTTTCTACTTTTTCCTTTTGTGTTTTGGGCACAAAACAATAAGTCCTTAGAGCGAAATGTAACGCCTCAAACAAAGCAAATATCTTTTAAAGCCTTGACGGTGGAACAGGGTTTGTCGCAAAATAGCGTGGTGAGCATTTCTCAAGATTCCATTGGGTATCTATGGTTTGCTACACAAGATGGCCTTAATAAATATGACGGAAGAACATTTACATTTTACAATAAACAATTTGAAGATGTTACTCGTCCTACTTTTAGCAAGTTGGGAAAGATTTATGTAGATAGGGAAGGAACGTTATGGATTATAGAAAACTCTGGTTATCTAGAAAAATTTGATGCTACAAATCAAACTTTTAAAACCATAAAGGGCATCCAAAACCTTAGTGTTATTTTTCAGAATAACAAAAAAGATTATTTTATTGGCACCTATGGTGCAGGGCTTTATACTATAAACAATCAAAAAAAGGATACTACCCAAATATTTAAAGAAGAATTTAAAGAACAGAATATTTTTGAATTTTTAGAACACGATTCAGCACTTTATGTGGCAGCATCAGGAGGAGTGTTTCAAATAAAAAATAGTGGTATTTCAAAAATAGAAGCAGAAGCGGATGCTGCAAATTTTAGTTCTTTGGCTATTTCAAAAGACAATACTTTATGGATAGGGTCTTTTGGTGCAGGGCTATTTTATAAGCTTCCCGATTCCAATGTGTTATATACAGTTAAACACCCTCAACTTCCTCCAACGCTTAATATTCAAGATTTATTGGTTGATAATCATCATAACCTCTGGATTGCTACCTATGGTGATGGGGTGTATGTATATGATTTTACCAATGAAAAAGTAAAGCATTTTGAAGTGAATAGTAAAAATGCTTTTGGAATTAATTATAATGATGTTTTATGCTTATATATGGATTATACGGGAACCATTTGGTTGGGAACCGATGGTGGAGGATTAAGTTATTATGATGAACATTTGTTTAAGTTTGAGGTTATTACCAATGATCAAACGCCTAATAATGTATTTGTAGATCTTGCAAGAGCCATTACAGTGGATGATGACAACACCATGTGGATTGGGACATCTGGGAAAGGTTTGTCGGCTGTTAATTTGGATCAAGAAAAGTATAAAACCTACACAACTCAAAATTCGGAATTATTAAGTGATAGGATTATGAGTTTGTTGCATTATAACAATGAACTTTGGATAGGTCATCAAGGGGAAGGTCTTCAGATTATGGACTCTAAAGGAAGGGTTGTATCATTTCCTGAAACGTCTAAAATGACCATTTGGAAGATTTATAAAGATAGTAAATCGAATATTTGGTTATGTACCAGAGACCGTGGTTTAATATTATTTGATAGAAATAGAGGGGTTTTAAAAGAAATAAATACAGAAAATAGTGCTTTACCTTCAAACAATATTAGAACAGTAGAGGAAGGAAGAAATAATGAGCTATGGATAGGAAGTGAAGACCATGGGCTTTTTTTATGGGATGCTTCCACAGAAAAGATTGAAAGGATTAATGAAATTCAAGACAAGATTAAATCTTTGTTTTATGAAACTGAAAACCTTTGGGTTGGTACTAACGGAAGTGGTTTAAAGGAGTACAATATTAAAAGTAAGACAGTAAAGGTTTATACCATTGAACAGTGGCTTGCCAATAATGTTATTTATGGTATTTTACCCGACACCCATGGAAATTTATGGTTAAGCTCTAATAAGGGAATTACAAAATTTAATTTTGAAGATTCCAATAAGCGATATGTTGAAAATTATACCACGAGCAGTGGATTACAAGCACTAGAGTTTAATACGGGAGCCTATTACAAAGGGGAGAATGACAAACTATACTTTGGAGGATTGAATGGTGTTAATTGGTTTAACCCAAACGAACTTAGTCTTAATTCTGCTAAACCAAAGACAGTTATTTCAAAAGTTGAAATGTTTGGGCAAGAACAACCCATGATCCCCAACGCTGTTTTTGCTCATGACCAAAATACGCTAACCTTTACTTTTGCTGGACTTCATTTTTCACAGCCAGAGTTAAATTTGTATCGTTACCAATTAGTAAATCATGATGCAGATTGGTCCTTTCCAGAATATTCAAATGAGGCACATTATACTAATTTACCACCTAATGATTATACTTTTAGAGTACTTTCAAGTAATTATGATGGAGAGTGGAATAAAGTCCCAGTAGAATATTCATTCACTATTCTTAAGCCTTGGTACCTTACCAATGTAATGAAGGTTACTTATTTACTATTGGTAGTACTACTACTATACGGTATTTATTGGTACTTAAAGTTTAGATGGGATGTAAAAACCAAATTGCAACTAGAACATGCAGAAACCGAGCGATTAAAAAAGTTAAATGAATTTAAGACAACGCTTTATACTAACATTTCGCATGAATTTAGAACACCCCTTACTCTTATTTCGGGTCCCATTGATCACCAATTAGCAAAAGAAGCGCTTGCTGAAGAAGATAGAAAAGAATTGAATTTGGTTAAACAAAATGCCGATAGGTTACTCAAACTTGTTAACCAAATGATGGACTTGTCTTTAATAGATTCTGGACAACTAACATTAAAAGTAAGAAAAGGTAACTTAGAAATACTCCTTAAGCAACTAGTTGAAGCATTTAAATACAAAGCGGCGTATAAAAAAATTACTTTACGCACCACTATACTCTCAGAAGAATTAACCAATGTATGGTATGATAAGGATATTATTGAAAAAGTAGTTTCCAATTTACTATCAAATGCTATAAAATATGCACCAGAAAACACCGAAGTCATCTTTGATATTAATAAAAAAGATGACTTTTTACTGCTATCACTAATTAATACTTATCAAAAGGTAAACATAGACGATTTAAGCAAGTTGTTTCATCGGTTTTATCAAGATGATACGAATGCCGAAGGCGTAGGTGTAGGGTTAGCCTTGGTAAAGGAATTGATAACCTTGTCTAAAGGAAGTATTATAGCCAACACAATTGCAAAAGATAGAATACAGTTTACTGTTACCTTACCCATTACAAAAAGTGCCTTTACGGGTTCAGAATTAATTGAATACAGTGATGATGTATTTATTTTGGAAGCAAAAAAAGACGAAGCTGCATCACTTGAAAAAGCAACAATTTTAATTGTTGAAGACGATACAGACATTCGAAAATTTGTTGTTTCAATTTTTAGCGATACCTATGAAATTATTGAAGCAGCTAATGGACGCATAGGAGTTGAGAAAGCGTTAAAACAAATTCCAGAGCTTATCATAAGCGATGTTATGATGCCCGAAGAAGATGGAATCTTTTTATGTAACAAATTAAAACACAACGAACTTACTAGCCACATACCCATTATTCTTTTAACAGCCAAAGTTGGTGAAGAAAATGAAATGGCTGGGCTTAAAACAGGAGCCGACGCCTATGTTACCAAACCCTTTAATAGTGAAAATCTGAAACTAAGGGTAGAAAAGCTTATCGAAAATAGAAGGTTATTAAAGAAAAGATATAGTCAGGACTTTACTATTCAACCTGAGTTAGCAGTAACTTCCACCGAAGCAAATTTCTTAAACAGGCTTAAAAAAACATTAGAAAGAGAACTCACAAAACCAGACTTTACGAGTGAACAATTTGCAGCGGCTATGTATCTAAGTAGAACACAATTACATCGCAAACTAAAAGCAATTTTTAATATGTCTGCTTCAGAATTTATTCGTTCTCAACGTTTAAAACTTTCACTCCCACTTTTAAAAGAGTCTGATGCTACTGTTTCGGAAATAGCTTATGAAGTTGGGTTTAACACACCTTCTTACTTTATTAAGTGTTTTAAAGAAGTATATCACTGTACTCCACAAGAATATCAACAGCAGTAAGATTTAGTGTCAAGAAAATCCTTTTAAATCTTATTATTAAAATAGCCTAGTAACATATCTTCTATTCTTTGGAACATCTCTTTCATTAGGTCAAACGGTTGCCCCATACTTTTACTGAAATTAAATAGTAATTATGTACAATAGCTCGAATGGAGACTTCCCTGAGGAAAAAATTTACTTAAGTATAGACCATTTAAAAAAGGGCACTTACAAATTGAATATACTATTGGAAAATAAGATTATTAAATCGATAAAGATTAAAAAATAGAAAACTTTCCCTTATGAAAAAGATACTTATTTTATTCAGCTTTTATTTTGTTACATATGGTTTGTTTTCGCAAGTAGGTATTGGAAATACCAATCCCAATGCTACTTTAGATATTTCTGCAACAAACGTAGCAACGCCTTCAAATGAAGATGGAATTTTAATCCCTCGTGTGGATGATTTTCCATTAACAAACCCAACCGCTTTACAAGATGGTATGATGATATTTATTACAGGAAATGGAGCGCCAACAAAAGGATTGTATTATTGGGATAATAGTTTGGGGGCTTGGCAAACTGCCACTGGGATTAAAAAGATTGATGAACTGGAAGATGGTAAATCTGACAATGATGGTACAAATGATGGCTCTTCTATCTTTTTGGGTGTAAATGCAGGCGCGAATGATGATTTAACCGATAATAGAAATGTTGGCATTGGGCAAAATAGTTTACAGAACAATACGACGGGAAGCGGAAATATAGCTATTGGTCATTCTAATTTAATAAATAATAGTACCGGACTTAATAATATAGCCATAGGTCAATATGTATTACCTCAAAATAACGGCAACAATAATGTAGCTATTGGAGCAAACGCCATGTTATTTAATACCACAGGTAGTAGTAATACAGCTGTGGGGGGTGTTTCTTTACGCAATAATACCACAGGAGACTTTAATAATGCTTTTGGTGTTGCATCCCTATATCAGAATACCAGTGGTGAATATAACAACGGGTTTGGGAATGGGGCATTACGAAATAATACTACAGGTAATTGGAATAGTGCTTTTGGACATAGCGCCCTATTTAATAATTCTACCGGAGATTCTAATACAGCTATTGGGTATAATGTGCTATTAAATAACACTATTGGTTTTGGCAATATTGCTGTTGGTAATAGAGCGCTACAAGATAATATAGATGGGAACGAAAATGTAGCAATTGGTAGTGCATCTATGTTAAATAATACTTCGGGTGATTATAATACTTCCGTTGGAAATGGATCTTTGTTGGGAAATACAACAGGGAATAATAACACTTCATTTGGGTATCAATCCCTATACAATAATACATCAGGAAGCGAAAATACGGCTATTGGGTATTCAAGTATGGTCGTAAACACAACAGGGGAATCAAATACTGCATTAGGAAGAACGACACTTTATAATAATACAACGGGAGGCTCTAATGTTGCCATAGGCAGAAGTAGTCTTTTTTCAAATACAACGGGAGCTTATAATGTAGGTGTAGGTAGAAACTCTTTGGTTTCGCTTACTACTGGGTTTTCAAATGTTGCTGTGGGTTTTGAATCTATGTACAATACCACGGGGAATGCTAATATAGGGGTTGGCTTTCATACGTTGTATTCAAATACTACAGGAAATGATAACGTTGCAGTTGGATATGACACTATGTATTCAAATACTACTGGGGTTGAAAATACAGCGGTAGGTTCTTATGCACTTAGAAACAATACTACAGGGTTTTTTAATAGTGGCTTTGGAAGATTTACACTGGAGCAAAATACAACCGGAGCTGGAAACACTGCCGCTGGATATGGAAGCTTACGGAATAATAGTACTGGAAATGATAATGTGGCAATAGGAAGCAGCAGTATGCAAAATAACACTATTGGGAGTGATAATTCGGCTATCGGATTTGGTTCTTTATTTGGAAATACTACAGGGACTAACAATGTAGCCAATGGATTCCGATCCCTATATAGTAACACGACTGGAAGTTTTAATGTTTCAGTAGGGACAAGAGCATTGTCAACAAATACAACAACTGGTAGTAATACTGCTTTAGGGTATGAAGCATTAAGGCAAAATACCGCAGCTGAAAATACCGCAGTAGGCTTTCAATCATTATTGTTTAATACGACGGGTACTCAAAACGTAGCTGTTGGAAATGGAAGCCTAATTAGTAATACAAGTAGTTCAGGAAACACTGCAGTTGGATATTACGCAATTTCAGCCAACGGAGCAGGTTATAATAATACAGGGGTTGGTTTGTACGCTTTATCTTCTACAACTTCAGGTTATGAAAATACAGGTATTGGAGCGTATGCATTAAGCGGAAACGATGGAGGCATAGGAAATGTAGCTATAGGTAGTAGCTCATTATCCACAAATACTTTAGGAAATTCTAATGTAGGTGTAGGATTTGCAACTTTGTTTAGTAATACTTTGGGTTCAGGAAATATCGCTATAGGTTTTGAGGCCTTAAGAGCCACTAATGGAGGTGGGAATGTTGGAATCGGATCTGAAGTTTTACGTAACAACGCTGCAGGATTAGGCAATACTGCATTAGGACACAATGCAGGTTATTCGAATGTATTGGGAAATGGAAATGTTTTTATTGGAAGTGAGGCAGGTTATAATGAGTTAGGTAGTTATAAGCTATATATAGAAAACACTACTGCAGATGCTAATAATGCCCTTATTTATGGAGAGTTTGATACTAATTTACTACGCTTTAACGCAGATGTAGAAGTAAACACAGGTTCTTTAAATGTAGATGCGGGGACACTATTTGTGGATGAAGTAAACAATAGGGTTGGAGTAGGCACTGTTGCACCTTCACAACGATTTTCAGTGAATGGAGCAGCAAATCTTAATCAAGGTATTGGTACAGGCGTTGCATTGCAAGTAAACGGTAGCGAAGCGCTTTGGTATAATGGGACCTACTTTAGTTGGGGTTTTGGAGGCACAGCTAACTTTTTTGCAGATAATGTAGGTATTGGTCTTGCAGCACCAGCCTATCAACTCCAGTTGAGTACCAATTCTGCTGCAAAGCCTATTTCCTCTGCTTGGACGGTAGCTTCAGATAGGAGATTAAAGACCAATGTTAAACCTTTTTCAGAAGGATTAGAATTGTTGAAAAAAATTAATCCAGTCTGGTTTACATATAACGGAAAAGCTGGAATGCCAAACGAAACGGGTGTGGGTACCATTGCTCAAGAACTGCAAAAAGTGGCTCCTTTTATGGTGAAGGATTGGGAATACAAATCTGAAGATGGAGCTGTAAAAGAATCGTACTTAGGGGTTGATTATGGCGCCATGGATTTTGTGCTAATTAATGCTATTAAAGAACAACAAGAAATTATCACAGAGCAAAACAAGAAAATATCAACGCTTGAAGAAAGATTACTGAAACTAGAAACGTTACTACTTACTAGTGCTACGAATGCTAATTAAAATGTAGATTATACATTAATCTCAAGCTTAAACCAATCATCCCCCAAATGATTGGTTTTTGTTTTTTAAAGAGTTTTTGGAGAAAAAGAAAGTAAATTATTCAGAAAAAGCCATTTTCTCTTTTTAAGGTTTAATTAAAATGTTTTATTTGCTAATTCTATAGTAAGAATTAGAATCTACACCTATTTATGAATATTTCCATGGGACACTTCCGCAGTATTATATTGGTTTTCTTTTTTTCATTCAGCTTAACATTAGTTGCACAAAAACCAAATAAGATTTGGCAAGAATTGCACGCCAATAATAGAGCAACAGCATTAGAATTAGTCAACAAAAAAGGATTTGTAAAAGACGTAGAAACCTCTTTATTGCGCCAAATAGTAAGAATGGAAAACGGATTGATGGTTCGTGAGGATAACTTTTTAAAAGAACTGTCAACCTATCCAAATTTTGAAAATTACTTATTTGCACATTGGTTTTTCCCTTATGCCTTAGGGGATTATTTGGAATCTGGATTTAACTCGTATAATGTTTCTTCTATTGAAGAGTTGGATGAACATAAGATGAAAAACAACTCGGTCAAGGATGGTTATTTGTATTATAAATCGGTGGTGCTGCGATACCAAAATGACTGGAATGGTTATTTGGAACTCAATAAAAAAATTGAAAGCGTCATCAATTGGGAGTACTGTGGCCCTTTTGAGAACCTGAATAATAGTGGTCTTGACACGCAATATCTACCTGAAACGACAGCTATTTCAGAAACACCTTTTAATACTAGACGCAATGGCTCGGTAAATTGGTATCCAGCAAAAAATTCTGGAGAACCTTATCAGTTTTTCTTAAATCATTCAGAGATTATTTCAGGAATTAATTATGCCCAAACCTTTGTGAATTCCCCAGTTGACCAACGTGTGAATTTAAAAGTTGGAAAAGGCGGAATTTTTCAACTGTTTTTAAACGATGTTTTAATTTTTGAAAATGATAAGGATCGTTTAACCGAAATGGATGCATACACCATTGCCGTAAACCTTAAAAAAGGAAATAATAGGTTGTTGGTAAAGACAGCTTCCTATGCAACCTACCCATATTTTATGGTAAAAATTGTGGACGATGCTGGAAACCCAATAGAAAATATATCAGTTTCACTTAACAATAAAGAATATTCAAAAAGTACGCTGGCAGAAATCGCACCTAAAGAAATACCCAATTCTTTTTATTCCTTTTTTGAAAAGCGTCTGGCAGAGAAGAAGGGGGATGTGGATTTAAACAAATTTAGTTTAGTGATGGCATATATGCGTAATTCAGAATTTGAAAAAGCGCAAAAACTAACTGAAGACTGGTTAGAAGAAAATCCCAATAGTTCTATTGTAAAATCTATTTTAGCTGAGGTACATAACAGTGCAGGAGATTCGGAAAGTTATAACGAAGTCATTAAAAATATTGAAACCTTCGACCCAGATTATTACTTATCCTTGATGAATAAGTTTCAAAATTTTAGTGATCTCTATAAAATGGACATAGAAACTTATGAATCTACGCTTAACAAGCTTTCTGAAGTCGTAGATTACTCGTTTATAGCCACTGCCACAGACTTGCTTTTAGAATTAAGAAAGCAACGTATGAGTGAAGTAGAAGCTGCACTTGATAAGTTTATTGAAGACCCCACAGTGCCTTCATCCTTATATAGCACGTTTGTCATGTTTTACAGTCAATTATTCAATAACGATGAAAAAACTGTGAAAAGGCTAGAAGAAAATAAGGCAAAGCATTTTAACTACGATGTGGATTTAAGTTTAGCCTATTATTACGAAAAGCAAAACCGAAAAGAAGAAGCGCTTGGAATTTTAAATGAATCGGTTAAAAAAATGGATTATGACAATGCCATTATCCAAGAATACATTGCCTATTTACACGATTATCAACGCTACGAAGAGTCGTTGCCATACATTGAAATGGGGATAGAAAACTACCCAGATACCTTTGTGTTTTTAAAACTGAAAGCTGAAGCTTTACGCCAAATAGATAAAACCGAAGAAGCCTTAGAATATTATGAAAAAGCCATAGAGAAAAACAGCAGTGATAGTGATTTAAGAAAGGTTATATATGACCTTAAGAAGGTGAAGGATCCGTTGGATAATTTCAGGCTAAAAGAATTCTATTCGTTTATTGAAGAAAATAGGGGTGAAATAAAAACGAATAATTACGGTGTTAACTTCTTACTGGATCAAGTGGATGTGCAAAAGTACCCAAGTGGGGGTGGAAGGTACAAAGGAACCTATATTTACGAAGTCACTTCACAAAAGGGAATTGATCGTTTAAAGGAATATAATTTAGGACTTTACGGCGATTACGCAATTTACAAATCTGAAATTGTAAAGAAAGATAAAAGCATTTCTCCGGCTGAGAAGAGCGGATCCAATTTTGTGTTTAACGGACTTGAAATTGGTGATGTCGTGTTAATTGATTTTGAAGGAAGCTTTTCACGTTCTGGAAGGTTCTACAAAGATTATGTGGATACTCGTGGCTTTAATAGCTATTATCCTATTACTGAAAAAACATTCCGTTTGTTTATGCAAGAGGATAACTTAAAGTTTAAAGTAACTAATGGTGAAATTCCTTATAAGAAATCAAAAGAAGGCGATTTTTACGTTCACGAATGGAGCTTAAAAAATGATAAGGAACTCCCGATGAGTGAAGATTTTATGCCACCCTATTCGGATGTTGCGAGAGAACTGCATTTAAGTTCAATTGAATCTTGGGACGAAATTTCGAATTGGTATTCAGATTTAGTAAGAGAGCAATTAGAGTTTGACCAAACTGTTGAAGATGCTTTTAAAAAGATTTTTCCTAATGGTGTTGCCAATCTTTCAGATGATGAAAAAGCAAAGAAGATTTACGAATACGTTACAGGTAATTTTTCATACAGCTATGTAAGTTTTAAACAAAGCGGATTTGTGCCTCAAAAGCCAGAAAAAACTATTAAAACCAAGCTGGGAGATTGTAAAGATTTTTCAACATTGTTTGCTGTGTTGGGTAAGGAAGCTGGACTTGATGTTAATTTGGTGTTGGTATTGACTTCAGATTACGGCAAAAACTCGATAATCCTTCCTTCAACAGATTTTAATCACTGTATAGTGAAAGTGGATATTGATGGTGAACCTCAGTTTTTAGAATTGACAGATAAGTATTTGCCGTATAAAGCGCTTCCGGTATCGTTACGCAATGCTACAGGTTTGGAAATTCCATTCAGTAAAGGAGCCATACAAGGGAATGAACTTTTCAAAATTTATAATGTGAATCGTAAGAAATCAACATTTTTAAATGATTACATTGTTGATATATCTGATGAAAGCTCGAAGATTAACTTAACGACTACCGTAACCGGGCATTTGAGTTCTTACTACATTGAACTTTTAAGTGATGATAACGAAAAAGTAAAAAAGGAAAAAATATCTGATGATCTCCTTAACAGAACAAAAGTGGATGTGGAATTAGTGTCTGTTGATAAGGTTGATAAAAAGCAAGGAGATGATAAAGTTACTTTTGAAGCTACCGTATCTCTTAATGAAAAACTGAATAAAATTGGAAGTATGAAAACCTTTCAATTACCTTATTTTTCAATTCCTTACAATCAATCTGTTGTGAGCTTAAATGAGCGTAAGTATCCCATTAATTATTTGGATTACGAAAACACAGATGTGTATGAGGATTCCATGCTTATAAATATTGAAGAGGGGTTTACTTTTGTTGAAATACCTGAAAGCAAAGAGCTCTCTTTTAAAGGGCACTCGTATACCATTACGTATGAAAAAACAAAGGAAACTCAATTAAAAGTGACTGTGAAGGCTGTTATGAGTTATGAAAACATTGAGCCAGAAGAATATCCTGAATTCAGAAAATATGTAAAGGATGTGCTTGAAACTAGAAAGCAGTTTATAGCTTTTAAATAAAAACTTTTTACCTTCAAACAAAAGCACCTTTCAATGAAAGGTGCTTTTGTTTTATATTACATTGAGAGTCATAAGTTTAAAAATTATTTTATATTTAAAGTCCCTTATTTTTAGACTTAACCTTTTATAAATTATTAATGAATAAATTATGAAAGGAAAAATACTATTAGTTTTTACGATATTTTTAAGTCTAGTAGGTGTCGCACAAGTAGGTATTGGTACTACAAATCCAGACGACTCATCCATTCTAGATATAACTGCTTCAGATAAAGGAATACTTGTTCCTAGAGTTTTTTTAAGCAGTATTGCAACTACGATGTTAGACGGCGTTAATACGGCTTCAACAGGGTTGTTAATTTACAATACAAATGCAGCTGTAACTGGCGGGAGCGGAGTAGGGTATTATTATTTTAATGGAACTACTTGGGAACGTTTAACCACGACTACAGATTCATCAGAAAAGTGGTCCTTAACTGGGGATGCAGGTACAGCAGTAGGAACCAACTTTTTAGGCACAACAGACAATAATGCGCTTTCTTTTAGAACGAATAATACAGAAAAGCTTCGAATTAGCACTCAGGGTAAAATAGGAATTTATAATACGGGGCGTTCAGTTTTTATGGGTGAATCGGCGGGTAATGGTGATAACCTATCCAATAATTATAATATTGCCATTGGATATAATAGTTTAATGAGTGCCACTAACTCCAATTTTAATACAGCTGTTGGTGCTTATTCTTTGGAAAATGCATCGAGTGGTACTGGCAATGTTGCCTTAGGATATCAATCGATGGAAAGCGCAAGCTCTGGAAATTATAACACAGCTATTGGAACGGATGCCTTAAGAGCTGCTAATACGGGTGATTATAATTTAGCGTTAGGATCTGCAGCTATGTACGATAATACCTCTGGGTCTTATAATATTGGACTAGGGACTGCAGCCCTAGGTGATAATACCTCTGGAGTCAATAATGTCGGAGTTGGGTTTCATGCCTTAAGAGAGAACACAATTGGTACGGGCAATGTAGGTATAGGATACCGGACACTTTATAATAATTTAAGTGGGATTAATAATACCGCCTTAGGTATAGATGCTCTTTATTTCAAATCTTCTGGAGACGAGAATGTAAGCATTGGAATACAATCTGGGTATGGTAATTTAATAGGAAGTGGTAATGTATTTCTTGGTGCCTATTCGGGATATAATGACACAGGTAGTAATAAATTATATATAGAAAACTCCAATGCAGATGATGATAACGCACTTATTTATGGTGAATTTGATAATAATATATTAAGAACGAATGGTATTTTAGAAATGGGTCAAGTTGGAAATGGTCTTTATTTAGAGATAGAGAATATGGGAGCGTCAAATATGGGTATTGATGGTGATATTGTGCCTTATGCAGGAAGTGCCACTGGATTTGATTTAGGAAACAATACTGCTACTGAACATTGGGATGATGTAGTTGCAAATGGCTTTATAACATACTCCGATAGAAATACAAAAAATGAAATTCAACCGCTTTCCTATGGCCTTAAGGAGGTATTGAAATTGAATCCAGTAACGTATCGTTACAAATCCTTTATCTCTCCTAATAACAGAAAAAGAATGGGGTTAATTGCCCAAGAAGTTGAAAATATTATTCCTGAAGTAGTGATTGCCGAAGATGTCGACCTTGATGAAAACGGTAACAAGGTAGTTTCGAAAGGAGATTATAAAGCTATGAATTATACTGAATTAATTCCAGTCTTAATCAAGTCAATTCAGGAACAAAATAATAGAATAGATAAACTTGAAAGAGAAATTGAATTACTGAAAAAAGGACAATAAATTAGTAGTTTATATACTCCGTAATTTCAAGTCCTTATCTAGTTCTCATAAATATTTATTTATCTAAATGAAATTACATAATGTGGGTTTTTATAAAAGTGATTGAGTTTTTGGTAACTGATGGTTCATTTAATTACACAGGGTTACCTTAAAGCATAAACAGAAAATTCTATTATTAATTTAGTAAATTTATTGTTAAATTAATTCTTTATTTTCAAACACTTATATGCGCTTATTTCCTATATTTTTTATTTTAAATATTTTAGTAGGGTACTCGCAAGGAGATAATTCATATAGCTTTAAACAACTTTTAGACGAAAATGGAAATTTTCCAGCTGGTGCTCTTGGAATTACCCAGGACAGCATTGGTTTTGTCTGGATAGCTGGCGTTAATGGCTTGAGTAAATTTGACGGAAAAACCGTTACATTTTTTCCTAAAAACTTTGTAAGTGAAAGTGATATCATTATTTATGATAAAAAAATATATACCGACCGTGAACTCAACACGTGGATTATTACAGGAGAACGAAGCATAGAGAAATTGAATGACAAGGAAGAAACGTTTACCACTGTGGGCAATATACCACTGCCCAAAACTATGCATCAAGACCGCAACCTTAATTTTTATGTAGGAACATCTAATAATGGCATCTTCAAGATAAATGCTAAAACTAAGGATACCTTACAGCTACTAAAGAAGCAGGATATTCCCGTTAATGTCAACGCATTGGCAGAAACACATAATTACCTATGGGCTGCTACAACCTCTGGGGTTTATAAAATTAGCTTAGATAATCGGTATGAAAAATATGCTATACCTATAGAAAATGAGTTTCACACGACAGTTATTGGCGCTTCTGAGAAACATGGGGTTTTTGTGGGCACCTATTTAAATAAGGTTTTCAAATACAATGCTTCAACAGATACATTCGAAATTTTTAAAGGATTTTCAAAGTATCCATTGCTAGAAAATTTATATGTACATAATCTGTTTTTTGATAGTAAAGACCGTTTATGGATAGGTAGCTACGGCCAAGGTGTGTATCTGGTTGATTTTAATAATGAAACAATTTTAAATTTTAAGCACAATAAGCAAAACCCCAATTCCATTCCCTATGATTGTATCACTGAAATTTACGAAGATAGAACTAATAATATCTGGATAGGTACAGACGGAGGCGGTATATGCCTATATGATGAAAAGCTTCAAAAGTTTAATTTGCTTAACAACCAGCACGTGCCTGTTAATATAAATCTTAGCATAGTAAAGAGCTTAGATATTGATCATCTTGGTGGTTTGTGGATGGGGACACATAATTATGGAATTGTTCATCTTGATAGTACTAAAACCAATTTAAAAGTATATAATAACCAAAATTCAGGATTGAGTTCCGATAAGATTGCCTATATAAAATTTATTGGAAAAGACTTGTGGATTGCCAATGAAACTCCAGAAATCCAGATTTTAAAACCCGATGGGAGCATATTTACTTTCAATAGCACTTCTGAACCTAAATTAGATGTTGGCTACATTTATGATATATTCCAAGATTCCAAAAATAGGGTGTGGCTATCAACCTCTGATAGTGGGTTAATTCAATTTAATGCAGAACTGGGAATTGTTAAACAATACAGGTACAATTCAGAGAATTTTAATTCCATAACAAGTGATTTAATTTATTCAATTGCCGAAGATAATGAGAATGGTATTTGGATAGGAACCAAATACAAAGGGCTCTGTAGAATTGATCCTGAAACCGATAAAATTCAACAATATCCTGAATTTGAAGGTCTAGCGAGATATCTTTATATAGATTCAGAAGATACAGTTTGGATTGCAACCAATACGAGTGGATTAATTAAATTCAACCCTAATACAAGAGAAAAAATAGTTTATGATAATTCTTTTGGAATAGGAGGTTCTACTATATGTGCTATTTTGCCTGATGGTGATAATCTATGGTTAAGCTCTAATCGAGGTATCGTAAAATTTAACACCAAAAGTTTAGAAGTAGAAAATTATGATCAATTTGATGGTTTGCAATCATCTTATTTTGCAACGAGATCGGCGGTAAAAGATTCAAAACGCAATCTATTTTATTTTGGAGGTACAAAAGGGCTTAATTGGTTTAACCCAAATAATATTAAACAAAACACGTCATTACCCACCACTATAATCTCAAAAGTAGAAGTGAATGAAAAATTGCAATCTGTTTTTAAACCAGAGAGTTTTAAACATACAGAAAACACAATAAACTTTACATTTAATAGCCTACATTTTTCGTCACCTAATAGAAATAACTTTAAATATAAACTTGTTAATTATGATAAAAACTGGCAAGAAGCTAAAACCATAAATTTTGTACGTTATACCAATCTACCCCCTAATGATTATGAGTTTCAAGTGATTTCTAGTAATTACGATGATGTTTGGAACGAAACACCAGCAACATACAGTTTTACAATTTTAAAACCTTGGTACGCTACAAACTTGGCATATGTTTTTTATGGTTTATTTATTATTACTGGCTTATTTCTATTCTATAAATACTTGCAATGGCGTCTACAAATAAAGAATGAATTAGAGTTTGAACATAAGGAAGCTGAAAGGCTCAAAAAACTTGACGAATTTAAAAACAGACTGTTCACCAACATTTCCCATGAGTTTAGAACACCGTTAACCCTAATTTCTGGACCAATAGAAAATCAACTATCAAAACCCGATCTAAAAAAGGAAGACAGAGAAGCATTAACTATGGTAGAGCGAAATGCTGGAAGGTTATTGAATTTGGTCAATCAAATTTTGGACATTTCAAAATTAGAGACAGGTAATTTAAAACTTTCAGTAGCTCAAGATAACCTTGAGTTGCTTTTAAAACAACTAGTTTCTCCTTTTAAGTTCAAGGCTCAAAAAAAACTAATAGATTTTACCTGTACAATTGGGAAAACCAATCGTGTGTGGTTTGATAAGGATGTTGTTGAAAAGATTGTGCTAAACTTACTCTCTAATGCTTTAAAATATGCACCAGAAAAAGGATTTGTGCGCTTTGAAGCGCTCATTCAAAAGGGTCATATGGTTATAAGTGTTACCAATAATGGTGTGCTTTATTCAAAAGAAGACCTTCAAAAATTATTTAATAGATATTATCAAGCCGATAAAAATAATGATGGTGCAGGAATTGGATTGGCTTTGGTAAAAGAACTCACCATACTATCTCATGGTAATATCGTAGCGCATATGATGAATGCAGACGAAATACAGTTCACGGTTACCTTGCCAGTGGAGCGTACTTATTTTAATGCTACAGAAATAAGTGACATCTACACCAATAGAGCTGAAATTAAAGATGAGGAAATTAAGGATGAACTGCAAATAGTATCTCAAAAGAATGCATCAAAAAATAAACCCATTTTATTAGTGGTGGAAGACGACGATGATATTAGACTCTATGTAAAATCCATTTTAAAAAATAACTATAAGATAATTGAAGCGGTAAATGGGAAGCAAGGAATTGAAAAAGCATTTGAAATTATTCCAGATCTTATCCTTAGCGATGTTATGATGCCCATAGAAGATGGAATAGGCCTGTGTAACACCTTAAAGCAAGACGAAAGGACAAGTCATGTCCCCATAATTCTATTAACCGCCAAAAGTGAAAATGAACATGAAATTGAAGGTTTAGAGGTAGGAGCAGATGCCTATGTGACTAAACCATTCAATAAAGGGAAGTTAATGGTGCAAATAAAAAACTTATTAAAGATTAGAGCGCAATTACAAAAGCGCTACAGTAAAGATTTTAAGTTAAAAGACCTTGCGGTAACCAGTGTAGAACAACAATTTTTAGAAAAACTCTATGCCGTATTAAATGAATTCATTTCCAAAAGTGATTTTACAGCCGAACAACTCAGCAAAAAGCTTCTCTTGAGCCGTATGCAACTGCACAGAAAGTTGAAGGCTTTAACGGGATTATCTACTACTGAATTTATAACGACAGAGCGATTAAAATTAGCCTTACCATTACTCAAGCAATCAGACACTACCATTTCAGAAATCGCGTATGAAGTTGGGTTTAATTCACCTTCCTATTTTAGTACATGTTTTAAAAAATACTACCATACTTCACCAGATGAGTATCGCTCATCCCAATAAACAAGATTACTTCAAGCACTTGTTACATAATTTAAAGATATTGTTACATAGTTGTAAGACATAGCTTTATTCACAACTTACTTTTGTTCACGAAGTTTTATTCCACGCTATTAATTCATTTTGAATACGGACGTTAGGTGGTTTATAAAAGAAGTAACCAATGACTAAAAGTGACAAAAAAAAAAGTAACAACCAGCACATTTATTTAAATATAGATCACTTAAAAAAAGGAGAGTATTTCTTCAATTTCATGTTGGAAAATAAGATTTGTAAAACGGTTAAAATCAAAAAAAATAAAGATTCATAAATCCAAAACTTTAGTACCAAAAAAATAATGTATAAATCAAAAGTAAAGTAATGAAAATTAAAAATCACATAGTATTGATTGCTGTTATAAGTATCCTTTTCCTTAGTGCGTGTACAGGTAAGTCTAAATCAAATACCAACAGGATGGATGTACAAAATGAAATTTCTAAAACGGAACTACAAAATGAAAAATTTGCTGTAATGGTTGAGATGGAGGATAAAACATTTACCCTGCATCAAAAAGAGCTCGTCAACAACATTCTAACTATTAAAAACGACACCCTACAATTTGTTTTTTATGGAAATGAAAATCCGTTTAAGCTCAATTTAAATTTAAACAATACAGACATTCTAAAACAAGGCTCGGCCACCTACACAATTCCCGATATAAATCAACCTAAGGTAAAAGTAGACTTAAGCTTTTTTAATAATGAAAGAGATGTAACATCAATCAACAAACGTATCATTTTCAGAAAGGGAACCATCAACGTTACGAAAATCACCGAAAACAAATTAGAAATGACATTTGAGGGCGAAGGAAGCGGTGCTTTGGAATACGGAAAAAGCTTTCCCATTTCGGGAGAAGTGTCTATAAACTATTAAAAATATCATTATGAAGATTTACAAAAAATTCTCAATAGTTATTACCTTATTCTTAACCCTTACATGTGTGGGTCAAGGATTTGAAGATAATTTCTCAAAGGAAGCCTTAAACGAAGTTCCTTCAAAATGGAGTGTCGTAAAGGGCGAGGCAGTTGTTGCCTTGGTAGATGAAAAAAAGACATTTGCACTACAAGATAATGCGATTGTAACACCTAGGGTGAATGGTACCGGTACTTCATACTTAGGAGATGACTTTACTATAGAATTCGATCTATTTTTTGATGAAGCAACAACAGCATACAGACAATTTTATAAACTCCGTTTTTGGGAAGGAGACGGTAACTATGGGCTTAACGGAAGCCATACAGATCCCGTAATCTTTTACAGGCATGGCATACGGGTATCCGGGAGTGCTGATGTTAAAAGTTACATTAAGTTAAAAGAACTTGAAGTAAATGATAAAGTATGGCGCCATATAAAGATAGTTTATAAGGATGGTGCGCTTTCCATGTACATTAACGATAATTTATTGTACTCCAACACAGCACTTTTTTATAAGCCAAAAATGATATCGTTTGGTCCAACTATTCATAATAGTACGGCATTAATTAGTGCTTTTACCAATTTCAGTTTGATGGGTGAGACTGAAAATAATAACCCCACTAATTCACAAATCAATTTCAATAAAAATATTGACGGCGAAGCCCACGAAATGTTGAAAAAATTATTACCGAAGGGCATACAGAGCTTTTCGTTTGCCCCTAATGGAGGATGGGTTATTATAACTAAAACAAATGAACATTTTGCGCGCAATATCCCGGGAACATGTTATGAGAAAATAAAAGAATTCGTCCAAAAAGGAACTAAGATTAAGGAAGTCGTATTTCCACCGAATGGAGGAATCAACTCTTGGTTAATTATTACCGAAAATGGAACTTTTTCCAAAAACATACCGGGTGCTTGTTATGATAAAATTACTGCGTTACAAAAAAGCGGAAAAGTAATTGAAAGTGTTGCGTTTCCGTATGATAATGTATTTGATGATTCCAACGACGCGTGGTCCATTATTACAACCGATGGGGATTTTTATGTAAAAAACATTCCGGACGAATGTTACCAAATCATGCGCAATATTAGACAAACTGATATGCCGGGAAAATCTTCGGACAGAAAAATAACCAAGGTTTCATATGGCCCTGGAAATAAATGGGTTGTCATGGCGGAAGATTATTTCTTTTTTATGAACATGCCCCAGGATTATATTGAATATTTCAATTCGATTAAAGCGCAGGAATATAGTCCCGAAATAATTGCTTTCGACCCCGATAAAAAGGGTTGGTCAATTACTTCAGACAAAGCGACACCCCCAACCCTAAGCAACCTTATTAGAGACATTGAGAATAACATTAGCAATAATCGCGATATATGGCAAATCATGTCTGCGAATAAGGTACCTGGGGTCGCAATTGCTGTAGTTATAAATGGTAAAGTTGCTTGGAAGACCGCCTATGGTCATTTAATTAAGAACGATAAGCGTTTGGCAGCGCATCCTGAATCCATGTTTCAAGCCGCATCTATTAGTAAGGTGTTTGCTGCTTTAGGAGCTTTCAAGCTTATTGACGGAAAAAAAGTGACACTTACCGAAAATCTTTTGACATCTGGAAAACTTAAAAATACCATACCATTTCACAGCTGTGTAAATAATACAACTTTTACAAACGCATTTAATGCACTTACTATTGAAAATATATTACAACATCGAAGCGGTGTTGAAGGAAGAGGGTCACTTTTGGATCGCAATTGTAACTATTTAGGAAGGAATTCTCAAGGAAATTTTACAGGCGGAGGCTATGGAGGCTTTGAGGCAATTGACGATGTGCCAATGCTAGATGATCTCATAAAAAATATTACCATTACCTACGACCCTAATGCAACACCCACTGCTAACGGACTTAGTTTATGGTATTCGGGAAAGGCATTTACAGTATTGCAAAAATTAACGGAGGATGTTACAAATGTCGACTACGATGTTTGGATGAAAAACAACGTGCTCAACCCACTAGAAATGGAGAAAAGTGCTTTTACAATTGAACCAGAAAAGCTATACGGTGAATTTGCGAGAGCACATAATACAAATGGAACTGAGTTGCCAATCCAGCGATATCCTCAATATGCAGCCGCAGGTCTTTATACAAATGCTGAAGAATTGGCAAATTTGATAATAATGATAAATAATAATGGAAAATTAAATAACAAATATGTCATGTCTAAAGAGGCAATTACTAACCTAATTGATAAAGATATGGGCATAAATGTTAACGGAAACAGATATAGCCATGGAGGTACAAATACAGGCTTTAGAGCGCTTTTTACTGGGTTTAGGAATATCTCACAAGACGGTGTCGAAAGTGCAGGGATTGTTGTATTAACAAATGGACATAATAATATACGAGAATTAATAACTAACGCCATCAGAAGAGAATATGGATGGTAAATAATATTAAAATTTAAAACAAAATAAACAACTATGAAAACAAAACACACTCTTATCCTTTTGGCAATCCTATGTATGGGAATACCTGCCAACGCACAGTTCTTTAAAAAATTAAAGAAGAAGGCCGAAAACGCCGCAGAAAGAACTGTCCTTAATAAAACAGATCGAGAGGTTTCAAAAACGACCGACAAAACTATAGATGGTGTTATTAAAGGTAAACCAGAAACCGAAAAGGAAGAATCAGAGTCCAAAGAAACCAATGAACCTACCGATGAAGAGAAGAAAGCAAAAGAAGAAAAAGTCTTGTCATTCTTTGGTGGAGGATTAGAGGATATTCCAGACACCTATACATTCTCATATGCGTTGACCTATGAAATTTCCTCTCAAAAAGAAACCATGCCACTTCAATATCTTTTAGAACCAGACGCGACATACTTCGCTAATACAATGAATGATCCCAAAGTCAACCAGATTATGGTATACGATTTTAAAAAAAGTGCATTAGTAACCTTTATGGACAATGGCGAACAAAAAATGGCTATGAAAATGAAAATGCCCAATTTGAAAAAAGCAGAAAAGAAATTTGGAAAGAAAATAATTCCCGAAGATGAAGAAGATGTCGAAATTGTTCCTATTGAAGGTAAAACAATTTTAGGTTTTAATTGTAATGGTTTTCGAGTTACTTCAAAAGACGGAATAGGCAAGTTTTGGGTCACTAATGATGCCCCAGTAAGTTTAAACGGTGTGTACGCAAATTTTAGTTCGCTACCAAAAAGCGCCAAGGACAAAGCCTTACCCCTTAATGAAAAATCGTTGGTAATGGAAATGATCTATACCGCCAATAGAGGAAAAAAGAACAATATGCACATGATCTGTACCGAATTAAATGAAAATCCACTAGAAATACACAAAAAGGATTATAAATCCGGAATGTAAATTTCATCAAACACATATATTATGAGAACCAAAACAATCCTCTTTTTTTTTCTATTTAGTTTTTGCATTTGTCAACTAACACTTGCTCAAGACCCTGTTCCAGAAGATTATTTCGACCTTTTTGATCCAGAGTCAACTGAGGATGAGGAGGATCTAGATGAACAGCCAGATCGTTATAAGGTCGACATAATTCAAAAAATGTTAGGGATGACAGGTGCTGTGGGAGATTTCCCTGCCAGCGGTATTGGCAGTTATAATTTGGTGAATGAAGGTTGTGATGCCACCTATGTTTGTATGCACAATACCTTAAAAAAAGTATATAGAATCTATGAATATGAACAAGCATTACGTCCCAAAGAGGAAAAGCTAGGATGTAATAGAGAAAAAGAAATATTACAGGATTATTCCTTGTTTTTGCTAACTCTAAATTTAGACCTCTATTGCATCGAGCAACTGCATCCTGATGGGAACGAATTGGAAGATGTTGAATTAATCAATGCAATGATGGCCATTTCCGACATTTATGTGCGTTCAATTAGTGATGGGTATACATTAATACCTGCACTTGGTGAATATATGGAAACCAGAGTAATGGCTAACCCTTATTGTTCTGAAGATCTAATCGCGGCTCAGGAAATTGATGGAGTTCTATATTTGCCGTGTGATTGTGGTGATTTCAGTGGCACACTAGATTTAGCTAAAAAAAATAAAATATTGAAGGATATACGCTCAATGTTAGATGACATAAATCCTATGTGGCAAATGGCTAAAGCTATAGAAATTAATGAAAGGCTAAATACTTTACCTTGTAAATAACCATTAAAAACAACCCTATGAGTTATTTAAAATACATCACAATTACACTATTTTTCTCAATTTTATTGTTTGGCTGCGGCAATGATGCCAAAAAAGTAGAAAAAGAAATTGAAAACTCCACCCAAACAATTAGTAATGCCAAAAACGTAGTAAATGAGGCTTCCGGGATGGAAGAGAACATCCGGCAATTACGTAAAAAAGAATATCTCACCAAAGAACAATGGGAATCCTGGTTACCGGAAAAATTGCTTGATATGCCAATTTCAAATCAACAATTAAACTTTATGCCGGGGCTGGGTTCCTGTGGCGCTACCTATAAAATAGGAAATAAAAGCATACGGGTGATGGTTATTGACGGAGCAGGGGAAAAAGGGGCTAGCGGGGTTGGTCCTTACCGTATGTCTAGCAAAATGGACTACGATTCTAAAGACGAGTGGGGCTCCACAAAAACCGTAGTAATTGATGGCATAAAAGCTAAAAAAAGCTATGTAAAAACAAGTGGGATGTACAGTCTTTCTATGTTTTATAACCATCGTTTTGCAATAGATATCGAAGCACATAATTTTTCAGAAGATAAATTGGCTGAAATAGTGAAAGAACTCAATTTGAGTGAACTGAAAAAATTCTAAAAAGATGAAACACTTTGTATTTTTATTTGTAATACTGCTATGTTTAAGTTGTAATGAAAAAACAAACTCTCAAACCAATGAAGCAACTTCTAATACCAATGTTACTGAAACTTCAAAAATAACTGAAACGAAAGAAACTACTGATACCGATGACCAAGACGACTGGTATTGGCAAAATACCCAAATGAGTGAGAACAACACATTTGAAAGTTGGGAACAGGGTGCTGTCGATTTGGTCATGTTGTACCGATACAGAAACAATCAAAGCACGCCGGAAACCCTTGAAGTGGGTAGTATAGATGAAAATGGTAAAATAACCATCAAACTACCGGAGAATATCCAGACCGAAACCAAATTGGGAAATTTACAGAACTTAGTGTTTTACGATATTCAGGATATATCCAAATTCATTTATACCATTCCGGAAGCAGGATATTTTGGAAAGACCACGATAAATGTAATGAAAGATGGGGCTACAATTGGTACGTTAACCTTAGGAAATTCGGTTCGGGTTACGTACAACCTTACCAATCAAAGTACATTAAGCATGGGTGATGAAGGTTATATTATCTCATGGGTCTATCTGGATAAGGCAGCCCGAATGCAGGGAACTGAAAAAACCAACAATACAGTTCGTAGAGATGGAACAAAGCCTATTGAAACTGAAAATACCGTAGTGTATGACCTCGAATATAAACCAGGCTGGAACCTTGTTAAAACGGAAGTAATTGGAAAATATGACTTAGAACATGAACGTGGCTTAAATGCATCTTGGTTTAAAAAGCATGAGCATACTGTGATTTCAGAAATACCAAAGGATGCTAACTATTTCTTTAGGCGACTGATTGATAACTAATTATTTTATCCTAAAATCTTTTATTTATTGTCATATCGAATAACATATTTTAGAACATATTAAAATTAAATTCATGAAAAACATAAGTATCTATTTATTCGCTTTATTGATAACAACAAGTGTAATTTTAAGTTGTAAAAGCGATAAAAAAGCTGAACAAATTGAAGAACCTGCAATTGTGCAGGAAAAAGGTATAAAAGAGCCATCAAACGTGATTGATATTATCACACGCAGTATGGAGTTTCAAAGTGTCGATACCATTACGTCCGGTTGGAATACTTTTAAATACCAAAACCTTTCCAACGAAACACATTTTTTCTTAATGGATAAATATCCAGAAGGGAAAAACGTAACACATACCTTAGAGGAAGTGGCTCCTGTATTTGAAGAGGGGATGCAGCTTATAAACGAAGGGAAAAGAGAAGAGGGTTTTGCTGCATTTGGAAAACTGCCAAAATGGTTTGGAGACATTGTTTTTTCGGGAGGCTCCGGACTTATTGGTCCAAAAAAGACGGCAGTTACAACCATTCATTTAGAACCCGGCTATTATATTATGGAATGTTATGTAAAAATGCCTAATGGCATGTTTCATACCTCTATGGGAATGGCCAAGCCCATTATTGTAACTACTGAGGATAGCGGGAATACACCACCGGAGCCTACGGTTAACATTACCGTCTCTAATTTGGATGGAATAGTATATGACAAAACAATTACTAAAGGAAAACAAGTGTTCTCAGTTTTTTATAAAGAACAAAAACATCACGAAAATTTTATGCAACACGATGTGAATTTGGTGAGGTTGGATGCGAATGCAAATCTTGAGGCGCTTGAAAATTGGATGGATTGGTCAGATCCAAAAGGGTTGATAACTCCAGTTCCAAATGGAATTACTTTTTTAGGGGGTGTAAATGATATGCCAGCCGGCAGCACAGGTTATTTTTATGTCGATTTAAAACCCGGAAAATATGCATTCATCTCGGAAGTGCCTAATACAAGAGAAAAAAGACTTTTAAAGGAGTTTGAAGTTAAAGATTAGTAGTTTATATACTCCGTAATTTCAAGCCCATACCCAATCATACCTACACGTTTAGTTTGTTGGCTATTTGAGATTAATCTAATTTTATGAATGCCTAAATCGTGAAGGATTTGTGCCCCAATTCCAAAGTCTTTAGAGTCCATAGGAATACGAGGTGCTTTTACTACCTGTCCTTCAATCTGACTTTCTTTCAACGTCGATAACCGATTTAATAAATTTAGTGCCTGAGTTTCTTGATCAATAAAAACAATAGCTCCTTTTCCTTCGGTATTAATCACCTGAAACATTTCGTCCAATTGTTGCTCGGCATTATTAGTAAGAGTTCCTAAAATATCGTGATTTACTAGGGTCGCATTTACACGAACGGGGACCGGCTCATTTTCTTTCCATTGCCCTTTCGTTAATGCAATATGAATTTGATTATTGGTTGTTTGCTGATAGGCTCGTAATCTAAATTTCCCAAACTTCGTTTCAATAGAAAAATCTTCTTTTTTCTGAATGAGTGAATCGTGCTCCATTCTGTACGCCACCAAATCTTCAATGGAAACAAGCTTCAAATCGAATTTTTTAGCAACTTCAACCAACTGAGGAAGACGTGCCATAGTACCATCTTCATTCATAATTTCAACTATCACTCCCGCTGGCTTTAAGCCCGCTAAGCGTGCAAAATCAATAGCAGCTTCCGTATGGCCAGTTCTTCGTAATACGCCACCCTCTTTTGCCTTTAACGGGAAAATATGTCCTGGCCGACTTAAATCGTGGGGTTTGGTTTCAGAATCTATAAGTGCTTTTATCGTTTTTGCTCTATCTGAAGCAGAAATCCCCGTAGTAACACCATTTCCTTTAGCATCCACCGAAATGGTAAAAGCGGTTTCCATAGGGTCTGTATTGTTACCCACCATCATTTCTAAGTGAAGGTCTTTACAGCGTGATTCGGTAAGTGGTGTGCAAATAAGTCCGCGACCGTGTTTCGCCATAAAATTGATCATTTCTGGAGAAACCATTTCGGCTGCAGCAACGAAATCTCCTTCATTTTCACGGTCTTGGTCATCAACAACAATAATGACTTTTCCGTTTTTTATGTCTTGGATAGCTTCTTCAATGGTGTTTAGCTGAATCATTGTGCCGTTTTGGGTAGCAATCATTTTCTGAAATTTTAAAGTGCAAAGATACGGAAAGTATAGAAGTTATTTAGAATCTTGATGAAGATGTACTTTTCTGTTACAGGATGTCTTCGTCTTGATAACCGTTGTTTTTCAATTCTCTAATAGCTGCCCTTCTTACATCTTCAGAATATTTATACTGTTTATAGTTCTTTACAATATCTTTCAATTGCTCATTATTTCTTGAAAGTACAAGCGCCTTTTCTTGTTGCGTTAAAATGATTGGAACCTCATTTGCGTCTATGCTTTCTTTTTTCTTTCTCTTTAGAAATTTAAACCGCTGAAAAAAGGCATCCATATCAAAAACACCTTGATCTGTGGTAGCTCGATACGTAAGCCAAACACCCAATGGTAACATAATAAAAGTACTAAGCCAGCTTGCCCAAAAGGGATGCATTGTGCCATCCTCGGCACTATTTTCGGTGAATATTCCAATAAAATGATACGTTAAGAAAAGAATAATAGCAACAACCATGGGTAGGCCCATTCCCCCTTTTCTAATAATAGCACCCAAAGGAGCCCCCACAAAAAAGAGTATAATGCATGCAATCCCTAAAACAAATTTTTTATGAAGGGCTATCTCGTGTTTATTCAAAACTTTGGTACGTAGCTGATAATCTTTTTTCTTTGCTTCCAGGGTTTGTATGGTACCTCGAGTATTATCTAAAGCAGTTTCTAATATTTTACTACTTTCAGATTTGTCAAAAGCGTCTAAAACAGCCGTGTAGGTTGTGTCACTTTCTTTTTTTCTGGAAAGGGAATCTTTAGGTTTTGAAACACCTGCTCTAAAGTTCATACTTTCGGTAAAAAGTTTGATATTTTCAGAGTATTCCTCAGATATTTTATCAATTTCAGGAATCAATTCGTTCACCTTGTACATATTATGGTTATTGAAATTGTTTTCCTTATCGATGTCTGCATTATTAAATTCCGTAAGGTCGATATTTAAAGTGTACTCTTTAAAATAGCTTTTTGCAAAGGGTTTATTGGTTCTTTCCTTGCTTCGGTTGGTAAGGGCAACGTCTTCGTAATAGTTGCCATCTTTCAAAATAAGGGAAAGCGTATTACTTCCCTCTGCACTGGCAAGTTCCCCTTCAGTTGCTATAATAACAGTTGTGTTTTCATTAGGTCTACTACTGGTTTTTTTATGAATGACTACATCACGTAAAAACTGACCTCTATCACCACTTTTTTCGGCAACTTTAATATTGATGTTATCTCCAATACTACTAAATTGACCTTCTACAATAGCCATCGACGGACTTACCTGTGCAATGTTTCTGCGAAGGTTTTGCCATTTATATTCTGAATAGGGAATCACGTTGTTAGCAAAGAAAAAAGCAATGATGGCTAAAAGCCCGATAAAAACCATGACACTTCGCATGGCTCGTTGAAGTGAAATTCCAGTAGACTTCATGGCGGCGAATTCATACTTTTCAGCAAAACTACCAAATACCATGAGGGATGTTACGAGAATGGTTAAGGGTAATACCAGCGGCACTAATCTCGGGGAAACAAACCAAAGAAATTTAAGGATTATCCAAACTTCTAAATCCTTTCCAGCTAATTCTGAAATGTATAGCCAGATGGTTTGCAGTACAAAAATGAACATTAAAATAATGAAGACGCTCGTAAACGTCTTCAAATAAGTGGTCAATATGTACCGATCTAGTATTTTCAAGAAAGGTTAATTCAAATTATTGATGTAGTAGCCTTCTTTTTCGTATTTGGCTTTGTCAAAGGTAAAAAGTGTTTTTGACAAAGGCTCGTTGGTTTTAAATGAATTAACTGTAAGGGTGTATTTTGTACCGTTATCGTCTGTTTGAATTAAACGGTAAATATGTTTTGTTTGCACATCGATACCCAAAAGAATGTTTTTAATTTCTGCTTTTGAATCGATTGGCATCAATTTTACATATTGAATTTTTCTTCCTTTGACGGTTTGCACGATATCCATTTTATAGGTATATCCTTTTTCGTAAAACGTAAGCATTTTTGAAGGTGTAATCTCTTTATCGTCTTGTGCGTTATAATTTGAAATGGTTACTTCTTCATCTTCGGGAACGATAGAATATATTTTTTTTCCGTCGAACATGCGTGTAGCACCCAACATATTTAAAAGATATTTGTCGCCAGAAATGGTCACATCTCCACGAGTTTCTTGATTTACCTTTTCTTTTTCGTTGCTAAGATTCCATTTAAAATCAATCACAATGTTATCGTAGCTTTTCACTTTTGCTGAAACGTCATTAAGCAATTTTTTAGCGTCTTGGGCGTATGCCAAGTTGAAGCTAAAAAGGATTGCAAATAGTATGGCTGCTTTCTTCATGTTACAAATTGTTGTTTTCGTTGTCTAAAAGTTGGTTTAATGCTTCAATAGTTGGAACGAGCACTTGTCTTGCTTTACTACCTTCAAAAGGCCCTACAATACCAGCAGCTTCTAATTGATCTATAATTCTGCCGGCACGATTGTAACCTAATTTCAGTTTTCTTTGTAATAAGGAAGCAGATCCTTGCTGTGCCACCACCAAGACTTCTGCTGCATCACGAAACAAACTATCTCGTTCGTCGATATCAATATCAAGATTTGTGCCACCTTCTTCACCTACATATTCTGGTAATAAATGGGCATCTGGATAGGCTTTTTGAGAACCAATATATTCGGTGATATCTGCAACTTCTGGAGTATCGACAAAAGCACATTGTAAGCGTGTTAAATCGTTTCCTTGGGTATAAAGCATATCACCACGACCAATAAGTTGATCTGCGCCAGAACTGTCCAAAATAGTTCGTGAGTCAATTTTACTCGTTACTCTAAAGGCAATACGAGCAGGGAAGTTGGCTTTTATAATACCCGTAATTACGTTTACTGAAGGACGTTGGGTAGCAATAATTAAATGAATTCCAATCGCTCTTGCTAACTGTGCTAATCGTGCAATAGGGGTTTCCACTTCTTTCCCGGCGGTCATAATAAGGTCTGCAAACTCATCAATGACTAAAACGATGTACGGAAGAAAACGATGACCTTCATTAGGATTTAATTTACGTGCCTTAAACTTGACATTGTACTCTTTAATGTTCCGCACCATGGCGTCTTTTAGCAAATCGTAACGCGCATCCATTTCTATACAAAGGGAATTAAGTGTGTAAATTACCTTTGTTGTATCTGTAATAATGGCTTCATCGGTATCTGGAAGTTTAGCTAAGTAGTGCCTTTCAATTTTATTGAAAAGGGTTAACTCTACTTTTTTAGGATCAACCAACACAAACTTTACTTCGGCTGGATGTTTTTTATACAATAATGATGTAAGGATGGCATTTAATCCTACCGATTTCCCTTGCCCTGTCGCACCCGCCATAAGTAAGTGAGGCATTTTTGCCAAGTCTACCACAAAGGTTTCATTGCTTATAGTTTTACCTAAAGCAAGCGGAAGTTCCATTTCGGCATTTTGAAATTTTGGGGATGCAATTACAGATCGCATCGAAACTACTTTTGGGTTTTTATTAGGTACTTCAATACCAATAGTTCCTCGTCCAGGAATAGGGGCAATAATCCTAATTCCTAATGCCGAAAGCGACAAAGCAATATCGTCCTCAAGGTTTTTAATTTTCGAAATACGGATTCCAGCTTCTGGAACAATTTCGTATAACGTAACCGTGGGTCCTACTGTTGCTTTTATATTGGCAATACCAATATTGTAGTTTTTTAGGGTGTCTACAATTCGGTTTTTGTATTCTTCAAGCTCTTCCTGATTAATGGTAATTCCTTGGCCGCCTGTGTAATCTTTAAGCAATTCAATAGAAGGAAATTTAAAATTACTCAACTCTAAGGTGGGGTCAAACTCTCCAAAATCTTCAACGAGTTTTTTGCTGAGGTTTTCTTCCACTGTTTCTTCTTCTTCTACTTTTTCTATTTCCATAGCAACATCATCCTCTGGATCTCTTTTGGGTACATCCGAAGGGATAGAGGTTTCTTTTTGAATAATTTCTGGCTCGGGAAGGATGTCTTCATTTTCTTCAGAAGAATCGCTAAAGCTATCATCTGTGGAAGTTTCTTCAGAAGTTTCAATAGCACTATTTTCTTCAGGAATAAAATCTTCAGCAATTTGCTTTTTGGTCGATTTTAAAGAAGCGGCTACCTTTTCGGGAGTCATCTTTAGTCGCACAACCAAATAAATAATAGCAAGGAAAGTCATTACTAAAATGGTCCCTGTTAAACCCATATAGTCTTGGAAGAGATCATTAAGCTCGTACCCAACAACACCACTCCAAAGCGATTCGCCTTTGGTAAAAAATCCAAAGAATACTGAAAACCAAAGCATTAATAAAATTCCCCAAAACCAAAATTTGAGTAATTGCTTTTTTGCATAATTGAAAAAATAGTATGCCCCTGTTAATGTGACAAGAAATGCAAATATAAAAGCGGCAACTCCCACACCATTATACACAAAGAAATGCCCTATGTTACTTCCAAATTTACTTAACCAATTTTTTGCTTCAATTTCGCGGTCTAATTCGCCAACAATACTTTGGTCTGCTTGCCAAGTAAAGAAGTAAGAAGCAAAAGAAATAAGTAATGCAAGCCCCAACAAAAACAAGAAGCTTCCTAATAGTATTTGTTGTTGTTTGGAAAGCGTAAAAGAGATTTTTTTACGCGGTGTTTTATTTTTGGAAATGGTTTTGTTTTTCTTTTTAGCCATTTACGGTTGGGTTGACTTTAGGCAAAAATACAATAACAAAACGTTCTATGCTATATAAAATTTTCTAAAACCCACGAAACATTTTTAGCTAAGTAAATTGTACAGAATAAGAAGTTTATTTTCTCTTTTCCATTGCACCCATCCTTTTCCTACTTTTTGGAAACCGTTATTTAACAAAAGCACCTCGGCCCATTCTCCTTTAATTTTTATGGGTTTCATAAATTGGTATGGTGTATTAACTGTTCCCGATACCGCAAAGGGACGTACTCTTACTTTTTCTTGGGATTCTTGAGAAAATTCGATAGAATGTACACTTAGCAAAAAATCTGGCCAAAACACCACATTTCCTGTACGTTTGCTTACAAAAGAGGTTTGATTATTTGTGGCATTTACTACTACCTCTACAAACTCTTCGGAAATACTTTCAATTTTAAAATACAGCATATCGTAATCCAATTTAAAATGGTCGGGTACCAACCAAGGGGGTGCTGTAGCTATTTCGTATGAATTGTATTTATTTTTTTAAAAGTAATACTGTCATAAGGTGTATGATCCATCAAGGATTTTTCAAGATTTAAATTACCATAAAAATACAGTGTTGGGTTTTCGTAATAATTGGGTGAGAAAAAGCCCATTCCCATAGATTGCGCTTCCATTTCTGAAGGAATTGCCACTTCTCCATCTATTTCCCTTGGTATCAACATGGCTGTAGGCTCTGCTGTTTTAGTGGGCGTTGTTGGTTTTTCCTTAAAGGGTTTGTCTTTTTCTTCCTTTAGTTTTTGACGTTGATTATAGCGATAGTGTGTAATCCCATAGCCTATTAGTAACAATACAAATAAAATCCAATTACCAATTACAATTTTTTTATGAGCTATTTTGTAAGTAGCAAAAAACGAAAGAACGAGCGCTATTGCTGCAAAAAGAACCCCCCAACCCAATACAATAGCTCCTCCAGCTAATCCTTGATTTTTTCCAGCTTCAATAAATCCTGCGTAATACACGCCAACAATAAAAAATACCAATACACATAAAAAACTAAATAATAAACTAGCTGGTTTAAAAATCTTTTTCATAGTTAGAAATTTAGAGTTTTTGTCACAGCGTCTCCTTTTTTGACTTCAATGGTAATGGTTTGTGCTTTTCTATCTTTAAAGTCACCTAATGGCGCAACTTTTACTTTGTACGTTCCAGGGTTCAATAAAAATTCTTTTCCGCGACTGTAAGTTCTACCACCTGCTACATTTTTACCCGAAGTAATTTCATCTATGGTAACGACGCTATCAATAGAACCTCCATTTCCTTTGGCATCGATAAAGGCAGTGCCAGTTGTAAAATTGTGAGAAATTGTAGATGTGTTTCCAGCACTTACAATCACAGTATCGATTTCTGTATATGTTTCTAGACCCTTCATATCTCCAAGTGCTTGAATTGAAATTTTATAGGTTCCTGGGTTTACTTCTACTTCTTTTGGGCTATTATATGTACGCACATACGCTGCATTTTTTCCGTCTTTATCTATAACTTTTACAATACAATCCCAATCTTCTTCATTGTTTGTTGTGGTGATTCCTATTTTTCCACCATCAAAACTAATAGTCTGGTGAACGATTTTATCTTCAAAACTTTGTATTCCTTCTACCGTAACCATTTTTACATCACTCCCTTCGAGCGGAGCGACTTCAAAATTGTATTTACTTGGCGGTAAATAGAAGTATGCTGTATCTTGATAGGTACGAACACTAATAGGATCGCGCTTACCAATGACATCGTAGGCTTTTACCCAAGCGTCAATTGCTACGCCGTTTTTAACAGCATAAACCGATACATTTCCTTTTGGTTTGTCTATAGTTTCTAAAGTGGCTTCATTTAAAACATCACCTAATCCACCAGCATCTGCTGCATCGTAATATTTTCCGTCGCCAGCATTGGCCGCACATTTAAGCTGTTCAGTTTCTCCCGCCTTGAGTCCGAAGCCAATAATATGTAATCTAAAATCTATTCCTTCTTTTTTTGCTGCTTTAACGACATCGCAAATGTTTCCATCACAGGATTCAATACCATCTGTCACTAAAATGATAGTAGCTTTTTCTTTTGATGAACGTAATTTGTCAATTACCTGAGTAGCCGAATAGGCAAGCGGAGTCATTCCAAGAGGTATAATTCCTTTTAATGCTGAATTGACTTGAGTCTTAGTTCCGTTATCAACATCTACTAAAAATTCGACATCTTTACAATCGCCTTTTTTTCGGTGTCCATAAGCTACCAAGCCAATTTTTTGATTTTCAGGAAGATTATCGACGGAAGAGGTTAAAACACTGGAGGCAATTTCCATTTTAGTTTTTCCTTGCATTTGGCCCCACATAGAGCCGCTGGCATCATAAATAAAGATAATAGGAGATGGGGTTTCGGTTTCTTGTGCATTTGAATTAAAAACAAAACAAAACGCACACAGTAGAACTAGTGTGAATTTCATAATAAATAATTTGGTTAGTTAGAGTATAAAGATAACCAAATATTTACTCGAATGCTCTTAAAATCAAATTGATAGCTGTAAAATCTATTTATATTTTAGGAATATAGATAATACAACCCACTACAATAGCGGCAACTGCAGCAAAAAAAACAGCCCCTGCAGCCACATCTTTTATGTATCCTATTTTGTTATGAAAGTCGGGGTGAACAAAATTGGCAATTTCTTCGGCAGCAGTATTTAAACCTTCAATACTTAACACCAATCCAATTGCGAGGGTTTGAAAAATCCATTCGGTTGAAGAAATTTCATAATAAAAACCAGCAAAGGTCATTAGCATAGCAACAAACGTTTGTACCTGAATGCTTGCCTCATATTTAAGCAACATCCAAGCACCTTTAAAGGCGTATTTAAATCCTAGTATGCGTTTTCCAAGAAACGTATTCCACATTATTTTAAGGCATTAAGCGCAGCTTCATAATTAGGTTCTTGACCTATTTCTGGTACTTGCTCTGTGTAGATAACTTTATTATTTTCATTCAAAACTATAACAACTCTTGAATGCAATCCTTGAAAAGCACTTTTAGTGACTTCAAGCCCATACTCTTTTCCAAATTGCCCTGTTTTGTAGTCACTTAGCATTTCTACATTTTCAAGACCCTCGGCACCGCAAAATCTATTTTGTGCAAAGGGTAAATCTCTCGAAATACATAAAACTTTAGTGTTGTCTAATTTTGAAGCTGCTTCGTTAAATTTTCTGGCCGATGTGGCACAAACACCTGTATCCACACTTGGGAAAATGTTTAATAATTTCTTATGTCCTTGATAATCGTCCAGCGATTTACTGGACATATCTGTTGCAGTTAATGAAAAATTTGGAGCTTTAGAACCTACATTCGGTAGTGCTCCAATAGTTTCTGCGGGATTGCCCCCTAATGTAATTTTAGCCATTTTTTTATTTTGAATTTGTTAATTGTCTAATTTTTATTCTAAATGCTGCAAATAGTAAGGTCATAAAAGGACTTAACCAATTAAATATGGCATAGAAAAAATATTCTGCCACGCCTACACCCAATACACCACTTTGATAAGCACCACAGGTGTTCCAAGGAATTAAAACGGAAGTTACCGTACCACTATCTTCTAATGTTCGTGAAAGATTTTCTGGGGCTAACCCTCTATCTTCATAGGCTTTTTTAAACATTTTTCCTGGAATTACAATCGCCAAATATTGATCTGAAGCTATGGCATTTAATCCTAAACAACTTACTACCGTACTTGCGAACAGACCAAAAATGGTTGTTGCTAATTTTAGTAATTCTCTAGTGATTCTAGCAAGGGCACCAATAGCGTCCATGACTCCACCAAAGACCATCGCACAAATAATAAGTAGTATGGTCCAAAGCATTCCTATCATTCCCCCTGCTGAGAATAAATCGTTTAGCTTTTCATTTTCAGTAACAATAGCAGTATCGATAAAAATGGCATTAATAATTGAAGACATGTTTGAGTCTGCTATTTCGGCTAAAACATCTCCTTGAAATATAAAAGCAAATACTGCAGCAGAAATTACTCCTGCTGTGAGTGCAACTAATGGCTTTGTTTTTAAAAGAATTAAAGCAATTACAATGGCGGGAACAACAAATAACCAAGGTGTCGTATTAAAAGTTGTATCTATTGTAATTAGTAAATTTGAAATATCCGCATCGCCAGTAACATCGACAGTGGCACTAATGATGGCAAAAACAATAATTGTTATTATAATGGTTGGGACGGTTGTAAATGCCATATATCGAATATGGGTAAATAAATCGGTTCCTGCCATAGCAGGCGCAAGGTTGGTAGTGTCACTTAAAGGCGACATTTTATCACCAAAATAAGCTCCCGAAATAACAGCCCCAGCAATCATCCCAGGGTTGATTCCTAAGGCGGTTCCAATACCTACCAACGCAATTCCTACGGTAGCCGATGTTGTCCAAGAACTTCCTGTGGCTATAGAGATTATAGCAGCAATTATAACAGATGCTGGTAAAAATATTTCCGGACTTAATACTTGTAGTCCGTAATAGACCATGGCTGGGATAACCCCACTTACTAACCAAGTTCCGGCTAATGCTCCAACTAGCAATAATATCATTATGGGTATAAAAACGCTTTTAAGATTTTCCCAAACTTCAACGAACATTCGTCCAAAGGAAACTTTATTATATATACCAACTACAGCAGCAATCCCACCACCAATTAATAATATATATTGGTTTGAATAATCTCCTAAAGCCACACCATCTGCAAAAAAGATGTTGTAGGCTAACATTGCCATTAGTAAAACCACAGGAACCAAAGCCTCCCAAATATTAAGCTCTACATTTTCAACAATTTTTTGATTTTCAATTTCAAATTCGGAAAGGTTTTTATCTTCTTTCATGGTGGTTTTTTATAATCATGTAATGTTACGATTTTGTGAAATGCTGTGCAAATTTCAGTTATTTGGAAAAAAGGGGTATTTACCCCTTTTTATTTTTTTTAATTTTCTTGTATATTTAAATCCCAAATTATTAGGTCACTTATCCTGCTTTAAAATAGAAAACTATGAAAAAGTTACTATTGTTTGCAGGATTATTTTTTGCCACGCAACTCACATTTTCTCAAGTAGGTATAGGAACTACAAATCCAGACCTTTCTTCAATATTAGAAGTTTCAAGCACAGATAAAGGGGTTTTAATTCCGCAGGTTTCCTTAGGAGATGTAACCAACACCATGCTCGACGGCACCAATATAGCCGCCACAGGATTATTAATTTACAATACCAATGCTACTACAACAGGAGGAAGTGGGGTAGGGTATTATTATTTTAATGGCACCTCTTGGGAACGGTTGACTACATCGGCTACATCAATAGATGATGGTGATTGGGTGGATAATGGAGCGGATATAGAACGACAAAGTGGTAATGTTTACATAGGTGATACGAACGGAACAAATAACGATTTATATATAAGTAACCGAATAATTGATTGGGACAACAGCTCATATATGTTAGATCCAGCTTCAGATAGTAAATTAAATGAAGTGGAATTTGATGATGGTAGTGTTACAGATACAAGTATTCGATTTGGACAACAAGATTCTGGTTTATATAGCCCCGCAACCGATGAAATTGCAGTAGCAACTAATGGGGTGCAACGATTAAACATAGGAAGTAGTGGAGTAGTTTCAATTGGAAACTCCACCGCTAATACCCATTACAACCTACCAACTTCAAGAGGAACTGCTAACCAAGTTTTGCAAACCGATGGAAGCGGCAATGTAAATTGGACAACTTTCGCAACTCCCGCATTAAAAGTGGGGAGTAATTCAAATGTTTCTCTTACAAATGCTACAGAACATACATTAATTTATAACTCAATTTATCATAATGTAGGTGGTGGCACCTATAATACGGTTACTGGAACCTATACAATACCTTTAACAGGGGTTTACAGTATAACAGCTAATCTACCAATCAATTTTAGTGGTGCTGGTACCACACAAATGGTCTTGGGTTTTAGAGTTTATGTAAATGGATTTTTTGTTGGCCAACTTTGGGTTCAAGATGGAGCGTATATGACTACAAGCTATACCCAAAATTTTTCATTTACAAATGACTTTTATTTAACAGTTGGGGATGATGTTACTTTTAGAATTTATCCTGTTTTTGGTGCTGCATCACCAACACCAGTTTTAAGTTTTAGCAATGCAAATATCCTTGTTAGAAAGTTGTAAATTTTCTTTTTATTTTTTGAGAAAAAAAGGGGTATTTACCTATAGTTTATTTAAAGTCAATACCTTACATTTACTTCCCCACATTTTACTATACTCTTACTTTTCAAAAAGATTAAGATATGAAAAGGGTTATTTTAATTACCACAATTTTATTTTCAGTTCATTTTTTGAACGCTCAAGTAGGAATTGGTACCACCACACCAGATCCTTCTTCTTTACTTGAAGTCTCATCAACAGATAAGGGAATTCTTGTTCCTCAAATTTCGTTAAACGATGTTACGGACACCATGCTTGATGGCATCAATACCGCCGCTACGGGATTGTTAATTTATAATACCAATGCAGGGACTACTGGTGGAAGCGGTGTAGGATATTATTATTTTAATGGCACCACTTGGGAGCGTTTGACGACTTCGCTAACTGCAACAGATGACATCGATTGGTACGAGGAAGGAACGACCACCGCTCCAAATGCTATAACTGACGACATGTATACCATGGGAAATGTAGCTATTGGAAAGAATACAGCAGATTGGCCATTTGATTTGGAAGAAGATCAAGGAGGTAGGGGGGCTTCTATTTTAATGAATGGATCCAATAACGTAACTACATACGGATTGCTTTCTGAAGTTACCAATAGTGCAGATGCCTCCATGGTTGGGCTTTTTGGAAGGGTTTTAGGGGCTGGAAATGGAGAGCACAGAGGTGTCCATACTTTATTAAATGGAGGAGGAACAGGGATTCATTATGGAGTTTTTTCTCAATTGCAAGGAAACGGAAGTGGTGCTCAATATGGTTCTGGAAACTATATTTCCAATTCGGGAAACGGTACACATTATGGTAGCTATAGTTCCTTGACAGGTAATGGTTCTGGTACACATTCAGGATATTATGCTTCCATGACGGGTGATGGTAGTGGTGAAACTAGAGGCTTTGTAGCCTCTATTGGAGGTAATGCCACAGGTACTCAAAGAGGTACTTATACTAATAATAATAATACTGGTGACGGAGATCACTTTGGTGGATTAAATGTTTTAAGTGGAGATGGTGCTGGTGATCGTTTTGGCGTTTACAATTCGTTATCAGGTGATGGAAATGGAACACACGCAGGGGTATATAATATTTTATCAGGAGATGGAACAACGGTACATTATGGTGTCCGTAGTGATTTATCTGGCGCAGGGGATACTCCTATTGTAGGAAGTAGACATATCATCTCTAATACGGGTAATGAAGAACATTGGGGTGTGTATAGTACCTTAGGTGGTACTGGTGATGGAGCGCAATTTGGAACCGAAAATATAATATCAAATACGGGAAATGGAAATCATTGGGGTACAGATAATACTTTCTCAGGATCGGGCTCTGGCTATCATACTGGAATGATAAGCCGTTTTTCTAATGGTACAGGTAATCTTACAGGGGCTTGGACAGAGTTTTCAGGTAGTGTGGGTAATGGGAATCAATTAGGGGCTTTTAATAATTACATTGCAGGAGGTAATGGACTTTTAGCAGGTATTTATTCTGCTATACAAAGTAGTGTTGCAGGTACTGGTACACAATACGGAGTGTATTCTTCAAATGATAGCCCTGGAGGGGGAAGTCACTATGGAGTTTCCAATAGACTTACTGGAATAGGAACGGGTATTCAATATGGCGTAGAAAATATTATTAGTAATTCTGGAAATGGTTCGCATTGGGGAGCTCATAATACCTTTTCTGGAACAGGTTCTGGGTTGCATACTGGAATGTTTAGCAGTTTTACTGAAGGCACAGGAAATTTAACAGGAGCATGGACAGAATTTTCTGGTAATATTGGAAATGGAAACCAAATAGGGGTTTATAATGTTTATACCGCTGGGGGTAATGGTACTTTAGCTGGAATTTTTACTATATTAAACAATACCGTAACTGGGACAGGCACTCAATATGGATCTTATTTGTCTAATGAAAGCCCCGGGGAAGGAGAGCATTATGGAAATTATAATTCTTTAGGAGGTACTGGAAATGGTGTTCATTCTGGTGTCTCAAATTCTTTATCTGGATCTGGATCTGGTCAACAAAATGGAGTTGAAAATTTTATAACAAATTCTGGTAATGCTATTCATAGAGGAATATATAATAGGCTCGAAGGAACAGGTAGTGGTTATCATATAGGAACGTATTCATTTTTAACTGGAACTGGAAACGGGGATCAGCTTGGTTCAAACATTATTATAGCTAATACGGGTGCAGGAAATCACTATGGGCAGTATAATAGCTTAGGAGGAAGTGGCTCAGGGATACAATATGGTAATTATACCCAAGTTGGCGTTACCGGAAATAATACCCATTACGGATCATATATACAACTGAATAGTACCGGTTCTGGACTACATTATGGTATATATAATGACAATCCAAGTTCAGGCTCTGGTATACAGTATGGTATTTATAACTATATAAGAGGTACAGGTATAAATCCGCATTACGCCAGCTATAATAGATTAACTGGTACTAATACAGGAAATAAGTATGGCTCTTACACCTTAATTGAAACTTTTGCTGGAGGAACGCACTTTGGGGTATATTCAGATGTTCAAAAGGCTGGGAGTTATGCGGGATATTATTTGGGTAGAATGTATGTGAGTGATTTTACAGGCATTGGTATTACAACGCCATCTAGCTCTCTACATGTTAATCACCCTACAGGAGTTACAAATGGGTTTTCTATTTCAAATGCTACAGATGCAGATAGATGGCATTTTTATACTTTCACTACAAACGATCTTAATATGTATTTTAACAATACAGCTCGTGGTAGTTTTGATGATATTACAGGTAATTATACAGCACTATCCGATAGAAATTTGAAAGCAAATATTTCAGGAATAGATAATGTTCTTGAAAATGTAAAAAAATTGGAAGTAGTAGATTATACTTTCAAGCATCAAATTACTCATGAAAAACATTTAGGATTCATTGCGCAAGATGTAGAACCTCTTTTCCCACAATTAGTTAAAAAACCCTCTTTTGAAGATGGTGAAGAATCGCCATACATGTTAAACTATTCAGGGTTTGCGGTTATTGCAATTAAAGCAATCCAAGAACAACAACAAATTATTGAAAATCAAAAATCTGAAATAGAAACACTCAAAAAAGATGTTGCAGAAATTAAAGCCTTGCTGAAGCTGGAGTAGATTTTAAAACACCCACTTTTAACATACAATCTTTCATCATTTCGTATGTGCGTTCAATATCGTTATCCAGTCCAATTGAAAAACGGATTAATCCGTCTGTAAGTCCCATTTCGGCTTGCTCCTCCTCAGGAATTTCAGAAGATGTAGAGGTGCCAGGAGCACTAAATAAGGTTTTGTAGAATCCAAGACTCACAGCTAAATAGCCTAAGTTTCGTTCCTGCATAAGTTCCATCAGTTCGTTGGCTTTGTCAAGACTCCCAACATCAATAGTGAGCATTCCACCAAAACCGTATTCTGAATTCATCATTTTTTTGAAAAGCGTATGACCAGGATGTGAGGGAAGACCTGGATACACCGTTTTTAAACCATCGGCTTCAAATTTTTGAGCGAGATACAATGCGTTGTGACTATGTTGCTTTATTCGAATATGAAGCGTTCGTAAATTTTTTAGAATGGAAGCCGCTCGTAAACTGTCCATGGCAGGCCCTAACAGCATATTGGCGCCGTCGTTCACATTTCGTAATTCGTCGATAAATTCTTGGGTGCCACAGGCTACGCCACCCATAGTGTCACTACTTCCATTTATAAATTTTGTTAAACTATGTAGCACAACATCTGCTCCCAATTTAGCAGGTGAAATACTTAAAGGTGAAAATGTATTATCGACTAATAATTTTAATCCGTGTTTTTTAGCAATTTTTGAAAGCCCTTCAATATCGGCTATTTCCAATAGCGGATTGCTCACACTTTCGCAATAGATAATTTTGGTATTTGGAGTAATGGCAGCTTCCACATCGTCTAACTTTGTGATATCCACAAAGGAAGTTTTGATATTGAATTGTGGTGCAAAATTTTTCAGGAAAGCATAGGTGCCGCCATAAATCGTTCGGCTCGCTACAATATGATCACCTCCCTTGCAAATTTGCATAATAGCTGGGGTAATAGCGCCCATTCCGCTAGCAGCGACATTAGCAGTTTCGGTTCCTTCCATAGCAGCTAATGCCTGCCCTAAATATAAGTTGGAAGGGGTAGAGTGTCTAGAATACAAATAACAGCCATCTGCATTGCCTTCAAAGGTGTCAAACATCGTTTTTGCCGAAAGAAAGGTATAGGTGGAAGAATCTGAAATAGAAGGATTAACACCTCCAAATTCACCAAAATATTGAAGATCCTGAATGCTATCTGCGGGTTTAAAAGCCATGAGTTTATGATTATTATCATCAAATGTAATTATATATAGATAATTAGTCAATGATATTAATTATAAACAGATAATAAATCTAATTAATGTATATTTGATAGAATTTATATAACATTTTGTTCAAATAGAAGCCATTTTTTAGAAAATTTTTCAGAATGACATTAGATACCATTGATAAAAACCTTTTGAAGTACCTTCAGGAGGATAGCAAACAAACCAACAAAGAGCTTTCAATGAAGTTGAATCTTTCGGTTACAGCTGTGTATGAGCGCATCAAAAAGTTGGAACGGGAGGGAATCATTAAAAAATATGTGACCCTAATAGACACCCATAAAGTAGAGTTGGATTTACTGGTTTTTTGTCAGATAAAATTAGTGCAACACGCCAAAGATTATCTAACAAAATTTGAAAACGAGGTCACACAACTCGAAGAAGTTTTGGAATGTTTTCACGTAAGTGGTGAGTATGATTATTTATTAAAAGTTTTAGTGAGAGATATGGAACATTTCCGAAATTTTATGGTAACAAAATTAACGACGCTCCAACATATTGGAAGCACACAAAGTTCGTTTGTGATTAATGAAGTAAAGAACAGTCCGTTTATTACAATTTGAACCATTACCAGCTTGCTGAAAATTAACCCTTCCTTAATTGTCTTTTGAAATAGAGTATCGTAACTTTGCATTTCAAAATTTAAAATCAGTTTTATGAGCACTTATGATGTTGCCATTATTGGTTCTGGCCCTGGAGGATATGTTGCAGCTATTCGCTGCGCCCAATTGGGGATGAAAACCGCTATCATCGAAAAATATAATTCTTTAGGTGGAACCTGTTTAAATGTGGGATGTATCCCTAGTAAAGCATTGTTGGATTCTTCACATCATTACGAAGATGCCGTAAAACATTTTGAAGACCACGGAATTGAAATTCCAGGTGACATTAAAATCAATTTCAAGAAAATGATTGAGCGTAAAGCTTCAGTGGTAGATCAGACCGTAAAAGGAATTGATTTCTTGATGAATAAAAACAAAATTGATGTTTTTACAGGGGTGGGTTCTTTTAAAGATGCAACGCATATCAATATTTCTTCGGAAGGAAAAACACAAACCATTGAAGCAAAAAAAACCATCATTGCTACGGGTAGTAAACCTTCTACGCTTCCATTCATAAAAATTGATAAAGAACGAGTTATCACTTCTACCGAAGCTTTGAGCCTTTCAGAAATTCCAAAACACATGATTGTGATTGGTGGAGGAGTGATTGGCTTGGAGCTTGGACAAGTCTATCGCAGATTAGGGGCAGAGGTTTCCGTGGTAGAATATATGGATAGAATTATCCCAACCATGGATAGTGCCCAAAGTAAAGAATTACTAAAAGTGATGAAAAAACAAGGAGTAAAATTCTATGTTTCTCATAAGGTTTCGGCATTAGAACGAAAAGGAAAAGAGGTTACCGTTACCGCTACCGATAAAAAAGGGGAGGAAGTTACTTTTACAGGAGATTACTGCTTGGTTTCAGTAGGACGTCGTGCTTATACCGATGGATTAAAACTAGACAATGCAGGCGTAAAAGCGAATGAACGTGGGCAAGTAGATGTTAATGATCATTTACAGACCAATGTTTCAAATATTTACGCTATTGGCGATGTTGTTCGTGGTGCGATGCTAGCACATAAAGCCGAAGAAGAGGGTACTATGGTTGCAGAAATATTAGCTGGACAAAAACCACATATTAATTACAATTTAATTCCGGGGGTAGTGTATACTTGGCCAGAAGTGGCTTCCGTAGGAAAAACGGAAGAACAACTAAAAGAGGAAGGTGTTGACTATAAAGTAGGGCAATTTCCAATGCGTGCACTAGGGAGAAGCCGTGCAAGTGGTGATACAGACGGATTTGTAAAAATCCTTGCCGATGCTAAAACCGATGAGGTTTTAGGAGTGCATATGGTAGGAGCTCGTGTTGCCGATTTAATTGCTGAAGCCGTTACTGCAATGGAATTTAGAGCCAGTGCAGAAGATATAGCACGTATGAGCCACGCACATCCAACCTATGCGGAAGCTGTTAAAGAAGCAGCCTTAGATGCTACGGATAAACGAGCGTTGCATTTTTAGAGATTAACATATCAAATTAAAAAAACCATCCCAAAAAGGATGGTTTTTTTATATCTTTAATAAATTATACTTAATTATTAACTTATGAAAAAAAATTACTTACTGGGGATAGTATTGTTTTTTTCAATACAGCTATCCTTTTCGCAATTTACAGACGACATGGAGTGGGAAATGGGCAACTGCTCATCTAATTGGTATGGCGATTGCCCTATTATATCCACGGTTTTCTCCTATAATGGTAATCAATCTGGATTTATAGGAGGAAATGGAGTGACAGATAATCTTCTTGATTTGGGAAATAGGACAGCAGGTGAGTGGGGGCTGGAATTTTATATGTATGTGCCAAAAGGCAAAGAGGGGTATTTTAATATACAGGGAGAAGTTCCTGTCAGTGCTGGTGAATCGGTGGTAGGCAACTTCTACTTTAATAAAGATAATACAAATCCGGGGGTTGGAGTTATTGATGATACTGCTTTAGGAGATGTCAATTTCAATTTTCCTCATGATTATTGGTTCAGTATATTAATGAATTTTGATTTAACCGGGGGTATTTCTGATGGCACCTGGCAATTAAACATTGATGGTATAGAAATAATACCTGAAGTAACTCCATTCACCAATGAAGCAGGAGATACTCCAACGAGTTTAGGCGGGATTAATCTTAACTCAATTTCATCCAATACAGAGTTTTATTTTGATGGATTTAAATTTGAGAATTCTTTTATTATAGTAGTTGTAGAAGGAAAAGAGGATTTTAATAAAGATGAATTTACTATTTATCCCAATCCTACCCAAAATAAATTATTTGTTGAAAGTTTAGAGGAAATTTTAAAAATTAAGGTCTATTCTCAACTTGGACAGTTAGTGATGCAAAGGAAATTTTTAGATGAAATAGACGTGTCTCTACTGGCTAAGGGATTGTATTTTATTGAAGTCGAAACCAACAACGGGAAAGGCATTCAGAAATTTATTAAACAGTAAATACTGTTCTACTTAATATAACTTAAAACCGATTGTGAAAACAATCGGTTTTTTTGTTTTCAATATCTTTACAAAATGAAAAAAATAATTGCCTTTGCCGGAAGTAATAGTAGTACATCAATTAACCATGAATTAGTACTCTGTGCTTCAGAAAAATTGCAAACTTCTGAAGTTGAAATTATAAAACTAACTTCCTACCCTTTAGTGATGTTTGGTGAAGATGTTGAGAAAGAGAAAGGGTATTCAGAAACTTTAAAAAAATTGCTTGAAAAGTTAAAGGAAGCCGATGCTATTTTGATTTCGGTTAATGAACATAACGGAACGGTTTCAGCTTTCTTTAAAAATATGCTAGACTGGCTTTCTCGAATTGAATACAAATTCCTTGACGGAAAAAATATTTTTTTAATGAGTACCTCAAACGGAAAACGTGGGGCGCTATCCTCTCAAGAATATACTGCAGGGGTTTTGCCAAGATTTGGTGCGGCAGAAATTACTCGATTTACACTACCCTCCTTTTCTGAAAATTTTAAAGAGGGAAAGATTATTAATTCAGAGTTACATTCAGAATTAAAATCAAAACTCTCTCAATTTGAAGCCAGCTTACAATAACTATGCGCGCTCATAAAAAGTTTTCCATTTCCTTTACAGAAGCTCTTAAAAAGCAATTATTGGGCTGGGCACAGCAATTTGCTGAAGTAATCTGGTTGGACTCCAATCAATATCACCAAAACCATAGTAGTTATCAAGCCATATTAGCTGTAGATGCTTTTACCGCTGTAAAAACCGATTCTTTTGGCGCTTTTAAAAAGCTGGAAGAATACCAGAACACTACAAAAGACTGGTTGTTTGGGTATTTGACTTACGATTTAAAAAATGATGTGGAGCGGTTAACTTCTAAAAACTTCGATGGACTCCATTTCCCAGATTTGTATTTTTTTCAGCCAAAAAAAGTGTTTCTATTTACTGAAACAGAAGTGACCTTGCATTATTTGAACATGGTCGATGACGAAATGGAAAACGATTGGCAAGAAATTTTAAACTTTACTGAAACGGAATCACCAAATAATTCTGAAGTAACCAACATAAAAATCAGTTTACGTACAAGTAAAGATTCCTATTTTGAAAAAGTGTATAAAATGCTTCAGCATATAGAAAGAGGGGATATTTACGAAGCCAATTTTTGTCAGGAGTTTTTTTCAGAAAATGTGCAGTTAAATCCCGTAGAAACCTTTCATCATTTAAACGAAATTTCAAAACCACCTTTTGCCACGTTTTTAAAGTTGCAACAATGGTATGCCTTTTCTGCTTCTCCAGAACGATATATTAAAAGAACGGGGAAAAAAGTAATCTCTCAGCCTATTAAAGGAACCGCCAAAAGGCTTCCCAATGCAAAAAACGATAAAGAAATGATGGAAGCGCTTCGCAATAACCCTAAAGAACGAAGTGAAAATATAATGATTACCGATTTGGTTAGAAACGACTTATCCCGATTTGCAGTAAAAGGATCTGTTAAGGTTGAGGAACTTTGTAAGGTATATACTTTTGAGCAAGTACATCAGCTAATTTCTACCGTAAAGTGTGAGGTTGAAGAGAATTTTTCTTCCGTTGAAATTTTAAGAAATACCTTTCCAATGGGAAGTATGACGGGTGCACCCAAAGTATCGGCTATGAAGATTATTGAAGATTTAGAAGATTCCAAAAGAGGATTGTACAGTGGCGCAGTTGGGTATTTCACTCCCAATGGAGATTTCGATTTTAATGTGGTCATCCGTAGTATTTTGTATAATAGCCAAAACCAATATGTAAGTTACTCGGTGGGGGGTGCCATTACCGCAAATTCTATTCCCGAAGACGAATACGAAGAGTGCCTACTTAAAGCAAAAGCGATGCGCGAAGCCTTGGAGCAAACCAATTAGTTTTTTAGCCTAAATTTGTATTTCAATTATGCAAAAAACTTTTAAAAAACACGTTGAAGATTCTTTCCCTTTTTTAAAGGAAAAGAAATTACTCTTGGCCTGCAGTGGGGGATTGGATAGTGTGGTTCTAGGCTCTCTATTGAAGGAATTAGGTTATAAACTAGGCTTGGCTCATTGTAATTTTTCGCTTCGCGGAAAAGAAAGTGATGAAGATGAAGCCTTTGTAATCGATTTAGCTGAAAAATGGAATATTCCAGTGTTTACGGAAACGTTTGATACGAAAGAATATGCTTTAGAAAACAAGCTTTCCACGCAAATGGCAGCCCGCGAACTTCGCTATAAATGGTTCGAGGAAATTCTGAAAGATTTTAAGTACGATTATGTACTTACTGCACATCACGCAGATGACGATTTGGAAACATTTTTAATCAATCTTTCTAGGGGGACGGGATTGCGAGGATTAACAGGAATTACTGAGAATTCAGGAAGAATTATCCGACCGTTACTGCCTTTTTCACGAGAAGAAATTTTCGATTTTGCTAAGAAGAAAGGATTATTTTGGCGGGAAGATAGCAGTAATACGAGTAGTGATTACCTTCGGAATGATATTCGGCATAACGTAATTCCCTCGTATAAAAAAGCAACCAAAGGATTGCTTAAAAACCTTCAGAAAACACAAAAAAATCTTCAACAGTCTGAAGCGTTAATTGGTGATTATATGGTGTTAGTTCGAAATTTGGTGATGCAGGAAACTAAGCAAGGACTTGAAATTTCTATAGAAAAATTACAAGAATTACCGCACCCCGAGGCGTTGTTGTACGAGTTGCTTTCTCCGTTTCAGTTTACCGCCTGGGAGGATATTTCGGGCTTGTTGAATGCACAAAGTGGAAAGCAAGTTTTTTCTTCAGAATTTAGAATTTTAAAAGACAGAGAGACATTAATTATCACCAAAAAACCTTCGGAAGAGGAAAATATTTCAAAATTTATTTCAGAAAATGAAAAACAAATAGACTCACCTCTTAAAATGTCCTTTTTTCCTACCGATAAAATGGGATATATTGACACGAATACGGTTTACGTGGATGCAGATAAAATTTCGTATCCGTTGGAGCTTCGTAAGTGGGAAGAAGGCGACGTTTTTCAACCTTTTGGGATGCAAGGAAAAAAGAAATTGAGTAAGTTTTTTAAAGATGAAAAGTTATCTTTGGCTTCCAAAGAACAAATTTGGATATTGTTAAGCAATAATCAAATTGTTTGGGTAGTTGGTTATAGAATGGATGACCAATTTAAAATTACCGAAAAGACCAATAACATTTTAAAAATAGCTGTAGCAAATTAATATGAAGAAGTTCGTTTTTTTTCTTTCCGCATTATTTTTAGTTCAATTCGCATTTTCACAAGAATTTCTAGATCCTGTTTCTTGGGATGTATCTGTTGAAAAGGAGGAGGGGAACAAATACAATATTTTAATGACTGCCACCATCGATGAAGGTTGGCACGTATATAGTCAAAAGCAATTTGGAGAAGAGTTCGAAGGTCCTATTCCCACAGAGTTTACTTACAATAGTACAGAATCTACTTTTACACTTTTAGGCCCTACACAGGAGCCTGAAATTAAACCTATTTACGACCCTGTTTTTGAGTTGGATGTAGTTTATTTTGATAACAAAGTGACGTTTATTCAGCCTATCGAAGTTGTAAATCCTAATGGTCTCAAAATTATTACTGAAATATACTACTCGGTATGTGATGAAGAGAAATGTCTTCCGCCAGATACCAAAACTTTTGAAGTAGATTTAGCATCAGGAAAGGCTGAAACTGCCGAAGGCGAAATAACCGAAGAAGATTTAGAAAAGTCGGCAAAATTAACCATCGACGTAAAAGGAACTGAAAAATTTGAACCAGCTGAGGAGGAAGAAAAAGGGATGTTTACCATTTTTCTTTTAGGATTTTTAGGAGGGCTTATTGCTTTACTAACGCCTTGTGTTTTTCCTATGATTCCGTTAACGGTATCCTTTTTTACCAAAAGCGCAAAGAATAAGCAAAATGGACTTGCCAATGCAGTGTTGTATGGATTTTTTATCTTTTTGATTTATGTACTGTTGAGTATTCCGTTTCATTTAATTGAAGGCGTTGACGAAAGTATATTAAACACCATTTCTACAAACGTTTATTTAAATGTTGTATTCTTTATCATATTTGTCTTTTTTGCCTTTTCCTTCTTTGGCTATTACGAGATTACGTTACCACAATCTTGGAGTGCTAAAATGGACAGTAAAGCCACGAGTATTGGTGGTTTTGTTGGGGTATTTTTTATGGCATTGACACTTGCTATCGTGTCTTTCTCGTGTACAGGGCCTATTTTAGGTGGATTGCTTGGAAGTTCCCTTTCTCAGGATGCGGGAGCGATGCAATTGAGTTTTGGAATGGGAGGATTCGGTTTAGCACTAGCATTACCCTTTGCATTATTCGCCTTATTCCCAAATTGGTTAAACTCATTACCCAAAAGTGGTGGTTGGTTAAATACAGTGAAAGTGGTATTAGGTTTTATTGAATTAGCACTTGCTTTCAAATTCCTTTCCAATGCCGATTTGGTAGAACATTGGGGATTACTGAAACGTGAAATATTTATCGGAATTTGGATTGTTTGTGCATTAGGATTGGCATTGTATCTCTTCGGATTTTTAAGATTTCCGCACGACGGACCTAAAACAAAGAAAATACCTAAAGGCAACCTATTAGTAGGAATTTTAAGTATAGCCTTCTTTTTATATTTAACGCCAGGATTAACCAATACCAAATATGCCAATTTGAAGCTACTAAGTGGTTTCCCACCTCCTTTATTTTATAGTTTATACGATAAAGGAACTAGCGCACCCTTAGGTCTTGAAGCCTATAAAGATTTTTATGAAGGACTAGATGCGGCAAAAGCTTCAGGAAAACCAATGATGATAGATTTTACAGGTTGGGCATGTGTTAATTGCCGTAAAATGGAAGAGCAAGTGTGGAGTGAACCAGAAATTTTCGAAGTTATTAGTAAAGACTATATTTTGGTTTCACTTTATGTAGATGATAGAAAAGAACTCCCAGACGATCAAAAATTCAATTTCTTAAAACCAACTGGAGGGATTAAAAAAATTAAAACAGTAGGAGATAGATGGGCGACTTTTCAAACGGTAAATTTTCAAAATAATTCGCAACCTTATTATATCTTAATGGATAGTGATTTAAACTTACTTAACAAACCAGTGGGATATACGCCAGATGCAGATGAGTACCTGGAGTGGTTACAAACAGGAGTATCTAATTTTAAGTAGTCAAACTCTTTCCAAAATAAAAGTGCCGTTTTCTTTAAAAAACGGCACTTATAACAAACCTAACTTAGTAAATGTTGAGTATCAGTACCTAACACAATTTTTTATCCCCACAAAAAAATGTTTCGGATACCGTATTCACTAATTGATTCTCAAAGATACCTTATAAATAAGCTGGAGTCTATACGTGCAAACACGTATTTTGAAAGTCCTTTTTTAATTGAAGAATTAAGACTTGGATATAAGCGATAGTAATTTTTCTCAACTTTATTAGTAGTTTTACATCTTTAACCCCAAATTTTTTAGAAGGATTAGATGCAAAAAAAAGGATTTATTTTCGACCTCGACGGAGTTATTGTAGATACCGCAAAATATCACTATTTTGCATGGAAGAAGTTAGCTGAGAGCATTGGGATTACTTTTTCAGAAAAAGATAACGAACAGCTAAAAGGAGTTAGTAGAATTCGATCGCTTGAAAAAATTCTTGAATGGGGAGATGTAACTTTAGAAGATGCCAAATTTCAAGAACTTATTGCAGCCAAAAATGATGATTATTTGAGCTTTGTAAATAAAATGACCGAAAGTGAAATTTTACCCGATGTACCACGAGTACTTTCATTTTTAAAAGAACAACAACAGCCCATGGCTCTTGGGTCGGCAAGTAAAAATGCCCGTTCCATCCTTAGTAAGGTAGATTTAATTAATCAATTTGATGCTATTGTTGATGGGACTAATGTGTCTAAAGCAAAACCCAACCCAGAAGTGTTTTTAAAAGCCGCTGAAATGTTACAAATAGAACCTAAAGATTGTATAGTGTTTGAAGATGCTTTAGCAGGAATAAAAGCAGCAAATACTGCCAGTATGATAAGTATTGGCATTGGAGATAAATCGGTTTTAAAAGATGCCCAATATGTTTTTAAAGATTTTACTGAAATTTCAAACAAATTTTTACACCAACTAATTACAGCATAATGAATCAAGATTATATACAACCCAACGAGTGGAGTATTATTGAAGAAGGATTTGATAAGGATAGAGTGAAATCTTCCGAAAGTCTTTTCAGTATTGGGAATGGTGCTATGGGGCAACGTGCCAATTTTGAAGAAACCTATACTGGGAAAACTTTTCAGGGAAGCTATATTGGAGGGGTTTATTATCCCGATAAAACCCGTGTGGGTTGGTGGAAAAACGGCTACCCAGAGTATTTTGCAAAAGTGATTAATGCACCCAATTGGATTGGAATTGATGTTGAAATCAACGGTGAAGCACTTGACTTAAATACCTGTAAAGAAGTAAAAAATTTCCGAAGAGAATTAAATATGAAAGAAGGTTGGTACCAACGTTCTTTTGAAGCGACACTCCAAAACGGAACCAAAGTTGCTGTGGAAAGTACCCGAATTTTGCATATTGAAGAAGATGAACTTGGAATTATAAATTATGAAGTAACTCCCTTAAATAAAGATGCTGAAATTATCTTTAAACCCTATTTGGATGGTGGAATTACCAACGAAGACTCTAACTGGGACGATAAGTTTTGGGATACGTTGAGTGTTTCGGAAGAAAATCATCAAGCTTTTATTCGTTCGCGCACCATGAAAACAAACTTTGATGTGTGCACCTATATGCAATCAAAGTTTTTTGTAGATGGGAATGAACAATCCTTGAAATATACTTCCGAAATTAAAGAACAATCGGTTTCATTAACATATAAAACAACTGTTAAAACAGGGCAGAAGGCAACACTTCAAAAGTTTGCTGGCTATGTAATTTCTTTAAATCACAAACCAGATGATTTGGTTGATGCTGCAAAAAATGTACTTCAAAAAGCGACTTCTCTAGGATATTCAGAATTAAAAATGCAGCAAGCTGAAGCTTGGGCTTCGATTTGGGAAATGGCAGACATTTCAATAAAAGGAGATATGAAAGCGCAACAGGGTATCCGATTTAATATTTTTCAGTTAAATCAAACGTATTTAGGGAAAGATGCTCGATTGAATATTGGACCCAAAGGATTTACGGGTGAAAAATACGGCGGAAGCACCTACTGGGATACCGAAGCGTATTGTATCCCTTTTTATATGGCAACTAAGGATCAAGCTGTGGCTCGAAATCTGTTGACGTATCGGTATAACCATTTGCAAAAAGCGATTGAAAATGCTGAAAAATTAGGTTTTAAAAATGGTGCTGCCTTATATCCCATGGTAACCATGAATGGGGAAGAATGTCATAACGAATGGGAAATTACATTTGAAGAAATCCATAGAAATGGTGCTATTGCTTTTGCAATCTATAATTACGAACGATTTACTGGAGACACCTCCTACATTCCTGAAAAGGGATTGGAAGTATTAATAGGAATTGCTCGTTTTTGGGAGCAACGCGCAACATTTAGCAAAGCTAAAGATAAGTATGTAATCTTAGGTGTAACAGGCCCTAACGAGTACGAAAACAATGTAAACAACAATTGGTACACCAATTATATTGCCAAGTGGTGTTTAGAATATGCAGCTTCGGAAGTTGAAAAAGTGAAAAAATCAAATCCTGAAGATTTTAAAAGGATTGAGGCAAAGACTAAAATATCTGCACAAGAGATACTCGATTGGAATAAAAAAGCTTCCAATATGTATTTTCCGTATTCGGAAGAATTAGGAATATACCTTCAGCAGGACGGGTTTTTAGATAAAGAATTAATTACCGTAGCAAATTTAGATCGGTCAAATCGCCCAATTAACCAAAAATGGTCATGGGATAGAATTCTTCGGTCACCGTATATTAAACAAGCAGATACGCTACAAGGATTCTACTTTTTTGAAGAGCATTTCAGTAAAGAAGAGCTTGAAAAGCACTTTGATTTTTACGAACCTTTTACCGTTCACGAATCCTCACTTTCACCCTGCGTACATAGCATTCAGGCGGCAAAATTAGATAGAATGGAGCAAGCATATACCTTCTATCTTCGCACCTCTCGTTTAGATTTGGACGATTATAATAAAGAAGTAGAAGAAGGATGCCACATCACCAGTATGGCGGGAACTTGGATGAGTATTGTGGAAGGTTTTGGTGGTATGCGAGTGCGAGATAGCAAGCTTCATTTTGAACCAAAAATACCTATTCAATGGCAACAGTATAGTTTTAAAGTAAACTTTAGAGGCCAAATTTTGAAAGTCTCAATTTCAAATGATAAACAAGAATTTAAGGTAGATGGAGACCAACCTATAACAATTGTTGTAAATAATAAAGAAGTAATACTTCAGCCTAACAACGAAACAACAGTATAAATTAAACCAACGATTATGAAATCAAATATTGCAATTATATTCCTATCTACAATCTTACTTATTGCTTGTAAAGAAGAAGTGAAAAAGGAAGAGCCGGTTGCGGAGACACCCAAAGAAATAACCATTGCTCCCATAGATAATGACGTGCTTGAAAATGCCGTTATTTATGAAGCCAATATTCGTCAATACTCTCCAGAAGGAACGTTTAATGCTTTTGCACAAGATATTCCGAATCTTAAAGAATTGGGAGTAAAAGTCATTTGGTTAATGCCTATTCATCCTATTTCTGAAGCTAAAAGAAAGGCAAAAGGAGATCTTTTGGTAGCCGATATTGAAGACCCCGAAGAGCGTAAAAAATATTTAGGTAGCCCTTATGCTGTAGCAGATTATACGGCTGTAAATCCCGATATGGGAACGATGGAGGATTTTAGTAATATGGTAGATGTCGCTCACGAAAATGGAATTTATGTCATCTTAGATTGGGTGCCCAATCATACAGGCTGGGATCATCCTTGGATTACCGAACATCCCGAATACTATACAAAAAATGACAAAGGAGAGATTACAGACCCTATCCAAGACAATGGAGAGCCTTGGGGTTGGACAGATGTGGCCGATTTAAATTACAACAATCAAGAAATGCGAAAGGCTATGATTGATGAAATGATATTTTGGATTACAGAGCAAAAGGTAGATGGCTTCCGTTGTGATGTAGCTCATGGCGTACCCTTAGATTTTTGGGAACAATGCATCCCAGCATTACGAGAAAAGAAAGCCTTATTTATGCTTGCTGAAGCAGAATTACCTTATTTAATGAAAGGTGAAAACCTCTTCGATATGTCCTATGCTTGGGAAGGTCATCACGTGTTAAACGATATTGCAAAAGGAAAGAAAAATGTAAAGGATTTTGATGTGTATATAAAAGCTTTAGATGAGAAGCTTGAAAAGGACGATATCTTAATGAACTTTGTTACTAATCACGATGAAAATGCTTGGGCTGGTCCTCTAAAAGAGAGAATGGGTGATGCTAGTGAAGTAATGACAGCACTTACATATGCAATGCCAGGGATACCCTTAATTTATAGCGGACAAGAATACGATATGGATTATCGCTTAGATTTTTTCGGAAAAGATACCATCCCAAAAACCAAAGGAAAGATGTGGCCTTTATTAGAAAAACTTGGAGCAATAAAGAATTTATCATCAGAATTGAGCGGAGGAAAAGATGCCGCTTCTTATGAAAGGATACAAACTTCAAATGATACATCCGTATTAGCATTTAAACGCGTAAAAGATAACAACGAACTAATATTTGTAGCTAATTTATCGGCAAATCCCGTCAAATTTACATACCCCGTTTCAGGTGGTTTTATTGACGCCATGAAAGATCAAACGATCAATATCGTTGAAAGTGAAGAACATCAATTTGCCCCTTGGCAATACCTCATTTTACGAAAACAATAATATAAAGCCCTTTTTTAAGGGCTTTTTTTTCAATTTGTAAAATCGAAAACGTTATCGATTGATTTCCTGTTTGCTATGTGAAATTTATACCATAATTTTACTCTAATGAATACAAAAATTAAAAGAGTAGCAGTCTTAACTAGTGGTGGTGACGCCCCTGGAATGAATGCTGCAATTCGCGCTGTTGTGCGATCTTGTTCATATCATAATTTAGAGTGTGTGGGAGTTTTTCGTGGATTGCAAGGACTCATTGAAGCAGATTTTAAAGAGATGGGACCTCGTTCTGTAAAAAACATTATAAATAGAGGAGGAACTATACTTAAATCGGCTCGTTCCAAAGAATTTATGACCAAAGCAGGTCGTCAAGAAGCGTATGATAATTTAAAGGAAGCTAAAATTGATGCGCTCGTAGTTATTGGTGGTGATGGTACTTTTACAGGTGCCAGTGTGTTTAATGAAGAATTTAACTTTCCTATTGTAGGGATTCCTGGAACCATCGATAATGATATTAACGGTACCGATTATACCATAGGCTACGATACCGCACTCAATACGGTGGTGGAAGCCATAGATAAAATTCGTGATACGGCAAATTCTCACAACCGTTTGTTTTTAGTTGAGGTAATGGGACGCGATGCAGGCGATATTGCTTTAAATGCTGGGATTGGAGCTGGTGCAGAAGAAATTCTTATTCCCGAACAAAACCTAGGTAGAGATAGATTAATAGCTTCGCTAAAGCGAAGTAAAAAATCGGGAAAATCTTCCAGTATAGTTGTTGTGGCCGAAGGTGACCAAATAGGGAAAAACATCTTTGGTTTGGCAGAATATATTCAACAAAATATGGACGAGTATGAAGTGAAAGTAACGGTACTTGGACATATACAACGAGGAGGAACACCAAGCTGTTATGATCGTGTTTTGGCAAGCCGACTTGGGGTAGGTGCTGTGGATGCTTTATTAGAAGGAAAACGAGATGCTATGATTGGTATTTCTCACAATAAAATAGTAATAGTCCCTTTTGCCGATGCCATTAAGGGAGATAACGAAATAGATTTAGATTTAATAAGAGTAGCAGATATTACATCTGTTTAAAAAAGAATAATATGACAAAAATTGGAATAAACGGCTTTGGACGAATAGGAAGAATTGCTTTCAGAATAGCCGCACAAAATAAAGATGTTGAAGTAGTAGCTATAAACGATTTACTTGATGTAGATCACTTAGCTTATTTATTAAAATACGATTCTGTTCACGGAAAATTCCCAGGAACAGTAGAAGTGAAAGATGGCCATTTAGTTGTAAACGGAAATAAAGTTCGTGTTACTGCAGAAAGAAACCCAGAAAATTTAAAGTGGGATGCCGTTGGAGCTGAAATTGTTCTAGACTGTACAGGAATCTTTACCGATCTTGATAACGCTTCTGCACATATTAAAGCAGGAGCTAAAAAAGTGGTTATTTCTGCACCTTCAAAAACAGCCCCTATGTTTGTTATGGGTGTTAATCATACCGATGTAAAACCAACAGATACCATTGTTTCTAACGCATCATGTACCACGAACTGTTTAGCACCCTTAGCGAAAGTGATTCATGATAATTTAGGTATAGTTGAAGGATTAATGACGACTGTTCATGCAACCACTGCAACGCAACTTACTGTAGACGGGCCTTCAAAAAAAGATTTCCGTGGTGGGCGAAGTGCCTTGTTAAATATTATTCCAGCTTCAACAGGTGCTGCAGTTGCAGTTACCAAAGTAATTCCTTCGCTTAAAGGGAAACTTACTGGAATGGCTTTCCGTGTGCCAACCGCAGATGTTTCGGTAGTGGATTTAACCGTTCGCACAGAAAAGTCGGCTACCTATGAAGAAGTAAAACAACTATTTAAAGATGCTTCAAAAGGGGCGTACAAAGGGGTTATTGATTATGTTGAAGACGATGTTGTTTCTCAAGATTTTGTAAGCGACCCAAATACGTGTAATTTTGATGCAGGAGCGGGTATAGCGCTTAATGATAATTTCTTTAAACTAGTTGCTTGGTACGATAACGAATATGGATACTCGGCAAAATTAATTGACTTGGCTTTATACGTTGCCAAAATCTAAGAGTATGACATTAATTGCAGATGGGGGCTCTACAAAGTGTGATTGGATTTTACTGAGTCCAGAGGGTGAGGTGTTGGTAAAAACACGTACCAAAGGTTTAAATCCTGCCGTAGTACCTTTAGAGGAACTCTACAACAGAATTCGTGATAACAAAGAGCTTCAAGCCATATTTCAAAAGACAGAAACTGTAGATTTTTACGGAGCGGGGTGTGGTACTGTTACGCCCAAAAAGACCTTGACAAAGGTACTTTCTGATATATTTCCAAATGCCACTGTCGATGTAAACGAGGATTTATTGGCAGCGGTGTATGCGGCTTCCACCGAACCTGGAATTGTTTGTATTTTAGGGACAGGATCCAATAGTTGCTATTTTGATGGAGAAAAAATACACGCACATGTTCCTTCTCTGGGATTTGTTTTAATGGATGAAGCCAGCGGAAACTACTTTGGAAAACGCTTAATAAGGGATTACTATTACAAAAAAATGCCAACAAAACTGGCTAAGGAATTTGAAAAGCGTTTCGATTTGGACCCAGATGTTATAAAATTAAATGTGTACCAAAAGCCTAACCCAAATACCTATTTAGCTTCGTTTGCCGAATTTATTTTCACTTCAGAAGAGGTAAATGGCTATTTTTGGCAACTCATTAGTGAAGGGATGACCCGTTTTATAGAATATCGCGTACTTTGTTATAAAGAAGCGCAGAATGTACCAGTACATTTTATTGGATCGATTGCACATTTTTCTGAAGAACAGATTCGCAATGCCATGAAACCTTACCATTTGCAAATGGGAAAAATTATAAGACGTCCTATCGATGGCTTAATTGAATATTATCGTGAACACCGTTTAAAAATTCATAGTTAATATGGCATTTCCGAAAGTTAATCCTACGCAAACCGAAGCTTGGAAGCTACTTTCGAAGCATTTTCAGGAAATGAAAGATGTTAAAATGCAAGATCTTTTTTCTGAAGATCCATCTCGTTCGCAACAATTTTCAATTTCTTGGAATGACTTTTTTGTAGACTATTCAAAAAATAGAATTACCGAAAAAACACAAGCATTATTACTTCAATTAGCCGAGGAAGTACAACTGAAAGACGCAATTGAGGCACAATTTTCAGGCATACAAATCAACGAGACGGAAGACAGAGCCGTAGGGCATACCCAACTTCGTAATTTTAAAAAGGTACCTAAAGAGGTTTCTGAAGCCCTTCAGAAAATGAAATCTTTTTCCGAAGAAATCATTTCTGGAAATTGGAAGGGGCACACAGGAAAACCCATTACACACATTGTAAACATAGGCATAGGTGGAAGCGACTTAGGACCCGATATGGTGTGTGAAGCTTTGCAGTACTATAAAAACCATTTGGATGTTCGGTTTGTAAGCAATGTGGACGGTGACCATGTAATGGAATCGATTAAAGACTTGGATAGAGAAACGACTTTATTCATTATTGTTTCCAAAACGTTTACTACGCAGGAGACATTGACCAACGCCCAAACGATTAGAAATTGGTTTCTCGAAAAAGCTTCGGAAAAGGATGTTGCGAAACATTTTGCAGCCGTTTCTACTAATTTGGAGGAGGTTTCTAATTTCGGAATTGCATCCCAAAATATTTTCCCCATGTGGGATTGGGTGGGCGGACGTTTTTCGCTGTGGAGTACCGTTGGATTGTCGATTGCTTGTGCCGTTGGTTATCAAAATTTTGAAGATTTACTGAAGGGTGCCCACGAGATGGATAATCATTTTAGAGAAGCCCCTTTTTCAGAAAATATACCTGTAACCTTGGCGATTCTTTCAATTTGGTATAGCAACTTTTTTAATGCCGAAAGTGAATGTATCGTGCCTTATTCACAATATTTAAACAAGCTCGTTGCCTACCTGCAACAGGGGATTATGGAGAGTAACGGTAAAAGTGTGGACAGAAATGGAAATGCAATTAATTACCAAACGGGAACCATTGTTTGGGGCAGTACCGGTACCAATGCACAGCACGCTTTTTTTCAGTTAATTCATCAAGGCACGAAGTTAATTCCAACCGATTTTATTGCTTTTACACAATCGCTCTACGGAAATAAAGACCATCAAAATAAATTATTGGCAAACTGTTTTGCTCAAACCGAAGCTTTGTTGCAAGGAACCTACGGTAGCGAAGTTGAAAATAATTTCAAAAAATTTGAAGGCAATAAACCTACCAACACATTGCTTATAAAAAAGTTAACACCAAAATCCCTAGGAAGCCTCATTGCGATGTACGAACATAAATTGTTTGTACAAGGTGTTATCTGGAATATATTTAGCTATGATCAATGGGGTGTAGAATTGGGTAAAAAATTAGCTAAAGGAACACTTTATGCTATTGAAAATAAGAATGTTACTCAAATTTCTAATAGTAGTACCAAACAACTTTTAAAGAAATTGTAATAATTTCTTTTGAACATTTACTTTTAAAACCCTCGATTTAAACCGAGGGTTTTTCTATTTTTATAGGAAATCAATTAATATTAACTAACTAAATTTTTAAAATTATGAGTGCAACAGATGGTAAAATTACATTAGCAGAAGCAATTAGCTGGACAGGTAATTGGAGGGGAGCTCCATCAACAAGTGCAAGAGCTTTCTTAATTCCTTTAGTGGATCTTCAAGGAGCAATTGCAGAAATTCAAGGACAAACAGGTTCACCTATGGTACGTGCCTATTTGGCAACAGATGCAGGTGTGGAAAAATTGGTAATTGTAGGCACATCACAAGAAACCCAAAAAGATGGCTCTGTCGTCTATAGAGATTTATTACCTGCAGCTGGAGAGGCAGCTGGTGCAGGTGCTAACAGCATTTGGGATTTTACAGATCCTTGCCCACCAAATTGTGATGATAACAGCCCTTTAAATTAATTGCAATCCTATATTAAAATAATAACTCTAATAACGGTATATTTTTCAATTTTTTTACCGTTTATCTATCTTAGAAGCTTTACTGTAAACAGTAAAGCTTTTAGGATATTTACTATATATCTTTTTTTTATCGGGATTATACAGATTTCTTCACAAATTGCTACTAAAGTTTTAGAATTAGAATCTAATATATTTATTTCTCACTACTATTTTATTGGTCAGTTTATTTTTCTTTCAATTTTTTATTATAAAATTTTAAAACACAAGTTTATATGGTTTGTATTAATACTATCTTTATTATGTTTAACAATTCAATATATTTTTACACCAAACTTATATAATGTTTATAATCAAGTTGGGATGCTTTTTTCTCATTTAATTATTATCATTTATGCTCTATTATATTTATATAAAGCATTATCAGAAAAGATTGAGTTTACTTTATTAAACATAGGTGTACTAATATATTTTCTTTCAAGTTCATTAATATTTTCATCGGGAAACTTGGTATTTAATGTTGAGATTCCACTTGAAACTACACAATTATTAATTAATCTTAATGTAGTTTTATATTTCGTCTTTCAAATTCTTATCTTCGTTGAATGGTGGAAGAATTATTCAGTAGCGAAATCCAATTCGTAAATATCATCCTAATTGCCATTGGACTGTTACTATTAATGTCCTTTGCCATTGTCCTCTTTTTCTACTTTTCTCGTAAAAAAATTATTAAAACTCAGCTCGAAAAAGCAGAACTCGAAATTGAATACCAAAAAGAGTTACTTCAAAGCACCATCGTTACTCAAGAGGAGGAACGTAAGCGCATTGCTCAAGATTTGCACGATGCTATTAGTTCGAAACTGAATGTCGTTTCGCTCAACGCCAATTTTTTAACCGAAAAGGAAATCACTCCATCTGAAGCTAATAAAATTGGGGAAAGTATACATAAAGTTACATCCACCGTTTTGGAAAATTCCCGCCGAATTGCCCACGATTTGCTTCCGCCCACCCTCGAAAAATTTGGGTTACAGGCCGCCGTAGAAGAATTGTGCGAGGAAGTGGAGGAAACTAAAAAATTCACACTAGAATACAATATTCAGTATCAAGATAATTTTATTGCATCAGTAAACGAGTTGCACCTTTTTAGAATCCTTCAGGAGCTATTCAGCAATACCATAAAACATTCCAAAGCAACAAAAATCAGTGTCTCTTTAATTACTGAAGAAAACCTGCTATCTTTACAGTACACCGATAACGGAAAAGGTTTCGATATTTCTGAAGCTCGGAATGCAAGAGGTTTAGGGATGAGTGGTATTGAAAACAGAGCCATTTTAATGAATGCTACTTGTAACATTGAATCTAGCCTAGGTAACGGAATAAAAGTAAAAATCACAAGCCATACCCAAACATGAAAATTAAAGTAGTCCTTGCCGATGACGAAGAGTTATTCCGTGTAGGGATGTCTCACATCCTCTCAAAAGATGATGAAATTGAAATTATTTTTCAAGCAAGTAATGGTAAGGAATTAATAGAATATTTAACTTCATCAAAAGAGCTTCCCGATATCATTATCATGGACATTAAAATGCCCGAATTAAATGGGGTAGAGGCAACAAAATCTATCCATCAAGAATACCCTGAAATCAGTATCATTGCCCTTACCACCTACAATACTAAACCTTTTATTAGAAATATGATTGATGTGGGTGCTTCGGCGTATTTGGTAAAGAACTCCCCAACACAAAAGGTATTGCACACGATTAAGCAAGTATATTACAATGGCTTTTATTACGATTCGTTTGTAATGGAAGCGGTAAAATCTTTAAAAAATTCTGAAAGAAGCGAATCCCGAACCTTTTTCGATGACGACTTTATCACTCAAAGAGAAAAAGAGGTTTTAGAGCTCATTTGCCGACAAAAAACCTCGCAGGAAATTGCAGACCAACTCTTTATTAGCAAACGAACTGTAGAGGTGCACCGAAAAAACTTACTGGAAAAAACAGGCGTAAAGAATTTAGCAGGTTTGGTGGTCTTTGCTATAAAGAACAACTTGGTATCTTTAAGTATTATTGAATAATTTTTTTTATTTTCACATAGTATAACTCCCCACATTTTTAGATTAACACATATTTTATGCTCACAAAAGTATATGGGAGTGCTGTTTTTGGTGTAGAAGCAACCACCATAACAGTAGAAGTAAACACCGATATTGGTGTAGGTTATCATCTAGTTGGATTACCCGATAACGCCATAAAAGAAAGTAATTACCGTATTGCTGCGGCACTTCAGAATAACGGTTATAAAATCCCAGGAAAAAAGATTACTTTAAATATGGCTCCTGCCGATATGCGCAAGGAAGGTTCGGCTTATGACCTTACTCTGGCTATGGGAATTTTAGTGTCCTCTGGACAAATTGAGGAGAAACATCCGTTGAGTGACTATGTGATTATGGGTGAATTGTCTTTGGACGGTTCTCTACAGCCCATACGTGGGGCACTTCCTATTGCTATTAACGCAAAAAATGAAGGATTTAAAGGCTTTATTCTTCCGAAACAGAATGCTAAAGAAGCAGCGATTGTAGATGGTTTAAATGTTTTTGGAGTAGAATCTATAAAAGAAGTTATTGACTTTTTTAATGAAGGGGCAGAAATGGAGTCCGTTGTGGTGGATATGAAAGCCGAATTTTACGAACACCTCCAAAACCCAGAATTTGATTTTAGCGATGTAAAAGGACAAGAATCTATTAAACGTTGTATGGAAATTGCAGCTGCTGGAGGGCATAACATCATCCTCATTGGGCCTCCTGGAAGTGGGAAGACGATGCTTGCCAAGCGATTGCCAAGTATTTTGCCACCCCTAAGTTTAACAGAAGCTTTGGAAACCACTAAAATACATAGTGTGGCGGGACGTACCATGGAAAAAGGTGGTATTATGACAAGCCGTCCGTTTCGTTCCCCACATCACACCATTAGCGATGTCGCTTTAGTGGGTGGCGGACAATATCCACAACCGGGTGAAATTTCACTCGCACATAATGGCGTATTGTTTTTGGACGAACTCCCCGAATTTAAACGTAGCGTGTTGGAGGTCATGCGCCAACCTTTGGAAGATAGAGATGTTACCATTTCACGTGCTCGTTTTACCGTGACATACCCAGCCAGTTTTATGTTAGTTGCCAGTATGAATCCAAGTCCGGGTGGGTATTTTAATGACCCCAATGCTCCAGTAACGTCTTCCCCTGCCGAGATGCAACGCTATCTCAGTAAGATTTCAGGACCGTTATTAGACCGAATTGACATTCATATTGAAGTGACCCCTGTTCCTTTTGAAAAACTAAGCGATACCCGAAAGGGCGAGCAAAGTATTATTATTCGAGAACGTGTGACCAAAGCGAGGGAAATTCAGGCGAAACGTTTTGAGGAATTTGAAAATATTCATTACAACGCACAAATGGGGGTAAAACAAATTAGAAAGTTTTGTGTGTTGGATAAAGCTTCCTTAGACCTTCTGAAAAATGCCATGGAGCGATTAAATCTTTCTGCTCGTGCCTACGACCGAATTTTAAAAGTAGCTCGTACCATCGCCGATTTGGAAAATGCCGAACATATTTCGGGCAACCATATTTCCGAAGCTATTCAATATAGAAGCCTTGATAGGGATGGGTGGTTGGGATAATAGAACTCGAGTGATTTTGTGGCGAAGGAACAACATTGTATCGAAGGGGAAAGAGATGTGTGGTAGGTTTTAAATGCTACTTTTTTTATCATTCTATGATTCAAAAAAATACCGTGTTTTAGGTATCCAAAAAAAATTCATACCTTATCTATATTAAGAAAATAGCAAATACAAACCACAAAATCCGTTGCTTATGAGAGTTGTTGATAAAAAACCACGTGAAAGGAAAAACCCGAACCTTATCATTGTCAAGGGCTCAAAAGAGTATACTATTGCAAGAAACCTTATAGAAGAGTATGTAAATTCTCTAAATTTTAATCTTGATTTTCAGGATATTGAGAATGAACTTGAGAATCTTGAACTTTTCTATGGTCGAGCGAGTGGTCTAATTATAATGGCTAAAGTCTCCGACGAATATGTAGGAGTGACTTGTCTAAGAGATTTAGGTAATTTAGTCGCCGAGATTAAAAGAATGTATATTAAACCTGACTTTCGGGGAAAAGGCTTGGGGCGAAAAATGCTTGACAAAGCTATCTATGAAGCTAAAAGATTAGACTATCGCTTCCTTCGACTGGATGCCGTTCCAGATATGAAAAGTGCCATTCATTTGTTTACCTCTAAAGGGTTTTATGAAATTGAGGATTATGGCTCTAATCCATTAGACGATGTTCGTTTTATGGAATATAAATTGTAGTATAAACTTAGTGATAGCCTAAAAACTTTACATGAAACAGCGTGTAGGGACCATACTTTTTCTGTTAGTGTTCCATTTCACTATTGGGCAAACAAATGCTAAATTTTATGGATTGAAATCTCACTATGGTTTTATCATTGCTCACTCCGAAGAAGTAAAGCCCATATCACAAAGCAACCCCTATGGATTACAATTAGAATACAGCTGGCTCAAAACCAGCGATAAAGCTTGGAAAACCTGCTATTGCTACGGTCGTACAGGTGTCTCTTTTGCCTATTTTAATCATGCGAATCCTGAGGTATTAGGGAGCTCATACAACCTACTGTATTTTGTGGAACCGTATTTCGCCTATAAAGGACCTTTAAAATTTTCACTTAGAGGATCTATTGGAGCTACCTATTTAGATAAAACTTTTGATGCCACCACGAATCCAGAAAATCTACTTTTTAGTTCTCATGTAAGTTTTTATTTAGCATTATCGCTCAATCTGAATTACCATCTCAATGAAAAATATGCTATAAACCTTTCGGCTAATTACAATCACATTTCTAACGGAGGGCAAAAACAGCCTAATAAAGGAATGAATTTCCCAACCCTTTCCATTGGCGTTGATAGGCTTGTAGATTTTGAAACCTTGAAGCCTAAACCTAACGAATTACGTAACCATGATACATCTTTAAAGTATTATGTAGGTTCCTTTTCCAGTTTACGATCTTCTGGGCTTGAGTCTGGATCCTCCAACCATTTGCTGGTAGGGCTACTAGGAGGGGCATTACAACCCTTATCGGTAATTAATGGAGTTAATGCAGGAGCAGAATTATGGTATGACTATGCCGATGAAGCGATAGCCGAACGAGATAATTTAGAGGATTCTGCATTTTCATCGGCTGTGACACTCGGGCATCATTTTTCGGTAGGGAACTTTTATTTTCTACAGCAGTTTGGAGTCTATGTAACTCGACCAACAAACATACAGTCTAGGTGGCTATATCAACGGTATTCCTTGTGGTATAGTTTTGGGAAATCTAAAAGATGGACTATAGGTGGTTCCTTAATTGCATATGGTAAAATTGCCGATCATATGGATGCACGACTCCTGTACATAATAAATTGATTGTGTTTTTCCCAAAAGCCTAAACCTCACAAAACCCTATTTTTCAATATACTTCTTAAACTGTTTTATCGACCGCGATAAGTGATTGGGATAATGTTTTAGCTTTCAGAAGGCGTTATAACTATTTGATTGTCTTAAAATTACGTATTTATACGTAGTCCATTTTTTTTCTATTCCTCCTACCTTTAACAGATGATATGCGTGCGATTCTTAAACACCATATGATACAACTAACCAAAAATCAAGATTATGAATACACTCAAATTAGTTATTTGTTCACTTTGTCTTTTTGTATGGTTTGCTTCGTGCAAGGATTCAAAAAGCAATAGTGAATATGTAGGGGCAGAATTAGAAACTGCGGTTACTGCCGACAGCCTTTGCTCAGCACCCAGTGCGTGGTTTTCGGGAAATGTTCCCACACCACAGCCTCAGAATTTTCCTATTGACACCACTGTCACCAATTGCGATTTTCACCAAATCTCTTGGCAGTATTTTCTTTGGCTCACCGAAGAAGTCAACGGTAAACCTCGCTTTGAAACCGAATTATACACGGACAAGGCAATCCATCCAGACCATAAAGATGATCAATATCAAGTGTTGGATTTAATTGAACAAGCACTTTCGAAAGGAATTTTAATAGATCATAATAACCGTGCGGTATATGGTAATATTATGATTAACAAAACCTACCGTGACTTCATATTAGATAACAAACTTTACGATCCAAATGTGATGGCAAGTTTTACAGATACTATCGATTTTCCTGTAGGAGCCCTTTCAACAAAAGCTACATGGAAAATTGTTCAGCCAGGGGAGGATGTTAGCAAGTTATATACTAAAAAAGCAGATATTGAGCTATTGACGATGATTGATGGACAACCCAGAGTACCAAAAGACAATCCGAAAATTCAAAAGGATGTGGATGTTGCATTGGTTGGATTTCATATTGCGATTGTCGTAGAAGGGCATCCAGAGTTTATTTGGGCAACCTTCGAATTTGACGAAAACGCACCCGACTTTAATGCCAATCAGGACCCAAATAAAGAAGTATCTAATAAAGATTTTCTCTTTTACACCGCCGGAACTACGGCAAGGGAAACCAATAACGACAACGCTTTAGTGGCCAAGTTTGTTGATGAAAGCAAGCAAACGCTTGAGCCAGTGACCGAGGTGGCACGTCAATATAAAAATGGTGGAGGTTCTAGTACCAATCAAGATAATATTACCAATTTAAATGCGAATGTTGAAAAGCAATTAGCGTCAGGTTCTATTTGGCGAAATTATTTTGAAGTAGGTGCCATTTGGTTCGACACGTCAAAAGGATCGTTAAAACCCGGCTGGAATCCTAATGTGGATGCAAGTATGGTTACAGGCTCACTAAAGCTTTCAAATTCAACGATAGAAACGTTTACGCAACAAGTGCGTTCCGAAAATCAATGCTTTAGCTGTCATAATTCAAATGCAGTGACCGATGTACCCGAAGGATTAAAAATTCTTGGCGGAAAGAATATCAATTTAAGTCATGTGTTACTTAATAATTACATAGACAGTCAGCAAGCATCAACAACTAATCAATCAAACCAATAAGAAAATTATCATGGAAAATACATCACTAAGAATACATCCATCTATTGGATTTGCCAGAGTTGGAAATAGTACAGAATATTATCTTGGTCCAGAAACCATGGCCGCTGAACCACAACAGGGAAGTGAAATTACGGGAGGTCTTCCTATAAAACCAGGAACTGAAAATACAACCATTACTAGTGCCGATTTGCGCGATAGTCAAGGAAGGCTGAAAAGACAAGCGGCTCGGTTTAAAATTTTTCAGTATGCTAATGAAGGAAGCACAATTAGTTATCCAGCACCTGCAGGAACAGAAGTTGTTATTGGTAGTACGGTAAACGGAAAAAAGGTAACCGATATTATTTGGACAACCCATTTAGCCAATAAAAAGGCAAACTGCTGGGAAATGGACGAAACAGCAAATGAAGGAATAGAGCTTTACAAGCCACATCAGGTTACCTATGAAGGACAAACCTATCAAGTAAGTACGCCTCCATTGCGAAATCCAAACTTCGATAGCGATAGTAAACAGAATCCTTATACCGTAGATCCTTCAGATCCTAACCGATTATCAAAATTAATTATCGATGCAGGTCCAAGAGCTATTAAAGCTAGCCAAGGAATTATCTCATTGCCAGTTAAATTTAATAAAAATACAAAAGCGAGTTACTTCAATAAAGCGACAAATGCCATTGAAGAACAACCCAATTATCCTATCCAATTTCCTGCTTCGGAAGGAACTGGAAAAGATGGAAGTGACCCGATTGATTATTTAGGAGAGATTCTAACTGAACCGAACGGACGATTATTAGTATTGGGAGGTCACGGTCTAGCTTGCGCCTTTGATGTCAAAGGAAATTTTGATCCCAACCAAGGGCTGTGTGCCGATGTAGATAATGACAATTGGTTGGATGACACCTCCGATGGTCCCGTAACAGCAGCCTTAGTATTTGAGGACGGAAGCACACAAGCTATTGAAGGAAGTGCTTGGGTAGTTTCTACAGACCCTGCCTATGCGCCACAAACTCTGAATGTAGTTTCGCTTTGGGACGATATTTATAATACGTGGTTAGAAAACTTCGGTTTACGACCAGACGTGTACAGCAATGGTTCTTATAAAACAGCCTACGAACCTTCTTTTAAAGATGACATCTTTCCAACCTTAAATGCAGCACATATGCAAATGTGGAACACCAATTTGCCTTCACAGGCAATTGCCGCGCATAAAAGAATGCGAACGTTGGAGCCTTCGGGACCAGGATTCGATATCATGCAGTTTTTAAGAGATCCCGATGGGTCTCAGGATAATACAGGCTCTCCTTTAATGCCACTCTCCTTAGGAGACGCAGCGAAGAGCTTTTTAACCCTGTCACCGCAGCAATATTTCTTTGTGAAACAATGGAACGATGGTAAATCGAATAGTGCGAATTCTTTACCGTTAGGACCAGGAGAATTGCTGGATAAGAATATTTTAACCAACTGTTTGGGAGGTCGTTTTAGCCCCGGAATTGACTTAACGTTTATCGTTAGAGATGTCAATTTTTATAATAGCGATTGGAAAAACCCTGCCATTGGACCTTTTCGTGTGGATGGAGCAGAACTCGATTATAGTAGTGCAGATAAAACCAAACCTTTTTTAGGAGTGGGTTATACGCCTTTGCAAAAGGATAAAATTGAACCAGGCGATTTATGTAAGTTTATGGCGATACCTTGGCATACAGATTATAATTCTTGTGCAACCCATACGCCAGCGCCAAATCCAGGAGGTGCCATTACAGATGAGAATGTGTATTCGGGAGATGTAAACACCACCCTGTTTTGGTCTTGGCCCGCTCAACGACCCGTTGCCGTTTATACTTTTGAAGATCTTATGGCAAACACCGATAGAGGAAAGTTGCCCAATCAGCGGTATTCGTTACGCGGTGAAGGAACGGCAGCTCAAGAAAATTTAGCAACTCCAGGATGTCCATTTTCAGGAGATTTTGATATGAAAGCTATGAATGTTGGTCGCTACCAAAATCGAAGAAACTTTCTTAGCAATTGGATGAATGTGGGAACTATTTTGCAAGGACCGGCCATTGAGGGTTATCCAGACGATTTTGATAAAGGATATTACCTTGAAGTAGAAAGTCTTTTCAAAAAAGATGAAAGTAATAAAGTAATCTTCTGGCCCAATGTGGTGGATGATGAAGTGTACCCACCAGAAGTTTAAACAGTGAGTATCAAAGTGAGGCATAAAGTGGTTATTATCGGCGCAGGCCCCGCAGGGTGTGCCTGCGCCATTGCCTTACCTACCCATGAATTTGAAGTTATAATTCTCGATAATTCCAAGGAAGGAAAGTTTCAGATAGGGGAGAGTATTCCCCCTACTATGAACCTTTTGATGAAACAATTGGGTGTCTATGAAAACTTCCTGAAAGAAAATCACGAGCCCTGTTACGGTAGTTGTTCGTATTGGGGAAGTGATATTCGAGGATATAACGACACCATTTTAAATCCGTATGGTCACGGTTGGCATTTGGACCGAGAAAAATTCAATCGTTTTTTTATGTCTGAAGCTGAAAATAGAAATGTCAAAATCCATCGCGGAGCTACATTTCTTTCTTCAGAAAAAGCTGAAAACGGATTCACTATAAACTACCGAAATGCTAACGGTAAAACTGAAAATTTAGAAGCCAATTTTGTAGTCGATGCCAGTGGGAGCAAAGGTGTTTATGCTGCTAGTCAGAGTAGTCAAAAAGTGCATGGAACGGCTTTAGTTTGTTTGGGAATAAGATTTAAACAAAGCGATGATAAAGAAGTTTCAAAACTCACTCACTTAGAGTCTGTAAAAGATGGATGGTGGTATGCCGCTCGAATACCCAACAACCAAATGCTAGTAACATTTTATACATTGTCCGAAGTAGTGAAAACAAAAAAATTACATCTTTTTGAATGTTGGATGAACGAATTAAAACAGGCTACTCAAACGTATAAGTTGGTTGAAGGTTTGGAAGCTTTCGATTCCAAAATTGCCGGATTCACTACCTATTCTTTTTGTCTAAATAGAGTAGTAGGGGACAACTGGCTTGCCATAGGGGATGCTGCTTCCACCTATGATCCCATTACCGCTCACGGAATTACAAAATCGGTAACTAATGCAATTGAGGCGGTGAAAGCCATCTCAAAATATGTTGATGGAGATGCAAAAGCACTAGTTACTTTTGAAAGAGATGTTCAGTATCAATACATCGAATACAAAAAATCAAGGGCTTATTTTTATGGTTTGGAGCAACATTGGCCCGATAGTACTTTTTGGAGTACGCTTCAAAATAGCCATTCGAGAGTTACACTACATACGAGTTAATTGAATTACTGGACGATTTACTTACTATTTTTTATACCATGAAGCCTTCGTATATAATTCCTTTTTGGAGGCGTGCTCTCTGTTTTTTGCTATTAAAAATTTATCATCCTTTACCTTACTTCGATACCCCATTAAATGAAAGAACTGTTTTGTGAAAAAACGGGCTATCTTCAAATTTACTTTAAGATGTCCTTTGTTTCTATTTTCCCAACAAACTCCTGGTAGAAGAACCACTAGCTGATCCAATTTTACATTTCGAATCCATTTTGAGAGTACTAAAAATATCTTTGGAATTTTCCGAATAATAAAAAATCCATCATTTCCTTTTCCTTGGTATAATGGCATAAATATTTGCCCTGAAAATTTAGCGTTTATGATTTGTTTGTCATTTTCAGCAATAGCTTCAGCTTTTGCTATCTTTTGAAAATTTTGATAGTTGCCCTTCATACTAAAAGCAGCATCATTTTCAATTTTATATCGATAGATGATTTCGTAAAATATATGATTTTGGGTATTAGAGAGTTTCAGTTTTTTAATAGCGATTTCACATTGTATATAGCTTTTAGGCAATGCATCCGTGAGTAAAAGAGAGGTGTAAATAAATGCTTTATGATTTTCAATAGCTTCGGGATCTTCATGTTGCCCGCCTTCAAATCCAAATGCCACATAGCCTAATTCGTTTATGTAATTCAGTAAAGGCCCCTCCAAATATTCCTCAATTCCCAGTACAATAGGCAGCGGATAATTTTTGGTGTATGTGCGATTTAATAGACTGTCATTTACCGTGATGAAAGGGATGGTTTTGCTAGAGGTTGTGTGTAAATCGAAGAAATACACTGGTCCTTTTTCTTGCTTTATAATGGAATCTAATTCACTTAACAAGGCTCTTTGTTCTTTATCTTCAGAGGAGACTGGAGGTTTCCCAATTCTTATTTCAGAAACAATTTTTGAAGTGAACAGCCTATTTAAATCCTGATCCAAATACCGAACACCTTTTTGAAGTGCAGTTAGGTTTCCAGCTAAGGCAATAAGCTTTCCGCAGAATACATCTTCTTTCCCCTCAAGTTCTTGCAATACTTGTTGTAAGGCGTGCACACCGCTTTGTTCGTTTCCGTGGATGCCACCAATAAATACAAGTGTTGGTCCTGGCAATCGACCTTGAAATGTTCCAATGACTCTTTTAAAATCTATATGTGTTTTCGTTTTTTCTACTGTAATACTATTCATGGTCAAATACAATGACATCTTTAATGGTTACAATCCCTATTAACTCATCGTGCTGAAGCACAGGCAAGCAACCAATAAGATTCTCTTTCATAACAGTGATTGCTTCCTTAATGGGTGTTGTAGGAGTTGCTGTAATTACATTTTCTACCATGATATCTTTTACGGTAGTATTTTTATCCATCTTTTTATTTTTCATTTTTTTTACGTGCGTCCAAGTTAACAATCCGCATAGTTTTCCTTCAGCATTTTCTACTGGCATATGGTGAATGTTTTTCCAGTCCATAATACTTGTTGCTAGGGAAGCTAAATCGGTTTCCTTTACCGTAAACAAGCGCGTTGTCATTACGTGACCTACCCAAGGAGTAATATCTTTAGGTCTAATTTTTGTCGGGATATCTTTCCATTGCGAAACAGGGATTCCCTTTTTCTGATTTTTATAAGTATATCGTGTAATTAACCGAAGGGCTTGATCGGTTTTTTGATTCTTTTTTAATGCCCGTAAATTTGAAACCATCCATTGAGCACCACTTTGAGTGTTCATTCGGTTTTCGATTATTTTTAAATAAAAATCTATGTCCTCATCGTTGATATTACATTTTTTCAAGCCATTTTTTGCGATGGGAAGCAACACCTTTTTTAATAAATTATTCGCTGTGTATTCTTTTCCTTCCCAGCAAAGTAGTGCTCCGTTTCCATAGCGAGCGGCTTTAATAAAATTGGATTTAGCATCACTAAAATCCATCACTTTTGCTATATCATCAAACTTTTTAGGACGCCCTTTCATGAGTCCCGCCCAAAAGGCAAAATTTGCCATTTCATCCAATACCGAAGGCCCCGCAGGGATGTATCTGTTCTCAATTCGTAAGTGAGGTTTTCCGCCGCCTACACCATAGCAGGCTCTATTCCATGGGTACAATGTCCCATTATGAAGGCTCAATGCTTTCAGTTTTGGTATATTTCCATTTTTAATTTCCTCTAAAGAATTTTCGTCTATTTCTTGAGCCAAAACCGATTTATACTGAGCAATATTTTCTTTATAAATTTCAACAATACTTCCAGTTGCCCAATTACTTCCGAAGGATACCCGTGGCATCTGATCTTTAAGTGCTAACGACGTATGCCGTGTATCGATACTTTGCTTAAATAGTGCAATTCTTGTTTCGCTCCATAATTCTCTTCCCAATAATAAAGGTGAATTTGTGCAAACCGATAAAACGGGTCCTGCAATGGCTTGCGCCCAATTAAAACTTGAAATAAAATCATCTGGGTCTATTTGAAGATGCAGCTGAAAACTTGTATTACAAGCTTCAAATAACACTGAATCATGACGGATACTTAACTCATCCACCCCCATTAAATGCACATAAAAATGTGAGCCGCGTTGTGCCATCAAGCGGTCATTAAGTGCCAAATAACGAGGTCTTTCGGTAATGTAATTCAACTTTAAATGAGTTTGCGAAATGGTAGGTAGAATTCCTGTGAGAACCACTTTAGAGCTTTCTTCTTTCGCGACAGTATTGGCTTTTTCCAATAGTGTTTCCAACTGATTTCTCACCACTTGAAAACAATTGTCTTTGAGCTCAATTGGATCCAGATTAATTTCAAGATTGTATTTAGCTAGTTCGGTTGTAAAATGTGGGTCATTTATTTTTTCTAAAATTGGGTCAGCATTGTTTGCAGGACGCCAATCTTTGGTTACTAAACAAAATTCTTGTTCCGCTCCAATGCGTGTAATACCCGTTTCGAACATATTATTTTCGAGCATATATTCAAGCGCTTCAATATCTTGTAAAAGATGTGCTACAAACTGGGTTTGCGTGTTACTACTGCTTTTTAAGCTAACTTTTTGTTCACCCATATTTTCAGATTTTACTTCGTCTAAATTGAGAAAATCAGCATTAAAAAAATATGATAACCGTCAGTTGTGGGTTCTATCCTTCTATTTAACACTATTTTAAGGGAATCGTCGTTGTAGGGATAGTATATTTATTGCCAATTAAAACAATCAAAAAAATGAATTTCAAAAACATTCAAAAAACGTTACTATTTCTTTTTGTGGGGCTACTTTTTGTTGCCTGCAAACAAGGAAATGAAAGTACCGAAGAGACCGCAAAACTTTCAATTGACTTTGAAAAATACGAACTTGAAAATGGCTTAGATGTGGTATTACATCAAGACAAGAGTGACCCAATCATTTCATTAGCTATTCAGTATGGTGTGGGCTCTAATCGAGAAAAAACAGGGCGCACCGGATTTGCGCATTTATTTGAGCATATGCTTTTTCAGGAATCTGAAAATGTAGGCCAAGATCAATTTTTCAAAAAAATCCAAGATGCCGGAGGAACACTTAATGGTGGAACCTGGAAGGACGGAACTATTTACTATGAGGTAGTTCCTAAAAATGCCATGGAAATGGTTATGTGGCTAGAAAGCGACCGTATGGGGTATTTAATCAATACCGTGACAGAATCTGCTTTTTACAATCAGCAGGAAGTTGTTCAAAATGAAAAAAGACAACGTGTGGATAACAATCCCTACGGGCACACCAATTGGGTGTTAGACAAGAACATTTACCCCGAAGGACACCCGTACAACTGGCAAGTAATTGGTGAATTAGTCGATTTACAAAATGCTACCGTAGAAGATGTAAAAGAGTTTTACGACCGTTTTTATGGCCCTAACAATGCTACTTTAGTCTTGGCAGGTGATTTTGAAACGGAAGAAGCCAAAGCCTTAATTGAAAAGTATTTTGGTGAAATTAAAAGACGTCAGGAAGTGGCCCCTTTAGAGCCCCAACCTGTTACTATTGCTGAAACAAAGCGTTTCTACCACGAAGATAATTTTGCACAAGCACCTCAATTAAATATGGTTTGGCCAACGGTAGAACAATATACAGATGATGCGTATGCATTGGATTTTCTTGCTGAAATTCTTTCCAGCGGAAAAAAAGCACCTATGTATAAAGTGTTAGTGAAAGAGAAAGAACTTACTTCAAGAACTTCAGCGTATAGCAACACACAACAAATTGCAGGTGAATTTCACATTCGTATTACCGCAAACGATGGAGTAGACTTAGATGAAGTTGAAAAAGGAATTTTTGAATCCTTCGCATTATTTGAAAAAGAAGGTGTCACAGACCGTGATGTGGAGCGAATTAAAGCAGGACTTGAAACACAATTCTATAACGGAATTAGCAGTGTGTTAGGGAAATCTTTTCAGCTTTGTCAGTACAATGTATTCGCTGGAGATCCTGGCTTTATTGAGCAGGATATCGAAAACATTAAAAAAGTGACCAAGGAAGATGTATTACGTGTGTATAATACATACATTAAAGACAAGCCTTTTGTGATGACTAGTTTTGTACCCAAAGGGCAAATGACTTTAATCGCAGAAAATTCTGAAAAAGCACCTGTTGTTGAGGAAGAAATTAAAGAGAATGTTGAAAAGGTAATTGAAGATAAAAAAGAAGAAATTGTAAAAACACCTTCTAATTTTGATCGTTCGGTTGAACCAGCCCAAGGTCCAGCACCTGCGTTGAATGTGCCATCAAGTTGGAATGCAGAACTTGCTAACGGATTAAAAGTTTACGGAATTGAACAAAACGAAGTTCCTACGGTAAACTTCAGCTTAGTCATTGATGGAGGTCATTTATTAGACGATAAAAACAAAAATGGTGTTGCCAATTTAATGACCGACATTATGATGGAAGGTACTGCTACCAAAACGCCCGAACAGTTAGAAGAAGAAATTGAAATGTTAGGGGCGAGTATTAGTATGTACACGACCAACGAGTCTATTGTGGTGCAAGGAAATACCTTAACCCGAAACTTCGATAAAACCATGGATTTGGTGAAGGAAATTCTTTTAGAGCCACGTTGGGATGAAGAAGAGTTTGCTCGTATTAAAACAGCAACGATTAACCAGATTAAGCGTTCTGCAGCAGATCCTAATACGGTTGCAAATAATGTGTACAACAAATTGCTTTATGGAGAAAATCACATTTTTAGTTACCCAACTATTGGTACCGAAGAGTCTGTAACTGCAATTACTATAGACGATTTAAAAGCGTTTTATACTAATTATTTTTCGCCATCTATTTCAAAATTCCACGTAGTGGGTAAAATTGATAAAGAAAAAGCACTTGCAAACTTAAAAGGAATTGAAGAAGGTTGGGCGGCTAAGGAAGTTACCATTCCAGCATATCCCATCGAAAATAATAGAGACAAAGCATCGCTTTATTTTGTAGATATTCCTAATGCGAAGCAATCGGTTATTAACATTGGTTATGTTGGATTATCCAGAAATGATAAAGATTTCTATCCTGCCGAAGTGATGAATTACAAATTAGGAGGGTCTTTTAGTGGAAATGTAAACCTTATTCTTCGTGAAGAAAAAGGATACACCTATGGAGCGCGTACTGGTTTTAGTGGTGGAAAAGTTCCAGGAACCTTTACCGCATCTTCTAGTGTGAGAACAAACACCACAGGAGAGTCTGTTTCCATATTTAGAGAGCAAATAGGGAAGTATAAAGAAGGAATTTCTGAAGAAGATTTAGAATTCACTAAAAACGCACTCATTAAATCGAATGCACGCCGATTTGAAACGCAATTCTCTCTTTTGGGAATGCTTCAGGAAATGAGTAATTACGGACTTTCTCCTAATTATATTGAAAATGAAGAGGCAATCATTAAAAATATGACCTTAGAGCAGCATAAAGAACTTGCCAATAAGTATTTAGATGAGTCCAAAATGGCATATTTAGTTGTGGGAGATGCCACTACCCAATACCCACAGTTTAAAAAGATGGGCTTTGATGAAGTCATGCTGGTAGATAAAAATGGCGAAGAAGTGAAAATGGAAGACGTTAAGCAATAATTAATTTTTTAAATAAGTAAGAAAAGGGATGCTCAAAAGGTGTCCCTTTTTTTAAAACAATCTATCCTCTTTTAGATACTCCCGTTTAATTCCTTCCATCAATAAAATGCGGGTTAGAGTGTTTGTTTTTTGATGTAATACCTGTAAGCTGCAATACTGAATAATATTCACAATGTTAGACCCGGTTAGGTCATACTTTCGGGCGATGGAGTCTAAATCGATATCCTCGCTAAATTGTAGTTTTTCAGGTTTATTTTTCAGCCAAATTTCCTTCCGTTCCTTTTCGCCAGGCAATTCAAATGGACAAAGGGACTGAAACCTTCTCGTAAAGGCTTCGTCGATATTGTCCTTAAAATTGGAAGCTAAAATCACTAATCCGGGATGCGATTCCACTCGTTGTAACAAATAGGAAACCTCTTGGTTGGCGTATTTATCGTGCGCATCACGTACATTGGTTCGCTTTCCGAAGATAGCATCGGCTTCATCAAAAAACAGAATCCAATCTTTATTTGCCGCTCTATCAAAAAGATTCGATAGATGTTTTTCGGTTTCACCAATGTACTTTGAGACGACTGTGGAAAGGTCAATTCTATACACAGGTTTTTCAGTGTATTTTCCCAAAAGGCTTGCCGTAAGTGTTTTTCCCGTTCCGGGAGGGCCATAAAATAAGGCACGGTAACCCGCTTTTATGCGGTGCTTCATTTCCCATTCTTCCATCAATTGCTCATGATGCATTAACCAAATTTCAAGCTCTTTTATATGATTTAGTGTCTTTTGGTTTAATACCAAATCGTCCCACGTTAAGGGTGTTTCTAATTTTTCAGCAGGGAAATCGGTGCTTAATTTTGGTGGCGGAACCTTTCCTGTGGTAAGTAAATGCACCATATCGTTAAACAGTAGTAATTTACCGCTCATAAACGGTTCGCCATCGGGTACTTTATCTATGTATAAAATTTCTTTTTTATTGAAAATATGCTCCTCCTGAAATAGAGAAATACACTCAATTCTTTCAGCCAAAATAGTGCCTCCCAATAAAAACTGAACGGTTTCACCCGTAGGTAAAATCCCTCGGTGATTTTTCCCCTTAACACCTCCAAATACTGGAAAATCGGTGCCACTTGGGAATTCGTCTGTCACTACTTCCAATAAAAAATTGGGTAGGAGGTGAGGGACTAACGCTAAAAGTAAAACGACTTTTTCTTTTTGTGAAAGACCATTCTCCTTAATGAATTTTGCAGGTAGCGATTCACCTAAATTCTCATTGGATATTGTAGGGCAATCGTCCATAAAAGACCCTGCTGGGTTGGTAATGCGCCACGAAATCACTTCTCTTAAATAGGAAAATGCCAGGTCTAAATCTTTATGCAAGGTGTCCATTTACTTGTATTTATTATAAGCTGCTTCTAGTTTGGTATCGTATTTATTTTTCTTGTATCCAGAGCCGTTATAGCCTTTAGCAAAAGACGCCCAACTTTTAGAGCGTAAATGCTTCATAAGGTTATTGGCTTCACAAAATTTTCCGAAGGCTTCCAAATGTGCCTTTTCGTGTGTGTACATATGCGCTACAAAACTATCCACATTGGGATAACCCAAGCTTTGCCAATGAAATCCCATAATCTGAAAAGACCCATACGACGCCGATTCGTACGCCGCATCGTGAACGCGATCGTCATCGCTTAAGCCGGCAGCTTTTTCTAAACGGTCGTACTCTTGCTTTCCACCTTCATAAAATTTCTTGGTCCACTTGGAGTATAGTACATTTTTACTTCTATCGGAAACAAATTGCGAAGGCTCTAATCCTTTCTTTTTTAATTGCCTCCAAAACACATGACCTTCAAAAAGAATTCTTGGTCTTCCGTCAAGTAAGAAGCCTTTTCCGCTACTTTCAACTTCGTTTACAGCTTTTACGGCAGCTAACTCTAAATTATATTTTGTTGCGAAATCTTGTAAATCTTCTTCAGAAAGAAACTTATCATTAAAAATGGTTAGCTGTTGCTGTTTCTCCAAAAGTTTTGACCAGGTTTTAGGCCCCACAATACCATCGACCACCAAATTATTCTTAGATTGAAAATCTTTAATCGCAGCGTCGGTATCTTTTCCGAAGTAATTAGAGACGTACACTTTATACCCCATTTCGAGTAAAAGTTCCTCCAAAATGTAAACTTCATTTCCTCGTGATCTGTATTTTAGTGTTTTCATGGTGTTTGGTTTTGTGGATTGGCTAAGGATGTGATTTCAGCAAATTGCTTACGAAGCATGGGATGTTCCAAAATGGCTTTAACGTAAGCTAAACTACTTTTGCTTAAATGCCTAGAGAGTGTAGGCTCGTAAAATTCCCAAGGGTCGAAAAATGATTTGTCAGGTTTTTCGGTGAGGGTTAATATTTGGTTGTTTTCTCCAGCTAAAAAGTTGGATAGTTTTTGAATAATCTCCTCATCTGCAATTTCTCCGTTTAGATAGCCTTCAACATCATCCACCGATACTTTATGAGGCATAAATAACTGAAAATATTGAATCTTATCTGGCTGCGAAGCTTCCCAATTAGCAAGATAGTCGCTAAGATACCCCGGAATTTTATCAAGGTTTAAACCCGTTTGAAGGTCGGCAACAATGTTGTCGGTTTCGACTTCATTTTTGGTGATATGCTCAATGTTGTTTTCCTCTTTAAACTTTTCAACTAAATAGTTAGTGTAAAGGCTTTTACTATTTATAATTTCGATGTAGGCTATCTTTTTTTCATTTAAAAAAGAAGCATTCCGAAGTAAATAGTTGTGAAGATCCAAACAACCCAACAGTCCGCTATTATCGATGGCTCCAGCATCAATATAGTGCCCGTACCCTGGAATTTTAGCAGCAGGGCTAAAGACTGGAAATCGGTTAGTGGTTGAAACTGCTTGGTAATAGGGAAGCGTTTTACCTCCGTTTAATTCGGCTAAATTTTCAGCAAAAGGAAAAATAGCATTAAAGTCGTTGGGTTTCACAGACCACAATATGCCTCGACTACCCTTTGTACTGGCTGTATTCATGATTAAACTGGGGAAATACCCTGTTTTCTGAAAGGTTTGTTTCCAATAATCCCGAAAAGAAGTATCGTATAATATTTTGGATGTTTTGTCTTCAATATGGTTTTGATATTTCCGCATCGCGTAGTAGGGACGATCACGTAAAGAATATTTTTGATTGAAAGGCCAAATTTTTCGGAAGGAATCTACCCCAAAAGTAAACGTTAAATCTATGGAGGTGTAGTTTTGTCTTGAAAGCGTATCGATTTTCTGTTGAATTTTTTCAAAATTTAATCCGTCCTCCCGATACAATCCAGTGTATAAAGCTAAACCAAGGGAACCCCCTGAAGCACCTGAAAAAGCAATAGTATTATCTAAAAGTTTTCCTTGTGTTTCCTGCTGAAGTGTGTTCACCACATTGAGCGTCCAAACATTTGCCTTTAATCCGCCTCCGTGCGAAGCGATAAAGAATAGGGTAGGGTTCTGTTTTTTCTGAATGCTATCCCAAAACTGAAGCTCGTTTACAGGAAGTTTGGCATTTTCGACCAAATCAAGTTCGTGGGTGCGTGTTTCAACATTAAAAATTCGGCTGACAAGAATGAGCACGATAAAAACTGTCGAAGCTGCAAAGAGGAGCTTAAATCTTCTGGTGGTGAAAAGATTCAATTTTTTTGTGACAAAAAAGTACTTCCCGAGACTTGCAATAACAAAATAATAGAAATAAAAGAAAGCTAATAATATAGGAATACCGTTGGTAAGACCCCATCCTTTAATGCTCGCAATCGTGGAATATACTAAAAGGGCAATGGAAACAAGAAAGTTAAAATTGAAAAGTAGAAGATAGTGTTCAGATTTTTCAAAGTTTCGTATTAACCCAATAAACATAGAAATGGGAAGTAGCAATGGACTTTCGAGCGTTGCTTTTACTTTGGAAGAAGAGGTTCTTAATATTCTGAAAAAAACATAGTTAAACATAAATGCATAACTCGTGAGTAGTAATACCACGAACCCTCCAGGGCTAAAATTGGCAATAAAAATGGTGATAATAAATAGTATTAAACAGATAAGCCCTACAAAGAAATAGCCAATTCCCAGTCGCTTGTAATACACTTGGAGTTTTTCAGTATTGTGCTTCAAAGTTTCTTCAGAATGTGGATTACCATCTTTATCTACTTTTCTTTGATAAAAAGTAAACTTCTCCTTTACATAAATGTAGGCGATAAGCGGCACAAGCAGTAAGGCATAGATAATTGTTTTTACAATGGGAAGTGGAAAGTTCTCAAATATGAGATTGGGCTGAAAGCTACTAATGATAAAATGAATCCATACCCCGTGGATTAATATTCCGATTGAATACCGAAAATAATTCGCCCAATTGTCGGGTTGGTATTTACTTTCTTTATTTGTGGTATAAATAAATGCTGGAAATTTTCTAAAAGGCCAAAACTTAAGCGGATTTACTTTGTGCCATACTGTATAATCTCCAGAGTTGTTCAGATTAGCCGCGTAATATGTATAAATGGGATAATGTGATAATACTATGGCCAAAGCATTGATGAAAAGAAACGATAGCAATAGTGAAAACTTCGAATTCTGATTTTCAACCAAATCCACCATCATGGTAAATGCTTGGTCCATTTTAGTTAAAAGCAAAAGAATAATGACGATGACTACAAGACTTAAAACCGAAGCTTTAAAGAAGTTTTTAAAAGACTTTTTTAAGTGTTCCAGTTTTGCAATAAGGCAGTTGTACTTAAAGAGACAAGTAATACTCCGCACTATAAACCTAAGTATATCTTTAAAAAAACTAGTCATTGTTTACTTTATGATAGATTATTCATAAATAGCTAATTTATAGCTATTAAGTAGTTCTAGCAAGGGGGATTTACCCCTATTTTCAGTGTATTTTTATAGATTGAATTTTTTATTTAAGTAATTAAAATATTTTGCCTTTTCTGAAGAGAATATACTTTTCCCTTCTAGCATATAGGCTCTAAGGAGATAATCTTCTGCCTTTTCTTTTTCTTTCAATTCATAATAACATTGACCCAACCTTAAATTAACAAACGGGTTTTCTATTCCTCCTGGGGCGTTATAAGCATCGTGAAAGCAATAAAGCGAATCCTTAAAGTTTTGTGAGAAATAATGACAATCTCCTATAGCAGAATATAACCAAGTTGCTGCATCCCATTGCGAATTGGGAGAAGGAAGTAATTCTAAGGCTTGTTGATAATAGTTAATCGCTTCCTCAAAAGATTCCTCTTCGAATTTTTCTTCACCCTTTTTACTTAGGAAAAGAATTTTACTGTAAACTTCTTCTTTAAGAGTTTTACTTGCCATTTGATTTATAAAATTTGAAATATTCCATGTCTTTCTCTCCCTTCCATACTCTACCGTCTGATTTTTTATCAGCTATTTCGAAGTTTTTGAGGGCTTGATCTTTTTTATCCAACTTAAATTGAACTTTTGCTAACATAAACTCACTTTCTCCATAATCTCGACCTGGATCACTTTCATTAAACGTTTTAGCCCATTCTAGAGCATTTTCAAGTTTATTAGCATTAAAATAAACGTGTGTTATGTATTTTGAAACAAGAAAACTTTCATTCCATTTTGTTTTTGGTTCGGGCAGTAAATCCCATGCTTTTTCTAAAGTAGAAATTGTACTCTTTATGTCATCTGGATTGAAGTCGCTCATTGCTTTGTCAATAAGTTTTTCTACTTTGGTTTTAATTTCTTGTTCTAAGGTAGCCATGCTATTTATATTTTAAGTTATACAATATAATCATATTTATAAAGGAGGTAAATATCTGCTTTGCGTTGCACCTCCCATACTTCTATTATATCCATAATGCTGAAGCTCGTAGTTTCCTGAGTCTGTCATCCATTCGCGTACTCTAGGATGTCTAGGCCCTAATTCTCTGCCTGAGGGTATACCTTGTGTGGGATCTCCATTATTCCAAAAGTCAACAGCATCTAATGGATGATGGCCCATATCTGCATCATCAATGTCAAACCAGCCATCTTCTATTGTTCCATCTGCTTTTCTAATTGGACCATATACTTCTTCTTTTCCTGTTAATGGGTTGTCACGCAATCTTCCATCGGCACGCATGCGATCTTTCACTTCTGTACCAACAGATGAAGATTTTCTTGGGGTACTACCCATATATTCGCTTCTCTTGCTTCTTGACGCATTTGGATTTCCAAAACGCCCTGTATCTTCATTAAATCTCTTTCCACTTTCCATTTCACTACGAATACGATCCCTGTCAAAACTTCCGTTAGGATTTGCTTCTCTGTACCTTGCTTCAATTTCGTCTAAATTTTGCTCCATGAGACGCTTATCTCTATGGTACTGCTCGAATTCCTCTCTAGTTATACTTCTGTCCCCTTGTTTAATTCTTTCTTCTATATCACGTACTCTAGTACTTACTCTCTCTACCTGAGCTTGTTCTAATTCATTATGAACCCTTCTTTGACCGTCAATGGCATCAGCATCATTAGGATTATTTCTTAACCGCTCTTCGTATCCTCTCAATTCGGCATCCAAGTCTGGATTGGCATCTAAATCATCTCCAAATTTTCCACGTATTCTTTCACAATTGCTACAAATAGCACATTGACCGTCATCTAGTACTCTGGCTTTGTGACCGTCTGGAAGATCCATTTCAGACTGTACTCTTCTGCCTTGGAAGTTTCCTAAATCCCCACCATCCGGTGTAGTATTTCTTACTGTTCCTGGCCCATCAATGTCAGGCCCGTCAGCTCTTCGAAAGAACCCTTGTAATTTTCGTTTAAATGCCACTAATCCTTGTCTACCACCAGAGAATAATCTTCTTGCCCCTCTTGCCGCACGTGCAGGTAATGTCGCCATATTAGATAACCCTTCTCGAGCCCCTCTAATAGTCTGTCTTGCGAATGCTCCTGGATTAGGTGGTAAATCTGCAAGTAATTGTCCTGAGCGCATTCCAGGTGCCATTTTTACTGCTCCAACACCTTCTACAATTGCCATAGCACCTTGGAAACCATCACTAGCGTTTTGCTTCATTTGTTCGGTATTACCAAACAATTCTCTTGCAGTTTCAGCTGTACCCGCATCATGTAGATTTTTGATATAGGCTAAACTGTTATAGTAAACTGCCAGAATCCCTGAAATAATAGCTCCCCAACCAGCATAGGTCATCACGGTTCCCATCCATCCTATAACTGGTCCTGTTACTGGTGAAAGTGTTCCCCATGAAATTATAGTCAAGGCAATCATTAAGGCAGTAATCATACCAGCAATTCCTAATATGGAAGAGAACACCATAGCCAGCCCAGTAGAAATATCTGCGGCTATTTGAAGCAAGTTTCCAAGAGGATCTCTTTCCCAAGCTTCCGCATTAAATATATTGGCAACACCAGAGAATGTTTTTTCTAATCCTCCAACAACGCCTTGCAATGCCATTGCTGGGTTCACCATTCCTACAAGCATGTCTCTACCCATTTGAAGCACATTGATGTTGGCAATATCATCGGTAATAGACTCTGCCACCAACCTTTCAGCAAGCAATCGTTGTTGTTCTTCAGATAAGTGTACCATATTCTGGTCTGCTATATCCAGCACGCCACTTAAGCGTTGAGCCCTAGCATTATCTACCTCCTGAATTCTAGGAGCCCGTGGGTCGCCAGGATCAGGAACGCCAAGACCAAGACCATCTGCCGCTGCTGTACCCAAAGCGCCATACTGACTCTCAAGTCCAAACCTTAATACGGTGTCTTGTGCATCTTGCAAACCTTGCCCCCAGCCAGTGTTAACTTGGTATCGTGCTCCTTCAGTGGCATCGGTGCCATTGTCTGGAGTGTTGGCAATAGTCATATCTAGTGTAGCAAGTAGTCCTTGTTTTTCCTCCTCACTCATTTGTGAAACTTGCTCTTCTTGCTCCTCGTCTGTAAGTGCAGCTAATTCATACAGTTGTTGCTCTTGCGGGCTTACTTCTGGAGTTTGTTGCTCTTGCTCTTCTTGAACTCTTTTTTGTGCATCCTCCTTACTTTCAATAGAAGCCATGCTTGCCAAATATTCTTCCTGAATGGCATTTAATTCCGTTTCAATAACGATAGATGCTGAAATAAGCTCTTCACCAGATTGTGCAGCTCGTTGCGAATGTTGTCTAACCAAATCGGGCCCTGCGCTCACGTTGGTGATACTAGCTTCACTTGCTTCATTTGAAGCGTTCATTTCGGAAGTTCGCCCGTCTATTTGGGCTATAATTCCGTCATTTTCTGTAATGGTAGTTTCAGACTGCTGATTGTCTTCAGCGGCAGTTTCAGCATCTTGAATGTATTGTTGTGCCCGCTCTCCAGTTTGATTGATAGCATCGTCCATGGATTGAGCTCCGTCTGAAGTTTGATTCATTTCTTCAGCTTGCTGCTCACCATCCGCTCTAGCGTCTGGATCGTCCGGAATTTCACTCTGACTTTGTGAAGCTTTAGAGTTAGCGTCACTTGCTAAGGCCGAAGAATCACTCTTGCCTTCGTCTGCTTCCTGTTTTAATCCAGGTGCTTCAGCTGCAACAAATTGCTGCCTTTGTTTACTTTCATCTAAAGCTTTTTTGCTTTTTTCTGAAATCTCTTTACGCTCTTCATTTTGGGTTTCAATCTTTGAAGTTCCTTCCTTGGCTAATGCTAAATCTTCTTTCTGTTTAGCAATGACTGCTTGCATTCCGTGGGCGTGAATTTCTTTTTCGGCAGCGTGTTGCTTCACCTCGTATCCCTTTTCACGAAGCATTTCACCAATGTATCCTAATCCGCGAACCTGAGTATCAATGGATGCTTGTCGGGGCAATGCCTCACCTGCACTATCTACTGGCGCCGATACGTCTGGATGCTGAAAGGGTTGAGGTTCTTCTGGAATTACCACTGCTTGCGCAGCCTGTTCCGCTTGCGTGGCTTCTTGTGCGGCTAAATCGGCTTGTGCCATGTTGGAAAGCTCTTCAGTTCCTTCAGTAGTAGCTTCTTCTTCTAAAGCGGGAGTTTCTTCGGTTACTTGAGAATTTAACTCTTCCTTCTGTGAAGTTGTTTTTTCAATAGCTGCACTTCCCCTGTCTACTTCTGGGGTAGAAACACCTTCGGCTTGGACGCTTCCCTTTTCTTGACGAACTTCACCGCGATTCGGGCTTTCTTTTTCTCTTTTTTCCTCATCGCTTAAATCATCTCCTTCCTCTACATTAGGGTCGTTATCAATTTTGTTATTCGCTTTGCCTTCCACTTGAGCACCGTCGTTCGGCTTTTCACCAGCAGTTTCTGGTGTTACTGTTTTAGCCTCAGGAGCAAATTTTTGAATGCTTGATGAAGATGCTCCTTGCTGAATAGTATGCGTAAGCTCGTGTGCTAATAAATGTTTTCCTGAAGGTGTTTCAGGGTTATACTTACCCTCATTGAAATAAATATCGTTTCCACTCGTGAATGCGTGGGCGCCAAGTTGCTGATTCATTTGAACCGCTTGGGAATCGGTATGAATTTTTACATCACTAAAGTCTGCTCCAAAACCAGAATTCATTTCTTGTTGCGTGTTGGACGGTAAATTAGCGCCCCCACCTTTTGAAGCTTTTAATTGCGATTCCACATTTTGAGAGCTGTTGGAATTTTCGGCTTTCTTTGTTTGAAGAGGCATTTCTTCCTTTTTCTCCTTTTTCTTTTTCTTAGGAGTAGGAAGGGTTATTTGTCCTTCGGGAGTAGGGGCTTCGCCTCCTTCCGGAGTTGGTTCCTCGGTGGTTTCGGCTTCGGTTCCCGTTGTTTCTTCAGCTACAGGTGGTTTTTCGGTAGCTTCGGGTAATTCAGGAAATTCGATTCCTGCTTTTTGTACCATTTGTTCAGCTTGGCACTCTGCGCATTTCTCTTGAACTACTTCCTCTTTCTCTTTTTTCTGAATATCTTCAAAAGGAAGTTTTTGAACCATTTCTTCGGCTTCACAATCGGCACATTTTTCTTGGATTTCTTCATCATCTGAAGCTAATTGCACTACAGGAGTTATGCTTTCGGCTAAAGGCTTTTCCTGAATTTCTTCGGTTTCCTCTTTTTGTTGAACTTCTTCAAAGGGAGATTTTTGAACAGGAGTCGCAGTAGCAGGGAAGAAGGAGTCTCCTCCAAAAACAGAGGTTTTATTTTGAGTTTTTTCAACTACTTTATCTGCTACAGAGTCTGCTTCTTTTTCGTATTTATCATCACGTTTACCAATGGCTAACTTTGCCTGAACCCCAAAAAATGAATCTTCTCCTTTTTTCTGTACAGCAGAATTGGGAGATCCATTTTGAGAGTTATTTTTGGCAAATGCCCGCATATTAAATTACTATGGTTTCTTGTTTTGAAGGGTATATTCAATATAGCTCAATGCTTCTTGAGCTTTCGTAACTTTATCTCCTTTTAAATTGTCGGTAATCCATTTTTTTACAGCTGGTAATTTTGCTAAAATAGTTGGGGCTAGCATTTGATCATACCGATAAAGTAAATGGTAAATAGTTCGTTCTAAAGCATTGTCTTGAAATGATTTATCTGCATAAACAAAATATTTAAGCCATAAAGATATTTGGCTATAAATTTCTGCTTCTGAAAAACTATAAATCCTGCTAAATTGTTCTGAATATGCAACAACTTCGTCGTTACTTTCTTTACTACTGCCAGTATTGGTATAGGTTTGATTAACGTGAATTGCTTCGTGTTCTAAAATAGATTGGGTATAAGATATTGTATCCATTATGCAATTGGGTCCCAAAATTATAATAGCTTCTGCCTGCTGACCAGTTGGGACTATGCCTGGCATAAATGAACCAAACATGGTGGCCCCAGACTTTGTTACCCCTGGATTGTATTTATGAGTTGACGGGTTAGCAGAAAAATATATGGATTGTGCTTTCAACTTTCCTCCTTCTGGATAGGCTTCAACATTGGCATGATTAAAGTGGTTAACAGTCATGCCGCTAAATATTTTGTTGAGTCCACTAATAAACTCTACTTTTAATTTGTCGGTAAATTTACTGGAGTCGTTTAATGCAATTTCTTTAAGTTCTTTCATCCTATCAATTAAGGAGGGCGTACTATTAGGGTTTTTCTGAACTTTTTTTTCAACAGTCCCATTTTGCTGTATGGTATGTGTTAACTCGTGCGCTAAAAGGTGCTTTCCTTCTTTTGAGTTTGGGTTATATTTTCCTTCATTAAAGTAGATATCGTTGCCTGTGGTAAAGGCTTGTGCTCCTAATTCCTGACTTGTTTCTTGTGCGTTAGCGTCAGTATGGATATTAACATTACTAAAGTCTGCACCAAACCCCTTTTCCATCTCACTTCTAGTGGTTTTATCCATTTTTTGTCCTTGTCCTTTTGTTTTTTTAATTGTGGTTTCAACTTTAGAATTTGCACTATTTCCGTTCCCTTTTTTCTGAAGTTTCTCTTCCTCTTCCGCTTTTTGCAAGGGATCTTCTTCAGTTTCCTCAGCCTTTTGAACTGGCTCTTCTTCGGTTTCTTCCTTTTGCTGGACAGCTTCTTCCTCTTCCGCTTTTTGAACGGGTTCCTCTTCTTTTTCTTCGGCTTTTTGAGCCACCGATTCTTCTTCAGGTGGCATTTCTTGTTTCTGAAGCGTTGATATGGTTTGCGACAATGGCTTTTCCTGAAGCTGTTCTTCTTCGCCTCCTTTTTTCTGAATAGAAGCACCTTCTCCAGTATTATTAACCACCTTATCTGCTACAGAGTCTGCCTCCTTTTCGTAACTGTCGTCAGCTTTCCCAATAGCCAATTTAGTTTGAATGGAAGGGAAGAAAGGTCCCTGCGCTCCACGTTCGTGGGTGTTTGAAACTTTCTTCTTTCGTTTATTTTTTTTCATAATAGTTAGTTTACCATTCCACAAACACTAATTTCTTCTTCCACGGGATTTTTACCAAATGCACGTTCCAAGGAATAGAGTCTAATAAAATATCCTGCGTTTTTCTTTGTATATAAAGGGAGTCTCTATCATTTGTCGTTGTCAATTTTCCTTCACGCATTAAAAATTCGCTTCGGAGTGCATCTACATTCTGCGTTTTTAATCCCTTCCAATGCGTCAACATAGCCTGTAAAAGCTCATCGCAAGCCTTTTTTTGGCCTTCGGACAGTGTTATAAAACGTTTTACTGGATGTTGAAATGGAATATTACAGAGGTATTTTTCAAAAAGAAGAAGATGTTCCGGTGGCTGCTCTTGTTTGCACGCCAAATAGTGTAAAACGTGTACCGCTTCGTCTAATTTTTCTGTTTTAATTTTTCCTTCGGAAAGGAATTCAAGTTTTTCAAAAAAGTGTTTTATAAATGGATGAATTAATACCAAACCGGCATTATTTAGTAAGATTCCTTCTTCAATATTTGAAGGTATTTTTTCATCAAATTCGAGCTCTAAATCGAGTCCAAATCCATCATTATTTTTACTGATATTTTCTTGTAATTTTGGCACGTCTTTTTGCTGTGAAAAAGGTGGTTTTTGAATCGATTTTTTTATGAAAAGCACCCCCACTTTTTCGCTAATTTCTACTACAATTTTCTTGTTATTTTGCAGGGCATCTTCCAACGATTTATTCATTGAAAAACTGTACTCGTTTTTTTCTTTTTTTGAAGAACTTAATTGAATAGGAATCCGAAGAATTTCATTGCAAAATTGAAATAATTTTATAAGTTCAAAAGCTTCCCTTTTTTGAAGTTGAATACTCTCAGAATCCGAGGATATTTTTGTGACAATTTTACTATCGAATAACTGATAAAATTTATTTGAAAAATTTATGGAGTGGGAGGTAGGTTTGAATTGAAAAACTAATTTGAAGAATTCAACTTTTAGCGCCTCATTTTGAAGCAAATTTGGAATCTTTCCAAGTGAGTTTACTAATTTTTTATTAATCTTAAATATGGCATAGTATAAATCTATAATAAACTTAATATCAAATTGATAAATCAATCTATTTAAACAAATAGTTGATTTAATTATAGATTTAAATACAACGATATCAATCTTTTTTAAATCATTAATTGTAAAGTTTGTATTTTCATCGAACCACCAAGGATATTGTCCTTTTTTTAAGTAATAAAGAAAGGCTTCTTGCCTGTTTTGAGTTACTGTTTTTTGAGTGAGATGGTCTATTTCTATTTCAGTTTTTGAAACTTCTTTTTTTGAAATTTCTTTTTGTATTTCATTTTCTATTTTTGTAATTAATGTGTCTAATTTTTCACCACTATTTAAGTCAATATTAAGTTCAATATTCTCAAATCTTACAATTTTATTTTTTGAATAATTTTCCGAGAATAACATATCCAATATTGGATATATTTTTTCTTTTAAAAAGGTGTCTAAATCGTCTTTTAATTGCAACCCAATAGCCATAGAGTTTGTATCTACTTCGACGGTCAATTTTTTTATGATATTTTTTTTGAAAATCACTTGTTGCTTAATTATTTTTTGTATCTTAGCTGGACAATGATAGACGTAAATGTCTCACTGGATGCGGTGAACGTATCCCTTGAAAGCTCCAAGCTACGGTTTGGAGCTTTTAACTTTTTATAGGGTAAAAGCATTTGGCCCTGTTGTTGGTGCGAAAAAGATATCTACATCGTGCTTATAGTTTTCTATTACATCATCATACGCTGTTGAGTAATTTTTGTTTGTAATATAAATTGTTAAATGTGTTTCCCGTTTTAAAGCTTTATTAAACAAATTGGCTCGTAACTTCATGAAAAGCACAACAGGATCATTAGTGTCATTTGGTCTGCTATTATAATAATCAACCATTTCTTTACTTAGCCAGGTACCGTTTACCCATTCACCATCTATTGCTAAGGCTACACTACTATCTACTGCTCTCAAATCCCGAAGGACATTATTTAATACTGGTGTTATACTAGGTGGGAACTCTTCGATATTTGTGATAAATCGGGGCATATTACCAAAGAAACTCATGTCCACCATTTCGTGAACATATTCTTGCCATTTTCTCCACTTCTCATCATAATATCCGTAGTCATCATCCTTATTTACTGGGGCCAATTCTTTTTGAAGCCCTTTATAGAAACCAGGACTGTAGTTGCGCAATTCTCTACACGTCATCATGCGTTGACGGAATACCTTATTATTTCTGAACATTCCATTAGGGCTGTAGGTATAAGTTGGGTTTTCACTGTTAAGTGTGGCTTCTTGAAAGCGTATTTTAAAGGTGTCGTCTTTAGCATAGGTAATCACAAACCGTTTTTCGGTTTCGTTATAATCAAAGACAATTCCCTCGTGGAACCGATTATTCAATGCTTCGGTTATAGCGTGCATTCTTCTGTTGAAAATTTCATAAAGCGGAATAATTATAGGAACCGTTGTATTAATGAGCTTTGTGCCATTGATGGTATATTCTACCACGTTTAAAATATAATTTTGCGGCATGGGTCTGTTAACACTTTGAGTTCCTTTTAAACTTCTTGATAAGTTGTTAAGATATTTAAGCGAACTAATCCATGCATAGCTACACTCTCTAAGAGTACAGCATGAACCACTACTCTCTGATATAGTAGCCTTATAGCCCAAACAAAAATCTGCTACGACCTTTTCTTCCTCACTAATTAGAATATAAGTACCACTGGTAGGAACCCCCGCACGGTGTGTTACGGATGGATGCTCTCTTAAAAAAGCAGTAAATTCTTTAGCATCATCCTTTAAATCAAACAACAGGCACTCAAAGTCCAATCCGTAGTTTCGTTTTATCGTTTTTATTTCCTCGAATGTAGTTTGTGGGTCTAAGTCAAAATGTCCTTCTATTCGGTAAAAATCGTGACAATCTAAACTTACTTCTAAGGGGGTTTTAGGCCAACTCGAAGCTAGCAATGACGTATGGTAACTTAGATTATACGCTTGCTTATAATTTTTGGTTTTTTGGAAACTCCAAGCTTTTAGAAGCGAAGTATCCACATTATAATACACAGGAATGGCTTTGTCTCCCAAGTCTCCACACAATTTTGAAGGTGTAACCTTTAAATCACCCTCATTATCCAAAAGGAAATTGTCAAGGAGAATGGCAACTCTATTTACCAAGTTTTTTGCTTTTAGAATATAGTTTTCATATTCCGTATTGGTAGGGGAAGGGTACCATTGATGGCGTAACTCCGGGTATTCGTTTTGAGATGGAAATAGGCAGCCTAGTAACAAATGCTTCGGAAAAGCTTCAATACTAGGGCAACATTCGGTTTTTAGTTTTAATAGTAAAGAAAGTATTTCGTTATAACTGTCGCTTATATCTTTTACCAAATCATAACGATACTGAATTTTTTCATCTGAACTAAAATCATCTAAATTGTCTATCTGATTTAAAACCGTATTCTGTGTTCCAGTGTTTATGGAAAGAATCTCTGAAAAGTTTTCAAATAAATCTGAATAGGCATCGTGCAAAGGCAATTTTGCTTCAGTAATTTTATCTTTAAAAGCCGTAGCCATCACCGCATAATCCTTTACGTTGTTACTGCTACCTAATCCAGCATCTAAAATGACTCTTGAGACAGCGGTTTCTGGAAGATTGGTGAGTGCTTCAAAAATGTTATGCCTAGTAAAAATGGGATCCATTGCGTTTATGACATCCTCAACATCTTCTTTTGAAGCCAGTAATACCTTTACATTCTGAACATTTTCTTGCCCTTGGTTATCACAATTTGTGGTGGTGCAATTATTGGGTTTATTTAGGTAGCTTTCCAAATAAAGTATTACGACTTTGTCGCTCAAATCGAAATCTGAAAGTGAGTCGTGCTCTTCTTCATTAACCAATTCAGTTGGAATAAGTTCTACTAAATCAATTACTGAATCTGATTCTGTTCTAAAATGAGCATACTTCGCATTAACATCGTTAAATTCTTTATAATGTGAAAAGGAAAGTGAATCGATAATAATGTTTTTTGAATCCAAAGTATATTTTTTGGAATCTTTTTTCCCATCTTTTTGAAGCTTCAATAAATCACCATCGGTAGTAATGCCACAACCTTGAGAGATGTTAATTACAGACCCTTCGTCTAGAGTAACTGTAAAGCCACAGAGCAATCCAACTCCAGAAAGGCAAACACGGGTTAATCGATCTTGTTCATTAAAATATTCTATAAACTCATTTAGCTGGGCGGCGGTAAGTACTTGATCATCTACAAAGGTGTTGTACTGTGGTGTAATTTCCAATAATTTGCTTTTCATAATCGTAGTCTTTAAATGATTCCCAGGTTGGTTCTACCCAGAATAATATTTTGTTGTTCGTCTTCGTCATCACAATTGTGAAGCCTACCCTGTGTATAAATAGTATGCAGGGTGCTAATAATTTTATTGAGACGCATCAATTTTGCTTTGTGTTGTTTTTGTCCATTTTTGGTTTTGGATAATAACCAGTCGTGGTAGGCTTCTTCCATTTCAACCATTTCATTTTCTTCGCCTTCCTTCATTTCATAACTTTTAGGCCATCCAATCCAACAGATTTTTGCCATGATATGTGAGGGCAATTCTTTCTGGATTAAATCCTCCAAGAATCTTCTAAAATCAATATTACTGTATCGCTCGGTCCAACCTGGAAGCACAATAGAAACACGAAACGAATAAGGGTCAACACCTTCACAACTTTCACAGTTATCCTTACAAATAGGGAGGAAATATTCCTTCTTCATTGTTTCTTTCGTCACGTCTGGGCGTAATAAAATATGCTCAACGAGATACATACCTTCATTCGGTTGTAACTCATTCATAAATTCAACCACTTTGTCAATGGCTTTTTTAGCATTTTCTTCGGTACTGTAATACGCTATCCTTCTAGCAATTACGTGTCGTTCGTCACTTGGGTCTGGAAAGTTGGGGTTGGTTAAATTGAAATAAAACTTACCAGAAACCGATGTTTTAATTTCATAATGTTCGGCAAAACGTCCATAGTTTTTTATATCAAAAATTTCTTCGTAAAGTTTTGCCAAAGTGTGGTAATGCTTACTAGCCGAACCTAAAATAGTTCCCGAACCATCTTTAAATCTGAAGCGATATTCGATATAGCCATCGGTATCTACTTCTTCGTAAATTTCCAGTGGATCATCGCTAAAGTTCCTTCGTGAGTAGTCTGGGTTTCCACTTAGCAGTGCTATCCTCTTTTGAAATGACGAAACATTATTAGTGTCCCAAAGATCTTCTGGGAGTTGTTTGAAGTAATTAAAGCTCAACCCTCTTTCACAACCAATAATGCCATATTCTTTAAGGAAACGTTCTTTCGTTTTTATAACCGCTTGGTCTGTGTAGGTACCGTACAGTTGTTTCATTAAAAAGGCGTACTCGCTAAAGTTTTCAGCAAAACGAGCAAGCAGGTGATCTAAAATTTGATTTCTTCTTACAATAGTGTCATCTAAACCATCTGTAAGTAATGTGTTGGTTAGATGATCATTGGTTGTATAGTTTGCTGAAACTAAATCTGGAAGGTCTTTTACATCTTCCACCAATTGGGTAAAGTAGCTTTGCGAAAGTTCTCCATTTACAGCAAATAATTCTTTTACTTTCTGAAGATGCGCAAAATAGGTCGCTAAAATTTGATCAAAAAATAATAGATACCCTTTTAGCTGTTTCACTTTAGCTTTCTCCTCTACTAAAGCCGATGGTCGTACTCCAATTTGTCCTACACCATATACTTCGGGAAAATCATTTTGAATGGTTGAAAAATTTCCAATGGTTTGTCCATTTGCATCAGGGAGTTCCAATAGTTTACTTTCTGAAGCAATTGCATTAGCTTCTGCCTCTTCTGCTTCTCTAAGTTCATCTAAATAGGTTTCTACTTCCGTAAGGTTAATGTTGAGTGGTAAAAATCCTTTGAAATAACTGAAGGCACTTTTGTCACAACGAGTTGGTTTTTTTCCTTCAGGAACGCAAATATTCCATGCAGTGGTGTCATCTCCCGAACCAACGCAATGATCTATTGTAATATCTCGAATGACATCAACACCCTCAATATTTTGGATGATATCAATGAGGTCGCTTAACCGAATTTCTTTTTTAAGCTCGGTTTCTTTTAATTCTTCAGAATCGATAAATCCATTGCTTAATAGCGGACCATTAAAAATTTCATCCGTGGTATACCCCTTTTCAAGCATTTCTTTCAATGAGTAAAACCGAAGATTGGGTGATAAATAGTCGTCGATGGCTTTTAATACTAATGCATGAACATACTCATCATCTGCATCAGGATGTAATTCTATTTGAGTACATACTTTTATGGGATGTTCTTTTACTTCTTCTATATGAATGATATCCTCGCAAAGATTTCTATTGGCGTGGTAGGTAGTTCTAACCAGCTCTTTTATTCTTTTAGTTTCTTTTTCGATATCCGATTTAGTTGGGAACTCTTCATCGTCCAACTCTTCAAGTTCAATTAATACATCGTACAATCCATTCAGTACAAAAGACTTTTGCTTGTTTTCGGGGACTTCAAACGGTTGAAAACCCATTTCAAAATCTTTGCAGTTGGAATATATCTTTTTTTCGTGTTTTTTAATCCAAGCATTTTTAATTTCAGGAATATCAATGAACAATTTTCGATAATCAAGGACAGTAATAGGCTTTATAGGCAGCGCATGTTCAGCTGTTAAAAATTGCTCTTTTAATGCGTTTGCATTGTTGTCTTCCGCAAGTAGAACCTCGACGGGCAGATTGATTCGGTTTCCTAAATCGGTTAAAGCATAGCTTAAAACTTCCAAAATGGTTTTCCCAGGATCGTGTGAATTGTAATCGGTCCAAAGACTCCCACCCAAGGATTCGATATATTCAATTCCTTTCTTTTTCAGAAATTGAAAGTCTAAATCATCTTGCGTAGATGTGCTTTTTGGTATGGTTTTATGTTTGCTTAAGGTAGGCATACCGTGGTTTTTTTAGGGGTTGGTGAACTACATTTTGATTGGATAGCTGTTACGTGATGTTTCTTTGCTGAAACAAGAATCGCTTTAGGGCTAGTTGGAATGACATTTACCTTTTCCTCATATACTGAAAGACTATTCTTGCGATGCTTAACTAAAACATCTTCGAGAAAATCAACATATTCCAGCTGATCCAAATACTGAATAATCTTACTTCTATGAAATGTGATACCAAAATTGATGCTATTGGTCTCCTCAAATGCCCAAGGGGATAAATACTCTTTAATCGCCTCTTCCAATTGCCCTGTGTAGTAATTTTCGTCATATCCTTTGTGAAATTTCACTTTACAAGTGATTTCTATTTCTTCGTAATCCGGGTTAATGATTTCGGCAGTGACAAAGAAAGTATTGAGTTCATTAATGTACTCTTGAATTTCATTTCGTTTTGCAGTACTTAGTCGAGGTTGGTAAATATCAAAAGCATTGTTGTTTACAATATCTGGAATCACCACAAGGCTTACATATCCTGGTGCGTGATAATTTTCTCCTTTGGTATGGTTAAGACACTTTACTTTATAAACATCAGTAAATTGCTGTAAAATAAGATGCTCATAATCCCACTGATTTATAGCTCTATCCCTGTGACGAATACGCTCACTTACTCTTTTATAATAACCCTCGCTGGATTCTTCTGGTTTTCCTCCAAAAGAATTGTAAGGCTGACTCACTTTTTTAATCAATGCATCTCTCTCGGTTAGTTTGCTAATGGTATTTGCCGGTAAACCGTTAATGAGATGTGAGAGATCGTTGTCTTGATTTACAAAAGTGGCTGTGCTAGCTTGTGCATGAACATTGAGAACTTCGCAAAATGCATCGAAAGATTTATTGGTTTTTGCTCGTAGCCAAACATAACCCGAAGGAAGCAGGGTGTTATGGCTAGTTGCCTCCCTCGGGATGGTTACGGTCACAAGACCGGTTTTTAGGAAATTATTGGTTGAGTTCCCTAATAAGTGATTGCTATCAAGATCAAGCCATGTATTTTCTGAAAGAACAGCCCACTCAATTTTTTCAGGGAAGGTATACGCTTCGGCTAAAGGATTTTCTGTTCCTTCCAAAAGCTGAAATAAAATAGTTACCTGTTGAAGCTGCTCTGCATTTTCTAAACCAATATATAGTTCTCCTCCTTTACAATAGGTTGGGAGTAAGGTATCTTCAGTTTCTGCTTGTCCAAATGGGTGAATATGAAATAACTGAATTTCATCAATATTTTCAGTTTTTGTATTGTTTTTAAAATTGATTTCTTGTGAAGCCGAATAGCTTAATTCAATCGTTTCAATTAAAGGAGTGTAAGGTTCGTTGGGTAATAAAGTATCTTCTTCAGTTGTAAGTGCCAATGCATACACTTTGGGATACACACTATGTAAAAATGACTGGTTTAAAGAAAGCTTTAAAGGACCATTTTCGCCTGTTGTATAGTTTGAATTATTTACAGAAAGATGACTTTCAAAAATATCTCCGTTCTTTTCAAATAATACAAAATTTGAATTAACTGTCTTTAAAACTTCTTCATCTTTTAAAGAAACTTTTGCTTTAAAATAGTCATCACCTGTTACATAAATATTATTAACTCCAGTAGTTGCCACTTTGAGTGTTGAAGATCCAGTAACAGGATTGTATTTGCCTGTACTTTCGAATGTGTGATATAGCGTTTGATAGTATAACTGTGGCGAAAGATTAAAGTTGTTATTATCTCTTCTGTAAGCAAGATAATGTTCCCTAAAATTATTAGGCGTATTTAACCAAACAGCATCTAAGGTAAAGTTGCTCCATTTTTTCTGAAATAATTCATCGTAATCCATGTAAAAAGAGGAGCGTTGCACAGGTTGTGTCCCAAATGGAAAGAATGGCTTATCCGAAACTAAAGTTCCAATATCATTTTTAAGATTTAAAGAGGTAACTCCTTCTACCTTAACATCGATTTTTACCTTATCTAGTTTTTTTTCTAAGAGTGTTTTGTAAAATTGATAACCCGCTTCATAATTGGAAACTTCCGTATTTACTTGAAAAATAAAAAGCGGTTCATTAGTATTATAATCTCCTTCATGAACTTTTTTATTATAGGCTACAATAGCTTCTTCCGTTTTATCGATCTCTAACGATAACGTTAGTTTTTTTCCAGAAATGCTACTTGTATAACCAGTTTGGATACTTTCTGAAGCTTTAAAAGGTCCTAGCCAAGCTTTTTCTCCTGTCGCATAAATTTCGATACAGTCTAAAGCTTGAGCGAGGTTAAAAGAATCAATATTTTTTTTGAATGTATATTCCAATTTCACCAATCGTCGCCCTTCCTTTAAGGCAAGGGTAGGGGCTGCAATTGCAAAGCCGAGATTGGCTGTTGGCAATATAAATTCTGTATTGTGATGACTTGGGAATCCAAAAGGAAGCCAGGTATCTCCTTCTTCCAAAGGTTCTTCAAGGCCATCTTTTGTATTTATAGCTGGAGCGGCGTAAATTCCATGAGTTTCTAATGGATTTAGATTGTTTGTTTTTCGATGATGATACACACTTTTTAATGAAGCAATTTTTGCTTTGTTGAAGACCTTTTCTTCATTTAGTGCATATTGCATTTTTTTTCCTGAAACATCTTTCCCTGCTTCCAATAGCGAGCCTTCTTCAACTAAGGCCTTTTCTACATTTTTGGCTAATTCAAAGATTAAATGCACTTGATCTTCAATCGCTTCTCTTTTTTCTATCTGAAGAATTTCTTCATAATAAAAATCTAAATGGCGAGCCGTAATGTTATTAAAACGCTTTTGCGTGATTTCTAAAAGCTTCAGAAATGCAACAAACAAAGTGAGGTGAGGAGTGAGGTTATTGTTTTTTTCAATTTCTGAAACAAAAGCAGCAATATTGTCTTTCTCAACAAAGAATGCCTTCCAATCTCCAGAAGGCGTTGTGTCACTTGTCTTAGCAAAATAGTTGACCTCCTTGGCAAAATTGAAAGCAAATTCCATCCAATCGGCTATGGAAAAATCATTCAGATTAAAATTGGAAGGCAATAGCGCTTTCTTTAATCGTTGTGATTGTTCGGTTCCCGAATGCTGGGTTAAAAAACTATGATCACATTTTTTTGCCATACTTTATATTTCTGTACCTTCTTTTTTGTAAAAAGGGAAAACCATATTTCCTCTGGAATTGGTGATTCTAACCAAATATTCAATTTCAATTTGAATGATACCTTCGAGTTCTTGCGAGCTATCTAAAGAGATTTTTTTAGCATCAATCCTAGGTTCGTGATATAGAATTGCGGTTTTAATTAAATCCTTTATGTACGTTTTTAAGGTTATGTCCAATGGTTGAAACAACAATTCTTCGAGATTGCATCCATATTCTGGAAGCATAATTCTTTCTCCCAAGCGAGTGGAAAGTAGAATATGTAAACTCTTGTTGATATCCTCAACATCGGTGGTCATAATAACACCCCCAGTTTTCTTGTCAAAATGGGGAGGAAAGCTCCACCCTTTGCCTAAAAAGTCTAATGTTTCGTACATAATTATCCTATTAAAACTGTAAATTCTCCAAGTACAATTGTTCCGCCGTGCGCCGTACTATCGCCCAATCTTGCGGCGGGCATTCCTCCAATTAATACTGAAGTAGAGCCCATAATAATACTGTCTGGAGGTCCAGTGCATGTTGCCATATCGCCTACACGGGCTGCGGGCATTCCACCAATGAGTACTGTGGGTTCACCGGCAGGTAAAATTGGACCTCCCACATGAGGGACTGCCCCTGGGTTTACCATTGGGCAAACGTGCATATCATTTATTCGTGCGGCTGGTGCTCCCATACTTTTAATTTATTTGAACCAAAGACCCCTTTACTACAGCTACAGCACTTGTAGAGACTTCGGCTCCAGCACTGCCTTCTGCCTTAAATTGGGCATTGGCTTTTACGTTTACATTTGTTCCTTCCAAGTTTAAATCTCCAGAAGCTTTAATCGAAAAATCTCCTGCAGTTTCCATCACAACGCCACTACTGTCGAGTGTAAATACATTAGAATTTTCATCTTCAATGACAATTGTACCTGCGTCTTCATCCATTGTAATTTTCTTTCCTGCAGGGGTTTCTATGGCAATAGATTTTTTTTCGTCATTGAATAAAATTTTCATTTCACTACGCGTAAAAAATCCTTTTTCGTGATTGTCATCACTTGCTACAATTGGAGCTGGTTTAGCACTACTATGAAGCATACCTAAAACCACGGCGTGATTTGGATCGTCGTTTATAAACCCTACAATGACTTCATCCCCAATTTCGGGGCGGAAAAAAGCTCCGCGGTTATCACCTGCATCCAAAGAAGCTACTCTTGCCCAAATTCCTTGTGCCGAATTGTTTACAATGGGAAACTTTACTAAAATTCGTTCTTCGCCATTGGGGTCCTCTTCTAATTGAGAAACAACACCTATTTGCAATCCATTTACGGCAGGAAGTAATCCAGCAGCAGGTTGTTGGTTTATGTCATAGGTTTCACTAAACCATTCTGGATTAAAGCCAAATTGTGCATCGATTGTCCAATTTCCATCGGTTATTTGATGCCGAACACCACTTATAAATACTTTTCCATTAAAGCGGTCTCCAACACCTTCGAGCTTAAGCATGACTCCAGGCTTTGCTAGTGCAATTCCTTGAAATTTTATCGTTCCGCGGGTTTTTGCCATTTGCTGAAATAATGCCTTAGCATCTCCCCAGCTTTGCAATAATGTTGAATTGTTATTGCCACCGTGTTTCAATTCTAGATTTTCTAAACCTATAATTTCGGCAAGGGTGGAAGCGTCAATATTTCCATTAAGGCCTATACCGGGGTCGGAAGCTTCGGTTTCTACCAATTCTTGATCTGCTGGATTCCACCCATACGAAGTGATAGTGCCAAATTGATTACGTGCATCTATTTCAGAATCAAAACTCAAAAGTGTAGCACCAAACTCAACCGTTTCAACTTCCTCTTGTGAAAAATCTGGTGCCGAAATAGTAATCTTTCCATTATCTACCGTGGCAATTTTACCATTGGCTTGTGCCCGGGTCATTACAAAATCCCAGTCTGAAGAGTGAAACTGAACCAATTCAGCGTGAGCATAGTCCGTACTTTCTACCTCATTTTCAATACTGTATTTGCCAATAATTTCTTCGGCTATTTCGGCATCGGTGCTTTCGTAATAGTAGTTGCTTTTTCTACCGATGGTCATTTTTACAGCCTTATCTCTACACTCGACCACCAATACTGAAGCATTCTCGCGAATCTTTAGCGAGTGTTTGATGATGATTCCTTTAAAGATGGTTTCCTCGTCATTATGATACCCAGCCTTAATTTCAATTTCCTTTCCAGGAATGAGTAAATCTTCGTTACTTAATTTGAAGTCTTGTTCCGAAGCTTCACCGTCAAAAAACACTAATTGTGCAAAGGGAATTCGGTTTACCTCCTTTTCGACGGTAATATTTTTTACTTGATATACAGCCGAAAGTTCTTCACCTTCAACCAATACGGTAAAGGTGGCGAGATCTGCACTTTGTGGTGTTGCTATGGTTCGGCTATTATCACTCATTTAGGATACTTTTTCAATAGGAGGGAACATGATTTTTTGTCCCACTTCCAATTTTCTGAATTGACTTAAATTATTGGCTTTAGCAACCTCGAGATAGTATTTTGAATCACCATAAATTCGGTGGGTCATTAACGGTAATGTGTCGCCTTGATTTACTATTCTAATATGTGTTAAATCGGGAGAGTTGTTATTTTCCTTAGCTACTCGAAGATCGTCTTCTACCGTTCCTTTAAATTTAGTTTTGGCTACTGCTCGTAAGGGAGTTCCGTCACTTCCAAAGAGCTTAAACTCAATGGACATCTCTAAGAGTGTTCCTTTAAAGAGAAGCGTTCCCCAACCAATCATGACATAATTGGGTTTGTGTTCGTCACCGCTATAATCGAAGACAATTTTTTTGAATTTTTCTAAATCGTCTATAATTCCGTCACCCGATGCATTGTCTTGACCTTTAATGACTCCCGTTCTATCAAAAAGGAAGTCTAGTTCAAAATCTTCAGGTGGCGTACGAACAAATTTAGGCATCGTAGCACTGGTCCCTTGCCCTTGAGCTTCGGTATATTCTACTTTATATTTGAAGGTGTATTTTTCAGGATTTAAGAGGGTAGAAAACTCACCATCGCCTACTTTTTGAGTAAAGCGTTCATCTTTATATCCGGTAACCTTCAATTTTTTTAATTCTCCTGTGCTCATTATCGTTCTTTTTTACGACGCTCCATTTGAGCAATTTGCTCTAAACACATTTCGATTACATTACTTTCTTTGCCTCCAGATTTTTTATCCTGTGAAGCATTGGTTTGCCCAGCATCGTTTACATTTATTTTAATATGTAATTCTTTAATTTCGATTGGCATTTTAAATAAGTGTAAAGTAGTTATAGGCTAATTCTATAGTCTCGATGGTAATTTTGTTCTCCTCGGCATTGAGGTCGCTTACATTCCATTTTACAGGGTAGGCGTGCACGACATTCCAAGTTACAAGAGGTTCGTGTTCTTCATTAAGCAATTTCACGGTAAGGTCAACGGGTTGAAATTGAAAACTCTCAATGGCATCCCTACACCAATCGATAAGTTTTGAATCTTTTACCATTCCACGCTTGAGAACCAAGTTTGGAAACTTTGTCCTTACCGGAAATTTGTGCTTAAATCTATTTTCCCCTCCTTCGGCAAATTCTTCGGTTTCAATATCTACGGAAAGTCCTGCGACAGATTGGAATTGTACATCGGAATCCTGAGAAGATATTCCGCTGAATTCAACCTTAAAATGAAAACTTACGGGTGGATATTGTGTACTCATTAATCGCCGTTTTGAATCGTGAGACCTTCGTGCGCAACTTCCATAGACTCTATAGCTGTTTCGTTTGCATCACCTTTTAAATCTGTTGATTGTACCTTAATAGGAAAGGCGTTTTTGACCTTCCATACTACCACAGGTTCGTGCTCTTCATTTAGCATTTTTATAGTAATGTCGCGACGTTCTATAGTATTAAGCTTAACGGTATTCCACCATTTGTAATACTCATTGTCATTTTTAAAAGTGCCTCGTTTTAAAGTAATATTGCTATACTTAATCATTCCAGGCATCTTGATTTTACTATACTCTGGACTGTTACCTTGACGGTACTCGATCAATTCGGTTTCTACATCTAGCCCTGAGACTTCAGTAAAACCTATGTTTGTTCCTCCCCAGTCTACTGAGAAGTGAAACTTTACTAATGGATATGTTTCGGCCATTTTATTAATTTTTTTAGTTAATACTTTTTATAAATTATGCTTCCTGCATTTTGTGAGAAAACTTCAGGATAATGAATTCAGCAGGTCGTACTACCGCCATACCAATTTCAATATTCATACGACCTTCCAAAATGTCTTGAGCCGTCATAGTTTCACCTAAACCTACTCTCACAAAAAATGCTTGCTCTGGCTTGGCTCCTGCCAAGGCACCAGCGCGCCATTGTAGCGTAAGGAAGTTCTCAATCATGGCACGTACTTTTACCCAAGTATTTTTATCATTTGCTTCAAAAACAAATTGTTCTGTAGCTTTTTTGATAGATTCTTCGGCCATATTGAAAAAGCGTCGTACAGAGATATAGCGCCATTCATTATCGTTTCCTGCAAGGGTTCTTGCTCCCCAAACCATCATGCCTTTACCAGTAAAGGGTCGAATGGCATTAACAGATTTTCCTGCTACTACATCCACGTTTAACCCTTCTTGCTCTTTTTTATTAATTAGGGTAGTTACGCCAATAACATTGTTAAGAGTGGTATTTGCAGGTGCTTTCCAAACCCCACGATCATTATCTACTCGAGCGTAAACTCCAGCTAAACTACTGCTAGGAGGAAGCGTTAAATATTCTGAAGAAATGGAATTGATAATGTTTTTAAGTGCTGGAATGGCTTCAATGGCAGATGCTTCGTAACTATTTACAAAACTTTCAGCTGTATCTGAAATATAATCTGCTGCAGATTTTAAGGAACTCCATAATGCAGCAAAATCGTTTACATGAGGAGCAATTTTTTCAGGATTTGTTGTCCCTGCTCCACTAAAATAACCAGAAGGATTAAGTGTTCCTGTAGTATAATCTAATCCTGTTGAACTCGTAATTGCAATGGAACCACTTATTAGGTTGGCATCGTCTGCTTGGATTTGAATGATTTCCTGTACAACATCATTAATAGCTCCTGATGTCACAGAAGATGATAGTTTTGCCTGAAGCGTCTCAAGCAAATGATCTGCGCTTCCTGTGTGCGATATAGTAAGAGGACCCGCTGTTCCTTCTTCAATAGCATCTCTTATGTAATCTATTACCTCGGAATAAAAGCTCAATAAATCTACTAGGTTAGCACGACTACTATCTGCTCTAAGAATACTTAAAAGACCTTCATATTGTGAGTCTAAAGAGGTATAGGGTGTTGCTAATATTCCATCTACAGATGCTTTTATATCGATTTGATCTTCCACTAATTCGTCCAGTTCATTGGCTAGTGCAATAGCATCTGTTTGACTTGCGGGTAGTAGATCTGCTAAATCAACACCTGAGCCAGAAACTTGAATGTTCCCTTTTATGTTCGAGTACTTTACTTGGCGTGGTAAATTTGCACTTAGCCAAGGAGAATAAACAGCACCATATTTTAAATAATTCATTCCAATTCCGTTTCGGAAATCTTCCACGGCATCTTCATGAGTTTCGGTGTTTTCTTTAGTGTCTAATATGGCAAAACGATCTCCCAATTCATTGCATTGAGCAAGCATTTGTTGATAAAGACTATTCATTTCGTTTTGAGCCATTAAGGTAGCATCTGGTGCTATTAAAAGAGTAGGTTCATCTACTTTTTTAATGGCTTCAAGACCTTTTAAAAATCCGGGTGTGGTTGTTCCATCTCCATTTTGGATAGTTTCTCCATAAGCGCCAACTGAAATAATGTAACAATCACCACCGCCATTTGCATAGAACATTCTAATGCACTCATAGAGGTAATACTTTTCATCTAAGTTGATGTTCGTTACTTGATTAAGTGCATTGAGTTCGATAGATGCAATATCTACGTCTGGAGCACCGCCAAAAAGTGTGACAAAGTCCAGCACCGAGGATATCTTGGATGGGACATTTAAAAGATCATTTCCAGCAGAATCCTTTGTTTTCTTAGTGTATCCAATAAATGCTGGGATAGCTGTTTCGACCTGTGCGACCGAAGGAGGAAATATTGATATTTCCTCTACATAAACGCCGGGCGTTTTATACGTTGTTGCCATAATTTAAAATTTAGTTAATAAATATTTCTGAAATTGTTTTTATAATATTTCCACCGCCGTCTTTTTCAAAAACAAGGCGATGAGGTTGGGCCGAAGGCCGTTCTTTACTATCAAATGTGTATCCTATAATTCCGTTTTTAACCAAAGGAAGCTCCGTAGGATTGCTAGAATGAATTAAACTGTTATCCACTGGGTTTATATAATTCCAAATGGTAGCTCTATTGGCTATCTGTATTTTATATGTAGGTGTTATATTTTGTATTGTCCCATCTCCCTGTAATACATTTCTGGCATTGCCATCCACGACAGTAGTGTCATCACCAGCCATTTCCAAATGCAGAATTGCAAAGAGTCCAATACGTTCTTTTTCTGAAATGCTATCGAAAAAGGCTTCGTAGGTAGTTTGAGAAATGGTAAAATCCTCGATTGGATTTGTTGTATTTTCTAAATCAATATATCTAAAACTTCCACCTTCAGAACTAGGTTTTTTATTCGAAAATAAATACGGATTACTAGGATTAGCAGCCACTGTTGAATAATTTTCGAAGAAAGCATCTGTTACATAAGCCAAAAACAAAAGACTATCGGTTTGTCCTAATGGGATATAGGGCTGAAAGATTCCACTGCTTGGAGCAGATTCTTTAGCACTTACAAAAAGTGAAACTCCATAAGTGCCAGTTTTTACTGCTATTTTTTGACCCTTTAGCTTTTGTTTTGTTTGTTCTGAAGGAATTATTTTTAAAAAACTTCCGAAGTCATATTTTAAAAGCTGAGCTACTTTTAACGTTGGATTTGCATCAAAAGCAGTGGCACCATCATCCAAAAAGTAATGGTGATAAAAATTAATATCGAGTAATTTTTTATATGTGATTTGAAAACTCATATTCTTTAATCCACAGGGTGCTTAGTAAGATTTTCTAATGTTCCTTCTATTTCGGTAATGGCACTTCCTTTTTTAACTAGCGATGTTCCTTCCACTTTTACAATGCTTACCTTATACATAACATTGGGTACAGATTTACCTCCCAATGTTCCCCATACATAATTAAGTTGTTCGAAAGTAGGAGTGTACAATTCCACAATAAATTTGAACTCTTTAACATCATCCAGCGCAGTAATAGTAGGGTTTAAAGGAGTATTTAGCTGGTTAAAAACCTTTTTGTCTTGAAAGAATTCAATAATAGCAGATAGTGCAGTAATGGATTTTGTATAAACGCCTCGATTTGCTGAAAAAAGGACATAAAGATTTAAGTTTACAGGCTTGTTTTTATACTCATAACTTCCATTTTTGAAGTTTACATTGGGAAGGTTTTTCATTGAAATCTCTTCCTCAAGATTTATTAAGGACAGTACTATTTTATCATTCATCGTAGTAATGTCTGCATCCTCCATTTTGGCAATATTTTCTAATACCAATAGGTTGCTTTCAGATAGTTTATCTTCTAAAAAGACGGACACTTGATCTTTAATAATTTCTAAGGTTTCGTATATCATGTATTGTTAACTTTATCTGCCATTAACTACCCTCAAATCTATGTTATAACAAATTGAAAATCAACAGTTGTTTAACTGATAATTTTAGATTAATTTGTAAAAAAAAAGGGGGTTTTACCCCTAAAAAAACAGGAAAAACCCTGTGTATTTTTACAGGGTTTTTCCTGTTTTTTTACTTAGAACTTGCCATTGATTTTTTAAATGACTTACTTGGTACAATAAAATTTAAAATTTAAGTGTTATGGCAAAACCTAAGAATTGTATTAGTGTGTCTGAGGCAAAAGAACTTCAGGGAAATTGGAATAGAACAAGAGTTTCTGAAATTGAAATAGCAACAGGATTTAAGGATGTAAAAGATTTTACTTTTAGCCTTTCTGAAATAGAAGAATATGTTGCATATGTAAAAGAATTATCAACTAGGCAAGGAGTTTTAGATCCTGGAATTAGAATCTATTTTGCGGCTTATAATACTGCAGAGAATAAAAAGGCAACTGTTTTTCTTGCTCCCACTATTGGCACTAGTAAAGATTCTGATAATAATTACGAAATAGACCCCTTAAATAGAACGCTGGGGGGGTGGCCGCCAAATAATTATTAGTATTGGAGGAACTTGGCAATTATATCATATATTCTTTTTCTGCTTTTGTATTTGTTATTATTTCATTTATAACAAGCATATATTATTTAAAAAAAAATGATTCTAGTAAGTCTGTAAAACTTCTGGTGACTTACTTAGGAGCTGTCGTTTTTCTTGAGATAATTGCAAGTTATTCTGTTATAGGTTATTTTTCTAAGTATCAATACTTTTCTTATATCGAAAACTCGCCTTTTAGGCGTAATACTTGGGTTTATAATTTTTACGACATTATTAATCCTATTTTAATTTGCCTTTATTTTTTGTTTTTTATTAAAAATGAACTTTTTAAAAGTATTGCTAAAATTACTTTGGTGTTATATTTTTTAACTTCTGTTTATTTTCAATATGTTGAGACCTCCTTCTTTGAAAACTCCTCATTTGTTGTTATCGTTGGGACTTTTGTTATCTTAGGAGTTATTTTTCAGTTTTTTTATGAACTTCTTAAGTCTGATTTAATTTTACAACTTAAAACACATCTCCCAATGTATATTGCTGTGGGCGTTTTTGTTTTTAACTTAGCCAATGCACCATTGGCAATTTTTTCAGATTACTTTAATGTGTCAACGGGAAATTTACATTTTGTGAAGCTTCAAGTATATATTGTTTTAGTTTCTAATTTATTTATGTATTCTTGCTTCATAATAGGTTTTTTGATATGCTCAAAGAAGAGGAAGTCCTTTTAATTTTATATTCTATCATTACAGTTTTTATACTTGTATTTTTTGTAGTGGTTTTTGTTATTGCTTTTCAGAAACGAAAGAATAAACTATTGGTCGAGCGGTTTGAAGCCGAAAAGCGATTTGAAAAAGAATTGGCAAAATCTCAAATTGAAATTCAAGAACAAACTTTTAAAAACATAGCTTGGGAGTTACACGACAATATTGGTCAGCTACTCTCTGTTGCCAATATTCAATTGGGAATGTTGTTTAATGAAAGCCCCCCAGAAATAAAAGCACAAATTGAAGAGACTAAGAGCACTCTTGGGACAACACTCCAAGAAATAAGAGCCCTTTCAAAAACATTAAATAACGAAGTCGCACTTAAGAATGGCTTTATTGCCTCCTTAAGAACTGAACTTGATCGCTATGAACGTTTACGGTTTTTATCAACAAACCTTGAATTAAAAGGAGAAGAAATTCCTTTAAATAATGAAGTTGAAATAATAATTTTTAGAATATTACAAGAATTTTTTTCAAACACGCTCAAACATGCTATTGCAAAAAAATTATTCGTAAATTTAAACTACAAAGAGACTTGCCTTGAAATTATTGCTAAAGATGATGGAGTAGGCTTTAATCCATCTGCCGTAAAGACCAATTCGGGATTGCAAAACATGGAGAGTAGAGCAAAAGTAATTGGGGCGAAGTTTAGTCTAGTATCAGAAATAGAGAAAGGGACCCAAATTAAATTAATATATCCATACCCAATACATGAACAATCTGAATGAAACCACTATTGCAATTGTTGATGACCACTTGCTATTTGCTAGTTCCCTAGAAAAATTAATTAATAGCTTTCAAGGCTTTCGAGTGATTTTTAAAGCCCAACATGGATTGGATTTAAAAGATAAACTAAAACATCTCACACACCTGCCAGACATTATTTTATTGGATATTAATATGCCAGTAATGAATGGTTTTGATACACAAAAATGGTTAACTGCCAACCACCCCTCAATTAGGGTTTTGGCATTGTCTATGGATGATAATGAAATGTTTATTTTGCGGATGCTTAAAGAAGGTGCCAAGGGATACTTTTTGAAAGATATTCACCCAAAGGATTTGGAAAATGCATTAATTGAAGTTATAGAACGCGGCTTTTATTATTCGGAAATGGTTACCAATGCCATGGTTAATTCTTTATATGAAGAGGCTCCGGATTTAGAGCCAGAGTTTAACAAAAATGAGCTTCAGTTTATAGAAATGGCATGTTCCGAATTGACCTATAAAGAAATAGCCGAAAAAATGATGTTAAGCCCAAAAACAGTAGACGGATATAGACGAGATATCTTTAAAAGATTAGGCTTAAGAAATAGGGTTGGTTTGGTGATGTACGCTTTAAGAAATAAACTTTTCAAAATTTAAAGAGTGTTCCAAAGAACATCTTCTGGAGGTAAGGCAACAATTTCCAAGCGCTCCTTCTTTACTGGGTGAATAAAACAAAGTTTTCTAGCGTGAAGGTGAATACTTCCATCTTCATTACTTCTATCAAAGCCATATTTTAAATCTCCTTTTATCGGGCAATTAATAGCCGCTAATTGTGCCCTAATTTGATGATGTCTTCCTGTTTCTAGTTCAATAGAAAGAACATAATAACTTTTTAGCGTTTTAATGAGCTGGTAACTTAAAATAGCTTTTTTACTTCCTCCAATTTCTTTTGGATAGGCGTAGGATTTATTTTGTTTTGGATTTCTTTTTAGATAGTGGATGAGCTTTTCTTTCTCTGAAGGAGGTGGATTTTTTACGACTGCCCAATACGTTTTTTCTGTTTCTCTTTCTGAAAATAGCTTATTCATTCTTGCTAGCGCTTTTGATGTTCTAGCAAAAAGAACAATACCACTCGTGGGCCTATCCAAACGATGTACTACCCCTAAATAGACATCTCCTGGCTTATCGTATTTTTTAGCTATATATTCTTTTACAATTTCTGAAAGTGGGGTGTCACCTGTTTTATCTCCTTGAACGATATCACCTGGTCGCTTGTTTATAACAATTAAATGATTGTCTTCGTAAAGAACTTCTAAATTTTCGGGAGTACTATGCAAAGCGTATTGTATTTAATATTGCTCAGAATCATTTGGGAAGTCACTACTTTTTACATCGGTAATATACTGGCTAAAAGCATTGGACATGTCACTATATAAATCTAAATATCTTCTCAAAAAACGAGGACTAAATTCGTGGGTCATTCCTATCATATCGTGAGTAACCAACACCTGCCCGTCAACACCTCCACCAGCACCAATTCCAATGACAGGAATACTAATACTTTTGGCAACTTCCTCAGCAAGTTTAGCAGGGATTTTTTCAATAACTACAGCAAAACACCCCGCTTTTTCAAGCATTAGAGCATCCTCTTTCAACGTTTCTGCTTCCTGTTCTTCTTTAGCACGAACGGTATATGTTCCAAATTTATAGATAGATTGTGGGGTCAATCCTAAATGCCCCATTACGGGAATTCCAGCATTCAGTATTCGCTTAATCGATTCTTTAATTTCTTTACCGCCCTCCATTTTTACGGCGTGAGCACCACTTTCTTTCATAATTCTAATAGCAGAACGTAAGGCTTCCTTTGGATCACTTTGGTAACTCCCAAAGGGTAAATCCACCACTACCAAACTTCTTTCAATAGCACGCACTACAGAGGATGCATGGTAAATCATTTGATCTAAGGTAATGGGTAGGGTAGTCTCGTGACCCGCCATCACATTGGAAGCCGAATCTCCTACCAAAATAACATCTATGCCAGCACTGTCTACAATCTTTGCCATGGTATAATCGTATGCCGTAAGCATCGCAATTTTATCTCCATTTTTCTTCATATCCACCAACGTTTTGGTGGTAATTCGCTTATATTCTTTTTTTGCTGTGGACATAGTGTAACGTATTGAAGTGTAAAAGTACTAATTTTGGTATTCAATCCTTAATTCTGTGTTATGAAGTTTTTTATTACAACCGCTTTCATTTTTATTTCAGCAATAACATTTTCTCAAGATTCTTTTTCTGAAATGGATGCCAAACACCTTATCGATACTTTTTTTGATGGTTTTCACAAAGGAGACACACTTATCATGAAAAGTGTGATGGTAGAAAATTTGCCCAATCAGACTGTTTTCACCAACAAAGAAGGTAAAGCCAATGTAATTGACGGAAATATTTCTGAATTTCTAAAAGCCATTGGGAGTCGTCCTTCCGACCAAGTCTGGGAGGAAAAGTTACTTGATTACAGCGTGCAAATCGATGGAAACTTAGCCCATGTGTGGACGCCTTATGAGTTTTGGTTTAATGGAAACTTTAGTCATTGTGGCGCCAATGCTTTTACTTTAGCGAAAACAGATGATGGATGGAAAATTGTTCACTTAATTGATTCGAGAAGGAGAGAAGGTTGTCAAGATTAACAATCACTCACATTTACTTGTACGGCTAGTCCACCCTCACTTGTTTCTTTATATTTTGATGTCATATCCTTAGCCGTTTCCCACATCGTTTTAATCACTTTATCTAAAGGAACTTTTGCTTTGGTGGGGTCTGCATCCAATGCCATTTCGCAGGCATTTATTGCTTTTATGGCACCCATGGCATTACGCTCAATACACGGAATTTGTACCAATCCAGCAATAGGGTCGCAGGTTAGCCCTAAGTGATGCTCCATAGCAATCTCGGCAGCCATCAAGGCTTGTGCAGGTGTTCCACCCATGAGCTCGGTTAAGGCGCCTGCTGCCATGGCAGAAGAAACACCTATTTCGGCTTGACACCCCCCTAAAGCGGCGCTAATGGTAGATCCTTTCTTAAAAAGACTACCTATTTCACCCGACACCAATAAAAACTTTTTTACATCGTCAAAATTGGCGTCGTGATTTTCAATCACCATATAATACATGAGAACCGCTGGAATGACTCCGGCGCTTCCGTTGGTAGGGGCAGTAACAACTCGCCCGAGTGATGCATTCACTTCGTTTACCGCTAAGGCAAAACAGGAAACCCATTTTAGGATTTGCCTAAATTTTACTTCGGTATCTCTAATGGCGGCAATCCATTCAATGGCGTTGCTATATTTTTTGTCGCCGATAAGTGTTTTGTGGGTGTCGAAAGCACGACGCCGAACATTTAATCCACCGGGCAGTGTGCCTTCTGTATGGCATCCTACATACATGGAGTCTAGCATGACCTCCCAAATGGCTTTAAACTTGTCGTCAATACGTTGTGGATCGCGAATAGATAATTCATTTAGATACACAATCTCGCTTATCGTCTTTTTTTCACTATCACAATACCCTTGCAACTCTAAAGCTGTATGTGTGGGAAAAGGAAAATGATTAAATTTTTCTACCTGTATTTTCGCTCTTTTGCGCTCTTCCTGAACAATAAATCCACCCCCAATAGAGTAATAGGTCTCTTTCTTTTTTTGTCCATTACGAAGGGTCGCTTCAAACGTAATTCCGTTAGGGTGAAAGGGCAGAAATTTTCTATGAAAAATAATATCTTCCGAAAATGAAAAAGGAATAGGCTTTTCGTTATTCAATAACAATTTATTGGATTTTTTAAGGGCATCAATTTCCTTCTGAATGTTTTCAATAGGAAACGTCACTGGGTCTGCCCCAAGTAATCCCATTACTACAGAAATATCTGTCGCATGACCTTTTCCAGTCAACGAAAGAGAGCCGTACAAGTTTACTTTTACACTGGCTACGCTCGTAAATTGCTCTTGTTGCTGTAATTTTTCAATCCAAGCTTTGGCCGCACGCCAAGGACCTAAGGTGTGTGAACTCGATGGTCCCACACCAATGGATAACATGTCGAAAACGCTAATACTTTCCATGGCTTGACTCATATTACAAATGTAAATTTCTTTTTGGGATTTTTGTTGAAAAATAATTTGGAATAATTCCTATTTATATATTGGAATATTTCCTAATTTTGAATAATGAAAACACTTTCTTCAGGAAAAATACAGCGAGTGGTACAGCGCCATGCGCCCGAAGTTTCAAAGCAAACAGGATTTCCTAGCGCAGCGACGCATTATATGGAAGCGCCTATCGATTTAAATAAAGAATTAATTCACAATAAAGATGCAACCTTTTTTGTGCGAATTGAAGGTAATGAGTGGACAACATTAGGTATTAAAAATGGCGATGTACTTATTATCGATCGCGCTATTTCTCCACGGAAAAATATGTTGGTTTTAATCGTGGAAGAGGGTGCATTTACCATACAAAGGATGCCCAATTCAAAAGAAAATGAAATTTGTATTTGGGGAACTATTACCTACGTTATAAACCGTACAGCATGATAGCGATGATCGATTGCAATAGTTTTTATGCCTCTTGTGAGCAGGTATTTCGCCCAGATTTGTGGGGCAAGCCTGTGGTGGTGCTAAGCAATAATGATGGCTGTGTGATTGCTGCCAATAAGGAAGCAAAAGAACTAGCACACATCCCTATGTTTGAACCTGTATTTAAGATAAAGGATGTATTACTGAAGAACAACGTGAAATTTTTCTCTTCAAATTATACATTATATGGTGAAATGTCACAGCGCGTGATGAACATTTTGGAAACCTTTTCGCCACAAGTGGAAGTATACAGCATCGATGAAGCCTTTGTGAATTTAGACGGCCTAGAGCATCTTGATTTGAAAGACTACGGATACCAAATTAAGGATACTATTTTTAAAAACTTAGGGTTGCCTGTAGGTGTGGGAATGGCTCCTACCAAAGTATTGGCAAAGTTGGCCAATAAAATTTCCAAAAAAATAGAGAAACACAATCATGTGTATGTGATGGATACCGAAGCCAAACGTATTGAAGCACTTGAATGGGCAAAGATTGGTGATATCTGGGGCATAGGAGGAAAACATGCATGCCGACTTAAAAACATAGGCGTATTTACAGGTTACGATTTTACGCAATTGCCGTTGTCGTGGGTACGCAAAGAAATGACTGTAGTGGGGGAGCGCCTGTGGCGCGAGATGCATGGTGAATCGTGTTTGGATTTTAGAACCATTCCCAAAAAGAAAAAAGCTATTGGTACGGCAAAATCGTTTGGACAAAAATTGGAAGATTTAGGACGCATCGAAGAAGCTTGCTCCTATTATATTAGCGAAGTAGCCGAAGTGCTTCGTGCCCAAAAATCGTGTGCTAGCTATGTTCAGGTTTTTGTGATTACGAACTATCATAGCAATGTAGATAAACAGTATTCCAAAAGTATGTTGGCGACTATGCCCATTCCTACCAATAATACGTTTGCTTTAATTACCGAAGCTCGAAAAGCATTGCATAAAATCTACAAACCAGGCTATCGCTATAAAAAAGTAGGAGTGAATTTATTAGGCATCATTCCGCAGGAATATGTACAAGGAAATTTGTTTGAAACGCCTCCCAAAACGCAAAACCCCAATCTCATTAAAGTATTTGACGCAATCAATATGAAATACGGAAAATCTACCGTAGCCTCTGCTATGATTGGTACTCGCATTAATGAATGGGAGCTTATTAAAAAAGAACGTAGCCCACGATATACCACGCAGTGGGGGGAGTTGTTAGCAATAGGCAGTAACAGTATGAAGAAAACAAAAACACTAACGATCTAAATATAACCTGTTGTGCATTTCAACAAAATTCTGTCAATTCGAGTGAATTTCACAATTGAAATGAGTGAAATTTGTATCGAGAATAAGAATTTTAGCATATAAATTAGTTCTCGATACAATTTTTTTATCAAAAAATCACTCGAACTGACATTATGGACACTTATTTAACTCAAAATCCACAACGAGATTATACCTCAGAAACATTATCACTTCTTCTTCCTAGGATTAGGTTTTAACGACATGACATACTCATAGCTTTCGTTAAGGTATTGGGAGAGGAGTTTTAAATCCTTGAGCATTTCGTTCGGAACTAAAACATAGTCTTTCATCACGGCACCGTAGGATTTATAAATGGTAGTATTGTATTTCTTTTTAAATGCTTCTTGCGATGCTGCTGAAAGTCGTAACCCTAATTGCGCATCTTTATTTAGGAGGGCAAACATATGGGTATTGGCTGCACAATACGGCATGGTTTTGCCAAGTCGTTCAAATTTTGGATTCATTGCTACAAGTTCATCGAAAATGACAAGATTTTTTTCCCAGGCAGTCATTAGTAAAAAATTTGAACTAAAAATAGTGGTTTTTGAGTAGAAATAAAAGAACCAAGAACCAAGACAATTCTAACAATCCAATCATCCAACAATCCAACAATCCAGACCCCGCAATAGGGATGGAAGCAGGTTACCCTGCCTGCATTTCGATGCTTCGACAAGCCTGCCTGCCGGCAGGCAGGCTCAGCACAGGCTAGCTCAATGACCCAGGCAGGCATGTAACGCGGACAGCCCGGTGCGCCCTTCGACTCCGCTCAGGGGCCGCAAAAAGGGCGCAATTGCCCAAAAGAAACTGACACCATGTCAGCCAAAATGCCATGGCATAATCATTGAAATAGGGTAAGAGAACTTAAAACAGAATTTTTTAAAATATATAACTATAATACTATGAGTAAAATAATTGGAATCGACTTAGGAACTACCAACTCTTGCGTTTCGGTGATGGAAGGTAGCGAGCCTACAGTAATCCCCAATGCAGAAGGGAAACGTACCACGCCTTCGGTGATTGCATTTGTGGAAGGTGGCGAAATTAAGGTGGGTGACCCTGCAAAAAGACAGGCGGTGACCAACCCTACAAAAACCATTTCTTCTATTAAGCGTTTTATGGGGAACAAATTTTCGGAATCTAGCAAAGAAGCCGAACGTGCTGCCTATAAAGTAGTAAAAGGAGACAACAACACGCCTCGAGTAGATATCGATGGTCGTTTATATACACCGCAAGAATTGAGTGCAATGATTCTTCAGAAAATGAAGAAAACGGCTGAAGACTATTTAGGTCAAGACGTAACACGTGCCGTTATTACGGTTCCTGCCTATTTTAACGATAGTCAGCGTCAAGCTACTAAAGAAGCAGGGGAGATTGCTGGATTAAAAGTAGAGCGTATCATCAACGAGCCTACTGCGGCTGCGTTAGCATACGGATTGGATAAAAAACATAAAGATCAAAAAATCGTAGTATTCGATTTTGGAGGGGGAACGCATGACGTTTCAATTCTTGAATTAGGAGACGGTGTTTTTGAAGTATTGTCTACCGATGGGGATACCCACTTAGGAGGTGACGATGTGGATCAAAAAATTATTAACTGGTTGGCAGATGAGTTCCAGAAGGAAGAGGATATGGATCTTCGTAAAGACCCAATGGCACTTCAGCGTTTAAAAGAAGCGGCTGAAAAAGCTAAAATTGAATTATCATCTTCTACCCAAACCGAAATCAACTTGCCTTATGTAACGGCTACTGCGAGTGGACCAAAGCACTTGGTAAAAACACTAAGCCGTTCGAAGTTTGAGCAGTTAATTGAAGATTTAGTAAAAAGAACCATTGCTCCGTGTGAAAAAGCTTTAAAAGCAGCGGGATTAAGCAAAAGTGATATTGATGAAATCATCCTTGTGGGAGGTTCTACACGTATTCCTGCCGTACAGGAAGCGGTAGAAAAATTCTTCGGAAAGGCTCCTAGCAAAGGAGTAAACCCAGATGAGGTGGTTGCCGTTGGTGCAGCTATTCAAGGTGGGGTTCTTACTGGAGATGTAAAAGATGTATTGTTACTAGACGTAACACCACTTTCGTTAGGTATTGAAACCATGGGTAGCGTGATGACGAAATTAATCGACGCCAACACGACGATACCTACTAAGAAAAGTCAGGTGTTTAGTACTGCAGCAGACAATCAGCCAAGTGTGGAAATCCACGTATTACAGGGTGAGCGTTCTATGGCGGCAGATAACAAAACCATTGGTCGTTTTCACTTAGATGGAATTCCACCAGCGCGAAGAGGAACACCTCAAATAGAAGTAACGTTTGATATCGACGCTAACGGAATTATCAAGGTAAGTGCCGAAGATAAAGCTACAGGTAAGAAGCAAGACATCCGTATTGAAGCGTCTTCTGGATTAACGGAAGAAGAAATCCAAAAGATGAAAGCCGATGCCGAAGCCAATGCGGAAGCCGATAAAAAAGCAAAAGAGGCCGTTGATAAAATTAACGAAGCCGATGCGATGATTTTCCAAACTGAAAAACAACTAGAAGAGTTTGGCGATAAGTTAAGCGACGATAAAAAAGAGCCTATCAAGGCAGCGTTAGAAGACTTGAAAAAAGCCTACGAAACCAAAGATGTGGATACCATCCAGCCAGCTTTGGATAAAATTAACGAGGCTTGGAAAGTGGCTAGCGAAGAAATGTACAAAGCACAAGCAGAACAAGGCGGACAGCCAGGACCTGATGCGGGTGCGGGAGATGCTTCTAACAACGGACAAGAAAACGCCGATGTAGAAGACGTAGACTTCGAGGAGGTTAAATAAGTGTCACTTCGAGTGATCCTGACGAAGTCAGGATTGTATCGAGAAGTCTCACAGGACTTACGACACAAGACGTAAGACATAAGACGAAAAACCCCCACCATTTGGTGGGGGTTTTTGATATTTTGACTGAGTAGTTTAGTACAAATAAATGAAATATGCTAACTACAATTATCCTTCACCTTTTGCAGTGCTTTGGGTAGGGTAGAAGACATAAATTCCAGATGCTCATCGAGGACATCAATTTCAACACGAAGTGTGATGCAATCTTTTCCTTCTGTAAGGGTGTAAATCTCAGTAGCTCCAGACCATTTTTTGGTTTCATCGTCGATAGGTTGTTCTTTACCATTTACCACATTTCCAATATGCTTAAACACCATTATTTTATTTGGAATGTGTGTTTCAATGCTGCTATAAATGCCACTTTTATCAGGTGCAAGAAAATGTACGGTACTGCCTTCTTTCCAATTATCGGTAACAGCATAAGAACCTTCAAAAAAAATACTTGCCCAATCACGATAAAACTCGTCATTCCAGAGTGCTTCCCAAATCTTGGTTTTCTCTGCTTTTATATCAATAGAAAATTGCAATCTGTTAATCATGGAAATGTCTTAGTTTATCTAAACGAATAAATACCAACACGAAGTTACCAAAAACCCTAAACCCCTCAGTATAAAGTTGTAAACAATTGCGGGGTGTTTTCCACAAAAAAAATACGATACCTATGGGTGCTTTTTTAGCTTCCCTACGGTTTTTATTAGTCTTAGCACCAATAATATTGGTATCTAAATGGTTTTTATTGGTTTCAACACCCTTTTTATTGGTTTCAACACCCTTTTTATTGGTTTAAATACAATTAATAATAGTTTCAATACCCATTTTATTGGTTTCAATACCCATTTTATTGGTTTCTAAACCCATTTTATTGGTTTCTAAACCCATTTTATTGGTTTCTAAACCCATTTTATTGGTTTATAGACAATTATTTTTGGTTTACAAGCTATTACTATGGGTTTATAAACCCTTTTTATTAGGTGCTATACGTTAAAAATGTATTGAGTAATAAAAAAACGGCCACAAGGGACCGCTTTTGCTTTGGGGAGTAGGTAACAGTTATTTTTCAAAATACTTATTCCTTAATAAGCTGTACTGTATGGGTGTACTGTTGGGTTGCTATTTGTAAAAAGTACACCCCTTGTACAAGAGTGCTTGTAGAAAGGGAATGGTTATTTCCGGTTATTATTCCTGTTTTTATTTTTTGTCCCAACGCATTGTAAAGGGTGTAATTATAAGGGGATTCGGTGGTGTTTTTTACCTGAATGTAGAGCACATCTTTAGCGGGGTTGGGATATACTTCAAAGAAAGAAGTTGCGATGTCTTCGGTACTTAACTCACATTCAAATTCGTTTATATATCCCCAAATGTCATTGTTAAGCAAATAGGGTACGGGTACGCTAGTAGGGTCTTCGCCCATACGTATCCACACCATATTTTGGGAGGGGATAACGTTTACAAACTGCCCATCGGCTCCCAATCCCGAAAACATATCGTCGGGTGCATTGGGGACAATACTTCCGGGAAACACCACTTGCGAGCTGGGAAGCATAAAACTTTCCTTTCCGTTCAACCACCATAAATAGCCATAGGATTTATTAAGGTCTTGTGAGGTATTGACCATTTGGTTATAGTAAGTAGCATCGCTAAGTACTGGAGTCCCATCCCAAGTACCCTCGTTAAGCATTAACAGTCCAAAGCGCGCCATACTACGCGGCGTACTCCAATAGACATTGTTATAATCCAATGGAATATACAAACCATCCATTCCTGTAATGTCCTTTACCTTTTGTTGGGTGTATAGATTAAGCGTTTGTCCTGTGGCGTTTTCAATAACACCGTCGAGTAGGGTATAGGGACCGTTGTGGTATGCCCATCGCGTGCCAGGATCGGCGAGGTATTGTAAACAATTGGGTTCGGTACAGTAAGGGTCTGCCACCCCGTCGTCAAGTCCAGAGGTCATGGTAAGTTGGTTCCATATAGTAATGGCTGCTTCCTGCGTAGGAGTACAACTCGTCCAACCTGTTCCTAAATAATCAGACGTAGGGTCGTTTATATCCAAAAAACCTTCTTGCTGGGCAATACCTACCATAGTGGCTGTAAGTGTTTTTCCAGCCGACGCCCAATACCAGTTGGATTCGGCAGTAAAATCATCAAAATACTGTTCGAGGACAATTTTTCCATCTTTCAGTAAAATAAAGGCTTTGGTGTCATTGTCATCCAGAAACTGATATAGGTCTTCAATTTTATCGGGGCACCAATTGAGTTCTTCGGGAGCAATGGTTTCCCATTCGCTAGAGCCATTGGGTGGGAAATATAATTGCGCTAGTGCCAAATGATGTAATATTAAGGCAAAAGCAAAAAGTAGGTAGTTTTTCATTGGGAGTCTTTTTTGAGTTTTGACTTCACATTATTACAATGGTTTAAACCTTTGCAGTTCTTCCCCTGTCCATAACGTAAGCTAAAAATGCTAAAAGTAAAAAAGCGAATAATGAGGTAAGTGTAATAACTACTAAGTTATCTGGAGGTGCAGGAGACATATAAAAGTTAATATAGTTAATAAAAAGTAGAAATGCTATAAAGAGGTAAGCCACATAGGTTCCCCATGGTTTCTTGGCTTGGGTCCGCCGCATATAATACATCCACCCCAGCAATAACAAAATCCCTTCCACAATAAACGCCCAGTCTTTATGGTTCCAAAGTCCAAAACCCAGTTTGGGCTCACCATAGAGAAGCGGGAGGTCGGGTACGTGGACAATTAAATCGATAAACCAATGCGAAAGCACTGCAAGCCCCATAACTAGGGCAATGCTTTTACGCTTTTCGCTTTTTTTAGCGAAAATATAATAATACAATAGGTAAAAAAGAACTCCCCAAAGTATGGAGGCGACCAGCCCATGGGTAAAGGGAAAATCCATTTTAAAATTATTTACTTCGGTAAAATTAGGAACCAGCTCTAGATGCTCAATACCCCATACAGCAAAAGGGAAAAAGAGAATGTCTACAAATTGGGTAGCAATAAAAAGCATTCCTAAAGATGTCTTGGACTCTTTGCCTTTTAAGGCAAATGCTGTTGCGTAATGACCTACAAACATATAAGTTAGTTTCTTTCAAAGTTAGTATAAAGTTTTATAAGTACATTTGCTGACAAATATTTTTGATTATGGAACTTCCTAAATTCATTCTAGGCGATAATACAGATTACCCTAACGCCATTTTTGTGATTCATACCGAATTTCCCATGTTTATCATCAATCTTGAAGATGATGAAGTAGAATGGCTAGAAGAATTTGACGACCACGACCAAAAAGAGATTGAAGCCGAAGCCGAAAACTATATTCGGGAAGCCACCGAATTCTACGATAGAGAAATAGCCCGTTACCACGAATAATGCTAGACCAACTGCTGCAATACGATACGCAACTCTTTTTATTTCTGAATAATCTCGGAAATGAAACGTGGGATGGTTTTTGGCTATTTATTACCGAAAAATACACCTCAATTCCGTTGTATTTGGTGTTGTTGTATTTAATTTGGAAACACTTTCAATGGAAAGCCACCTTACTAATTTTAGTTTGTGTAGCACTCATGATTACTGCTACAGACCAGCTTGCCAATTTGTTTAAATATATTTTATTTGAAAGACCTCGTCCGTGTCGCGTAGAAGCCTTACAAGACCAAATGCGCATGGTAGCCGATGGCTGTGGGCGATATGGCTATTTTTCGGCACATGCAGCAAGTAGTATGGCAGTAGCTGTTTTTGTGGGATTGTTGCTGCGTACATACTATAAATACCTTCCGTTTGTCTTACTCTTTTGGGCAGTGATTATTGCCTATAGCCGCATCTATCTTGGTGTGCATTACCCGTTGGATATCATTACCGGAATGTTCTTTGGTGGAATTATAGGGTGGGTATTTTATAGAATTTTTAAAAAATATTCCCCCTTTGAAGGGGGGTAGGGGGATGTCATTCCGTGCTTGACACGGAATCCATAATACAGATTACTTCTTGGAAACCAAATACAAATCCCGCCACAATCGAGGGCGGTGCGTACGATGGCCCGGAGCCTGCGGATTCATATCGTAGCGCGTTACTTTTTCTACAGAAAAACCTTCAAATTGTTTTTTGAATTTCCCTTCATCGGCTTCAGCCACCAAAACACCAAAACTTGATTCTGACGGAATAGTTATTTTTCCATCATTTTTTAAACCAGGAATCGCCTTACCATAATCCCAAATAAGCTCAGGTGAAAATCCACCAAATTCATACACATTTAAATTCGTTTCCGCTTGCCATTCGTTTAGTTTTGATAAGCCTTTATATTCTGGATTTACCGTTAATGTTTTGGCTAAGGGCATTCCGAAGCAAATCACAGCCACAATAAATGCAATGGTTACATAGAAAACAGGTTTTATTTTTTTCTGAAATAAATTCCGAAACATCACAACGCCAATAATGAATAATGAAATTGACAATAAGGCAAACCAAATCCAATAGCTTCCGCTTAATTGGTCTTTCAGAAAAATATAGCCGCCAATAGGAAAAACCACACCAATGAAAGCAATGAGTCCAAAATTAAAATACACGGGAATGGTTTCGCGTTTGTCCTTTAATTCCTTAAACCTTCGGAATAAATATTCAATATAAAACCCGGTATTCATCGCCAAAGGAATGATTACTGGTAGTAAGTAACGTACTTTCTTTTCGGGAATAATGGATAGTAAAACTACCGATCCCATCGTCCATAAAAAAGTGAATTGATAGGCTTTTTTATCAAACACCCTGTTCTTTAAATACGGATATAAAAGGGCAATAAAGGCGGGAATCGTCCATACTCCGCTTTGGGTAAAAAAGCTCCAGTAATAATAAAAGGGTTTGGTTTCGTAACCTGTCCAATTGCTTGTTTCACGCTCCGTAATCTTTGCCACCGTTTCTGGGTCGAAGGTGTAGGTGTACCAATACCACCAAGCCGAAAGTAGAAAAGAAACGATTAAAAAAACGAGTAAAGGAAGAATCCTACTTTTAAAATTTTTGTATTTGTAAACGATTCCGAAGGAAATTAAAAAAGGCAACAGCAATGCATACAAAGAAACGGGGCCTTTGCTCATAAAGGAGCACCCAAAAAAAAGGGCTGCCAATAATGCATTTTGATATTTTTTCTTTTCCGAAGTAAAAAATAAATACAAAAAGTAAACACACACCATCATAAAACTATGGGTGAAAATATCCCAATTGGCATCACGACCAGCGGTTACAATGTAAAAGGATGTCACCATCACCAATCCGCTAATCAATGCGTATTGCGTATTCTTTGAAAGCTTTTGTAAAAACGAATAGGATGTTACCACCAAAACCAATCCCATAATAGCGGCAGGTAATCGCAACCAAAAAAGACTTTTCAATCCAAAGAGCATACCCGACAACGCCGTTAACCAAGTAGGTAAGGGAGGCTTTGCATAGCGTGGTTCACCATTCATAGTGGTGAGTAGCCAATTACCGTCTACAATCATTTCGCGGGCCGTGATAAAATTTCTCGCTTCCATAATATTCACAAAAATGGCGTCGAGATTCACAAAGAAAACCCCAATACAAACCAAGGTTAAGAGTACTAATGGATGTTTATTCAGAAGCTTCATTTTTCCCTATAAATATATTCCGAATATAAATAATTAATCCCGCACCGTGTCCTATTAATAACACTGGATCGCTTCGGTAAATTGCATATACTATAATCAGCGATGCCCCTAAAACACTCAATCGCCAAAACCCTATGGGAAGTTGTGAAACCTTAGTTTTTTCAGAATAAATCCATTGATATACAAACCGAAGTGTAAAAATGACTTGAGCAATAATTCCTAGCCATAATAACCAATTGGGGATGGCTTCGTTATGCAGAAGATTTTCAATATCAAACTCGCCATTGTTGTATCCATAAATAACAATGAGTATTGGGAATACAATTAAAAAGGCACGAAACCATAACGGACTTTTTTGCCATTCGCCTTGTAAATGAAGATTACGAACATAGATAAAATAGGTAAGGGATTGCCCCAACATAATGGCAAAGTCATCACGTAAATACCCATACACAAATAGAAGAAATGAAGCCAATAGACTTAATTTCCAAAACAGGGAAGGGGTAATAATGCGTTTGTTTTTTTCAGAAAGGAACCATTGGATGAATAAACGAGCAGAGAATAAAATCTGTGCAGAAAATCCAATAGTATAAATAAGCCAGTTGCTCATCCTTTGTCTTTCACTTCGTAATTAATGTACTTTTTCTTCATCCAAAGGTAGGCAAAGCAATCCATAAGCGGTCCCAAAAGACGATTCCACAGGCCAAACTTAGCTGTTCCTGCCATTCGTGGAAAATGTTGCACAGGCACTTGTATAATCTTTCCATTTTGAAGCAAAATCATCGCAGGCAGAAAACGGTGCAAGCCTTTAAACATGGGAATACGCTTGGCATAATCTGTTTTAATCACTTTCAGAGGACAACCCGTATCGTCCATTCCGTCATGGGTAAACGCTCGTCGAATGCCATTCGCGATTTTGGAGGACATATTTTTTACAAAAGAATCCTTTCTATTAGAGCGAACGCCTGTCACCAAATCGTATTCGCCTATGTGCTCAAGTAACAAATTAAAATCCTCGGGAGCGGTTTGTAAATCACTATCGATATAGCCCACTAACGGACTCTCAACGTGGTCAAACCCTGCTTTAATGGCGGCACTTAGTCCGCGGTTTTCTTTAAAATTGATATAGTGAAACACTTCATTTCGAGCACAGATAGCTTCAATTAAGGCTTGGCTATTGTCTTTAGAGCCATCATTCACAAAAAGAATAGATGTTTTTTTTGCAGCAATTTTGGTATAGGCTAGCAGTTCTTTTTCAACCCGTTCCAGATTGTCTTCCTCGTTATACACAGGAACAATGATGGTAAATTCGTACATAGTAGCTCGATTGTTCTTCGACTGCAAAAGTAGTTTTTTTAAAGCAATAGACAACAAAGTTTCAGAGTAGCTTAGTCCCCTTTGTAGCTTTGTTACTTATCATCAAACATTCTATTCTGAAAAAAAGTTCAGTATCTTTGTAACTCTTTAAAATAAACCATTGAAAAAAGTATTAGTTACTGGCGCAGCAGGTTTTATTGGTTCGCATACTGCTGAAAGGTTAAAAAGCTTGGGGCACCAAGTGCAGGCAATAGATAATTTTTCATCGTATTATGATGTCGAATTAAAAAAACTGAATGCTGTATCTCTTTCAGAAAAAGGAATCACCGTTGAAAAAGTAGATCTTCGGAATGATGATTTATCCAAAGTCATTAAAGAAGACATCGATTATATTTTTCACTTTGCAGCACAGCCGGGAATATCAACCACAAGTACTTTTGAAGATTATTATTCTAATAATATTTTTGGGACACAGCGTTTATTGGACTTATTTGAAACGTTTACTAAAAAACCTTTTTTTGTCAATATTGCTACTTCTTCTATTTATGGCTTGCATGCAACAATGACTGAAGATGAAGCACCTTTACCTGCTTCTTGGTACGGAGTCACCAAATTGGCTGCAGAACAGCTTGTTTTGGCTTATAGCAGAAGAGGATTGCTGAAAGGAACGTCTTTTAGGCTATATTCTGTATATGGTCCTCGTGAACGCCCAGATAAATTATACACTCGTTTGATCGATTGCGGACTGAACAACAAACCCTTCCCATTGTACGAAGGCAGTGAGAAACACTTGCGAAGCTTTACCTATGTGCAGGATATTGTAGATGGTATCGTAAGCGCTATTGGCAATGAGGACGTTTGCAATGGAGAAATCTTTAATCTGGGCACCGAAGAAGAAAACACCACTGCCACGGGAATTGCTACCGTGGAAGAAATTTTAGAAACCAAAATCACGATTGAAAATAAACCCGCTCGCCCAGGGGATCAATCCCGCACTTGCGCCAATATCGATAAAGCAAGAAAATTATTGAATTACAATCCGCAGACTTCTTTAAAGGCTGGGTTAGAGGAACAAGTGAAATGGTTTAGGGAGAATTTTATGAAGTAATATTGAGCAATATCTCCGCCGCTTCAAAAGGAGTGGTTTTCTGTTCTTTTAATAATTGTAGTTGTTTTTCCAATTCCTTTTTCACCTTTGGTTGATTGTAAAAATTGGCTTTTAACGCACTTTCAATAGTTTGCAGTAACCAGAATCTATTCTGCTCATTTCTTTTTTTCTGAAAGTAATTATTCTTTATTACTGCAGTTTGATAGTCTTGTATTAAATTCCAAACATCTTCAATCCCTTCGTTGTTAATTGAGGAGCAAGTAAGCGTATTGGGAATCCAACCACTTTCTTTTTCGGGATATAAATGTAACGCTCTGTTAAAGTCAGTTTTGGCAAGTTTGGAAGCCTTTACGTTTTCGCCATCGGCTTTATTTATAACAATGGCATCTGCCATTTCCATAATGCCGCGTTTAATTCCTTGGAGTTCATCACCCGCACCAGCCAGTTTCAGTAATAAAAAGAAGTCGGTCATACTATGCACTGTGGTTTCACTCTGACCCACACCCACCGTTTCAATAATAATAATATCGAAGCCAGCTGCTTCGCATAAGATAATAGCTTCTCGTGTCTTTCTTGCCACACCTCCCAAAGATTCACCACTAGCCGAAGGTCGAATAAACGCATTCGGGTTTTTAACCAATTCTTCCATTCGGGTTTTATCGCCCAAAATACTTCCTTTGCTTAGTGTACTACTGGGATCTACAGCGAGTACAGCTACCTTTTTACCTTGTTGAGTGAGCAGTGTCCCAAAACTTTCAATAAAAGTGCTTTTTCCCACACCGGGCACACCTGTAATTCCTATGCGTATGGAATTATTCGCATTTGGCAAACACACTTTAATGAGTTCTTTTGCTTGTTGTTGGTGTTTTGGTGAAGTACTTTCAACTAAGGTAATTCCGCGGCTTAAAGCCACTTTATCTCCTTTTAAAATAGCTTCAGCCAAAGCTGATGCGGAAGGCGTTTTTCTTCTACTCTCTTGAATCTTTTTTGCAGCCACAGGATTTGAGGTAGGAGGAGAAGGAATCCCTTCCACTTCGTGTAAAGCCGACGTATGTTTTTTATCTTTTGCCACGATGGGAAGATACTAAAAAGTTGGATGATTGGATTGTTGGTTAAAGGGAAAAAGAATAGAGAGAAAAGAATAGAGATAAAAGAAAACAGAAAACAGAAAACAGAAAACAGAAAAAATACATTTACCCATCACCCATCACCCATCACCCATCACCCATCACCCATCACCCATCACCCATCACCCATCACCCATTGGCATAAACTTTTCAACTAACTTTGCAACACTCACAAATTTCTGTCGTCTTTAACCCGAACAGCAACCAAAAAACCATCACTTGTGTCCGATATATTATTGGTAGAACAATGCAAACAACACAACCGTAAAGCACAAATGGTGTTATACCGCCAGTACTGCGATGGGATGTTTATTGTGGCTCATCGATATTTAAAGGACGCAGCAGCGGCAGAAGATGCACTGCAGGAAGCGTTTATAAAAGCGTTTCGAAAGTTGGACCAGTTCAAAGGGGACGTCACCTTTGGCGCTTGGTTAAAACGCATCGTTATTAACACTTGCTTAGATGCCATAAAAGCAAATAAAATGCAAAAAGCTGATGTTGATGAAGAAACATTAGCCATTGTGGATGAAGAAGATTGGAGTGTTCCTGATGAGACAACTGTAAATGAAGTGGTAAAAGCGATTGAAAATTTAAGAGATCCATACGGAATGGTAGCAAAACTATTTTTATTGGAAGGGTATGATCATCAAGAAATCTCGGAAGTATTAGGAATTACCGAAAGTGCTTCGAGAACCTATCTTCACAGAGGAAAAAAACAATTACAAGAACAATTAAAACATATAAAAGATGGCACAGGATATTAGAGATTTGCTAAAAGACTATCAGCCAGAAGAACCTAAGCTTTCAAAAGGGCACGATGCTCGTTTTGAAGATAAATTAGATAGTGCTTTTTCAGAAAAGAAAAAGGATAACAGTATTTTCTTTTGGATGAAGATAGCCGCATCTATTGTTATCTTTCTTACTGTTGGGTATTTTGGATATCAATATTTTCAGAAAGATACCACCTTCGATACCGAATTGGTAGATACTACCACTACTGAAAATGTAACACCAACCATCACTATAGGTAATTTATCACCAGACCTTAAAAAAGTAGAAGATTTTTACGTGACTGGAATTAACCAACAATTGGCATCCTTAAACAGAACGCCAGAGAATGAAGAACTTATTAACGGATATCTTTTGCGTCTTGAGGAATTGGATAATGCCTATAAAGCATTAAATACCGAGTTGAACGAAGTAGGGCCTAGTGAGGCTACCATCACTGCTTTGATCGATAATTTGCAACTACGTTTGGAATTGCTGTTCAAACTTAAAAACAAATTAAAAGAACTTAAATCACTAGAAAATGAAAACATTAAAAATATGGAAGCGTAGTTTCCTTTTTGGAGTACTATTTCTTTCAGTAAGTTTAGTTACAGCTCAAAACAAATATAAAGAGAGCTTTAAAGCATCTAACGATATGTTAGTAGAGGTCAACACCTCTTATACCAATGTTATTTTTGAAACTTGGAATAAAGACTATGTCGAGGTAGAAGCTTTTGTAGATAATAAAGAACTTTCAGATAAAGAACGCAAAGAAATTTTTGACAATTGGAAGTTTGAAGTGTTAGGAAATAGCAAAAAGGTTGTGATAACATCAAATCCAAGTCGCTATGGAGAAGGTATTGGGCTTTTTGGAGGAGCAGATGCTTTAAAATCTTTAAAAGCTCTTAAGGGACTAGAGAAAATGCCTTTATTAGAAGAAATGCCCAATTTTGCATTCGATTTTAACTTTGAAGTTCCTGAAGTACCCGAGTTAAAAGCATTCCCTACTTGGCCTTTTAATGGGGATCGTCCCAATGTAAAAAATGGTGATGAATATAATTACTATCACGATAGAAATGGAAAGTCAATCACTTTTGATCGAGGTGAATACAAAAAAAACAAGCAAGCCTATGTCGACAAATTAAACAAGAAGCACAACTCCAACGCCAGTGTTAGAGATGTTGATAATTGGTTAGACCGTGTAGATGCGTGGTCCAAAAATGTAGAGGATGTTATGGAAGATTGGGGTGAAAACTTTGGAAAAAAGTTTGAAATGCAATTTGGACCTGAGTTTGAAAAGAAAATGGAGAAATGGGGAGATGAGTTTGGTGAAAAATTTGGAAAGGATATGGAAAAGTGGGGTGAAGAATTTGGCGAACAATTTGGCAAAGACATGGAAAAATGGGGTGAAGAATTTGGTAAAGGTATGGAGGAATGGGCAAAGCAGTTTGAAGAGAATGGTGGAGACTATTCCCACAAAATTATCATAGATGATGATGGCAACAAAAACTATCTTTTTGAAGGAAAAAAAGATATGCATTTCTCTGGAAAAGCGAGCAAGACAATTATTGTTCGTATGCCAAAAGGAACGAAGACCAATGTAAATGTACGTCATGGCGAATTGAAAATGGCGAATGCATATAATATGAAAGCCACACTTAATTATTCACCTTTAACAGCAAACAGTATTGATGGGGGACAAACCCTCATCAATGCTTCGTATGCTCCTGTGCATGTAAATACTTGGAACAATGGTGCTTTGAAAGTGAATTATGTAGAAGATTGTAGATTGAATACAGTTTCGGAAATTAATTTGCAGTCCAACTCTAGCGATGTTAGCATAAATGAAATATTGAAAACTGGTGTGCTATCGGGATCTTTTGGCAATCTATATGTATTAAAAGTAGCGCCAACCTTTACTTCGGTGGATATTACCTTAGAGAATACCGATGCGGCTTTAAAAATACCAAACACCGCTTTTAACTTTTACTATAACGGAAAGAAATCTCAATTAGAACATCCAAAATTCCTTCAGTTAACTGAAACTAAAAACTTCGACCGTAAGTTGCTTAAAGGATTCAACAAAACCAACGCCTCTGGAAAAACAATTACTATCAACGCTAATTACAGCAATATAAAAGTGCAATAAAAAACCATTTTAAAGGGAGATACATCCTTCAAAATGGTTTCTTCAACTAAAAACGGTTGGTTACTTTAAGCGTCTTCGTTTAATTTCTTACTCACAAAGAATCCGGTTAAAAGTCCAGCTCCAGCCATAAATAAGATAGTTCCTGGCATAGCGATATCTTCATCCATTCCTAAGACATCTGTAAATAATGCCCCAATAAAAATTCCGATTCCAATACCCATTAATAATAAGGCAAGGTTAATTACAATGACTTTCCAAACAGGCGTAACGCGTCTATCTTTACTATAAAAGATTGAGGCATCTGCACCTTTTTCAATAAGTGCTATTCGTTCTTTATTTCGTGCTGAAATATAGAGGTAAAATATTCCGAAGATCACTCCGAAAATAATTGGTATAATTACAATTTCTGATCCCATGATGTTTTTTGTTTAAGGTTAATTACTGTTCGTTTTGTCCATAGGACGGAAGATTCTTTACCTAGGTTACAACTATTTAAAAAAAAGTAATTTTAAGTACGCTGTAACCATATTTACTAAAGCAACGTCTTATACTAAATGACCACTAACACCGACCATCAATTAATTGAAAAAACCTTGGATGGAAATACCCAAGCTTTTTCAGTATTGGTAGAACGGTATCAAAATTACGTGTTTACAATTGCAGTAAGGATGTTACGCAATAGGGAAGAGGCAGAAGAAGTAGCGCAAGATAGCTTTATCAAGGCTTTTGAAGCATTGTCCACTTTTAGAGGGGAATCTAAGTTTTCGAGTTGGTTGTATAGCATTACGTATCGAAAAACCTTAGATAGAATAAGAAAAAATAACAACTCAAGGACCATTGAGTTAGTTGAAGAAATTACAGAATCTGAAACCGAAGACATAGAAAATGCCTTACATTTCTTGCAAATTCAGGAACGAAATGAACTCATTAAAAAAGGAATTGAAGAACTACCAGAGCAAGACGGAGCTATCATTACCTTTTTTTATTTTGAAGAATTATCCATTAAAGAAATTGCTGAAATAACAGAACTAAGTGAAGACAATGTAAAAATTAAATTATACCGAAGCCGAAAAAAATTATTTACTTTACTGAAGTATTTTGTACTTCCCGAATATACAGACCAAAATGGAAGAGCCATATAACAAACAAGACGAGATTCTTAAAAAGCTGATAAAGGAAGTTCCTTTGGAGAAACCTTCCTTAGATTTTTCTAAAAAGGTACTTCAGCAAATTGAGATGAAGAAAGGTAACATGGCATACCGTCCACTTATTTCTAAGACTGCTTGGACGGCTATTGCAGCTATTTTTATATTCGGAATTGTATGGATTTATTTTAATCCAGCGTCCAATATGTATGACTTTGCCACAACGTCTTTTTCTGAAAAGATAAATATTAAAAATCCTTTTGAAGGATTCGCATTGTCCACAACAACCGCGTATGCGATAGGATTTATGGCATTGTTCTTTTTGCAGATTCCCTTTCTCAAAAGGATTTTGGAAAAAAATCATTCATAAAAAACCCCACAATGGAATGGCTTTTTTTTTTAATTTACTATTTATAAACTATTGCTTTATAATCTTTACTGTTTTTGAAGCACCGCCTATGGTTACTTTTACCAAATAGTTGCCAGATGCTAAATTATTTGTGTTTATGGATGGAGAAACAATAGAAGGTTTTTCAGAGATAACCAATTTTCCAAAGATGTCATAAATTTCAACAGTATCAACTATTGCTTGTGATTGTATGGTCAATACTTCTTTTGTTGGGTTAGGGTAAATATTGAATACTTCTTCGGCAAAATCATCAATTCCTGCTACAGCATCCTGATAAAACTCAACCCCCCATAAATAATAGGTTGTATTAGCGTTTACTGAATAGTAATTCATTGCGCCCCATCTATCATTCATATAATTATCACCGCTATATATTTCATTATTGTTTTGTCTTAATACCATTGTCTCGTTGTCTAGATGCATATCAATTTCAATACTTATTAATGGGTCATTTGCATCATATGTAAAAGAGGAGTTAAAACTTTGACCATCAGCATAAATTTGACCTTGGCCAGGGGATGTTCCATCTTCATTAAAATATACTTCTAAACCCCAATTCCCAGGAGCTTCAAATTTCTGGAAATTGAAATATGCCGTATTGCCTACAGGCAGTATTAAGAGGAAATTTAGAGAATATTGACCTCCCACCCGGTCACCCAACAGGAGTAAAGCATCCTGAACTTGATTGTTTCCTATTTTACCTGTTTTTTGAGAACCATTTTCAAGGACAACTTCTATATCTTCTGGACCCGGATCACCACTCCAACTAGTCCAGTGGCCTTGATGTAGGGGACCTAGAGGGTATGTGCTAAAATCGTCACCAAAAATGAGTGTTTGGGCGTTAAACTGTAGTGGAAATAGGCAAAGAATAAATACATAAATAAAGAGTTTTTTCATAATTAAAAAATTTTATGATTAATAAATTGTATGGTAGTTAATTCAAAATTAAGCTGTTAACCAAATATATACCTTTAAACCCAGTTATCCGTCAAAATGTATAGCTTATCTTGGAAGATGCTATCACCAAAAGTTTAAATTTATATAATGAAGAGGGGATGGAAAGAATTTTCAAAGTCCCAAAACAGGGTATTTCAGTTATATTGTCAGTTTCAATTTCTTGACTTTTTAGACAATTTACTCTAATTAAAAAAGCTCTTAAAATTTTACTTTAAGAGCTTTTTTTAAAACATAGAAAAAGTAGACTATTCATCTACCAGCACCCATTCACCTTTATCTAGTAATGGAATGGCTTGCTTGTATTTCATTTGTTTATTTTCGCCACTCATCACGTGTTTAATGGTTACTTTGTCGTTACGACCAATTTTAGGTCGTTCACGAACAATGGTTTCAGTAATTTGAGGGCGTTGTTGGGTGTTTCCAGTAGCTCGGGATTGTGCAGCACGCTCATCCATATTTGGAATTTCATCCTTTTGTTCACTTAATTTTTCTTTAGATCGAACTTGTCTCGCTTCTTGTATTTGCTGCTGATTCTCTTGTGGTAATTCTCCTTTAAACAAGAAAGAAAGTACATCTTTATTAACCTTTTCAATCATGGCTTTAAACAATTCGAAAGCTTCAAATTTGTAAATAAGCAAGGGATCTTTTTGTTCGTGAACTGCTAACTGAACACTTTGCTTTAGCTCATCCATTTTACGAAGGTGTGTCTTCCAAGAATCATCAATTATTGCTAGCGTAATATTCTTTTCGAAATCGTTTACCAATTGTTTTCCTTCAGATTCGTATGCCTTTTGAAGATCTGTAGCAACATTCAATGTTTTTACACCATCGGTAAAGGGTACTAATATTCTTTTGAATTTATCACCTTGTGTTTCAAAGACATTTTTAATTACCGGGAACGCCATTTCTGCATTACGAGCCATTTTATCTTTATAATGACTGTAAGCGGCTTTATAAACTTTTCCAGCAATATCTTTAATGCTTAAGCTCTCAAATTCTGATTTTGAAATGGGAGAACTCATCGAAAAATAACGAATTAATTCAAACTCGAAATTTTTAAAATCTTGGGCTCCTTTGTTGGTTTCTGCAATGACTTCAGAAGTATCATAAATCATATTGGCAATATCCACACGAAGACGCTCTCCAAACAATGCATTATAACGACGTTTGTAAATTACCTCTCTTTGGGCGTTCATAACATCATCGTACTCCAATAATCGTTTACGAATTCCGAAATTGTTTTCTTCCACCTTCTTCTGCGCACGCTCAATAGATTTTGAAATCATAGAATGCTGAATCACTTCACCTTCTTTTAATCCCAAACGATCCATCATTTTGGCAATACGTTCACTTCCAAAAAGGCGCATTAAATTATCCTCTAACGAAACATAAAACTGCGAACTTCCTGGATCTCCTTGACGTCCACTACGACCACGAAGCTGTCTATCCACTCGACGCGAATCGTGACGCTCGGTACCTACAATGGCCAGACCTCCAGCTTTCTTAACTTCTTCGCTTAGTTTAATATCCGTTCCACGACCTGCCATATTGGTTGCAATGGTAACGACTCCAGCGTTACCTGCTTGAGCTACAATATCGGCTTCTTTTTTGTGCAATTTTGCGTTTAATACGTTATGCTGAATATTACGTATACTCAACATTCTACTTAGTAGTTCTGAAATATCTACCGAAGTCGTACCAATCAACACCGGTCTTCCAGCGTTTGAAAGCTCTACTACTTCTTCAATTACAGCATTGTATTTTTCACGCTTTGTTTTGTAAATTTTATCATCTCTGTCATCACGTGCTATAGGTCTATTTGTTGGAATTTCTACCACATCCAGTTTATAGATTTCCCAAAGCTCACCAGCTTCCGTCACAGCAGTACCCGTCATACCCGCAAGCTTGCGGTACATTCTAAAATAATTTTGAAGCGTAATGGTTGCAAAGGTTTGCGTAATGGCTTCAATTTTTACATTTTCTTTGGCTTCAATAGCTTGGTGTAATCCGTCGCTATAACGACGCCCATCCATAATACGACCGGTTTGCTCATCCACAATCATTACTTTATTCTCCATCACCACATATTGATCGTCCTTTTCAAATAGGGTATAGGCTTTCAGTAATTGATTTAAGGTATGAATTCGCTCACTTTTAACACCAAAATCTCTAAAAAGGTCTTCTTTAAGATTTGCCTCTTCTTCTGGCGGAAGGTTTTGATCTTCAATTTTTGCGATTTCAGTACCAATTTCTGGCATCACAAAGAAATCTGGGTCGTCTTTCCCTGAAAGGAATTCAATCCCTTTATCGGTTAATTCAATTTGATTGTTTTTTTCTTCAATTACAAAATACAACTCAGCATCTACCTTAGGCATTTCACGGTTGTTATCCTGCATATAGAAATTTTCTGTTTTCTGAAGAATCGCTTTCACACCTTCTTCAGATAGAAACTTGATAAGTGCTTTATTCTTTGGAAGTCCACGATAGACTCTTAACAATTGAAAGCCTCCTTCTTTAGTGTCACCTTCTGCAATGAGTTTTTTGGCTTCAGCTAAAACGCCTGTTAAGTATTTTTTCTGAACTTCAACAATGCTACTAATTTTCGGCTTTAATTCGTTGAATTCGTGTCTTTCACCTTCAGGAACAGGTCCCGAAATAATTAATGGTGTACGAGCATCATCAATTAATACACTATCCACCTCATCCACAATGGCGTAGTGATGTGGTCGTTGCACCAAATCGTTGGGTGCGTGAGACATATTATCACGCAAATAGTCGAAACCAAATTCGTTATTGGTTCCGTAAGTAATATCTGCGTTATAGGCTTTTCTCCGTTCAGCTGAGTTTGATTGGTGCAAATCGATACAATCCACACTTAAGCCATGAAACTCAAAAATAGGAGCCATCCAAGCGCTATCACGCTTGGCTAGGTAGTCGTTTACAGTTACCAAGTGCACCCCATTTCCAGCTAACGCATTTAAATAGACAGGTAACGTAGCCACTAAGGTTTTACCTTCTCCCGTTTGCATTTCGGCAGCTTTTCCTTGGTGTAAAGCAATACCACCTATAAGCTGCACATCGTAATGTACCATATCCCAGGTAACCTCTTTTCCGGCAGCATCCCAAGAGTTGCTCCAAATAGCTTTATCACCATCGAGAGTGACATAGTCTTTTGTTGCAGAAATTTCTCTATCAAAAGGACTTGCAGTTACCGTAAGGCTTGTGTTGTCTTTAAAACGTTTTGCGGTTTCTTTTACCACGGCAAAAGCTTCAGGGAGTATATCGTTAAGGGTTTTCTTTTCGACTTCGTAGCGATCGTTTTTTAAAGCATCCACCCGATTGTAAATGTCTTCTTTTACATCGATGTCTTCTTCTTTTTCGGCATCTTTTAAAAGTGCATCTATTTGATCTTGAATGTCTTTTTGATCTTCTTTTATTCTTTTTCTGAAGTATTCAGATTTTGCACGAAGTTCATCTAAAGAAAGGTTAGCTATTTCGGTTTCGTGTTTTTTTATTTGGTTGACAATGGGCTGAATTTCACCGATGTCTTTTTTGGATTTGTCTCCTACAAATACTTTTAATACGTTGTCTAAAAGTCCCATGATGTGTGTATTGTTTTAGGCTCGAGTACAGAAAGAATACCTTCTGTGTAAAGTATCACAAAAAAAGCGTAAATATTCGAAAAATTCAAAGGGTTTAACGCTTTTTATGACTTGTTTATTGAGCAAAAAAAAAGCCTCGTACCCAAAGGGCGAGACTTTTTTCTATGTTTTAAATTTATTATTAATATTCGTCTTCGTTCCACAGATAATCATCGTCTGTGGGGTAGTCCTGCCATATCTCCTCGATAGAGTCGTAAGAGTCGCCTTCGTCTTCAATAGCTTGAAGGTTCTCCACCACTTCAAGTGGTGCACCAGTTCTAATGGCGTAATCTATCAATTCGTCTTTTGTGGCAGGCCAGGGGGCATCACTTAAATAAGATGCCAATTCTAATGTCCAGTACATAATAGAATTAGGGTTTAATTTTTTGCAAAAATAAATTTTTAACTGAAAAAGTCAAGAAAAATTAAAGTTTATTATCAACTATTTTAAAGATCGTTTTTAATGAACTGATAATCAATGCATTAAAATTAACAAAAGTTATGGCTTAATATTTTTTAGGAATCCACTTAATTTCTTCTGCTTTGAGGTCAAAGGACAATTTCCGTGCCAGTACAAAAAGGTAGTCAGAAAGGCGGTTGAGGTACTTTAAAACCTGCTCATCGACAGGTTCGTTTTCGTGTAAAAAGCTAGTTAAACGTTCTGCACGACGGCAAACAGTGCGTGCAATGTGACAATATGACACCGTTGTGTGTCCTCCAGGAAGGACAAAGTGTGTCATAGGGGGTAGGGCTTCATTCATGGTATCCATTTCTTGTTCAAGAAGGAGAATATCGTTTTCTTCAACTTTTGGAATGTTTAATCGCTCCTTTCCACTTTTTAATACTGCTTTTTGAGGATCAGTAGCCAAAATAGCGCCTACCGTAAACAACTTGTCTTGTATCCCCATCAAGGTTTGTTGGTGCCGGGCATCCATTTTTTGATCCCGAAGCAACCCAAGGTAGGAGTTAAGCTCATCCACGGTACCATAACTTTCAATACGAATATGGTGTTTGGGAACCCGTGTACCCCCAAATAATGCCGTAGTGCCTTTATCGCCTGTTTTTGTGTAGATTTTCATTTATTTTCTTTTTTTCTTTCTCGATACCGTTTCCTAAAACTTTGTTGGTTTCTTTTTCTACGTGCTTTGTTAACTCGGAAGTTATTCCAAATAACAACAATGAGTAAAATTAAGGCAATACCTATCCAAGTGAACATAATTATTACTTCAGGATTTTAAACAAAGGTACTAAATGATGTAATTAAATTCAGAAATGTATAAAAGGAGATGTTATTTTGTTTTTACATCGCTTTCCACCATACCATCGCGAAGTCTAATAATTCTATGGGCGTGTTCTGCAATTTCTTCTTCGTGAGTAACCACAATTACTGTATTTCCTGAAGCATGAATGGCATCTAACAACTGCATTATTTCTAAGGAGGTTTTGGAATCTAGATTCCCTGTAGGCTCATCTGCTAGAATGATGGAGGGACTATTCACTAAAGCACGTCCTACAGCCACACGTTGGCGCTGTCCACCCGAAAGCTGATTGGGTTTATGGTCCATTCTGTCTGCAAGACCTACATCGGTAAGTACTTGAGACGCTCTTTTGTTGCGTTCACTTTTACTAGCACCTGCGTACACCATTGGAAGCGCTACGTTATCTAGTGCGGTGGTTCGTGGTAATAAATTAAAGGTTTGAAAAACGAAACCAATTTCTTTGTTTCTAATGTCGGCAAGTTCGTCATCGGTCATACTACTTACGTCAACCCCATTTAATTCGTAGGTACCGCCCGTGGGAGTATCTAAGCATCCTAGGAGGTTCATAAGCGTAGATTTTCCCGAACCCGAAGGACCCATTAAGGCTACATATTCTCCTTTTTCAATATCGAGGTCAATTCCTTTTAGCACTTTTACTACTTCTTGTCCCAATGGGAAATCGCGAATTATGCCTCTAATTTTTATTACTAAACTCATATAAGATTAAAATGGAAGTGCAAGATAGCAGTTTTTAGCATAAGACGCAGGGAGTCGTATTGTGTTACAACCTAATTTCAAAATGTTGTTTTTTTTGTTCTGTTCTGAAAAAAACCAATCCCCAATAAAAGGTATCTATGCTCACTGTAACTTTTGGGTGTTGAATAACTTCTTGCCAAGCTTCTGCCATAGCAGGACTCCAGTAAATATCATCAAAAATAAAGAGGGAGTCGTTGGTCGCTTTCTCTAAAAGTATTTTAAAATACGCAAGCGTTTTCTCTTTATCGTGATTACCATCAATATAGACTAAACTGTAGTTTGAAGTAGCATCGTTTTCAAAATAATCTTCAAAAGTGTTTCTGTGTAATGCAATGTTTTTTAACTGAAATGCTTCAAACTGCTGTTTGGCAATCTTAGCTGTATTTGGGCATCCTTCAACGGTTACAATATTAGCCGAAGGGTTTGCCAAAGAAAGCGCAACTGTTCCTAATCCCAAAGAGGTGCCTAGTTCCAAAATAGTTGCTGACTGAAAGTAGTTTACAATTCTGAAAAGCAATTGCTGCCGCTTTTGAGTGACTCCAGCATTTTTGGCAATAGCCGAAATTTTTCTTTCGTTTGAAGAAAACACTCGGGAACCTGTACCGAAGTCAGTAATGGAAATCACATCATTATTCTGAAGCAGTTTTTTTCTGAAAGACTTTAAAATGGAATATGCTTCATATTTGTTTTTATCGTACAAACATTTTGTAACAAAGTCATACACAAAAGGGGAGTGCACCCCATGCTGATTGGTGGATTTTAGAATGAATTTGAGATATGATTTTATTTGGTAAAACATAGATTATTCTTCCATTTTTGAGGAAAGCTCAAACCATCGTTCGGTTTTTGCTTCAATGGCATCCATAATATCTTGAAGTTTTTGCGATTGTTTGTCAATTTCGGCTCCATCCCAATTTTCGGTGGCAAATTTATTTTGAAGGGTTTCCCTTTCGGTTTCTAATTTAGCAATCTCTTTTTCAAGCTTGTTATATTCCTTTTGTTCATTGTACGATAGCTTAGTTTTGTTGCTCTCCGTTTTCCAATGATTTTTGGGTTTGCTATCTGTAGTTTCTGTTTTTTCTTTAGGTGCGCTGTCTTCATAACTCCTAAAATCACTATAATTTCCAGGGAAATCTTCGATGACCCCATCGCCTCTAAACACAAATAGGTGATCCACAATTTTATCCATAAAATAGCGGTCGTGAGATACCACAATCAAACAGCCTGGGAAGTCCAATAAAAAGCTTTCCAGAACATTGAGTGTTACAATGTCTAAGTCGTTTGTGGGCTCATCGAGAATGAGGAAGTTTGGGTTTTTAATAAGCACAGTACATAAATACAATCGCTTTTTTTCACCTCCGCTTAATTTTTCAACAAAATCGTATTGCTTTTTTCTATCGAATAAAAAGCGTTCTAGCAATTGTCCCGCAGAGATTTGCCTTCCTTTTTTTAACGGAATATAATCACCATACTCACGAACCACATCAATTACTTTTTGCCCTTCTTTTGCAGTGATACCCTTTTGTGTATAATATCCAAAATGCACCGTTTCGCCAATCACCACTTTGCCAGAATCTGGTTGTAAGCTTCCCGTTATGATATTTAAAAAAGTGGATTTACCTGTTCCATTTTTTCCAATGATTCCTAATCGTTCACCCGGTAAAAAATTATATTCAAATTTTTCGAATAAGTTTCTTTCCCCAAAAGCCTTTGAAATGTTGTGTAGTTCGACCACTTTCGTCCCAAGACGCTCCATATTTAACTCGAGTTGGACTTCATGGTCTTTACGACGTTGGCTTGCACGGGATTTTATTTCGTGGAAATCTTCTATTCTACTTTTACTTTTGGTTGTACGTGCTTTGGGCTGGCGGCGCATCCAATCCAATTCCTTTTTAAAAAGCTGTTTAGCTTTATTAGTTTCGGTTTCAAAATTTTCGATTCGCGCATCTCTTTTTTCAAGATAGTAGCTGTAATTTCCTCTATAGCTATAAAGATTTCCTTCCTCCAATTCTACAATTTCGTTACACACTCGCTCCAAAAAATAGCGATCGTGAGTGACCATAAAAAGGGTGATGTTTTCTTTGGCGAAAAAGGCTTCTAACCATTCTATCATTTCGAGGTCCAAGTGGTTGGTGGGCTCGTCCATGATGAGTAAATCGGGTTGGGAAAGGAGTGCATTGGCAAGTGCCAAGCGCTTTTTTTGTCCGCCACTTAAATTAGATACTTTTTGCTGAAGGTCGTCTAGTTTCAGTTTAAAAAGAATTTGTTTGTAGAGTGTTTCAAAATCCCACGCCTGGTTAGCATCCATGGCATCGAAGGCTTTTTGGTAGGCTTCAGCATCATGAGGGTTTTCAAGTGCTTTCTCGTAATTCTCTATAATTTTCAGAATAGGTTTTTCGGACCCGCCTGCCGTGGCAGGTGAAAAAATGGTTTCCTCCACAGTAAGTTTTGGATTTAAAATAGGGTCTTGGTCAATAAATGCTACCGAAAGTCCCTTTCTAAAAATCACTTTTCCTTTATCTGGAGTATCTGCTCCAGAGAGAATGTTTAGTAAAGATGTTTTACCAGTACCGTTTTTGGCGACAAACCCAATTTTTTGTCCTTCGTTAATGCCAAAGGATATATTTTTAAAGAGAACACGTTCTCCGTACGATTTTGCAATATTTTCTACCGAAAGGTAATTCATCTGTTTATAGTATTTAATTCATCTGTTAGATGTTATGCCCAAATCAACTTATAGGAAGACTTGCAAAATTTATGGTTAGGGCATTTCATAGTCTAGATTTGGTGCAAAATAAATGGTTTTTGTTCACTTACGGTAAAATATATTTTATTATTAGAGCGCATACGTTATATTTGTTGCTAACAACCCTGCTTACTATGAACATGATGCGATTGCTGCTCTTCGGAATCATTGCTATTTGTTTAGCTTCCTGTGTGTCTCAAAAACAACTTACGTACCTTCAAGAAGATAATTCTACACGAAAAGATAGTTTAATCGCCATTCAAAAAAGAATGGAGCCGTATCGGGTACAACTTAATGATTTATTGAGCATACGAGTAAAAGCATTGGATGATAATTTAGCCAATATTTTTAATCCTGTTAGTGAGACCAATCCTAATGCTACTGGCGAACAACGCTTGTATTATGATGGCTTTAAGGTAGATGCTCATGGCAACATCCGGGTGCCTTTGTTAGGGGATATTCCTGTTTTGGGATATACCGTAGAAGAGATTAGACTAGACCTAGAAAAACGTTTGCTTGATAAGTATTTTAAAGAAGAGTCGAATCTTTTTGTAACGGTAAAACTGGCTGGCATACGTTATACCATTAATGGAGAAATAGGAAGGTCTGGCTCCAATATTATCTATAGAGATCAGGCTACCATTATGGAGGCTATAGGAAATAGTGGTGATATACCTATTACAGGGGATAAGACCGATGTGGTGATTATTAGACAGTATCCTTTAGGGCAAAAGGTGCATCATATCGATTTAACTTCAATAGATGCTATGAGTTCTCCCTATTATTATATACAGCCTAACGATTTAATTTTAATAAACCCATTACCACAAAAGTCTATTGGTACGGGAACTACAGGCTTACAGTCTTTTACCACTATTTTAACGGTACTTACTGCCTTAACGACCACCATTTTACTCTTTACACGACTCTAGATGAACCAAGAATTCGACATTAATGAAGTTCATTCCACCTTCGATTTAAAAGGATTTCTTTTTAAATTAATAAGCTATTGGCCATTGTTCCTTTTTTCCTTGGCAATAGCCTTTGGAATTGCCTATTATATTAATGTTAGGAAACTTCCAGTGTATCAGATGGAGAATATGGTTTCTATTAAGGATGACCAAAATCCCTTTTTTACTACCAATACGAGCCTTACCTTTAATTGGGGGGGTACCACAGATAAGGTGAACACGGCCTTAATTACCCTACGATCCCGCAGTCATAATGAAAAAGTAGTCGATAGGCTCCAATATTACACCAATATTTTACGAGATGGAAAATACCAACAGGTAGATGCCTATGGGGCGCAACCTTTTCAGATGCAGATTGACACTTCAAAAGCGCAACTTCTTTACCAACAATTTAAAATTGAATTTAAGGATTCGGTTAGGTTTACCTTATCTACTTCAATCCAAGTCCCGGGTTTAAAATCCCTTCAGTATTTTAATAAGACTAAAGAAATAAAGCCGTTGTTTCTTGAAGCTTTAAACTATTCAAAAGAATATCAGCTTGGACAGCCCATTCAAACACCATTTTTAAGTGTAACGTTGTTTCCTCATGAAGAATTAAAGCCTAGACCAGGGCAAGTTTTTTACTTTTCATTTACCAATTTCGACAATGCCGTAAAGCGGTATTTATCCATTTCCATACAACCTGAATCTTCAGGCTCCTCCATATTAAAATTGCGTTTGACAGGACAGAATAAATCTAAAATGGTGGATTATTTAAACACCTCTGTAGCAGTTCTTTCGGAAGATATGTTGGAACGGAAAAATTTATTTGCCACTAAGACCATTCGTTTTATAGATAGTAGTTTAGCCGAAAAATCAAAAGAATTAAAAGATGTTGAAGACGAACTAAATACTTTTAAGAATAAAAACGACATTTTTAACCTTGAGACTGAAGGACAGCAAATTAATGATAAATTGAATGCCTTAGATTTGCGTAAAGAAGGCATTAATAGGGAGCTTAATTACTATAATACCTTAGAAAATTATTTAATTACTCGCAATGATTATCGCGATGTGCCAGCACCTTCAGTAGCGGGTATTACCGAAACTAGTATTGTTAGCGGGGTTGGGCAAATTGTGCAACTAGCTCAAGATAGAAGTAAATTGGAGTATTCCTATAAGGAGGGGGCGCCTATATTTAAGGACATCGATCGACAGATAGATGCTGTAAAGCGAGTATTGTTAGAGAATATTACCTCCTCCAAAGGGCTTAAAAATCAAGAAATAGCCAAAGTAGATAGTGATATCTACAAGTTTGAAGCAGAGATTAGAAAACTACCCAAAGACCAACAAGAACTTCTAAAAATAGAAAGGAGATATCGCCTAAGCCAAGGAACCTATGACCTCTTTATGGCGAAACGCAGTGAGGCAGGATTGGTAAAAGCAGCCAATGTAAGTGATGTATTGGTGATAGATAGTGCTAAAGATACTGGGGGTGGTCAAGTGGGACCCAACACACAGCTTAATTATGTGATGGCAGCATTGTTTGGCTGTCTTATTCCGTTTGTCTTTGTGTTTTTACTCACCTTTTTCGACAACCGTATTCATAATATAAAAGATATAGAAAGGCTCACCAAAATACCTGTATTAGGGGTGATAGGTAAATCGAGAATAGAGGGTAATTTGGCAGTAATTGAAAAACCAAAGTCTGCTATTTCGGAGTCTTTTAGAGCCATCCGATCGAGTCTGCAATACATTTATAAAAAACAAGGACTCAAAGGGGCTAAGACAGTGTTGGTAACGTCATCGGTTAGTGGGGAAGGGAAAACCTTTTGTTCTATTAATATCGCTTCTGTATTTGCGTTAAGTGAGAAGCGAACCGTTTTAGTGGGATTGGATTTACGCAAGCCCAAGATATTTGGGGATTTTAATATTAACAATGAAATTGGGGTAGTCAATTACCTTATTGAAGATGCAACCGAGGAGGAAATCATTCAAAAGACGATGATTGATACACTGGATGTTATTACCTCGGGGCCTATCCCCCCAAACCCTTCCGAATTGTTAATGACTGAACGGATGGCTGAACTGATTGAGAGTTTGAAGGGAAAATACGATTATGTGGTTTTAGACTCCCCTCCTTTAGGCTTAGTGGCCGATTCTCTGGAGTTAATTAAATATGCCGATGCGACTATTTATATGGTGCGTCAAAACCATACCAAGCGAGGAATGTTTGCCCTTATTAATGATAAATACAAGTCTGGAGAGGTTAAAAATATTAGCCTTGTATTTAACTTCTTTGAAGGAAAAGCGAAGTATGGCTACGGCTATGGGTATGGCTACGGTTATGGCTATGGCTACGGTTATGGGTATGGTCATGGATACCATGATGATGATAGAAAACCATCACTTGTCCATCGTGTAAAATCTTTTTTTAGGAGATTGAAAAAATCCCGTAAATCTTAAAAGGGTTGCAAGATGCTTACCCAAAAACAAAAAATAACAAAAAGAGGATTTGATATAGTTCTCTCGTTATTGGTTTTACCTATAATCCTTATCCCACTTATATTTTTTTGGGTATTAGCAACCCTAAGTACAAATCAAAATGGTTGGTTTGTACAGAAAAGAATTGGTCAATATGGGAAGCCTTTTTCATGTTATAAATTAAGAACATTAAAGGGTAGTAACCATAAAGACATACATGCCATAAAGGCTCAAGAAACAGCCATAGGTCGTTGGCTTCGTAAGACTAAATTGGACGAAATCCCACAACTTTTTAATGTACTAAAAGGAGATATGAGTTGGGTAGGGCCTAGGCCCGATATTCCTGGATATGCAGATGCGCTTCAGGAAGAAGATAAAATGATTCTCTCTATAAAACCAGGAATCACAGGTCCTGCTACCATAAAGTATAAAGATGAAGATGTTTTACTGCTTCAGCAGTCAAACCCATTAGTGTATAATGATACTGTGATTTGGCCCGATAAAGTAAGAATGAATAAGGCCTATATCCAAGAATGGTCTTTTAAAAAGGATTTATTGTATTTGTGGCAGTCTGTTTTTTAACTTTTAAAAACATTTTATTTATTAGCCTGTTTTATCTAAATCCGTTACTGAAATGTTGTTAATTACTTTAAACACCATATCTGGTTCTAATCCTAAATAATCTGCTACTTCTTTATAGGATATGGATTGATGCTTTTCTTTTCCTAAATGCTCACGAATTTTTTGAATAATCTTTCTCGCATAGCGTTCTCCTTTGCCTGTGAATGCTACTATATCCTGAGAATAAACACATACTCTTTTATATTTCATTCTCTCTGCTTTTTAATTGCTATTTTTTTTCATTTCTCTTAACTACCGTTAAAAATGCAATTGTCTCATACTTAATTGTATGCTAAAATAAAGGCATTAGGTCATAAAAAATAAAAAAGTTAGTTTGAGTTATAAACAAATATTTAAACAAAAATGGACTATAAAACCCTTAAAAGCCTTGTAAATAAAGGGGTTTTGTGGTTTTTTTTGTGTGGAAAAGCCTTAAAAAAATATAATTATTTTTCAAATTCCCCTGAACGCTGGGGCGTTCTTTCCCCTCGGCGCCTGTCCTGAGCCTGCCTGTATTTCGGCTTCGCTCAATGACCACGGCAGGCAGGCTTGTCGAAGGGTCTAAAGAGGGGAGCTAGTTTGTAGAAAAATTAGCAATAATTTCTTGTAAGACTGATGGTAAAAAGTCGAATACCATTTTGTTTTCAAATCGCAGTACATTGTAACCTAATGCATTTAAATATTGAGTTCTTTTTAAATCGTATTCTGCTGCAGTTTCGTTATTATGAACTTCGCCATCTAATTCAATTATTAATTTTTCTGAGGCGCAATAAAAATCAACAATATAATTACCTATGCTGTGCTGTTTTGTAAACCTTCTGCCTTCTAGCTTTCTGGATTTTAAGTGATTCCAAAGAAATGCTTCAGCAGGTGTAAGGTTTTTTCTTAACTCTTTACGAATTGGCTGTAATATTTTACTTGTATGTACTTTTTTGTTTCTCACTTTTTAAAATTAATATTTCTTTTGGTTTTTCAAACTCCCCTGAACGCTGGGAGCGTTCTTTCCCCTCTTAAACTTAAGAGGGGAGCCTTTTGTGGTTTTTTACATTAATTATTATTAAACCTATACTAGCTCCTCCCTTTAGTTAAAGGGAGGTGTCCCGACCGAAGTGTCGGGACGGAGGGTTTGCTTATACAAAATCAAACCTCTTTTATGGTATAATTTTTTTCAAACTCCCCTAAACGCTGGGGCGTTCTTTCCCCTCGGCGCCTGTCCTGAGCCTGCCTGCCGTGGTCATTGAGCGAAGCCGAAATGCAGGCAGGCTTGTCGAAGGGTCTAAAGAGGGGAGCCAGTTGAGTTTTTTTTAATACTTGATTAATTTTACGCTTGGTTCTATATTTGTTTTAAGGTGCGTATCTTTGCGCTTCAAATACCATTTCTGTATATAATATGAAAGAAAATCCCACGATTGCCATTATAGGATTAGGATATGTAGGTTTGCCCCTTGCTGTTGCTTTTGCCGAAAAATATTCGGTGATAGGTTTCGATATCAATGAAAAAAGGATTTCCGAACTAAAAGCTGGTAAGGACAAAACCTTAGAGGTATCGGATAAGGACTTACAACGTGTTTTAAATGCTTCAGAAAAGGGATTGAAAGTGAGTAGCAATGCTCAAGATTTAGCTCGCGCTCAAGTGTATGTGGTTACGGTGCCTACGCCCACCAATAAACACAACCAACCCGTTTTAATTCCGTTAGAAAAAGCAAGTGAAACGGTAGGGAAGGTTTTGAAAGAAAGCGATGTGGTTATTTACGAATCTACTGTGTATCCTGGTGTTACCGAGGATATTTGTGTGCCTATTCTTGAAAAATATTCAGGGTTACAATTCAATAAAGACTTTTTTGCAGGTTATTCGCCAGAGCGAATTAATCCGGGTGATAAGGAGCATACCGTCACCAAAATTTTAAAAGTAACATCGGGATCAACACCCGAAGCTGCAAAATATGTGGATGATTTGTATGCCTCGGTGATTACGGCAGGTACGCATTTAGCACCTTCCATAAAGGTAGCGGAAGCTGCTAAAGTAATTGAAAACTCACAACGGGATATTAATATCGCTTTTGTGAATGAGCTTTCTAAGATTTTTCGCCTTCTAGAAATAGATACCCAAGCGGTACTAGAAGCCGCTGGGACGAAGTGGAACTTTTTAAAGTTTACACCTGGACTTGTGGGTGGACATTGTATTGGGGTAGATCCTTATTATTTGGCTCAAAAGGCGATGGAAGAAGGGTATAACCCAGAGATTATTTTGGCGGGTCGCCGAATGAATGATGGTATGGGAAGTTATGTGGCGCACGAAGTAGTGAAATTAATGATTCGTAAGGACTGTAAAGTAAAGGGAGGAAAGGTTCTTGTATTAGGAACAACGTTTAAGGAAAATTGCCCCGATATACGAAATAGTAAGGTGATTGATGTGGTTACTGAACTGGAACGATATAACTTACAAGTTACTATCCACGACCCTTGGGCGAATGCCGATGAGGTACAGCAGGAATTTGGTAAATCGCTTATTTCGAATGTTTCAGAATTAGACAAAGATTATGACGCTATTATTTTAGCTGTGGCACATAAAGTGTTTAAAGAACTAGATGTGAAAACGTTTGGTGCTTCAAATCACGTGATTTTCGATGTAAAAGCGTTTTTGGATTCTGCTATTATAGATGGGAGACTTTAGTAGTGAGTAGTGAGTAGGAAATAGTGACTAGGAAATAGTGAGTAGGAAATAGTGAGTAGGAAATAGTGAGTAGGAAATAGTGAGTAGGAAATAGTGAGTCGTGAATGGGGAAGAGTAAAAAGGGGAATATAGTTTTAGTATGGATCATAAAGAATTAGATGTTTGGAAAAAAGGGGTGGATCTTGTTGAATTAATTTATAAGGTTTCTTCCAGTTTTCCCGATGATGAACGTTTTGGTCTTATTTCACAAATAAGAAGGTCGGCAATTTCTATTCCTTCAAATATTGCTGAAGGGAGTGCACGAAAAAGTGATAAAGAATTATTGCAATTTATTTCAATTGCATTAGGGTCTTTGTCAGAATTAGAAACTCAATATATTATTGCTATTCGTTTAGGTTTTACGTCTGAAAACAAAGAGGTTATGGATTTAATAACCGATGAAAAGAAGTTACTTTTAGGATACAGAAATCACATTAGAAAAAAAGTCCAATCTTAAAAAACGAATCACGATTCACTATTCACGATTAATACACAACAACTTGTATACAACACCATATCATACCGAAGATTTATCGAAGTATTCCTTTCTAGTAACAGGAGGGGCAGGATTTATAGGCGCAAACCTAGTAACGTATTTATTAACCTATGGCGCTAAGAAAGTGCGTGTGCTGGATAATCTTGCCACAGGGTTTAAAGAAAATCTTTCAGAATTTGTAAGTCATCCCGCATTTGAATTTATGGAAGGTGATATCCGAGATTTAAACACGTGTAAAAAGGCGATGGAAGGGATGGATTATGTGTCGCACCAAGCAGCTTTGGGGTCTGTGCCGCGCTCTATTAACGATCCTATTACGTCTAATGAAGTGAATGTTACTGGTTTTTTGAATATGTTGGTAGCCCAAAAGGAAAGCGCTTCGGTTAAAAGAATGGTGTATGCCGCCTCCAGTTCTACCTATGGGGATAGTAAAAACTTACCCAAAGTAGAAGGTACTATAGGAAAACCACTTTCGCCCTACGCAGTAACCAAATTGGTAAATGAATTGTATGCCGATGTGTTTTATAAAACCTACCAAACCGAAACCATAGGATTGCGCTACTTTAATGTGTTTGGCCCTAAGCAGAGCCCTAAAGGGGCGTATGCGGCGGTAATTCCGTTGTTTATGCAAGCGTTAAAGAATGAAGTTGCTCCCACTATTAATGGTGATGGGGAACAAACCCGTGACTTCACGTTTGTTGAAAATGCAGTCCAAGCCAATGTAAAAGCCTTTTTTGCTCCCGATGCTGCTGTGAATGAAGTTTTTAATGTGGCTTACGGAGATCGTATCAGTTTAAATGCTCTTTGGGAATCTTTACAGGAAACTTCTGGAAAAAATATAAAAGCAACCTACGGGCCTCCCAGAAAAGGGGATGTGCGGGATTCTTTGGCAGATATTTCAAAAGGGAAAAAATTATTAGGGTATGACCCTTTATTTTCGGTGCAGGAGGGTATGAAGCTTACTTGGGAGCACTTTGTGAGAAGTGAGATGTGAGATGTGAGTAGTGAGATGTGAGTAGTGAGAAGTGAGAAGTGAGATGTGAGTAGTGAGTAGTGAGAAGTGAGTAGTGGGTGTTTTTTTCAAACTCCCCTGAAGGCTGGGTGTACTTTTCCCTATAAATCTAAAGAGGGTAGTCTATTGCGGTTGGTTTTGGGGCATAAAAAAAGGGAACATTAGTTCCCTTTTTATTTCACATTTGTGAATTTACAGTACTTCTATCAAGGATAGCGTGTTAAAGGCACCATTGTTTAATTGGTATTGTGTGCCGTTGATCTCTTGATAGAATCCAATATACAATGCATATAACTGGTTACCAGTTCCTGCTGGAACCCCGGCAGGGGTAAGGGAAATAGTTACAGGTGTATTGCTTATGGTTTCATTTTGCAAAGGGCTTAGCTCAATCTCACTTTCTCCATTGCTGAAATCTACATTTAGGAATGCTCCCATAAAGTTTATATGGGTAGCCCCTTTGGGATATGCCACTTTTTTTGCGGTTCGCAAATTTGAGATGGTTATTTCCCCTGTTACTGTATCCAAATCGAAATCTGAACGTAACACTTGGCCTAAAGGTGCTTCAGAATTGAAATCAAATCCTTTTAGCCAAGCTTTACCTTCGGGGGTAGTTAGTCCCAAAGCTACATTTCGTTCCCCTCTTGCGGAAATTGAGTCCTCATTTTTAATTTGAGTCATTACTCTAGTTAACCGTCTTGTGACTGTAGGGTCTTTTATTTCACTAAGGAGATCAATAATTGCTCTTCGCAACATTTTACCTGAGTTTGCGGCTTGCCCAAACTCTTTTCCGTTTTCACGGGTTCTTGCAAATGCAGGATCGTTAAGGATTTTGTCTTTAGATACACCTCCTTTTTTTCGGATTACATATCCATCTGCACTTTTGTAGAAGGTTAAGTCGTCTAACGTACCTTCAATTTTAATAAGGCTACTTTGCTTTGCCATTTTTTTTGTATTAAAAATTAAACATTTATTACTTGTCTTTTTCACCCAATTTTTACTTTCTGCAGCAAGTAACTGTGAGGTTATTTTTAAAGACAAAACAAACCTACAAGGACTTTAACTAACTACAAAACAGTGTGTTCCGCTATGGATTGTTTATGCCAAAGCAGCTGTTTTTATCTTATAAACGTCCCTTTTTGTATTGCTAGTAGCCTTTGTAACGAAAAATACTTTTTGTGCCAAAATGTGTTATTTATGGATTGTTCCATGTATACTATGTGAATACAGTATCCATACCTTAGCTATGCTTTAACAAACTACGAGGATGGTGATTCGTGAATTTTAAGGTGTCTTTTTCTTTTAGAATTTATGATTTGAACAGTGTCAAACTCCCCTGAACGCTGGGAGCGTTCTTTCCCCTCTTTGTCTAAAGAGGGGAGCTTGTTGAGTATCACATTTTTTTTCAAACTCCCCTGAACGTTAGGAGCGTTCTTTCCCCTCTTAAACTTAAGAGGGAAGACTTTTGTGGTTTTTAATTTAATTATTAAATAAAATATATGTGCTCCTCCCTTGAGATAAAGGGAGGTGTCCCGACCGTAGCGTCGGGGCGGAGGGTTTGCTATTTAATACCCAGCACCTATCATCCAACACCTACTCCCTAACATTTAATAACCCGTTTATAAATTCTCACTTTCCTTTATTTCCATAGTCATAATACTTGGTAAGAATTAGTATCTTGCAGAATCATAAACACCTACTATGACCCCCCAACAAGAGGAATCCTGGCTTTACGAAATCTCTTCCAAAAGGAAGTTTATCGACCTAAATTTTAAAGAGATATGGCGGTATAGAGATTTACTCTTTTTATTTGTAAAAAGGGATATTGTAACTTTATATAAGCAGACTGTTTTAGGTCCTTTATGGTATTTTATACAACCATTATTTACTTCGGTAATTTTTACACTTGTTTTTAATAATCTTGGGAATATAACTACTAATGGAATACCTCCTTTTTTGTTTAATTTGGCAGGGATAACCGCTTGGAATTATTTCTCAAGTTGTTTAACAGGAACTTCAAACACTTTTAGAGGCAACGCGTCTATTTTTGGTAAAGTGTATTTTCCTAGAGTCATTATGCCCATGTCAATAACTATTTCAAATCTTTTAAAATTTGGAATACAGCTTTTAATTTTTGTAATCTTTTATGGGTACTATTTTTTTGAAGGAAGAACATTGGGATTTAATGCATTGCTGTTATTATTTCCCATATATATTATCCTAATGGCTCTAATGGGTTTAGGCTTAGGAATGATAATATCTGCCCTTACAACAAAGTATAGAGATTTAAATATATTGGTAGGTTTTGCAGTGTCTTTACTAATGTATGTATCTGCAGTGCCATACCCTTTAAGTCAAGCAAAGGAGAAATTACCCTCTTTTGCATATACTATTGTTGAGTATAACCCTTTAACTCATATCATGGAAGGTGTGCGTTTTATGTTGCTTAATATTGGGGAATTCCATTGGCTTGGATTGTTGTATACAGCTTTAGTTAGTTTACTCCTTTTTTTAATTGGACTAATCATTTTTAATAAAACCGAAAAGGACTTTATTGATACGGTATAATGAATGAGACTATTTTAAAAGTTGAACAATTAGGCAAGCAATACCGATTAGGTGTTGTGGGAACTGGCACTTTGAGTCATGATTTAAATAGATTTTGGCATAAGATGCGAGGTAAAGAGGATCCCTATTTAAAAGTAGGTGCTGTAAATGACAGGGAGCAAAACAGAACACAAGAATACGTTTGGGCATTACGAGATATTAACTTTGATGTAAAAAAAGGAGAGGTTTTAGGTATTATTGGTAAAAATGGAGCTGGAAAATCTACCTTATTAAAAATACTTTCTAAGGTGACAAGTCCAACCGAGGGTTCTATTAAGACTAGAGGAAGAATAGCATCTTTACTTGAGGTAGGTACAGGATTTCACCCTGAATTAACAGGCCGTGAAAATATTTATTTAAATGGTGCTATTTTAGGAATGACCAAGTCGGAAATTAATTTAAAAATAGACGAAATTATTGAGTTTAGTGGATGTAAATTATATATAGACACCCCCACCAAGCGCTATAGTAGTGGGATGACAGTGCGTTTGGCATTTGCCGTAGCAGCACATTTAGAGCCTGATATATTGGTGGTCGATGAGGTGTTGGCGGTAGGAGATGCCGAGTTTCAAAAAAAGGCTGTTGGTAAAATGCAAGACATTAGTAGTCAAGATGGACGCACCGTATTATTTGTGAGCCACAATATGGCTTCTGTAAGAAAGCTTTGTACAAGAGCCATAGTGTTGGAATATGGTGCTGTAATTTATGAAGGGAATGCACAAGAAGCCGTGGATTTTTATTTAACAAGAGAAATAGAAAAGGCAAGTATTGATTTATTGGAACGAAAGGATAGAAAGGGTACGGGTGAAATAAGATTTTCAAAAGTCGAAATGCTTAATAAGGAAATGCTGCCCATTGCAGAAGCGATGTCACATTCTGAAATTACATTTCGGTTACACGTTAAGTTTTTCAAGGAGATAGAAGTAAAAAAGCTCACTTTTGGTTTTGTTATTTATGATACCAATGAAACTAAAATAGCCGATTTTTATAGTGATGAAATGGGGGTAAAATTCATAAAAATAAAAGACTTTGTCGATTTACATATCCCAAAACTTATGTTACGAGGTGGGGGATATACTATTGTGCTCGTAGTGCAAACTGCCGTGGATGGTAGGGTTTCTCAAATAGATTTAATACATAATGCCTTTACATTTAATGTGTTTGCAGGGGATTTTTGGAAATCTGGTAATAAAAATAGAGCCACCAATGTGGCGTTAATAGATGGTAAGTTTTTGGCACATGAGTAAAAAGCTTTTTAGAAAAGTGAAAGCAAAATTTGCATCAAAAGTACTTTTTCCTGAGAATAAGGAACTTTTAGCGCATTTTGGTGGTAAGGAGAAAGCATATATATTGGGAACTTCTGATACTATAAATGATTTAAATTTAAAAAACTTAGACCCCAATGCACTTAAAATTAGTTTAGGCAACTTTTTTGAACATCCCGAAATAGAAAATATAAATCCAAGTATTCATGTATTTGCAGCTTCACACAAACCTATTACTGAAGACGTTTTAAAGGCATGGTGGACTAGGTGTGATGAAGTATTACCTGTTGGAGTGCCTATATTAATAGAAAAAAGAGATGCAAAAGTAGCCCTGGATGTTTTTAAAAAAAGACCCTTTTATAAATATGCTTATGGAGGGGATTTTCCTATAGATTTTACCAAGGCAATAATTTCTCCTATGAGTGTTTCGGTACTTGCCGTGCAATTGGCAATTTACTTAAAGGCAAAAGAAAACTATTTGCTTGGTATAGTGCACGACTGGCGATATTTAAAACCCTATAGGCACTTTTATAATCACGAAACACATTCATTGGAATACCTTTTAAGTAAGGAAGGAGTAAATGTCCATTCAAAAGAAGCAATTAAATATTTACCTAAAGGAACACTTTATAATGTTTATCATTTATATAAACAGCACGAAAATCTAAATAAATATAGTAAAGAATTAAATCTTTCAATTTTTAATGGAGATTTTAATTCAGGATTTGATGTCTATGAAAAAAAACTTTTTGACTATTAAAATACTTACAGAATTAACAATTATGAAAAAGTGGTTTAAAAAAGGAATTAATTCATTCTTAGGTCGATTTGGATATAAAATTATTAAGCAAGAAGAAGATAAAATTGTATTGCACGAAAATATTTTGCTAAAGGACTTTTTTAAATTCATAAAAAGTGTAGGATTTAAACCAAAACACATAATGGATATTGGTGCTAATACTGGGACGTGGACTTACTCTGCTTTGAATTACTTTCCGGAAGCAAGTTTCTCTTTATTTGAACCTCAGCATTGGTTAAAAGATATTATATTGAAAAAATGTAATAATGACAATGTAATAGTATATCCTTTGGGCGTTGGAAAGAAAAAAGGAGTTTTTGATTTTACACTTGTTGATAGGGAGGATAGCTGTACCTTTCGATATAATGAAGAAGAAGCCAAGGAAAAAGGATTTAAGCAAATAAAATTACCAGTGACTACTATTGATTCTTTTCTTTTGGAACATAATATGCAAATTCCTGAAATAGTTAAAATTGATACAGAAGGTCTTGATCTTGAGGTATTGGAAGGAGCTACAATGTTGCATGGAAAGACCGAATTATTTTTAATTGAAGCTGCTGTCATGAATAAATCTTTGGATAACAACCTATTAAAAGTTGTTGAATTTATGTCGCAAATAGGCTATCAATTATTTGATATTACCGATTTAAATAGACCCTTTAATCAAAAAGTATTATGGCTCGTGGAATTGGTTTTTGTTAAAAAAGGAGGTTTTTTTGATTCAATAGATTATAAATCTTGATAGCATATTCAATAATTTTTAAATGAAACCATTAGTATCAGTTTGTGTTGGAACGTATAATCATAAATACTTTATACAAAAATGTTTAGATAGTATTTTGGCTCAAGAAACTACTTTCAATTATGAAATAATATTAGGTGAAGATGAAAGTACAGATGGTACCAGAGAAATTTGTATAGAATACGCTAAAAATCACCCAACAATTATCAAACTTTTTTTAAGGAAACGAAAAGATGTAATTTACATAAATAAAAAAGCAACAGGACGTTATAATTTTATCCATAATTTAAAATCTTGTAGCGGAAAATACATAGCTCTATGTGATGGAGATGATTATTGGAGCGATAGTCAAAAACTACAAAAGCAAGTTGATTTTCTAGAAAAAAATTTAGATTTTAATATTTGTTTTCATCCAGTAAAAATTTTTAATCAAGATGAAAAGATTTTAAAAATGGATCATATAACAAGACCAGTTGAGGAAACAACATCTATAGAAAACCTTTTAGAAGGAAATTATATACATACTCCTTCTATTGTATTTAGAAACAATTTTATTATTCCTAATTGGTTAAGTACTACACCAATCGGAGATTGGCCACTTTATATTATAGCTAGTCAAGGAAAAAAAATAAAAAAACTGCAGGACTTGATGGCAGTTTATCGCATGCATAGAGGAGGAATTTGGAGTGGTAATGAAATTGCTTTTCGAGAAAAAGCACTTCTTCAAACTTATATTATAGTGCGTGAAAATGTATCATTTAATACTAAAGAAGAATTAAAGCTAGACACTCTTATATTAAGATATAAAAATATTATAAATAATAAAAAAGGTGGCTTTTATAAAATACTGAGAAAATTAAAAAAATATTATTTTTTCTAATGCAAAGTTCAATTCAACAAATAGCCTTTACCATTTGTTCCAATAATTATTTGGGGCAAGCACTTGCACTAAAGACCTCTTTTTTAAAATTTCATCCTCAGTATCGTTTTTATATAATTCTTGTAGACAAACCTTTTTCGGGAATAGATTATGCTTCTTTTACCCCGGGGCAGGTACTTTTTATTAAAGATATACCTAACCTACCCTTAGATACCTTGTTAACAAGGTATAATATTATAGAATTAAATACTGCTGTAAAGCCCAGTATTTTTAAACACTTAATGGGGTTACACCCAAATCTTAATAGAATATATTATCTCGATCCCGATTTGTATTTTTTTGGAACATTAAAGGTTTCTGAAGACTTGTTAAAATCGAAAACTGCCGTAGTAACCCCCCATATTATTACTCCAATTCCTAGAGATGGAATGGCCCCTAACGAAAACACATTTTTAAACTTTGGCCTTTATAATTTAGGGTTCTTGGGGATAAATCCCCAGCATCTCGAAGCGATAAATTTATTGGATTGGTGGGAAGAACGCACCCTCAATTTTGGCCATATAGATTTACGACAAGGCTATTTTGTTGACCAATTATGGATAAACTTAGTACCTTTATTTTTTAAGGAAATAGCCATTATTAAGGATTTAGGCTATAATATGGCACCTTGGAATCTTCATGAACGCTCTTTACAAAGGATAGGAGAAGATGGAGTGGTGTTACAGGATGATTCTCCCTTAATTTTTTATCATTTTAGTAAATTAAGTGATGACCCTAATGCTATTTCTAGAGAATATAATAGATTTACCTTTCAGGACAAACCCTTATTAAGGACTCTTTATAATATTTATAAGAATGCGCTTGAGGTTCATTCTTATAGCATGTTTAAAGAAATACCCATTGCATATACTTTAAAACCGCTTACAGGTAATTTGATAAAGATTCCTTTTTGGAAACGAATTTTAAAAAAAATAGGAAAAAAAATGGTTCAATTGGCTGAAAAGAAATAATGAAACAACAAGTATCCATTATTACTATTAATCTGAATAACAAAGCAGGGTTATTAAAAACCATGCAGTCTGTTCTTTCACAAAGCTACAGTTCTATTGAATATATTGTGATTGACGGGGGTTCTACAGATGGAAGTTATGAAATACTACAAGAACATAAAAAGGATTTGTTTTATTGGGTAAGCGAAGCCGATTCGGGTATTTATAATGCCATGAATAAAGGGATTGTAAAAGCTACAGGAGACTATATTTTATTTTTAAATAGTGGTGACTACCTCTATACTCCTACAAGTATAGAAACAGTATTTAAGAATGGCCAAGAGGCAGCTATTATTTATGGGTATCTACAAACGGTATTAAAAGATACTAAAAACATAAAAAAATACCCATCTACCCTAACAGTGGAATATTTACTTAGCAATTCCTTACCGCATCCAGCCACATTTTATAGAAGACAGCTATTTGAGGAATATGGATTGTATGATGAGTCTTTAAAAATAGTTGGAGATTGGGCTTTTAATTTAAAAGTTTTAGCGTTTCATGACGTTTCTTATGTGTGTATTACAGAGGTGCTATCGGTTTTTGATTTGGAAGGGATTTCTTCTCAAGCTGAACAAAAAAAACTAATAAAAAAAGAAGGTCAAGAAGTAATAAAAAAATTATTAGGCACTAGAATGGGAACATTTTTTTTAGAACTTTTAGAATTGAAAAAAACTGTAAACAAAAAGAATAAAGGTATATTAACCTTTTTAAAACTTAAAATGTGATAAACGTCACCAAAACCTTTTTACCCCCCCAAGAAGAATTTAACGCTATTTTAAAACGCGCTTGGGACGATGGTTGGATTACCAATCGAGGGGCTTTGGTTAAAGAACTTGAAGAAAAACTAAAGGCCTATCTTAATGTCCCGAATATTATAGCGATGACCAATGGTACTTTGCCATTACAGATAGCCATTAAAACACTGGGACTATCGGGCGAGATTATCACCACGCCCTTTAGTTATGTAGCCACTACCAGTAGCATTGTATGGGAAGGATGCACACCTGTATTTGTAGATATCCATCCAGAATACCTTACCATTGACGAAACCAAAATAGAAGCCGCCATTACCTCAAAAACAACTGCAATATTGGCTACACATGTTTTTGGCAATCCGTGTGCCATTGAAGAAATAGAGGCTATCGCAAAAAAACACAACTTAAAAGTTATTTACGATGCCGCCCATTGTTTTGGAGTGACTTATAAAGGCAAAAGTATTTTTGAGTACGGTGATGTGAGTACCTGTAGCTTTCATGCTACCAAATTGTTTCATACCGGTGAAGGGGGAGCTACTTTTTGTAATGATAAAGTATTGTTTGAAAAGCTATTTTATCATCATAATTTTGGTCATAAAGGAAAAGAAGATTTTCAAGGTTTGGGCATCAATGCAAAAATGAGTGAACTTCAAGCTGCCTTAGGGTTAGCTGTTATGCCTTATATTGATGCTATAAAGAAAGATAGAGAAAGAGTTGTTATTGGCTATTTGGATGCTCTTAACGGATTGCAACAACTTAAAATTAGAGAAGAAACCCAGTGGAACTATGCATATTTCCCTGTTATTTTTTCATCAGAAACTGTGCTATTAAAAGTTCAAAAAGTACTTATAGAAAATAATATTACACCGAGGCGTTATTTTTATCCAAGTCTCAATAACCTACCTTATGTTAAAGCGAATCCGTTAAAAATTTCTAATGACATTGCTTCACGAATTCTTTGCTTGCCTTTGTATTTTCAAATGGAAGATGAAGTTATAGAGAGAATTATAGGAATAACTAATAATGCAATGGGATGAAATTAGCTGTAATGCAACCCTATATTTTTCCTTATTTGGGCTATTTCCAACTTATTGCAGCTTCAGACGTATTTGTGTTTTATGATGATGTAAATTTTATAAAAGGAGGTTGGATTCATAGGAATAGGATATTAGTGAACAATTCTGATAATATGTTTACCATACCGCTTATTAAACCTAGTTCCTTCAGGTCTATTTGTGAAACAGAAATAAACTTTAGGATATTGGATAAGTGGAAGCGAACTTTTATTAAAACAATAATACAATCCTATAAAAAAGCACCTTATTTTAAAGAAGTTTATTCATTAATAGATAGTGTTTTATCATTAAAAGAACCTACAACTATTAGCGTCTTGGCATCAAAGAGTGTATTAGCAGTTTGTAATTATTTAGGAATAGAGAAAAAATGGTTATATAGTTCACAACAATTTCCTAATTCTAAAAATAAAGGAAGAACCGAACGCTTGTTATATATATCTACTGAGTTAGGCTGCGATACCTATATAAATACCACTGGAGGGAAAGAGTTGTACCTGTCAACAGATTTTATTAATGCTGGTGTTACACTTAAATTTATTAAAACGGAAGCGGTAGTTTATTCGCAATTCTCAAATACCTTTGTTCCCAACCTTTCTATTATTGATGTTTTAATGTTTAACTCAAAAGCAGAAGTGCGTGCGCTTTTAGAAAAATACAGCTTGACCGATTGATGCAAAAAATAGCAATACATAGTGTGCCAAGAAGTGGCTCAACCTGGTTGGGAAATATTTTCAATAGCCATCCCAATGTGGTTTTTAAATATCAGCCATTGTTTTCCTATGGTTTTAAGGGTTATATTACTGAGGATTCTAACAATGAAAGAATAAATACATTTTTTGAAGAAATAGCAAAGACCGATGATGCGTTTATGGATCAAAAAAAGGCTATTGCAAAAGGGATCGTTCCACGCTTTAAAAAGATTGATAATCCTACGCATATTTGCTATAAGGAAGTGCGTTATCATAACATCCTCCAAAACATACTTGCAAAGACTGAGGATGTTAAATTTATTTTTTTGATACGTAATCCCTTGGCTGTATTGTATAGCTGGAAAAATGCCCCCAAAGAGTTTAAAGCGGAACTAGGCTGGAGTTTTGAGAAAGAATGGAAAAAAGCACCCTCTAAAAACCTAAACCTTCCCGAAGAATATAATGGTTTTGAAAAATGGAAAGAAGCTAGTTATTTATTTTTAGATTTGCAAGAACGTTATCCAAAGAACGTATTGGTATTGGAATATGATACTTTGTTGAACGAAAAAGAATTAACAGTAAGAGAAGTTTTCAAATTTGTTAATCTTGGATTCAATCCGCAAACTATAAATTTTTTAAAAGAAAGCACTAGCAAAAACATAAGTGATTCTTATTCAGTTTTTAAAATTAGAAAAAATGATACTGATTGGAAGAATTTACCTGAATATATAATTGACTACGTCTATCAAGATTTAAAAGGAACTTCTTTGGAAAAATATCTATAATGGATAATAAACCAACTCCTTTGGTAAGTGTTTGTATACAAACCTACAATCAGGAAAACTACATTTCAGTATGCCTTAATGGCATCTTGATGCAGCAGACTAATTTTCCTTTTGAAATTATTTTGGGTGAAGATGAAAGCAACGACGGTACCCGTAGTATTTGCAAGGCGTATGCCGAAAAACATCCCGATAAAATAAAATTGTATCTGCGAAGCCGCAAGGACGTTATCTATATAAACGGGAATGCCACGGGACGTTTTAATATGATTGAAAACTTAAAATCCTGCAACGGAAAATACATCGCCATGTGCGAAGGCGATGACTATTGGACGGACCCTTTAAAACTGCAAAAGCAAGTAGATTTTTTAGAGAGAAACAAAGACTGTAGTTTTAGTTTTCATAAAGCCACGAAACTAAAAGAAAAGGAGCATAAGTTTGATGGAGATTACCCTGTTGGTTTACGACAGTCCAAATATTCTGCCAAGGATTTTTTTTCCATCCCAACGATTCCCACTTGTAGTGTAATGTTTCGCAATGATTTTGCTATTTCTTTTTTACCACATACCCATGGAGATTTCCAGTTATACTGCCAATTATTAAGCAAGGGATTAGCAGGTTTTATTGATGAAACTTTGGCAGTATATAGACTACATGATAAGGGGATAAGTGCTGCATATAATGCAGAAAATTATCAAGTCAATAGGATAAAGGAACTTTTTATTGAAGCAAAACATCCTTCTTATGCAGTTGAAGTAAGAAGTGCTATAAAAAAGGTGCTCCAAAATCATTTGGAACACTATTTAAATAGTACAAGAGGTAAAGGACCTATCTTTAATAATCTGAAATGGTATCTAAAGGTTTTTTTTTCTATGTATTTTATAAGTTTACCTAGAAAAAGAAAATTTAGGCTTTTAAAAAGTTTTGTAAAATCTATATAAGGATGATTCTTATAATAGCGCCAATAGGAAAGATGGGCGGTCGAGAGCTAGAGACTGGTTTTATTGCCCAATCATTAGCCGTCATGGATAAGGTTGAGGTGTTATCTATAAGTACTTATGAACCTACTTCGCAACTTTTAAGTTTTAAAGGATTTACTTATACCGCTTTTTCAAAGCTACTTTTGGAAAAATACCCAGTATTCTCTTTTATTAGTAAACTGTATTCTGTAGTTGGATTTTTAAAGAACCCTCATAAATTACTTTCTAAACCTCGTATAAAACGACTCTGGCAAATTGAAAAGAAAAAAGAAATCATTTTAAAGGAAAAAATAAATGGTTTATCGGTACTTATTATCTGCGGGCAAGTATATTCAAATTATATAGAAAAAGCTATTCTAATTGCTAAGAAAGAAAATATCCCTGTGGTTTTTAGAACTACTGGTACTATTTTTAAGGATAGTATTTTAAATAAGTCTGGTTATTTAGAATTGGTAGATCATTATATTCATCATTCCCAAAACAATGCAAATAGCCTATTATCTTGTTATAAACACTCCTATACAATTATAGATCAATGTGCCTATAATGAGGAAGCTTTATTACAATTGCCAATTCAAAAAAGACCCCTACAACGGTTTTTTGTACTTTCTAGGCTTTCGGAAGAAAAACAAATAGAGAATGTAATACTAGCATTTAAATCACTCAATAATTCTAAAATAGAGCTTCATGTCTATGGAGAAGGGCCAGAAAGAAAATCATTAGAGATTTTAGCTTTGGGACATTCGACTATAAAATTTCATGGTCCAATACCGTTTGAACATATTAGTACTATTTATAAAGAAAACGATTGTTTACTTATTTCATCAAGTGAAGAAGCTGGGCCACAAACAGGGGTAGAGGCAATGGCAGCAGGAATTTGGATTATCTCAACAAAGGTTGGAGCGATGCCCGAACGTTATGGAGCAAACCCAATGTGGTATGATGGGTCTGTTTCTGGACTAAAAGAGAAAATGGAAATATATTTAACAAGTACTTTTCAGAATTCACAAGATTATAGACTTGCAATGAGAAGAAAATACAAGGACGAGTATTCTTTGGATCAAGTTTCCAATAGGTATTTGGACTGTGTTAGTAAAGTAATAAAAAATCATTCAATACCTTAGCTATATGAAAGTAGCATTTATCACAGGAGTCACAGGACAGGATGGAGCCTATTTAAGTGAGTTTTTATTAAAAAAGGGCTATGTCGTTCATGGACTGAAAAGACGTTCCTCCCTTTTTAACACCGAAAGAATAGACCACCTATATCAAGACCCTCATACCGATAACCGTAATTTTATTCTTCATTATGGGGATATGACGGATAGTACCAATCTTATCCGCTTAATTCACGAAATTAAACCCGATGAGATATACAATTTGGCAGCGATGAGTCACGTGCAAGTATCGTTTCAAATTCCAGAATATACGGCTAATGCCGATGGAATAGGAGCATTGCGAATTTTAGAGGCGGTGAGGTTTTTAGGGTTGGAAAATAAAACGAAGGTGTACCAAGCGTCCACTTCAGAATTATACGGAAAAGTACAAGAGGTTCCACAAAAAGAAACCACTCCGTTTTACCCAAGAAGCCCGTATGGCGTTGCAAAATTGTATGCCTATTGGGCGACGGTAAATTACCGTGAGGCCTATAACATATTTGCCTGTAACGGGATTTTATTCAACCATGAATCGCCCGTGCGTGGCGAAACCTTTGTAACCCGAAAAATTACCCGAGCTACTTCAAAAATAGCATTAGGGCTTCAAGATAAATTCTACATTGGAAATCTCGATGCAAAAAGGGATTGGGGTCACGCTAAGGATTACGTTCGAATGATGTGGATGATTCTTCAAGCTGAGGAACCTGAAGATTGGGTGATTGCTACAGGTGAAACCACTTCGGTACGAGATTTTATTAAAATGGCTTTTGCCGAAATAGGAGTGACACTTCGATTTGAAGGAAAAGGTGTCGAAGAAAAGGGATATGTGGAAGCTTCTTCCAATTCAGAATTTGCGATTAAGGAAGGGCAGGAAGTTGTAAGTGTGGACCCAAATTATTTTCGACCCACCGAAGTGGACCTATTGGTAGGAGATGCTTCAAAGGCGAAAGAAAAATTAGGATGGATTCCTGAATATAGTTTAAAGGATTTGGTGAAGGAAATGATGGAAAGTGATTTAAAACTCATGCAAAAAGAGCAGTATTTAAAAGAGGGCGGTTATAAAATCCTAAACTACTTTGAATAAAAATGGATAAAAACGCCAAGATATTTGTTGCGGGTCATAGAGGCTTAGTTGGAAGTGCCATTTTGAGAGGTCTTGAGAAAGAAGGATATTCAAATGTTGTTGTAAAAACAAGTACAGAATTAGATTTACGAGATACCTCAGCTGTAGCCAGTTTTTTTTCAACAGAGAAACCCGAATATGTATTTCTAGCCGCTGCAAAAGTGGGCGGAATTGCAGCCAACAATTCGTATCGTGCTGATTTTATGTACGACAATTTGATGATTCAGAATAATGTGATTCATCAAAGTTATGTTCACGATGTAAAGAAGTTGTTGTTTTTAGGTAGCACTTGCATCTATCCTAAAAACGCGCCTCAACCCTTAAAAGAGAACTACCTGCTTACTGATGTGTTGGAATATACCAATGAGCCCTATGCCATTGCCAAAATCGCTGGAATAAAGATGTGCGAAAGCTACAATTTGCAATACGGCACTAATTTTATTTCGGCTATGCCCACCAATTTGTACGGTCCTAATGATACTTTCGATTTAGAAAAAGCCCACGTATTGCCTGCTTTAATGCGAAAAATTCATTTAGGGAAGGCACTTGAGAGTGGAGATTGGGATAGTATTCGAAAGGATTTAAATGCTTTGCCCATAGTAGGAGTGGATGGAAATGCTTCCGAAGAAAAAATATTGAAAACCCTTTCAGGTTTCGGAATTCAAACCAACGGTCAAGTTACCGTAGAAATTTGGGGTTCTGGAACACCCATGCGGGAATTTTTGTGGATTGAAGATATGGCAAACGCCAGCATATTTCTTATGAAAAACTATGAAGCAGAAACAGATCATTCAAAAAAGGAAGTTAGAAATACCCACGTTAATGTGGGGACAGGGTCCGATGTTTCTATCAAGGAATTGGCGGAAATGCTTAAAAATGAAATCGGTTTTAAAGGGTCTTTTGTATTCAATTCTGAAAAACCCGATGGCACTATGAAAAAATTGACCGATGTATCCAAAATAAATGCAATGGGTTGGAAAGCAAGCGTTGATCTTCAAGTAGGTATTGATATGTTATATCAATGGTATATTTCAAATTAAGTACATATGCGAGTAGGAAATAATCCGGCAAAAAATGAAAAGCTACTTAATGATGCTTACCATCGTATCATTATTCCTATTTACATACCCAATCTTGAAGGTTACTTTAAAAAAGGATTAGAGGTTACAAAGCTGTGTATAGAGTCTGTTATTAAAACGAAACATTTAAAATGTAGACTTACTATAATTAATAATAATTCATGTATAGAAATTAGGTCATATCTCGATGGGTTATACGCTATAGGTAAGATTGACCAGTTAATTCATTATAAATCTAATATTGGTAAAATTGATGCTGTAATTCCAGTTGCAAAAACTTCTTCTGAACCATTTATTACCATTTCAGATGGCGATGTGTTGTTTAAGAACGGGTGGATAAAAGCTGTTGAAAATGTTTTCAACAATTTTCCTGAAGCTGGGATGGTTGCACCAGTACCTAATCCAACATTTTATAGGGTATATTCAGAAAACACACTTTTCGATTCCTTTTTTAAGAGAAGATTGCAGTTTAAATCGGTTTGCAATCCAGAAGATCTTTTAGCATTTGCAAAAAGTATTGGAAGTGATACCATGTATAAAAAGAAAAGTAGGTTATATAAACAACTTATAGTTAAAAGAAAAGGAGAGGAAGCTGTTGTGGGTTGTGGTCACTTTGTAGCAACATTTCGCAAAGAAGTATTTAAAAAAACTCCCAATAAACCAAGCTATATGGCATATGCTAGTTCTGCAGATAGAGAATATTTAGATGTACCAAATGATAAAACAGGTTTTTGGAGGTTAGCAACAACAAATTGTTATGCTTACCATATAGGGAATGTACCAGAACAATGGATGAACTCTACTCTTAGTTCATTGTCAAATGAAACCAGTACCCTAAAAAAAATTCCAAAGATAAAAAAATCATATGTACCCTTATTCATAAAAAAAATAGTTAATAAATTATGGCTCAATCAATACATAAGACCTTTTATTTTTAGGTATCTTGGGCTTGATAAAGGCTATAAAGAATATTAAGTTTATTTATTGTCATTGAGTAAAACCATTGCCATTATTCCAGCTAGGGGAGGGTCCAAACGATTACCCCAAAAAAACATCCTTCCTTTAGGAGGGATTCCTTTAGTGGTACACTCCATTCAATATGCTAAGGCAAATGCTTCATTAGTAGATGCTGTTTTTGTTTCAACAGATGATTCTGAAATTAAAGAAATTGCTCTTGCATATGGGGCTTTGGTATTGGATAGACCTGTAAATCTCTCTAGGGATACCACTCCTACTATTAATGTATTGCAAAATGTAGTACAGCAATTAGATGCTGAAATTGAGAACGTTGTTCTACTACAACCAACCAACCCGTTACGTCCAAAAAACTTACTTAAAGAGGCTTTTACCTTGTATAAGGAGCAAGATGCCGATAGTTTAATGACCGTAACTCGTAATCATCAAAAATTCGGAAAAATAATAGAAGGTAGTTTTGTACCTTTTAATTATACAATGGGACAACGCAGCCAAGATTTAGAGCCCTTATATTTCGAAAATGGTCTTTTGTATATTACAAAGGCTTCGGTAGTTCAAAAAGGAGCTATTTTAGGTACAACTAATATTCCTTTTATTGTGGATCATCCTTATACTAATATTGATATTGATACGCAAGAAGATTTGGACTATGCTAACTATATTTTAACTCATTTTAAAGACGTATGAATCCCTATATAAAAATAGCAGGAAGAAAAATAGGAATCGATTATCCTCCATTAGTCTTTGCCGAAATAGGTATCAATCATGAAGGTTCCCTTCAAATAGCCAAAGAAATGGTAGATGCGGCTGCGAGAGCAGGAGTAGAGGTTGTTAAGCATCAAACGCACATAGTGGAAGACGAAATGAGTGCCGCTGCAAAAAAGGTAATACCAGGAAATGCCTCGGTGTCTATTTACGAAATCATGGAGCGATGTGCTCTTAACGAAGCAGACGAATTAGAATTAAAGCGCTATGTAGAGTCAAAAGGAATGATTTTTATCTCAACCCCTTTTTCTAGAGCCGCCGCCAATAGACTTGAAAAATTTGATGTAGCTGGCTATAAAATAGGTAGTGGCGAATGTAACAATTATCCTTTGTTGGAGCATATTGCTTCTTTTGGAAAACCTGTTATTTTAAGTACAGGGATGAATACCTTAGAGAGCATTCAAAAAGCCCTTGCTATTTTTGACGCACATAAGGTTCCTGTAGCTATTTTACATACCACCAATTTATATCCTACGCCTATTCATTTAGTGCGCTTGGGAGCTATGCAACAAATGCACAACAGTTTTCCCAATAGAGTATTTGGACTTAGCGACCATACCTTAAATAATAATGCTTGTTTGGCGGCAGTTGCCCTAGGAGCCTCTATTTTAGAACGGCATTTTACAGACCATATGGAGCGTACGGGGCCAGATATTCTATGTAGTATGGATGAACAAGCTTGTAAAGAATTGATTATAAGTAGTAAGGAGATTTGGCAAATGCGTGGGGGAACAAAAGTGCCCGCTAAAGAAGAACAGGTAACCATCGATTTTGCCTTTGCCACGGTTTGCACAATTGCCCCAATAAAAAAAGGGGAATCTTTTACTAAAGAAAACATTTGGGTAAAACGCCCAGGAACGGGAGAGATATTGGCAGAAAAATTTAATGAAATCCTCGGAAAAAAGGCAGCTAACGATTTGAAGGATAATGTACAACTAAAAGTTAAGGACATTGTATGAGAGAGGCAATTTACGATTTAGACAAACGATTTGAATATGAGAATGGGTTTTATGCCACTGCAGATCCTTCACGTTTTAGTAAGTTTATAACCCACCTCGAATTTTTTAAGCAAACCACCCATATAAGAGGGGAAATAGTTGAGTTTGGTATTTTTAAAGGGAACTCTTTTTTTAGATGGATTAAGTTTCGAGATTTATTAGAACAAACCATGAGTCGGAAAATTATTGGGTTTGATATTTTTGGAGACTTTCCTGAAGCTTCTTTTGAGGGTGATAAAATAAGAAGAGATGCTTTTGTAAAAGAAACTAATGGAGGTAAGAGCTTATCTTTTGAAGAGTTAAGCGCTTTGTTGGAAAAACAAAATCTAGCAAAAAACGTTGACATTGTAAAAGGAGATATTCTAAAAACCTTAGATCAATATTTAGCTAATAATCCACATTTAAAAATTTCCCTATTGCACATAGATGTAGATTTATATGAGCCTACCAAACTTATTTTGGAAAAATTATATTCCAGAGTGAGCAAAGGAGGGATTATTATATTTGACGATTATGGTGCTTTTGCAGGCACCAATAAAGCAGTAGATGACTTTTTTCAGGATACCAAAGAGATATTAAAACTTCCATATTCTAACGCCATAGCTTATATTGTAAAATAGTGTTGAAAAAAGTAGTTTTTCTTACAGGTACTCGAGCCGATTTCGGAAAGATAAAGTCCCTCATTCAAAAGTTGGAAGCGCATCCAAACTATGAGCCTTTCCTTTTTGTTACAGGGATGCATATGCAAAAATTGTATGGATATACACTACTAGAAGTGCAACGCTGTGGATTCACCAATATTAAAACATTTGAAAATCACACTTCAGAAACCACAATGGATTTAACCTTGGCAAAAACCATGGAAGGATTTTCAAGTTTTATAAAGCAAATTCAGCCCGATTTAATTGTCGTTCATGGAGATCGTGTAGAAGCATTGGCAGGAGCTTCAGTAGGTGCGCTTAACAATATTTTGGTGGCTCATATTGAAGGAGGTGAAGTTTCGGGAACCATCGATGAGTTGATACGCCATGCCACTAGTAAAATGAGCCATATACATTTTGTCTCTAACACAAAAGCAAAAATACGTTTAGAACAAATGGGTGAATTGCCCGAATCTATTTTTGTAATTGGTTCTCCAGATGTGGATATTATGTTTTCAGAAAACCTTCCCAAATTGGACGAAGTTAAAGTACATTATGAAATTCCTTTTGAAGAATATGCGGTAGCCATGTTTCATCCTGTAACCACCGAGGTAACAAATATGGAGAGCTATGCCAACGATTTTATAACGGCACTGTTACAATCGTCTAAAAACTTTGTGGTTATTTATCCTAATAATGATTTGGGAAGTAAAGCCATATTAAAAGCCTATGAAAAGCTTAAAGGCAAGACCAACATTCGTATTTATCCCTCGGTGCGTTTCGAGTATTTTTTAACACTATTAAAAAATGCAACCTTTATTGTGGGAAACTCCAGCGCAGGAATTCGAGAAGCTCCGTATTATGGTATCCCCACTATCAATATAGGGACGCGACAACAGAATAGAAGTTTGCATGAACATATAGTTAATGTGCCTTATGAAGCAAAAGCCATAGTAAAAGCTATGGTGGAATTGGAAAAAGGAGTTCCTATAGATAGCACGAGTTATGGTAAAGGTAATAGTAGTGACTTGTTTATAAGTACCTTGGAAGACGAGAGTATTTGGAACATTAATCATCAAAAATTATTTAGGGATAATTAATGGCTAAAAAACCACAGATATGGATTTTGGTTCCAGACGGAACGGGTATTAAAAATTACCTCTACTCTCGTGTTTTTAAAAATCCAGAAATTGCAATTACCCTCCTGCATAACTTTGATACAGAAACACTTTCCCTGCTAAAAAAGGAAGTGCATTTTGAAAATGACATAGTACTTCCTAACTATAAAGAAAGTATAAAAGAAAAATTTCTTAGGGAGCTTATTCATCTGTCAAGATTAAAATACTATGCCAACATCGAAAATAACGCTACCATTCTTAACGCTTGGAATAGGAACCATAAAAGTGTAAAACTAAAGTTGTTTTATTTTTTGGTTGTTTTTGTTTCTAATTTTATTTCAAACTATAACACTATTGTAAAGCTTGAAACTAAATATGATAAAAGAATTAAAAAGAATCCCTTTTACCATAAAATAGCTAAAATACTTCAACAAGGAAATCCCCATCATTTGTTTTGCACACATCAACGGGCATTAAAGGCTCCTACGGTATTTGCTGTAGCTCGTGATATGAATATTCCAACGACTACGGTTATTTATTCCTGGGATAATTTACCTAAAGCTCGGTTGGCACTTCGGGCAGATCAATATTTAGTTTGGTCTAAGTATATGAAAGATGAGCTTATAAAATTTTACCCAGAAATCCCTAAGCTGCAAATTAAAGTTACAGGAACCCCTCAATTTGAATTTTATTACGATCCTAAGAACATTATTCCTAAACAAGTCTTTTATAATAAATACCATTTAGACGAAACCAAAAAATTAATCTGTTTTTCTGGGGACGATACGCGAACCTCTCCCTACGATCCAGAATATTTAAACGATATTGCCTCAGCTATTGTAGAATCAGGAAAAGAAAATGAAGTAACAATACTTTTTAGAAGATGTCCTGTGGATACATCTGGAAGATATGATTGGGTGCTTGAAAAATTCTCAAACCTTATTAAAGAAGCACCCCCCTTATGGAATTTTAATTCAGACAAATGGACCGCGGTATACCCAACCTCAGATGATATTAAGTTGTTGGTTTCTACGGCGTATTATTGTGATGTGGTGGTAAATGTAGGTTCTACCATGGCTTTCGATTTTGGGATGTTTCAAAAACCCTGTATTTTCATTAATTATGATGTGAAAAAAGATTCAAACTGGTCTGTGGATACCATCTATCGTTTTCAGCATTTTAAAAGTATGCCATCCAAAAAGGCAGTATATTGGTTCAATAGCAATGAAGAAATTATAATTGTGTTGGAAAAAGCTTTAAAACACCCTTTTACTGATATTAATACTTGGTTTAATATAGTGGTTGAGTATTCTAAAGAAGCTTCCGTACGAATTTTAAATAAACTCATATAATGCATATTGTTTTTATTTCAGGCGAATATCCTTTGTGGGTATCAGGTGGTGTTGGAACCTTTATTCAAACCCTTGGGCATGCTTTGGTTGCTCTAGGGCATAAAGTTACGGTAGTAGGAGTAGGGGTTAGTAATAAGGAGATACAGATTGAGGATATGGGAGTTACTGTATATAGGTTGCCTAAAAATATATCGAAAATTCCAAACTTTTGGGTTAATTATAAACGTATAAATAGAAAGCTATTACAACTACATAAAGAGAATTCTATAGCTATTATTGAAACAGCAGAGGGAGGTATGGCATTTTTGTCAAAAAAACATCCAGCCAAAAAGGTGATTCGATTGCATGGGGGACATCATTTTTTTTCCGAAGCTGAGAAACGTGGGATTAATTGGAGAAAAGGAATGTTAGAGAAAATATCTTTTGCAAAGACAGATGGTTTTATAGCCGTTTCAAAATACGTAAAAGAGCATACTCAATCTTATTTATCATATCACAACAAACCCATTAGAGTGATACCTTCATCGCTTACTGCAAGGGATATTCCAAAGTTAAGTGTAAATCAAAATGCAATTTTATTTGCTGGTACAGTATGTGAAAAAAAGGGAGTCCGTCAATTATTGGCTGCCTTTAAAATAGTTAGAGAGCGATTTCCCAACAAAGAATTACATCTTTATGGAAGGCTTAATTGGGTATTTCCAGATGGAACTTTGTATATAGATTATTTAAAAAGCATCCTAGATGTTACCTATTTTGAAAAAGTGTTTTTTCACGGAAGCATCCCTAGAGAAGAACTACTTTTGAAGTATGCAGAGGCAGCTTGTTGTGTGTTTCCATCGCATATGGAAACTCAAGGATTGGTGTGTTTAGAAGCCATGTTGATGGAACGCCCTGTGGTATTTTCTAAATATGGTCCTGGACCAGAAACTATAGAAGATGGCGCAACAGGGTTGTTATGCGATGTATATAATCCAAAAGATATAGCTGAGAAAATACTTTGGATTTTCGAACACCAAAAAGAAGCATCCACTATGGGCAAAACTGCTAGGCAAAAAGTTATTAATACGTATGATGTTGAAAAGGTAGTGCAAACCAATGTATCATTTTATAAAAGTTTAATTGATGGAAGTTTTTAATACTTGTAAATTATGTGATAGCAATATCACAGAGATTAATGAAACCTACAACTTGTACCAATGTACTTCGTGTAAGATTATTTTTTGTAAAACTAAATTCACACAAGAAGACTTTATAAAAACCTATAATGCACTTTACAATGAAAAGAATAGCATTTATGCTAGGCATTCAGTAGATGAATACAATAAAATAAAAAAAGGTGAAAAAATTAGTGTAGGAAGAAATAGAGGAAACCTTATTTTAAAGCATATTTTTAAGAAAAAAAATGCTTCGGTTATAGAAATAGGGAGTGGTATTGGGTTAGTAGGGTATTATATTCAACGTAATTGCCCTTCAGCAGTTTATGAAGGAATTGAAATAGACAAAAAAGCCTTTGAAAAGTCGAAGTCTTTAGGCTTAGATACTTACCATGCAGATTTCAGTTTTTTAGAAGCCAATCAAAAACAATATGATGTTTTAATGCTATGGGAAGTTATAGAGCATTTACAAGACTTGAAGCTGTTTCTTTCATTAGCTAAAAAGTCTATTTCAAAGGGGGGAAGTATTATTTTATCTACTCCCAACTATGAAAAAATATATAACTATCCTGAAAGAGAAAAGGATAGCATTTTTCAAAATACACCACCTGTCCATTTAAATTTTTTCACAAAAGCAAATATTACAAATATTTTTCAAGAGGCTGGCTTTAAGAATGTAAAAGTTAGCATTAAAAAATTCCCTTATTTTGAACCTACCAATTTCAGATTCTATAAAAATGTCTTTAAGGCTATTATAGGGAGGTATAACGGCCCTACAATTTATCTTGAAGCATATAACACATGAAAACAATAGTTATTGCTCATAATTATTCGGAAGACTCCATCTCGGGAATGAGTTATCAGCTTTCCCACCATTTGGCTCAGATAGGGTATAGAGTACTATTTATTTCACATAAGCCCTATTTCGAAACCCCTCAAATAACCTCATTTGGGAAAGGAGAGTTACATGTGATTTCTTGGCCCACTCTCGAAAGGCCAACAAGAGTTAGGGATGCTATTTGGTTTGCTAAAATGTTTTTGAAATTTAAACCCAAATGGGTGATTGGACATTTTGTTGGAAGCAATATTACCATTTCAATTGCAAAGATTTTATCTTTAGGAAAATCCAACACTTTAGCTTATTATCATACAGTATCTACTGCTATTATTGAAGATGCAACTTATTCAAAAAATAAATCTTTACAGAGGAAAAAATTTCGTAAGAAATGGTTCTACAAGCTTTTTTGTGATACTATTATTTGTCCATCACATCTTGCTAAGGAAGATTTAGGTAAGGTGTTTTCTATTCAAAAAAGTGTTGTAATTCCTAATGCCATTGCAGATAGATATCGTACAACAGAAGTTGTAGATTTTTCAAAAATTACCATAGGGTATTTAGGACGATTAGATTCAACAAAAGGTCTTATGGAATTTCTAAAGGCTTTTGAATGCTATGTTTCTGATAATTCGGAAACTAAAATCAATATCAAAATTGCGGGTGGTGGGACGTTGCAAAGTGAAGTACATGAACTTGCAAATACCACTAATCGAATTACGTATTTGGGAAAAATACCCTATGCTAAAGTAGATTCCTTTATTTCAGAATGTACCTATATGGTTATTCCATCTAAGTTCGACAATTTACCTACCGTTGGCTTAGAGAGCCTTATGTTAGGGGTTCCATTGTTAATTTCTAGAAACACTGGGCTTACAGGGTTTTTATCACAAAAGGATAGTTATATATTTGATATAACTAACTTTATTGATGTTTTTTATTTTGTAGAGAATAACAAAGAGCTTACCAAAATGAAGCTTCATGCCAGAATTTGCTATGAAAAAAACTTCACGATGAATAGCTATTTTGAAAAGATAAAAAAGCTGCTGGAATGAAATTTACTATTGTTACTCATGTCCCACATATAATAACTAATAAGTCTTATTACGCTTATAGTGCCTATGTTCGTGAGATGAATATTTGGGCCAAACATGTGGACGAATTAATAATTCTAGCGCCAGTTGCTTTAGAGGAAGCATCTAACATTCATTTACCTTATACTCATGCAAATATTACATTTAAGGAGATCCCTTCCATGGCTTTTACCTCCTTTAAAAGCAGTTTTATCACATTATTAAATCTTCCCATTATTATATATAAAATAGGATTTGCATTTTATAAAACAGACCATATTCATCTTAGGTGCCCAGGAACTATTGCTCTTTTGGGGTGCTTCCTTCAAATACTATTTCCAAGAAAACCTAAAACTGTAAAATATGCTGGAAATTGGGACCCTAATGCTGCACAGCCTTTTAGCTACCGACTTCAAAAAAAAATACTTTCTAATACCTCACTAACAAAAAACATGAAAGTTTTGGTATATGGAAATTGGTCCAACCAAACAAAAAACATAATTCCTTTTTTTACAGCAAGCTATTCTATAAAGGATGTACCTATAAAAGCTATTAAAAAAATCTTTATAGCTCCCTTTCGGATGATGTTTGTAGGTACTCTTTCACCAGGAAAACAACCGCTTTATGCACTACAAATAGTTGAGAGTTTAAATAGAGCTGAATTACCTACTACAATCGATTTTTTTGGAGAAGGAGATCAACGTTGTACGTTAGAAAGCTATATTGAAACAAAAAAACTCACTTCCATTGTAACACTACACGGTAATACAACCTTTCAGGATTTAGAAAAAGCATATAAAGAAAGTCAATTTGTTATCTTACCTTCAATATCGGAAGGCTGGCCTAAAGTACTAGCAGAAGCTATGTTTTGGGGAACTATTCCAATAGCAACTTCAATTTCTTGTGTCCCTTGGATGCTAGGTGAAGGTAGTCGAGGAATTTTATTAAGTGGTACAATGGAAGCAGATATTAAAATGCTAGAATTTCTATTATATCAATCTGAACAATTACATGAAATGTCTATGGAAGGTCAAAGGTGGTCGCAAGACTATACATTAGATCGTTTTGAGGAAAGGATAAAAAAACTTTTGTTATGAAAGTTTTACAATTGATAGATTCTTTACAAGCAGGAGGAGCCGAACGCGTTGCTGTAAATACAGCTAATATTTTATTAGGGCAAATTGAAGGATCTTATTTGTGTACTACTAGGCTAGAAGGACCTTTAAAAAAGGAAGTAGACGCTCAGGTTGGATACCTCTTTGTAAACAAGCAAACTACTTTTGATACTAAGGCATTTAAACAATTACTTTCTTTTATAAAAAAGGAAAAAATTACGCATATTCACGCTCACGGCACTTCTTTTTTTTTGGCGACGTTACTAAAGATGAGGCATCCCAGTCTTAAATTGATTTGGCATGAACATCATGGGCGAAGAGCCGAAATGAAAGCCAAAGATCATAAAATGTTAGTTGTCTCTTCTTATTTTTTTAATCAAATTTTAACAGTAAATAATACGCTAAAAGATTGGTGTGTTAAAAATTTAAAAGCAAAACATGTTGAATATCTTCCCAATTTTGTGCCAGATTCCTTATTTAAGTTTGAAAATAACACCCAAAAGGAATTGGCAATTGTTTGTTTGGCTAACCTAAAACCTCCAAAAGATCATCTAAATTTGTTACAAGCATTTGTAACAATACAACAATCACATCCAGAGTGGAAGCTTTGGCTTATTGGTAAAGATGAAAATGATACGTATTCAAAAAAACTAAAGGATTTTGTGAAAAAAAGAGACTTACTACAGTCGGTAGAATTTATGGGAGTACAAGAAGAAACATCTTACTATTTAAGAAAAGCTAGCATAGGAGTATTATCTTCAAAAACTGAAGGGCTTCCTATGGCATTATTAGAGTATGCAGCAGCAGGATTACCTGTAGTTGTTACAGAAGCTGGATATTGTAAAACAGTGGTAGCTTCCTATGGTAAAGTTGTGTCAATTTCACAAAGTAAAATATTGGCTAAAGAGTTACTATTTTATATTGAAAATGAAACAAAAAGGAATCAAGATGGGAAGGCTTTTCAAAATCATATCTATAATACCTATTCTAGTAAAAATAGTTTAAATCATTTATTAAACATTTATAACCAATAAGTTATTAAAAAATCTATACATAATAAGTATTTTCAATTAGTTGCCCTTCATGTGGGTATTGGGTTTATAGTATTTGCTTTCAAACCAATATCTAAATGGATATTGTTATTTGCCATTATCTATTTTTTACTTTCAATTTTTTCTACGAAAAATAAAAACGATCAGGTTTTACTTGGGGCGGCATATATAACAGGCTTTGAAGTGTTTTCTAGAATGACGGGTGGTGCATTTTCTTATGAATTTGCCAAATATGCCGTAATCATGTTTTTAAGCCTAGGGATGTTTTACAGGGGCTTTAATCGAAAATCCTGGCCCTTTATATTTTATTTATTGTGTCTTATGCCGGGTATCTTATTTTCGGCCATAAACCTGGATTATGACACAAACATTGCCAATGCTATTGGGTTTAATTTAAGTGGACCTATCTGTATCGGGATCTCTGCCTTGTATTGCTACGATCGAAAAATGCCCATAGAACGGTTTCACAATATTTTAAAAGCACTGCTTTTGCCTATTATAAGTATGACGGTGTACTTGTATGTTTATACCCCTTCCATAAGGGATGTACTAACAGGGACACAATCTAATTTTGAGGCTTCAGGGGGCTTTGGCCCTAACCAAGTAGCTACTATTTTAGGATTGGGGATGTTGGTGTTGTTTACACGCTTATTGTATGTTAAAAACAGGCTTATAAATGGTATCGATTTAGCTATTCTCATATTTATAAGTTATAGAGCCATCGTAACTTTTTCTAGGGGTGGGGTGATTACTGCTGGTATTTGTGCTGCTATTTTCTTTGTCGTTTATTTTTTACGAGTTTCCCAACAAAAAAAAATGTCGCTTATACCCAAAGCGGGAATTGTACTTTTGGCGGTTATATTGACTTGGGGTTATACTTCCATCCAGACCTTTGGTTTAATCGACAAACGTTATGCCAACCAAGATGCATCGGGTAGGGAGAAAGCTGATTTAACGACGGGAAGAGTAGAGTTGCTTGATTCTGAATTACAGGCGTTTTATGAATTTCCGCTTACTGGTATAGGGGTTGGAAAGGTAAAAGAGTACCGGGAGGAAGAGTATGGAAGGGTTTCTGCCTCACATAATGAAGTAAGTAGAATGCTCTCAGAACATGGGTTTTTTGGCTTAATGGCATTATTAATTTTGTTATTAACTCCTTTAGCGTATCGCTTTAAAGAAAGGTCGAACCTTTATTTTTATGCTTTTTTGGCGTTCTGGTTTTTAACCATTAATCATAGTTCTATGCGTATTGCAGCACCTGCCTTTGTGTATGGATTATCATTAATTTCAATTATAAATATTGAAAAAAAAAATACTTTACATAGGAAACAAGCTCTCACATAGTGAGAAAACGACTATTGCTACCATTGATGTACTTTCAAATAATTTGGAACGTGAAGGGTTTGAAATAGTGACTGCTTCTTCAAAAAGTAACAAGTTTTTGCGTTTGTTTGAAATGCTTTATACGGTTCTTTTTTTTAGGAAAAATGCAGTCTGTGTCCTTATAGATACCTATAGCACTCAAAACTTCTGGTATGCAGTTGCAGTGGGAAATGTTTGTAGGATGTTACAGTTTCCATATATCCCTATACTTCACGGTGGGAATTTACCAGAACGGTTAGTAAAATCACCCTATCAATCTAAAAAACTCTTTCACGGAGCCAATGTGAATGTAGCTCCATCAAACTATTTGTTAAATTCATTTGTCGATTCTGGATTTAAAAATACCATTTGCATTCCCAATACAATTGTAATAGATAATTATACATTTAAACAACGAAATGGTGTTATACCTAAATTACTATGGGTACGTTCTTTTGCAGAGATTTACAACCCTCTTCTAGCAATTAAAATCCTTGAGAGAGTTTTAGAATTGTATTCAATTGCATCATTATGTATGGTAGGACCAGATAAAGATGGTTCGCTTCAAAAATGTAAAGAATATGCCGAGCGAAAAAAGCTACCAGTAAGCTTTACAGGAAAGTTAAAAAAAGAGGAATGGATTAAATTATCTTCAGAGTATGATATATTCATCAATACCACCAATTTCGATAACACTCCTGTAAGCGTAATTGAAGCGATGGCACTTGGACTTCCAGTTATCTCTAGTAATGTAGGAGGTATCCCATTTTTACTCGAAAATCGAAAGGACGGATTGCTTGTTCCACCAAATAATACCGAAGCATTTGTTGAGGCTATCGTTTCACTTTGTAGTAATGATGCGCTAAGCAAAAGTATAATTAAAAATGCTAGAAGTAAAGTTGAAGAATACGATTGGCACATAGTGAAACATCTTTGGCTCAAGCTTTTTAAAGACTAAATAATTAGTTACATTTATCCAACCAAACCAATCCTCAATGTCCCAGAAATCAAGTATTCACTTTGAAATTTCGGAACGTAAAATTCTTTTAAGAATTTTCGATATAATTTCAGTTTTGGGAATTTTGTACTTGGTAGGTATTGTATTCGATTTCGATTATTTTATTATCAATAAAGATCGCTGGTCGTGGTCCATAGTGCTTGCAGTGTATCTAACTGTATTTGCTACCATTTTTGAATTGTACGACCTTCAAAAAGCAAGTAAGTTTGAAATCGTCGTTCAAAATATCATTCTTACTTCTTCTGTAACTGTTTTAATTTATCTTCTAACACCTTTCGTGGCACCTGTTTTACCTGCCAATCGTTTACAAATCGTTTATTTTTACATTTCTATTAATGTGGCGTTATTTCTTTGGAGATATGCCTATATCTTTCTTATTTCAGCACCTAGATTTCACAAGCGAATATTGTTAGTTGCTAATAGAAAAAGGGTAGAAGCTATTATCACATCATTACATAAATCAGATCCAAATTATAAAGTAAAAGGATTTATAAATGTGGGGAAGAATAAGGATGAATTCAATTTTTATGACATTGAAGAATTCTCTCTTAACGATATTGAAAAAGTAATTGAAGAGCAGGGGATAAGTGAAATTGTTATTGCCGCCTCGCAAAGTGACAATGTAACAGTAAAGTTATACAATAAACTCATTGGTTTATTAGAACGAGGAATCCCAATTAGAGAATACACGCAAGTATATGAAGAAATTACCCATCGTGTACCTGTTCAACATGTGGATAAGGATTTTTATCGTTATTTTCCATTTAGCCGTAGCAACCAAAACAAGCTATACTTGTTTTTTCATAGGATTTTAGACCTTCTCTTTTCGGTAATAGGATTGATTTTTGGATTCGTTATATTTCCTATCATTCTACTTGGTAATTTATTTGGAAATATGGGGCCACTTTTTTATACGCAAATACGAGTGGGAAAAAATGGAAAGCATTTCCGAATTTATAAACTGCGAAGCATGGTTAAAGATGCCGAAAAACACGGAGCACAATTTGCAGATAGAGAAGATTCTCGCGTAACCAAATTTGGACGTTTTTTACGCCGCTCTCGATTTGATGAAATCCCACAATTTATCAATGTAATTAAAGGGGATATGAGTGTGATTGGTCCTAGACCCGAACGGCCTGTTTTTGTTAAAGAACTCTCTGAAAAAATTCCTTTTTACGAAGTTCGTCATTTGGTGAAGCCGGGGGTTACGGGTTGGGCACAAGTAAACCACAAATACGGAATGTCCTCCGATGATGCGCTTGAAAAGTTACAATATGATTTATATTACATTAAAAAACGAAGCATTTTCTTAGACATAAGTATTGTTATAAAAACGCTGAGTACGATTATCTTTTTTAGGGGGCAATAAATAGTGAGTAGTGAGTAGTGAGTAGTGAGTAGTGAGTAGTGAATAGGGAATAGTGATTAGTGAATAGAGAGTGGTGTTTTCTTTAGGGTTTAAGTTTGTTATTTGGAATTTGCACTCATCGTCTGCTTTTTCAGAAAATAAAAAACATATATATATCGTATTCCCAATGCAATAAAGAGGGGAGTAAACCCAATGGCAAATGTTTGCACACCAGTGATGGAATGAAGGCAGAGCAATGCAAAAAGGATGAGAAGAAAAGCGTAATATTTTGACACCCATTTTTTGGGTTGTTTTTTTGAATTGGCTACAAATAAAAAGAGGGACACTGGAAATGCCCACAGTAGATTGTAGTTATTTACGGTAGTAGAATGATCTGTGGCAACCCAAAGCAGCAGTAATAAAATACCAATTAAGCCTGTACAAAAGAATATAATTCCATCCAAATACCTACTTCGTTTCTTTTTTCTGAAATCTTGTAAAGTCACTACTAAAATAATCAAACCTAAAATCCCAAAAACAAATAACGGACTCATAAAAAAGTTGGAGTCATCTTCTTTTGGAGCATTTTCAAATAAGGATTTTGTTGCTTTTACAAGAGGTTCTTTGTTATTCTGTTTTGTTACTGTTGCTACGTCAGCAGCTTCAAAAATATACGCTGGTAGAAACTGATATTCCCATGCAGTAGCTGGTCTATCTGCCACGGCACCAATGGCAACATCCATTCCCAAACTTCCCCAAGTGTTGTAGTGAACATTTTTCTGAATAAGTTCTCGAAATGTATATTGCTCTGTGACAAAATTGTCATTGTATTGCAAATCATCCCCTAAAACTGCTTTTAAAACATCCCTTATGCGAGTAGCACAATTATCAAAAAAGAAATCGTATAAATAGCCTCTGTTTTCTGATTTTGCGTTGTTTTGGAGATATTGAAATAGCGCATTTTTTTCAGCATTAGATAGATTTAAAACCTGCTCTTTCACCCATCTATTTTCTTGCACATAATGCTGAAAGAAGGCATCAAAATTAGCAACACTTAGATTGTAATTCAGTTTTCCTTGTGCAAACTTGGTGTAGAAATTTGGCGTATTAAAATCGTAGGTTCCGTAGTTATATGCCCAATCAATTCCGTTGATTTCATCTTTTACCCTGAAGGCACTATGACCAAATTTGTCATACAAATTTTTTCCAGGACCAATCGTGATGATGCTAATTTCGGCATCTTTTGAAAGAGAAGTGACTTGTGCTTCTGAAGGGATGTTCAGAAAAAAAAGAAAGAGAAATAAGTATACTATGTGTTTCAAAGGAAATGTTCTTAAAATCGAAGATACCAATAATCCAACTATCTAAATAAACTCCAATCCAATTTCAACGAAAATACATTGCTGTACAATGCCGCACTTTGGTCCCCAATATCGGTTAATGCATAATCCACTTGAATACCTTTGTATTTAAAACCAACACCAATATTAGGCTGAAAACCTATAGAGTCACTTCCATCCAGTTGTGTTATATTCTGAAAATTTCCAGCACCCACGCGTACAAATACTAAATCGATATAACCAAATTCCACGCCTGCTGCAGGAGTCATACTTGCAAAGGATGAAGAAAATACATCGTTAGTTTCAGCAAAACGGAAATTAAAATCCACTTCTGTTAATAATGAAAAGTCATAATGAAACACCCATTTTTTTGCGACACCAAGTTGTAGTTTGGGAAGCGTAATCTCTGTAGTTTCAGGTAATTCTTGATTTTGCCCTTCTACGGCTCCAGAAATTTCAGCAAATTTATCTTCGTCAATATTCCAAGCATTGAAGGTGGTCGTAATATCCCGTGCCATTAACCCAAATTGCCAATTACTTTTACTTTCAAACTGTAGGGCTGCATCTAGCCCAAACCCCCAAGAGGATGCAAAATCACCAATAATTCTTCTAATTACTTTCGCATTAACCCCAACATGTAAACCGTCTAAAGGAAGCGCTCGTGCATACGAGAACGTAAAACCATAGTCGGCTGTAGAGAATAAACTTATGCGGTTATAATCAATATTCCCTTGGTCGTCGATAAGTTGGGTAGTGTTTAAAATATCATCTACTCCAAACCTAATGGCCGAAAAAGCCACTACGCTTTCTTTGTCCAAAGGCATGGCGAAGGCTGCATAGTCGTAACTAGCAATATTGGCAAAATAAGCCGCGTGCATTAAAGAAATTTGGTTGTCCTCAAGTTTTAATAACCCTGCGGGATTCCAATACCCAGCATTTACATCGCTGGTAGAGGCTACTACAGCATTTGCCATTCCAAAAGCAGCAGCATCTACACCAATATTCATAAATTCATTTGAATATTTTCGAGTAGTTTGTGCAGAGAGGGAAATACTAATTAGTAAAAGCGTAAAAAGTACAGTCTTCTTCAAGCAATTCATTTTATGCAAATATCTCACTATTTTACAGAATAGTAAACTACATTTTTGCATTCATATTGTAGTGGTCGCAATAACTTTACTATTTTTACAAAAGGATTCCCAATTGTTATGATAAAACACATTCCCAATGCCATTACCTCACTCAACTTGCTTTGTGGTGGTGTGGCAATACTGTTTACCGTTTCTGGCGATTTAATTATTGCCGCTATTTTTGTCTTTTTAGGTATTTTCTTCGATTTTTTTGACGGTCTTGCAGCACGGATGCTCCATGCACAAAGTGATGTGGGAGTGCAGTTTGATTCATTGGCAGATGTTGTTACCTGTGGCGTAGTGCCTAGTTTAGTGATGGTACAACTACTACAAGTATCGTTTTATGGTGAAATACGACCTTTAACCGATATATTTTCAGCAAGAGCGTGGAATACAGGAATAGATAGTTATTACCCGCTTATTGGGCTTTTAATTTTGGTGGCTTCGGCCTACCGATTGGCAAAGTTTAATGTGGACACGCGACAGACTACTAGTTTTATAGGATTACCAACTCCTGCTAATGCGTTGTTTATTTTGAGTTTACCCATGATTTTTGAATTTCAGTACTCGCACATGATTCAAGATATTGTATTCAATAAATGGTTTTTAATTGGATTAACCATTTTAAGTGCCTTTTTACTGAATGCTGAAATACATCTTTTTGCGTTTAAGTTTAAATCTTGGGGGTTTAAGGAAAATAAACAACGTTATATATTCCTGCTACTTTCCATTGTATTATTAGCATTACTGAAGTTTTTAGCAATTCCTTTATTAATTATTTTGTATGTGCTAATTTCGTTGGTTTGGAGAGAGAAACTCGCTTAAAATTCTAACTTCTTTTTCCGAAGTTCAAAATTCTGCCCCAAATACACTTTACGTACCATTTCATCTGCGGCAAGTTCTTCAGGAATACCGTGTTTTAAGATACTTCCTTCAAACATTAAGTAGGTTCTGTCTGTAATAGCAAGCGTTTCTTGTACGTTGTGGTCGGTAATCAAAATCCCAATGTTTTTGTTTTTCAGCTGCGCTACAATGCGTTGGATGTCTTCCACCGCCACAGGATCTACTCCTGCAAAAGGTTCATCGAGTAATATAAAGTTGGGGTCGGTGGCAAGAGCACGGGCGATTTCGGTTCTACGCCGTTCCCCACCGCTTAGCAAATCACCTCTATTTTTTCGAATATGCCCTAAACCAAATTCTTCTATAAGCGATTCCATCTTCATTTCTTGCTCTTTTTTGGAGAGCTTGGTAAGTTGCAATACGCTTAAAATATTGTCCTCAATGCTCAACTTTCTAAATACAGAAGCTTCTTGAGCCAAATAGCCAATCCCATTTTGTGCCCTTTTATACATGGGGTAGGTAGTGATATTGGTATTGTCTAGGAAAATCTTTCCACCGTTGGGTTTTATTAATCCCACAATCATATAAAAGGATGTCGTTTTTCCAGCACCATTGGGGCCCAAAAGCCCTACAATTTCTCCACGATTTACTTCTACGGTAATACCCTTTACGACTTCGCGGCCTTTATAAGATTTTACAAGATTTTCGGCTTTTAACTTCATTAGGTTTTGTTTCTGAAAAGAATAACGCTAAAATTACTAATTATTTTCGAGGGCTTCCCAATATTCGAAGGCTCTGCGTAAATGTGGTATAACGATAGTACCACCAATCAATAAGGAAATACTCATCGCCTCCACAGCTTCTTCTTTAGTAACGCCTAATTTGTGGCATTCTTCAAGGTGGTAGCGAACACAATCGTCACACCGAAGCACTAAGGAATTCCCCAAGCCCAATAGTTCTTTGGTTTTTTTCGGAAGAACGCCTTCCATGTAAGCGTTTGTATCCAGATTAAAAATACGTTTGATAATCTTGTTATTATCCTCAAGCATTTTTTCGTTCATCTTTGAACGATAAGCATTAAAATCTTCTACGATGTTACCCATGGGCTTTCGCTTTTTTATTTTGTTTTTTTACTATTCTAGCCGAAATAAGAATACTCACTTCATATAAAATGAGTACAGGAATTGATACAATTACTTGACTAGCAATATCTGGAGGTGTTATTACCGCTGAAACAATGAGTACAATAATTAATGCAAACTTTCGGTATTTACGAAGGAATTGCGGTGTTACTAACCCTATTTTAGTTAAAAAGAAAATAATGATTGGAAGCTGAAATATAAGACCACTGGATAAAGCACAAGCTCTCACCAAACCAATATAACTACTTAAATCGAAGTCGTTAAAAACTTGTTCACTTACCTGATAGGTTCCTAAAAAGTTGATGGAAAGAGGAGTAACCACATAGTATCCAAAAAGAACACCCAAGAAGAATAATAGAGATGCTATGATAATAAACCCACGTGCGTTGCTTCGTTCGTTTCTATGTAAACCTGGGCTTACAAACTTCCAAAATTCATATATAACATAAGGGAATGCTAGTATAAATCCCGCAGTGATAGAGGTCCAAATATGTGCCGAAAACTGTCCTGCCATGGTTCTACTTTGTACTCGAAATGGTAATTCACTAAAGCAAAAACTATCAAAACCTATGGCTTGAGCCGATTTACATAAAAACTTATAGGTCGGGAAGTCGGCCTTTTTAGGGCCAAAGATGATAACATCGAAAATGATATCCTTAAAAATAAAGGCAACTGTTGCAAAGATCATAATTGCCAGCGTAGATTTAATAAGATGCCATCTTAATTCTTCAAGATGGTCTAAAAAAGACATTTCCTTTTCTGGGCTTATTTTCTTGCTTTTGGCTGTCATTAAATGATTCCTTCTTTACTTAAATTGTGAATATGAACTACGCCAGAATATTTCCCGTCTTTTTCAGCTAAGATTTGGGTAATTCCGTTGGTGTCCATCATTTCCATAGCTTCAACAGCCATGGCATCATTATCAATTTTCTTCGGATTTTTTGTCATAATATCTTTAGCAGTAAGTCCTGCAATATTATCTACTTTGGTCAACATTCTCCGCAAGTCACCATCTGTAATAATGCCTAGAATTTTTTCATTTTCAACAACAGCAGTAACGCCAAGTAGTTTTTCAGAAATTTCAACAATCACCCGTTTAACACTCATATCTGGAGTTACTTGGGGTTTTTCGTTTAGAGCGGTTAAGTCGCTCACACGTAAATATAATTTTTTTCCCAACGAGCCTCCAGGATGAAATCTTGCAAAATCACTACTTGAAAACCCTCTAAGGTTTAAAAGAGACATTGCCAAAGCATCTCCCATCACTAATTGCGCAGTGGTACTTGTAGTAGGCGCTAAGTTATTAGGACAAGCTTCCTTTTCTACATAAGCGTGAAGGACAAAATCACTTTGAGTTCCTAAAAAAGAGTCTTTATTTGAGGTAATCGCCATGAGTTTGTTTCCGCTTGCTTTAATAAGTGGTACTAAGACTTTTATTTCTGGTGTATTGCCGCTTTTAGAGATACAAATTACTGTGTCATTTTCTTGAATAATCCCCAAATCCCCATGAATGGCATCTGCTGCGTGCATAAATATAGCCGGAGTACCTGTAGAATTAAGTGTAGCCACAATTTTTGTTGCAATATTGGCACTTTTACCAATTCCAGTAACAATCACTCTACCTTTAGATTGATAAATTGAATCAACGGCTTTAGCAAACTCTTCGGTAACTAAAGTAGCTAAATGCATAATTGCTTTTCCTTCAGTTTCGATGGTTTTTTTTGCAACGTTTATAATGGTATTGTAATAATTCAAAATTTAGACTTTTTTAAGTTTGTTCCTTTTTCAGAAATTAGTATCTTTAGTAATGGAAAAACTAATTGTTCCTAACCTCAAATACATTAATTAGATTCAATAGTATCCAATAGGTTGCAAAATTACAATTGTTCTTGAGTTCCTACAATTTAATTTTGCACCTAAAATTTTTTAAATTACTACAAGTGTGAGCGAAACAGATTTATTTGCGTCTCTGAAGAAATATTTCGGATTTACTTCTTTTAAAGGGCTTCAGGAAGATGTAATTAAGAGTGTGTTGGCGGGGAAAAATACCTTTGTAATTATGCCAACTGGCGGTGGAAAATCGCTTTGTTATCAACTTCCAGCATTAATGAATAATGGTACTGCCATTGTGGTTTCCCCATTAATTGCACTTATGAAAAACCAAGTGGATGCCTTGCGTTCACTTTCTTCTGAAGATGGAATTGCCCATGTACTAAATTCTTCTCTTACAAAAACTGAAATTAAACAGGTAAAAGCAGATATTACTTCTGGGATTACAAAATTACTTTATGTTGCCCCAGAATCACTTACTAAGGAAGAGAATGTCGATTTTCTAAAGGGAGTTGAAGTTTCTTTTGTTGCTATCGATGAGGCTCATTGTATTAGTGAATGGGGTCACGATTTTAGACCCGAATACCGAAACCTTCGAAAAATAATTGAGCGTTTGGGGGATAATATTCCTATTGTTGGACTTACAGCCACTGCCACGCCAAAAGTGCAAGAAGATATACTTAAAAATCTTGGAATACAGGATGCCAACACGTTTAAAGCTTCCTTTAATAGACCTAATTTATATTACGAAATTCGCCCTAAAACTAAGAATGTAGATAGTGACATCACTCGTTTTGTAAAACAAAATGAAGGCAAAAGCGGAATTATCTATTGCTTAAGTAGAAAACGAGTGGAACAATTGGCGCAAACCCTTCAGGTGAATGGTATAAAAGCCATTCCTTATCATGCAGGGTTAGATGCCAAAACGAGAGTGAAAAATCAAGACATGTTCCTTATGGAAGATGCCGATGTGGTGGTTGCAACCATTGCCTTCGGGATGGGTATCGATAAACCCGATGTACGCTATGTAGTACACAATGACATTCCGAAAAGTATTGAAAGCTACTATCAAGAAACCGGAAGAGCTGGGCGTGATGGCGGAGAGGGACATTGTTTGGCATTTTATAGCTATAAAGACATTGAGAAGCTTGAAAAATTTATGAGTGGTAAACCTGTTGCCGAACAAGAAATTGGACAGGCACTCCTTCAAGAGGTGGTTGCATTTGCTGAAACTTCTATGTCCCGTAGAAAATTTATTCTGCATTATTTCGGTGAAGAGTTTGATAACGAGACAGGAGATGGAGGTGACATGGATGACAATATGCGTCATCCCAAAAAGAAAATTGAAGCAAAGGATGAGGTTGTAACACTCCTTAAAGTTATAAAAGACACAAATCAGCAATACAAATCTAAAGAAGTAGTCAATGTGCTTGTGGGTAAAGTGAATGCTTTAATAAAATCCCATAGAACCGATGCCCAAAGTTTTTTTGGTATAGGGCAAAAGCATGAGCCTCATTATTGGATGGCATTATTACGGCAAGTCTTAGTTGCGGGGTTTTTAAGAAAGGATATTGAAAGCTATGGTGTAATTAAATTAACTCCAGAAGGACTTTCTTATTTAAAGAATCCTACCTCATTTATGATGACTGAAGATCACAGTTATAAAGAGGCAAATGATGACAGTATCATTACTGCTCATAAATCGGGAGGTAATGTAGCCGATGACCAACTTTTTAAACTTCTTAAATCTGAAAGAAAGAAAGTAGCAGATAAGCTTAAGCTTCCACCATTTGTGATTTTTCAGGATCCTTCTTTAGAGGATATGGCACTTAAATACCCTATTACACTGGATGAACTCTCCAACGTTCATGGTGTTGGTGAAGGAAAGGCGAGAAAATATGGGGCGTCCTTTGTGAAGCTTATTTCAGATTATGTTGAAGAGAACGATGTAATTAGACCAGATGACTTTATTGTAAAATCCACAGGTAGTAATAGCGCATTAAAATTATATATCATACAAAGTGTAGATAGAAAGTTGGCTTTACCAGATATTGCAAATGCAAAAGGGCTCGAAATGGCAGATTTTATTAAAGAAATGGAAGCTATTGTTTATAGTGGGACTAAACTGAATATCAATTATTGGATCGACGAAGTACTTGATGAAGAACAACAAGAAGAATTACATGATTATTTCTTAGAAGCCGAAACCGATAAGATTGAAGAAGCTATGGACGAATTTGACGGTGACTATGAGGTTGAAGAAATTCGATTGTACCGCATTAAGTTTATAAGTGAAGTGGCTAATTAAGATTTACCAATATCATCAATAGAAACTACTTCTTTCTTTTTATTTTTTGTCCAAATCCTTTTTAACAATGAATAAACCCCAATACACATAAGTATTCCAAAAGGAATTGCCATTAAACCTAATTGCATATCACTCATATATTCAACTTGGAAGTCATCCCAAACTAAAGATAGAAGCCCTAAAATAATACCTCCTAAAAAAGCACCTCCATAATACGAAACAACACCTAAAATGGCGAAACCCCATTTGCTTTTGCCAAATTCTTCGGCTAATTTGTAAAAATACTTTCCAATAAAATATATGAGTACTAATCCTAACATGAAGTTTATAATATTCGAGTAAGTTTCAAATATAAAGTTTTTTCAAAAAGGGGGTTACTTTTTACTACCTTTTAAGAATTCATCTGTAAAATGTTACTGTTTTTTATCTTGAGAAAACTTTTCAGCATTAAAAGATTTTGATGCTCCTTTGGGTATGGAAAGACTTTGCCAGTCTTTTCCTTTTACCATTCTTCCAATATAGACAATCTGCCCAACGTGATAGCTGTAATGTGCTAATTGCCTATTAATAGCTTCCATAACCGTATGCCCTTGATTTCGAATATAAATTATCGTTTCAAAATTTGAATCATTTAAAGAAGCTAGCGCATCAAATAAACATTGCCAACCCGCTTCCCATTTTTCGAGTAGTTGCCCCTTGGTTTTAATAACATCTTCAAACTCCAAATCCCGTTGCCGCCATTCTTTTTCACCATCACTGGTTAAAAAATTTGTCCATCGGGAAAGCATATTTCCCCATAAATGGTTTACCGTAATGGCAATGCTATTACTCTCTGGATTGAATTGCCAAAAGAGATCTTTTTCTTCTAATTGTGCTATGGTTTTATCCCCTAGCATTTTGTAATACTGAAATTGCTTTCTTACACTTTCGAGATAGTTTGTAGAATTCATGTATTATGCTCTATTTTCAAACGGAATAACTTTTCCTTCTTCCAAATAATCTTTTAACCCCTTCAGCAATAGTGACCAACAATACGACGCTTTTTTAAAATGGTCATTACAATACGGCCAGTTGGAGTGCGAAAATCTCACAGATGTTTTATTGTTTTCTTCTTCCAATTCGAACCCAAAAGTAGTAGGATCCCAATCTGGGTCTGCTTGTGTCATTTTGATAAAAAAGGAATTGGGTTTTTCTATTTGTGATACTTTACCATACCAATCATACTCTGGGGTAAAATAAAAATTATAAGCGCCACCCATCTCTGGATATCCCCTACATCGTTGCGGCCACCAATTAACTAAATGGTTGGGTTCGCTAATCGCTTCAAACACTCGCTCAATAGGGGCGTGGATAACAAGGTTGTTGTAGATTGTGAAGTTATTGTCGCTCATTTTTAATGAATAGGCCTTCACTAAAGATATAAAATCTCTTTGAGATAGGGACTAACTTCCTGCAATAGGAGTTTCAAAAATGCCAACTGCCATTTCTGCCCAAATAAGTAAAAGCACAATTAAAATGGCAATGCATAATGCGATTCGCAGCTTTACCTTTTTTACTTTTCTCAAGATTAACTCACAAAGTAAGCCTGTTCCAAATAGCAAGACGCCTGCCACCAAAAAATCTGAAAGCGTCCAATTAACCTCTTCGGTAAACTGCATGGCAACTAAAGGGATAAGCAATAGAATAGTTGCTGTGATGAGAATAAAGGTGAGTCTTTTATTGTTCATTTTAACAATTTGCTTAAAGATATTAAAAATTCAAGAGTTTTATTCTGGCAACTCCCTTAAAAAAACATAACGCTCATTTTTATAATCCATTTGGCAGTAATAGTGATCAATTCCATTAGTGACCATTACATATTCTGCTTGAGTCACGAGGTTGTATCTTGCAATTTGGTCAAAAGTATCTTGGGTAATTTCAATGGTATGGGCTTTGCATTCTACAATTAGAAAAATACTCCCATCGGGTTTAAACACCACAATATCATATCGTTTTTTGGTACCGTGGAGAAGGAGTTGCTTTTCAACATTAATTAAAGAAACCGAATACCCTTTCTCTTGTATAAGAAACTGAAGCGTATGCTGCCGCACCCATTCTTCTGGAGTGAGAATTACAAATTTTTTTCGGACAGGATCAAAAATCAACCGTTTGTTTTCGCTATTTTTGAACCGAAAAGCATATTCTGGAAAATTCAGTTTCAGCATAAAACAAAGAAACAAATTTCAATACTATTTTATCTTATTAATATAGTAAATGTCTCCCCGAGCCTGCCTAACGGCAGTCAGGCGCAGTCGAGGGGTCATAAATTAGTTTTCGACTGCGCTCAAACAGATAGATAGCTAAAAAATGGCTTTAGAGCAGGTAAAACAAATTATAGGCGATATAAAACAAGGAACCATTGCACCTATTTATTTTTTAATGGGAGAGGAGCCTTACTATATCGACGGAATAAGCGATTTTATTGAAGATAATTTGCTTTCTGAAGAAGAAAAAGGCTTTAACCAAATGGTGCTTTACGGAAGAGATGTCTCTATTGAGGATATTGTAAGCAATGCCAAGCGATATCCTATGATGGCTGAAAGACAAGTTGTGATTGTAAAAGAAGCACAGGAGCTCTCCCGAACCATTGAAAATTTGGTTTCTTATGTCGAAAATCCACAACCCACCACAGTTTTGGTGATTTGCTACAAATATAAAAAGTTGGATGCTCGAAAAAAACTCGCCAAGGCTGTTAAGAAAACCGGAGTGCTGTTTGAAAGTTCTAAATTGTATGAAAATCAGGTGCCGGATTGGATTCGAAGGGTCTTAGCTGGAAAAGGGTATACCATTACCCCAAAGGCTTCACAAATGCTCACCGAATTTTTAGGGAATGATTTAAGCAAGGTTAATAACGAATTGGAGAAACTACAACTCATTATTAAACCGGGTGAGCAAATTACGCCACAGATTGTTGAAGAAAATATTGGGATTAGTAAAGACTACAATAATTTTGAATTACAAAGCGCCATTGCCACAAAAGATATTAAAAAAGCCTTTGGAATTGTGCAGTATTTTGGGCAAAACCCTAAAAATCATCCCATAGTAATGACCGTGGCTTTACTATATAGTTTTTTCTCAAAATTACTGAAGTATCATTCTATTAGTGATAAATCCACAGCGCCAAAGCTTTTAGGGGTAAACCCTTATTTTATAAAAGAGTATCAAGAAGCTGCTCGCAACTATCCTATGAAAAAGGTAAGTGCCATTGTGAGCGCCATTCGTGACATTGACATGAAAAGCAAAGGGGTAGGAGCGTCCAACCTTTCTCAAGGGGATTTACTAAAAGAACTCTTAGTTAAAATCTTTAACTAACGATATTAAATAAATTTATATTTTCGACTCACGACTCACGACTCACGACTCACGACTCACTATTTCTTATCCACCGAAAATTTTCCGGCACCCATTAAGGCAATAGCAACATACGCTATAAAAAACAATAATGCTTTTTCTTTTTTAGCTATAGGATCACCATCGTGAGCAATAAAAGCAGCGACAGCCATCGTGGCAGCACTCACCACAGCAGCTAAACGTGACTTTAAACCAATTAATACTAAAACGGGTGCTATAACTTCTCCAAGAAGTACTAATATGGAAGATATTAACGTGCCTACACCAATGGGGTCACCCACCAAAGCCATATTCCCTTCAATAAACTTCATTAATTTTGGGAATCCATGAGTTAATAATAGCGCCGAAGTTCCTACGCGCAATACAAGTAGACCAATGTCTATATTTCTTTTCATAAGTTAGGTTTTTAGTTGGTTTGCGGAAATGAAAATACTATTTTTTTCTGAATAGAAACCAACTTAATATTTAACTTTCAGCAAGTCAGTTATTTAAAAGTATCGAAAGGAATTTTAAAAATTTAAAGGTATTTTTGTGTTTCAATTTCCTTTATGAACAAAGTAAAAGCTTGGATTGCCGCTGCACGATTACGAACCTTGCCACTATCTGTTTCGGGAGTCATTGTGGGAAGTTATTTGGGTAATACTTCCTTTTTGCCAAAGCTCGAGCCTGGAGTTCCAAGTATGGGAATTATGCCTAAGCCTATTTGGGAAAATTCTATCTTTTGGCTTGCTATTCTCGTTACTATCGGATTCCAAGTGCTATCCAATTTTGCCAATGATTACGGCGACGGCATAAAAGGCACCGATGCAAAACGACTAGGTGAAAAGCGCATGGTGGCTTCAGGAATAATCTCTCCCAAGCAAATGAAGGTGGGGATGATTATTACAGGAGTAATCACTTTTTTATTGGCTACCCTCCTCATATTTAGGGCCTTTGGTAACGAAAATTTTATACTTTCATTTGTGTTTTTCAATTTGGCGATTGCTTCTATTATTGCAGCTGTAAAATATACGGTGGGTAAAAGTGCTTATGGGTATTCTGGGTTAGGAGATGTTTTCGTGTTTCTATTCTTTGGACTGTTGAGTGTTTTGGGAAGTTATTTCTTGTTCACCAAAACGCTACAGTGGGAATTATTACTGCCAGCCACAGCAATTGGATGCTTTAGCACAGCGGTTTTAAACCTTAATAACCTACGTGATATTGAAAATGATGCTGAGGTTGGAAAACGTACGCTCGTTGTAAAAATGGGTTTTGAAAAAGCGAAGCAATACCATGCTTTTTTACTTTTCTTCGGAATGATTTGCGCCATTGTCTACAGCATTTTGAACTACTGGGATGGACTTCAGTTTATTTATGTAATCGCCTTTATTCCCTTTATTCTCAATATAAAAACGGTATATAAAAATAAAGAACCTCGCTTGTTAGATTCCGAATTAAAAAAAGTAGCCCTCAGTACTTTTTTGTTTGCCATTCTGTTTGCTATCTTTAACTAACAAAAAAATCGAACCATGAAAATTACTTTTTACGGTCAAAATTCTTTACAGATTGACGTTGAAGACACTACCATTCTAGTAGACCCTTTTATTTCGGGGAATCCACTTTCAAAAGATAAAATTGATATCAATTCTCTAAAAGCAGACTATATTTTATTGACACATGCGCATCAAGATCATGTATTGGACGCCGAAGCCATTGCTAAAAATACAGGAGCCACCATCGTGAGTAACTATGAAATAGCCATGCATTATCAAGAAAAGGGAATTGAGGTTCACCCTATGAATCATGGAGGTTGGTGGCGATTCGATTTCGGAAATGTAAAATATGTAAACGCCATTCATACGTCTTCTTTTGCAGATGGCTCTTATGGTGGACAGCCTGGCGGATTCGTAATCGAAGGCGATCATAAAAATATTTACATCGCAGGAGATACTGCATTGACCATGGATATGAAGCTCATTCCTATGAGTACAAAATTGGATTTAGCCATCCTTCCCATTGGTGATAATTTTACGATGGGTATTGATGATGCCATTATCGCAAGTGATTTTGTACAATGCGATAAAATTCTGGGCGTTCATTATGACACTTTCGGCTACATAGAAATTGATCACGAAGAAGCCAAAAAGAAATTCTACGATGCAGGAAAAGACTTAATGTTGCTTGAAATAGGGGAATCGATTGAATTGTAATAATAATGTCACCCCGAGCGCAGTCGAGGGGTCTCACAATATGCTAAAAGCTTCAATCCAAAAATACATTCTCAATTTTAAACGCCCGAGCGGTACCTCCCGAGGAATCCTGAAAACAAAGGAAACTTGGTTTCTTATTTTGAAGGATGAACACAATTGGGGTATTGGAGAATGCGGAATTTTAAGAGGATTAAGCATTGATGATCGACCTGATTATGAAAAGAAATTACAATGGGTTTGTGATAACATTTACCTGGGAGTAGATTCACTTTACGAAGCTTTAACGGAGTTTCCATCTATTCAAATAGGGGTAGAGATGGCTTTTAGATCCTTAAATTCTGAAAATAAATTTGAATTATTTCCTTCGGAGTTTTCCAAAGGAGAGGTAAATATTCCAATCAACGGACTTATTTGGATGGGAGATAAAGCTTTTATGAAGCAACAAATATCTGAAAAACTAAAGGAAGGTTTTACTTGCATTAAAATGAAGATTGGCGCTATTGATTTCAACACCGAAGTGGAGTTGCTAAAATCCCTTCGGAAAGAATTTACAGCTTCAGAAATAGAATTACGTGTCGATGCTAATGGTGCATTTTCTTCTTCAGAAGCTTTAGAAAAACTGAAGCGATTATCAGATTTCCAATTACATTCCATTGAACAACCCATAAAGCCAAAACAATGGCAAGAAATGGCTCGTTTATGTGAGGATAGTCCGTTGTCCATTGCGTTGGACGAAGAGCTTATTGGGGTGTTTTCTTCCGAAGACAAGAAACAACTTTTGCAAACCATACAACCGCAATATATTATCTTAAAGCCTAGTTTTATTGGTGGTTTTAAAGGTAGCGACGAGTGGATTTCTTTAGCTGAAAAACACAACGCAGGATGGTGGATAACTTCGGCTTTAGAAAGTAATGTAGGATTAAACGCAATTTCCCAATACACCTTCACAAAAAATAGTAAATTGCCACAAGGTTTGGGAACGGGAAGTTTGTACACTAATAATATACTTTCTCCATTGGAAGTTTTTAATGGATGTTTAACCTACAAGCCCAATAAACCTTGGGATTTGAAAAAGATAAATTTATAGTACATGTTTATAGAAAGAGCCTATCAATCATTACATGACTCGTGGAGGTATATTATAGGATTTGTAGTTATATTTTTGGTTTGGCAACTAGGCTCTATTCCGCTACTTGTTGCTGTACTGTTAAAAATACTTGCCGATGGAGGTAACATTGCTTCTCTTGAAGACCCAACCGTTTTAATGGGTGCATTAGAATCCAATCTCACCTTATTTTTAATGTTACTGTCTTTTGCCATTGGTCTGTTAGGCCTTTATTTTTGGGTAAGATTGGTGCATAAGCAAAAGATGATAGCCGTAACTACTGCTAGAAAGAAAATAGATTGGGGGCGTTTTGCTTTTGGCTTTGGTTTAATTGCAGTGACAACACTAGCAATGACACTTTTGGATTATTACCAAAACCCTGAAAGCTATGTGTTCCAATTTAAGTTAGTGCCCTTTTTAATTCTAGCATTGATTGCTATTGTTTTTATTCCATTGCAAACGAGTTTTGAAGAATATTTATTCCGTGGGTACTTAATGCAAGGGATTGGCATTATGGCAAAGAATCGTTGGGTGCCTTTAATAGTAACCTCAGTTATCTTTGGAAGCCTTCACTTTTTTAACCCAGAGGTTGAAAAAATGGGCAATATTATTATGGTCTATTACATTGGCACGGGATTGCTTCTTGGAATTATGACCTTGATGGATGAAGGCGTGGAGTTGGCATTAGGGTTTCACGCCGGAAATAATTTAGTAGCCGCATTACTTGTTACTGCAGATTGGACCGCTTTTCAAACACATTCTATTTTTAAGGATATTTCAGAACCAGTTGCAGGTGTTGATGTTATTATTCCTGTATTGGTGGTGTATCCCATATTTTTAGGAATTATGGCATGGCGTTATAAATGGACAGGATGGGGAGAGAAGCTCTTCGGGAAGGTTGAGCCACCACCGCCTCCTCCTTCAATTGAAAATACAGATTCACTTTTAGAATTATAATTACTGAAATTTGAAACCAACCTCACCACATATTCACCCTAAATTTCAGTTAAACGGACTCTCCTTTGAGAGTGCCGAAGAAATACTCAATTTCGCCGAAGGCTTAATAGAGCAAGGGGACGATTTTGAGGTGAGTATGGCAACTTTTTTAGAAGAATGGCTCAATTTTAATGATTTCGTTGAGGTACAAACTTCCGGCTCCACTGGGAAACCTAAAAGAATAAAATTGCGCAAAGAGCAAATGATTCACAGTGCAGAAGCAACTGGCGCTTATTTTAAAGTAGGCGAAGGAACAAAAGCATTACTTTGTTTGTCATCCGATTTTATTGCGGGTAAAATGATGCTGGTTCGTGCGATGGTATTGGGATGGGATTTGCACGTAGTGGCACCCGATAAGGATGCGCTAGTGCAATACGACAACCCTTATGATTTTGTGGCTTTGGTGCCGTATCAACTCTATCATTCCATAAATGCTTTAGATAAAGTAAAAAAGTTGATTGTAGGAGGAGGAATTCTTACCAAAAAAATGGAAGAAATGTTGCAGGATCAAGCTGTGGAAGCATTTGCAACATATGGAATGACCGAAACCATTACCCACGTGGCTGCGCGCCGAATTAACGGCTTTGCAAAATCTGATGTGTACCACGCTTTTCCGAATGTAAAATTTACTATCGATGATAGAGGTTGTTTGGTAATCGCTGCCCCTAAAATTGCCTCAGAGGAAATTGTTACTAATGATTTAGTGGAACTTACTTCACCTATTTCGTTTAAATGGTTGGGAAGAGCAGACTTTGTTATTAACAGTGGCGGCGTAAAGATTAACCCAGAAACTGTTGAAAAGAAACTAGAACCGTATTTTACTATTCCTTTTCTTATTTCTTCGGAAAAAGATGAAGCCTTAGGCGAGAAGCTTGTTTTAGTTGTTGAAGATTCTACTTCACAAGAAAAGCCTAATTATTCTGAAATATTTTCGACGTTAGAATCTTACGAACGTCCCAAAAAAGTGTACACCTTATCACAATTTCCATATACCGAAACGGGTAAAGTAAAACGCTCGCAAGTAAAAGAAGTATTGCAAAAGTTTCGGAAATAGATATTTCTTATCTTTCTGAAAAAAATAAACAATGCGATTCCTTTTTTTATTTTTCATTTTTAGCTTTTCAATTCTTAACGCACAAATCCTTCCAGAGCGCGAACGTGCGCAATTAAAGGGTGAAATTTTAGCGGATAGATTTAATAATTTGCTTCCGCAGTTAATGGATGACACAAACATCGACATGTGGTTGGTCATTTCAAGAGAATACAATGAAGATCCTGTCATGAAAACGATGTTACCTGCTACTTGGCTCAATGCGCGTAGGAGAACTATCCTTGTTTTTTACCGTAATAAAGAGATCAATACCATTGAAAAATTAGCGGTGGCACGTTATGATGTGGGGGAAAACATCACTTCGGCTTGGGATAAAGAAAAGCAACCAAATCAATGGGCGCGATTGGTGGAAATCATAGAAGAACGAAATCCAAAGACTATTGGGATTAATTATTCGGAATATTTTGGAATTGCAGACGGATTGGTGAAAACAGACTACGAAGAATTACTCGAAGCCCTTCCCCAATCGATGGAGGATAAATTAGTTTCAGCAGAAAAATTAGCCATCGCTTGGATTGAAACTCGCACCGAAAAGGAAATGGATTTATACAATCAGCTAGTAGAAATTACCCACAATATTATTGATGAAGCTTTTTCGATTAAAGTCATCACACCCGGGGTTACCACGACCGAAGATGTGGTTTGGTGGATGCGACAAAAAGTAACCGATTTAGGATTGGAAACGTGGTTTCATCCAACGATTGATGTTCAAAGAAGTTCCGAGGCACTTAAAAGTCATATTGAATCCTTCAGTAAAGGAAAGCCAGACGATGTTATTCTACAGGGCGATTTGCTCCATTGCGATTTTGGGATTACTTACATTGGACTTAATACTGACTGCCAACAGCATGCCTATGTCTTGAAAGATGGTGAAACTCAAATCCCTGTTTTTCTTCAGAAAGCTTTTAAACTGGGAAATAGAGTGCAGGATATCTTTACTGGTAATTTTGAATTTGGAAGAACTGGAAATGAAATTTTACTTAAATCACTCGCTGAAGGAAAGGAAGAAGGACTTCGTCCATCCATTTATACGCATCCGCTGGGAACCTACGGGCATAGCTCTGGAACTACTTTGGGTATGTGGGACTCACAAGGAGGAGTGCCAGTAAATGGAGATTATCCGCTACATTACAACACCGTCTATGCTATTGAATTAAATACCACAGTCTTTATTGAAGAATGGGACAAAGACATCCGTATTATGCTTGAAGAGGCAGGGTTTTTTGGTAAAAATGGCTTCCGGTATGTAAATACACGACAAGAAGCCATTAAACCTATTAAGTAATTATTTCTTTTTTAAATCGAAGATATCTGTTCTTCTATCTCGTAAGTTTCGGACACTACCAAACAAGTTGAGTTGTCGTAACAGATCGATATCTACATCACAAATTAGAATCATTTCTGTATTTGGAGTGGCTTCGGCTTTAATTCCGTTAGCGGGAAAAGCAAAATCACAGGGTGTAAACACCATAGATTGCGCATATTGCATATCCATATTATGTACTTTAGGTAAGTTACCTACACTACCAGCGATAGCGACATAACATTCATTTTCGATTGCACGGGCTTGAGCACAATTTCTTACGCGTGAGAATCCGTTTTGAGTATCGGTTAAAAATGGAATAAACAAAATATCCATGCCTTCATCGGCAAGTAATCTGCTTAATTCTGGAAATTCAGAATCATAACAAATTAAAATTCCTATTTTACCACAATCGGTATCAAATACTTTAAAGCTATTTCCGCCTTGAAGCCCCCAAACTTTAGCTTCATCTGGGGTAACATGCAATTTTTCATAGCGTTCTACACTTCCATCTCTTTTGCAAAGATATCCAGCGTTGTAAAGGTTTCCATCACGTATTTCGGGCATAGACCCCGAAATAATATTGATGTTATAGGATATAGCGAGTTCTGAAAATTTTTCAACTATAATCTTTGAATACTGAGCTAATTCTCTAATTGCCTCGTGAGGATCTAAATGGTTATTTTCTGCCATTAAAGGAGACATAAAAAACTCTGGAAACAATGCAAAATCTGAACGATATCCTGAAACAGCATCTACAAAAAATTCTACCTGATGCATTAATTCATCAAAATCCTTGTAAGGACGCATTTGCCATTGTACCAAACCCAAGCGTACCACCTTTTTAATGGTAGAAGGTTTTTTAGTTCGCTTTTCATATAATACATTATCCCATTCTAATAAAACAGCATAATCGTTTGAAGCAGCATCTCCTTTTAAATAATTTTTTAAAATTTTTGCAGGGTGAAAATCATTGGATATTTGAAAATTAAGAACTGGATCGTGAATTTCTTTTTTACGAACCTTGTCTATATATTCTTTTGGGGATAAAGTGTCTTTGTATTGGTGGTAATTAGGAATTCTTCCACCAAAGGCAACACCACGTAAATTTAATCGTTCGCAAAGTTCTTTTCGATAATCGTAAAGACGTCGGCCTAATCGTAATCCTCTAAATTCGGGTTTTATAAAAACATCTATACCATAAAGTACATCTCCCTCATCATTATGCGTATTAAAGGTGTAGTTGCCAGTGACAGCTTCATACGAATTGTCTTCTTCAAATTTTGCATAATCTAATATTAGCGACAACGCACAACCCGCAATTTGATTATTCACTTTTACAACAACCTGACCTTTTGGAAATTTTTCAATAAGTGTTTTTATTTGCTTTTCTCGCCAGTACATATCTGGCATAGTTGCGTATGCTTTAATCATAGCTTCCTTAAGTTCTTGGTAGTCTTCAAGAGTTAAGAAAGAAAGTTCAATATTTTCTATGTTTTTTATTTTCATGAAATGATTTTTTCAAAGATAGTAATTAGGGACTTTAGTTTATTGTAATTAGTTTTTTTATGCTTTTAACAATGGTCGATTTAATCGTTTTATTCAATCCATCATTTTTCACCCATTTTTGGTTGACTTCCAATTCAATTCCTATATAATTTTCAGGAAATTGCTTCCGTAAATAGGTTGTAAATCCGTCTGCACTGCCTAGGTAGGGATAGTTAAATCTAACTTTTATTAATGGAGATTCTTCTATTATAAAAGCTTTCCAAAGCTCACAAAGGGTTTTTTCAAAAGGCTTTTTAGAGTCATATAGCAACCCAATATCGTTATTACGTTCCTCTCCATTTAATATTGGTGTAAAAGAATGTATTGAGATATGTAATACCGTTTTTTCTTCTAAAATAAAAGTTCTAATGTGATTTTCAATACTATTTCGGTACGGTAAGTAAAGAGTCGAAATGAGTTTTTCTTTTTCAGTTTCTGAAATACTTTTTGTGAATTCTGAAAAAAGTTTAGGATGATGTAAAGAGCGATTACATTCAATCAACAATCTTGAAAAAGTATTGCTTTCTGAAAAACCTGAAAGTGCTTTTACATCTTCAAACAAATCCAAAGTACCCGGGTCATAGCCCCTATGACTTTGTAAAATGGCTCTTTGATTTACGAAATATTTTTGAAAATCCTTTGGAATTTCATTCCCCCCGTGCTCGCAAGAAACAACTAGTTTCATGGAAGAAACAATTTATTCTCTTGTAGACAATCTCCTAATTCGTTATATACTTTCAAAATATTTTCTTCTGAAAAATCATTTCCAATTGCTTTTAAAATTCTTGTGGATAGCGTGCCATTCTCTAAAATAGCCTCCATGGTTTTTTGATATTTTGAAGAGAGACTCCCTTTCACTATCTCGAAAAGAGATTTCCAAATATCTAATACAATCGTTTCATTTTCTATATTAAACAGTTGAAGGTATTTTTTATCTTTAATTACTGAATGTTCACCGTTTTTAATCACATCATTTAGAATGTCAAAAAGTTCATCTTCATGAAAAGATTTCTGGGTTTTTAAAGACCCTAATTTTTCTGAAACCAATAGTTTTAAAACTTCAATGATAAAGGCTGCAATGGCAACATCTGCCAGCGGACATTCTTGAATATCGATTACCCTAATTTCAATGGCATTTCTATCGAAACGGGCAATGGCGCCACGAGAATTTAAAAAATGATGGTCGAGTATATCTTCGGTATCAAAGGGTTTTATGGCTACATTAATAGGCTTAAATATCTTCTCGTAATATTCTTTTTTTGTAAAAACCTGCTCAGGAATCACTTTCCCGGTCATTTGCGGAATTTCTTTCTGATTCGTTTTATAAACTTCCATACGGCTATCCAAAAATCCAGTGTATTTCCCTTCAAAAATGGGAGAACTAGCACTTAATGCGGGAATTATGGGTAATAATATACGTACTGCTGCATGAAGCTTTTCAAATTCTAAATCATCATAAAACGGAAGATTAATATGCATACTTTGCACATTACTCCACCCGTGTCCTTTGCAGTTAAAAATACGATTATAAAGCGCATAAATTTCGCTATAACTGTGCTTCCAGAGTTGCATTTCGGTTTTTGGATCCATTAAGGGATGCGATGCTGTAGGAAGTAGCTTTGCTTCTAGAGGCTTTAATAAATTGTTAATCTCTAGTATGTTTTTATGGAATTTTTTTGAAAGGTTTTTTAGGTTGGGAGTGGGCCCATTGGTTTTTAATTCTACCACATGAGCGACCAATTCGTTGCTCCATTCAATAGCGCCATTATCTACATCTGCGGTAACATAGCCCATTTTTGAATTTATTAACTGGTCTACTATGGGAGCTACCTTTAGCTGTTGCTTTTTCACCAACATATATTCTAACTCAATTCCGAATACTTCGAATAAATGATATTTCATTATTTATCTTCTAAGCGTTTTAATAGTGCTTCAATAATTTTTGAATAGACCAAATCTCCATAATAACGGTCTTCCACGCCAAAATCTATGTTCGGATTATCGTTAATTTCAATCACTAGGGGTTTTCCATTCACTTCTTTGATGTCGATTCCAAGAAGCCCTGGACCCATAATTTTTCCAGCATTTAGCGCTGACTCCATAATATTTTTTGGAACTTCCTCAATTGCCATGACATCTGCATTCCCGTCTTGATCATCTTTATCTTTTGCATTCCAGTTATAAATTTGCCAGTGTCCTTTTGCCATATAATACTTACAAGCATAGAAAGGTTGCCCATCGAGAATACCAATACGCCAATCAAAGTCTGATGGACAAAACTCTTGTGCAATAATCAATTCCGATTCTTGTAACATGGTTTTCACCAAGGCATAGTATTCTTCCTCAGTTTTTGCTTTTTTTACTCCAAATGAAAAAGTAGAATCGGGGGCTTTGAGAATACACGGTAATTGTAAATCTGTTAAAATTTCTTTGGCATTGTCATGATGTACAATGCGAGTTTTAGGAGCAGGAATATTGGCATTTTCAAGTGCTTCTGCCATAAAAACTTTATTGCAGCATTTTAAAATCGCATCTGGGTAATCTACAATAGCTATGTTCTCTTGTTGCGCTTTTCGTGCAAAGGCATAGGCTTCGTTATTTACTTCGGTGCTTTGACGGATTAGTAACGCGTCGAATGAAGATAATCGAGAAAGGTCTTTTGGACCCACAATTTCTACGTAAAAATTGTGCTTTTCAGCAATTTCCATAAACTTTTTTAACGCCTTCGGATTGCTGGGCGGTGCGGGATCGTTAGGTTGTACCAAAATGGCCAAATCGTAAATAGCTTTTGAAGGACGCACCGTATCGTATCGTTTTTTTGAAAAGAAATCCTTTGCAAATTGATGGGCGAGGGGTTTGTGTTCTTCAGAAATATCTAATATTGAAATCGACTTAATACTTTGTATTTTCCAACTATGCTTGTAAACAAATTTTACTTTAATAAATGGAATTTGAAAATGCCGAAAGAACATGGCACTCAATTCTTTGTATTTACTGGCAACGTTTTGCCCAAAATACACGCTTAAATCAAACTCTCGCGACTTTATATTTTTAAGGTTTTGCTGAATGAGTTCATCAAATTCTTCCGAAATAATCTTTACAATCTTGGGTGATTTTAAATCCACCAAATTCTTAGTGGTTGGAATTGCCAGATGGCCACGGGCTTCAGCCAAAAGAGAAACATAATATCCCTTTGATTGATAGGAATAATTTCGGCAAAGGTTGAAAATACGTACGTTTTTAACTTTGGAATACGCAGGATTAGCAATATAATCCTGAGAAGAAATGACAGGGATATTTCCGTCTAGAAACTCCCAGTTTTTGGGAGTATCAACCACAATGTATTTATTCATTTAGTGTCTTAGAATAATACACCAAATGTATAGCAATATTTCATTAAAAAAATCTTAAAAAATGAAGAAATTTTAGCGCTCCATTTTTAACCTATAATCCATAGAATGTTTACCAGAACCATAGAAAATAAAGAAGACACATAGTATTAATGCAACAGATGATAAAATAAAATTTCCCGTTTGCATGTCTCCAAGAATATTAATTAACACTGCACCTATTAATACAGGTAATTGAGCAATACATGCCCAACGCGTTAATAGACCAAACGCAATGAGAAGTCCACCTACAAAATGTGCAGGAGCCACATAATGAATGACTGCCATTTCACCTACAATGCTTTGTAGTGGTTTAATTAATTCTAACAGCATTTCGCTATTGCCCATAAAGTTAATTCCCTGAATAAAAAGAAAAACACCAAAGGCAATGCGTAAAAGGTCCAATGGATAATAGGTATGTCTATTAGCCCATTTGTTTAAGGATTTAATTGTTGCCATGACAAAAATGAGTATTGATTAGGTAGTGTTAAGATACTCATTTTTAGTGATATGTAGAAATTAAACTTGTATTACTCCCAAATTAAAAGGTTTCTCAATAGGAGCGTGGTTTGCCGCATCTATGCCCATGGAAATCCATTTACGCGTATCTATTGGGTTGATGATGGCATCGGTCCAAATTCGAGAGGCTGCGTAATAAGGTGATATTTGTCTATCGTAGCGCGCTTTTATTTTATCGTAAAGTGCTTTTTCATCCTCTTCGGTGAGCTCTTTTCCTTGTTTTTTAAGCGAAGCCGTTTCAATTTGAGTTAATACCTTGGCAGCACTATTACCACTCATAACAGCTAATTCTGCACTAGGCCAAGCGACGATCAATCTTGGGTCGTAGGCTTTTCCGCACATGGCATAATTTCCAGCGCCATAAGAGTTTCCTATAATAACGGTAAACTTCGGAACCACACTATTACTCACTGCATTTACCATTTTGGCCCCATCTTTAATAATACCACCGTGCTCACTTTTACTACCTACCATAAATCCTGATACATCCTGCAAAAACACCAAGGGTATTTTTTTCTGATTGCAATTGGCAATAAATCTAGTGGCTTTGTCTGCGCTATCGCTGTAAATTACCCCACCAAACTGCATTTCGCCTTTGGTTGTTTTCACCACTTTTCTTTGATTGGCAACAATACCCACAGCCCAACCGTCAATACGTGCATAGCCTGTTAAGATTGTTTTTCCGTAGCCTTCTTTGTATTGTTCAAAATCTGAATCGTCCACCAATCGCTTGATTATTTCAAGCATATCGTATTGGTCTGCACGCGATCTCGGTAAAATTCCGAAGATATCATCAGGATTTTCTTTTGGTTTTGAAGCTTTTATTCGGTTATATCCAGCTTTTTCAAAATCCCCAATTTTGGAAACGATATTTTTTATAGTATCGAGAGCGTCTTTATCATCTTTGGCTTTATAATCGGTCACACCACTAATTTCACAATGTGTGGTTGCGCCACCTAAAGTTTCGTTGTCGATACTTTCTCCAATAGCGGCTTTTACCAAATAGCTACCCGCTAAAAATATACTTCCTGTCTTATCCACGATGAGGGCTTCATCACTCATAATAGGGAGATAGGCACCCCCAGCCACACAGCTTCCCATCACGGCGGAGATTTGAGTTATACCCATACTGCTCATCACAGCATTATTTCTAAAAATTCTTCCGAAGTGTTCTTTATCAGGAAAAATTTCATCCTGCATAGGAAGATATACACCCGCGCTATCTACCAAGTAAATAATGGGTAATTTATTTTCAATAGAAATTTCTTGCGCTCTTAAATTTTTCTTTGCGGCAATTGGGAACCAAGCTCCTGCCTTTACTGTGGCATCATTAGCCACCACAATGCATTGCTTTCCTTGCACATACCCAATTTTTATAACCACGCCCCCACTAGGACAACCTCCGTGTTCTTCATACATGCCATCACCCGCAAAAGCTGCAATTTCGATAGATGGTTTTTTTTCATCCAAAAGGTATTCAATTCGCTCACGAGCCGTCATTTTCCCTTTGGCATGATGCTTATCGATGGCTTTTTGGCCTCCACCTAATTTAACTTTTGATAATTTTTGACGTAAATCTGAAACTAAGAGTTTGTTGTGGTCTTCATTTTTGTTGAAGTCAATATCCATGCTATAAGAGTTTGCCCAAAAATACGAAATGCCTTATTATGATGCCTAATTTGTGTGATTATTTACCGATATTTGCATTTCATTTATGATACATTTCATTGAATACGAGGGAGAATTTCAATTAACCAATTAAAATTCAATACAATGATGAATAAAAATACAGTACTGGCTTGGGCCACTTTTATAATGATAATTGTAGGATGTGCACTAATTGCTATGGGTGCTTTTAAATATGATGATGTGGCAGGATGGGGTTTTGCTTCGGTGGGTATTGGTTTCTTTGCCATTGCTTGGGTATTTAATGCACTAAAAGGAAGAGTATAATCTTTAATTTCGAATAATTTATGTCTGACGATAAAAAAGTCATTTTCTCCATGTCTGGGGTTTCTAAAACCTTTCAGAATGCACAAACGCCTGTTTTAAAAAATATTTATCTAAGCTTCTTTTATGGAGCGAAAATAGGAATCTTAGGTCTTAATGGAAGTGGGAAATCTACCTTGCTGAAAATTATTGCAGGCTTGGATAAAAACCATCAAGGTGATGTGGTGTTTGCTCCAGGGTATACAGTTGGGTATTTGGAGCAAGAACCAAAGCTAGACGAATCTAAAACGGTTATTGATATTGTAAAAGAAGGTGCTCAAGAAGTAGTGGATATTCTTGACGAGTACAATAAAATTAATGATATGTTTGGTTTGCCTGAAGTCTATGAAAATCCTGATAAAATGCAGGAACTCATGGACAAACAAGCCAAACTGCAAGATAAAATTGATGCTACCAATGCTTGGGAACTTGATACTAAACTTGAAATAGCCATGGATGCTTTACGCACTCCTGAAGGTGACACTCCTATAAAAGTACTTTCTGGAGGTGAGCGAAGACGTGTAGCTTTGTGTAGATTATTACTTCAAGAACCTGATGTATTATTACTCGATGAGCCTACCAACCACTTGGATGCCGAGAGTGTTCATTGGTTAGAGCACCATTTAGCACAGTATAAAGGAACTGTAATTGCAGTAACGCACGACCGTTATTTCTTAGACAATGTGGCTGGGTGGATTTTAGAATTGGATCGAGGTGAAGGTATTCCTTGGAAAGGAAATTATTCTTCTTGGTTGGAACAAAAATCAAAACGATTAGCCCAAGAGCAAAAGCAGGCGAGTAAACGTCAAAAGACTTTAGAGCGAGAATTGGAGTGGGTGCGGATGGCGCCTAAAGGAAGACAAACTAAGCAAAAAGCACGTCTTCAGAATTACGACAAATTAATGAGTCAAGATCAAAAGCAGCTTGACGAAAAACTTGAAATTTATATCCCTAATGGCCCTCGTTTGGGAACCAATGTTATCGAAGCCAAAGGCGTTGCAAAAGGTTTTGGCGATAAGTTATTGTATGATAATTTAAATTTTAAACTCCCTCAAGCTGGAATTGTTGGTATTATTGGACCTAACGGTGCTGGAAAAACAACCATTTTCAAAATGATTATGGGTGAAATTGAGCCCGATAAAGGCACTTTTGAAGTGGGTGATACTGCTAAAATTGCTTATGTAGATCAAGCACATTCTAATATTGATGCTGAAAAAACCATTTGGGAAAACTTTAGTGACAAGCAAGAGCTTATTATGATGGGAGGGCGTCAAGTTAATTCCCGAGCCTATTTAAGCCGATTTAATTTTTCAGGTAGTGAGCAGAACAAAAAAGTATCAATGCTTTCGGGTGGGGAACGAAATCGCCTTCATTTGGCAATGACTTTGAAAGAAGAAGGAAACGTATTGTTACTGGATGAGCCTACTAACGACTTGGATGTAAACACACTGCGTGCCTTAGAAGAAGGTCTTGAAAACTTTGCAGGTTGTGCTGTAGTGATTAGTCACGACCGTTGGTTTTTAGACAGAATTTGTACTCATATCCTTGCTTTTGAAGGCAATAGCGAAGTCTATTTCTTTGAAGGTGGTTTCAGTGATTACGAAGAAAATAAAAAGAAACGCTTGGGTGGGGATTTAATGCCAAAACGAATTAAGTATAAGAAACTTATTCGATAATATTAACCCTAAAGCTACTATTTCTGAACCACTTTTTCAAAGCATACTTTTATTCATAGTAATTAATGTTGTACATTTATAATCAGTTACTTACGAAAAGTAACAGCTAACCAACATTTTTAAATATGAAAAAAAGTAACTCCCTCAGTATTTATTTACTATTAGTATGTGTTCTTGGCATCTCCATTTGGTCATGTAAAGAAAAAGAAGAAGAAACTCCCGATGTAGTTGTGGAGGAAGCAAGACTTTATGATATAAGCCCCAACGAAGAAGCCAATATGGCTTTAGTGAATAGCTTTATCGATGCCATTATTACAAATAAACCAGATGCATTAAAAAGCTTAGTAACTGACGATTATATGTTTCGTGGTCCTTCTGCAAAAGACTCTGTTAACGTAGACCAATTAGCAGCTAATTGGGCTGCAGTTGATTCACTAAGAACAAATCAAGATCCTGGTATTATAGTAATGACTTCCCTTGTTGCAAATGAAGGTGATTTAAAAGGAGATTGGGTTCATGTTTGGGGAACTTATACTGCAAATGTAAAAGGTAGTGACTTTTCCTATAATGTGCCTTGGCATCAAGTACACCAAATTGATAATGGAAAAATTGCTCGTACACGAACTTGGTACGATAGGCTTGACTCTGCTTTGGAAATGGGAACTGTTGTTCCAGCGCCTCCAAAGAAAAAATAAATAAGCTTTAAAAATTTTTAAAGGGTGATAAACTAAGTTTTATTACCCTTTTTTTATCTAAATAGCATAAAGCTTCTTAAACTCATCCAGGTAATGTTGCCGATTGGCTAAACCATTCGTTCCACCATTAATTAGCTTGGTGACCATATGGATATCATCGGCGTCGGCATATTTGTTGATGTTTCTATTTTTCCAAAACCAACAGGCAGAAGTCAACGCCCATTGGGGTTGCTCTACTAATTCTGGAGTGGCAATAAAAACTTTACCTGTGGTTGTGGATAAAGCTTGATAATTATCTTTTCCAGTTAGTTGAATGAGCCCACGTCCTCGATAATTCCAGCCGTCATTGCTTGCTTCGTCGCTGTTTCCCATTCTGTTGGCATAGACCTTATTGGCTATTTTTTGGGGTTGGCGAGCATACAAATTAGCAGCGTCCATGGTCGGAAAGTATTTTCTGAAAACTCCGTATAGCGCTTTTGCAGAATAGTTTAGGTTTTCAACCACATATTTAAATCCACCACTCTCGTGAGCTACTTGGGCTAAAAAGTGTGCTTTTCGAAGCGACGTATTAATATCGTATTGAGGCAATACTGTTTCAAATAATGGAACGTATTGTTTGGCGTAATTCCAATTGACATCTGGGATGAGTGCTTTAAAATTTTCTTCAGTTATCATAATTTTTCCTTTAACTCACAAAAATGGATTTGATTTTATTGATGACTCCCTGCAAAATGCTGAAAATAGCATCGGATGAAAACCCACCAATGAGCGCTAATACTGCTTTATTAAAAAGGTTTATACCATTGGGATCTGAATTGTAAAGCGAAAGAATTTCAGACATAATAAGCCCTGCAATTACGCCTAAAACTATCAGTGCCACATAGTAAATGGTGTCTTCTGGAATTAAGGTTCCATCTTTTACCGAAGAACTTACGTCTTTCAGCATATAGAATACCACACCCAAACCAGATACCGATGCTAGAAAAACGAGATTCAATAAAAGTGATTTGCCACTGTTAGCCATAATTCCCTCGTCTAGGGAGTCGTTATTAACCTCTGGGAATAGGCTTGTCGCTATAAATGCCGCCAAAAAAACGAGTGCTAAAATGATTAGATTTCTTACCAACGGTAACTTATTAAATAATGATTTCTTTACAGAATTATCATACAAACTTTTGGTGTATGTAATAGACTTTGGTGTAGCAGGCGCAACGTTTTTACAAAGCAGGTTGTAGGCGCTAAATAAGTCATCTACGCTGCTATTTTGAACAAGATTATTAACCTCAGGATTTATGGGAAGCCCATTATGAATGGCAAAAGACAGCATATTATTAATATCTGAACTTAGCTGATCTGTTAAATCGCTCGAAATTCCAGGAACTATTTTACTAGCAGGTTTAGCAGTTTGGTCCATAATTTTTTAATTTAAATGGGTTAGTTGTTTTGTGCAAAGTACTCATAAGCAATACGATACGAAATATGTATTTATACGTAATTTTTCAGAAGAACTTTACACTTTCATTATTTGATAAGCCAGTTGTAAAGAAGTACTTTTAATTCTGAAAACAGAAAACTATGCCACTTTCCAAAATCCAAGCCATTGCCTTTGATGCCGACGATACCTTATGGGAAAACGAAACCCTTTTTCGTGAAACCGAACAACGTTTTTGTGTGTTACTGAAAGATTTTATTGGCGAAGAAGAATGCAATCAGCTGTTGTACGATATGGAAATGAAGAACCTTCCGTTGTACGGCTACGGAATAAAACCCTTTACCTTATCACTTATTGAAGCTGCTATTGAGTTTTCGGAAGGGAAATTACCCATTTCGGTTATTGAAAAATTGATAGCCATAGGTAAAGAAATGCTCAATGCCCCCGTTGTTCTAATCGACGGAATTGAAGAAACCTTAAAACAACTCACTCAAAAATACCGATTGGTGATGGCGACCAAAGGCGATTTACTTGACCAAGAGCGAAAGTTGATTAAATCTGGATTGGAACCCTATTTTCATCATATAGAAATCGTTTCAGACAAGACACCGCGACATTATCAAAAATTAGTGAAGCATTTAGATATGCAACCGCATCAATTTTTAATGGTGGGGAATAGCGTAAAAAGTGACGTGCTTCCCGTGCTTGCAATTGGAGGGCACGCGTTTCATATTCCGTTTCATACCACTTGGGCACACGAGATGGTGAAGGAACCTGTGGAACATCCTAATTTTAGGTTACTTTCTGAAGCTTCAGAAATGCTACATATCCTTTAACTTTCAAGTGTATTCGGTTTTAATTAAGATTGAAATAAGTTATATTTAACTTTTTCAAAATTCAAATTATGCAAAAAATTCTTTTCAGCTTTCTAGTACTTTTTATTTCCATTCCATTTTCCGCACAAGTGCAATCCAATTTTGAGTATTTGGATGTATTTCAGCTAGAATATGCCAACCACCCTAAGCTATCTCCCAATGGCGACTATATCGTGTATGAGCGAAAGGGATTTGATATTATGAAGGATCGAAGCAAAGGGGATTTGTGGATATTGAGTACCGATGGGCGCAACATTCATCATAAATTAACCTCACGAGAAGTAAATGAAAGCAATGCACAATGGTCTCCCAGTGGTGACCGTATAGTATTTGTGAGTAGTAGTGACGAAGGAAGTGAAATTTATTTGTATTGGACACAAACAGGAACAGTTGCCAAATTAACGCAATTGGAAAATAGCCCATCTAACCTTGAATGGTCACCAGATGGAAGTCAGATTGCTTTTACTATGAAAGTCAATGAAAAGCCTCCTGTATTAGCCAAAATGCCTGAAAAACCCAAAGGGGCAAAGTGGGCAGAAACCCCAAGAATTACCGATAGATTAAAACACGAAGCCGATGGAGCGGGCTATTTAAAACCGGGCTTTACCCATATTTTTGTCATTCCCGCCGAAGGAGGTTCGCCTCGGCAACTTACATCGGGGCCTTTTAATCATGGCAGTAGTTTATCGTGGGGAAAAAACGGTCAGAAAATCTATTTTTCTGGAAATAGAAACCCAGATTGGGAATACGATTTTAGAAATAGCGAAGTATATGCTATCAACGTTTATACTAAATTATTTGAACAACTCACCACGGTTTCGGGACCCGATTATACTCCAAAAGTCTCCCCAGATGGAAAAAAAATTGCCTATTTAGGGTATGAAGATAAAGTGCAAGCCTACCAAGTAACCAAGCTTCATATTATGGATGCCAATGGGGGTAACAAACAAGTTATTTCCGCAAAATTAGATCGTGATGTGGATATAGCCGAATGGGCTCCCGACGGAAAAGGATTTTATATTCAGTATAACGATTTAGGGAAAACCAAAATTGGGTATATGGATGTAAACGGGAATGTCTCCGAAATTGTTGATAACGTTGGAGGAACCACGCTAGGAAGACCCTACGCTAGTGGAAATTTTAGCATTTCTGCTAACGGAAAAATAGCCTATACCATTTCGTATCCAGAACGCCCAGCAGATATTGCACTACTTGATAAACCTAATGCAAAGCCCAGACTCTTAACCATGCTTAATGAGGATTTATTGGCTTTTAAAACGATGGCTACGGTTGAAGAAATAAATTACAAATCCTCGATAGACGGAAGAGCTTTACAGGGTTGGTTAATGTACCCTCCCCATTACAATAAAACAAAAAAACATCCACTTATTGTAGAAAATCACGGAGGCCCCATTTTAAATTACGGGCCGTTCTTTTCGGCAGAAATACAACTTTATGCAGCAGCAGGGTATTTTGTGTTTTATCCTAACCCCAGAGGAAGTACTAGCTACGGAGAAGAATTTGGGAACTTACTTTATAACAATTATCCAGGCGAAGACTATAACGATGTTATGGATGGAGTAGATGAGGTCTTAAAAAGTGGTAAAATAGATCAAGAGCGACTGTTTGTTACAGGTGGAAGTGCCGGCGGGATTATGACCGCATGGATTATTGGAAAAACTAACCGATTTAAAGCCGCTGTGGTCGCCAAACCTGTAATGAATTGGATAAGTAAAACCTTGGTAGCAGATAACTATTACGGCTATGCCAACTCTCGCTATCCAGGGCAACCTTGGGAAAACTTTGAAAATTACTGGAAATTCTCTCCTATCTCATTGGTTGGGAATGTAGCAACCCCAACCATGGTCATGGTAGGGATGGACGATTTACGCACCCCACCCAGCGAAGCAAAACAACTCTATCACGCGCTAAAACTGCGTAAAATTGAAACCGTTTTAGTAGAAATCCCCGAAGCTGCTCACGGTATAGCCAACCGCCCCAGTAATTTAATTACCAAAGTAGCACATACCTTGGCGTGGTTCGAAAAATATGATAAAAAGTAAGGAGCTTTAGTAGAAATTTAAGCTTTTACGGATATTGGCAACAGTTTTTAATTTATTATTTCTTAAATAGAAACTTCATTCCGTCATAAAAACTTGAATAGGGAACATGTCCAGCATTTTCATAGGTCATATACTTAAATTCGACTCTCCCCTTTAATTCAGAAGTTACCCTTTCTGAAAAATCAATTACGGATTGATGTATTTCTCCCTTAGGGTCTAATGGGTCTGCCAATGAGTTTGCAACGAACAATTTCTTTCCATTAAAGTTTTCTTTATTTCGAAAAGATTTATCTGCTAGTTCATTAAAATACGCATCCATGTCTGCAAACCAACCCGCACAATTCCCTATGTAATTATCAAACAATTCTGGTTTTGATAAGAAAGCATACATGACAAACAATCCGCTTAAAGACCTACCTCTAATAGTTTTCTTGCCATTGGTACGATACTTTGTATCAATATAAGGGACTAATTCGGTTTCTAGGAATGAAATGAAGTTTTCGGCTTGGGGGTTTTCTACTACATAAGAAGGCCTACTCAAGGGCATCATATCTCTGTCTCGGTCGGTGTTTGAAATAGCTACAATAATCATTTCTAAACGCAGATTATATATTACTAATCGTGCATCGATGAGATTAGTTTCAGTTCCGTCTAATAAATAAAGAACAGGATAGTTTTTGTTAGATACTTCATAGTCTTGTGGTAGCGATACTATGAGTTGTCTATTTTCATTTAATATATTTGATTGAAGGCTGTCTTTTATTCCAATTTTAACAGTAACATCTTGAGCACTACCAATACCAGATTTCAAAAACCCAATAAGTACAAATAATAAAATATAGTTTTTCATTTTGTTCTTTTTCAAATTGTTGCCAACGGTCTCAGCTATGAGTAGTTGCATTTAAGTGTGCGATTATTTTTCCGCAGTAACAATATAGTAAAAAGTACACAAAGATCTTCGTCTTAGCCAGCAGTAGCAATTGACTATACACGTTGTTAGCTACTGTTTTATATATTTTATTCGTTCCGCTTTTAATATATTTTCAATTTTGGATATTAAGTTATCGGTAGAACTACTAGCGATAAGTCTAATGATAAAAAAATAAACTATTCCGAAAATTGGAAGAAACAGAATTTCAATTTTGCTAAATCCATTTGTAATAATTTGATATAGACTAATTGATAAAGTTATTCCGGTAAAAATTAAAGAAAACCAATATTGTACATAAAAAGTTATTCCATTTATACGTTTTAATTTCAGACTACTTTCAGTTCCATCTTTATTTGAGTTTGAACACATTACATTCAGTTTTATTAGTGGACCAAGGTTTGGTTTGAAAGTAATAAAAGAAACACCATTATAGATATTAATTCCGACATCATTTGAATATTCACCAGACAGATTATATTTCTTTTTGAAAACATTTTTATTGATTTCAGATGAAATAATTTCATTTAGTTTATTTGGTGCTTCAAATAGTTTGTATTTAACGATCTTTTCTTTCAAAGACTTAGTTGGTTTAAATTGTAGCTAACGGTTTAGGTTATGATTTCGGTGTGCCTGCCTGCTTGCCGTAAGGCAGGCTCAATGACCACGGTAGGCAGGCGTTCATATTTTTTCCAGCGTAGAACTTTTATTGTTTCATTTCCACTCTTATTAGACGAATTGTTACAGTGTCACTCAAATTTTCTACAGTATGCGGTGCTTCTGGGTTTTTATACATTGTCAAAGGGAAAGTAAGTGGTTCAGGTAAGTTTCGAGAATCTATAATTACATTTCCTTCTCCATCACGATCAATAAAATCTCCAGCTTCCATAATATAAAGTACACTGGGCCATTGATGATGATGAACAGGCTCAATTTCGTTCGGTAAGACAGTTACTTCTAAAACTCTTACTTTATCATTTTCCAATAGTATTTTATGATTATTTGGTGCAGATACAACCGCATCTTGGTCTTTTGGCCAATCTGCCGGATTTCCTGTTTTATACAAAAGTTTTTGTTCGTCAGTTGTTTGTGCAAAAACTGAAGTAGTTGAAAATACTGTTAAGCAAATTACAGTAATTAGAAATTTTGAAGTTGATTTCATAATTGGTCAGTTTTAGTTTTAAGTGCTTACTCTAATCGGTTTTCAGCTTTCCCCGTTTGTCTTTGTTAGAGTCGTTAGTAATATCACGCACAACGGTCTAGTGTATGATTTCGTTGCGCCTGCCTGCCGGCAGGCAGGCCTGCTTGCATTTCTATGCTTCGACAACACTTCGACAGCACTTCGACAAGCTCAGTGTGACAGCTCAGTGTGACAGCTCAGCACAGGTAGGCAGGCTTTCGTTATTGTTTTTCACATTTATTTATCAAAAGTTGGTAAGGTTTTTCCATTAGATTATTGATTGCGGTTAAATGCTGTTTTTTTCTGTCAGCCATAGCGATATTCAATAAAAGTACTTGTTGAAATCTTTTATAAAAATCACTGTTTTTATCTTTTGTCCAATCCTCTTTAGATAGAATTTTTAGAACTTCAGGATTAAGTACTTGTTGCACATATTCAAATTCTTGTATTGCACCAATTTCAAAGGAAGTGTTAACAAGTTCAAAAACCTCTTTTGTAATTTCGTCTCTGTTTTGTTTTAATTGAGACTGTTTGTTTTCTAATTCACTGTAATATTGTATCAAGCTATTTTTAATGCTGATATCATTAAGTAATTTTAAGTTCCCTGAAGAAATAAGATCTTTAAATGTCACATTTCGAGGTTCATAAATTTCACTTCTGATCGCCAATATAAACTGATTGATGATGTAATTCTTATCCTTGGTTCCTCCATCCAATTCCAATAAGACCTTTTGACTTAAATCTATTCTATAATCTGATTCATCTTTTAACTCAACTATTCTTTGCTTGTCAAGTTCAAAGTCTTCCAAAATTCTGCAATAATATATAAGTTCAGATTGGGTGTTCTTTTTTTTATCATTCCATTCATTTATGGATAATGCAATTAAAATCCCAATAACCACAAGCACAATTTCGCCAATGGCGTATAGCAGATATTTACTGAATTTATTTTCAGATACTAATTTTTTACGGATGCGTCTAAAAAATTTTATCATTGGTCACAGGTTATCTCAACCTTTGTTAGGCAGGTTTTCTTTATTTTTTAAGTTCTTCATTTATTTGAGAAATTAAAGCAGAGGCTTGATTAATATTTTCCGAGGCTAGAGTGTTAAACCGTTTCAGAATTACGGCTTGAAAGTTAACAATACTAGGTAGCCTATCGCTATCCATTTCTTCAATAATCACTAAATTTTTAGTATTACCATCTAAATCCAACTGTAATCTGTCAAGTAAGTAATTGTCTATATTTTCTGCAACAAATTTTTTATGCCAGTCGCTGAAATCGTTAAAATTGACGCAAATATTTTCATAATACTGTTCAATGTTATTTTTCAATTTTGTATTTCCAATATTATTAAGTTGTCCAGACTCTTTTATTGTATAGTATGTAGAACCAAAATTTCTCGGGTTAAAATTTTTACTAATAATAAATGTTGTTATTGTTAAATCTATTGCATCATATTCTTTTTTTGAAAGATGCGTAAGAAAATCTATTCTTTGCTTATTTCCGGAAATCAATTCTTGATAGAAAATGGTGTCATTGCCTAACTCATTACTCATTAATTCCAATCGATTAATTAGGTCGAGTTTTGACTTTCTTATTTCATTCCAATTATTGACTTGTAGCGCAATCAAAATCCCAATAACCACAAGCACAATTTCGCCAATAGCGTACAGTAAATATTTACTGAACTTATTTTCAGATACTAATTTTTGGCGGATGCGTCTAAAGAATTTTATCACAAGCGGTTAGTTTCCCTAAATGTATGATAATAAATTAAATTCTGGGAGTTTTTGTATGGTGAAGTACAACGGATTTGCTACGATTATTCACCGTAAACGAAGCTCTGAGCTGTCACACTGAGCTTGTCGAAGTGCTGTCGAAGGGTAGGCTAGAACTAGCAATAAATTATACACGTTGTTGTAGCACGTTTTTAAATAATTTTATTTTATTAATCGATTTACATTAAGCTTATACATTTTGCCTATTGGAATTTTATGATCCTGAATAAGTATTCTATTCCCTTCAATCAATTCAATTTTATTTATTGAAATAATAAAAGATTTATGAACTCTAATAAATTTATTTTCTGGCAAATTATGAGTAAAGGATGTTAAGGTTTGATGTGAAACGATTATTCTGTCAACCATATTAATTTTCACATAATTTCCATAGGCTTCTATAAATAGAATGTCATTAAGCTTAATCTGATAGTATTTTTTATCTTCTTTTATAAAAATTTTAGCGTCTTCATTATTTTCAGAATTTTGTATTGATATGGATTTATTAGCCAATGCATCAGAAACTTTACTAACAGATTTTACAAAACGGCTAAAATTAAATGGCTTTAATAAATAATCGTCAATATTCAACTCATAACCTTCTAATGCAAATTCTTCATAGGCTGTGGTAATAATAATCTTTGGCGGATTAGAAATTGTCTTTAAAAATTCTAAACCAGAAAGTTTAGGCATATTAATATCTAAAAAGATAAGGTCAATTGAATGTTTATTTAAATATTCAAGAGCTTCAAAAGCATTATAACAACTTTTTTGGAATGATAGGTAGGTCAAGTTACTCGCATAATCTTTAATATTATCATGCGAGGCTGTCTCATCGTCTACAATTATATATTTTATCATTTCTTATATATTTCTAATGTTGTTGAATAGATGTTTTCTTCAATACTATTATGTAATGTATGTGTATTTGGATATAATAAATTTAAGCGGTCTTTTAAGTTTTTGAGTCCAATACCTTTGTTTTCTAATGATTCATCAGTATCATAATTATTCTTGACTGCAAAACTTACCTTATTATCATCTTCTATAAGTTTTATATGAACAAATGCATTTTCAGTAGCTCTTTCAACACCATGCTTAAAAGCGTTTTCTAATAAGATGATAAACAGTAAAGGGGCTATACATGCATCTGAATTCTTAATCGTTTTTTCAAAATTAACATCAATATCTTTGTGGTATCTGGCCGTTTGCAAATCAATAAAATTTATTAAATAGCTTACTTCGTCTTTTAGTTTTACACTTTCTTTACCACTATCATAAATGGTAAATCGCATTAAATCTGATAATTTTAAAACATAATCTTGAGCTGCATCAGCATCTTTCTTTATTAAGGAATATAAATTGTTTAATGTATTAAAGAAAAAATGTGGATTTATTTGATTTTTTAAGAGCATTAATTCTGCTTCTAGTTTATCACTTTTTAATTGCTGAATACCTCTTCGATATTTATAAACCCAATAGAATATTAAATATGCAATTTCAATAGTTAAAAAAATTCTAAGCGCATTTACAAGAAATCCATCCGTTCCTGAAGTTACCTGAATGCCGTAAATTAATAAGGGAATACTAATTCCGAAGAAAAGATATTTTAGGGTTGGATTAATCGCTCCAAATTTTATTTTTTCAGTTTGAAAAAGGTAATATAAAAGTGTATAAAAGATTACTAAACCTAATGATCCTGAAAGTACTGTAAAAATTTCGCTTTGTACGTTTCTTAAGATCAGCATCAATACAAGGATGATCCCTGATACAATTGCCGATGTTTTAAATAGTTTTTTGTGTGTCATGATATATTTATTTATGATTTTGACACAAATCTATGTTGCGAATTCAAGGGTGCAGCTTTTATTTTATGAACGGCTCTTTTCATATTGCAAACGGATCATGTTAGATGATAAAGGTACTTTAAATATCAGAAAGAGACGTATAACATTTAGTACTTGTATTTCATCAAAATAGTTCTAAATAACGAATATTCAGCTCTAGGTTTGCATCGAATTTAAAACTAAATACATATGAAAACTTTAATTACAATTATTACAATCGCATTATCAACCTTATTTGTAAATGCTCAAACGAGTTCTGAGAAGGAACTATTAAAAACTTTAAATGAAACTACACCAAAGGCATTGCAAGACAATAAAGTACCTGGATTGGCATTGGCTATTATTAAAGATGGTCAAGTGATTATTAAAAAGGGATATGGATTTTCTGATGTAAAAAAAAATGAGATTGTTAATAGTAAAACAGGCTTTAATATTGGATCTATATCAAAAATGTTTACCGCTTGGGGAATTATGAAATTAGTAGAAGAAGAAAGACTTCGATTAGACGCTCCTGCTTCCAATTATATTTCAGGGTGGAAATTGCCAGCTAGTGAGTTTGATGCTAATAAAGTAACCATTAGAAATTTATTACAGCATACAGCTGGTTTATCTGTGCATGGTTATAATGGGTATGAATCTAAAAATGAATTAACATCCGTTAGGCAATCACTATCGGGAACTTCCAATCCAGATGAAGCCGTAAAGCTTATTATGGAGCCGGAAAGTAAATGGCAGTATTCTGGTGGAGGCTATTCTATTTTGCAACTAGTTATTGAAGAGGTGACTGGTAAATCGTTTGCAGATTATATGCAAAAAAACATATTTAAGCCTTTAAAAATGAAACATACAAGTTTCGATATCAATAAAAAGATATTAAAAAACTCTTCTAAAGCGTATGATGAAGAAGCAAAGGAAATTCCGTTGCGCCTTTTTAATGCGCAAGCAGCAGCGGGTTTACATACAACCATAGATGATCTAATTCTATTTGCAAAAGCATCATTTTCAAGAAACCCTGTATTATCTAAAAAAAGTATTTCACTTTTAACTGCACCAACTGAAATATCAAATGGAAATTACGGTATGGGTTATATGGAGATGAATCGTTTTGGAGATTTCACATTGAACGGTCATGGAGGTTCTAATGAAGGATGGCAATCTGGTTTTATGCTCGATTTTAAATCAAAATCTGGTATTATTATACTTACCAATGGCTCTAATGGAAGGAATGTCTTATTTGGAAGTATGAAAGATTGGGCCAAGTGGCATGGAAGCAACTAATTATATTTTCTCTTATTTTAACAGTGAATGACTAATCTAGAGGCATTCACTGTTTTTACGTGTAATGTGCTACAACGGTCTAGTATAACCGTCAGTTACGGGTTAAATTAGCGATTATTTTCGGTTTGGCACAGACGTTAGTAATTCCGAGTGGATTCGCTTGAGCCTGCCCTGAGCGCAGTCGAAGGGTAGTCGAATCCGCCGTAATTGCGGTTATACATTGTTGTGCAACGTTTTTATATTCCAATCCATAACATTTTTAAATAGTAAACAGCCAGAGTTAAAATTCCAAACCCAATAATTAGAATGTTTGATTTAAAAATTTTTGAAATTATCATACAAAAAAGCCCACAAGTCAAAATCATACCGCCTTTTATAAAAGGGCTATTCAATTCAACCGTTAAGTTTATAACATTTTCAGATATTGAGTAAGCTTGGGAATACCTGTCAATAATCAGAAACACTATAAAAATCATAAAAGCAATCCAAATCATAAATCCGTTAGCCAATATTCTTATCCACTTTTTATTATTTAAATCAGATAAACTCATATAAAATTCAGAAATCTGTTTTTTTCAAATGTTGCACAACTAGTAAATATCAACATGGCGTTTATTTTCCATGTCTCTAGCCAAAGATAACAAATTACCTCCTCCCCAACACCTCTTTTAAGGTATCCACTTGGGTACGTAGCAATTTATTTTCCTCCCGTAGTTGTTCCAGTTCCTCTTGCAGGGCAAGGGTAGGGTCTGGGGCGTAGGTGGTAAACTCCTCTGGCAGTTGTGCGGCAAGGTCTGCAAAGAAGTTGTGTTTCATGGCAACGCATAGCACCAAGAGGATGCTAAACTGTAACGAGGGTCTTTTTAAATATTTTTCTATGGCTTGAGCGGTTATCCCAGCGTTTCTAGAAAGTGAGGCTTTAGTAATCCTACGTAATTTTATACGGTTGTGCAACATTTCTCCTATATGGGGACAAGCAATAGAGGCTGTATCTTGTTTTTTTAAATCTGTATGTTTATAAGCTTATATGGCTATTGTAGTATCCATATTGGTTATATTATATTCCATATTGATTACTTTATACTATTAAATAGCTATGCTTATTAATCAAAATGGTAACTATATACTCAAAAGAGGTTACTTTATATTATTAAATAATTATCATTAGTATCCAAAACAGTTACTTTATATTCTAAATAAGCTACTTTATGGTCTATTTTGGTTATAATGGGTTTTTTGGCGAAAACTAAAAAACGGTCTATAAAAGACTGCTTTACACAGGAATTTTCCTGTAGAATTAGACAGGGTTTTTCCTGTTTCTATACAGGATTTTTCCTGTGTTGCCTTTTTGGTTTTGAGTGCTTTTTTTAAGAATCTCGCTCTCTAGCTTCTTTTACCACAATGGTTCTCCCGTCTAGTTTGGTTTCATGTAGTTCTACCATGGCTTTTTTAGCCTCATGGTCTTTGGGCATTTCTACAAAACCAAAACCTCTAGATTTACCAGTGGCTTTATCTATAATCACGTTTGCAGAAGAGACCGTACCATATCCTTCAAAAAGATCACGTAAAGTCTCAGAATCTGTACTATAGTCTAGCTTAGCAACAAATATTTTCATAACCCTATTATTAGTACTCTAATGTATCAAAAAAAGAGATTGCTTGGTATAGGAGGAGCCCCCATTTTTTTAACTAATATAATTCCAAATGTTTTTAAATTTCACCAATTGGGTGTAGGTGTTTACAATAGGAGCATTGTAGGGCTTTTGCAGTGAAGGATCGTCTTTAAGCACTTGTATAGCGTAGCTTCTGGCGATTTTTAAAATTTCGGTGTCTTTTATAATATCGGCTATTCTTAAATTTAACACACCGCTTTGTTGGGTGCCCATCATATCACCTGGGCCACGTAGTTTTAGATCTACTTCGCTTATTTCGAAACCGTCGTTGATGCGTACCATGGTTTCTAAGCGGGTTTTGGCATCGGCAGAGAGTTTGTGGCTGGTCATTAAAATACAATAGCTCTGTTCGGCACCACGACCCACACGCCCCCGAAGCTGGTGTAATTGCGATAAACCGAAGCGTTCTGCACTTTCTATCACCATTACCGAAGCATTTGGGACATCGACACCTACTTCAATCACGGTGGTGGCGACCATAATTTGTGTTTCGCCTTTTATAAACCTGTTCATTTCATATTCTTTGTCGGCAGGTTTCATTTTTCCGTGGACAATAGAAATTTGATAGTTGGGTTTGGGAAATTCTCTCGAAATACTTTCGTATCCATCCATTAAATCTTTGTAATCTAAAGCCTCGCTTTCTTGTATTAAAGGGTACACAATATACACCTGTCTACCTAGGGCAATTTCGTCTTTTAAAAACCGAAAAACTTTGAGTCTATTGGAGTCAAAACGATGCACCGTTTTTATGTCTTTTCTACCCGGCGGAAGTTCGTCAATAACACTCACATCTAGATCACCATATACACTCATGGCGAGGGTGCGGGGGATAGGGGTGGCAGTCATAATTAAGATGTTGGGAGGCTGCTCATTTTTATGCCATAATTTGCTGCGTTGGGCAACCCCAAAACGGTGTTGCTCATCTACAATTGCCAAGCCTAAATTTTTAAATTGAACGGTATCTTCTAGGAGTGCATGGGTGCCAATAAGTACTTGTAAAGAGCCATTTTGAAGATTTTGGTGAATTTCTTTCCTTTTTGAAGTTTTGGTTGAGCCTGTAAGTATTGAAATACTGATTTCCAAATTATTACACCATTGTTGTAAACTGTTGTAGTGTTGGACTGACAAAATTTCAGTTGGCGCCATAAAACACCCTTGAAAACCGTTGTCAAGTGCTATTAATAGGGACATAAAGGCTACTATGGTCTTTCCAGAACCTACATCCCCTTGTAAGAGTCTATTCATTTGGGAAGCTTGCCCTAAGTCATGCCGAATTTCTTTTACGACTCGCTTCTGTGCTTCGGTTAATTCGAAGGGTAAATACTCGTTAAAAAAGGTGTTGAAATAGTCCCCAACTTTCGGAAATGTATAGCCCTTAATTTTGGTTTTATGGATGATATTTTTTCGAATTAATTGCAACTGAATGTAAAATAATTCTTCAAATTTTAGTCGGTATTGTGCCCTCGATAATAGGGTATTATTTTTCGGAAAATGAATGTTAAAAAGTGCCTCGTTTTTGGGTAGTAATTTTAGGGAATCTAACACCTCTTTTGAGAGGCTTTCGGCGAACCTATTTTTGGCTTCCAAAAACAAAGTTTGAAGTAAAGTACTTATCACTTTATTGGAGATACCACTACTCGATAATTTTTCGGTAGAAGGGTAAATGGGTTGCATAGCAGAGCGCAAACTTTTTTCGTGAGCTTCTTGCAATTCCATTTCGGGGTGTGGCATGGAATACAAACCGTTAAACCAATTTGTTTTTCCGAAGATGACATAGGGCACATTCAGTTTTAAGTTTTCCCGTATCCATTTATGCCCTCGAAACCACACGAGCTCCATTTGCCCCGTATCGTCCATAAAGGTTGCTACAAGGCGTTTTCCGCGTTTTTGCTCAACCGTTTTAATGTGGGTGATTTTCCCAATGATTTGGACTTCGGCATTGGTTTTTTGTAATTCGGCTATGTTGTAATATTTGGTTCGGTCGAGGTACCTATTTGGAAATAAATGCATTAAATCCTGAAAGGTGTGTATTCCCAACTCCTTTTTAAGCAAATCGGCACGATTGGGCCCTACGCCTTTAAGGTATTCTATAGGAGTTTGCAGGAAATGGGTATTCATTGTAAGATTGAGAATTTGTACTACGAATTTAAGTCATTTCGACCAGCGGGAGAAATCTCACACGCCGTGTATCTTGATTATGTGATTTCTCCTCACTTCGTTCGTTCGAAATGACTAAGGATATTGTCATTTCGACCGCAGGGAGAAATCTCACACGCCGTGTATCTTGATTATGCGATTTCTCCTCACTTTTGTTCGATTGAAAAGACTAAGGCTATCGTCATTTCGACCGCAGGGAGAAATCCCACACGTAAAGAAACCCCGCAATCTTCTCAATTAAAACACTTGATTATTAAGCGTTTCCCATTTAGGGTTAAATGCTGAAATAAGGGAGTTTTTCTTTTCTCTTCGCCATTTTTTTAGTTCTTTTTCCCTTGCTATAGCTTCTTTTGCAGAATTGAAACCTTCATAATACACTAAATAATAACATTGATATTTTCCGGCAAATGATTTTCTTTGATTCTGACTATCAAAGTAATGCTGTGATACCCTTCTTTGAATATCATTAGTAACTCCAATATATAGTGTTGTACGATATTGGTTCGCAACGATATACACAAAATACTTCCCAGACATACCTAAAAATAATTCATTTTGCCAAAATAGTAAAATAAGGATATTGTCATTTCGACCGCAGGGAGAAATCTCACTGGTATAGAATTCTTTTTTCTCTCAAGAGGATGCGATTTCTCCTCACTTCGTTCGTTCGAAATGACTAAGGCTATCGTCATTTCGACCAGCGGGAGAAATCTCACACGCCGTGTATCTTGATTATGCGATTTCTCCTCACTTCGTTCGTTCGAAATGACTAATTTTACAATAGTTACTTTTACCTATGCGATATTCTTTCTTGCTTTTTATTTTCATTTCAACGTTTCTTAACGCACAACAAACCTCTATTGTCGATTTCCTAGTCATTGATGCTGCTGTAGCGCCAATTGCTACTGAAGAGAAAGTAGAGGGGACTGTTCGCGTGACCTTTAAAATGCTTCAAAAGGCAGATTCCGTCTATTTGGATGCGAAAAAGATGACGATTACAGATTATGCCTTGGAAGGTGTAAAAGTAACCGCTTCCAAAGATAAAATTTGGTTAATCAATTCCTTTGAAAAAGATACATCCTATACAGCGTTTTTTAGTTATGAAGCAAGTCCGAAGCAGGCGTTATACTTCACCAAAGACCAAATTTGGACACAGGGGCAAGGAAAATACACGTCTCATTGGTTGCCCAGTATTGATGATATGAATGACAAAATTGAGTTTGATCTTCAAATAATGGTGCCTAGCAAGTATGCAGTTGCAGCCAATGGAAGACTCGATAAATTTATACTATACGAAGATAAAATTGCTTGGCAATTTGATATGCAAGAACCTATGTCCAGCTATTTGGTGGCCTTTGCTATTGGGGATTTCAACATGAAGAAAATAGATTCAAAATCGGGTATTCCTATAGAATTGTATATCGCCTCAAAAGATTCGTTAAAAAGAGAGCCTACCTATCGTTACACCAAAGAAATTTTTGATTTTCTGGAAGAAGAAATAGGAGTGGCGTATCCATGGCAGAATTACAAACAAGTTCCCGTTCGAGATTTTCTCTATGCTGGCATGGAAAACACGGGTTGTACCATTTTTTCGGAAGCTTTTGTGGTGGATTCCACAGGATTTGTGGATAGAAATTATGTCAATGTCAATGCTCATGAAATGGCGCATCAATGGTTTGGCAATCTCGTCACCGAAACAGAAGGAACACATCACTGGCTGCACGAAGGATTTGCCACCTATTATGCGCTTTTAGCTGAAAAAGAGATCTTTGGAGAAGATTATTACTATTGGAAATTATATAACTCTGCCGAGCAATTACAGGCGATGAGCGATATTGGGAAAGGTGAAAGTTTATTGAATCCAAAGGCGTCATCCCTTACTTTTTATGAAAAAGGAGCGTGGGCACTTCACCTTTTAAAAGAATTGATAGGAGAGGAATCCTTTAAATTGGCTGTTGAAAATTATCTTTTAAAGCATCAGTTTTACAATGTTACTACCGAAGATTTTTTGGATTCGGTTCGGGCAAATACTTTTGTAGACATTACTCCATGGGAAGAAGATTGGTTACATCAAACGGCTTTTAAGGCTGAACAAGCGTATATTTCTTTAAAGAAATCGAGTTTTATGCTGCGATTCTTTGAAGTATCTGCAATGCGAGCGACACCTATTTCAGAAAAGAAAACACTTTTACAACAAGCTATAAGCTCGGGGAATGATTTTATGGGTCAGGAAGCGGTATACCAATTGGCTTTTGAAGAATTTTCAGAAGTTTCAGACTTGTATAGAACGGCATTAAAGACAAATAATCTACTTATAAGACAATCAGTTGCGATGTCGATGGATAAAATTCCTTTAGAGTTTCAACAAGAATATAAAACTCTTTTGGAAGATGCTTCTTATGTAACCATTGAAGCGGCTTTGTATACTTTATGGGTGAGTTTTCCTGAAAATAGAGCTGAATTTTTGGATAAAACGAAAGATTTAGTAGGTTTTCAGGATAAAAATATTCGTCAGCTATGGCTAGGCTTGGCTTTATTTACAGAGGAATATCGAAATTCAGAAAAACCACAAATGCTTTCAGAATTACTTAGCTATTCTAGCGAAGACTATTCGTTTGAAGTTCGTGAAAAGGCATTCGATTATTTATTTTCTATGGGAATTCAAAATGATATGTTCATTAAAAATCTTGTCAATGCCTGTACGCATCATTATTGGCGTTTTCGGGATGGAGCAAGAGAAATGCTCGATAATTTTATGAATGAAGAAACCAAAAAAGAAAAAGTTTTGGCGTTATTTAGTAGTTATTCGGATAAAGAAAAATCCTATCTTAAACGTAAATTAAATTTGGAATGAGAGCATTGGTTATTTCGGGTGGTGGAAGCAAAGGAGCCTTTGGTGGCGGAGTGGCGCAGTATCTTATTGAGGAATTAGGATACGACTACCAACTCTATGTAGGAACATCCACAGGGAGTTTATTAGTGCCTAATTTAGCATTAAATCATATTGAAAAAATTAAGAAGGTTTATACATCTGTAAATCAAGAATCCATTTTTAGCAACATGCCTTTTACTATTAAAAGGAATAAATGGGGCGGAAAGGAAATTGGGATTAATCATTTTAATGTACTACGGAATTTTCTGAGCAAGAAAAAAACATTTGGGGAAAGTAAAAACCTACGAAAGCTCATAGAAAAAACCTTTACCGAAGCCGATTTCAATACCTTAAAAAATGGTAAAAAGGATGTAGTAGTAACCGTTTCTAATCTTTCTATAAATCAGGTAGAATATAAATCGCTCAAAGATTTTGAATATCAAGATTACCTTGATTGGATTTGGATTTCTTGTAATTACACGCCCTTTATGAGTTTGGTAAAAAAAGAAGGTTGCGAATATGCCGATGGCGGATTTGGTAGTATGGTGCCTATTGAAGAAGCAATTAACCGAGGCGCAACAACAGTGGATGTAATCATTCTTGAAACAGAAGTAACGTACTACAACAGATTGCCCTCTCGAAATGTGTTTTCATTAATTAGTACCATGCACGAGTATATGTCTGATAGGATTGAAAAACAAAACATACGCATTGGAAAATTTGTAGCGGGTAATAGTAATGCTATACTTAACTTTTATTACACTCCAACAGTACTTACTACAAACTCACTTGTTTTTGATAAATATGAAATGGAGAAATGGTGGGAGAGTGGCTTTCAGTTTGCTAAAATGAAGAATAGCGAGTTGAATGAAATTAAAAGTAACGATGCTTAAAATAGTTCCCCAACCTCTTTTTTAATATACGCTAACGCCTTTTGAGAAGGGGTAATTTCTTCCATAAAATTTCGTAATAAATATTCACGCATGCTATCTGCTGTGCCATCTTTTTCGTGCATTGTGGCCTGCCTAATAATATGAATGGTAGCATTTTTTGCAGCGTTTACTAAATTCCAACATTCTGGAGTAATATAAATTTGTTGGGTTACATTATGTTCAAACTCTTGCTCAATATTATTGATGAGTAGCTCTTCATATTTGGAAATTTCGTCTGAAAAAGGTTTCACACGTATTAACAGCTTATTAGGATCGATTCTTTCTAATAGGAGCGTAAGCCTTTCATAGGCCTGTAAACGCATGGGTAACACTTTATTTTGCGCTTCCTTTTGTACTAAGTATCTTCTTCGTCCTTCTTCGTTTGCTGTATGTCCTTTAAAAAAATAATAGGCAACAAGTCCAACTACAATGGCAGGAAGCAAATAAGCTACGTAACTAATAATTTGAGAGAATTCTTCCATAAGAAATTTAAGTATTTAACAAACTTACTCTTTTTGTGAAACTTTACAAATAACGTTCATAGGACGAAAGTAGTATTTGGTAAAACGAATTACCGCCTATAAAGCATAGACCTTGTGAAACCGTTGTGCCCAAATTACTTTTAAACCGCTTAATAGAAAACAATTACAAATGAAAACAAAACATTACGTCACCTTTTTTCTCCTAACTTTTTCTTTAATGGCTTTTGGGCAATTTCAAATGAATAGTGGCGGAGCCAATGAATATTACCACGACTTAAATACTGATATTATTAATGATAACAGTAACGACTTTGTTGTTGCTGGAAATTTATTCGATGCTAACTTTAGTACACAATTAATGGTCTTATTTCGTAAAAATCAGAATGGTACTACCGTTTGGGAACATAATTATGTTGCCCCTGGAGGACCTATTGTAAGAGTGCTAGATGTTGTAAATTATTTTGATAAGATTTTTGCAACTGGATATATTGAACTTAATGGGCCTGGAACTAGAACAACCTTTATAGCAGACATAAATGCAGTAAATGGCTTAGTGACCAATGCATTTTTTTACGATGTGTTAACGCCGCCTATGAATTCTCAAGGATTAAAAATTATTGTTAGTAATAGTGATGCCGATGGCGATGGTGTTTCAGATTTAGGTTTGGTTGTGGGAGGCTATTTTTCAACCTGTGCCCCAATAAATACTAATGGAGGAACCTGTACTAATCTAGGCTTTGTGTTACGCACAGATTTTGCTTTAAATACCATTTGGATGATTGAATTGGATAATAATAATTCAACAAATGGAAACTTTGACTATGATTTTATAAACGGTATTACTGAAACACCTACCGGGTTTTTCTTAACGGGCAGTATTGTTGGAAACCTAATCCCTGGAACTGCCGACCAACAAGGGGTGTTGGCCCATAAAATAGATTTTATGGGGAATTTTATCTGGGATGGTAGTTACCTTTTTGGAAATTCACAAGATGTAAGTGTAGATGCTTATTACGATGTTGCTTCCTCTCAAATATTTATGCTAGCAAATTATTCGCAAACACATTATTTTGGAGTTACTGCATATAATGATGCTACGGGAGTAATCAATAATGCCAGTAGTTGGTATGTAACCGATTTTAATGATTTTAATTCCTATGCTTTTAAACTTACCGAATCCATTACAAATCCCGCCAATTTAGTAATTTCAGGGTATGACAGGGACCAAAACTGGCAAGATGCAACAGGTAATTCTGTTACAGGGCAAAGCAATATATTTATTTATGAGTTCGATAAAACATCTGGAGCTCAAGTGGGGCAATACGTGCAATATTTAGTGCCTCATATTGAGCACGGACCCGAGGAGCTAAACTTTTGGGGGTTGCAAATGCCCTTAATTTATTATCCAGATATGAGCTACCAATACACCAATACTGATGGTACGGGAACTTTTTACTTTCACGTAGGATATAGAACCATTCCATCTGGGGAAACTTGGGTAGAATCACTATCTACAAATGCGACCCTTCAAAATGTGTGCATTAATTTAAGAAAGAACCTAACATTAAATCCTTTACAATACACCGCAATTTTAGCAACCTCTGGTTTTGTACCTTATACTGAAGGGCCTATTGTAATTAATGCCAATCCTATGACGCCTCAAGATAGAGACTGTGACGATACTATTCTTTCGATTACAAATCCGCAGGGGAATCTTTATAAACTTTATCCTAACCCTTGTAAAGAGTATGTATATCTTTCTTCAGATATTGAAATACCTTATGTACTATTCGATGAATTAGGCCGACAAGTTAAGTCTGGGGTCGTTTCAAAAGATAAGCCTATACAGGTTTCAAACTTATCTAAGGGTGTTTATATAGTTTCATTAATGACCTCAAACACATCTGAAACGATTAAAATTCTTAAAGAATAATTCAATTTTTCCAATCTATGGGCGAAGTATTTAATACTTCGCCCTTTTATTTAATAAACTAAGAATCAATTCACTATTTTTATAATTATAGAAAAGTATTGTGCTAAAAAGCTATTACATCTTTGCTGTTTTATTAATCTTCCTTCAATCTATTGGACAAGCTCAATACGCAACAAACTATAGTATAAAAGAGGGATTACCTAGTAATCATGTCTATAAAGTTACACAAGATAATAACGGATTTATCTGGGTAATAACAGACAATGGTATTGCAAAATTTAACGGGACAGAGTTTAAAGTTTTTACTACAAAAGAAGGACTCCCCACCAATGATGTTTGGGAAATTGCCACAACGCCAGATGGTAAAGTTTGGTTTTTCTGTAAGGCTTCAAAAGTAGGTTATATAGAAAATGATAAAGTGTATAGTTTTGAAGGCCAAGAGAAAGGGATTGTATTTTTTCCATTAAAAATTATAGAAAACGGTAATACTATTTTGTTTGAAAGTAAAAATAATTGGTATTCCCTAAATGAAAATAAAAAATGGGAAGCATTGGATGCTGTTAAAAATCATCCGTTAAGGCAACTTACAAGCAAGATTGAAGCTCTTGTAAAAGAAGAAAAGCCTTTAAATATTATTCACTTTAGGGTAAAGGATTCACTTATTTGCTGGTTAAGAAATGATACTTACAGGGTGCATAATCTGAATACAAATAAGGTAATAGATGGTAAAAAAGAATATGACTTACAACAACAATTTTCAGAACTTGCAAGAATTAATTTAGTAAACGGAACAATACAAATAACCGATACAAATTATGTTGCGATTTTGGATAGTAACTATAAAATTTCTAAAACAGCAAAAATCCCTAAGGCCTTCAACTCGCATCATGCTACTATAGATAAAACAGGTAATATATGGGCGGTTTCTTTTCAAAATGGAGCCTTTAAAGTTCCAAGTGTATACCAAAAAGTAGCTTATTTTTTTCCTACAGAAAAGATTGGAAATATTGAAAAGGCAGGTAACGACATTATTATAAATGCCTTTGATAAAGGATATTACCGTTATGATACAGCTAAGTCAGATTTTACACCCTTCATAGAAGAAAAAGGAGTGCTACATCCTTTAAGTGTTATTGATAGCCTTCAAAAAATTTACTTTGTACATAAGCTTGAAGTCACTTCTTATGGCTTTAATAATCGAAAGATTATTCAAAGAAATAAAATAAAAGAAGGCATTAAGCAAATGGTTTTTCACGATGGTTTTCTTTGGGGTTTAGGATCTTATGATATAAAAAAGATGAAGATTTCTAATTTTGATGTGGTTTCAAAATTTCCTGCCGTGGGAATGAATAAACTTTTTATGCTTCGGGATAAATTATTGATTGGCTCTACAGATGGATTAAAAGTATTAAAAGATACCTTAGTTACACCTATTGTTAGTGATACTCTTTTTCAGAAACCAGTTCATAACATTGTTTCTTTAGACAAAAATTGGGTCATTATTTGTACAGAAGGCTATGGCGCTTATGCAACAAATACTTCACAAACTATTTATTTTCCCAACACCCAATATTTAAACATAAAAGATGCTTTTGTATTAGAAGATACTGTTTGGTTAGCTACTAATGAAGGACTTCTTCAGTTTTTAAAAAAAGGGAATACGTTTCAATTTGTGAAAAATGTTTCCGAAGCCATGGGATTAGCTACAAGAAGGGTTAATTCAGTTTTAGTTAACGAGAATCAGATTTTTATGGGAACTGATAATGGGCTGGTTGTTTTTCCAATAAATAGTACAGCTCCCTCGCAATTTTTAGATATTTATTTTGATGCTTTAGAGTATAATGGTGAGTCGCTAAGCCAAACTAACAATGAAATATATTACACGTCAAATAATACCCTTAGAGTTCGTGTAAGTGCCATTAATTATTCTGAAAAGAAAACACCAATACCTTATCAATATAAACTAGAGCCTATTCAAAATCAGTGGCAAAAAACCACATCGAGCACTTTAAATTTTAGCGATTTACCTCCCAATGAGTATCGATTGCAAATAGCCTCTAGGGAACATCAAAAAGCAATTTCCTTTACTGTGCTGCCCTTGTGGTGGCAAACAGTAACCGCCAAGATACTTTTTAGTCTTTTATTATTTGGGGTAATACTTTTTGTGCTTCAGACTATACGAAAGATAGAATTGCAAAAGAAAACGGCTAAATTAAATGCTCAAAAAAAGCTTGCAGAATATGAACTCTATGCGCTTAGATCGCAAATGAATCCACATTTTGTTTTTAATTCACTTACGGCCATTCAGTATTATATAAATGAGAATGACTTTGAAAATTCTGAAAAATACTTGGTCAAATTCTCAAAATTAATCAGGCAATTTTTTGAAATTTCAAAACAAGAGGAGATTACACTGGAAGATGAAATTAGGTTGCTTCATAACTACTTGGAAATTGAAAAACTCCGGTTTAAAGACAAGCTTAATTTTACAATAGAAGTAGATCCAAAACTAGATGTTATTCATAGTAAAATACCCACGATGCTCTTACAACCTGTAGTAGAAAACGCAGTAAATCACGGAATTTTTAATAAAGAAGAAAACGGTACTATTCGCCTGCATTTTAGCTATATCAACCCAAAAGAATTTGAAGTAGAAATACTAGATGATGGGGTAGGGTTCGAGAATACTAAAAAGCAGCGAAACGGAAAAATAAGCTCTTCTGTTATTTTAAAAGACAGGATTTCAATACTCAACCAATCGCAACATTGGGATATTTCGTATCGTACTGTTGTTGCTTTTTCGGAAGTAGCAGACAAAGGAAATAAGGCAACTTTTACAATTAAAAACTTAAAATGAAACCAATCACTGCCATACTTGTTGATGACGAGATTTCAGCCTTAAAAGGGCTGGAACAAAAAGTGGAGAAGCTATTTCCGCAGATTGACATTTTGCACACTACCCAGAACCCCGATGAGGCTATTAAACTTATTGAATCTAGCAACCCAGACATCGTCTTCCTTGATGTTGAAATGCCTAGAATGAATGGTTTTGAGCTACTTTCAAAATTAAAAGAAGTGCATTTTCAGGTTATTTTTGTTACTGCCTATAGTGAATATGCATTAAAAGCGTTAAAGCAATCGGCAATTGATTATGTATTAAAGCCTGTGGATAATGAAGAGTTAAGTGCCGCAATATATAAAGCAATAGAAGCAATTGAATTAAAGCACCAAAGTAAAAGTAATTCTAAACTCATCGAAATTCTAACTGAAACTATTGCGAATACCAATAAGATTATTGTACCCACAAGTAAAGGATTATCTTTTATTCCGCAGGATGAAGTTTTACATATTGAAGGATATGAGGGATATACTAAGTTTCATTTAACCAATAAAGCGCAATTAGTTAGCTCCTACAGTTTAGGAAAGTTTGAAAAATCTTTGAGTAAGATATTCTTCAAATGTCATAAATCGCATATTATAAATATTGAGAAGGTGCGAAGCTTTGAAAATGAAGGGTATATTGTCTTGGATGGAGACTATCGTGTTCCTATCTCTAAAACGAACAGAAAAGTATTTTTAGACTTATTTCAATAACTTCCTCCTAGATATTGACAATCCTTTAAGGTTTGCATGCCTTCAAAAGGAACAGCATCTTTTTCATACATATACGTTCTATCTAATTCTTTTGAAAGGTTGTGGTCGTCTACATTAATATCGATGTCTTTCATTTTAAATTGGCAGGGATGTTCATACCCGCAGGCGTGGGTGATTTCGATGAGTTCTTTTCTGAAGGTCTTAAAGTATTGCGCTAATCGTTCACTTTTCAACGGAATATTAATACCACTTTGTAGCCATTTACTTTGCGTTGCCACCCCGCTAGGACACCGATTGGTGTGGCAAATCTGTGCTTGTATGCAGCCAATACTCATCATAGCCTCACGAGCCACATTAATACAATCTGCACCCATAGCAAATGCCATTGCGCCTTTGGCTGGGAAACCTAGCTTTCCACTTCCTATAAAGACTATTCTATCGGTTAGTTTTCGGCTTTTGAATACTTTATAGAGTTCGCTAAAACCATATACCCAAGGTAATGAAACGTGATCTGCAAAGCTAGGAGGCGCAGCTCCTGTTCCCCCTTCACCGCCATCTACGGTAATAAAATCGGGACCTTTTCCAGTTTGGAGCATTACATCGGCTAGTTGTTCCCACTCGTCCATTTTCCCGATGGCAGCTTTAATGCCAACGGGTAGTCCGGTAGCTTCTGCAATGTCTTCAATAAATTGTAACAATTCTGGCACATTAGAAAACGCTTTATGGTTGGGAGGGGAGAGTACATCTTTGCCTACTTCAACGCCTCTAATAGTTGCTATTTCGCGGGTAATCTTAGCGCCTGGCAAAACGCCCCCTTTTCCAGGTTTGGCTCCCTGCGAGAGTTTAATTTCGATGGCACGGATAAACGGATTGTCTTCTACCAGCTTCACCATTTTCTCCATAGAAAAACCTCCATCTGCTGAACGAACGCCAAAATATCCTGTTCCAAAATGAAACACCACATCTCCACCGTGACTATGGTAGGGGGAAAGGCCGCCTTCTCCTGTATTGTGGTAAGCCCCTGCTAGTTTCACCCCTTTATTTAAAGATTCAACCGCTTTTGCAGATAGTGAGCCAAAGCTCATAGCCGAAACATTAATAATAGATGCTGGACGATAGGGTTTACGACGTTTGTTATGCAGTCCCATCACTTTGGCACAGGGTAGGAAGGTTTTATCTAGGGTGTTGGGGTGATTTTCCTTTAATTGAAAGGACATCATGGCATTATTGATAAAGATATGCTGATGAGCATAAATGTCTCTATCAGTTCCGAAACCTTCGTAGTTGTTTTCTTTTTTAGCTGAAGCATAAATCCATCCTCTTTCAATTCTATTAAAAGGGAGCTCTTCGCGGTTGTTTGCAACCAGATACTGGCGTAATTCTGGACCAATATGTTCTAATGCATATCTAAGATGTCCTATAATTGGGAAGTTGTGACTTATCGTATGTCTCCTTTGAAAAAAGATATCTCTTAGGGCTACTAGTCCTAAAACAATAAGCACCCATCCCCACCAAGGGATGGTTTTAATAAATTCTATTACCATTGCTAATTTGCATTAAGATAATCTAACGCTAATTGACTCATCACTTTCACACCCAATAGCATTCCAGCATCGTCTACTTGAAAGTCTGGGGTATGGTGAGGATATGCTTCTGTATTTCCTGGGGTCATTCCGCCGAGGAAGAAATAAAATCCTGGCACTAGTTCCTGAAAATAGGAGAAATCTTCTCCTCCTGTTGTGGCTTTCATGGTAGTGACATTGTCTTTTCCAGCAATATTTTCAAGCGTAGGAAGCATTTTTGCTGTAAGGTCTGGGTCGTTGTAGGTTACAACCGTATTATTTTGCCACTCTATGGTTGCTTCGCCGCCGTAGGCTTTCGCAATATCACGAGCCATTTCGGTCATACGTCGCATAATCATTTCGCGCATATCTGGGTCGAGGGTGCGGACCGTTCCAATCATTTCGGCTGATTCAGGTATGATATTAAAGCGTACTCCTGCAGTAATTTTTCCGACGGTAATTACAGCTGCTTCATCTACTAAAGGGGACTCGCGGCTTATGATAGTTTGAAAACCATCTATAATTTTTGCTGAAATAAGAATAGGATCTACACCCGTCCAAGGTGCAGAGCCGTGGGTTTGTTTTCCTTTTACGGTAACCACAAAACGCTCTACCGCTGCCATAGTGCCACCACTTTTGTACTTAATGGTGTTTACGGGAGTTCCTGAGTTAATATGTAGCCCAAAAATTGCATCTACATTAGGGTTTTTTAAAACCCCTTCTTTAATCATCAATTTGGCACCGCCTTCTTCACCGGGTGGTGGGCCTTCTTCGGCGGGTTGAAAGATGAATTTGATGGTTCCTTTAATTTTGTCTTTATGTTTTGAAAGTACTTCGGCAACGCCCATCAATATGGCGGTGTGAGTATCGTGTCCGCAGGCGTGCATGACACCTGTTTCAGTATCGAGGAAGGTAGTTTTTACCGTGCTTTTGAAGGGAAGGTCGTTTCTTTCGGTTACGGGGAGTGCGTCAATATCGGCCCGCAGCGCAACTACTTTCCCGGGGAGATCGCCTTTTAAAATTCCTACTACTCCTGTAATGGCTATACCTGTTTGTACTTCTAAACCTAATGATTTTAAGTGTGCTTCAATCTTTTTGGCGGTATTGAATTCACGATTGGATAGTTCTGGGTTTTGGTGAAAGTAGTGGCGCCAGTCGATTACTTTGGGTTCTATGCTTTCGATGTCTTTGAGGAGGTCTTTGTCCATTTGTGCATGGCTGATGGTGATGCATAGGAATACAAAGAGGTATAGTAGGGTATTTTTCATTGTTTGGTAATTTATGCTAAAGATATTTATTTTTTGAAAAAGAGGGGGAAGGATTGCTACTCTTTATGGTTTTATGTGTTCATTTTTGTCTTGACACAAAAACGAACCAAAAAGGTCAAGAAGGACTTGAGGGAATTGCTGCTTTGCAGCACCGCTTACCACTGCGCTGTATGCTCTCCTTTTTCTTCGAAAAACGCACTTCCGCTTGTGGCTGCTCTATTCCTGAAAGTCCTTCGGACTGCCCTTCGACAAACTCAGGATGACAAACTGGAGCTTTTCTGCGACTATTCTGCATAAAAGGGATGCTCTTTGAATAGTAGGTGGAGTTCACTTCCGCTTGTGGCTGATCTATTCCTGAAAGTCCTTTGGGGTTGATACTATGTTATGACTTACTTATTTGTAATACTTAGGGCGGGGTTTAGTTTGTTTATGCTTGCAAGTGAATCGTGAATGGGGTAGAGACAAGAGGCAAGAATCAAGAGACAAGAATCTAGAACCAAGAGAGTGGAGAGGGGTTTTGTTTTTTAAGTGGACTTGATTAGCAATTAATTATATAGGGTGTTGTAGGTAGTTTTTTTGATACTTATTATAATTAAACTAATGAAGACTTTTTATAAATAACAGGCATTTGCCCCTTCCAATTATTCCAAAGTTTATCATTGTTAATTAATTCTGACATAAAATGACCTACGTTTATTCTACTTACTTTTCCAGCATTAAAAATGGCACTTCTAATTGGGGATGGATGAATCTCGTATTCAGTAACTTCGTTTTCGTTAATTAGGCCATCTGGTCTAACAGCCACCCACTCAATATACTTATCATTTTGACCTATTGCAGTCCTTAGATAATCTGCTGCTTTTTCATTATCTACATGGGGCGGTAACAACAACCTAAGAAGACCAATAACACATTTTTGAGCAAATGAAATAGGTTCGTTTAAATCGCGATTGCTGTTTCCAGAAGTGTTCATTAACACATATTTAATTGGACGATTTGGCTTATTACTTTTTATTGCTTCGCAAAGACGTCGAGTAGCATCTGTTACAAGTTTTCTTGGGTGACCATACACCCCTTTCCAAGTTAAATTGTGTCCAAGGCAGGATGCTACCGAATCGCACCCTGAAACATGGTTACTCATTTCTTCGTCACTTAATTCTAAGATGCTTGCTGTTATTATTTGTACCTTGTTATTGTCTTTCCAGGATTCTGATATATTTTGTGTGGAACGAACAATTACTTTCACCTCATTTCCTTGAATAAGAAGCTGATTTACTAATTGCCTTCCCGTTGCTCCACTTGCACCGACTACTAATACTTTCATTTTACTTTTGATTTTTTTAATATTTTGACAATTCTATTATTTATGATTTCTGACAAGTTCCAGTTGTACAGTTTAGGATCGGTTGTGCTGTAGAATTCAATAACAACGGCATCAAGGTCTTTGTGGTATTTTGCAAAACTTTGATATCCTGGTACCCAACCTGCGTGTTCATATTTATAAATAGAAGCATATATTTCCTGTTCACCCTGTTTAAACAATGATCCATCATTTAATGCCCGCAGGAAAGTACCAACGTCTTGCGCTGTAGCTACCATGCCATGTTCATCAGGCTTTAGATCGAAGGGGTGTCCTACATGATAGCCGCTCATAACGTCATCCATATTGACCTCACTTAATGACCCATAGGTATTATTTAGATTTAAAGGGTTTAAAATTTCCTCACGTATAAATTGAAAATTAGGATACCCCAAAACATCATCCATTATCTTGTTAATGAGAAGGTAATTTGTGTTACAATATTCATAGTCCTCACCCGGTTTGAAGTTGGCAGGTTTGCCCAGAATTAATGCAAGACTTTCTTCGTAGGATGCTGTTGGATTTGCCCAAAAGTTTGGAGCGTCTGTGAAGTTGGGGATTCCACTTCTATGCTGGATCATCAACCTCAAAGTAATTTTCTCTGCGTTTTCAATTCTTCCCACAAGCTCTGGTAAATATTCTGCAATGGTTTTATCTAGGGAAAGCCGACCCTCGTTTACCAGTTTGGTCACAGCGACAGCATCGTATAGCTTGCTGATACTGGCAATTTTAAACAGTGCATTAGGTTTGGCGGGTATTTTGGATTCTCGATTGTGCCAGCCTGAAGCATAAAACTGAGGTGGTTTACCAGTTTGGTCTATATAAACTATCATTCCTTCAAATCCTTGGTCTATGGCATCATCCAACTGTTCCTGAATCGTGTCTGGTAGTGGTACTATCCACGCTTTTACCAATCGCCATGGTACAAAATATAGTGAAATTAAGGTCCCTACAAGTAGCAGAATGCGTACTGTCCATTTGGCTTTCTTGTTTTTTATCATTTTTCTTTTATTCCTTTTCTCCAAAAGTATAGCCCAAAAACAAATGTTACTATGGCAAACATAATCCCGTTTTCGCCAAGCCAATGTTCACTTCCTTCAATTTTCATTGTTAGGGGAGGCATAATTTTTTGAATATACACATTGCTAACTGCATGAAAAATTACGGCTGGCCATAGGCTATTGGATTTAAAAGTATAATACGTCATAATAAATGACATAGAAATAATTACAATAAAGAATGTTGTAAATTCTAATAACACATTATTACTATAGTAAACAAGAAGTGGCCAATGCCAAGCAGCCCATATAATTCCACTAAAAATAGATACCCCCGTAAAAGACAGCACTTTTCTTAATTCATAGATAAAAAATCCTCGCCACCCTATTTCTTCTCCTAATGTTGTTGCAGAGGCCCTTATCACTTCAACTGTGCCTAATAATATAATAGCGACGATTGTTATCGATGTTGGATTTAAAGTTCCTATGCCAAACAAACCTAATTCCTTTCCCCATTCAGTAATTTGTTCTTCACTAGCCAAGCTTCCAAATCCAAAAATCCAGATTAATAGATAGGTGATTACACCATATAAGGCAGGAATAAAATAAGAGAATCGTATATATTTCCAATTTCCCCATTTCCAATTAAGAGATGAAATTTTACGTCCTTTTAATTTTAGGGTAATAATTGCAGCTATGGCAGGACACCACATGATCGCACCAACATAGATTCGTGAAGGATATAAATTTACTATGGCATAATGAAATGGTGAAGTAAGAATAATTACAAGAGTAAGAAACAAAAAAATTGTTAACCAAGTTTGATTTTTACTTTCTATTGGTTTTGTCATAATTAGTTGCTTTATTTATCGACGAGATAGTATAAAACTTGTTACAATATCCCAACAAAAAAGAGATAATAGAACCGATATATACGATATAATTGTAAGCCATATGCTAGCTAGTAATAGCCAACCTTTATTTTTTGGTCTTCTTTTACTTTAGATTATTGATAACTTATTAATTTTCCCTAACTCGTTATATAAATTTTTTTATTGTTGAAATACGGTAACATAGCTATGTTATCAACAGTTTTTTGTGGGGTGTGTTGTAAAGGTATTAAAAAAGTGTTTTGTTCTCGATACAATTCCGACACTTTGGTCGGAATCACTCGAACTGACAAGGTTCTCGATACAATTCCGACACTTTGGTTGGAATCACTCGAACTGACAAGGTTCTCGACCCTGCCTGCATTTCTACACTTCGATACTTCGGCAAGCTCAGTGCAGGCAAGCTCAGTGCAGGCAGCACTTCGACAGGCTCAGTGTGACAGCTCAGTGCAGGCTAGCTAAATGACCACGGTAGGCAAGCTCAGTGTGACAGCTCAGGACAAGAAAAGAACCAAAAAGACGGCATCTTACTATTTATTTACTATTTCCAATTGTTTATGGTAGGCTTCCATTCTTGAGTAGGCGTTTCCGTCTATTAATAAGATAACGGTTAGCATTGCAATGTTGGTGATGCATAGAAATACAAAGAGGTATAGTAGGGTATTTTTCATTATTTGGTAATTTATGCTAGAGATATTTATTTTTTGAAAAAGAGGAGGAAGGATTGCAACTCTTTATGGTTTTATGTGTTCATTTTTGTCTTGACAGAAAAACGAACCTAACCTGCCTCTCATTAAGCAAAAAAGTCTAGCCTGCAGAAAAGACCCCTAAACTCTACGTCACTACGCTACACGTTCTGACCTTGACTACTTTGTAGGCTTTGAACAAACAGAACGCGTTTACGCTTAAGCTCCTTGAATTTTACGGAATTTTTTCTGAGGACGTTCATTAATGCTATTGAAAGGGGTTGCTTGTTTTGGGGATTTGAGACATGGCTTTGACTGGGCTTTGACTGGGCTTTGCTCTGAGCGAAACCATGAAGTCTAATTGATTACGATGTAGACTAAAATAATTCCTTTTTTACCGAGTCGTAGTAACTATCACTAACCGATATGCTATGTTCAGAAAGGAGTAGGTCTCTTCCTTTTAATCCTTTTACTTTTTCTTTGTTCACTATATAGGAACGATGTACACGTAAAAATGTGGGAGGTAAGCTTGTTTCTAACTTACTAAGGGACTGGTATGCCATTATTTTTTTACCATTTTCTAGATGGTAGGTTACGTATTCGCTTTCGCTTTTTATGAATAGAATCTCATTGATGAAAACCTTATGTAGGTCGTAGCCTGATTTAATGACAAGAGTATCTTCCTGTTGTGTTTCGGATTTCGGGAATTTTTCTACAGCGCTTAAAAACCGTTTAAATGTAATGGGTTTTAAGAGGTAGTCTAGAGCACTTAGCTCGAAGCCTTGTATGGCGTATTCAGAATAGGCAGTTGTAAAGATGATTTGTATTCCTGATTTTGAAATCATTTCGGCAAACTCGGTTCCTTTTAACTCGGGCATTTGTATGTCTAGAAATATGAGGTCTACTGTATTGTCTTTAAGGTAGGAAAGGGCGTCCAAGGGATTTTCGAAAGCGCCTTTCCATTGTAGATACTCGATTTTATCTACGTAGGCTTTTAGCAGGTTTCTCGCCAACTCTTCGTCGTCTATGATGATGCAACGTATTGAATTCATTCTAATTCTAGTTTTAAATCAACTTTAAAGCTATTGGACCTTGTTATTTTAAGTTTGTGTTTTTCTGGATAAAGTATTTCTAATCGTTTTTGCACATTGGGTAGTCCAATACCTCCTTGTGCATCGGTTGATATTGCTGTTGATGGGATGCTATTTTCTACTGAAAACGCAATAGTATTTCCTTTTTGCACTAGGAAGATGCGTATAAAGTTACCATTTCCTTTTTCTATACCGCTATGCTTAAAAGCATTTTCTATGTAAGGTACAAAAAGCATAGGTGCTACTAAAACAAGGTCATCTTCAATGTTTTCGATAAAGGAAATATCGAAAGGGTTGCTGCTTTTTAGTTTAAATAGTTCAATATAATGTGTGATGTAGTCTAGTTCTTTCCGTAAAGGGACTTTAGGCTGTTCACAATCGTAGATAACATAACGAAGCATTTCAGAAAGTGTACTAATGCTTTCTTGGGTTTTGCTTGAATTGGTTACGGAAAGGGCGTAGATGTTATTTAATGCATTGAATAGTAAATGTGGGTTTATCTGCATTTTAAGGAATTTCAATTCGCTTTCAATAAGTTCTGCTTTAGCTATGGCAATGCTTTTTTCTTTTTGTTTTGCATAATTAAAAGTCTCTAAAAGCACTGCAAAAACTGAAGAAATGGAGAGCATTAATAATTGAATAAAAAATCGGGATGGCAAATTTCTAGGTTCCCGCTCAAAATCGGGCATTGGAGGTCTATCCACGGGTGGTCCCGGTCCTAATTCTGAAGCGATATACGCACATAATAGTATTGCAGGGATTGACGAAAAGAAGAAAAGCAAGTATTTTTTCTTGAATAAAAGTTGGGGAACTGCATAGTAAATGAGTATAAAAAGTAAAAGTATTTGAAATGCAAATGCAGGCACATTGGCTTTTAAAAATGGCATCTCTCCACCAACGGAAATCCATAACATACACCAAATTCCTATCCAAAGGAGCACCTGAAAAATATACCTACTAAATCGTTTCATACGGCAAATTAAAGTAAAATAAAAGTAATGATATTCAGAAAATGGCAGTTTTAAGGGGTTAAGAATGAGGGTTTGTAGAAGATAAAAACCCATTCACTGAAAAGGTAGGGTGTTTCGCTGAATGTACAAATTACCTAAAAGCATTTATGGCACATTTGCAAAAGCAGCTTATTTTGTAACTATAAATGAAAACTTAGTTTTGCAAAAGCTTCACAGTTCGCTGTGGAGCTTTTCTTTTTGTCTGTAAAACCAACGATTTATTGAGTACATAAAAAGGCTCTATTGATTAAAAGTTACCATTCGCTTAAAAGCGATGAGCCTTCACTTAAAATTGCTTTTTTGCATTGAACTATTGTGCACCTTTGAAGTCATAAGAGTGAATTTAAAAATAAGAATTATGAAAACAATGAATTTAAAAATGGGATTAATAGCTATGGTATTTAGCTTTGGTTTCGTAGCAGTTTCAAGTGCACAGTCAAATGATAGAAAGCCCAAAACGCCGCCTACTTTTAGTGAATTATTAGAAGAAATGGATTCTGGCAAAGACGGTAAGCTTTCGGCTGCCGAGGTGAAAGGACCTCTAAAAGAAATTTTTGGAGATATAGACACTAATGAGGATGGGTACATTACAAAAGAAGAGTTTGAAAATGCTCCAAAACCCAAAAAAGGAAAGCCGCAAGGTAGAAACTAATTACGTTGTTTGGTTTGTTTGTTTAGCTAAAAGCTTCATAAGCGATTATGAAGCTTTTTTAAAAACTTTAAATTCAAGTAAATATCCAAAGATTCAAAGATGAAAGTGTTTAGAAATCTAAGACTAAAGTTCCTAACTTCAGGTAAAATAAAAAGTTACCTAATCTATGCACTTGGAGAAATTCTATTGATTGTGATTGGGATTTTGATTGCCTGGAAAATCAACAATTTAAACGAAATAAGAAAGAACAATATAATACAAGAAAAAATTTATGTGAGTTTGTTTGAAGAATTAAACACAAATCTAATTGAATTAGATAGTGCAATAGTTAGATATCAAAACCATAAAACATCCTTACAAAGTTCACTGAACTTTGTTGGCATAGATCCAAAAAAATTAAATAAGGAAGACAAAGATTTAATTATAGAAATAAAGTTTAGAAGTACAAGCTTGAGGAATGAAGCATTGAGTTCAATCAATAATACAGATAAATTTCAATTCCTAGAAAACGAATCTTTAAAAGAGTTAATAGCACAATATCCTTTAGAAATTAACAAATTCAAGGAGCAAGAAACAAAGATTAAAAATATTGCTGACAATAGATTAAAACCAGTTTTAGAAAAATACATTTCATTAATCGATATGCTTTCTCAAGAAAATACCCTTTATAATAATATAAGAACTTATGGGCAAGAATCTAATTATGAAGCTTTATTAAATAGCAAAGTATACCAAAACAGTGTAATTGATAATATACTACAAATTCAAATTCAACTTAGTATAGGTGAAGCTCTTAAAAAGAAAACGCAAACTCTCGCAATTAAATTACAAAAAGAATTACAAGGAAAGTCGATTTAATTCTCAAATGATTGTAAGGGTTGTCCAAAACAATTATAAGCAAACCATATTACAAACTTAAAAATTTTAAAATTATGAAAACGAACCTCATTATATTCAAGCTATTAGGAGTAGCCATTATTTCAATGTGCCTATTGAGTTGTACATCCTGTTCAAATAATGATGAAACAACCACTACAGACGATACAGCTAACGGAGACACTGTAGTAGTAAATGTTGATGCATCCTACTTTACTACTGCTAACGGAACCGTTACCATTACTACTGTGCCCTGTACGCTATCTGATGGTACCGAAACAGAATGTTACCAGATTGTAACCAATAGTATGCCTTCAGACCACGATATGGGGCCTTGGTGTCCTGAAAATATTTCAGACTCTGTCGAAGCGGGAGGAATATGGCTAGAAGATGGTGAAGTGTTTGATGTAGATGGTGCCTTTATTGAAAATATGGCCACTTTTTACAACGATTCTAATTGGTTAATGTTTGATGCTAACGGAGATATTTATGTCACAGAAACAGAAGAAGATTGTATTAATGCTGCCAATCCAAATGTAGGAGAGGAATACGAGAACTTTTGTGTAGAGTGTCTCCCCGCATACATAACCAACCTTACACAAACTTTTTTGATACCTATTACGCCTGTGTTACAGAATACTTCTGTATTCTTTTCCACTGGAGGAGGTCCTCCAAGTGATGTTCCTTCAACTCGTGGAATTGCACTTAACGGGGTTGAGTTTTCTGCGCCTGCACCGGTAGATAATATACTTGGTGCTTATACACTAGCTCCTTTTGATGATGCTGGAGGACATATTAATGTACATCAAGGGTATCATTATCATGCTGCTACAGGCTTTAGTACTAAAATAGTGCAAGATGATGGACATGCGGCATTAATAGGGTATGCACTGGACGGACATGCTATCTATGAGTTATTAGATGAGAATGGAGATTCTCCTACAAATTTAGATTCACTTCGGGGTCACAGTGATGACACTAGAGGATACCATTACCATGTAGATACAGCAGGGAATAACAATTTTATAAATGGTTTAAAAGGCGCTTACGTCGAATAAAAAAAAGGAAGATGAAAAAGTATGTATTAGTAATTATGGTAGGGTTGTTTTCAATGGTAAGTTCTGCCCACAACCCCGATGTTTCTACCACAATGTTGGTTGAAAAAGAAAATAATGTTTGGGTGTTACAGGTTAGTGCTTCATTAACAGCATTTCAGCAAGAAATACAATTACATTTTTCTGAAACACCTTATAAAACATCAGAAGAGTTTCTGCAATTGGTTTTGGAACACATTAAAAATAATATTCAGCTACATTTTAATGGTGCTGAGAATGTGACTCTGGGCCATGGTGTGGTAAAGTTGGGGCACGAAACGCAAGTAGTTTTTGAAGTTTTAGGAGTTCCTATAGAAATGCATTCTGTAGAAGTAACTAATACTGCTTTTAAGGATATTCACAAAAGCCAAAGCGTGTTAGTCTTGCTAAAAGAAAACTTTAAAAAGAATCAGTTTGTTTTAAGAGATTCTAATAATCATAAAGTATCCCTATTGGTTAATGGAAATGAATTTGTTGAAAAAACCGAGAACAAAGCTTCCTTCTTTTCAGTATATAGTATGCTTGTTTTGTTAGGGTTTTTAGGTTTGGGTTTTTTGATTCAAAAAATCTATAAGCAACAAAAAAGTCCCCTTTTGAAGAATCATTAGAGATAACTTACTGAGTCACTTTAAACATTTATAAAAAAATAAATAGATTATGAAATCAATAGCAGCTTTAAAAAGCAATTTCCATTTAGTTCCTGCTGGTTCAGGCTTTACATTGGGAACTAATTTCAAAAAAGAACCTTTAAACGTTAGTATTAATTTAAAAGCAGAAAAAAATGAAAAATACAGTTAAAATTTCAATCCTAGCTACAATTTCCTTCTTGGCTTTATTAGCTTGTTCTAATGATGATTCGGCGGGAACTATTTCTGAAGAAGAGGAGGAAGAAGTAGTGACAGAGTTACACGCCGCTTTCTCGGCATTTAATACAGATGCGGTAACCATTTTCTTAGATGGATCTAATGTAGTCATTGAGACTACGGGCTTGCCAAACCATGAGACTGTTTATTGGGGAGTAGGCCATGACCTCTATAGAGATGAGCCTGATGTGGATTTAACGCCTTCTATTATGTCGAGTAATAACAATGCGACATCAATAACAGTAGATGCGACACCCGATTTAACAGGAAGTACGGTTGCAACGCAATTAAACACTATTGGTATTGCGGTAAGTGGAGCATCTATTTTTAATGATTCTGAAGGAAATGGTCCGTTAGATCAGGCTGCAGCTAGTCTTGACTGGACAGGTGCTCACATTGGTCCAGGCGTATATCACTATCACTTAGAGCCAAAAGCCTTTACAGATGATGATGATACATTAGTTGGAATATTGTTGGATGGCGTATTTCTTTACGGAAGAAAATGTAATGCTACAGGTACGTATCCAACCGATTTAGATGCTTCGGGAGGACATACAACTACCACGCAATATACCGACGGGGAAGAAGAGTATCACTACCATATCATAAATGAATTATATTCAAATACAGGATCTTATATAGCGTTTGCAGGTCCGTATCAAGGATATTAACATATACACAATGAAGTTCCATTTAGTACTATTTATTACATTGTTACTATGCACAGGATGTAATGACTCTTTATGGAATGAAAACGCGGATAATATTGCTTTTACTAAAGAAATTTCTATAAAAATTGATGCTGTTGAGGTGTTGAAAGAAGCATTGGTGCTTAATCAACTTGAAGGGAGATGGTGTTATAATAACAAGCCTTTTTCCGGTTATTCTTTAAAGTATCACCCAAATGATACGCTAGGAGAAAGGCTAGGTTATAATAATGGGAAAAGAGAAGGTATTGCTAGGAAGTGGTCGGAAAATGGAGTGCTTCGTATTGAATCGTATTATAAAGAAAATAGACTAGATAGCGTCTACACCACTTGGTGGGAAAATGGAGCAATAGCTTCAGAATCGTATTACGAAAATGGTATAAAGCAAGGTTTTGAAAGAGAATGGTACCCCAATGGGCAATTGGCAAAAGAACGCCAACTTGTTGATGGTAATGAACATGGTTTGCAAAAAGCGTGGTTGGAAAATGGAAAACTATATGTGAATTATGAAGCCAAGAATGGACGCATCTTTGGGATGCGAAAAGCTAATTCCTGTTATAAATTAGAAGATGAAAGCATTGTTAGAGATAAAAAAATATAGCCTTTTAGCTAGTTTGCTGCTCCTATTTTGTGTAGGATGCAACAACGAAATTAAAAAGGAAAACATAAAAGTTGTTGAAACGAGCAGAACAGCCTATCTGCCTTATTATAACGAGGAATCTTTTACACCAAATTGGTTAACTCCTGGGTCTAAAGAGGAGCAAGCGTTTCACAAAATTCCAGATTTTACTTTGGTGAATCAGCAAGGGGATACCGTTACACAACAAACATTTGAGGACAAGATTTATGTTACCGACTTTTTCTTTACGACTTGTCCTGGGATTTGCCCAAGGATGACGGATAATATGTCAAAGCTTCAAGAGGAATTTAAAAATGATACAGATATACTACTGTTGTCACATTCTGTGATGCCTAATACAGATTCGGTTTCTGTTTTAAAGGAGTATGCTAAAAACCACAATGTTATAGATACTAAATGGCATTTGGTAACAGGGGATGAAAACGAAATTTATACGTTAGGTAGGGATTATTATTTTGTTGAGAATGATTTAGGAGAGGAAAAGAATATAGATGATTTTTTACATACCGAAAACTTTTTACTTATTGATAAAGAGAAGCACATTAGAGGTATCTATAACGGATTAAACAGGGCTTCTATTGCACAATTGATAGTAGATATTAAGACTTTAAAATCTGAAGAATAACTTAGGCTTTTATAATAGTTTGTAAAGACTTATTGATGAGTTTCGTATGTTTTAAAAAAGCTAAGTTTTGCTTTACACTAATTTCTCTTTAAAGAAGTTGATGGTTCTTTCCCAAGCTAGGGTTGCTGCAGCCTCATCGTAACGTGGGGTGGTGTTGTTATGGAAGCCGTGGTTAACAGCGGGATAAAAATGCACTGTATATTCTTTATTGTTTGCTTTTAAGGCTTCTTCATAGGCTTCCCAACCTGCATTTACCCGAGTATCGAGTTCGGCGTATTGTAGCAATAAGGGTGCTTTTATTAGGGCAGTTTCTTCTGTTGTGGGCTGCCCACCGTAGAAGGGAACGGCTGCTGATAAATCTGGGAGCCTTACCGCCATCATATTCGATATCCAACCTCCGAAGCAAAACCCTACTACACCAATTTTACCATTGCAATTGGGGTGTTCTTTTAGGTAATAAAAAGCTGCGATAAAATCTTCTAACATTTCGTTACGGTCTCTTTTTCTTTGTAATTCTCTACCGTCATCATCATTTCCTGGATAGCCACCCAATGGTGTTAGGGCATCTGGAGCAAGACTTATAAATCCGTCGAAAGCGGTGCGTCTTCCTACATCTTCTATGTAAGGGTTTAGCCCTCTATTTTCGTGAACCACAATAACGCCAGGAAGTTTTCCTTCCATTTCGTTGGGTGTAGAGAGCAGTCCTTTAATGGTGCCTCCTCCTTTGGGAGAATCATAGGTGATGTATGTTGAATCTAAAGCCGGATGGTCTTGAGGCACAAGAATTGAATCTTTATAGTTAGGTGTAATAAAACTTAACAATGCACCCACGGTAATGCTTCCTACAGCATAAACTGAAAGCTTTTCTACAAATTGGCGACGATCCATTTTATTATGGGCATAATCGTCGTAAAGGTCGAATACTTCTTGCTTAATATCTTCTTTTTTTAGCTGACTCATAACGAATGGTTTTAATTCTTTTAAATTTATAAAAAATAATTTGTGATTTAATAATTTATAGCCATTTATACGTATAGGGATAAAACGAATGTATGTTTATAAAAAAATACTTTTCTTCTTACTAAATACTTAGGTTTTCCTTAATTTTCAAACTTTAAAAAAATCTTCTGAAAAATTACCATTGCAGGAATATTTAGAACAGTTAAATGACGCCCAGTTAGCACCCGTTTTACAGAAAGATGGGGCGATGATTGTGATTGCCGGTGCGGGTTCTGGAAAGACACGTGTGCTCACGTATCGTATAGCCTATTTAATGTCGAAGGGAGTGGATGCCTTTTCTATTTTGGCGCTTACCTTTACCAATAAGGCAGCACGCGAAATGAAAAAACGTATTGCTCAAATTGTGGGTACTAGTGAAGCAAAAAATCTTTGGATGGGAACCTTTCACAGTGTATTTGCTAAAATCCTTCGGTTTGAGGCGGATAAATTAGGCTACCCTTCCAACTTTACCATTTATGATACTCAGGATAGCCAAAGTGTGATACGCGCCATTATTAAAGAAATGCAGCTTGATAAGGATATCTATAAGTACAAGCAGGTGTATTCTAGGATTTCTTCGTATAAAAATAGCCTGATAACAGTGAAAGCCTATTTTGCTAATCCTGAATTGATTGAAGCTGATGCTATGGCAAAAATGCCACGTTTAGGAGATATTTATAAGAATTATGTGGATCGCTGCTTTAAAGCAGGGGCTATGGATTTTGATGATTTGTTGCTTAAAACCAACGAACTTTTAACCCGCTTTCCCGATGTGTTGGCTAAGTATCAGAATCGGTTTCGTTATATTTTGGTGGATGAGTACCAAGACACCAATCACAGTCAGTATTTAATTGTAAGGGCGTTAAGTGATCGTTTTCAGAATATTTGTGTAGTAGGGGATGATGCCCAAAGTATTTATGCGTTTCGTGGTGCCAATATCAATAATATTCTCAACTTTCAGAAGGATTATGACGATGTTCGGGTGTACCGTTTGGAGCAAAATTACCGCTCCACAAAGAATATTGTAAATGCTGCTAATAGTATTATCGAGAAGAATAAAAACCGACTTGATAAAGTGGTTTGGACTGCTAATGACGAAGGCAACAAGATTAAGGTGAACCGCACGATGACCGATGGTGACGAAGGGCGATTTGTGGCGAGCTCTATTTTTGAAACGATGATGAATCATCAGTTATCCTATGATGATTTTGCAATTTTGTATCGCACCAATGCCCAATCTCGAGCCATGGAGGATGCACTTCGGAAGAAAGACATTCCGTATCGCATTTATGGAGGCTTGAGCTTTTACCAGCGGAAAGAAATAAAAGACGTTATTGCTTATTTGCGTTTAATCCTGAATCCGAAAGACGAAGAAGCCTTAAAACGTGTCATCAATTATCCTGCGCGTGGAATAGGGGATACCACGGTTGAAAAATTGATTGTAGCAGCCAATCATTACAATCGTTCGGTGTTTGAAGTAATGCAAAACATCGATAAAATTGATTTAAAAATTAATAGTGGTACCAAAACAAAGTTGGAGAATTTTGTTACGATGATTCAGAGTTTTCAAGTTTTGAATCAGAATTACAATGCCTTTGAAATTGCCGAACACGTCACCAAAAAGACAGGCTTACTTACCGAATTAAAAAAAGACGGAACGCCTGAAGGGATTGCCCGAATTGAAAATTTAGAAGAGTTACTGAACGGGATGCGCGATTTTGTGGAGGAGCAAAAGGAGCTAGCCGAGGCTACGGGAGCACTTTCAGAATTTTTAGAAGATGTGGCTTTAGCTACGGATATGGATAATGACAAAGGCGATGATAATAAAGTGGCCTTGATGACGGTGCATTTGGCTAAGGGGTTAGAATTCCCGTATGTGTATATCGTGGGCATGGAAGAAGATTTATTCCCCAGTGCCATGAGTATGAATACGCGTGCCGAGCTAGAAGAAGAACGAAGATTGTTTTATGTAGCCATCACCCGAGCCGAAAAGCAAGCCTTTTTAACCTATGCGCAAACCAGGTATCGTTGGGGTAAATTAATTGATGCAGAGCCTAGCCGTTTTATTGAAGAAATTGATGAAAGTTATTTGGAATACCTCACACCCATCACAGAACATAAATACAAGCCTTTGATTAATGCCGATATCTTTGACGATATCGATAAAAGTAAGTTGCGATTGCGAAAGCCTTCTGCTGGAACACCACCTAAGGGACCTACTGAAGCGCAACTGCAAAAACTACGAAGATTGAAACCTGTAACCAGTAGCGCTGACAAAAATTTTAATGCTGAAGATGCTAATCTATCGGTAGGATCTGTTGTAGAGCATGTTCGTTTCGGAAAAGGAAAAATCGTAAAGATTGAAGGGGTGGGAGCAGATACGAAAGCCGAAATTAATTTTGAAAACGGAGGACTTAAAAAACTATTGCTTCGGTTTGCAAAATTAAGCGTGATTGAATAATTTAATCTTAGTTAAAACATTTTCAGAAAAGAGCGTATCTTTATAAGGCTTTGAAATAGACTGCTTATGGCTCAACTGATTAAAATCTACGAAGAGAATCCTAATCCTAAGGAAATTCAGAAAGTGGTAAAAACCCTAAAAGATGGGGGACTTATTATTTATCCAAGCGATACCGTGTATGCGTTGGGTTGTGATATTACTAATAAAAGTGCTTTGGAGCGCATTGCTCAAATAAAAGGTGTAAAACTTGAGAAAGCCAACTTATCCTTTATTTGTGAAGACTTAAGTAATTTAAGCGATTATGTGAAGCAAATAGATACCAGTACTTTTAAACTTCTTAAAAGAGCCCTGCCCGGGCCTTATACTTTTATTCTTCCCAGTAATAATAATTTACCATCTGCTTTTAAAAAGAAAAAGGAAGTGGGTATTAGAGTGCCAGACCATTCGGTGGCGAGAGCTATTGTTCGCGCTTTAGGAAATCCTATTGTTTCTACATCGATTAAAGATGAAGACGAGGTTATTGAATACACTACCGATCCTGAACTGATTTTTGAAAAATGGGGTAACCTTGTCGATATTGTTATTGATGGTGGCTATGGAGGGAATATTGCTTCCACGGTAATTGATTTGACAGGAGATGAACCCATCTTAGTGCGTGAGGGTAAAGGGGATTTGGAGATTTAGCCTTACCTAAGAATAAGTATTACTACGTATTTCTTCCTATTTGAAAATCAGTATCTTTAAAAACTAGGATATTGATTGGTATTCTATTATAACTAATTTTATCTCGTTATGGCTAACCAGACCTATCGGCCTTTATTTCAAATAGAGGTGTTTCATACTTATTTTGAAAGCGGAACTGCTGAAAACTCATTGCAACTTATACCAAGTGATACTACTAGTACTTTATTTAATACCTATGGATTTAGGCTTCATAGTAAGAAAGGAATTTTTACAGTATTTGGCAGTTACGAGGGGGCCTTTCTTGATTTATTGAATGAAATAACAGCTACTTCAGATATAAATTATTTTGATTTTAATTTAGATAGTAATGACCCTAGTTTTTATGGATATACCGAACTTCCCGTAAATGAGAAGAATACTTATTTGTACGATAGTGATAGTAATTCTAATTTAGAAACACCTGAAGGGATAATTTTAGCACCAACCCAGATTCCTTTTACCACTCATTTTGGGAATGTTCGTATTTACTTTGAAGATATTATTGAATCAATACAGGAAATTCCTAGTTTTAATATTCAATTTAATGCACGTGCTACTCGTTGGGATTATTTTATTATTAACTCAAGTGATATTAATTTCAATACACTCTCTATTGAAACTAATGAAGGTTTTCTTTTTTTAGGTCCTGAACAGGTAACAATAGCAAATGGACAAGTAGCTTTAAAATTAACTTCTGACCCTAGATTGCTTCCCTTGAGTGAATTCCCTAAATACACATTTAACTTGATAACAATAACCAACGGTAACAAAAAAAATGTTATAAGGGGACTTCCTCAACCTAGTCCAGAACATTTATACCCCTATCAAGAAAATGGGATAACAAAGGCTTCATCCCCAATGTATATTTATATTTAAAAATTAAATTTATCACTATGGCAGACGATGGAAGTAAAGAAAATTCAACTTGGCCTATGCCCAAGTTTCGATTTGAAGTGGACCTTGGACCGGAAATGAAAAGAGTTGCTTTTCAGGAAGTATCCGGAATGGATATAGAAAACCAAATTATTGAATATCGAAAAAGCAATGATTCGTTGTTTTCTACTGAAAATATGCCTGGTGTGGTAAAGTATGGCAATGTCACAATGAAACGTGGTGTCTTTGTAAATGACAATACCTTTTGGAATTGGCACCAACAAATTACAATGAATACGATTAAAAGGCGAACAGTAGTAATTAAGCTACTAGATGAAAATGGAGATATAACGATGCAATGGCAGTTAGATAATGCGTGGCCTACAAAAATTACGAGTACCGATTTAAAATCGGATGGCAATGAAGTAGCCGTTGATACTTTGGAAATTGCTCACGAACAAATGGTTATTACGAATGGCTCTTAACACTAACTTCCATACAGGATTTTATTTTGAGCTTTCTTTTCAGGGAGAGGGATCTCCTTTTCAGGAAGTTTCAGGAATTTCTATGGAAATGGATACTGAAGAAATTACCGAGGGGGGAGAAAATAGATTTACACATCTAACACCTACAAGAGCTAAATCTTCAAATTTAATTTTGAAAAGAGGTATTCTTTATAAGGATTCCAAAGTAATGCAATGGATAAAAGACACAATAGGTGAAGAAGTATCAAGTGCCATAATTACTTCTACTATTATAATTACCCTATTTAATGCAAAAGGGAATCCTACTATGGGTTGGGTGTTTCACAATGCCTATCCTGTTAAATATTCCATAAGCAGCCTTGAATCTCCAGAAAATGAAGTACTAATTGAAACAATTGAATTTGCCTATAGTTACTTTGTACCAAATATAAAATTACCAATTATTAATTAAAAAAATACAGTATAATGGCAGTAGCAACTAATACCGCTAGAGATTTAGTTACAATTAATATTAAAGTAGATGGAAAAAGTATTCCAGATGTGTATCTTATACATGCCATAGAAATAGAATCTGCAATAAATAAAATTTCTTCTGCCCGTATTGTTATTTTAGATGGGGGTTCTTCAGAGAGCAATTTTCCTGTAAGTTCTTCTAGCACATTTGTTCCAGGAAATGAAATCTCTATTGAGGCAGGATATGATTCAAAAAATAAAGAAATATTTAAAGGGATTGTTGTTAGTCAGAATATTCAAATTAATAATTCTATAGGTTCGACACTTGAGGTTATTTGTAAAGATGAAGCTGTTTTCATGACTGTTGGTAGAAAGAACTTAACCTTTTCTGAAAAAACCGATAGTGAAATTATTTCTTCCATTCTTGGGAATTACTCTATGACGAAGAGTGTTACATCAACCCCAATTAAATACCCCCAAATGGTTCAGTACTATACAACCGATTGGGACTTTATGTTATCTCGAGCTGAAGCAAATGGACTCATAGTAACAGCTATCAATGGAAAAGTTTCGGTTATGGATCCAATTGAGGATACAACTTCGGTATTATCTCTTACCTATGGGGATTCGATATATCGATTTAATGGCGATTTAAATGCTATTGATCAAATAGCAAGGGCAGAAGCTAGCTCATGGGATTATAAAACACAAACCATAGTTTCAGGTGAAAGCACCAATAACTATGCAGGTGCAGGTAATATTTCTTCAAAAAAACTTTCAGATGTTGTTGGACTTCCCAAATATAAATTAAAAACACCAGCGGCTCTCAATCAAGAGGAGCTAACCAATTGGAGTAAAGCCCAGATGATTAAAAGTGAGCTTTCAAAGTTTTGTGGTGAAGTTACTTGCCAAGGAAACAATATGGTATTACCTGGAAACTTTATCACATTAGAAGGCCTTGGAGATCGATTTAATGGGGATCATTTTGTATCGGAAGTAACCCATACCTTTACCGAGGGAAATTGGATGACTGAAATTGGTTTTGGTTTATCTGCTGAATGGTTTACTGAAAACACTGATGTTATGGCTCCACCCGCTGCGGGTTTATTGCCAGGAGTCCATGGATTGTTTACAGCTACCGTAAAAAAAATGTTTCTAGACCCAGAAAATCAATTTCGAATATTAGTAGATATTCCCCTGTTCGATTCAAATGGTGAAGGACTTTGGGCAAGATTGGGTACCTTTTATGCTTCTAGCAATGCCGGTGCATTTTTCTTTCCCGAAGTGGGTGATGAGGTCATTGTTGGTTTTTTAAATGAAGACCCTCGTTTTCCTATTATTTTAGGAAGTCTTTATAGTGATACTAAAAACAAACCTTTCGAAGGTTTAAACCCTCACGAAAATAATTCTATAAAAGCCATAGTTACCAAATCTGGAATGCAACTATCTTTTGATGATGAAAAGAAAGAACTAGTTATTACTACACCCGAAAAAAATACTATGACATTGAGCGATACCACCAAACAAATTACTATTGAAGATCAGAATAGTAATAGTGTAGTATTGTCTGAAAATGGAATCCAACTTATTAGTAAAAAAGGTATCTCCATTGAAGCAACTGAAAAGTTGATTTTAAAAGGAACTCAAGGCATAACCATTGAATCTAGCGGAGGAGATGTAAATATTAATGGGTTAAATATTAAAGAATCTGCTCAAATGGAATACTCTGCCAAAGGTGATGCCAAAGCAAGTATTCAAGCTAGTGGTGAACTTACTATAAAGGGCGCAATGGTCATGATTAACTAAAAATTAAAATAATGAAACCAGCAGCAAGATTAACCGATTTTCACGAATGCCCTGCAGTAACACCAGGTCTACCTCCAGTACCTCATGTTGGAGGCCCAATTGTTGGTCCAGGAGAGCCTACCGTACTTATTGGGAAAATACCTGCAGCTAGAATAGGAGATCAAATGGTCTGTGTAGGCCCACCAGATAGTATCATTACTGGGTCAGCAACTGTTTTAATTGGTGGAATGCCCGCAGCGCGAATGGGTGATAAAACAGCACATGGAGGCTCTATTATCATGGGTGCTACAAATGTATTAATTGGTGGATAATAGGAGATTCGATGAACGAATTAAGATTTTCTTTGTATGAATGATCAAAACACATATCTCAATCCTATAAAATACAAGAAGCTTTAATTGATAAGAAATCTCTATTTACAAACAGTACTTATAAAAAACTAATAAAGGACTTAAATTTTATGGAGGATCAAATACATATCAATAACGCTGGAGTTGTTTTAATTAATAGTTATTTACCAATGCTTTTTCAACGGTTAGAACTCACAACCAATAACCAGTTTAATAGTAAAAAAGACCAATTAAAAGCAGTCCACTATATTCAATATTTAGTTACTGGAATGACAAATACCGAGGAACATTATTTGATACTCAATAAAATTCTTTGTTGGTTATCTATTACAGAACCAGTACCAAATGGCATAGAGATTACTGAAGATGAAAAAGAGCTTATGAATGGTTTATTAGAAGCGGCTATTGGGCATTGGCCAGTAATAGGAGATAGCTCTGTTGAGGGATTTAGGGGTAATTGGTTAGTAAGGAATGGTATTTTGAGAGAGGAAAGTGATAGATGGGAGTTAAACGTAGAAAAGCGGTCATATGACATTCTAATCAACCAGGCTCCTTTTTCATTTTCAATCATCAAGTTTCCATGGATGGAGAAACCATTACATGTCAATTGGCCTTATTAAACATAATACTATGAATAATCTATATCAAAAATTTTACAAAGGATTTTATTTGCAAACTAGGGGGTATCTTCCATCAAAACCCTTGGGCCAATCATTATATCCAGGCGATTTTTTTCAAATTAAAAATGGCGAAATGATCTTGCTTGGAAATATTTTCCGAAAATCCATAATTGAACCTGAAGATGCTACTATTGAGTATGGTCAAAAATTAAATTCAGCTAGTTGGAAATTTAATGACGGAGTTAGCAAGCCTTACTCAGGAAGAGGCGCAGGGAATAACCCTATTGAAGGTGCGTTTGAATTTGGTAAGCAAGTTTTGCATTTTAAAAATGCAGGGAGTTATATTTTTGATGGAAAAAATCCAGAAAGTTGTAAAATTTCTAATTGGAATGATATTGAACAAAAATTAATTATTAAACTTACCCAAACACTATATTCTTTTCGAGAATTATATCTGGTTACAGAATGTGTTACTACTTCTAGTTGGACCTTGGCTATTGCAGGCAATAAAAATGCTGAACTTGAAATTGCTATTGAAAATGAAAATTTTGGTCTTACAGATATTTTTGGAGAATCTGGAACAAAAACAATTCAATCTAAAGACATTGAGTTTTATAATAGAACTGAAAAACGAATTCCGAACTTTTTTAAAGCAAAGAAATTAGTTGTTAATCAAGACAAAGAAGAGGTGTTTATAAGTGACCTAAATCAAAATCTTGAATACCATTCAAAATGGGCAGCTCAATTTTTTGATTATGATTTCTCTGAAAGCGAGTTCAAATCTTCCCATTGGAATACTAATAGTTTAAATACTATTGTTTTAGATATGCTTCAAGCAAGCCAATTAAACCCAAATACAGCATTACAATTTTTTTCGTGGTCTGATTTAAATCTAGATGATATTTATAAACTTTTTATAAGCTATAATGCATTATAACTTGTCTTCCTAATATAAAAAAACCTCCAGTTTTGCTGAAGGTTTTTTTTAATTATTTATAACTATTTACATTTCAGGAAAATTATCATCTTCCATAATTTCTTTAATTTGAAGGATATGTCTTTCTGTATGTCCAGACATAAAGATAAGACTTTGATAGGCATCGATGGTTCCGAAGGGTAACTGTGCGTAATGATTTCTTAAATCAGCATCAGTTGATGCAACAAACTCCATATTAGATTTTCTTTTATCGAGAAAGGCGTTTAGTGTTTCTTCAAAAGAACCAAATTTACCACTGGGTTCAAAGGCTTCAGAAGTTTTTACCTTATTACTTCTATCAACAATGATAGCCATAAGCTGTTCATCTGTCATCTTTACATCACCTCTTTTTGAAGGATCTGCAGGAGTTTCCAAAGCACCCATTGTCATACCAAATATATTTTGTTCAGAAAGCGCAATATGTTCCACACATTCTGCAATAGACCAAGCATCCTCGCTACTTTTAAAGTTAAGTTGTTCTTCATTTAGTCCTTTAATGGTACTTAAAAGATGATCGTGTGTTTTTGTCATTTCTGCAAGGGCAGCTTCTTTTTCAGCTTCTGTTAATTGTGCGTTTACATTGGTAAATCCAATTACGGTTACCATTACAATGAGGAGTATTTTTTTCATAAAATTAGGTTTTTAGTTGTTTTAATGACTTGTGTATCAAAGATACACATAAAAGATATGCGTTTGGTCGCTACAATTTATATAAACTTTCTATTATGAATAAAAAAACTCGGCACTAGGCCGAGTTTTAAATTTATCTGCTAAAGGATATTAGTTTCCTTCGTTTGAAAGTGTCTCCAATTCTTCTTCAATCATAGAATAAAATTGGTCAATTTTTGGCAACACATAGATTTTAGTTCTACGGTTTGTCGATTTATTTTCAGCAGTAGTATTTGGCACTAGAGGCACATACTCTCCACGTCCAGCAGCAATTAACTGAGCTGGATTTGCTCCTAATTCTTTTAGTTTTCTAACTACCGCAGTAGCACGTTTTGCACTTAAATCCCAGTTGTCTAAAAGTACTCCACTCTTATAAGGTACATTATCTGTATGCCCCTCTACTAAAGCCTCAAAGTCAGGCTTACTATTAATTACAGTAGCAACTTTTCCTAAGATTTCATTTGCTCTTGTTGACAATTCGTAGCTTCCGCTTTTAAATAATACTTTGTCGCTTAATGAGATAAATACGACACCTTTTTCTACATTAATCTGTATATCTTGATCGTTAAGACCAACTTCTTTCTTTAAACTCGTTACAAGTGCCAATGTCACACTATCTTTTTTATTTAGTGCATCTTGAAGACGACTTATTTTAAGATCTTTTTCTTTTAAGCTTTCCAAAGATTTTTCAAGGTTAGTAGCACCTTGTTTGGTTAGCATAGTAAGATCTTTAGAACTCTTGATTAAGTCATCTTTATCTTGTTTAAGATCTGCGACACGTTTCTCTAGGGCAGCAATGGTGGCATTGGCCGCCGCTTTGTCTGCCTCACACGCATTTAATTTTACGGTGGCAGTGTTCAATAAATCTTGTGTTTTCTTTTGCTTAGCTTCAAGTTCTGCATATTGCTTTTTTGAAACGCAGGAAGTGAAAACAAGTCCTGACATAAGCATTAATAAAAAGATTTTTTTCATAATAAGTTATAGATTTAGTTTGACCAAAATTAGTAATTCGCATTATCAAAAATGATGCCTTAACAATAATTTAAGTAAAAATTATTAAATATCGTTAAAAGTACGAATTTTTTGAACAAAATAGTGCCAAACAATGGATCGCGAGTGCCAGTATTTAGTATAACTGGCTACTTTTTTTCTTTTCTGAATATACTTAGGTAGTAAAGTGTAAAAACTATAATGCGCTCTTAAAATTGCCCAAATATGACTCCATTTTCCCTTCACTAAAAACTGAATTCCAGCCAAGCCATCTAAAAGTAGACGTACAAACAATAAAAAATACACTTTTGTGCCTCTTCTATTCTTTAAAAGAATCAAAAGTGTATTCCTAAAATTATAAAATGTCTTTTGCGGATTGGCAGCACTTAATGTTGCACCGCCTAAATGATATACTTCTGATGTTCCAATATACTTAATGCTACCTCCCGCACTTTGTAACCGCCAACAAAGGTCGATCTCTTCTTGATGGGCAAATAAGTCTTCATCAAGACCGCCAGCATTCCAAAAGGCTTTACTTTTTACAAATAGGCAAGCACCTGTTGCCCAAAAAATAGGAATGGTGTCGTTGTATTGCCCTTCGTCTTTTTCAATTGTATTGAATATACGCCCACGACAGTAGGGATAGCCTAGCTTGTCTATAAATCCACCAGCGGCACCTGCATATTCAAAGTACTCTTTGTTTTTGTAATCAAGAATCTTGGGCTGTGCAGCTACTAGTTTTGAATCGTTCTGAAAAGCTGATAGAATAGGGGTGAGCCAATTTTCTGAAACCTCAACATCATTATTAAGTAAGACGAAAATATCTTCTTTTAAATCCTTCAATGCATCATTGTAGCCTTTGGCATAACCACCGTTTACTGTATTTTGAATGATTTTTACTGAAGGAAACTCACTTTCAACAAAGTGTACACTTTCATCGGTGGAAGCATTATCGGCTACATAAACCGTAGCTTGAGGAGAATGTGCTACTACTGAAGGCAAAAATTGCTCCAGCAAAGCTTTTCCATTCCAGTTTAAGATGACGATAGCGACATTCATAGGAGCAAAGTAACGGAAATTTTAAAGGTCTTCAAGACTTAACTTTTTACTTAAAGAAAGATTGTCATTTCTCCCAAGGCCCATTATTGGTTACACTTGTAAAGGATGTGCCGTTATATCGAAAAAGCCCTCCCCAGCCACCAAACCAAAATCGATCTTCTTTGTCTTGGTAAATACTTAATACCCCATTGGTGTTTAAACCTTGCTCAGCGTTGAGATTTGTAAATGAAGTACCGTCATACTTATACACTCCGTGATTTTCTGCAGCAAACCAAATGGTTCCCTTTTTATCTTCAAAAAAAGCACCTACTTCAATGCCTTTAATAGTACCCTCTTCAGTAAAATTTGTAAAGGTTTTTCCATCGTACATACTTACACCGCCAAAATAGGTTCCAATCCAAATATTCCCATGGCTGTCTAGCATCATTTCGCTAATGTTATTATCGCAAAGTCCGTTTTCTTTTGTAAAAAAAGTAAAGCCGTTTTCATCGTACTTTGTGATACCATATCCATCGGTGCCAAACCACATGGCTCCTTCTTTATCTTTTAAAATATGGGTAATTCTATCAAATGAATACACTGTTTCAGCATTTTTTACTTTCGCTCTCTGAATAGGAAATTTTGAAAATTCTTTCCCATCAAAACGGCTCACTCCATCGGTGGTACCCATCCAAAAGATTCCATCATTGTCTAAATAAACACTCCATATTTCAGCATTGTGCAATCCCTCTTTTTCTCCAAAACTTGTAAAAGATGTTCCGTCGAATTTAATTAAGCCTTCTGCGCTTCCAAACCACACATTCCCTTCTTTATCTTCAAGAATGGCAGTAATTCGTCCATCTGCCATCCCTTCTTGATTATCAAAATATTTCAATTTTTCTCCATCATATCGCATTATTCCGTACACATTGGTGCCAAACCAAAGATTCCCCTTGGTATCCTGATAAATTTTCCGAAGGTGTTGGCATAACTGTCCATCGATATAGAATAAGGGATCCTTTATTGAAGTTTGAAGATAGGGGAGACCATTATTTTGCGTTGCTAATGGCTGCGATTTATCAACAGTTGTGTCTTTTGCGATAGTTTTGTTTTGGGAATCTTCAGTTTTTATTTGCCCGTTGCAGGAAAGCATTAAGGCAGAAAGAAATAATATGAGGAGTATAGATTTCATTAAGTAAAAGATATTTTCAAATATTATTCAGTTGAAATTTTATGTTGAGAATTACCATTCAAGACAATTTCTAAAATAATCGCCAACAGAATAACAAGTCCTGCTCCCACAACATTTAACCATAGATATGGCATTAAGTCTATCCTCCAAACAATAATAATAATAACTTGGGTAATAATTGCCGCCCAGAATGTAGCATTGGATTTTACAAATTTGATAAAGAAAGCTAACAAGAATACCCCAAGAATATTTCCGTAGAAGATAGACCCAATAATATTGACTAACTGTATTAAATTATCAAACAGGTTTGCAGTACACGCTATACCAATTGCAATAACACCCCAAAGTAGCGTAAACCATCGAGACGCACTTAGATAATGGCTTGGCGATTTGCCTCTTACATTTCTTCTGTATAAATCGATAGCTGTTGTGGAACCTAAAGCATTCAACTCACTAGCGGTGGAAGACATGGCAGCACTTAAAATAACAGCTAACAATAATCCTATGAGCCCTCGGGGTAATTGTGTAAGGATGAAATGAATAAAGACATAATCTTTATCATTGGTTTCGGCGTTTGGATTCGCTTTTTTAATTAAATCTTTAGAGGCTTGACGAAGCTCTTTTTCAGTAGTGTTTAGCTCTGCAATAGTAGTGAGAAATGTTTCTTTTTGAGATTCATTTTCGGTACGCGAATACGCTAACTGCTCTCTCTTAATTTCTTCTTGAAGCTGAGTTTTTTGTGCTTCCAATGCTTTGTATTCGATAGCATATTCAGACTGCATGACATCCTTTACTGCCGACGGATTAAAATTTAAAGGAGAAGCATTAAACTGATAAAACACAAACACCATGACGCCAATCAAAAGAATAAAAAATTGCATTGGGACTTTTAGAAAGCCATTCATAATTAATCCCATTTGGCTTTGTTTCACTGATCGCCCAGAGAGATAGCGCTGCACCTGACTTTGATCGGTTCCAAAATAGGCTAGGGCGAGAAAAGTTCCACCAATAATACCACTCCAAAATGTGTAACGATTTTCAAAATCAAAGGAAAAATCGAGAATGTCCATTTTCCCATTAGCACCTGCAATTTCCAATGCTTTGTTGAAAGAAATATCGAGTGGTAAATAATTCAGAATAATTAAAAAGGCTAAAAACATGCCGCCAAAAATTACTCCCATTTGCTGCTTTTGGGTAATGCTCACTGCTTTTGTGCCTCCACTTACTACGTAAATAATCACTAGAATTCCAATAATGATATTCAGATAGAAAAGATTCCATCCTAAAACGGCTGAAAGAATAATAGAAGGCGCAAAAATGGTAATTCCCGCCGAAAGTCCTCGCTGAATTAAAAAGATAAGCGCTGTAAGTGTACGAGTTTTAAGATCGAAACGCCCTTCGAGGTATTCGTAGGCCGTGAATACCTTCATTTTGTGATATAATGGGATAAATACCAGACTAATGATGACCATCGCAATGGGCAATCCAAAGTAAAATTGTACAAAACCCATGCCATCGTGAAATGCTTGACCAGGTGTCGATAAAAAGGTGATGGCGCTTGCTTGTGTTGCCATAACACTCAGTCCAATAGTCCACCAGTTAGATTGGCTACCTCCTTTTAGATAATCGGTTACATTTTTGTTACCGCGCGCTTTATACATTCCATAAAGGACTATAAATGTTAAGGTTCCGAGTAAAACTATCCAATCGATTTTTTCCATCTACGAATAGCTTTTCATTAATAAGTAAAAAAGAATAATGTAAGCGGCATTTAATAACAATACCCAAGTGTATTTAAATTTCCAGCTGAATTTTACAGGAATATCGTTTTGTGAAGTTTCTTCGTGTTCCATTTACTTTCCTAAAGATAATAGATTTGCAAACAATCTGTAAGCCCCCGAAACACCCGCAGGTAATTCTCTAAAAAAGCTTAAGCCAGTATAGACATAATGGCCTTTCCCAACTCGGGCAACCAATAAAGAACCTTTAGTTTGTGTTTCGCCTTGATCATTCATTCCCAATATAGGAGTATAGCCTTCGTCCCATTCATCTGGAAAATATAAACCACGTTCCTGGACCCAACCTTCAAAATCCTTTTGCGTAATTTTATTTGGGAAGTTTAGTGCATTATGATTGGGAACTAAAAAAGAAACCGAAGCATTTTCATCTGTAACGCGATCTCTCGATAATTTTAACGGAAGTGGTGCAAAATCATCTGTTACTAATCCCCGTGAAGTATTGTATTGTACTACTACAGTACCTCCATTACTTACATAATCGTCAAGTACAGGTTTTTTGAAGGCCATGTCATCGACTGTATTGTAGGCTCTAATTCCAACCACGATGGCATCAAATTGTTTTAAGTTTTCTGACGTAATTTCTGAAGGTGCAATCGTTGTTACTTGGTATCCAATTTGTTTTAAACTTTCGGGAATAGCATCACCAGCACCGTTAATATACCCAATGCTTTCGCCTCGTTTTTCAATAGGAATGCGAACCACTTTCGCTTGTGAAGGCATTAATACATTCTGAAAGGGAATATGGTCATAATCAATCGTCACTAACTCTTTATCGCTATATACGTCACCTACTTGAGCCAATGGTTTTAAATACCCTTCACTTTGATCTTTGGGGGGTGTTACCTTAAAAATAAGAGTTTGAGCTGATCCTTTTGGTCCTAAAGAAAAAGATTGCTCTTGCGGAAAGACTACCCAACCTTTGGGATGTTGTAATGAAATGGTACCTGATATATTTTCTCGCCCTCCTTTTACGATTACAGGAATTTCTTTGGTGTCGTTATTCGAAAAAATAATCACTTTTTCAGCAATGGAAGTGGTTACTACTGGTAATACTTCAAACGGCTGATATACCTCTCCTTTTACAGGGTCATTGTATTTGTAGGTAATATTTCTTTCAAAAGTAATTTGCTTTCCAGCTATTGTCATGTTAAAAACCACTGGGAATGGGTTATTTCTTTCAGGAAGTCCAATTAGGCTTTCATCGCTTACTTGATACATTCCTAAAGTTCCTTCTTCATTTAACCAATAAGGAGCTGAAAAGTTAGTTGCATTAAAAGTATTTTCAACGCTTTTTACTGAATAGGATTCGTTGTTAGTAAGCGGAGTTGCTACTAAGGTTGTTGGGAAACTAATCATGGAAGAAGAAACGGAATTCAGTTTTATATCCACACTAGATCGATTAATAGCTTCTACAGTAACAGTTACATTTCCCTTTGGAGCAATGGTTTGTTGATCTGAAACGGCTTCCAAAAATAATCCAGCACAATCGGCAATAAGTTGCTTTAATTCTGCTAATTTTATAGTTCTCCAATGTCCTTCAGGTAGTTTTTGAAGTAATTCATAGGCGTCCATCAATTTTGGAATATGGGCAGAGGGATCTTTAAAATTGAAATTATTTTCAATTGGATATAAAATATCTCCTACTTTTTTGCCACCTTCAATTCTGGACCAAGTCGTGTTTATACCTTCAAATAGGTTGCTTTTATCTTTAGGCATGTCACCTTTCAGCAATTCTAAATATTCTGTTTCAGTACCTCTAGATCCTGTATTCCCAAAACCTTGCGATTTGTGCATACTTCGGCTTAACGCGGCTATTTCTCCATTAGACAATCCTAAACTAGGGTAGTAGTTTCCAGTTTCAATTTCTACCAAATTAGTTTTATCGGCTTTTTCAAAGTTTTCGCGACTTCCATAAAACCACCAAGAGGTATTAAAAAATAATCGTTTGGGTTGCCAAGTTCCATATGTTAAGGCAGAAGAAGGATATTTTGAAGCATCACCCACCAAATCCCAAGCATCAAAGCTTAGCATTGCCGATGAGGTATGGTGTCCGTGAGTGCTTCCAGGAGTACGATGATTAAAACGATTAACAATAATGTCTGGTTGAAATCTTCTGATGGTAAGCACTACATCACCTAAAACTTCTTCTTTATTCCAAATTTCAAGTGTTTCATCTGGATGTTTTGAATACCCAAAGTCATTAGCACGAGTAAAAAATTGTTGTCCGCCATCGGTACGTCGAGCTGCCAATAATTCCTGTGTTCTTATTACCCCAAGCAATTCGCTTAATTCGGTTCCAATTAGGTTTTGTCCACCATCACCTCGAGTTATCGATAAATATGCTGTTTGTGCTTTTATATCATTTGCCAAATAAGAAATGAGGCGTGTGTTTTCGTCGTCAGGGTGGGCAGCTATATAAAGTGCAGATCCTAAAAAATTTAATTTTTGAAGATTGTGATATATTTCAGAGGCGCTCGGTTTTTTTGGTGTTTGAGCTACAGCATACGAAACAAATAAAAAAAGTAGGAAGGTTGTTTTTAGTGTTTTTCTGAACATATAAAATCCTTTAAGTTTTAATCAATATTATGTTGTGTGCTATTTTCCTCTTCTTCTTGCAAGAATTCTTCTACTTCATTGGGTTTTACGACACTTACTCCTTTTTGAAGCATTAAGCTATTTGGGTAGGTAATAAGTCTATCGTCTTTAGTTTTGAGCAATACGTGGAACCCTTTAATATCTTCAATGGTTCCTTGGTAGTCATATTCTTTATCGTGAATAATAATATAATCACCAATTTTATAAGGAAACGTAAAAAACATAATAACCCCGCTGGTAATATTACTTAAGATAGACCATTGTGCAAATAAAGCAACTCCAATTACAGCAAAGACTGAAGATAGAACCACACCCACACTGCTAAAATCGACCCCCCAAATTAGCACAGAACTTAAAACAATCCCGAAGATCACAGCGAAGTTTATATATTTAATAATAAGCCCTGTACGGTGTTCTACTTTTTCTGATTTATTTGCAAACCGATTTACAACGGCAATTAAAATGAATCTGAGGATAATATGAAGCAGAACAATACTTGCAGTAAGAATAATTTCGAAAGCGTACTTTTCAAACATAGATTTAGTTAAGTAATAATGAGTCTCTTAAATATTCAAATTGAGTGCCATTTTGCGCCCAATATTTCGATTTAATTCGGCGTAATTTTTCAGCAGTTGTTTTTAAGCCATTGGGATGAGTTTCTTCCCAGCGTTCAATTTCGTAGGGCGAATGACTATTAAAATAAATTGCCAAAGTCCTTTTTATTTCAGGATATTCTAAAGTATAGGTTGAAAGTGAATCCCCTTGCATTAATTTTCCGTAGGCGTTTTTAGCTTCCATTTTTTGATGGCTCATTCTAAAATATTCAAAACTAGGTAAAACCCTTAGGTCGCCTGTAGGTAATTCGTTGGGATTAATGCGAATAAGGTTCCAAATTTCACTCTCTAACCACGTTTTTTGAAGCGATAGATTTTGATCTGCCTCTCCTTCAAAGTAAGAATGAGACATTATTTCAAATTCCTTTCTATTGTTAAGCTGAACGTATGCCTGTCCACACCATTCCTGCATACTAAATGAAAGTTTCATGGCATGTTCGGCAGAATTCAACGGACTAAAAACACTTGTCATTACCGAATATGGATAAATTCCCGTCACGTATTTTTTTACTTGATTCAGTTTTAAAACAGGAACATTTTCTTCAGAAATGTTGTCTGCTTTTACCTGTATTTCTGGCAAAAAGTCTTCTGTTACAAAAATATTGACAGCCTTTCCGTTTCTTAACTCTCCGTAGCGTTCTTGCTTTAGGGAATACGATGTAATTTCGGCATTACCATCATACCAATATTCTTTAAACTCTTTTGAAAGCTCTCTTTTGCTAGAAATTTCAGTTTCCTTTTTTGATTGTGGTATAAGATTGTTTTCAGATTTTTTACATCCAACAAACACAAATAAACTTAGAAAACAGGCAATGATAATTGCTTTAGAAAATGGCATTTAAAATTGTTTTTTGTAAAAATAACACAAAATCAACGGTTGGCAATCGCCATTAACGTTTTATAAACAAGTCTTGTTGGAAGCCCCATAACATTGAAAAAACATCCCTCTAATTTTTCAACCCCCATATAGCCCAGCCAATCTTGTATGCCATAACTTCCCGCTTTATCAAAAGGTTTGCAGGTGTTGAGGTAATAGATGATTTCTTCGAGGGTAAGTTCATTAAACCACACTTTGGTGCAATCATTTACAGTAATCTGAAAATCTTTTGAAGTAAAACAAACCGAAGTATAGACTTCATGCATGTTGCCACTTAGATTTTGAAGCATTAGAACGGCATCGTCAAAGTCCTTGGGTTTTCCAATGGCTTGGTTGTCTTTCCAAACAATGGTGTCGCTGGTGATTAAGATTTCATTTTCTGAAATATCTTTAAAAACCGAAGCCTTTAATTGGGCTAAATAATCGGTTATTTCTGAAGCTTTTAAATGAGGTGGATATACTTCTTCAACCTCACGAACATCAATGGTAAAATCAACATCCAATTCTTTAAAAAAGTGATGCCGTCGAGGGGATCCCGAGGCAAGAATGATTTGGTAGTTTTTTAGTTTTTCTTTCAGCATAGATGTCTTTTCAATTTATTTTTTTCCACAAAAGCGGTTTTACTTTTGAAAACCATTCGTCTTTTAAAATACTTAGTACAATACTGTCTCTTCTGCCTTCAATGGCTTTACAATTACTTCGTAATACCCCTTCAATAGTACAGCCAATGCTTTGCATGGCCGCAATGCTTCTTTTGTTATTATTATCAGCTCTAAATTCTACTCGGTCAACACCCATATCTTCAAAAGCAAACTTGAGTAAAAGGTATTTGCAATGTTTATTTAACCCTGTTCCCTGAAACTCTTTTCCGTACCAAGTATATCCTAACTGGAGTGTGTTGTGGTGTTTCTGAATGTCATAAAACCGGGTACTTCCAGCATATTTTTGGGTTATTTTATCAAACACAATGAAAGGGTAGGAGTCTTGTTGCTCCTTTTTTAAAAGGGCTAATTGAATATAATTTTTTAAATTTTCTTTCCCATTAGCAGGAACCAAGGAATAGGTCCAAAGTTCTGGTTCATTTAGAGAAAAGGAAAGTAGGTGACCTTCATCCTCTTTTATTAACGGACGAACGAGCACTCGTTCGTTTTCTAAAATATACGTTTCTTCAAAATTAAAATTCATCGCCTATAGAATTTGAGCATATAACGGAATGGAACAAATACCTAAAAACATGATAATTTTTAAAAGTATGGAAAGTAATGTATAGTCTTTCGTTTTTTTAGCATTCCAAGCCTTTATTGAAAAAATTAGTAGTGGACCACCCAATAAAAAGACAAAATAAAATAATAAAAAAGTATGCTGATATAAATTATTGTAAGCAAAAATTAAAATCATAAAAAGTGAAAAGACACCCAATCCAAAAACTAGGGTAGTGGTTCTGGAAATACCCAAAACAATGGGTAGTGTTGATCTTTCGCCGTTTTTATCACCATTAATATCTTTTATATCCTTTACAACCTCCCTAATGAAATTTAAAAAATGAGCAGCTATAGCATACCATAAAACAGTTTTAGATAGGAGTAATTGAATGGATTTGTCCATTTCATTTAACGCCGGAAAAATATCAAAGAGAATTACAATTAGTAAACTAAACCCTACCAATAAAGAGATGAGTAGATTGCCAATAAAAAACATCGATTTTATAAAAGTAGCATACCAATAAAGTAAGGCAGCTACTAAAATGAAAACTACGGCTAAACTTGGTTTTTCAATACTATTTGATACAATAAATCCTAATAAAACTCCTAACGAGGTAAGTATGATATAAAAGTTATAAGCTGCTTTTTCAGAAATAGATTTCCCAACAATCACTTTGTTTGGTTTGTTGATTTTGTCAATTGCCACATCTTGGATATCATTAATCACATTTCCACCTGCGGCAATGCATACTGTAGCAAAAACTAATAATGAAAAAATGAATGGTGTTAAGGCTAATGCAACATCAAAAGGCTGAAACAAAGTATACTTTATAAGTACCATTGTTAAAACAATAAGTAGAAGATTTATGGGTCGTATGATTTTGAGATAAGCCAACACCTAACTACTTACCCTTCTTTAGCACTAGCATCGCCACCGTTAAACCATTTTCCTTGCACTTTTAAAACTTGCTCAATGACATCGCGAACACAGCCTTTTCCACCTTTTTTATGGGAAACATATTTTGAAATGTGCTTAATTTCTGGAACGGCATCCTGCGGACAACAAGGCAGTCCAACCATCTTCATCACCTTGAAATCGGGGAGGTCGTCACCCATATAAAGTACATTTTCGGGCTTAATGTTTTTCTCTTTAAAATAGGTTTCAAGAGTATTGGTTTTATAATGCGCACCTAGATGCACTTCACTTACCCCCAAACCCTCTAAACGCTTACGAACACCTTCGTTACTTCCGCCGCTAATAATGCACATGTTATAGCCCTTATCAATGGCAGTTTTTAAGGCAAAACCATCTTTAATATTCATATTCCGAAGCATTGCCCCATCTGTGTTTACAATCACTGTGCCGTCGGTTAACACGCCGTCCACATCAAAAACAAAGGTGGTGATATGTTGTAAGTATTCTTTATAACTTTTTTCCAAAATAGTGTCTTTTTATTAAAATTTACTCTGAATGGATTCAGAAAGTAGTGTATATATTTCTTTATGCTTTGGGTCTTTTAATAATGCCAGATGTGCCTCCATGGTTTTTTTATCGTGTCGCTTCGCAGGCCCTGTTTGAGCTTCGGCTGGAGAAATGGAATTCAGTTTTTTTACTGTTTCCAGCATTAAAGGCTTCAGTAAATCGAAATCCACGTTAGCTTCTTTCAAAAAATCTTCAGCAAGGTGAAATAAATGATTGCTAAAATTATTTACCCACACAGCACCTAAATGCAATTCTTGTCGTTTTTCGGTTGAAATGGCCACCACGTTATTGGAAAGCTTTCCACCTAACTTTTTGAGTAATTGTAAATCCTTTTCATTTTCAGCTTCAATACAAATAGGGATGTTCTTCCATTTTAGTTTGGCATCTTTTGAAAACGTCTGTGGCGGATAAAAAACACCACGTCTTTGATGCTCCGAAATACTTTTTAAAGCCGAAGTACCCGAAGTATGCACCACGAGACGGTTTTTAAAAGGCAATGAGCCTGAAAAGCTTGGGATGGCATCGTCTTTAATAGCAATGATATAAACATCGGCTTCCGCAACTTGAGAAACATCATTAATAAATTGAGTTTCTTTTTTTTCTGAAACTTCTAGTGACGGACTATAGACTTGAACAACATTTACTTTCTTTTTTCTGAATGCTTTATAAAGATGTTGCCCAACATTTCCGAACCCAAAAATCACGACTGAAATCATACCACGAATTTAAAATAAATAGACTCAATAGAAGTAATAAATTGTATTGATTTACTCAAATGATTTTGGATTGTTAATAAATTTTACATTAAAAATATTATATAGTTAGGAATCCTTACTATATTTGTTGTGATAATAATCTTAAAACTATTTAAAAATGAAAAAATCAATTTTTTATCACGCAGGATGCCCTGTATGTGTTAGTGCAGAGCATGACATTGTTGATTTGGTTGGAGCCAATAATGTGGAAGTCGTAAACATAGGGGAAGATAGATCCCGGATTTCTGAAGCAGAAAATGCAGGTGTAAAGTCAGTACCAGCGCTAGTAACGCCAAATGGTAACACCTTACATATTAACTATGGTGCTTCCATGGCAGATGTAAAAGGCTAATTTTTTTACTTTAAAATGTTAGGATTCCTAATTCATTTATTGGGATCCTAACATTTCTTTAATCTAAAAATATAAAATTATGAAAGTAGCAGTATGGGACACTTATGTAAAAAGAGAAGATGGTGCTATTATGCATTTTGATATTCTCGTTCCGGATAACCTTACCAATGAACAAACCATTTTCAATTTTGGAATGGATTACCTGAAAACAAAATCTTTTAAAACAGGGAAATTAACCTCAAATGAGAGTCGTCTGTGTCATATTGAACAGGCAACGAAAGAAATGATCTCATCAATTGAAAGCAAAGGATATTTCATAATAGAAATGGAAAACTGTATTTAATTTAATTAGGATTACTAACTTTGCTTATCAAGTAATCCTTGGTAGGTTTTTTTATGGAGAATAGCGCCTTTAACCCCAGAGAACAAGAGATTGACCTGTCTAGCAAAATAGTTGTGGGACTAGAACGAATTTCTGAAGTATTTAAGATTTTACTTTGGGAAAAAGCCAAAATGGTTGGATTGAGTCCCATTCAAATTCAGATACTAATTTTCATTGCATTTCACAAACAAGAGCTTAGTAATGTGAGTCATCTCGCAAAAGAATTTAATGTTACAAAGCCTACCATAAGTGATGCTATTAAGGTGCTAGAAAAGAAAGGAATTATTGAAAAGGATTACTCATCAGCAGACAATCGTAGTTATAATATTTCTTTGTCTCAGTCTGGGCAGGAACTAGTTTCTCAAGTAAATGATTTTGCAAATCCATTAAAAACTCATTTTAAAGACTTTAATCAAAAGACTCTTGAAAATTTGTTTGGAACGTTAAGCGAACTAATTTTTAAACTTAATCAAAACGGAATTTTAACTGTACAGCGCACCTGTTTTGGGTGTAGTTTTTACGATAGAAATGAAGAAAGGGATTACTGCAATCTTCTTGAAAAAGAATTATATAGTAGCGATATTAGGTTAGATTGCCCTGAATTTGTTAAAAAAGAATTTTAATTAAATAAAGTTGAATAAAGAAGATATACAAACAAGAGAAGACGTTCACCACTTGGTAACCACCTTTTACGCAAAAGTGCGAAAGGATGAATTTTTAGCTCCTATTTTTAATCCAATGATTCAAGATTGGGAGGAGCATTTCGAAAAACTTACCGACTTTTGGGAAGGGAATCTCTTTTTCAGAAAAAAGTACTTAGGAAATCCGCTAGAAAAACATGTGGAAGTAGATAAGTTTCACCACGGGAAGATTGAAGCCATGCATTTTGGTGTTTGGCTAAATTTATGGTACGAAACGGTGGACTCCCTTTTTGAAGGTGAAATAGCACAGAGAGCCAAAAACAGAGCACGTAATATGAGCACCTTTATTCACTTAAAAATATTTGAAGCAAGGGGTGAAGCTTCAAATTAAAATCAATCAATTAACAAATTTTAACCCGCTTTTTTTTCACTATTTAGCTACCTTTGCACAAAATTTTTCGCATGCAAAAGAAAATTGCCGCAATCCTTTTCTCCACTAGACTTACCGCTATTTTATTTATTGTTTTTGCCACCGCTATGGCAGTGGGCACGTTTATGGATCAAGGATACGAACGCCCTCCGTCTCCCTATGCCCGCGAAGTGATTTTTAATGCGTGGTGGTTCGAGGCAATTATGGTATTCTTTGTCATTAATTTCTTGGGGAATATGTTTCGGTTTCGGTTGTTCCGAAAGGAAAAATGGGCAACTTTACTACTTCACATCTCCTTTATATTAGTACTCGTAGGAGCTTTTGTAACGCGTTATATTGGTTATGAAGGCGTAATGCATATTCGTGAAGGTGCTACCGAAAGCACTTTTCTTTCAGAAAATACCTATCTCACCACATACATCGATGGAGACTATAAAGTGGATGGAGTACAAATGCGCCGATTTTTGGATCCCAAACTACTTCGTCTTTCAGAAAGATTGGATAACGATTTTAGCATTAATACCGATTATAATAAACAACCTGTTGCTATTCAATTTAAAGAGTTTATTTCTAACGCTAAGGAAGATTTAATTCCCTCGGAGGATGGAGAAGAATATTTTAAAATCGTTGAAGCAGGAGATGGAAATCGCCACGAGCACTGGTTAAAAGTAGGGGAGGTTGCTAATATTCATAATTTATTAATTGCTGTTAATAATGATACTTCGGGTGCGATAAATATTACTACTACCGATAGCACGTATACTATCGAAAGCCCTTTTGAAGGTTCTTATATGCGAATGGCAGACCAATTGGAAGGTGAGGTAATAGCCGATAGCGTGCAACCCCTACAACTAAGGTCTTTGTATCAAATGGCAGGAACGGCTTTTGTTTTTCCAGAGCCTGTTACCAAAGGGAACTACGGAATTATAAAAGCCGATAAAACGGATAAAACTGGAACCGATGCTTTAATTTTGGATGTTTCCTCAAATGGTGAAACAAAAACCGTCAATCTTTTAGGCGGAAAAGGATTAGCTCCAGAGCCTGTTATGACAGAAGTAGGAGGGGTAAAGGTTAGTTTGGCTTATGGCTCTAAAGCATACAAACTCCCTTTTAGTATTACCCTTAACGATTTTATCGCAGACAAATATCCTGGAACCGAAAAAGCATATGCAGCTTTTAAAAGTAAGATTACGGTTAATGATTCGGAAACAGATTTCTTCGATTATGAGATTTTTATGAATCACGTCCTCGACCATCAAGGCTATCGCTTTTTTCAAGCGTCTTTCGACCCTGATGAAAAAGGAACGGTACTTTCGGTAAATCACGATTGGTGGGGAACTTGGATTACGTACATTGGATATTTCTTACTCTACATTGGACTCATGGCTATTTTGTTTGCACCCAACACACGCTTCACCGATTTAGAAAAAATACTGAGTAAAATCAAAAAGAAGAAAGCAAAACTAACTACTGTACTGGCGTTGTTAATTTCATTGACAGGTTTTTCACAAGACCAAGGACAACATTTGCTTCAGAAGGCGCAAGCAGATTCTGTTATTAAAGCCAATGTAGTTTCAGAAGCACACGCGGCGAAATTTGGACGGTTAGTTATACAAGATAATGGGCGAATGAAGCCTGTAAATACCTTTGCAAGCGAATTGTTGAGGAAAGTAAGTGGTAAAAATTCTTACGAAGGTTTTAATCCCGATCAAACATTCCTTTCTATGACCGAATTTCCTACCTATTGGTATGGGATTCCGATAATAAAATTGGATTGGCGAAACGATAGTATTAAAAAGATTTTAGGTGTTCCATTGGATGCAAAAAGCATTTCTTTAATCGATTTGTTTGACGAACGGGGAAACAACAAAATTGATCCTTACATTCAGGAGGCTTCTTCAAAAGTAAACCCCAACCAGTTTGAAAAGGATTTCATTAAACTTTATGAAAAATCCTATTTGTTAAATGAAGCATTGGGTGGTGGCATTCTGAAAATATTCCCTATTCCTGGAGATTCTAATAACAAATGGCTTTCCTATCCAGAGTTGGAGCAAGCGCAGTTTAAAGGAATGGACTCGTTATATGCAAAAAACATTCTTCCGTTGTATTTTGATAGTCTTCGAAATGCACGAAAAATAGGAGATTATAGTAGAGCTGAGGAGTTTTTAGAAAGTATTACAGGTTTTCAGAAACGCTACGGAAGTGAAGTATTACTTTCAGAAAAGAAAATCGATGCCGAAATACTATACAACAAAGTGGACCTTTTTAACAGGCTCTATCACTACTACATTATGTTTGGCGCCTTTATGTTCATCTTTATTATTTTTCAAATATTTAAAGAACGTAAGATTTTTAAATGGCTTATAAAACTTTGTAAAATTTCAATTTGGGTATTGTTTATTTTAATGACCGCAGGACTTGTGGCGCGCTGGTATATTAGCGGCCATGCACCGTGGAGCGATGCCTATGAGAGTATTATTTATGTAAGTTGGGCTACGGTCTTCTTTGGGCTTGCCTTCGGAAGAAAAAGCGATTTAACTGTTGCTGCTACTGCTTTTGTGGCTTCTATGTTGCTATGGGTGGCGCACTTAAGCTGGGTGGACCCTGCCATTGCTAATTTACAACCCGTTTTGGATAGTTATTGGTTAATGATTCACGTAGCCGTGATTGTAGCGAGCTATGGACCTTTTACCTTAGGAATGATTTTAGGTGCAGTAGCCTTATTACTCATGCTCCTCACTACGAAAAAGAATAAGGTAAAAATGGATTTGAATATCAAAGAAATTTCTACCATCACTGAAATGGCTCTTACGGTTGGTTTAGTAATGCTTACCATTGGAAACTTTTTAGGAGGGCAATGGGCCAATGAAAGTTGGGGACGCTATTGGGGCTGGGACCCTAAAGAAACGTGGGCTTTAATTAGTATCATGATTTATGCCTTTGTAATACACGCGAGATTAGTGCCAGGATTGCGTGGACGTTGGATTTTTAACGTCTTTGCCATCTTTGCGTATGCGAGTATTATGATGACCTATTTTGGTGTGAACTTTTATCTTACCGGACTACATTCGTATGCGAGTGGAGATGTACCAGTAACGCCTAATTTTGTGTATTATTTAATAACCTTCTTTGTGTTATTAAGTATTGCGTCGTACTTCCGTTATAAAAAATACTACGTAAAAAAGGGATGAGTGTTAACTCCCATCCCTTTTAAAAATAATTAACTAATTAACCTCTAATTATAAATATAGTCTGGTTGTTGTTCCACCATTCTATAATCTTGTTGTATTTGTTCTCCAATTTCAAGCTTTTCGTACAGTTCTTTGGTCATATCCTCAATATCTTCTTCGGTCGTACTAAGCTTTCTAGCAATTTTTGCATTGTCTTTTCCTTCAGAAATGTATTGAAGTAATTTAATCTCCAATCCATCCAAATCGTAATGCATGATTAGATTTTCGAGATAGACATCTTCGACTAGTTTTTCAGCTTTCATGCGTGTATTCAATACTTCTTGTCGCTTTAAGAAAATTCGCATTTCTACTTGGCGCAATGCGTTTTCTTCTTTAATAGCTTGCATTCTAAACATATTGGCATAGGTGAGAATAAGCATTTCTGAAATTACTGCAGCTTTAATATGAAATGTTTGAGTAGATAAAAACTCAATTCCCATAGGATTCAGCACGAAGAAGTCAAAACAAAATAATAATGGAATAGCAGAAGCTATCACATAAAATTTGGCGTAATTTTTTCGGCTAAATAAATAGACACCCGCATTAAAGTAAGCAAACAGCGTTGCAAATAGTGCAGCGTTGGCAATGATCGAAAATATTGCTTTTTCAGTAATTGCACTAAAGGCGACTGCAACAGAAGCGATGCATAATAATGGAAGGGTCACCCATTTTATTTTAGGCATAAACTCTTTCAAGTTTAAATAACGTGCCGCAAAAAATGCACTACAGGCTACCGCCACAAATAATAGTAATGATTGAATAGTTGGGATTGCTTCCTTTGCTTCCCAATTTAATAAACTGAATAGCCCATCGCTAAAGAATAGCAACAATGCACTTCCTGTTATAGCAAAGGAATAGAGCAGGAATGTTTTTTCATCGAATAAGAAAAAACACACTAGGTTGAGCAAAATTAATGTGGCTACAAAACCATAAAACAATCCTTGCTGAAAAATAGTTGCAATGTCTGCTGAAGCTTTTTCCTGAATCACCGTTTGGTCATCAAAAATAATAATAGAAGATCCACCACCCAAGTTGTTTTTTTTGTAGGAAAATTCTTCACTATTGAAAAAATGGTCAGAAAACAAAAAACTCTGACTGTAATGCAATGAAGCATCCACAGGTGTTATAAAATAGGAGGGATCCATTACCGTATTTGGGCCGTTAAACTCAGCGCCAGATTGCTTGTAAAGTATTGAATTTTCAAGGCTTTGTAGCGAAATACTATTTGCCTTAATCTGTGTTTTATAGGTCTTGTTTTTGGCATGCGTAATGCTACAAAAACCTATGAAAAGGAGTAAAATAAGTGTCCTCATAATAAGTAGGTTTAATCTATTTGGGACTACCAATATAAATAAAATTTACATTTAATCTAATATATTTGCACTTTATCGGGATTTTCGTACAAAAAAAAGCTGCCTAAAGGACAGCTTGATTTATTTCGAGATGTAATTATTTTTAAATTAACCTACCATATCTTCAGGTTTTACCCATGCATCAAACTCATCTTCAGTAAGATAACCAAGATTAACTGCTTCTTCTTTTAAAGTAGTTCCGTTTTTATGAGCGGTGTTGGCAATTTCAGCAGCTTTGTAATACCCAATCTTAGTATTTAACGCCGTAACCAACATTAAAGAATTGTTTAATTGTTTTTTAATAACCTCATAATTTGGTTCAATTCCTTGGGCACAATGCACATCAAACGATACACACGCATCGCCTAATAATTGCGACGACTGCAATATATTGGCAGCCATTACGGGTTTAAAGACGTTTAATTCATAATGCCCCTGCATTCCACCCACAGTAATGGCAACATCATTCCCCATCACTTGTGCGCATACCATGGTTAAGGCTTCACATTGCGTAGGATTTACTTTACCAGGCATAATGGAAGAACCTGGTTCATTGGCTGGAATAGTAATTTCTCCAATTCCGCTACGAGGACCACTGGCAAGCATTCTAATGTCATTGGCAATTTTATTCAAGGAAACCGCCAATTGTTTTAAAGCTCCGTGAGATTCCACAATCGCATCGTGAGAAGCCAAAGCTTCAAATTTATTTTCGGCAGTGATAAAAGGGAGTCCGGTAAATTCAGCAATATAACTTGCTACTTTTTCCGAATATCCTTCAGGCGTATTAATTCCCGTTCCTACGGCAGTTCCGCCAAGCGCCATTTCAGATAAATGAGGTAATGTATTTTTCAAAGCACGTAATCCGTGATCCAATTGTGAGGCATACCCACTAAACTCCTGCCCAAGGGTGAGGGGCGTAGCATCCATTAAATGCGTCCGTCCAATTTTCACCACTTTACTGTATTCTTTTGCTTTTTTCTGAAGGGTGTTCAGTAATTGCTCTACACCCGGAATGGTTACTTCCACAATTTTTTTATAGGCAGCAATGTGCATACCTGTAGGAAAGGTATCGTTAGAAGATTGCGATTTGTTCACATCATCATTAGGCTGTAGCGTTTTCTCTCCTTCGCCAATGGTTTTTCCTGCTAATTGATGGGCACGGTTGGCAATCACTTCGTTTACATTCATATTACTTTGGGTACCACTTCCTGTTTGCCAAATCACTAATGGAAATTGGTCATCGTGTTTTCCTGCTAAAATTTCATCACACACCTTTGCTATAAGATCTCTTTTTTCTTCTGTAAGAACTCCCAACTCACAATTGGTGTACGCAGCAGCTTTCTTTAAATACGCAAAGCCGTACACCACCTCAAGTGGCATAGAAGCAGGGCTTCCAATTTTAAAATTATTACGGGAACGCTCGGTTTGCGCGCCCCAAAGTTTATCGGCTGGCACTTGCACCTCGCCCATAGTATCTTTTTCAATTCGGTAGTTCATAATCCACGTTTTAAAAGCTTTGCAAAGGTACGGTATATAGCAGAATTTAAAAACAAATTGAATCACTATCCGTCAATTCGAGTGCTTCGGTTATAACCGAAGTGTATCGAGAATAGGATGGTTTTAGATTTGGGTTCTCGATACATTTTTTTGGCAACACCAAAAAAACACTCGAACCGACAAAAAATTATATAATATTGAAAATAGTATGGTATGTTTTCTGAAAAAACCTATTATATTTGCACAACAAAACGCGCTATTATGTTTGAATTTGATCAATACCTAGGATTTTTAGCATTTTTAACCATATTAACCATTGGGTTTTGGTTAATGATTTTCTTAATCTCTTTTATTCCTTATTGGATTACTGGACAATTAATTGAAAACTTTAAACTTAAGCGTGAAGCTAAAAAGAAAGAATTGGAAGGATAAATTATTCTTTGTCATATAGAAAAAAACCCAGCCGATAGGCTGGGTTTTTTTATTGCTTAATGATTTTTATTATTTCAACTTCTCCAATATCGTTAAATATTTTTACCAAATAGATTCCACTATTTAGAGAATTTAAATCAACTTTATTTTGCGATAGGAAAGTTTTTAATTTTTGCCCATTGAAATTGAAAACCTCAATTTTATGTATTTGTTGATTAGTATTAATAGTAAGTACACCTTTTACCGGATTAGGATACGCTTCAATTTTATTTGAAAAATTATCACTGATTCCCAAAACTCCTAAATTTTCATACCAAGCAATTTTATTGTCATTTGAAGAGGCAGATAACAAATCTATTTTATCATCATTATTAATATATGCAACAGTAATTTCTTCAGGATAGTCGACCAGGTCTGAAATAGTAATTGTGTCACCAAAACTTCCATTATCATTTCTTATCCAGAATATTGCATCTTCCCCACTATTAGGACTATTGCTATATAGAATATCAATAAAACCATCGTTATTCACATCTGCCAATTTACTAGAAGTAATATTAGAGTCCCAATTGATTTCATTATTACTCCAATTTTGACCTAATCCGTCTATATTTTCAAGCCATAGAATTAATGAAGCTCCAAAATCAGTATCCTTTACAAATACAATATCATTGTCTCCATCTAAATCAATATCATGGAGATGTAGACCGCCCTCATATTCTAAATTGTGATACAAAAAGATTTGCTTTACTTCACTAAAATTACCCATTCCATCTAAATTTTCGTACCAGCATACACCTCTAAAACTCCCGAATCCCCTTCTAGCAATTGCAATATCATTGTCTCCGTCTCCGTCCAAGTCACCTGAAACTAAATATCTCATTAGTGGATATAAATTCTCATCGATAACTTGTTTATTTCCGAAAGTCCCAGAATTATTTAAGTTTTCAAACCAAATAATTTCTGATCCAAAATCTACATTAGTACATATTATATCTAGATAATTATCACCATTTACATCTTCTAAAATGAAGGAAACAACAAAATCTTCACTTTTAAATATTGTATGTAATGTTTCAAAAAGACCTAAACCATTCATGTTTTCAATCCAATAAATATTTCCCGATGTTTGAAAAAGAATATCCTTATCCTCATCACTGTCCATATCCCGAGCAATTATATTTATTATATTTTCAGTTAAATTATTTATGATAGTATTTTCACTTCCAAAATTACCTTCTCCGTCAATATTCTTGTACCAAGAAAGATGTCCTTGATAGTGCACAATTACATCTTCAAAAGAATCACCGTCTAAATCACCGCTTTTTACCCTAAATGCTTCTATTGCTGTATTAGAGATAACTTGCTGCTCTCCAAACTGAGCCAGAATGGTATTCGTAAATACCAAAAGTGTTATAATAAGTATTTGAATTTTCATTGAAATCTTATTTTGGCTAATAATTTCGTGGGGAGTATCCCAAAGATAACAAAAATGTCAATTAGAATGAGCACTGCTACGTGAAGAATCTGAACAATGAGATTCCTCATTAAAGTCGATAATACTTGAATTTAATTAACAACTGAAAATATCCAAACAATATAAAACCAAACAATACCTATCCAAGTTATTCTATGTACTTTTTTTAATGTAGCTATATCATAAACTAATAATGAAATGAACAATCCAGTCCAAATAACAAATTCAAAAACCACAAAACTTAAATCACTTCCAGGACCAAGCTTGTCGGCCACTCTTCCTATAATAGGCCCCAAAACATAAAGAGTTCCAATATAAAGAAAGCGTTTGTGTTCAATAGGTTTTTTTCTTTTTAGATAAGCCAAAAATACCAAGGCCGTGAAGCTAAGAGTAAATATTCGGTTGGCTTTCACAAAACCAGGCATTACAGACCATCCTTCAAACTCAGCATAAAAGACATAAAAGGTGCTCAAAACTACCCCAATGGCAATAACCATACCCCATAGCCCCAATTTCATATGTGCTTGGTAATTGCTTTGCCTTATAAAATTAGATTGTATTACTAGGATAATAAACCAAGCCAGAAAAAATAGTCCGTGAATAATAAATTTTGGGTCGCTATTACTTTCTTGTCCAACGTCTGTAAATAAATTATCCGAAAAGGCAATAATCGATAATAAGAGCAGAATAATACTGGCAATAAAGAAGTACTTTTTTTTCATATAGCACTATGATGTTTTAGTTGTCATCTCTTGTTTATTGCCAACTTGATGTGGCTAAACTCAGCTTAAACAATTCTTTTCTAAGTATATCAAATATAATAATTTACATATTTCGTAGCACTTATGCTAGTGGGTATTTTTTAGGACATCTTTTATTATTGTAAACCTCTCATAATCTACTTTGCTATAACTTTTTATAATTAACCAATCCTATTAATTAGCGATATTGTAGCAAATTCCAATTAACTTGTCACACCAAACTTGATTTGGTGTCCAAAAAAACATTTATAATAAATTCCGCATCACAGTTCGACTACGCTCAATGACCTAGTGCGGAATTACAAAAATTAGATAAATTGATAAAACAATTTACATATTACCTAAAGGGAATTATATAATCTCATAACATAATTTACATTTTACCTAACAGAGGTTAGATAAATTCATAACTCAATTATCATTTTATCTAATTCATTTACCAAGTATTCTAAAATTTAAAATGCATTTCCTCTAATACCTAAAAAGTGAACTGCAATTTGTACCTTTGCACCTCACAAAAAAGTAACACAATGCAAGACGGTATTTACGCAAAAATCAATACGCCAAAAGGTGCTATTACTATACAATTAACATACGATTTAACTCCAGGAACAGTGGGGAACTTTGTAGCCTTAGCAGAGGGAAATCTTGAAAATGCAGCAAAGCCACAAGGTACTCCGTATTACGACGGACTAACGTTCCATCGTGTGATTCCAGATTTTATGATACAAGGAGGTGACCCAGCAGGAACAGGAAGCGGTGGTCCAGGCTATAACTTCGATGATGAGTTTCACCCAACCTTAAAGCACGATACGCCCGGCGTATTGTCTATGGCTAATGCAGGTCCTAGTAGTAACGGAAGCCAGTTTTTTATCACTCATGTGCCAACGCCATGGTTAGATAATAAGCACACGGTGTTTGGTCATGTAATTGAAGGGCAAAATGTGGTAGATGCTATTGCACAGGGCGATACGATGGAGAAAGTTGAAATTATTCGCGTAGGTGACGAAGCTGAAAAATGGAATGCTGTAGAGGCTTTCAGAAGTTTTAATGGCGCTAAAGCCGAACGTGAAGCAGCAGCTAAAAAAGCACAGGAAGAATTGTTAACTAGCATTTCGGAAGGCTTTGAACAAACCGAAAGCGGACTACGTTACCAAATCATTCAAAAAGGGAGTGGAACACAAGCCGAAGCTGGTAAAACAGTGGCTGTACATTACAAAGGCATGTTTGCCGATGGCGGTGAATTTGACAACTCTTTTAAGCGTGGAGAACCTATCGAATTCCCTGTGGGAATGGGGAACGTCATTGCTGGTTGGGACGAAGGAATTCAGCTATTAAAAGTAGGGGATAAAGCACGTTTCGTGATACCGTCTCACTTAGCCTACGGAAGCCGTGGCGCAGGAGGCGTTATTCCTCCAGATGCTACTTTAGTCTTTGATGTAGAATTGATGGCTGTAAAATAGTTGTCATTCAGAGTGTCACACTGAGCTGTCACACTGAGCCTGTCGAAGTGCTGTCGAAGTGCGAAGCGAAGAATCAAAAAATAACGCAAAAATGCCTTTCAAAACGAAGGGCATTTTTTATTTTAGCGGGATGGATATAGAACAATTAAAATTCCCCATTGGGAAATTCAAAAAACCCAAAACTATTTCAAATGAAGATTTGGTTGAAGCCATAAAAGTGCTTCAGATTTTCCCCGAGCAATTAAAGCTAATCTCTTTAAATTTAAAGGAAGAAGTGTTGGATTCGCCGTATCGTCCAGAGGGATGGACTATTCGCCAACTCATTCATCATATTAGTGATAGTCATCACCATTGTTACAACCGAATCCGTTGGACTTTAACCGAAGACAAGCCCACTATTAAGGCCTATAATCAGGATGCTTTTGCCAAACTATTCGATTATCAAAAAGCGCCTATTGCTTGGTCGTTATCACATATTGAAGCGGTACATCAAAAGATTGTGTATATCCTTCAGAACCTTACTGAAGAACAATGGGAACGCGTTTTTATTCACCCAGAAACGAAAGAAGAAGTAGGGATGAAGCATTTGGCAATGCTTTATTCGTGGCATAGTATGCACCATTTTACACATATAAAAAATGCATTGTTGATGTTGGGTAATGGGTGAAGGGTAAAAGGTAAAAGGTAAAAGGTGAAAGGTGAAATCCAAATTAAACTAACTATTCTTAATTCTAATAAAATAGTAGTCTTGTATCTTGTAGCGTAGCGGTCTTACGTCTTGTAGCACAGCTGTCTAAAAAGAACTTACTTCCACTTTATATTACAACCCATACTAGGCTTTTGGTCTTTTCGCTGCGGATGATTGTTCAGAATATTATCCATCGCCTCACGCAAATCCCTTCCGTTTAAGGGAATGGAATTTCCAGGACGTGAATTATCCAACTGGCCTCGATATACGAGTTTTAATTCACTGTCGAACAAGTAGAAGTCGGGAGTGCAAGCAGCGTCGTAAGCTTTTGCCACTTCTTGCGTTTCGTCGTACAAATACGGAAAGTTATAACCTTCTTTTTGTGCGTGTCGGTACATAGCTTCGGGGCCGTCTTCGGGATATTTTGTAGCATCATTACTACTTATCCCAACGAAACTAAAACCCGTAACGCGGTAGTCGTTGCAAATCCGCACCAATTCTTCATTTACATATTTTACGTAAGGACAATGATTACAAATAAACATAATCACCGTGCCTTTTTCACCTTTTAATTGCTGAAGGGAATAAACATCTTTAGTTATGGTGTCCATTAATGTGAAATAGGGTGCTTTTGTACCTAAGGGAAGCATATTTGAAGGAGTAAGTGCCATAATTTTTGTTTATAAGTTGAAAAATTTCAGAAAAAGTTACACCTAAAGAAATGCTAAACTTTTGTATTTCTGAAAGAATAAAAGTACCTTTTTGAAAATTAGTATGTTATGGAAAACTCATATATCTCACTTTCAGAAGCCATAAAAGGCTTACAAGAAGAAGGTTATACGGAAGATTTCAATCTTCATGATGAAGGCATGGAATCCAAAAAGCATAAAAAAGTTTGGAAAGCCTGCGATCTGGAAGTCGTAAAATACTACCGATTCGAAGGGATGAGCAATCCAGATGATAATTCTATTTTATACGTTATAGAAACCTCGGATGGAAAAAAAGGACTTCTGGTGGATAATTACGGAGCAAGTGCCAGTAATGTTTCTCCAGAAATGATTGAAAAATTACGAATTACCCATAAAGAATAACCTAAACTTCTGCATCCAATAAATCGGTTACCACATGATAACGTGGGTCATCGATGGCATTTTCAATATGGTTTTCAAACTCTGGATTCCACTTTAAAAGAAGGATTTTACAGTCTGGGCTTAAATGCGTAAGCTTTATCGTTTTTCCCATTTCAATATATTTGTTGGCCACATTCCGTAGTGCTTCCACTCCCGAATGATCTGAAACTTTGGATTCCATAAAATCAATCTCAACCACTTGAGGATCGTTGGCTACATCAAATTTCGAATTAAACGCTGTAGTTGAGCCGAAGAATAATGGGCCCCAGATTTCATACACTTTGGTACCATCTTCTTTAATACTTTTTCTAGCACGAATCATCGTAGCACTTTTCCACGCAAATACCAATGCCGAAATTATTACCCCAGCAATCACGGCAACTGCCAAGTCTTGCCATACGGTTATAGCAGAAACTGCCAATAACACAAAGGCATCGGATAATGGAATTTTATGAAGAATCCGGAAGCTACTCCAAGCAAACGTACCAATTACTACCATAAACATCACTCCCACAAGAGCAGCAATGGGTATTTGTTCAATTAAAGAAGATCCAAAAAGAATAAAACAAAGTAAGGCGATAGCAGCGGTAGCACCCGATAAGCGTCCACGACCACCTGAAGTGACATTAATAATGGATTGACCAATCATAGCACAACCTCCCATTCCGCCAAAAAGACCATTCAGGATATTGGCACCCCCTTGCGCCAAACATTCTCTGTTTCCGCTTCCTCGAGTTTCGGTCAATTCATCTATAAGGTTGAGTGTCATTAACGATTCTATTAATCCGATAGCCGCTAAGATAAAGGCTGTCGAGAATATTAAATCCCAATGCCCTGTAAGGGAATTAGTAAATTCAAACAATTGATATTGAAAGGAGGGAAGCGAGCCTTTTAAGCCTTCGCCACCGCCTTCTTTAATAAAAGAACCCACGGTACTTACATCCAAACTTCCAAAAATAGTAATGGAAGCCACAACAATAATGGCAATTAAAGCGGCTGGCACTTTTTTGGTCAATTTTGGTAAACCAAACATAATCCCCATAGTCAACGCTATTAAGCCTAGCATGGTCCATAGTTCTGCTCCTTGAATCCATTGGGTTGTTCCGTCTACATTTTCTTTAAACATTCCTAATTGTGAAAGAAATATCACGATGGCAAGACCGTTTACAAATCCCATCATTACTGGATGGGGAATCAATCGCACAAATTTTCCAAGCCGAAGAATTCCAGCTAACATTTGTATCAACCCAACAAAAAGCAACGTGATAAATAACCATTGCAATCCAAGGTTTTCAACGGGATTGTCTAAGGTAAGTCCGACTTCATTTCCTTTCTGAATCAAATGCACCATCACCACCGCCATAGCACCCGTAGCACCGCTAATCATTCCAGGGCGTCCACCAAAAAGTGCGGTGACGATTCCCATCATAAAAGCACCGTAGAGTCCTACTAAAGGATCAATTCCCGCCACAAAGGCAAAGGCTACTGCTTCGGGTACCAAAGCTAAAGCAACGGTTAATCCGGAAAGGATATCATTTTTAGGGTTTTGCGTAAAATTTTTGATGGTTTTTTGCCACATGATTTTGCCGTTTGAAAAGCGGCAAAGATAACCATTTCAAAAAGAGTACAAATCCTTTTAGTTATTCAGTTTTTTGCAATTTTTCAATTTGCTCAAGGATTTTTTGAGCTTCGGCATATTTTTTATCACTTTCAGCACGATTGGATGTGGAAAGTTTATGCCAATCACTCATTAACGATTCGTACTTCTTTTGAAGCTTTTCAATTTCAGATTTTCCTTTAAATAATTTAAACATGTCAATTTTTCTTGAAAATTACACATCTAAAAAATGAAAGGCTGTTAAGGAACTTACAATTTTTGTTTACATCTCCTTCCCAAAGAAAATAGCGTTCATCAATAGCTTATTCGTTCCGTACCAAAACGCTCTAAAGTTGGTATTGTCGGTAAAATAAACCACTCGACCTCTTCCCAAACGCCCTGTTTTAAAAGGAACTGTATTTTTTAACAAGGACAGATTTTCTTCAGAAATATAGCCGCTTAACAATGGACTGGAAGTGTATTGAATAGGATTGTTGTAACTGTCTTTATCGGCTTCCACAAACACAGTAGTATTTCTAAATAAGGGAAGTGTACTGTTTTTATACCCAAAGGCTATTGGGTGGGATCGATCTAATTTAGCTTCAAAAATAGCGCCTCCAATAACTTGAGCGCCATAAAAATCGTTGCGTTGTTCAAATGAAATATTGGAAGCAGTATCCTTTTCGGTTTTTAATTCCATTTTTAGCAATTCGTTACTTTGTAACCATTTCCCAGAATTTCTAAAAGCAATCAGTGTTCCGCCATTTTTTGTCCATTCTTTTAGTTTTTCGGTAGTATTTTTATCGGGACCACTTCCCCAAGTAGCAGGCAAAATAATATCGGTGTATTTACTTAAATCGGTTCTCGAAGCGTCGTTAACATCCAGTTTGGTAATTTTCATTTCATATCGCGTATCGAACAAATGCCATATTTCACCAGCATCATACGGATTAATTCCATCGCCCACTAAAACTGCTACTTTTTGAGGGTTTATAGTATTAAATTGACGACTCCCAAGGTCAATTCCCAATGTAGAACCTGTAGAAACGGATGTAATGTTAACGTATGCATCAACAGCAACTTCTTTTACAAAATTGAATAGTTCATTTTCGTCCAAACTCTGACCTTGAACAGGAATCATAATGGTTCCGTAATCATAAGTTTTTCCTTCTGCGGTAAATGATTTCATCCCTACTTTTACTCGCAGCCCTTTTTCTAAAAAGGCATTTAAGGCTTTTGGGGTATAATACTCGTGCCATTCCATTAAATAGGCATAGGCATTGGGGTTGGGTAGAGAAGGTGTCTTCATTTTTAATTCTGAAACTTCTGCTCCAGCGACTGAAAGAGTAGCTTCTTCGTAATCTAAATTGAATGCTAGCGGAAACGTCCAAGCACTAATGTCGTAAAACAAACTATCCTGAAATGAAGTTCGTTTTTCGAACATCGCATTGATAAGTCGATGTTGTTTTTGATTCTTTGGAACCACAAACGAATACCCTTTTTTGAAGTTTTTTCCTTTTGAAGAATAGTCTTGTTTTAATTCGTGAAATGTAATTTTATGTCTTTTAAGAATTTCAGCCAAATGATAGGTTTTGGCAGCATCTTTTTCATCTCCAAAAACAATGGCTCCTGAAGCCTTAGAAGCTTCAGTTCTAGCATTGCTAAAAAAATCACGTTGATAGTTTAGCATTTCAGTTCGCATACTTACTGCAGCTTCCAAAGTGGAAAGTGCCGCTGTAAATTGATTACGAATGGTAAACGGAAAGGTTAAAATCCCATTATCACTTTCTTGGGCGTGACCTCGTGAAGAGCCTTGTTCAAAAAGTATTCCCACCGCTCCATTGATATCAGGAAACGTTGAGCCTTTTCCGTAGTAAAAGTCATCGTAATCTTCTTCGGTATAATAGAAACTTCCAAGTTTATCGAATGCTTTAGCGTGGAATTTACCAATGGCTGCCGTTAATTCTTGATTTTTTTTAGGTGTTAACGGATGTGTTCTACTCGGAATCCCTGGCTGAAAAAAAAACGTAGAATTGGTTCCCATTTCATGATGATCTGTTAAAATATTGGGATACCAATCGTGGAAGGTTTTAATACGTGCACGGCTTTCGGGTAATTGTGCAGGAAGCCAATCGCGATTTAAATCGAACCAATAATGATTAGTACGCCCGCCTGGCCATACTTCGTTATATTCTCTATCGTTAGGGTCTGGATTAATGTTTTGTGCTTTGTGCTGATTTGCCCAAGTAGAAAAGCGTTGTAATCCATCTGGATTAAATGAAGGATCAAAAAGTATGACAGTATTGTTAAGTAACTCATCAATTTTAGGTCCTTGAGCAGCTGCTAAATAATACGCTACAGCAAGAGCGGCATTGCTACCACTAGGTTCATTTCCGTGGATAGAGAATCCTTGATATACTACTACGGGCATCGAATCTGTCGATAAAGAGTTCGCTCCATTTTCAGTAAGGGAAACGTGTTGTGATTTTATGTTTTCAATATTGGAATGGTTTGAAGGTGATGTAATGGTTAATAAAACGATGGGTCTTCCTTCAAAAGTTGTTCCTCTGTTTTCAATAGATACCCTATCACTTGCATTAGCAAGCGCATACATATAATATACTAACTTATCGTGTGTAATATGCCATTCGCCCACTTCGTGACCAATAATACTTTTGGGTGTGGGAATGTTTGGGTTATAGGTTACATCTGTTGGGAGATAATACGATAAATCAATTTTAGCATCTTGCGCGATTAACGAAATTGAAAAGAAAAAAACGAAAGAGAATATAAATTTCTTCATAAATGGTTTTGTCAAAAGTTTTAAAGATAAAAAAACCGCCCCAAAATGGAAGCGGTTTCATACTTTTTTAAGATTAAATGATTTTAAATATCATCAAATTCGATATCGGTAAAACTTGAAGTTTCTGTAGAAGCTTTTTCAGTTTCTTCGGTATCGTCTTCTCTTTTGTAATCTTTTTGGTGTCTTTCACTAATGACTTCATCACCTTTTTCATCGATGATATAATTAATCATCTCTTCTAAATTGTCTTTGAAGTCTGAAAAATCTTCTTTGTACAAATAAATTTTGTGTTTTTTGTAGTGAAAAGATCCGTCATCATTGGTAAACTTCTTACTTTCTGTAATGGTTAAATAGTAATCCCCTGCTTTGGTTTCACGTACATCAAAAAAATAAGTGCGTCTTCCAGCACGCATAACTTTCGAATAAATTTCTTCTTGCTCCATCATAAATTACTGGCTCATAAATTGGTTAATTTTCCTTTAGCTTTTGCCAAAAATCTAAAAAAAAACCAAATAAGCAAAGGAAAGATTACATTTCTTTTTCCAAAAGTTGCTTATGGTACAACTCTTTGTAGTAGCCTTCTGTGTTTATAAGCTCTGTATGAGAGCCTTGCTGAATGATAGAGCCGTTTTCAAGTACGAGTATGGAATCTGCATTTTTAACTGAGGATAATCGATGACTCACAATAAGTGTAGTTTTATTCTCTGAAACCTTTTGGAAGTTTTGAAGAATCACTTCTTCGGTTTCTGTATCCACAGCACTTAAACAATCATCGAAGAGTAAAATTTTAGGTTCTTTTATAATCGCCCGTGCAATAGAAACACGTTGTTTTTGTCCGCCACTTAGGGATATGCCACGTTCCCCTAAAACAGTTTCATATTTATTCTGGAATTCTTCAATATTTCTATGTACGGCTGCATATTTAGCAGCGGCAACAACTTCCTCATCGGTCGCTTCGGCCTTCCCAAATTTGATATTATTTTTAATAGAATCGCTAAACAAAAAGGCATCCTGTGGAACATATCCAATGGCATTGCGAAGACTTTTAAGATTTAAATCCTTCAAAATAACATCATCTACTTTTATAGATCCCTTCTGTACATCGTACAAACGACCAATGAGCTCAAGAATCGTAGATTTTCCTGAACCCGTATTACCAATAATTCCTAATGTTTCACCTGGTTGAATTGTAAAGGAAACATTATTTAGTGCTGTAATTTGGGTGTCTGGATAAATGAATGTTACATTTTCAAAGACAATTTTTCCTTTAATTTCTGAAGGTGCTTCGTTGTAATTTTTTATTTGTGGTTCTTCCTTTAAAAATTCATTGATACGTTTTTGAGAGGCTTCGGCTTGTTGTACCATGGAAGAAACCCAACCTACAATGGCCACTGGCCAGGTTAGCATATTCACATAAATCAAGAACTCGACGATGGTTCCAAATTCAATTTCACCATTAATAAATTGATTTCCACCCACATAGATTACTAAAATATTGCTTATACCAATAAGTAAAGCCATAATAGGGAAGAAGAGAGCTTGTACTTTGGTGAGGTCGATGTTTTTGTCCTTACTAGTATTAGATAATTCCACGAACTGTGCATTGGTGCGTGGCTCGATTCCGTAGGCTTTTATCACCGAAATTCCACTAAAACTCTCTTGTGTAAACGTTGTTAGTTTAGACAGGTACTGCTGTACAATAGAACTCCTTTTATGAATAGCAATACTCAATTTATAAATACCAACAGAAAGAATAGGAAGTGGTGCCACCGCATACAACGTAAGCAACGGAGCGGTATAAATCATATACGAAAGTGCCACAATAAATAATGTAACTGTAGTGGTGCTATACATTAAAGCGGGCCCTGTATACATTCTAACTTTCGAGACATCTTCACTAATACGACTCATTAAATCCCCTGTACGGTTTTGCTTGTAAAAGTTGAGCGAAAGTCTTTCGTATTGTTTAAAGACTTCATTTTTAAGATCAAACTCGATGTATCTTGAAACAACAATTATAGTTTGGCGCATCATAAAAGTAAATAAGCCCGAAAGCAAGGCCGCACCTATAATAATGAGAATATCTTCTAATAATTGAGATTTTAGGACTTCGTAGGTAATTTCATTTTTAAAATAGGATTGAATAGAATTTACAGAGTCTCCAATCTTAGATGGAACCACAATTCTAAAAATAGTAGCAATAGCTGTTATAACAAGTCCAATAAGTAACCTGCCTCGATATTTATAAAAGTATTTATTTAGATAGCGTAATTCTTTCATTCAGAAATTGAAACTTATTAACAGATTGCCAATTTTAAGATATTTTTTTTGTGGGATATTCACCAAAAGGGTAATTTTGCCCATTCTTTTTAACGAATTCGTAAATGATCACAGATATAGTTAGTCCTCAAGAGTTAAAAAAAATTGCCCCAGTTTTTGGGCAACTTTCTTTCGATAATCACGAACAAATTGTTTTTTGTAACGACAAAGATACAGGTTTAAAAGCAATAATTGGTATCCATAATACGGTTTTGGGACCTGCTTTAGGTGGTACTCGTATGTGGAATTATTCTAACGAATGGGATGCCTTAAATGATGCTTTAAGATTATCTCGAGGGATGACCTACAAATCTGCGATTACCGGTCTAAATTTAGGTGGTGGAAAAGCTGTCATCTTAGGAGATGCCAAGACCCAGAAAACACCTGAATTAATGCTTCGTTTTGGAGAATTTGTTCACTCCTTAGGAGGACGTTATATCACTGCAGAAGATGTAGGGATGGCAACAAGTGATATGGATTTGGTAAGAACAGTAACGCCTTATGTTACGGGTATTTCTGAAGAAAAAGGAGGTGCCGGAAACCCATCACCTATTACGGCTTATGGAGTTTTTATGGGAATGAAAGCGGCTGCAAAGTATGCATACGGTAGCGATGTTTTGGAAGATAAAAAAGTGTTTGTTCAAGGAATCGGAAATGTAGGTGAGGCACTGGTAGAACACTTATCTAATGAAGGAGCGAATGTTTTTATAACCGATATTAGTCGTGAACGTTTGGAAAATGTACGAGATAAATACCACGCAACAATATACGAAGGAGATAATTTGTACAATGAAGAAATGGATATTTATGCACCCTGTGCTTTAGGGGCTACGATTAACGACGAAACTATTAATCAGTTAAAAGCTAAGGTAATTGCGGGTGCTGCTAATAACCAGTTAGCTGAAGAACAAAAACATGGAAAAATCCTTCGTGATAAAGGAATAGTATATGCTCCAGATTTTTTAATTAATGCTGGAGGTATTATAAATGTATATGCAGAATTGGAGAATTATGGTAAACAAGAAATTATTCGTAAAACTGAAAACATTTACAATACTACATTAGAAATATTAAAAAAAGCGCAAGCTAAAAATATGACAACTTTTAATGCAGCATTCGAAATTGCTCAAGCAAGAATTGATGCTCGTAAAAATGAAAACTAAATCTAAAGATTAATACCTATATTTGCAACGCACAAGAAGTTCCTTGTGCGTTGTTGTTTTATACTAAAGTTCTTTAAAATATGCTTACAAGAAGACATATAAGAGTAAAAGTTTTGCAATCGTTATATGCGTTTTATCGGTCTGATGAACAAGATCTTGATAAGCAAGAAAAATTCCTTCACTTTAGCATTGCGCAAATGCAAGATTTGCAAGCATTAATGCTTCAGTTAATAGTTGCACTAAGAGATCACGCAGACAAATTCCTTCAGAAATCACAAAAAAAACATTTAGCTACTCAGGTTGAAAAAAATCCAAGTCGTGCTTTTATAGATAATAAAGTAATTGAAATGATTGCTGAAAACAGTAATCTTTCAGAATTCCTTAAAAATAAGAAGCTCAATTATTGGAATCTAGATGACGAGTATGTTACCATTATTTTTAATGAATTAAAGCAACAAGACTGGTACAATAATTATCTTCAAAAAGAAAATACAAGTTTTGTTGATGATAAAGAGATGGTGATTAAATTATACAAGGAAGTAATTGCACCAAACGATAAGTTATACGAATACTTAGAAGACAAACGACTCACATGGTTGGACGATTTCCCATTGGTGAACACTTCTATTGTTAAAATGTTGAGTAAACTTACCGAAAAAAGAAGCGCTACTATCTTTAATCCTCAAGTTTATAAAGATGAAGAAGACAAAGAGTATAGCCTGCAGCTTTTACGAAAAGTAATCCTAAATAATAATCAGTTATCTAAAGAGGTAGATGGAAAAACTCCCAACTGGGATACCGAGCGTATAGCAGATATTGATTTAATTATTTTAAAAATGGGGATTGCAGAGTTTCTATATTTTCCTTCCATTCCAATACGAGTTACGATAAATGAATATTTAGAAATCTCTAAAGAATATTCCACACCTAAAAGCAGTTTCTTTATTAATGGTATTTTAGATAAATTAGTAAAGGAATTTTCTGATGCAGGAAAATTGAATAAAATTGGTCGTGGACTTACATAGAAGTAAAAAAATACCTATTTTAGCCACGCTTTAAAAATGAATTTAAAATTTTAATTTAAAAATAAGTACTATGAAAAAAACCATTTTTCTATTAGCCTTAACAACCGTTTTTGCTTTTACTTCTTGTAAGGAAAATGCAGCGGACAAAGTAAGTGAAGAAAATGTAGCAGCTGCTGCAGAAAGAGATGCAGAATCTGGAAAGTATCCAGTAATGACTTTTGCTGAAAGCTCATTCGATTTTGGAACTATTGACCAAGGAACAAATGTGGAACACCTATTTACATTTACAAACACAGGAGAATCTGATCTTGTTATTGTAGATGCTAAAGGAAGTTGTGGATGTACCGTTCCAGAATATTCAAAAACTCCAGTAGCTCCAGGAGCTCAAGGAGAATTATTAGTGAAATTTAATGGAAGCGGAAAAAACCAAGTAAGTAAAACTGTGACTATCACTACAAATACTGAAAAAGGTAAAGAAATCCTTACTATTAAAGCTTTTGTAAATCCTAAAGACGGAGCCGCTGCAGGATCTCCTATTAACGTTCAATAATTTTAGGAAACCTTATTTATGGAACAATTACAGAGCTTTGCTCCTTTAATTTTAATGTTTTTAGTGGTGTATTTATTTATGATACGCCCACAAATGAAACGTGGTAAACAAGAAAAACAGTTTGCTGCAGATCTTAAAAAAGGAGATAAAGTAGTCACTAAAAGTGGATTACACGGAAAAGTTTTGGAGTTAAATGATGACGGAACTTGTATTATTGAATCTGGCGCAGGCAAAATGAAATACGAACGCTCTGCCATTTCTATGGAGTTGAGCAAAAAACAAAATGCTCCTGCCAAATAATAAATTTTAGATTAATAAAAAAAGCCTTCAGTATTTCTGAAGGCTTTTTTGTTTTAAGAGTCTTTGTTATTTATTTACCACTAGTTGAGCGATATTCACAATCACCTCAATGGCTTTTTGCATACTTTCCACAGGAACATATTCAAATCTTCCATGAAAGTTATGTCCGCCAGCAAAAATATTAGGACAGGGTAGTCCCATATAGCTTAATTGAGAGCCGTCCGTTCCACCTCGAATGGGTTTTATAAGGGGTTTTATACCTGCATTTTTCATCGCTTCCTCGGCGATATCCACAATATGCATGACAGGTTCTATTTTTTCACGCATATTGAAATATTGATCTTTGATTTCAACCGAAACTCTATCCATTCCATACTGCACATTGAGTTCATCAGCTAGTTTTTGCATCATTTCCTTTCGTGCTTCAAAATGTACTTTATCGTGGTCACGAATAATATATTGAAGTTTTGTGCTATCTACTTCGCCTTTCATATTATGTAGATGGAAAAAGCCTTCTCGACCTTCGGTATGTTCTGGCGTTTCTAGTCTTGGCAACGAATTAATATAATCCATTGCGATGTACATACTATTTACCATTTTGCCTTTGGCGTAGCCAGGATGCACAATCTTTCCTTGAATAGTTACTACAGCACCTGCCGCATTAAAGTTTTCATATTCTAATTCTCCAACTTGGCTTCCGTCCATAGTATACGCCCAATCGGCACCAAATTTTGCGACATCAAATTTATGCGCCCCTCGGCCAATTTCTTCGTCTGGGGTAAAGCAAACTCTTATTTTTCCGTGTTTAATTTCGGGATGCTTCAGTAAATATTCCATAGCAGAAACTATTTCAGCAATCCCAGCTTTATCATCCGCTCCCAAAAGTGTTGTTCCGTCTGTTGTAATTAGGGTTTGTCCTTTGTACATCAATAAATCATCGAAGTCTTTTGGTGAAAGAATAATGCTTTCTTCTTTATTTAAAACAATATCTCCGCCATCATAATCTTCCACAATTTGAGGCTTTACATTAGCTCCAGTAAAATCTGGTGAAGTATCATAATGGGATATAAACCCAATGGTTGGCACTTCATTTTCTACATTACTTGGAAGTGTAGCCATCACATACCCATGGGTATCTATGGTGACTTCGGACATGCCAATTTCAATTAGTTCTTTTACAAGCGCATTAGCCAAAACCCATTGTTTAGCTGTACTTGGAGTAGTGTCTGAAGTCGGGTCGCTTTCCGTATCTACCGTTACATAACTTATAAATCTTTTGGTGAGGTCGTACTTATTAATCATATTATTGAATTATATAACAAATTAACGGAATAACCCTCTAAAAAATAAGTGTTTTAATAGTATTTTTGCTTCAGATTATAAACCTATGTATAAATTTTTACTGCGTCCTTTTCTATTTTTATTTGATCCTGAAGCTGTACATCATTTTACGTTTAAATTAATTCGGTTCTCCCATACTATCGGACTTGGGAGTATTTTCAGAAATTGTTATGTAGTTAAGAATCCAAAGCTTGAAAGAGAGTTGTTTGGGTTAACTTTTCCAAATCCTGTTGGACTTGCGGCGGGCTTCGATAAAGATGCCAAATTGTATAAAGAACTCTCCAATTTTGGTTTCGGATTTATTGAAATAGGCACAGTCACACCAAAACCACAAGTTGGAAACCCGAAAAAACGCCTTTTTAGACTAAAAAGTGATAATGCTATCATCAACAGAATGGGCTTTAATAATGGAGGCGTAGAAGCTGCGGTAGAAAGATTAAAGAAAAATAAAGGGGTTTTAATTGGCGGGAATATTGGAAAAAACAAAGTTACCCCTAACGACGAAGCTGTAAATGATTACTTGATTTGTTTTGAAAGCTTATTTAATTATGTAGACTATTTTGTGGTGAATGTTAGTTCGCCTAACACACCAAATTTAAGAGCGCTTCAGGATAAGGAACCACTCAAAAAGCTTTTAATAACACTTCAAGAAAAAAATAAGAAAATGTTACTTCGAGCGCAGTCGAGAAGTCCCAAACCAATTCTTTTAAAAATAGCTCCAGATTTAACCGATTCGCAATTGATGGATATTATCGACATCGTTTCAGAAACCAAAATTGATGGTGTCATTGCCACAAATACAACGATATCCCGTGAGGGGCTAACTTCAGAAAACAAGGAGGAAATGGGTGGATTAAGTGGAATGCCGCTTACAAAAAGATCCACCGAAGTAATTCGTTTTCTTTCGGAAAAAAGTAATAAAAGCTTTCCTATCATAGGTGTTGGAGGAATTCATACTGTGGAAGATGCTTTAGAAAAATTGGACGCAGGTGCAAGTTTAATTCAGCTATACACTGGATTTATTTATGAAGGTCCCGTACTAGTAAAGAATATCAATAAAGCACTTTTAAAAAGATAGTATGTGGGAGCAACTCCTTTCTTTTTCTTTTTTCACTATGCTTTTAGCATTTTCACCGGGTCCCGATAATATTTTTGTACTCACCCAATCTTTGGTTAACGGTTCCAAAAAAGGAATAGCCACAACAGCGGGTCTTATTTCGGGCTGTATTGTGCATACTACCTTTTTAGCTTTTGGAGTTTCAGTCATTATAGCAGCATCTCCCACTGCAATCTTAGTCATCAAAATAATTGGGGCAACCTATCTTTTATATTTGGCTGTTAAAGTGTTCCGAAGTGATGACACTATAGATTTATCTCAAAATGTTTCCTCAAAAAGCAATTGGAAACTATTTAAAATTGGGGTGATTATGAATTTGGTTAACCCCAAAGTATTGCTTTTCTTTTTAGCATTTTTCCCCTCTTTTCTCTGGAATCCTGATGAAGATACTGTGATGCAATTCTATATTTTGGGTATTACTTTTATGATTGTTTCTTTTATCATTTTTAGCAGTATAGCATTGTTAGCAGGAAGTATTTCTTCTTTTATTCTGAAACACAAAAGAGCAGGATTTTATCTTAAATGGTTACAGATTTTTGTTTTTTTAGGTATTGCAGTTTTTATTCTTTTTACCTAAAAAATTCACAATATTTTAAAGACTAAACAGCGAGTGCATCCTTCGGAATTTATATCTTTACGGTAATGCAAGAAGTTAAGATTATAGAGTGCCCCAGAGATGCGATGCAGGGTATTAAGGATTGGATTCCAACCGAAAAGAAAATCCAGTACATCCAGTCATTGTTAAATTGTGGTTTCGATACCATCGATTTTGGAAGTTTTGTTTCTCCTAAGGCAATTCCGCAGATGCAGGACACTGCCGAAGTATTACGCGGACTCAATCTAACTAAAACTCAAAGTAAATTATTAGCAATTGTTGCTAATCTTCGTGGGGCAGAAGCTGCTGTTCAGTTTCCTGAAATTCAATATTTGGGATATCCTTTTTCTATTTCAGAAAACTTTCAAATGCGAAATACCCACAAAACAATAGACCAGTCTATTGAAGTACTTCAGGATATTTTAGCATTGGCAGATAAAAACAATAAAGAAGTGGTAACGTATTTGTCCATGGGGTTTGGTAATCCCTACGGTGACCCTTGGAATGTCGAAATTGTAGGTGATTGGTCCGAAAAATTAGCTGGAATGGGCGTGAAAATACTTTCGTTAAGTGATACGGTTGGCACTTCCACTCCCGAGGTAATTGATTATCTTTTTTCTAACTTAATACCCAAATATCCAGAAATTGAATTTGGAGCACATTTACATACCACACCCACCAAGTGGCATGAAAAAATTGATACCGCTTTTAAAGCAGGTTGCCGTAGGTTTGATGGGGCTATTCAAGGATTTGGAGGTTGTCCTATGGCAAAGGATGAATTAACAGGAAATATGCCTACCGAAAAATTATTAAGTTATTTTACGGTGGAAAAAGTAAATTCCAATTTAAATCCAATGGCTTTTGAAAGTGCCTATAACGAAGCCTCTAAAATATTTTTAAACTACCATTAATGATGAAAAAGTATTTCACAATCATATTTACACTGCTACTATTTGTCTCTTGTAAGACTTATGAAAAAGTTACAAAGGATAAGAAGGATGACGGAATTATAACCTTCAAGTTTGTGCAATTAAACGATGTCTATGAGATAGCTCCTTTGGGCGATGGAAAATATGGCGGAATGGCACGAGTGGCGCATGTAGTGGATTCGATAAAAAAAGGAGAGCCTAACACCTATTTATTTATGGCAGGTGATTTCTTAAACCCATCATTAATAGGGACTATCAAATATAAGGGCGAGCGTATTTATGGAAAACAAATGATTGAAGTCATGAATGCCATGGATTTCGAGCTTGTGACTTTTGGAAATCACGAGTTTGATATTAGTGAAGAAGCACTTCAACAACGATTGAATGAATCCAATTTTTATTGGACATCGGCTAATGTGTTTCAGCAATTGGAGGATGGGCCACGTTCTTTTCATTTTGAAAGAGGAGGCGATACTATTTATATTCCAGAGACCTATACAATTACTATGATGGATGCGGATAGTACCAAAGTAGAGGTAGGGCTTTTTAGCGTGACACTGCCTTCAAACCCAAGGGACTATGTGTATTACAGTGATGTGATGTTAGAAGCGGGAAGCGCTTATAGTGCGCTACAATCTCAACAAGTTGATATTATTATGGGACTCACTCACGTAGAGATTTCAGAAGATATTGAAATAGCTAAAAAATTCCCAGGAATATCATTTATAATGGGCGGTCACGAGCATAATAATATGCTAAAAGAAGTGGGGTATACAAAAATTGCAAAAGCAGATGCAAATGCTAAGACAATCTACATACATACATTCACATTTAATAAAAATGACAACTATTTAAAAATTGACTCAAGATTATTTCCAATAGATGAAAAAATTGCTGAAAAACCTTCAGTAAAAGCCATTGTTGATAAATGGGAAACGATTTTAAATACTGAAATAAAGCAAGTTGTCGATAACCCTAACGAAATAATTTACTATGCAAACCCACCGCTAGATGGTACGGATAGTGCTAATAGAGGTGTACAGACTAATTTAGGAGATATCATTACACATGCCATGGCATTGTCGTTTAAAGAACCTGTGGAAGCTGCGTTGGTTAATGGTGGTTCAATTCGGTTGGACGATATGCTAGAAGGTGATATCACTAGTTTGGATATTTTTAGAGTATTGCCTTTTGGTGGAAATATTCTTAAAGTAGATATAAAAGGAAGCCTTTTAAAGCAAGTTTTGGACTACGGAAAAGAATACCGTGGCACGGGTGCATATTTACAACGTTATAATATTAGAGAAGGCTCTCGTGGTGCTTGGCTTTTGGAAGGAAATTATATTGAAGATGAAAAAGTCTATCAAGTAGCTTTTAGTGATTTTTTGCTAAAAGGATATGATATCCCTTTTTTAACACCAGAAAATGAAGGTGTTTTAAAAGTGTACGAGCCCACAAAGGATGAAAATGCTCACGATATTAGAAAAGCCATCATTGTTTATCTTAAATCACTTAAAAAATGAAAAAGTTTCTAAAATATTTCTTCATTCTCGCCCTAGTAGCATTGGTTGTAATTCAATTTATACGCCCTGATAAAAACTTGGGAGGTTACGAAGCCGTTGCTTTTTTTGAAGCTGAAACAAAGCCGTCTCAAGGAGTAAAAGCTATTTTAAAAACTAATTGTTATGACTGCCATAGCAATCATACAAACTATCCTTGGTATGCTGAGATCGCTCCTTTCTCTTTTTATCTAGATGATCATATAAGACACGGAAAAGGAGAGTTAAATTTTTCTGATTGGGAAACATTTTCTGTAAAAAAGAAGGATCATAAACTAGAAGAGGTTTATGAAGAGGTAGAAAGAGGTAATATGCCTTTGGATTCCTATACTTGGATACACGGAAATCTTTCAAAAGAAGATCAAAAATTGTTAATGCAATGGGCGCAATTAGCACGATTGCAATACGCAAGTCAAATAGAAGTTTCTGCTAAATAATTGTTTTACAAATAATTACTTTTTTTATTTAAAATTATTCTAAATAAGCTTGCTCAAAAGATTTTAGGATACTATTTTTGCGACTGAATAAGCAACTATTTATAATCAGTCTAAATTAATATAATGAAAAAATTAGCACTATTTATTTGTATCCTTTCAGTAGGAACTATGTTCTCGCAAACAGCACAAGACTCAATTACATTTAACCCTCAAATGCAACTCAACGCAGCGCAAAGATTACTATCAGGTAATTATGGAAAAGCGGTTACCGTAGGTGCTTATGGTGAAATGACATATAATCAACCCGAAGGAGACAATGGAGAAATTGATGTACAACGTTTAGTTTTACTTTTTGGATATAAATTCAATGATAAAACACAGTTTGTAACAGAGGTAGAGTTTGAACATGTAGAAGAAGTTTTTGTAGAACAAGCTTTTGTAAATTATGCTGTTGGTGATAATATTAGTCTGCGTGGTGGATTAATGTTAGTACCAATGGGTATTGTTAACGAATTCCACGAACCTACCACTTTTAACGGAGTGGAACGCCCAGCTGTTGATAATGTTATTGTACCAACAACTTGGCGTGAATTGGGAGTTGGGGTTACAGGTAGATTTCAAGAGGCTTCTTTAAGCTATCAAGCCTATGTTTTTAACGGATTTAAATCTGTTACTACAAGTGGTGATGATGTAGTTGGATTTTTAAACGGAAGTAGCGGTTTGCGTGGCGGTCGTCAAAAGGGTATTAAATCTACAGTAGATAGTCCTACTTTTTCTGCAAAACTTGATTATTATGGTCTTCCGGGATTGCGATTAGGACTTTCTGGGTATTTTGGAAAAACCCAAGCTCCAGATGATCTTGAAGAACTTGACGGCGCCAATGTTGGAATTTCTATGGTAGGGTTGGATGCACGTTATGCATTTCAAAAATTTACAGCGCGAGGTCAGTTTATTTACACCGCTTTAAGTGATACTGAAGATTACAATGCCTTAACTGGAAATAACTTAGGAAGCGCCTTAATGGGTTACTATGCAGAAGCAGGATATAATTTACTACCATTGACTGCAGAACAGAAATTATTTGCTTTCGCTCGCTACGAAAATTATAACACTCACGCAGATACAGCAGGTGGTTTGGAGAAAAACGATGCGTATAATCGTACAGATATAACCACTGGGTTAAGCTATCATATTGCTCCTGGAGTTGTAATAAAAGGGGATTATCAATTTAGAGATAACGACGCAGAAAATGCCGACGTCGATAACAGGTTAAACTTCGGAATAGGAGTTTGGTTTTAAGTTAGTTTGTTGAAAGCCTTTTGTGCAAACAGAAGGCTTTTTTATATTAAAACAATATCTTTGCATTATGCTGAAACATATTTTTATTTTAGGTTTTTTGAGTCTACTTATAAGCTCTTTTTTAGTACCAGAAAAGGTTGAGAAAAAGGCCAATAAAGAGATTGAAAAATACTTTGAAATAGATTCTTTTTCAAAGGAGTTTATAACCATATCGGCTAAAGTTTCAGAAAAACTTCCTGCTGCATTTTCAGAGAATAATTTTTTCAGAATAAATAATGGAAATACCTTATTAGGGTATGGTTATATTGGGAATGCCCCTAGTAAAACGGCAACTTTTGATTATTTAGTGTTGTTTGACACCAATTTCATAATTACAAAATCCAAAGTACTTATTTACAGAGAAGAATACGGAGGAGAAATAGGCAGCAAAAGATGGTTGCAACAATTTGAAGGAACATCTTCAAAAACACCAGAATTACAACTTGTAAAAGATATTATTCCTATTTCTGGAGCTACTATTTCTGTAAGATCTATGACTCATGCCATTAATCAATTGTTGGAAAGTATTAAAATACTGAAACAAGAAAATCAACTTTAATGCAGTTCCACGGGCTCATCCATACCCTTCCAAAGTATGTTAAAAACTTTATCGCAGCATTTGTGGTGGTACTAAGTATTGGATATGGGTCGGGCTTGTTGTTTGTTGGGCAAACAGATTCTCACAATCCAGAAGGGATTGAAGAAAATTATTTAGGTAACGAAGCCCAAGAGGACGCCGAAGTGATGAAGTTTAAAAAAGGAGAGCGAGAAATGCTAACGATTTTGCACACGCATATTCTTTCAATTTCATTTATATTTTTTATGCTAGGTGGATTAGTTTCCATTACTTCAATTAACAAAAAGTGGAAGGCTTTTTTAATGATCGAGCCTTTCTTTTCTATTATCATCACTTTTGGAGGTATTTATTTACTCTGGAAAGGAATGCTTTGGATGAAGTGGATTGTAATGCTTTCGGGAATTATCATGACTGCCGTATTTGTTGTGAGTGCAATCGCTGTGTTAATTCAGTTATATAAAAGAAAGTAAATCCAACATTTTATAGTATATTTGCACGCAATTAAATAGTAACCCCTTTCCGGTACTTCGGAATTAAATTTAATTGCTATGACTGCACACAATCACAAAATCTTAGGAGAAGGCTTAACATACGATGATGTATTATTAGTACCTGCCTATTCTGAAGTTCTACCTCGAGAGGTTTCTATTAAAACCAAGTTTTCTCGCAACATCACCCTTAATGTTCCTATTGTTTCAGCGGCCATGGATACTGTTACCGAAAGCGCTATGGCAATAGCTATGGCACGTGAAGGAGGAATAGGAGTATTGCATAAAAATATGACAATTGAGCAACAAGCGGCCGAAGTTCGAAAAGTGAAACGTGCAGAAAGCGGTATGATTCAGGATCCTGTTACTTTGAAAAAAGACAATACAGTGGGGGATGCTCAAAATACGATGCGGGAGTATAGTATTGGAGGAATTCCTATTATAGACGATAATCACAAACTCATTGGGATTGTCACCAATAGAGATTTACGTTTTGAAAAGGATTACAGTAGAAAGTTGGAAGATATTATGACTTCTGAAAATTTGGTAACCGTTAAAAAGGGTACCTCTTTAAAAGAAGCTGAAATTATTTTACAAAAAAATAAAATTGAGAAACTTCCTGTTGTTGAAGGCGATGGTACATTATTAGGTTTAATTACCTTTCGCGACATTACAAAACTCACCCAAAAACCAATTGCCAACAAAGACGAATACGGAAGATTACGAGTAGCCGCAGCACTTGGTGTAACACCAGATGTTGTAAAAAGAGCAGAAGCGCTAGTGAATGCCCAAGTGGATGCCGTGATTGTGGATACCGCACATGGACATACCAAAGGTGTTGTTTCGGTATTAAAAGAATTAAAAAAGAAGTTTCCAACATTGGATGTAGTTGTAGGTAATATTGCTACTGCCGAAGCTGCTCTATATTTAGTTGAAGCAGGTGCCGATGCTGTTAAAGTGGGGATTGGTCCAGGTTCAATCTGTACTACTAGAGTAGTGGCAGGAGTGGGTTTTCCTCAATTTTCTGCCGTATTGGAAGTGGCTGCAGCCATTAAAGGAAGTGGAGTGCCAGTCATTGCAGATGGTGGAATTCGTTATACGGGTGATATCCCAAAAGCGATTGCTGCAGGAGCCGATAGTGTGATGCTAGGATCGCTTTTAGCAGGCACAAAAGAATCGCCTGGAGAAACCATCATTTTTGAGGGTAGAAAATTTAAATCCTACCGCGGAATGGGAAGTGTGGAAGCGATGAAACAAGGGTCGAAAGATCGTTATTTCCAAGATGTGGAAGACGATATTAAAAAATTAGTTCCTGAGGGAATTGTAGGGCGAGTGCCTTATAAAGGAGATTTAGTTGAAAGTATGACACAATTTATTGGCGGATTACGGGCAGGTATGGGGTATTGTGGTTCTAAGGATATTGATACCTTAAAAGAAACCGGGAAGTTTGTGAAAATTACGGCTTCAGGAATTCATGAGAGTCATCCACATGATGTTACCATTACCAAAGAAGCACCTAATTATTCGAGATAAAAAAAGAGGTTCCTAGGAACCTCTTTTTACTTTTTAAAAGTTGATATTTTTCTATTCTTCTTGCTTAACTTCAATTCCCATTTCTTTTAAAACGGCTATCGTAAGGTCAAAACTATTATCGATATAAACGACTCTTTCATCACGAAGTAATACCTGTGTATATTGTCCCGCTGCTGCTACTTTTTCGAGTGCTTTCCCAACTTTATCATATAATGGGCGCATATATTCTTCTTGTTTAATAAGAATAAGCTGATTTCCATTTTGTTGAAATTTCGCAATATCATTTTCCATAGCCAATAATGAGTCCTGCTTCGTTTTTCTTTGATTAAGCGTATATGTTGTTTCATTTTGCTTGTAAACCGCAACGCCGTCTTCAAGAGCTTTCATTTTCTTTTGCAAATCGGCTTCCAATCCTTTAGTGTAGGTTTGTACTTGTGTTTGCACGTTGGCCAATTCTGGCATTTTACTTAAAATAAAATCAATATCGATTGTGCCTACTTTAGAGTTTTGTGAAAATCCTGTAACACATACAAATAGAACTAATAACTTTAAATATTTCATCATTTTTGTTTTTATGGAAGGCAATATTACTACAATTTTAGAATAATTGAAATAATTTATCGTCTTGTTAACAAGAGTTTTAGCTTTTGGTATATCGTTGCCCTCTGTGAGGTTTAAGCATCGCTCTTAAAGTTCCAACATCATTTGGGTACACAATCATAAAAGCGGTGTGGTGCATTTCTGATACAGTTTCGGTACCTGTTTCAATGTCTTTTAGTTGTTCTTTTTGGATAAATTCGTCCAAATGAATTTTATGATGTTCGGCAATTTTTTGGGCATTGGGACCTCGAAAATCCCAAATCATTTTAACGCGTTCCATGGATTATTGAGCGACAGACTTCCCTGTTTCAGCAAAGTTTTTAAAATCGTTTAAGTATTTCATGGATTGTTTTTTAAAGGCTCCGGGCATAAGCCATCCCATAAGTTTCATTCCAAAACCCTGAAACTGGAATTCAGTTTCGCTTATCCATTCAGTGGTACCATCGTCAATTTTATTAAAAAAATTAAGTTGTGTGTTATGCACTCCCTTAGCATCGTAATTTACATGAAACTCACTTGGAAACTTATTTTCAATAATAGTTTCTATCATTGAGAGTTTTCTTTTTCCCATTTGGTAATCAAGTCGCATTTTTGCGCCAGGTTGCCCAGGAGCACCATGTAGTTGTTCATAAGCAATAAGCCCCTTTTGCCAGTGCTTCATATTATCTACGTTATCCAATTTTTTTATTACTTCTTCTCTAGGAAGATTAATTGTTATTTTTGAAGTGTATTTCATAGTGGCATACTTTATGGGATACAATGTACAAAAATCATATATTTTTTGTTAACCAAATTATTTTATAACGTTCTGTTAAGTTGCTTGTATTACCCTATGTTTTTTATATTTTTGCGAAGCTTAAAAAAAAATAAACCCATGAAGAAAAATCTCATTTTATTTGTTATTAGTATTCTTTTTTCACTTAGTACTTATGCTCAAAAAGGCAAAGATGTTTTAATGACTATTAACAATGAGCCTGTTTATGCAAAAGAGTTTAAAAGAGTTTATAAAAAGAATTTAGAATTAGTACAAGAAGAATCTCAAAAGTCTGTAGATGGTTACTTGGATTTATTTATAGATTATAAATTAAAAGTTGCTGAAGCATACGCTCAAAAATTGAATGAGAATAAAGGCTATATTAAAGATTTTGGAAAGTATGAAGAACAATTATCTAGAAATTATATTTCTGAAAATAATATAACCGAAGAAATTTTAAAAGAAGCTTATGATAGAAGTTTGGAAGAAGTTGAAGCTTCTCACATTCTTATTGAGACCAATTGGGACTCATTTCCACAAGATACACTAGCGGCTTACAATAAAATAGAGCAAATTAGAAAACGTGCTATTGCTGGAGAAGATTTTAATGAACTTGCTAAAAAAACTTCCGAAGAACCTGGAGCTGATGAAAGAGAAGGAAGATTAGGTTATTTTTCTGCTTTCGATATGGTTTATCCTTTTGAAAGTGAGGCGTATAATACTCCAGTAGGTGAAATTTCTAATATTATTAGAACACAGTTTGGTTATCATATAATAAAAGTAACAGACAGAAGAACGAAAGCACAGCCAATTGTTGCATCCCACATTATGGTTTCGTCTTTTAAAGATACCTCTGCGACAAGCACTAAAAATAGAATTAATGAAATTTATGGTTTGCTACAACAAGGTGAGTCTTTTGAAGACTTGGCAAAACAATATTCAGATGATAAAGCCACTGGATTAAATGGAGGTAAGATGCGACCATTTACTAAGGGACAATTAAAAGCCCCACCTTTTGAAGAGGCTGCCTATGCTTTGAAAAAACCTGGAGAAATATCTAAGCCTATACAAACCCGTTTTGGATGGCATATTATAAGATTAGAAGAAATTAAAGAGATTCCTTCATATGAAGATCAATTACCAGAATTAGAAAAAAGAATAAATGGAGGGGATCGCTATTTATCTGTTTTTAGTGCTGTAAATAATAAGATAAAGGAGAAATATGGCTTTGAGGATTATGAGTATTTACCTTTCTTCGAAGAATTTGTAAGTGATAGCATCCATAAAAAGAAATGGAAATTTACGCCACTTTCTGAAAAAGAAAACAAACCAATATTTAAAATTGGCGATCGAACGTTTACGTATAATGATTTTGCTAAAAACCTTTCAGATAGACAAACAGAAATCAAAACTTATAAATACAAAGGGGCTTTGATAACTGCGGTTTATGAAGACTTTGAATCCGCTAAACTTAAAGAATATTTTAAAGAAAGATTAGAAAATGAAAATGAAGAGTACGCTGGAATTATACAGGAGTATCGTGATGGTTTGCTCATTTTTGAAGTGATGGCTAAGAATGTTTGGAACAAAGCAAAAAATGATACAATTGGACAAAAAGCCTTGTATGAAAAAAACATAAAAAAATATCAAACCCAAAGTCAAGTTAATGGAGCTATTTTTACTTCGAGTCAAGAATCTGTTATCAATCAAGTTTCCGATTTGTTAAACCAAGGGCTTTCTCCTAATGACATTAAGGAACAAATTAATACTGAAGGAAATACCAATGTGTTAGTAACTGTAGGTTATTTTGAAATTGATAGTACTGAACTACCAAAAAACTTCGAGATAAAAGAAGGAGTTTCAGAAATATATAAAGGTGATACTACGTTTACTATAGTGAAAACGAACTTTGTAACACCTCCAAGGGTAAAAGGATTTAATGAAGTAAAGGGTAGAGTAATAAGTGATTTTCAAAATGAAGTGGAGAAAGAGTGGATGAAATCCCTAAAGGAGAAATATACGGTGAAGGTAAATGAGAAAACACTCAAAAAAATAAAAAAAGAACTTGGGTCGTAAATGAAAAATTTGATTTGGTTATCCATACTATTGGTTACAGCAACCTCCTGTGAATATTTTAAACAGGAAGTTACGGGTAATCCTGTAGCTAGAGTAAACCAATCATATTTATATAAGACAGATTTAGACGAACTATTTTCTGAAACTTCTCAACTTGAAGATAGCGCTCAATTGGTTAACAATTATATTAATAGGTGGGCAACGCAACAATTGCTAATAGATAGGGCTAAAGTAAATCTTAGTCAAGAACAATTAGATGAGTTTGAATATTTAGTCAATCAGTACAAAATAGATTTATATACCCAAGCCTATAAAAATAATATTGTTTCCTTAGAGTTGGACAGCCTTGTAAGTAAACCAGAGTTACTTACCTATTATGAGCTTAATAAAGAGAATTTCAAACTCAACGATCCTTTATTAAAGTTGCGTTATGTACAAGTGGGGAAGAATTTTTCGAAATTAAATGCATTAGCTGAAAAGTTAAAACGATTTAATAAGAAAGACAAGGAAGAACTTATGGAGATGAGTATTCAGTTTAAGTCTTCAAATTTTAACGACTCCACTTGGATAAAAAAGGATAAGTTATTAGAAAGTCTTCCAGTCCTAGCGATGCAATCACAAGTGTTAAAAAAATCCAATTTTGCCCAATTACAAGATTCATTAGGAGTATATTTACTGCAAATTGAAGATTTTTTGGATAGAAATGATACAGCACCGCTTCAGCACGTTGAAAACACGATTGTTCAGATAATTTTAAATCAAAGAAAGCAAGAACTCATAAAAAAACTTGAAAAGGACATTACCAAAGATGCAATTAAAAATAAAACGTTTGAAATATACCCCCAACAATAAGTTCGGTTTACTACTAGTATTCCTTTCCTTTCTTTCGCTTCAAGCGCAAGAGGTAGTTATCGACAGCACCAATGTAATAAAAGAGGAAATAGGAACAAAACCAAAGGTTAACGATACTATTAAACCTTTTACACGTTTTAAAGCCGAAGGCGTTTCTGCAGTGATAGGTGAGTATGTGGTTTTAGATAGCGATATCGACAAAGGATATTTAGAGTTACAACAACAAGGAATTTCTATTGAGGATGTAACTCGTTGTCAACTTTTGGGAAAACTCATGGAAGATAAACTGTATGCACATCATGCAAAAGTGGATAGTTTAATAGTTTCAGATGATGAAGTAAACCAAACACTCGATCAACAATTGGCTTATATTATTAATCAATTTGGCGGTGACGAAGAAAAAGTAGCTCAATTTTATAAAAAGGAGAGCATTCAAGAATTACGCGATGAGCTTTTTAGTACCAACAAAACAATAATGTTAGGGAATAGAATGCAGCAAAAGGTAGTGGAAGATGTTGAGGTGACACCAGAGGAAGTGCGTCAGTTTTTCTTTTCCATTCCAGAAGACGATAGACCAATTTTTAGCGCTGAAGTGGAGGTTGCACAAATTTTGATTGAACCAGAAATTACTGAAGAAGCCAAAAAGAAAGTCATCGATAAGCTCAATGAGTTTAGAAGAGATATAATAGAAAACGGCTCTAGTTTTGCGACCAAGGCGGTATTGTATTCCAAAGATGGTTCTGCTTCGCGAGGTGGATTAATAGAAGGAATTAAAAAGAATTCACCTTTTGCAAAAGAGTTTAAAGATGTTGCTTTTTCCTTGCTAGAAGGCGAAGTAAGTGAACCATTTGAAACTGAATTTGGTTTCCACATTGTTACGGTAGATAAGGTAAGAGGTCAAGAAATTGATGTGCGACACATTATTCTTTTTCCAGATGTTTCACAAGAAGTAATTGATCAAGCAAGAGTTAAAATAGATTCCATTCGTACTGAAATAGTTGCTGGAAACATTGAATTTGCGGAAGCAGCCAGAAAATTTTCAGATGAAAAAGAAACTAAAAATAACGGAGGTCAGTTGGTAAATCCAGTGTCTTTTGATACTCGTTTCGATTTAACCAAAATGGATCCAACACTTAGTGCACAAGTCTATAATCTTGAAGAGGGAGAAGTTTCAAAAGTGTTTACCGATAGAGATTATACAGGAAAAAGTAGTTTCAAAATTCTTACTGTTACTAAAAAATATGCAGAACATCCTGCCGATTATAGTAAGGATTACGAGAAAATTAAAGAACTAGCTTTAAAAGAAAAACAAATTAGAGCTATTGAAAAGTGGCAGGATAAAAAAATAAAAGAGACCTACGTAAATGTCAATAGGGACTATAACGATTGCCAATTTTCAAGTAATTGGCTTAATAACTAACCCATAGAAATTAAAACTTATGTCTGATGTTGCTGCTGTGGAACAGTTAGTTTCCAAATACAACGCTTTAAAATCTGAAATTAAAAAAGTAATCGTTGGTCAAGACGAAGTAGTAGAGCAAGTGCTGCTATCTATTTTTTCTGGCGGACACGCATTATTAATTGGCGTTCCTGGTCTTGCTAAAACACTTTTAGTAAACACCGTGGCAGAAGCATTAGGGCTTAAATTTAAAAGAATCCAGTTTACGCCAGATTTAATGCCAAGCGATATTTTGGGTTCAGAAATATTGGACAACAATCGGGAATTTAAATTCATCAAAGGACCTATTTTTGCTAATATCATACTCGCAGATGAGATTAACCGTACCCCACCTAAGACACAAGCAGCACTTTTAGAAGCAATGCAAGAGCGCGCAGTAACGGTTGCTGGAAATCACTACAAACTCGATTTGCCTTATTTTGTGTTGGCAACGCAAAACCCAATTGAGCAAGAAGGAACATATCCATTACCTGAGGCACAACTTGACCGTTTTATGTTTGCTATTAACCTCGATTACCCTTCTTTTTCTGAAGAAGTTGAGGTAGTAAAAGCAACTACTGCCGATTTGGATTATCAAGTAAATCCGTTATTTACTGCCGAAGAGATTATAAAATATCAGCACTTAATACGAAGAATCCCTGTAGCAGATAACGTGATTGAATATGCTGTGACTCTTGTAGGCAAAACACGTCCTAAAAGCGATGCTTCACCACAAATAGTAAAAGATTATATCGATTGGGGAGCGGGTCCGCGTGCTTCACAGAACCTTATCTTAGCTGCAAAAGCAAATGCAGCCTTACACGGAAAATTCTCTCCCGATATCGAAGATGTTCAAAAAGCAGCCATTGGCGTGCTTCGTCATCGTCTTATCAAAAACTACAAAGCAGAAGCCGAAGGCTTAACCATTGAAGGGATTATTCAAGGATTGTATTAACTTCCTTTAGCCATTTTCAGTATATTCGTTAAAACTGAAAATACTTCTTTTTGAAAATAGATTACTCCAAGCGGATATTTGGACTCGATATCATGCGAACCACAGCGATATTATTTGTGGTGTGTTCTCACGCGTTGTGGGTATTTCCAGAAACAGAAGGCTCGTTTTATTCTCTACTGCGCTTATCTGGCGTCATGGGGGTCGAAATATTTTTTGTGTTAAGCGGATTTCTAATTGGAAGAATTCTTTTCAGAATTTTCACTAAAGAACACTTTAATCCTAAACACTTGTTTTACTTCCTCATTAGGCGTTGGTTTCGAACACTCCCCAATTACTACTTAGTACTTATACTCAATATTTTTGTGGTTTTTTACTTAGGTAGAGAATTGCCAGAAACACTGTGGATGTATTTTGGTTTTCTTCAAAATACCACCTTTGGGATGGACATTTTTTTTACTGAATCGTGGAGTCTTCCCATTGAAGAATTTGCCTATATATTAGGTCCGCTATTACTATATTTACTAGTGCTTCCTAAGTTTAAAATATCAAGAAAAGCTATCTTTCTCTTAGTAACTATCTTTATTATTCTGTTTTTTTTTGTAACCAAGCTTATCTATAACAGTACTCTTGGGGCTACTTCATTAGAATACTGGAATATCAATTTAAAAGCGGTTGTCCTCTATAGAATCGATGCTATTTACTACGGAGTTTTAGCAGCATATCTTTCAATAAACTTTCCAAAACATTGGAAAAAACATAAAAGTCTTTTTTTCTTTTTAGCACTATTCCTTTTTGCTGTAATGCACATTATCATAGGACAATTGGGGATGAACTCAGAAACCACTCCGCTATTCTTAAATGTTTTTTATTTGCCGCTGTGCTCTATTTTTATTGCTTTTTCATTACCAGTATTGTCAAGTATTAAATCGGCATCAACTACTATTTTAAAACCAGTTACCTTCATCAGTATTATTTCATATTCTATGTATTTGTTGCATTATTCTATCATTCTTCAGCTAATGCATTTTATTATTGAAATTGATGAGAATACGCTTTTGTATAAACTTGTTTTTTCAGTAGGTTACTTAGTGATTACCATAGTGCTTTCGTATGTTTTATATCGTTTTTACGAAAAACCACTTATGGATATAAGAGATATGCCCATTTTTAAAAAGCTGATGAGTAGATCATAATTGTGAATTTGATAAAATTCTTATAATATTTTTAGCTAATAGCTAAAAATAATCATTAAAAATTGCTATTTATTGAATAATATTCATCAAAGTAGCTAATTCATTGGATTATTTTTAAATTATTGGTAAATTTTGTAATTTTGCAAGACTTCAAAAAAACGACAAAAAATATGGCATTTGACATAGACATGATAAAAGAGGTGTATTCCAAATTCCCTCAACGTGTAAATAAAGCACGTGAAATTGTTGGAAAACCTTTAACCCTTTCAGAAAAAATATTATACAGTCATCTTTGGGATGGAAATCCTTCCAAAGTTTATAGCCGTGGTAAAGACTACGTTGATTTTGCACCCGATAGAATTGCGTGTCAGGATGCAACGGCGCAAATGGCGTTGCTTCAGTTTATGCAAGCAGGGAAGCCAAAAGTTGCCGTGCCTACAACCGTGCATTGTGATCACTTGATTCAGGCGAAATCTGGAGCTGCACAAGATTTGAAATCGGCGTTGTCTTCTAGTAACGAAGTATTTCACTTTTTAGAATCTGTTTCCGATAAATACGGAATTGGTTTCTGGAAACCGGGTGCTGGAATTATTCACCAAGTAGTACTTGAAAATTATGCCTTCCCTGGCGGAATGATGATTGGTACCGATTCGCATACCGTGAATGCTGGTGGATTGGGAATGGTAGCCATTGGAGTAGGAGGTGCCGATGCTGTGGATGTGATGGCTGGAATGGCATGGGAATTAAAATTTCCGAAACTTATAGGAGTACGTTTAACCGGAAAACTTTCAGGTTGGACGGCACCAAAAGATGTGATTTTAAAAGTAGCTGAGATTCTTACCGTAAAAGGTGGAACTGGGGCTATTGTTGAATATTTTGGACCTGGAGCCAAAGCGATGTCGTGTACGGGTAAAGGAACCATTTGTAATATGGGTGCCGAAATTGGTGCAACCACTTCTACATTTGGTTACGATGAGTCGATGGACCGCTATTTACGTGCGACTGACAGAGCCGATGTTGCCGATGAAGCCAATAAAATTAAAGAATACTTAACCGCAGATGACGAAGTATATGCTAATCCAGAGCAGTATTTTGACCAAGTAATCGATATCAATTTAGATGAATTAATGCCATTACTAAACGGTCCTTTTACACCCGATTTAGCCACTCCCGTGGGAACGATGCGCGACAAGGCGATTAAGAATGAATGGCCATTAAAAGTTGAGTGGGGATTGATAGGTTCGTGTACCAACTCTTCCTACGAAGACCTTTCTAGAGCGGCTTCCATTGCACAACAAGCCTTAGATAAAAAGCTAAAAACCAAAGCCGAATTCGGGATTAACCCAGGTTCGGAACAGGTTCGCTATACAGCAGATAGAGATGGGATTTTGCAAGTTTTTGAAAAACTAGACGCTACCATTTTCACCAACGCATGCGGGCCTTGTATTGGGCAGTGGGCTCGTTATGAAGATCCAAAGAATGCGCCTAAAAACTCTATTGTACATTCGTTTAACCGAAACTTTGCCAAGCGAGCCGACGGAAACCCAAATACGCACGCTTTTGTGGCATCACCCGAAATTACGGCTGCGATTGCCATTGCTGGTCGATTGGATTTTAACCCAATGACCGATAAGTTGATTAATGAAGATGGGGAAGAAGTGATGTTGGACGAGCCAACAGGATGGGAATTACCTCCAAAAGGTTTTGAAGTGAAAGACAATGGGTATTTAGAACCTGTGGAAGACGGAAGTGGCGTGGTAGTAAAAGTGGATGAATCTTCTGAAAGATTGCAGCTGTTAGAACCGTTTGTACCTATTAAAGACAGTGAACTTCAAGACGTGAAATTATTGATTAAAGCCTTTGGAAAATGTACAACAGACCATATCTCGATGGCGGGACCTTGGTTGCGTTTTAGAGGGCATTTGGATAACATCTCTAACAATACGCTTATTGGAGCGGTAAATGCCTTTAATAAGAAAACCAACTTTGTAAAAAACCAATTGGATGGTGAATACGGAGGTGTACCCGATACGCAACGAGCCTACAAAGCACAAGGCATTAAAACCATTGTGGTGGGTGACCATAACTACGGTGAAGGTTCTTCCAGAGAGCACGCAGCGATGCAGCCTCGCTTTTTAGGAGTAGCTGCGGTATTGGTAAAATCCTTTGCACGTATTCACGAAACCAACCTAAAGAAGCAGGGAATGTTGGCGTTGACGTTTGCTAATGAAAACGATTACGACCTAATCCAAGAGGACGATACATTTAACTTTGTGGATATCGCAAACTTTGCTCCCGATACGCCATTAACGATTGAAGTAGTGCATAAAGATGGTAGCAAGGATATGATTAAAACCAATCATACCTATAACGAAGCGCAAATTGCTTGGTATCGAGAAGGCTCTGCCCTAAACTTAATAAAAAAGCAGAATGCTAAATAAAAAAAGCCCCAGATTGGGGCTTTTTTTTTGCAAATTTTGAAGGAAATATGTCGTGTAAAGGTATTTATTGTGTGTTAGTGACTTAAAAATACAAAGCAAAAGCTGTTAAGAACTGACCATCAGAGAATTTTTTAATTTCAACTCTAACTATATCACCGGGTTTGAATTCAGGTTTTACATTATTCTCATCAAGCTCTTGTTCACTAATTAACCTATAAACCTTTGATGAGATTTGCTCGCCTTTATATGGCTTCCATACTTCAGTTCCTTCATTTAATAATCGAACATAAATTGATTCCATCACTTTAATTTAAGACATTATATACAACTTGTTAATTTCATAACTTTTATTGTCTATTACCAGTAAAGTTACTTAAAATGAATTATTCATTTTTCAAATACTTTTCAAAAACTTCTATATCCTCTTTCGACGTCAAATCAGGCACGTGCTCTTTGAGTGGGATGCCTTTTACCAGAACGCCTGCTTTTACCATATTTAAAATCGAGTTGGGAAGTTCTTTTTCGTTACGTATAGGATGCAAAGGGCAATCTCGTAAAAAAGAATAGGCATCCCCGCCGTTGAGCTTCCATACATTCATACTCACTCGTAAGATACCTTGCGTGTCTTGATATGTTGAAGCCTCTTTATCACTGGGTTTTTCAATGATATCCACTAATTGGTCATGGTCATTGGTGACCACTAAAGCAAACGAGCGAATCCGTGCTTCGGGAAATTGTAATCCGTCTCTATCGTAGCTAATAAAGGCATTTTTAGAGGGCTCGTCTCGTAATAGTCGCAATGCCTTCACCGAGTAGAGATTATCACTATTACAGACCGTAAAAATCTCGTTTTTTAGTTCAGGGTATTGTTCTAGTGTTTGATATACCGCATCAGCCGTGCCTAAAGGTTTTTCTCTATCGGTTGGAATGTGTTGTGTAGCAAATAGGATTTCAATGACATCAAAACCCTTTAATTGATTGATAAAACTTTTAAAAGCAACCGCTTCTTTCCCCACAACGAGAATGATTTTTTGATATCCGGCCGCTTTCGCATTTTGAAGCAAATAGGTAAGCACGGGTTGTTTTCCTTTTCCCAACGGCATTAAGGCTTTTCCTTTAAAATCTGAGGTGTTATCCAAAGATTTTTTCATTCGGGAGGAAGCACCTGCGGCCAATATAATAAGGGTGTTATGCTTCATAGCTTAGATTACTTCCGTTAGAAATGGTGACTGGATACGCCGCTTTGGCTCCTGCGTTTAAAAATGCTTTTACAATGGCTGTCTCTTTTTCTTTGGGAGCCAATACCACCGCACAGCCACCACCGCCAGAACCCACAATTTTCCCGCCATAGGCTCCTGCTTTAACTGCCGAAGTAAGCATCGTGTCAATTATTTTGTGCGAAACCTGTAGTTTTTCTTTTAAAATGCTGTGGTGTTTAGTCATTAATTCACTTAAAGCCTTATAATTAGGATTTGGTTGTTGCCATTCGGAAAGGGCTTGCAATGTAATTTGATGATTTTCAATCGCTGCTTCAAAGTAGGGAAGGAGTGCATCGTCCAAAACACTCGCATATTTTGAAATATCTGAAATCGTTGCTTTGTTTATTTCAAATGTTGAATCAAAATCTTTCACTTTCTTGATTGCCTTTTCAGCAAACTCCCGAGTGTTTTTTAGGGTGCCAATGGTTTCTTTCCCAATGCCTGATTCGGCTAAAATAAGCCTTTCCAAATTTGACACTAAATTTTGAAAATTTGTTTTTGCACCCGTTTCCAAATAAATGGTATTTCCCAAGGCGATGGTGTATTGGTCCATTTTTCCGCCAGGGGAGTTGTGTTCTACGACTTCAGCTTCGTAAGCGAGTTGGGCGATGAATTCGGGAGTGATTTCTTCCGAAGCACCAAAGGCTTTCAGTAAAAAATGTATCCATCCCACCACTAATGCCGAAGAACTGGAAACCCCTGCGTTAATAGGGATATCACTGGTAATAGTTACTGTAAACCCTTCCGAAGGAATACAACCATAACGTTTAGCCACATTCAAACCCGCAATAAAAAAGTCGGTGGGTGTTTCGACTATTCGTAATTTTTCATTTAAAGGAATGCATCGTTTTTTTTCAATATCGGGCATTATAATTTCAAAGCAATCTGAATTATTTTTCTTGGCTTCAAAAGTCATATATCGATTAATAACACAGGCAATTATGGGCAGTCCCAAATAGTCCTGGTGATCCCCAAATAGACAGATGCGTGCGGGTGTTTTTATTACGATATGCTTCGGAGTTTTTCGCAAGATTAATACGAATCTTTCATCCAGTTATACGGCTTTCTTTTTACCCAATTTCCGCGCGTGAAGTCTGGGAAATCTTGTACTTCACCACCGTTGGTAATGGAAACTTCCGAAAGCGGTGTAATGGCACTCCAAGCAGCGGCATCGTAGGCATCCAGTGGCGGTGCTATATTTTGTTTAGCCGATTCCACAAAAGCTTGTAAAACGAAGAAATCCATTCCGCCGTGGCCTGAGCCTGTAGCTTTTTCGGCATACTTTTTCCATAGAGGATGATCGTATTGCTCCAACCATTTGGTGGCTTCATCCCAGCGGTGAGGTTTTTCAGCTTTGTCTTCAATATAAATTCGGTTGCCATCGACCTCCCAAATACCATCACTTCCTTGCACTCTAAATCCGAGGGAATAGGGGCGTGGGGAGTTGCAATCGTGTGTTACAATGATGGTTTCACCATTGGAGGTTTCAATCATGGAGGTAATGACGTCCCCTTGTTTAAACTTCAGTTTGGCATTAGGGTGATCTTCGCCGCCGTGTTTTACAATATAATTATGTAAACCTACTCCTTTAGTAGCCATCGAGCTCATTCGAACAAACCGATTTCCTCGATTGATATTACTCATCACAGCAATTGGGCCCACTCCGTGTGTAGGGTACACATCGGCATTGCGAAGTAAGGAATGTTGTGTTCTCCAAGCCGATTCGGAAATTCCTTTTTCGCCAAATTCGACGCCTTTTCCGTAGGCTGTTTTTCCGTCATTAAATTTTACAAATCGTAAATCGTGTTGGTAACCACATCGAAAATGTAGCAATTCACCAAAAACATTTTGCTTCACCATATTTAAAACGGCCATGATATCTCTTCGGTAGCAAACGTTTTCTAAAATCATAAGGTGGCTACCCGTTTCGTCGTGCGTATTTACCAAATCCCAACATTCCTCCATTGTATTTGCGGCGGAAACCTCCAGCCCAGTATATTTTCCTGCTTTCATGGCATCTACCGCCATACGAGTATGCCAGAGCCAGGGAGTGGAGATGATAACGGCATCCACATTGTCTAGCTTTAAAAGATTTCGGTAATCATATTCATCTTTTCCAAAGACTTGTGGCTTCGATTTTCCAGCTTTTGAAATTAAATCTAGTGCAATGGTATTTCTACGGTCATCAATGTCGCAAATGGCAACTACATGGCAGTCATCGCGAAATAAAATATTCTCTAAATGATTAGTACCTCGTAAACCCACACCAATAAGGGCGATATTTAACTTCTCTTTGGTAGTTGAAAAATTTTCGGCAAAAGTAAATTGTGGTGCTAGTGTAATCCCTGCGCCAATAATTGCCGACTTTTTTACGAAATCTCTACGCGAACTCATAGTTTTTGGTTTTTTATAAAAGTAGTATTTTTTTAAGATTTTTAAATTATTGAACCGACCTTTGCAAAATGAAATTTTTTTTTAAAAAACACGGAAGTACTATTTTACTTCTTGTATTGCTTGCTTTGCTATTTATTCCCCAAACGGGAATGCCTATAAAGGTTTTTGTAAACAGATTGATTGCTTTTAGCCCCTCGGAAGTAGATGCTTCGAAAAGAAATAAAGTACAGGACTACAAATGGCAATTGGTCGATTTAGAAGGAAGTTCTATTAATTTCAGTAAATCTGAAGGAAAAGTAACCTTAATAAACTTTTGGGCGACATGGTGCCCACCTTGCATTGCCGAAATGCCCTCGATGCAAAATCTTTACAACGAGTATGGAGATAAAGTTGATTTCTATTTTGTGTCTTTAGAGGATGCTGAAATACTTCAGCGATTTATTCAGAAAAAAGGATATCGCTTGCCTATTTATATTCCGAAGGAGCAATTACCGGATGCTTTGGAAACTAATTCGTTTCCCACAACCTATCTTATTTCAAAAAAAGGGGAGATTGTGATTGAAAAAGTGGGCGCTGCCAACTGGGATAGTGAAAAAACCAAAGCCATTATTGAAAAATTGTTAGCAGAGTAACTATTTTTGCCAAATGAAGTATAGTTTACTCACAAAAGAGCAATTTTTAGAGCTGCATCAAGAATTTATCAATTTTTTAGCCACCCAAAGTATTACCAAAGATGAATGGGATAGCATTAAGGAAAAACAACCCGAAGTAGCCCAGGAAGAAATGGAAATCTTTAGCGATTTGGTTTGGGAAGGTGTTTTGAAAAAAGCAAACTATCTCGAAAATCATTCGCCGCAACAATTATTTCTTTTTAAAATGGAAGCTTCAGAGATGGTGCTTATTGTTGTAAAAGTAAACGACACATCCATCGATTTATGTACAAAAGAAGGATTAGCATGGCTTCAGAATAATTTTCAGCATGATTCTGTGGAATTGTTCACGGCTTCAAAAAGCTATTCTGAAGATAAAAATGTTGATATTTTTCAGCTCATTCAACAGGGAGCTGTTATTTCAAAAGGGGAATTATTTGACGCTTTTCAGAAAATCTTACCTACCTAAAATTATTCGTAACGTAGACTTTCTATTGGATCTAGTTTCGCAGCTTTACTAGCAGGATAGGAGCCTGCAATCACTGCTACCACAAAGGAAATAATGACCGATGCAAACATTGCCATCCAAGGGAGCGTATATTCGAAATCGACAACTTTCGCAAAGATAAATCCAGTGAGAATTCCCAAAAGGATTCCGAGGATACATCCAAACTGACCAATAACAATGGTTTCAATAAAAAACTGGGTAGAAATAGTAGAACGTTTGGCGCCCATCGCTTTTCGAACCCCAATTTCTCGAGTACGGTCAGTTACCGAAACGAGCATAATATTCATTAAGGCAATGGAAGATCCTAAAATGGTAATAACACTAATAATCCAAGCTGCCGTTTCTAAAACACCTGTGATGGAAGCAATACGATTAATTAGATCGTCACTGCGTTCAATGCCGAAGTTATTATCTTCAACGGGACTCAACCTCCGAATATTTCTGAACGTCACAATAGCAGCATCTTCGGCTTCCTGCATTAACTCCTTTTTATCAACTTTAATGCTAATAGTATAGTTAATATTAGGTTCCGTATAAATTCCTCGTGCCACCTGAATAGGAATAAGCACTTTTAAATCTTGGTTGTTTCCGAAGGTAGAACCCTTTTCTTCCAAAACACCTACCACCTTAAATTTAGACCCCCGAATACTAATGGTTTTCCCGATGGGGTTTTCGGTTTCGAATAAATTTTTCAGAAAATCGGAACCAATCACACATACTTTATTGTTATTCTGAATATCAAAAAAATTCAATTCACGTCCCGAATCCACTTTTGTCCCTGTATTTTCCAGATAGTGTTCATTAACACCAAAAACTTGCACTTCTGGGTCGGTTTTTTCATTATCGTATTTCACCTCGGCGGTTCTTGTTCCTAAAAAGGAAACCGAAGTTTGTGTATAGGGGTAATCGTAGGTGTCGATAAATTCTCGAATGTCGTTGTAACTAATAATGGGGTTGATTATTTTTCGTTCCCCACTACCACCGCGTTGCACGGTAAATTCATACCGCTGAATGTTAAACGTATTGGAACCCATAGAGGCAAAACTTCCCGAAATAGTATTTTCCAAGGCTGTTACAGCACTTAAAATACCCACCAATGCCCAAATACCAATCCCAATAATGACAATAGTTAAAATAGTACGAAGTAGCTGAGATTTTATCGAATCTAGCGCAATACGTACATTTTCCCGAAAGAGTTTAAACATGCTATGGTGAGTTATTGTTGCATTAGACTACAAACAAAGCATAAAGTTACAGATTTTTTGGCTTGTTAGATGATAGGATATTTGGATTATTGGATTTCTTGAGAATTCCTCTCTTTTATCTTTGTTCTTTGTTCTTGTCTCTTTCAAGCAATACTATTAAACGAACTATTAGACTTTAATATAGTACTTACTTATATTTGCAATACAAATATAAATATAGCATCTTGGCACAAAAACCTTCCATACCCAAAGGCACTCGTGATTTTTCACCCGAAGAAGTGGTGAAACGAAATTATATCATGGATACCATTAATAGCTGTTTCACCACCTACGGATTTCAACCCATTGAAACCCCAAGTTTCGAAAACAGCGAAACCCTTATGGGAAAATATGGAGAGGAAGGCGACCGATTGATTTTTAAAATTCTGAATAGTGGGGATTATTTAAGTAAGTTTTCACAGTTTTTTATTGATAGAACTGAAAAATTATTTACTTCCTATTTTAGAAATCTGGCCTCTGAAAAACAAATGAATCCTGATATTTTTATTGAATTAGAGAATCAGAAGTCAGATAATATTTTAAAAGTATTTACGGAAGGTATTGATGAAAATTTTTCTTTTGATGGAAAAAATGTATTTAATACATCTTTCTGGTTAATGTTTGTTGAGGTCTTGTTTGCCAGAGAGGAGACATTCTTGCAAATTGTAAATAATTTAATTAAAAATGATATTTTAACAAACAAAGATCATTCTGCGATTAAGAATGAATCAATAATTTTATTTCAAAAATGGACTAATGAGAATAATTCTTTTTTCTCCCAATTTATCTCAGAAAAAGCCCTTCGTTACGACTTAACGGTACCCTTTGCACGCTATGTCGTGCAGCACCAAAACGAGATTACCTTTCCATTTAAGCGTTACCAAATGCAACCCGTTTGGCGGGCCGATCGTCCACAAAAGGGGCGTTTTCGTGAGTTTTATCAGTGTGATGCAGATGTCGTTGGAAGCGATTCCCTTTGGCAGGAAGTAGAGTTGGTGCAATTGTACGATGCCGTTTTTTCAAAATTAAAACTGAAGGGCACCACTATTAAAATGAATAATCGTAAAGTGTTGAGCGGTATTGCTGAAGTGATTGGCGAAACCGATAAGCTCATTGATTTTACGGTAGCACTCGATAAGCTGGATAAAATAGGCGAGGAGGGTGTAAAAAAGGAAATGCGCGAAAAAGGAATTTCTGATGTTGCTATTTCAAAAGTACAGCCACTGTTTACAGCAAGTGGAAGTGCTTCAGATAAGTTGGATTTATTAAAAGATTTATTGGCTTCTTCCGAAGTAGGAATGAAAGGAGTTGAAGAACTTTCGTTTATTGTGAATTCGGTGGAAACACTTGGTTTGGAATCGGCTAGTTTAGAAATCGATGTCACGCTCGCCCGCGGACTTAATTATTACACGGGTGCTATTTTTGAAGTGGCAGCACCAGAAGGTGTTGCGATGGGAAGCATTGGTGGCGGTGGACGTTACGATGATTTAACCGGGATTTTCGGATTGAAAAATATGAGTGGGGTGGGAATTTCATTTGGTTTGGACAGAATTTATTTGGTATTGGAAGAATTGAATTTGTTTCCTGAAACGGCTTCCGCAAATACCAAAGTGTTGTTTATCAATTTTGGAGAGGGCGAAGCATTGTATGCGATGCAAGCGATTTCGAAATTACGTCAGCAGGGAATCTCAGCGGAATTATATCCCGATGCTGCTAAAATGGGGAAACAAATGGGGTATGCAGATAAGCGAAACATTCCGTTTACAGTATTGGCTGGCGCGAGTGAAATGGAGGCTTCGGAATTTACGTTGAAGAATATGAAGAGTGGGGAACAAGTTTCCCTTGACTTTGAAGCGCTTGTCGCAAAGTTTTAAGAAATGAGGTTAACAGAGAAGTCAAAATCTTTAGAACAATTAGAAAATGACTTTTGGAGTGAGTCAATAGAATTTCCATCCAGTGTTGTAATTAATTGTCACAAATACCGAAAAATTCCTTTAAAAGATTTAACTATTGAACAGATTAGGCTTTTAATTTCTCAAAAAATTGGTCTTGAGTATCTAGTTGAAATTGCTTTTGAAAAACTAGATGAAAATATTCTAGCAGAAGGTGATTATTTTGAGGGAGATTTGTTGGACGTTGTTTCAAGAATTCCAAATGAATTTTGGACTGAAAATCCGAATGATTTTCAAAAGTTAAGGCAAATGCTAGAATCTAAGTCGGTGGAAATAAAAAATCAAATTGGAGAAAAATTCTATTGTCAAATCAAGGAAAGAATTGACAGTAATTTGATTTAAAAACTTCCACGATTGAATAGATATAGAAATTGTAAGAAAATTGCAGTAATTCCGACTCAGTTTTCGGAATTATGCACATTAAACAGAAAGGAAAAATACGTATGCTTACTTGGAAAGAAATCATCAATTATAGCGTAAATGGAAACCCAACTCCCGATAAACGCGTTGAGAAGTCTGAAGCCGAATGGCAAGAAATTCTTACCCCAGAGCAATTCAGAATTACACGATTAAAAGGCACCGAAAGACCTCATTCTGGGGCACTTTGTAGTGCTCACGATGCAGGTAAATATAATTGTGTTTGTTGTGATACACCCTTATTCGATTCTACTATAAAATTTGAATCTGGGTCGGGTTGGCCAAGTTTTACACAGCCGATAAAGGAAAATGCGATAAAATATCATAAAGACACTTCCTTTGGAATGGTGCGGGTAGAAGTAATGTGTAATACTTGCGATGGACATTTAGGGCATGTATTTCCCGATGGTCCAGAGCCTAGTGGTCTGAGATATTGTATAAATTCAGAATCTATGGTGCTTCAGAAAGAGGAGGCTTCCTATGAATAATTTGAAACAAATGACAGTTGGTGGAGGTTGTTTTTGGTGCACCGAAGCTGTCTTTCAGCAAGTAAAAGGGGTTGAAAAAGTAGTGTCGGGGTATACGGGAGGAACTGCGCCAGGCAAGCCAACGTATCGTGAGATTTGTTCAGGTTTAACAGGACACGCCGAAGTGGTGCAAGTCACTTTTGATGCTTCGGTCATTTCTTATGAAGAGTTATTAATCATATTTATGACTACCCACGACCCAACAACCTTAAACAAACAAGGAGCCGATGTGGGAACGCAGTATCGTTCGGTAATTTATTATCATAATGATATTCAGAATAAAATTGCTTCAGCAGTTGTGAAGCAAATTAGTCCATATTATGACAAGCCAATTGTAACCGAGATTAGTCCTTTGGAAATTTTCTATGAAGCAGAGCAGGAGCATCAGGATTATTACAATCAAAATCAGGAGCAAGGCTATTGTAATTATGTCATTACTCCTAAACTGGCTAAGTTAAGAAAGTTGCACGCAGATAAACTTAAAAGCTAAATACAATTATTGATTCTATCTTATAAAATAATTGTAACTTTAAATAGTGACAAGCAACTAATCAACAAACTATTAGACCATGGTATTTTATTTAGTGTTATTTGGAGTTCTCCTATTATTGGCTGTATTTGCCATTTCTATTTACAACCGTTTTGTAAAAAACAAAAATCAAGTAAAAGATGCTTGGAGTAATATAGATGTCGCCCTTAAACGGCGTTATGACCTTATTCCTAATTTGGTTGAAACGGTAAAAGGTTATGCGTCTCATGAAAAAGACACGCTTGAAAGAGTCATACAAGCGCGTAATGCTGCTATGTCTGTACCAAGTGACGATATAAACTCACAGATTAAAGCCGAAAATCAGTTACAACAAACCTTGCGAAGTATTTTTGCCTTAGGAGAGGCATATCCCGATTTAAAAGCAAATATTAATTTTGTAGACCTTCAGAATAAGCTAAGTGAAATTGAAGAAGCTTTAGAACGGAGCCGTAGATTTTACAATAGCACTGTTCGGGAAAATAACACCTATGGAGAAAGCTTTCCGGGAGTTATTTTTGCTGGAATGATGCCTTATCAATCCTTCAGCTTTTTTGAAACGGATGCTTCGGAACGTGAAAATGTGAAAGTAGATTTTTCTTAAGATGCCAAAACTACTATTGCGCATACTGCTAGTATTTGTTGTTTCTACCTGCTATTCATATGCTCAAAATTTTATTGTCAATAATTATGCTGCCGAAGTTTTTATTGAAGAAGAGGGGTATTTCGATGTGAAGGAAAAGTACAATCTCACCTTTTATGCTCATAAACATGGAATTTTCAGAAATATTCAGCTTAAGTACGATCTTCTTAATGAAGAGGGAGACTACGAGAAAAGAGCGATTAGAGTAAAAAATGTAGAAGTCCCTGGTTGGAAATATGTCACATCCAATAAAATAATTAATGACTTATCTGGAACTATTGAAATAAAAATTGGAGATGCTAATGTTACTGTTACGGGTCCTCAGGAGTACAACATTCATTATCGTGTAGAGAACGCATTTCTATTCGAAAAAGAAGCTACTCAATTTTATTGGAATTTAAAGCCATCAGATTGGTATGCAAATTTTGAAGCAATGAGCTTTACCACTCACTTACCAGAGAGTGTTTCAATAGATGAAAGCGATATAAAAGTGTACTCGGGATCCTACGGGAATACGAATTTGAGTGAAGATTTTGCAGTAGACTTAAATGAAGGTGTTATCACTATTCAGAGTAATCCGGGATATGTTTCTAGATACGGAGATAGCGTTACCGTTCTGGTAAGTTTGCCGACCAACGTTATTAAAGAACAATTGCCATGGTGGCCTTTTGGAGCTAAATATGGTTGGACTTTAGTTATCGGGCTATTATTTGGATTCTTTTACATTGTTTGGAGAAAACACGGAAAGGATGATAAGGTTATTTCAGTTACCAATTACTATCCTCCCGAGAATATTAACCCTGCTCTAGCAGGCTATCTAATAGATGATAGTGGTGATACTTCCGATTTAATTTCCTTACTACCATATTGGGGTGCGCAAGGATATATTATGATTAAAGAGATTGAGAAAAAAGGATTGTTTCAAAAAAATGACACCCAATTAAATAAACTAAAAGAACTTCCTAATGATTCTCCGCCCTATGAACGAAAATTGTTTAAAGAATTGTTTAGGGGCTCTAGAGATGTTGTCACAATAAGTAGTTTAAAAGACACTTTTTATACTACCATGAATGAAGCAAAATTATTACTTAAAAAGGAAGCACAACCCTATTATTTACCAAAATCTAGAGCGGTAAAAGCGATTATGTCAGGTGTTTTAGTCTTGCTTCTTTTTGTGTTGACTCCCATTGTCCTGTATTTCTGGGGATTAATTGGAGCAATTTCGGTAGCTGTTTCTTGTATTATATTGTTATTCCTCAATATTTTTATGATAAAGAAAAACTCAAAAGGAAATGAAATGCTGGCTCATTTAAAGGGATTTAGGCAGTTTGTAAAGTTAGCGGAAGCAAACCGATTAGAAGTACTTTTAAAAGAAGACCCTCATTATTTTGAAACTACAATGGCATACGCCTTAGCCTTTGGTTATTTTGAAAAATGGGCACATAAGTTTAAAGATTTGAATATTAAGCCACCAGATTGGTATAGCACGACCTCTAATAGGCCTTTCTCAATGCACTCTTTTTCTCAATCATTTGATAGTGCCATGAGTTCTGCTCAATCTACTATGGTAAGTTCACCAAGTTCATCTGGAAGTGGAGGAGGTGGAGGCTCTAGCGGTGGTGGCTTTGGCGGTGGCGGCGGTGGAAGTTGGTAACGGTATGAATAACTCTATGTCTAAGACACAAAAAAATAGCATTGTAGAAGCACTTCGTCAAATTATAGAAGTCATACTAAAGGCCATGGGACGCAGTGGGAAAAAGAGAACATGGCATCAACATGTAGTTCCTTATGAGGATGATTGGGCGGTACGTCGTGAGGGTAATCAACGAATTACTTCCAAACACCGAAAGCAAAGTACTGCGATACGTAAAGCAAAGACCCTTGCTAAAAGATATAAGGCAGATGTTATTATACATAGAGAAAGTGGCGGCATTCGAGAGCGAATAAGTTATTCTGAAGATTAGAAAACAAAAAACCCAGCACAAGTGTTGAGTTTTATTTTGTAGCGAGATCGAGACTTGAACTCGAGACCTCCGGGTTATGAATTCCTAAAGTATTTTAAAACCCACTGATAATAAGTGCTTTATAGTTGCTTAAATATAAAAACGTATTCACAATCGTATGCAAAACGTATGCAGTTTTAGGCTTTCTATTTATATAATAATCAAATATAAATCTTTTTGAACATTTTGGTAATAAATATCTGTAAACCTACATTTCAAATGACTTCTTCTTGGTTATTGTCTAGCCATACTATTTTATTTATATTCGTTACACTATTGTTGCATAAATATTAATTGTAAATTTTATAGTCTAATATTTTAATTTATTAAGAGCGCCCTTTTTTAGGTTACAAGTAAGATTGTAATACATTATTATCTAAAAATTATCATTGTTATTTATTTAATATCAATCATTTCTTTAGCCATTTTGATAGAAATTACAAGTAATGGCATATAAATACTTTAACAAAAAATCTATCGCTGTCTTACCATTTCAAAATATGAGTAAGAACCTAGAGAATGAGTTTTTTTGTGATGGATTAACAGAAGAGATTATAAATGCATTAGCAAAAATCAAACAACTTTCTGTTACTTCTCGTACATCTTCATTTTATTTTAAAAACAAGACAGTAACAGCAAAGGAAATAAGAGAAAAATTAAAGGTAGCGACCTTTATTGAAGGTAGTGTAAGAACTTCAAAAAACAAAATGCGCATTACAGTGCAAATGATAGATAGCGTAGATGACTTTCATTTCTGGTCAAAAACTTTTGATAGAAAACCAGATGATATTTTTCAGATACAGGATGAAATAAGTTTGTTTATAGCAGAAAAATTACGGGAGCATATTGGTCATCTCGAAATAGAAGATAAACTAGTAGAACCAATTGATGTGCCTGTAGCTATTTATAGAGAATACCTAAAAGGGAGGTATTACATCATGAAGTTGGATTATAAAAACTCTATCAAGGGTATCAATATCTTAAAAGAAGTAATACATAAATCGCCCAATTTTTCAAATCCCTATCTAGATATAAATCTAGCCTATGTTAATATGGGAACCATGGGCCTTTTACCTGCATTTGAAGCATACGAAAAGGCCCAGCCTTATTTGTTAAAGGCATTAGAACTAGACCCAAACTCGTCAAGGTCGCAATTGAATTTGGCCTGGATAGAATGTTGGCAAAACTGGAATCTCAAGAAAGCTTACGAACATGCCAATAGGGCTTTGGAAATTCAACAAGCAGACGATATTTACCTAACCATTTCTAATTTTTTGACAGTAGAAGGAAAATTAGATGCAGCACATAATTATCTTGACAAAGCGTTGCAGCTAGACCCTTATGCCGCTATCAACCATCATTATAGAGGGTTTTTATATTACTTGCAGGAAGATTATACAACTGCAATACCGTATCTAAAAAAGGCATTGGATTTAGACCCTAAGTTACCTTTTCCACCAATCTACATAGGAATAAGTTTATTAATGTCAGGCAAAGCAAATGAAGCTTTGACATATTTCGGTTCACTTGAAGGAGTTTCTGTGAAAGACCTTACCAAATTAGGAGGTGAAACTATGTGTTATGCGTACCTAAATGAAACGGAAAAATGCAATGATGGTATTAAAGAACTAGAGACGTATTTAACAACGGCACTAGTAGATAAGGCATTTACATTTTTGATATTGGTTAATGCCTTGTTAGGTAATAATGAAAAGGTAATTTATTTAGTAGAACAAGCATACCAAAGCCGTTTGCCATTAATTTTATTATTAAATCCATCACCAATTCTTAAGCCTATAAAAAACAACAAACGCTTTAAAAGCATTATGCTTAATGCAATTCCAGATAATGTAAACTACAAACAGAAAAAAAAGTACAAGCAGGCATTGCTGGATAGTGATGAAATTGAGAAGTACACAAAAGAATTAGAGCAGATTATGTTGGATTATAAACTGTACTTAAATCCAGATCTTTCTTTAAAGGATTTGGCGTCTTACTTAGAGCTTCCAGCCAATTATGTTTCTCAATTGTTAAACCTAGGATTTCAAAAAAACTTCTCGGAATATGTGAATACCTTTAGAGTAAATGAATTTAAAGAACGGGTCCTTTTAGAAGAAAACAAAGGCTTAACTATAATGGCTATAGCTTACGACAGCGGTTTTAACTCTAAAACGGTCTTTAATACGTTTTTCAAAAAAATAGAGGGGATAACACCTAATACTTACCTAAAGAAGAATAGTTAGTTCTGATTTTATAATTAGAACGGTTTAAACGTAGTATGCTGTTTTTATAATAGCACTTAAACCTCATATTTGACGTTCCTGTACTTTTCCTTTCACTATTTAAAAGTATTTTGTTGCTTTGCTCAAACATGTATAGGAAAAAAAACACAAATACGAGTCATACCAGCATATCGCTGTATTGGAAGTGTCAATTAATAGGTTGGAGTATTGTTTCTGTTTATTGGGCATATATAGTATATACAAGAGATAATTATGGCATTTTTTATACGCTGTTAAATTATGTATTAGATATTTCCATTGGAATATTTTTAACACACATGTACAGGCGATTTGCCTTAAAAGCAAAATGGAGTAGTTTACCTATAAAAAAACTACTAATCCGTTTAGTGCCTACAATACTTTTATTAGCTGTTTTATATGTGTTATTAAATAATTTAAAATGGTATGCCTACTGGACTTTCATAGCAGGCGAGAATAAAAATTTATTACAGGCTATTATTTATTGGGATCCAATATTACTTACAGGACTACGATTAATGTCCATTTGGGTTTTAGCGTATCACTTGTATCATTATTATCAGAAAGAAGTTGTTACAGCTAAAAAAAATGCGCAATTATCTTTAATAGCTAAACAAGCTCAATTAGATAATTTATCGGCTCAATTAAATCCTCACTTCTTATTCAATTCCTTAAACTCAATTAAATCGTTGGTAATCGAAAATCCTAACGTTGCAAGAAGAGCAATTGATTTATTATCAGATTTATTGCGGTCATCATTATATGAAAAAGACAAAGGTTTAATTTCTATTAAAAATGAACTTGCTTTAGTTTATGATTATATTGAAATAGAAAAAATGCGTTTTGAAGAACGACTGCAGCTAAAAACTAATATTGATAATGACCTTATTAATTATAAGATACCCACGTTAAGTATTCAGTTGTTAGTTGAAAATGCCATTAAACATGGAATCGACTTAAAAGTTGATGGAGGTATTGTATTCTTGAAAGTTAAAAAGAAGGATAGCAAAATTCATATTACTGTTGAAAACCCTGGAGTAATTAATCAACATAAGAGTGTTGGATTAGGTCTAAAAAACTTAAAAAAACGCCTAGAAATTCAATATAAAGGGGATGCAAGTTTTAGTTTAACAGCGAAAGAAAATGACCTTGTCTGTGCTGAAATAATAATTCCAATGCGTATAAACCATGAGTAGATATAAAACCATAATCATTGATGACGAGCGTTTAGCGAGAGAAGAAGTAAAACGTGCATTAGAAAAACATCAAGAGTTTGAAATTATTGGTGAAGCAAGTCATGTGGATGAGGCCATAACTCTCATTGAAGACTTACAACCAGACTTATTGTTTTTAGATATTCACATGCCAGGTAAATCTGGTTTTGACTTATTGGAAGAGTTAACCAATGTACCTGACGTTGTTTTTACAACGGCCTATGATCAATATGCTGTAAAAGCGTTTGAGATGAATGCTTTAGACTATTTAGTAAAGCCTTTAAGAGAAGAGCGTTTTTCTAAAACTATTGAAAAGGTGAAGGAAGAACTGTCCAATAGGGTGAAATTAGAACCTACCACCTTACCAATGCATCAAAAGATATTTATAAAAGATGGTGAAAAATGTCATTTTATTCCGCTCACACAGATTCATTTTATTGAATCTTTAGAAAATTATGCACGTCTTTATTTTGGTTCAGATAAAGCAATGATAAAGCGCTCTTTAAATTTATTAGCAGAGAAATTAGACCCTAAAGTCTTTTTCCGCGTGAATCGTAGCCAAATGATTAACATACATTACATCAAAGAGATTCATCCATACTTCAATAATAAATTACAAATTATATTAACTACTGGCGAAAAAGTAGAAGTGTCTAGCAGACAATCAGTTAAATTTAAAAACTGGAATAGTTTATAAGGGAGAAATAGTCGAGTTTTCTAACGTTTATTTACATTTATTTACGCTCATGTACTTTTGCTTTTTTCACTGAAACTTACGCCTTTACTTTGTGCTATAATCAATTAAATATCATATTATGAATTATTTTAAAATAGCATCTTACCTGGTTAAAGTCATAAGCATAGTATTATTTTCCCTACTGTGTTCTTGTAGTGAAAACCAAACATCATTAACTGAACAACCAACCTTAACCGATTATACCGTTGGAGAACAATGGACTTGGAAATACAAAGGCGTAACCACTGAAGGTGAAGTGCGTTCAGAAGGCGAAGATAAAAGAGAAATAGTAAAAATAGATGGTGGTTTAGGAATGGTCGTTGCTAAAGATACGGTTCCGGTTTCAGACATTGTAAAACCAGAAGAAAGTAAAACGCCAAGATACAAGTGGCCGTTAGAAGTTGGTAAAACATGGACCTATGAAAAAAACTGGACAAGTCAAGATGGTACAACAGGAACACAAAGCCAAAAAGCCAAAGTGTTATCCTATAAAGAAGAAACAGTAGGAGCAGGGACATTTATGGCGTACACCATAGAATACAAGGGAACCGTTTCAAATTCTAGAGGATACAACGCACAAACCGATGAAGTTTGGTTGTATGCTCCAGAAATAAAAAACTTTATTAAAATGACCCAAACGCAAGATGGTTTTGTATATAATGAAGAATTAATCAGGTACGCCAATCCAAATAATAAGTAATATTTATAATTACGTTTAACTTTTCAAATTAATCGATATGAGCGACGAAAAAAAATCACAATTAACAATAAAAAGGGGAATTCTTGCCATTGTTGCCATGTACGTATGTCAGCTTTTAGCAGGAATTATAACCTCTTATGCTTTTAAGCTATTTACGCCGTCAAAGACGGTGCCTATTGAGATTATTGGAGTATCGTCTGCCTTGTTAAGCGGCATTATGATATTAGTACTATTCTGGTGGGATCTAAAAAGGTCTGGAAAATCATTATATCCACAGATAGGACTGCAAGCTAGTAAGATTAAAAATAACAAAGCAGTTTTATTAATCATAGCAGCATTGGTTTCAACACATTTTTTAGCCTGGATATATAGGTCGGTTATTTTACCAAGCTTTGACCAAGGAGGGATCATAGCTGGTGGCTCTAAAATGTTTAGTTTTATTCAAGAAAACGGAGGAGCACTTGAAATGAGTGGCTTTTTACTATTAGCACTCATTGTGGGTCCTATAATGGAAGAGGTTGTTTTTAGAGGCTATTTGCAATCGTCATTAACAAAGCGGATACCTGCTTGGGCAGCTATATTAATAACTTCTGTTGTTTTTACTGCTGGCCATAGCCCCATGATTTTATGGCCAATGTATTTTCTCTTTAGCATAACGTGGGGTTACATATATTTAAAAACAGGATCTTTAAAAATGGCCATTCTAATACATGTCTTAAGCAATTTATTTTATGCTGTTGTTGGTTTTGCAGGTTGGGATATTCTGGCTTAAGGTAATCTATTAGTATTTTTAAAAAATAATCAATGAAAAAATCAGTTCTGTTTCTACTTTTATTCGCAATTAGCTTGACTTCGTTTGCACAAGAATTGCCATTTAAGCAAGTAAAACTATCGGATTCGATAGCACTTGCTAATCAAATGCAGCAATTGGCAACACAATGTGACACTCAAAACTTATCAGCAATAGACCAGTTTAAGTTCCAGTTAATAAGAGGTAATTATGAAGACGCATTAACTTCAATAAAAAAAAGAATAGCAGAAACACCAAGAGATCAAAGTCAGTATTTAGATGTCTACAAGCATTATGTAGAGGCAAAGCTATCTGCAAACTTCAAAGACACATTTAAAAAATCTTATGGAAAATACGTAAAGAATTCTAATGATATACAAGTTATCAATTTAGATAAAGCCTTGATAATAAGAGATCCTACTGATTATTATGTTAGTAATTTTAATAATACATATAGTGATATCAAATCTGATAAAATATCACAGGCAACAGCTGAGGAATTAGTAAAAAAATATTTTTTAAGCACTGTATTTTCATCAACTAGAGCGATTTATTTTGAAGAAATAAAACAAGATCATAAGCGCAGGTATGCCATAAATGATAGTATCGTCATTCCTATGAAAGATGGTGCAGAAGTTTCAATGGTAGTCGTTCAACGAAAGGGAAATTCAACAGCTAAAAAGTCGGCAATATTAGTATCTTCTGTTTACGCAGGCACCAATGAAACGGCTGCCATGCTATCAGCATCTAAAGGCTATATAGGCGTTATTGCTAATACAAGAGGAAAAAGATTGAGCAAAGGCCCAATAATTCCTTTTGAATATGAACATTCAGATGTCTATGAAGTCATCGATTGGATTAGTAAACAATCATGGTCTAATCAAAAAGTAGCCATGTTTGGTGGTAGTTACAATGGCTTTACACAATGGGCTTCTATGAAACACAAAGTGCATCCAGCTTTAAAAACCATTGTACCCATGGTTGCTATTGCACCAGGAATTGATTATCCCATGGAAAATAATGTCCTTCACAATTATTCGTATTCATGGAACTTTTATGTCACCAATAACAAATTTTTAGATTTTGAGGCTTCAAATGATTTTAATCGTTGGAATACCTTAAAAAACAGGTGGTACAAAACCGGAGTGGCGTTTAACAAATTAGATAGTTTAGATGGCCAAGTAAACAAATTATGGAACACCTATATGCAACACCCTAGTTATGATGATTATTGGAAAAATATGATACCATACAAAGAAGAATTTGTAAAAATTGACATTCCTATTTTAACCATTACAGGGTATTATGATGACTCGCAAAGAGGAGCCTTGTATTACTTTAATGAGCATTATAAATACGCAAAAAATCCAAATCATTATTTGTTAGTTGGACCTTATGACCATTGGACTGCACAAACGAAACCAGATGAAAGCCTAAGAAATCACATATTAGATAAAGCTGCTTTGATAAACATTGAAGAGGATGTTATTTATCAATGGTTTGATTTCATTTTGAACGGAAAAGAAAAACCTGGTATTTTAAAAGATAAAGTGAATTTTCAGGTCATGGGCACCAATACTTGGATGCACAAACCAAGTTTAAGTGCTATGACAAATGATGCCTTAAAATTTCATTTAAGTGCTACAAAAACAGATGGTTTTTATGGGTTAAAGTCGAAAGCAAATCCTTCTGAAATTGAAATGGTGATTGATTTTAAAGATAGAGAAAGCATGACCAACACAGACTATTATCCTTGGCCTTTAGAAAAAGACAACATCAACTTAAAAGATGGTTTAATTTTTAAATCTGAAACTTTAAAAGAAGATGTTATCATCAACGGTTCTTTTTTCGGGAATCTTGAATTTTCAATAAATAAAAAAGATGTTGATTATTCTGTAATAGTCTATCAACTAACTCCTGAAAACACCTATTTCCACCTCAGTTATTATATAGGGAGAGCGAGTTACGCGAAAGATAGAGAGCATAGAAACTTATTAACTCCTAATCAAATGACACAAGTGTCTTTTGACAATTCGAAACTAATCAGTAAAAAATTAGAAAAAGGGAGTCGCATTGTAGTGGTGGTTAATGTCAATAAAAACAATAATGCTCAAATTAATTATGGTACTGGAAAGGATGTTAATAAAGAAAATATTAAAGATGCTGAAATTCCATTAGAGATAACTTTTACAGGAAACAGTAGTATTTCTTTACCTATTTGGAATTCTGTGAAGGAATGACAAATTCTGATATTTATATCTTATCAAGCATCTATATAATGAAACTAAAAAGACTAAAAAAAAGTACCGATAATGATTTCCATCAAGCGTGGGAACTTTATAATGATGCTTTCCCTCTTGAAGAAAGAAGGACTTTAGATGGCCAAAAACGCGTTTTAAAAAGAAGCAATTATCATTTTGAGATTCTAATTGATCACAATCAGTTTATTGGGTTTATTCTATGGTGGGATCTTGAAATGTTTAGATATATTGACCACTTTGCAACAAGTAAAAGTATTAGAAATAAAGGTTTTGGGAAACTAATTCTCAATACGTTTATTAATAATGATGACAAGTCTATTCTTTTAGAAGTGGAGTTACCAGCATCAAGTATTGACCAAAGACGAATAAATTTTTACGAGCGATTAGGATTTAAATTAAACTTACACGATTACAAAGTGCCTTCAAGTGTCGATAATCGTAAAATTGATTTATTGGTTATGTCTTATCCAGAAGCTATATCCAAAGAAACTTTAAATCGATTTATTATTAATAATCACCCAATAATATTCAATTCTTAAACTTAGTTCTGATTCATAAAATAGAACTTTAAACGCTTTCATTCATCCTACTTTTGAAAGTAATTAATACAATCAATAAAAAATGAAAACTAAAAAAAGTAGAAAAGGTGTAAAATTAGGAATCGGGATTATCCTAGGGTGTATTGTAGGCTACTTGACCTCAAATATGGGATTATGGTTTGTTCTGGGTATTGCTATTGGTGCTGCCTTAGAATATGGTACTAAAAAATAATTATAATACAATCTATCATAGTATTCATAAATCATAAGTACTAAACCTAGTTTAGCCCTTCCTTTTTAGAAGTCATATATCTTATGGTAAACGTAAAGGATCAAATTAAAGAAATACAATCCTGTTAATCGAAAGTAAAACAACCTTACATACAGGAAATGCAATAACTGAGATTACAAAATCAATCAATAATCAAAAAAAATGAAATCAAATCAATCAATCAAAAAACGAACAATTATGAAATCAATTACAATGAAAACAATCAAAAAACAAATGGTATTAAAAATGGCTTGTGTAGCCTTTGCATTCGTATCAAGTACAACATATGCACAAAACGCAGATTCTGAAACAACAACGCAGCGAGATGGCTTTATCTTTGAATTTGTAGTAGGTGGAGGTCTAATCAGTTTAGAAGATAGTGAAGGTATTCAAACCTTCGACAAATCTCAAGGAACCTTCGTTTTTCCAGATGTAAAGTTTGGTTACATGTTAAATGAAAAACTCGCTATTACTGCCGCTTTGCCAGGAAATATTTATGAGTTTGAGGATAATGATAGGAACTTTGGAGGTTTTATTCCATCCGTTCAATATTGGGTAAAAGATCGTTGGTGGATCCATGGAGGAATTGGTTTAGCCATAGATTCGCCGGCACTATATGATATTAAAGACGACGTAAATGACGATTGGAACTTTGGTTGTGCCATCATGGCAAGTACGGGATACGAAATTTATAAAAAGAAAAACTTTGCACTAAATGTTCAGTCTAAATTGGTTCTTGGTCGTGCGTCTTTAGAAGGAGACGCACACAGAGATGCAGTACTCTTTAATGTAGGATTAGGCTTTAGCTGGTTATAAGTTTAAATAATAATTTTATTAAAAAGAAACTTTTTATAATATTGAATACAAAAACATTACAAAAGCTTAGTGGATTTTGCTCAATTTCACTTGGATTAATCTACATTATAGCGTTTATAGTTTATGGTGGAATATTAGAGTATCCAAAAGCAGGCGCAACTGAAATTGAAAGAGTAAATTTCTTGTCTGATAACTATGTAATGCTATTAACAATAAACTTGATAAGTTATGTTTTATTTGGAATTTTACTAGCTGTATTAGTGGTTTCAATTCACCAAAAAATAAAAGATTATGTGCCCAATCTTTCGATACTAGCCTCTGTTTTTGGAGTAATCTGGGTTGGATTGGTTATAGCCAGTGGGATGATTGCAAATATTGGACTTAATTCCGTTATTGAAATTGGAATTGAGGAGCCACAAAAGGCTATCTCAATTTGGACAAGTATTGGTATTGTTTCAGAAGGACTTGGCGGAGGCAACGAAATTGTTGGAGGAGTTTGGGTATTACTTTTAAGTATAGCAGCTTTAAAATATTCGTTTTTCTCAAAACCATTGAATCTTTTGGGTCTTCTTGTTGCGCTTGCAGGCATTCTAACTATTTTACCTTTTGACATTTTCAAAGAAATTTTTGGAATTAGTCAAATTGTTTGGTTTATATGGATTGGAATATCAATAATTCGTAAACCATATAAATCGTTTGCTCAGAGTGAAAGCGAAATATAGGATACTATTTAAAATAGATAGCTTTAGAACTTTATCCAACGATAAAAAAATATATAACAATTAATAAAAATAATAAAATGACCAGCGTATTAAAAATAGTATTGACAATAGGACTCCTTATTGTCTTTCAAGAAATATCATCACAATCGAAGTTGATACAATCGAGTGAATTTGAAACAGAAATTGTTGATACCGTATATTCAGAGTTATTAAAAGAATATCGAGAGTTTTGGGTTAAACTCCCTGAGAATTATAACCCAAATAGTAATGTAAAATATCCTGTTGTTTATTTGTTAGATGGATTTTCTTTGAAAGAAAATTTAGAAGCAGTTTATGACAATTATTGGGGACATTATTTGCCTCATATGATTCTAATTGGTATTTCTAACAAAACCAACAGGATACGTGACTTAACTACTTCACAGATTAAAATGAGGCGTGGGCAGGCAATGGATAAAGATACTGGAGGTGCTGAAACCTTTACTAAATTTATGGAAGAGGAACTCATCCCATATATTGACAATAAATATCCCACTACGCCTTACCGTACATTAATAGGCCATTCATATGCAGGACTGTTTACGATAAATATGCTGATTAATCATAAGCATCTCTTCCAAAATTATATAGCCATAGATCCAAGTTTGGATTGGGACGACCAAAAATTATTTAAGGAGGCAAAAGAAAAGCTGAGTTCAGAAAGTTATGAAGGCAAATCTCTTTATGTGTCTTTAGCAGCAGAACAGCTACATATGTGGGATGAAGAAATAACCTTGGAGAATATTATGGACGACGCTTCAGAATTCACTTTGTTTGCACGTTCAATCATTGACTTTTCAGCTTTTGCGACCTCTCAAAATCAGAGTGGATTAATTTTCTCATGGAAGGTGTACAATGAAGATTTACATGGTACCGTTCCGCTCCCAACGATGAGAGATGGATTGATTTTTCTTTTTAAATGGTACCAGTTTAAATCTCCGCAAAAATATAATAATCCTGAAACGAAAGTAGAAGATTTGGTTGCGCAATTGGAAAAACAAGAAGAAATCTATTCAACGCATTTCGGCTATCCCTTCCCTCCAATGATTGAGGAAATGTTTAGTGGCTATGGTTATATGAATTTAGAAATGGGGCAACCTGAAAAGGCGAAAATGTACTTTGAACTTGCTACTGAGTATTATCCTGAAAGCGCAAATGTTTATAATTCAATGGCCGATTACTATGAAGCACAAGGGGACTTTGCTAATGCAATTAAACAGGTAACTAAAGCTTTTGAGTTGAGTGGTAACGATCTCTATAAGAAAAGAATCGAGGAACTTAAAAGAAAATAACTAAGGCTAACATTTTGTATAAGTATTGGCAGGTGATGTCGTAAATTTAATACAGTTAGCAACAATGAGCTGAGATAACTAACTCAATCAAAAAACAAGCTTTATATGTTAACCACACTGGGCGAATTAGCATTTGTAATCTGGGTTTTAATTAAAGAAGTTAATCTTAAAAAATAAAATATGAAAATAACACATTACTTTATACTCTTTGTGACAGCATTAGCTATGAATGCGTGTAACAATGTAGAACATAAATCAAAAGGTGATAAGGAAAAAAATTTAGAAGAATTTTATCTGGGACAAAAACCACCAGGATTAACGCCAATTCCTTTTGCACCTGGGGTAATTTCTACAGAAATTTATGAATATGATGGTGCATTCTCAAAAGATATGAAAGCGTTTTATTTTATTAGAAGAGGAGAGGAAAATAAAAAATCAGCTTTTTATGAATACAAATACAATGAAATTAATGGGATGTGGGAAAAATCAGAAGTAGCATCTCCATGGATAGGACGACCAGTAATATCTCCGGACGGTGAAACCATGCATTTAGGTGACAGGTATCTAAAAAGAACGGAGACTGGATGGTCTGAATTACAAAAACTAGAACCTCCTACTGTAAGTAATGATTCTATGTATATTATGCGACTTTCATCGTCTGCAAATGGTACCTTTTATTTTGATACCTATAAAGAGAATGATTCAACTTTTCCAATTCGCTATTCACGTTTGATAGATGGTAAGTATGAAGAACCTATAGCTTTGCCCAAAGCGATAAACACAGGAACTTTTTTAAGTCATCCATTTATAGCTCCAGATGAATCATATTTGTTATTTGATGCTGAAAGGGCAGATGGTTTTGGAGAATCTGATATTTATATCAGTTTTAAACAAAAAGACGGTACTTGGGGTAATGCAATTAATTTAGGCGACAAAATAAACACTAACGCTTGGGAAGCTTCTGCTAGTATAACACCAGACGGTAAATACCTTTTCTTTAGCAGAAATGTAGGGTCAGAAGATTTTGAAAATGTAGATATTTTTTGGGTAGACGCAAAAATCATCTTTGCTCTTAAAAAGGAATAATGAAAAGCAAAGGTTTGTTCCAATTTCAAAACATGAACTTTTATACCACACACATTTACCAATTTTGCAGTAAAACAATAGATATGAAAGCAATAGAATGTCTAAAATATGGGGAGGTAGAAAATCTGGTGCTAAGTAATGTAAAAAAACCAACACCAAAAGATAATGAAGTACTTATAAAAACCTGTGCTACTTCAGTAACTACAAGTGATGTTCTTATTCGGAGAATGAATGAACCTTTAATCCCCAGATTTATACTTCAACTTATATTTGGTTTTGGACGTCCAAGAAACCCTGTATTGGGAATGGTAACAGCTGGAATTGTACAGAGCAAAGGTAAAGATGTGTCAATGTTTGAAATAGGGGATGAGGTTTTTGCCTACGGTTCTATTTCAACTACCAAACGCCGTTTTGGTTCTTATGCAGAATATATTTGTTTACCCGAAGATTGGAATCTGGCACTAAAACCTGTGAATCTTAGTTTTGAGGAAGCTGCTGCGATTCCTTATGGTGGTTTGCTGGCTTCTCATTTATTAAAAAAGACGAGTATAAACAGGGGCGACAGGGTTTTAATTTATGGGGCGTCAGGAAGTATAGGTACCATGGCGATACAGTTGGCGAAGTATATGGGTGCTCATGTTACTAGTGTATGCAGTGGTAGAAATTTCAAATTAGTAGAATCTTTAGGAAGTGATAAGGTGATTGATTACACCATAGAAAATGCTGAAACACAATTGGAAACTTATAAATATGTTATTGATGCTGTAGGCAATTCGAAATCATCGAAACTAAAAGATAAGAGCAAAAAAGCATTGACTTCAAATGGCAAATATATATCTATCGATCATGGGACTCCATTAACTCCAAAAGAAGCTTTTTTAAATTTAAAATTTTTAGCAGAACAAGAGAAGATTAAGCCTGTTATTGATAGCATATATCCTTTAGAAAAAATTGCCGAAGCGCATAAATATGTTGAAATGGGGCATAAAAGAGGAAATGTGGTGATCACTATTTAGCTGGGCTGTAGATGATCTCAATTTATAAATCATAATAAAAAAACGAACAGCAAATGTTTTTTAAACGAGCAGCTACTAATTATTTTTAACTGATACCATCAGTTGTTTAAATTTATACAAATGAAAATAATAAAACGAATTTTAAAAATTGTCTTCGCTCTTATCGGCTTGCTAGTGCTCATAGGAATCATTGCACTTTGGATTGATTCATCAGGAACAAATTATCTCGATATTAATAAGAATGAATCAATATCTAATAATTCTTATCTCATTAAGAACGTCAATGTTATCCCAATGAACCAAGACACTGTTTTAGTTAATAAAATGGTGTATATAAAAGAGGGAATTATTGAAAAGATTGCTGATACTATTGAGGTCAATGGAATTCAAATTTTTGATGGAGAGGATAAGTATCTAACACCAGGACTTATCGATATGCACGTACATGTGTGGGATAGATATGAACTCGGGCTCTACCTATCCAATGGGGTAACAGCCGTTAGAAATCTTTGGGGTATGCCAATGCATTTAAGAATTAAAGAAGATGTAATGGAAGAAAATATTTTTTCACCATCGTTTTTTACGACAGGACCAAAATTAACAGGCTCAGAATTCATTGGTGATGACAATTTAAATCTAAGTAATCCGAGTGAAGCTAAAGACAAGGTGATTTCATATAAAGACAGAGGTTACGATTTCATCAAAACATATTATGGATTGGATAAAGAGATTTTTGATGCTGTTATTGAACAAGCCAAGATTTCTGAAATTGACATTGTTGCTCACCCTTCTCAAAAAGTATCTTTTTCATATCATTTGAATTTTCAAATCAAAACTATTGAACATGCCGAAGAAATTGTACAGCAACCCTTACAGTTTGATTTAGATACTATTAAACTGCAACCCATAATTGATTCAATTTCGCAATCCAAACACACAAATTATAGTCCTACAATTACGGTATTTAATAATATTTATCAAATGATGATGGATGATTACATTTTAGAATCAGAATCATTAAAATACATGAATCCACTCATTAAAAAAACGGATAGCAAAGAACAGTTTGAACGTTGGTTTAATGCAAAAAAAGAAGATCCTACGACCGTTGATAGGATAAAAAAACAGCACGATTTTCATATGACCATCGTTAAAAAGCTACATGAAGCGGGTGTTACTATAATTTGTGGAACTGATGGCGGTATTGGAGTTACCCTTCCCGGTTTTTCAATCCATCAAGAACTGAATTTTTACAAAGAAGCTGGACTTTCTAATTACGAAGTTTTGAAAACGGCTACTGTAAATGCTTCCCAAACACATTCAATGATGAATCAACTTGGAACTATTGAAGAAGGCAAGATTGCCAACTTATTATTAGTGGATGAAAATCCTCTTGTTGAGTTATCGACACTTCGTAATCCAACCTATGTTTTTGTGAAGGGAAGAAAATTAAATAGAGAGACTTTGGATTCTTTTAATGAAAAGGCAAAAAACCGAAAGAATTTAATAGCTACGGCTCTTAGGTATTTGGAAAACTTAATTATTGAAAAATAAAATATAGGCTATAAAGTATTAAAATCAGAAATAGTCATATATCATTTAATCAAAAAAACTATTACAATCATCAATCAAATAAAGAATAAATATGTTTTTCAAAACTAAAGAAGGTAAAGAAAAAATCATAACCCTTTACAATCAAAAGTTAGATGAGTTGAATATTGAATATTCAGAAAAAGCTGTAGAAACAAAGTTTGGAGTCACTCATGTTATTACTACTGGCAATACTAAAAATCCTCCTTTAGTACTGATTCATGGAACAGGAGGTTGCGCACCTCAAATTTTAGAGTCCTTCCCTAAGCTGGCATCACAATATTGCGTGTATGCTATTGATGTGCTGGCGCAACCCAATAAAAGTGCAGAGAATAGACTAGATATGAAATCAATGGATTATGGTAAATGGCTTATTGAAGTGATCATAAAACTAAGATTAAAAAATGTAACCTTAGTTGGTTTTTCCTTTGGGGGTTTCATTAGCTTAAAAGCACTAGAGTTTAATGAAACACCAATTAGACAGGTTTTCTTAATAGCCCCAGTCTATATCGTAAATGGTAATCCTCTTGTAGGTTTATTCAAAATGTTTATACCATTAAAAAAGTTTATCAAAACTAATAATCAAAAACACATTAAAAAAGTAATGGGTGTACTCTTTTCTGAATACGATGATTTTGCGTTAACCTATATGTCTACTACATTTCAACACTGTAATATGGATTTCTCGCCACTTCCTATAATTTCTAAAGGATCAGCTAATAATATAAAAACACCAATTAGCATTTTCGCAGCTGAAAAAGATATCATGTTTCCGGGTAAAAAAATGATAAAACGTGCTAAGCAACTATTCCCTTCTTTAAGAGGAGTTGTTTTACTAGAAGATTCTAAACATGTGCCAAGCCGGAAGCATTTTGGAGATATTGAAAACTCTATTATTAGAAGTATTAAATAACTTTATGCCATAGTCAAACCGTAGGCTACAATTTCAAAAAATTTTTATAGTTATGATAGTAAAAAAATTAGAGAGCATAGAATTTGACATAATTGTTGCTTGCTTTTTAAAATCTTTTGAGAATTACCATGTTAAAGTACCTACAGACAAAAATTATTATAAAAATAGATGGGAACTGGCAAAAGTTGATTATGCTCTTTCCTATGGAATGTTTGATGGAGAAGATTTGGTTGGATTTATAATAAATGCAATTGATAACCGAAATGGTAAAAAAATAGCATTTAATACTGCTACAGGAGTAATTCCAGAATATAGAGGAAATAGAATTGTTAAATCAATCTACGATTTTGCTATACCAGATTTAAAAAATAGTGGGATTACGAAATGTTCATTAGAGGTAATCATTGAAAATGGTAAAGCTATAAAAACGTACCAAAGAATTGGGTTTGATATTTGTAAAAAATTTAATTGTTTCAGCGGAGAAATTAAATTAAACTCAAATGAAAAAATTGAGTTGAATGAAGTTGATTATAATACTTTTGATTGGAAAAAAATGCCTAATCAAGATTTATATTCGTGGGATTTTAATTCAGAAGTGCTTAAAAATGGAGATTATAAATACTATCAATTAAAAAAAGACAATTTGGTCGAATCGTATTTTATTGTAAACCCTAAGAATGAATATTTAGCACAATTTGAGATTTTAAAAAAGAGTGATGGGTGTTGGAATAGATTATTTAGTGGGATTAAGGAAGTTTCAAACTCCATAAAAATAATAAATGTTGATACAAGATTAAGCGAGAAAATAGATTTCATCAATTCAATTGGATTATCGTATACTGTTAATCAATATGAAATGGAAATGAATCTATAAATTGAAGTCATTAATGGAGCACATAAAAAAACGGTTTAGACAAAGCCCAAACGGCTGTTTTTTTTTAATAGTTTCCATTAAGTAGCAAGATCGAGAATTAGCTCCTTGCAGTCGCTGAGTCTTTAGGGAGGCTTTTACAATATTAAAACCCACAAAGCAATGCTTTGCAGTTTTTTATTTTTCCACTTACGGAAATAAATTCCAGACGTACCAAAATAAAAAAAACCAACACACAGTGTTGGTTTTTACTTTGTAGCGAGATCGAGACTTGAACTCGAGACCTCCGGGTTATGAATCCGACGCTCTAACCACCTGAGCTACCTCGCCATAATGCCTTTTCGGGCTTGCTCGTCGTAATGACGCGTTAGCGTTATAAAGGCGGGTGCAAATATAGAAACAAAAATTACCACAACAAACACAAAACTCCATTTTTAGTATTTTTTAAACTAGAAAAAAAATAAAAATTTATCGTTCTCACTTTTGCAGTTTAGAATTAATATCTATATTGGGCTACAGCTAAGACCAACCTATGGATGATAAAGTAAAATACGAAATGGAGTTCCCAATACATGTGTCCCCATCTCTTTTATATCAATATATTTCAACGCCTTCTGGAATGAGCGAATGGTACGCCGATAATGTAAACTCAAGAGGGGAATTTTTCACATTTATTTGGGAAGGAAGTGAAGAAAAAGCAAGACTTTTAGGTAAAAAAAGTGGCGAACGCATAAAATTTAAGTGGGTAGACGATGAAGAAACCGACTATTACTTTGAACTGCGTATTCAAGTAGATGAAATTACAAAGGATGTATCCTTAATGGTTACCGATTTTGCCGAAGAGGATGAAATTGAAGAAGGAAAAATGCTCTGGGAGAATATGATTTCCAATTTAAAACAAATTTTAGGATCGGCTTAAAAACCGAATCTAGTATCTTTGCACCGTCCCAAAAAAGGACGGTTTTTTTATGATAAATAGTAACGGAACACTTGTCTCAAATACTGAAAACACACTTAGTTTTCAAAATAGGGGATTGCATTATGGCGATGCTGTCTTCGAAACCCTTAAAGTATCGGCAGGAAAGATATTATTTTGGGAAGATCACTACTTCCGACTCATGGCTTCTATGCGCATTATGCGCATGGAGATTCCAATGAACTTTACGTTGGAACAATTGGAAGAGCAGATTTTGGAAACTATAAATGCTTTGCAAAAATCGAATGCCTATCGAGTAAAGTTCATCGTGTGGCGAGGATGGGGAGGAAAATATACACCCTCAAGCAAAACGATTGAATATGCAATTGAAGCAGAAGCACTAGAAAGTCCCTTTTATACTTTAAATGATTCAGATTACGAAATAGAACTTTTTAAAGATCATTATATTAACTCTGGATTGTTATCTACCATAAAATCTACAAATAGAGCTATTAATGTGTTGGGAAGTATCTATGCTGAAGAAAATGACTATCAAAATTGTTTACTCCTCAATGAAAACAAACAAGTGGTTGAGGCCTTAAACGGAAATCTTTTTTTAATAAAAGGGTATACTATTAAAACACCGCCCCTAACCGATGGATGTTTAAACGGAATACTACGTAAACAGCTTGTGGCAATCATTGCGCAGATTCCAGATTATATTTTGGAAGAGGCCTCTATTTCTCCTTTTGAGCTTCAAAAGGCAGATGAATTATGGGTTACCAATACGATTGTGGGAATTCAGCCAATATCTAAATATAGAAAGAAGGAATACAGCAATTCAGTAGCAAAAGAACTGCTTTCAAAACTAAACGTGAAAGCTAGATTAGGTTAATTATAGCTTGGATTTTCTGGAGCGTTCGACCAAATAAGATAGTCACCGCCAAACTCTATCATTTTTTCTTTCCAAAAATTTTCAGAAGCTTTTCCAATAATGGCATTTTTATGTTGATTAGCAGTAACAAGCCAGCTATTAAGTTTTAATTCCTCATCAAGTTGATCGCTAGACCAACCCGAATAGCCTAAGAAAAACTGAATTTGATCTTCATGAAGTATATTGTCATTAAGCATATCCAGAATGGTGTTAAAATCACCGCCCCAATAAATACCACTAGCAATCTCCGTACTATTTGGGATTAAGTCTGGTACCTTATGTATAAAATACAAATTATCCTGTTCTACAGGACCACCATTATATACTTTTAAAGAGGAATTTACCTCAGGGATAAAATCGCGAAGACAATATTTTAAAGGCTTATTGAGTATAAAACCTACAGAACCAGATTGATTATGTTCAGCCAAAAGCACGACAGACCTATTAAAGGAAACATCACCTATTATAGAGGGCTCTGCAATGAGAAGTACACCCTTATCTGGTTTTAGGCTGGTCATGATTATGTGTTTAGTAAATTAAAACTAAGGATTAAATATGTAAAATCCAATAGTTTTTTGAATTCTCACAATATGAAAAAAAATAAGCCCCGCTATTTTAGCAGGGCTTACACTAAGTTTGTTAGCTAGTATAAAACTAGTTTACACTTTTAGCAAGGTCTGAACCAGCTTTGAATTTTACTACTTTTTTAGCAGCAATTTTGATAGTTTTTCCAGTTTGTGGGTTTCTTCCTTCTCTAGCTGCTCTTTTAGATACAGACCAAGAACCAAAACCTACAAGAGATACTCTGTTTCCTTTTTTTAGAGATTTTTCTACGTTTCCTAAGAAAGATTCTAGTGCTTTTTTTGCGGCTGCTTTTGTAACGCCAGCATCTGCTGCCATAGCGTCAATTAAATCTGATTTGTTCATAGTTTACTTATTAAATTAAAATTGTTTGGTTAAACATTAAATTTTGCTCTACAAATTTAATGGGATTATCGGTTCACGCAAGTAATGACGCACTAAATCACGGTTTTTGTTAATAACTTAAATGGTTTGTTAATAAACATGACCCAATTTTGACGATTTTTTACGAAATGAGTAATAACAAGGCTTTAGACGAAATGCGCTTCTTTTTTAAATTGAAAGCCATTTAGCAATTCTCGAGCTTTCATTTTTTTCTTTCCAGGAAGTTGTAATTCTTCAATAGAAAGATACCCATTTTTAACCGCTACTTTTATTTCTTTTTTTGAAGTAAGTATAGTTCCATTTTCAAAAGCATGTGTCTCCATTTTAATAGAAGCAGCATAAATTTTTACTTTTTGAGCTTCACCATCACCTTCTAATAGTGTCCAAGCTGTTGGATAAGGTGAAAGCCCTCTGATAAAACAATCAATTTGTTTTATTGAAGCATTCCAATCGATGCGTGTATTTTCTGAAGTTAGTTTTGGAGCTTCTTTAAAAACTTCGGATTTGGGTTGTTGTTTTGGTGTAGCGTTATCCTTTTCAATCAATTTTACAGTGTCAATAACCAAATTACTTCCTACATCCATTAAGGTGTCGTGTAGCGTTTCAAAGGTCTCGTCGTGTTTAATTTTCACTTTTTCCGAAGCGATGATGGCGCCTGTATCTATTTTCTCATCAATAAAAAAGGTAGTAACACCTGTTTCTTTTTCATCATTAATAATAGCCCAATTAATAGGTGCTGCACCGCGATACTGTGGAAGTAAAGACGCGTGTAAGTTAAAAGTTCCATACGCAGGCATATCCCAAACTACTTTTGGAAGCATTCTAAAGGCAACCACAATTTGAAGATTCGCTTGTAATGCTTTTAATTCTTTCAGAAACCCTTCATCTTTTAAATTGGTGGGTTGTAACAGTGGAAGGTTTTGCGAAACGGCATATTCTTTCACTGCAGATTGGGATAATTTTCTCCCTCGTCCAGAAGGTCTATCGGGAGCTGTGATAACACCAACGATGTTGTATTTCTCTTCAATCAGCTTTTTTAAAACGCCTACAGCAAAATGGGGGGTACCCATAAAAACGATTCTTAAATCTCTCATTTGGTATAAAAATATTGATTGATGGCGTTGAGTTTTATTATTTTTTTGTCGAGAAGAAGCTGTAATGTCCTTAATACTTCGTCCTCAGCAAAGGTAAGATTTTCCAAAAGAGTCCGAGAGTCCATAGGTTCGATTTGTACAAGAGTGATAATTTTTTCAGAAATGGTTTCAACATCTACTTTTATAGTTCCTGTTCTTTTTGCTTTGCATACAGAACAAACTCCGCAGTCCTTAGCGGTTTCTTCACCAAAGTAACTTAAAAGTTGTATAGATTTACAAGTCTTGTTGTCCTTAATATAATGTAATACAGCTGCTACTTGCTTTTTTTTCTTTTCATTTAGTGCTGTTATCTCTCTGCTGTATGGATTTAAAGTCCTTTCATCTTCCCTCGGAACTAAAAAGGTAATATTCGCATCTGTTTCGTATAGTTTTAAATCGACCAATTGCTGTTGCTCCATTTCTTTTAAGACTGAAATAATTTTTTCAATTTCTAATCCAGATTTACTCGAAACTACATCGAGATTAATGTGGTTGGGGGAATCAAAAATACCGCCATAAATACGGAGAATGGTCTTTCCTACTACCGAAAAAGAAATATTGTTTTCAAACTCTTTTAACAACTGCGCCGATGGCACTAAAAACTGAATTTTAGATTTACGTCCAAATTGTTTTGAAAGCTGAATAACCCCTAATCTATCTAAGGTGTTTAATCCGTTAAAGGCAAGTAGCGTATTCAGTTTATAGGTATCACAAAACTCTGCAAAATTGAAATTATGTTCCGTAAACTCGCCTTCGCCATAGGGAATTTGAAAATAATTGTTTAACGTGCGGTATAATTTCTTAATCTCTTTAAACGAAGGGAGAGTATCAATAAACTGCTTTTTAATAAGCTGTTTGTCGTTGTCATCAAACAAAATCATTGCCGAAGCATCTTTTCCATCTCTTCCTGCACGTCCAGCTTCTTGAAAATAACTCTCTAAGCTTTCGGGCAATTGCACGTGAATCACAAACCGTACATTGGGATGGTCGATTCCCATACCAAAAGCGTTGGTGGCAACCATAGTACTTACCTTATAATTCTTCCAATTTTTCAGCCGGTCCTTTTTGTCTTTTGGCGAAAGACCTCCATGATAAAATGCGGCAGTGATTCCTTCACTCTGTAACCTATTTGCATACATTTCAGCCTGATTTCTGCTTCTCACATAAACAATGGCAGATTCGGTATTTCTTTTTAATACTTCTGTTAAGCGGTACAGTTTATCCGATTCCTTTTTAACTTGATAAGAGAGATTGGCTCTTGCAAAAGATTCTTTAAAAACAACAGGTTCCTCTAGCTTTAATTGAGTAATGGTGTCCGCAAGTACCTCTTGTGTGGCCGTAGCGGTTAACGCAATAATGGGAACGTATGGGTGTAATTCTCTTAGGACAGTAATATCTAAATAGGATGGTCTAAAATCGTTTCCCCATTGCGAGATACAATGTGCCTCATCGATTGCTATGAGGTTTACATTCATTTTTTGAATGGCCAACTGCACTTGTTCCTGCTGAAGTCGTTCTGGAGATAGGTATAAAAACTTGTAGTTGCCAAAAAGGGCATTGTCTAATTGAGCAGTGAGTTCGTCTCCAGAAATTCCGCCAGTTATCGACATCGCTTTAATGTCTTTATCCATTAAAGACTGTACTTGATCTGTCATTAACGCCACGAGAGGGGAGACCACGATGCAAATTCCTTCCATCACCATAGCAGGAACTTGAAAACAAATAGATTTTCCACCTCCGGTGGGTAGTAAGGCAACGGTATCACTTCCTTGTAAAACAGTTTCAATAATCTCCTTTTGAGAAGATCTAAAACTGGGAAACCTCCAATATTTCTTTAGTATGTCTAAAGGTGCATTCAAAATAGTGTTTTAATCTTTTTCAGAATAAATTCGCAACGATATTCAATGGTGCCCACAGGCACATGATGTACATCATACCCATAGTTTTGATAGCCATTATGAAGATATTCAAAAATTAGTTCGGCTTGATCAAATGATTCGTACCGCTCATTGTCCTGAATATAGATATCCTCCCAAGGTGGCAATAAAAAAATAGCATCGTAACGGTTTTTAGTACACGTTTCGGTAAAATGAGAAGGATATTTGGTGCCCAAATAGTCCATGTAAGCCGTCACATCTGGAAGCCCCCTATCATAAAAGATAAATTCGTTATCACTAGGCTTTAAATCTTCAAATTGTTGTAATCGTCCCTTCAATAAATGCTCACTAAACAATATGGGATCTTCAAGAAATAATTGATCAATGCCTTCTGCTTGAGCCTTTAAAATAACTTCACGGGATACTTCGGGAAGGCAGGTGTAGCCCTTCTTTTCTAAAAAACTTATAAGCGAGGTTTTTCCAGAACCTGGACCGCCTGTAATAACAATTCTTTTTGATTTCAACCGTTACAATTTTATACAAAGTTAGTTACTATTGAAGACTTACGCTATCTTTGCCAAAAGAACCTATTTTATAATGACTGAAGAAGAAAAAACCAAAGAATTTTATGACAGATTGAGGGAGCAGTTAGAGAACGATACCTCTTGGCCTACGGATTATCTTTTTAAATTTATTGTTCCTGCGAGTTTAGAGAAAATAGCCGAAATTGAAGCAGTTTTCGATAGAATGGGGGCTCAAATCCAAACCAGAGATTCTTCAAAAGGAACGTATACAAGTATTTCTGTAAAAGTACATCTTGACTCCCCAGATGCTGTTATTAAAAAATATTTGCAAGTTTCCAAAGTGGAGGGAGTTATTTCGCTTTAATTTTATTATTTTGCAACATACTACAAAAGATATTTCCAAAAACACATTTTATTTTGATTGAAGATATAGAATATAATACAGAGCGTGTGCATTTAATTATTCCAGAATATGGACGTCATATTCAGAAAATGGTGGATCACGCTATAAGTTTAGAAGATAGAGAAGCACGAAATAAATGTGCAAAAAGCATCATTGCGGTGATGGGGAATTTGAATCCACATTTACGTGATGTTTCAGATTTTCAACACAAACTTTGGGATCAATTATTTATCATATCCGATTTTAAATTGGATGTAGATTCACCTTTCCCAAAACCTTCTCGCGAAGAGTTAGCGGAAAGACCAGAACCACTAGACTATCCTCAAAATCATCCTAAATATCGTTTCTACGGAAATAATATTAAGCGCATGATAGATGTAGCCGTAAGCTGGGAAGATGGCGATATGAAAGAAGGCTTGGTGCTTACCATTGCTAACCATATGAAAAAAAGTTTTTTAAACTGGAATAAAGACACTGTTGAAGATGATGTTATCTTTCAACATTTGTATGAGTTATCTGATGGTAAAATAAATTTGAAAAATAGCGATGAGGATTTATCTAATCCTGAAGCCCTTTTGAAGAATAAAAAACATTTCAAAAAGAGTAGCTCCAAGGGAAGTAACAAAGGAGGAAGAAACCGCAAACGCTACTAATCTTACAATTCAGTTTTATTTATGGGAACTTTTCAAATTGAAGGCGGCCATTCATTAAAAGGAGAAATCCATCCCCAAGGTGCCAAAAATGAAGCACTGCAAATTCTTTGTTGTGTATTATTAACTCCCGAAGAAGTGATTATTGAAAACATTCCGGATATCGTGGATGTCAATAAACTTATTGGGATTTTAGGCAATTTAGGGGTTAAAATTCAAAAATTAGGAAAAGGAAAATATGCGTTTAGAGCAGACGATATCAATTTAAAATATCTGGAATCTGAACTTTTCAAGAAAGAAGGAAGTTCTTTACGTGGCTCTATAATGATTGTGGGACCACTTTTGGCTCGATTTGGAAAAGGATACATCCCAAGACCTGGGGGTGATAAAATAGGAAGGCGACGTTTAGACACCCATTTTGAAGGATTTATAAAATTAGGAGCAAAGTTTCGATATAATAAAGAAGAACGTTTTTATGGAGTGGAAGCTCCTAACGGACTCAAAGGAACCTATATGCTCCTTGACCAAGCTTCTGTTACAGGAACTGCCAATATTGTCATGGCGGCAGTTTTAGCAAAAGGAAAAACCACAATCTACAACGCAGCTTGCGAACCCTACTTACAACAACTATGTAAGATGCTAAATGCTATGGGAGCAAAGATCTCAGGCATAGGCTCAAACTTACTCGTTATTGAAGGGGTAGAATATTTGAGTGGCTGTAAACACCGCGTACTTCCAGATATGATTGAAATAGGAAGTTGGATTGGTCTTGCAGCAATGACCCAAAGTGAACTGACTATTAAAAATGTAAGTTGGAACGACTTAGGGATTATTCCAGATACTTTTAGAAAACTAGGGATAAACCTTCAGAAAAAAGGAGACGATATTTACATTCCGCAGCAAAAGGAGTATGAAATTCAGTCGGATATGGACGGCTCTATCATAACCATTGCCGATGCACCTTGGCCTGGATTTACACCGGATTTGTTAAGTATTGTTTTAGTGGTGTGTACGCAAGCAAAGGGAAGTGTGTTAATACACCAAAAAATGTTTGAGAGTCGCTTGTTCTTTGTGGATAAACTCATTGATATGGGAGCAAAGATTATTCTTTGCGATCCGCATCGCGCAACCGTAATTGGACATAACTTTAAATCGGCATTAAAGCCCACCACAATGGTGTCTCCTGATATTAGAGCGGGGATTTCCTTATTAATTGCAGCACTTTCAGCTAAGGGCACAAGTATTATACATAACATCGAACAAATTGATCGTGGTTATGAAAATATAGATGAACGATTACGTGCTATAGGTGCTAAAATCACCCGATTAGACTAAGCTTTTTTCTGCTTATTTATTTCGTCTTGAAGTTTTCTTCTAAGCTGTTGTTCTCTTTCCAGCGCAGTTTGTCTGTGGGAGTCATATTCTGCTTCGGTATCAATTAATTTTTCTTGCGCTTCTTTGGTTAGGGTATTACTTCGTTTAAATTTGAAAATAAAAATAAAGACACTTAGAATAAGGAAAGCGATGATTCCCCACAAAATAGTATTGTAAATAGATTTCTTTATAATAGTTCCGAAGAAAGAAATACCATCTTCTTTTTTCTTTGAAGCAACTAAGGCTTCATTTAATTTACTCAATTCTTTTGAAAGAGAGTCAATACGATTTTGCTGTGTCGATTGATTAATTTGAAGGTTTTCAATTTCAGATTTAAGACTGGCAATAGAGTCTGAAACACCTTTTTTTAGATTGTTAAGCTTCGTTATCTTAACTACTTTAAAGTCTTCATATCTGTTAGATTTTTCAATAACATCTACAAATTGATTTTCAATGGTGTTGTTTGTTTCTTGAGAAAACATACATTGCCCAACAAACAAAATAAAGAAGGGGAGTAGCTTTAAAATTTTCATTTTGGGGTACCTTAGGTTTGTTTGAAAGCGCAAGAGTATAAAATTTGCATTTCAACTCCCAATTTTTAGACCCATTTACAATTTATTTAACAAGCTCTAATGTTTCAGAGTAGGTAAAAGATAACGCCCCCGAGGGACATTTTTTAATCTGGTTTATAATTTTTTCAGTTTCTGCACCTTCCAAGTCAATCCAAGGAATAACTGAATTTCTAAAAACATCTGAAAGTCCTTTACAACAAACTTCTGCGAGCATACATTTTTTTTCGTCGTAGTTTACCGTAATGATTCCATTACTGAAGGTATTTTTGTTAGTTTCCATAGTCAAAGCATTTGGGGGTTAACTATAATTTTAACACGATAATATCGATAAATATACAAAAATAATCGACTAAAAGTAAAAAAATAGAAAATTCTTACAAATTAATTGTTTAAAGCACTCTTGTATCTTTCAAGGCAACGCTCTCTTGCCTCTTTGTGATTTACAATAGGTTCTGGATAGCCTTTGGTCTCAAATTCTGAAATCCACCTCTTAATATACTTTCGGTTTTTATCAAATTTTTCAATTTGGGTAGAAGGGTTAAATATTCTGAAATAGGGTGCAGCATCCACACCACTTCCAGCAGCCCATTGCCAGTTGCCAACGTTGCTCGATTGCTCGTAGTCTAGTAATTTTTCAGCGAAATAAGTTTCACCCCAACGCCAATCAATCAGAAGATGTTTACAAAGAAAGCTAGCTACTATCATTCTTACTCGATTGTGCATATATCCAGATTCGTTTAACTGTCGCATACCAGCATCTACAAACGGATAGCCTGTTTTGCCTTCTTTCCAAGCGTCAAACTCTTCTTCGTTGTTTCGCCATTCAATTCTATCGTATTTAGGCTTAAACGCTTTCTCCACAGTTTCAGGAAAATGCCAAAGAATTTGCATAAAAAACTCCCGCCAAATTAATTCCTTTAAATAGGTGTTGTTTTTAGTTTCTAATGCCTTTTTCACAAGTGAACGAACACTAACAGTGCCAAATCGTAAATGAGGTGATATATGCGAAGTTCCTTCGGTATTGGCTGGAAAATTTCTAGTGTTTTGGTAATTCTCTATGGTTGTTTCAGAAATGTCATAGGGTTTCACCTTGATAGCAGATTTTTTAAACCCTAAATCGCCTAAGGTAACGTTAGGCAGTCGAGAATGTTGGTAGAGGTTCTTAAATTTTTTAGAGGAATCGTAAGTTTTTGCGTGAGTGGAGGCTTCAAATTTTTCTAACCATTTTTTACTATAAGGCGTATAAACAACATAGGGTTTACCGTCGTCTTTTACAATTTCATCCTTTTCAAAAATGACTTGATCTTTAAAAGTGTAGAAACCGATCTCTTTTTCGGAAAGTAAATCTTCAATTTCTTTATCTCGTTTGATTGCATAGGGTTCGTAATCGTGATTCGTAATCACATTTTGAACTTCAAAATCTGAAATAATATTTTTAAAAACATCCTTAGGATTTCCGATGAATATAGCAATACTGCTTCCGTGGTTTTGAAGTTCACTTCGAATGTCTTGAAGGGTTTCAAATATAAAACTGACTCTAGCATCGTCTTTTGGAAGACGTTCCAAAATTTCTGTATCGAATATAAAAATGGGAAGTACTGGAAATTTGCCTGAAAGGGCCTTGTAGAATCCTACATTATCGTGAAGACGTAAATCTCTTCGGAACCAAAATACATTTACCTTTTTATTCAATTTAATTTATGTTAAGCGTAGACATTCCGCCATCAACCCCAATAATTTGACCGGTAATCCAACTGGAATCTTCACTTAACAAAAATACAGTAGTTTTAGCAATATCCTTTGCAGTACCCACACGTTTTAGCGGATGTCTTTCTGCCATTTTTTCTTTTTTCTCTTCCGAAGATAATAATTTGCTTGCCAAAGGAGTATCTGTAAGTGATGGTGCAATAACGTTGACTCTAAAACTGGGAGCATATTCGGCGGCAAGGGCTTTAGCGAAGCCTTCAATGGCGCCTTTTGCTGCAGCAACACTCGTGTGGAATGGCATACCCACCTGTACAGCCACCGTACTGAAAAATACCAAACTGGCTTGCTCAGCATTTTTAAGCTTTGGTAATAATCCGTGAACCACTTTCACTAAGGACATAAAATTTATGTCTAAATCTTCTTGAAAAGCGGAAGGCGATAACATTTTAAAAGGGCGAAGATTAATACTCCCTGGACAATAGACGAGTCCGTCGATAGTTTCAGGAAGCTTTAGACTACTAATGTCATCTTTTGTAACATCGAAGGAAAGATGATGACAATTTTCCGGGATGTCTTCCGAAGTACGCGAAGCGATATACACATTGTTTTCTGAAGCTAATAACTTTGCAATTTCTGCTCCAATACCATAAGAGCCCCCAATAAGTAATAAATTCTTTTTCATAGCAATTTTTTTATTTCTCAAAGAGGACTCTCAATTTTTCTTTTCTATAGTTAAATATTTCGTTAAGTTTTGGTTTTACTAAAATGGGGTGTAGTAGTTGCCCTAGAAAACCAAAAGGTAATTTGTAATCTATAATGTCTTCCATTTCAACTCCACCTTCCACTTCTTTAATAAAGTGTTTGTGATGCCATAAGGCATAAGGGCCAAAGCGTTGCTCGTCTACAAAGTATTCTCCTTCATTAACATGTGTAATTTCTGTGACCCATTTTGTTTTTATTCCGAATACAGGCGTCACGATATATTGGATAATTTGTCCTGGATACATTTTTCTATCGGCTCCCGATAGAATATTGAACCCCATATATTTTGGTGTAATCGTTTTTAAATTTTGAGGGGCAGACAAAAATTCCCAAGCCTTATTTTTGGATATAGGTAGAAATTGGGTTGACCTTAAAGTATAAATCTTCAAAATGTATTCTTATTTTCTGTAAAAATACATTTATGTTTAGTAAATTATGTTAAAGTTTAAACAAAATTATTTTCTAATGGATAATATTTTTTTGTTCATTGCCTTTAATCTATATATTTTACGGTTAGTTTTCTTGGAATCTAAAGATTTTAACCCAAAAACTTTAATTAGGAAGCTTCGCATATTTTTTTTATTTTAATATATACATGTTTGGTCAAAAAAGAAAGGCGTTTCGTACAATTAACCTTTATTTAGCAATAAAGTAACCTACACGCCTTACTATCTATATACGTTGTTACACCTTTTAAGGTTTTGTTAACTATTAGGCTACTTTTCAAGTAGTATCTTAGTACCAACTAAAAATAAATTATACCATCATGAAAAAATTATTCCTTTTTGCATTTGTGAGCGCTTTAACTTTTACAGTGTCTGCACAAGTCGAAACTCCTGCTGCTAGTCCATTTCAAAAGATTGAACAAAAAGTAGGATTAACAGATGTAAGTCTAGAATATTCTCGTCCTTCTATGAAAGGCAGAAAAATATTTGGTGATTTAGTACCCTACAACCAAGTTTGGAGAACTGGGGCGAATGCCAATACAAAAATTACCTTTAGTAAAGATGTTATTATTGGTGGGAACGATGTAAAAGCAGGTTCTTATGCTATATATACTAAGCCTAACGCTAAAGTTTGGGAAGTGATGTTCTATGCTGATGCTAATAACTGGGGTACTCCTCAAGAATGGGATGCTTCTAAAGTAGTGGCATCGGTTAAGGCAAATGTGTATGATTTGCCTATGCCTATTGAAACCTTTACTATGAGTTTTGATGATTTACAAAGTAACAGTGTCAATTTAGGCGTGATGTGGGAAAATGTTTATGTAGGTGTTCCTATTCAGTTTATGACCGATAAAGCGGTAACTGCCAGTATTGAAAAAGTGATGAGTGGACCTTCTGCTAATGATTATTACGCTGCAGCTGTGTATTACTTAGAAGCAGATAAAGATATCAATAAAGCAAAAATGTGGATTGATAAAGCTATTGCTATGCGTGACCAACCCGCTTTTTGGTACTACCGTCAGCAATCGTTAATCTATGCAAAAGCTGGAGATAAAAAAGGCGCTATTGCTGCGGCAAAAAAATCTTTAGACTTAGCTACTGAAGCTGGAAACGAAGATTATATTGCTTTAAACAAAAAATCACTTTCAGTTTGGGAAGGACCAAACTATAAAGACAAATAGTAAAAAATTTGCAATGAAAATTAAAAACGCTCCTTTTTAGGAGCGTTTTTTTATGCGAGTATCTGTTTAAGTTCGTTTCTGTATTGTGACGGATTCTTCCCCGTAAACTCTTTAAACTTTTTATTGAAGTGCGAAAAATTACCAAAACCACTTTCAAAACAAACATCCGTAATACTTAAATGTTTTTCAGAAAGCAGTTTGCAAGCGTGTACCAATCGATATTCGTTAACAAACTGCGTAAACGTTTTCCCCGTTTTATTTTTAAAATACCTGCTAAAAGCCTGCTCGGTCATACTCACCTTATCCGATATTTCTTCCAACGAAATAGGCGAGGTAAAATGGGTACTCACAAAACTATAAATGGTATCCATTCTTGCGGTGTCCTGCGGACGCGACTCTAAATGCACATTCTCTACATTTAATACCGTATATTCTGTACTTTCTGAAAGTTCTTGCAAAATTTTGATAAAGGAAATAAGCCTATCCATCATCGATTGCTCCAATAAAGCCTCCATTTTTTCCCCTACTGAATTCTTGGTCTCGCCGTGGAAAACAATCCCTTGCTTGCTTCGGTTGAGGAGTTGTTTAATGGAAGTCATTTCGGGGGCTTCAAAAAAGTCTGTCCCTAAAAAGTCTTCTCTGGCTTGTATCACCACTTCACTTTTGTTTTTGGTTAATCTATCGGTAAAGCCAAAGTGGGGGAGGTTGGCACCAATTAAAATGAGATCCCCGTCATTATAATAGGAGATATGATTCCCAATATGTCTTTTTCCGCTACCGCCGTTTACATACACCAATTCCATTTCGGGATGGTAATGCCAGGTCGCAGGGGTTTCGTCATTAAACCCTTTAAAGTTATTGACCGATAGCGAACTCCCATGAGCGGGAGCAATAGATTCGAAAAGGGGCGTTTTCTTCATTTTTTATTTCAAAGGTACTCATGCTATGTATGCATAGTATGTGCAAATTTAACTAAAATCTATGCTGTTTTAACATTTTAACATATTTTATGAATTTATCGTGATAAAATACCACAGATATTGGCAAAAAGGGCGGTAGTGTAGGTGTGTTATCCTTCGCATCTTTGTCTCATATTAATCATTAAAACAAATATTATGAAAACGATGAAAAATGTAATGCTTGCAAGTTTGTTTGTACTATCAATGTCGGCTTTTGCCAACAACGAAAAAGTTACTACAAAAGATGGTAACGTTACCATTACGCAAGAAAACGAAACTATTGCGGTTTCTGTATTAAATACTAAAAATGCTACCTACAAACTATTTATTTATAGTGAAGACGGTACCTTAGTATTTAAAGGAAAACTAGGAAGCAGCGCCAGTATTGGGAAAGCTTTCGATTTCCAAACGGCTCAAAAAGGCACCTATACCTTTACCTTAGTAAACAACGCAGGTGAGACGTTTGTAAAAGACATTAAGATCTAAAGGTTTAGATGTTAATTTTAATGTGAACAAAAAGAGCAGCCTTGGCTGCTCTTTTTTATTGTGGTATAATGAAAGCTATTCTTCTATTACATCTCTTACTCCGTTCTCTATAATATAGTTATATACCTCTAAGGCAAGTGCAGCTCTTTGTTCTTCGGTTAGGCTTCTTATAAAATGCCCATGTGTCCAAGGTCTATAGCCAGCAAGTTTTATAGGTTCTTTTTCCATATACACTTCTATAGCATCTTGTATTATTTCTGGCATTACTTCCTCCACTGGGATATCTAACTCCAACTCGATATAGGTACGTTGCCATACATCACAGATAAAGGTGTCTGTAAGGGTGGCTGGGATAGGCGCCTTGTTTTGTATTCTATAATCGTAGGTTTCCATTTCTACGTATTTAGATTTAGGGTATTTGGGCGCTTTAAAGGTTTCTATTTTTTGTAATTCTTGCGCAAAAGAGGTGTTTATGGCAAACAAAAAGAGTATAAAGGCAAGTAGTGGTGTTTTGGGTTTCATAGGGTTTTGTAGGAGTTTTGAAGGAATTAATAGGGTATATACGGGTGTTACCTGCTTTATTCATATCCAATTTGTACTGCAATTAGTATTGCAATAGCTGCAATTATTAATATTATCAAAGTAGGTTTAATTATAAACTTAATCCAGTTATTGTATTTTATTCCACCCAATGCTAATACCGCCATTAAGGCACCATTCGTGGGTACAATTACATCCATCATAATGGTTCCATATTGATAAGCAAGAACACAAACCTGTCTTGAAAGTCCAATCAAATCAGCAAGAGGTGTCAAAATCGGCATTGTTAAAATAGCTTGTCCTGAATAACTTGGTATTGGAAAATGAAGGATGCAATGCGAAAACATCATGAGAACGGCAGAAATAGAAGTCGGAACATTTTCTAATGGAGAAAAAAGCCCGTATACAATAGTATCTATAATTATGCCCTCACTTAAAATAATAGAAATACTGTTCGCAAGGCCTATTATTATACACGCAAAAATCATCTCTTTAAAACCTTCAACATATATTTCTGTAGTTTTATTAACTCCAAAATTTGCAATAAATCCACTTATTAGTCCTAGTATGAAAAAACAAGCCGACATTTCGTTAAAACCCCAACCTAAAGAAATCAATCCGTAGGTAACAATTCCAAATGTTAATGCAAGTAGTGTTAATATTGTTTTGTTTCTGAATGTTAATTTGCTTACTTCAATTTCTATTATAGATTTTTCTATGCGATGGTTATTTGCATAACGAACAATATAAAAAGTCCAAACTATGCAGGCAATTAGAAGAAAGATAAGCCTAAATTCAGTTCCTGATAGTAATTCAACCTCAGCTTCTTTTTGCGCAATCAAAACTCCAAAGGGATTAAAAGGGCTAAAGGCAGCACCTACAACTGCCGACCCATAACTCGCACCAATTATTGTTGGTGTATTGTAGCCAAGTGTACGTCCAAATAATAGTAGAATAGGAGTCATTGCTATAATTTCTTCTTGCAATGCGATTGTAAATCCTGCTGTTAAGAATAATATGTTAATGATTATTAAAGCGAAAACCTCTTTGCCTTTAAGAATTGTAATTAGTTGATTTAATCCTTGATTGAGAGCACCGGTCTTCTCAATAACATAGAAACATCCTCCCAATAGTAAGATTAATACAATTAAATCTGCTCGTCCAGCGATTCCCTTTGGTATGGCAAGTAGTGCATCAAAAGCTGAGAGAGATGGAGCTTCTAATTGTTCATAAGAATTAGGCACAACAATCGTACGATTATTTTCGGCATTAATTTCTCGTTGGTAATTCCCTTGGGGAATTATGAAAGTAAGTATCCAAGCAAAAAGTATTACAGATAGAATGATGACAAATGCATTAGGAAATCTTTTCATTTTTTAGATATTGCTGGTAACTCGTTATATGATAATTTTTATTGCTGTTATCCCATAACAGTTTTCTCAAAGATAACAATTTACCCCTTCCGTAATACCTCTTTAAAGGCGTCCAGTTGGGCTTTTAAAATTTTATTTTCTTCCCTAAGGGTTTGTAGCTCCTCCTGAAGTGGGAGGGTAGGGTCTGGCACGTTGCTTCCATAGGTGTTTGGCAACTGTGCAGCTACATCGGCAATAAAGTTGTATTGCAGAATCTCGCTTATTTCCCATAAAATAGCCAGCTGTATGCTAGGGCGTTTTACCAAACGCTCTACGGTGGCTCTGTTGCGGTCCATCTTGCGTGCAATAGCGCTTTTGGCAATATGGTGTTTGTTGATATAGGTACGAATAAGTTTCCCTATATGAGGCATGTTGGTTTCTTTGCTTTTAAACTTGGGGCCTGGTCTTAATGGATGTGCCATACTAAAAGATTTTAAACTTAAATATACTATTTTTTTGTAACTCGTGTAAGTTTAAAAGTAACTACTGTAAGTTTGTTGGTAACAGGAGTAAGTTTGAAAGTAACAGGTGTAAGTTTGTTTGTAACAGGAGTAAGTTTATTGGTAACAGCTGTAAGTTAGAAAGTAACCTCTGTAAGTTTTAAGGTAACCTGTGTAAGTTTGAAGGTAACTTGTGTAAGTTTAAAAGTAACCTATGTTTGTTTTTACGTAGCAATTTTAAGGTTTTGCCTTGGACTTTAAGTTTTCCACATTTTCTTCTTTCCTAAACAGGGCAATTTGGGTGATAAGATCTAACGGTAAGGGTTGGTCTAAGGGAAATTGCACCGCTCCTTTGGAAGTGTGATAGGGCGATAGTGCTTTGGCAAATGTTTCAATGCCCGAAGGCGCAGGGTAGAAACCTATGTGGTTTTTCATGGCGGCATAATGCAGTAGGTTGCCGTGTAATACCAAGGTGGGCATTCCGTATTTTATGGTTTCGGTGGCTTGTGGGACCACTTTTTGCAGCGTTGCACGAATCTGTTTTAATAGCACTTGCTTTTCCGAAGGAAAGGAAGCAATATATTCCATTACAGTTTCAACCTTTTGCATGCTGAAAGTATTTAAATTCTATTACCTAGCACCCAACACCCAACACCCAACACCCAACACCCAACACCCTTTACCTTTCACCTAACATCTACTTCCCAATAATATGCAACTCGGTAAAGTTTTTATCCACCGTTAACTCGGTGTTTCCGTTTACTTTTAACTTTGAAAGGGAGGTCACTTGGTTGTCTACTTCAATGGTAGTGATCTTAAAAGGCAAACGTTTTAAGTCCAACTTAAACTTAGAGTAAGGCGTGACATACTTCCCTTCTTTATGTTGCTGAATAATAAGCTCTTTGGGCTTTCCTGTTAACTTAAAGGTTCTAAAACTATAGCGGCCTTTTCGGTAGTCGTAGCCATCGTGGGCATCTTCGTATAACACCGACTCTTCTTTTCCGTGTTTAAAATACACTTCTAGTTCTACCTCGTCAAATTCCTTTTCACCTACATATTGTTGCACAGGGTATTTAGGAATAATAGCCCCTTCCTTTACAAACATAGGAATGCTATCGATATCGGCATCTACCCAATGTTCTTTTCCGCCTTCCACCAATTCGTAGGTCCAGTAATTGTACCATTTTCCTTTGGGAACGTACATTCTGCGCCCTTTGGCGTTTGGCTCCAAAATAGGACACACCAAAATATGGTCACCAAATAAAAACTCATCAGTACGGTAATAGGTTTGTGCGTCTTCTTGGTCAAACAACACCATAGGTTTTACCATAGGTGTGCCTTCGGTTACGTATTGTCTAAATGCTGTGTAGATATACGGAAGTAATTTGTATCGAAGCTCTATAAATTTACGGGTAATATCGGTAACGTTTTCATCGAACGACCAAGGCTCTTGATCGCCGTGATCTCCCGAAGAATGTACCCTGCAAAACGGATGGAAAATCCCTAGTTGAATCCAACGGATAAATAACTCTCCTGTAGGTTGCTCAGCAAAACCGCCAATATCGGTTCCAATAAAGCTCATCCCAGATATCGCCATACGCTGTATCTGCTGATTGGCAATCCATAGGTGCTCCCAGCTGGCTACGTTATCTCCTGTCCAGCTAGACGTATAGCGTTGTGTACCCGAATAGGCTGCACGCGTAATCACAAAAGGTCTTTTTGGGAAAATAAATTGTTTCACTCCTTTGTAGGTAGCACGCGCCATTTGCATTCCGTAGACATTATGTGCTTTGGCGTGGCTACAGGCATTGCCGTCGTAATCGTGGCGCACGTCTAGTGGGAAGGTCTTGGTAGGTACTTCCATCACGGCGGGTTCGTTCATATCGTTCCAAACCCCGTGTACCCCAACGTCTTCAATGAGTTCTTTGTATAAGCCGCTCCACCATTTACGCACTTTTGGGTTGGTAAAATCTGGGAAATTACATTCGCCTGGCCATACTTTTCCACGCATTAGCGGGCCATCGGCACGCTTACAGAAATAATCGTTTTCCAATGCCTCCTGATAGACCCAATAATCCTTGTCGATTTTAATTCCGGGATCAATAATGGCAACGGTTTTAAAACCGTCTTCTTCCAAATCGGATATCATTTTCTTCGGGTCTGGAAAGTATTCTTTATTCCAAGTAAAACAACGCCATCCTTCCATATAATCGATATCCAAATAAATCGCATCACACGGAATTTGAAGCTCTCTAAACTTAGCAGCCACTTCACGTACATTGCTTTCTGGGTAGTAACTCCATTTGCTTTGATGAAAGCCTAGTGCCCACAGCGGCGGAAGCTCAGGTTTTCCCGTTAGGTCGGTGTAACTGGTTACTACTTCATTCATTTCGGGGCCGTAGAAGAAGTAATAGTTCATTTCGCCTCCCTGTGCCCAAAAGCTGGTGACATTTCGTCGTTCGTGCCCAAAATCGAAAAACGATCTAAAGGTATTATCGAAGAAAATTCCGTAGGACAATCCGTTGTGTAATCCAATATAAAAAGGAATCGCTTTATATAGAGGATCGCGGTCTTTCCCAAAGGCGTATTCATCGGTTACCCAATTCTCTAATCGCTTTCCTTTTAAATTGAAATGGGTGGGTTTGTCGCCCAAACCATAATAACATTCTAGTTTTTGCTCCTGCTTACTCATCTTCACAATATCGCTACCGTGCTGATAGCTGTATTCCCAATGGAAACCGCTTTCGTCTTCATTAATGAGATTGCCTTCCACATCGTATATAGTTTTTCGCATATTGGCTTTTTCTATGTGAAGCACCAATTTTGCTGTAGTGATGATATATCGGTCGGGTTGGTCTATGTATTCCAAATGATTATACCCTCGTACGGCATCGCTATCGATAGCATAGCTAAAGTCTTTTGGGAAACTTCCGTAGGTGGTATATCGAAATCGTAAAATGCTATCTCTTACTACGGTTATTTGTAGCAAAACACCATTTTGGGAAGTGATGAGGAATTTATCTTTTTCTTTGGTAAAGTTTATTATCTGGGAAGGAAATTGGTTTCCTTTATGTTCTAATTCTGTATTTACAATCATACGTTAAGCTTCATTTTAGCAGTACTTACAAATGAAAAGATTTCTGAATAAAATAAAGGTATGGAAACCATTTATTTCAGAAAAGTAATCAACAATCGAAATCGATTTCGTTAACTATTTCTCGCAAAGCGAGGGTTAAAAATTATTTAATTTTTAGAAAAACGCATGGCATTTCGGTAAAGCTACTTATTTAGAGTTTACCCGTTTTAATGCTAACATTGCCAATGGCGGAAGATTAAATTGCGCCGATTGCTTGCGATATTGCCATTCTATTTTCTCTGAAGTGTATTGCTTTTTCACTGGAAAATTAGAACCGCCATACACCGTCTCGTCACTATTAAAAATAAGCTTGTATTTTCCTGCCTTCGGAAGGCCAATTCGGTAGTTCTCACGGGGCACAGGTGTCATATTGCAAATGATAATGACATCGTCTTTTTCTTTTTCTCCTTTTCGAATATAGGAAAGTACCGAGTTTTCGGCATCGTTATAATCTATCCATTCAAAGCCTTCGTTGGTGAATTGTTTTTCGTAGAGTGCAGGTTCTTTTTTGTACATCGCATTTAAATCGGAAACCAATTGCTGCACGCCTTTATGATAGTCATATTCAAGTAAATGCCAGTCTAAGCTCTGCTGAAAATTCCATTCTTCACTTTGTCCAAATTCCCCGCCCATAAAAATTAGATTGGTACCAGGATGTGTCATCATATAACTGAAGAGCAATCGCAAATTCGCAAAGCGTTGCCATTCGTCTCCAGGCATACGATACAACAACGATCTTTTTCCGTACACCACTTCATCATGACTTAACGGAAGCATAAAATTTTCCGTAAATGCATAGGTCATACTAAAAGTGAGATCATTTTGATGATGCTTTCGGTACACCGGTTCTTTTTTGAAATACTCTAAGGTATCGTGCATCCAACCCATCATCCATTTCATTCCGAAGCCCAATCCGCCAATGAAAGTAGGTTTGGATACCATGGGGAAACTGGTAGATTCTTCGGCGATGGTTTGCACGCCTTCAAAGCTTCCGTAGATTTCTTCATTTAATTCTTTAAAAAACGAAATAGCATCAAGGTTTTCTCTTCCCCCAAACTGATTTGGTTCCCATTCGCCTTCGTCACGGGAGTAATCTAAATACAACATCGAAGCAACGGCATCCACCCGCAATCCGTCTGCATGGTATTGGTCGAGCCAAAATATGGCATTGCTTATTAAAAAGGCTCGCACTTCATTTCTTCCGTAGTTAAAAATAAGACTTTTCCAATCTGGGTGATAGCCTTTTTTTCTATCGGGATGTTCGTATAAATGGGTGCCGTCGAAAAACCCGAGTCCGTGCGCATCTTCAGGAAAGTGGGAGGGAACCCAATCGAGAATAACTCCAATATCATTTTTGTGTAATTCGTCCACCAAGAGCATAAAATCTTCGGGTTTACCGAAACGTGAAGTGGGTGCAAAATACCCTGTAAGTTGATACCCCCATGACGGGTCATACGGATATTCCATAATGGGCATAAACTCTACGTGGGTAAAGTTCATTTTTTTAAGATAGGCGGTGAGCTCCTTGGCTAATTCGATATAGGTAAGGGGTCTGTTTTCTTTGGCATTATGCATCCACGAACTTAAATGCACTTCGTATACCGAGAAAGGCCTGTTTAACTGATTGGTTTCCTTACGGGATTCCATCCATTTTTGGTCTTTCCATGTGTAATTAGTATCCCAAACAATAGAAGCTGTATTAGGTGGATGCTCACAACGGCGCGCAAACGGATCTGCCTTTTCCGTTTTAATATCGTTATGGTGCGAATGAATCTTATACTTGTATTTGCTGCCTTTTTCCACATTGGGAATAAACCCTTCCCAAATCCCAGAGCCATCCCAACGCACATTTAAGGGGTGCTCCCCTTCAATCCAATAATTAAAATCACCAATCACAGAAACCGCTTTTGCTGAGGGTGCCCAAACCGCAAAATATACACCTTTTTGTCCATCAATTTCCGTGAGGTGTGCTCCTAACTTTTCATAAAGCCGAAAATGCTTTCCTGCCTTAAAAAGATTGATGTCAAATTCTGTAAAGAGACTGTGTGCCTGTACGTTGCTCATAAATATTTGGTTAATCTAATTTCATAATGGAAGAAATTCCTTCCAATGGGATTACCGCCCAAAGCGGTCTTGCATTCATTTCGTAGCCTAGCTCGTAAACGGCCTTTTCAAGCATGGAATATTTTAACACATAAATACGTTCTTGACTGTAGCCAATATTAATGTTGGCATTCTGTATTTTTTCAGTATAGCTTTCTAAAAATACACCGATGAAATAACGATAAAGTAACTCACCAGCATAAAATAAGTCCTCATCACTTTGTGGATAGTTATCACCATTATTAAATATAGTGGCATAAATGGCATAGTGAAACGAACGAAATAACCCTGCTACATCTTTTAATGGCGGTTGTTTTACTTTACGATCGCGAATGGTGCTTTCGGGTTCGCCTTCAAAATCTAAAATATGGAAATCACCATTTTTCACTAAAATTTGCCCTAAATGATAATCTCCATGAACTCGTAAGCGTTCACCCTTTAGCTTGGTCCAATCGAAATCTAAAAAGCGTTTTCTAATATCGTTTTTTTGTTCTAAAAATTTCTTAGCGAGATCTAATGTGAGCCCTTCTAGCTTATGGATGTTGTTTTCAACGGTATTTAAGCGATTCTGAAATTGATACAACAACCTATTTTTCAACCACACTTCGTAATCACCATTAAAGCGTTCGGGTGTAAAGGCTGTTTCTTCAAATTCAGACCCCAACGCGATGTGCATTTCGGCTGTGCGAATACCCAATTGTCGTAAATTCTGAAAAAGGCTTAATCCACCCCAATCGATAATTTCTGGAGGAACATCTCTAATTTTTAATCGGGCAAACATATCGACGTCGGGGAGTTGTCGCACATTAATGTGCTTATCGGATAGTGTTTTAAACACCTTATCCAATTTCTTCAACATATATTCCCACGCATCGCCTTCATTTGGCACCAATTCTTGCATGAGTGCAATGGTGGTGATTACATTTTCTGAATCTTTTATATTGATACTTCCCAAATAAGCTGGGGTGTTTTGAAACCCTTTTTTATCTGAAAGGAAACGAGACATTTCGTAATCTGGATTTTTGGTTGAATAAATCCTTCTAAAAAACTTGATGACGCAGGTTTCATTAATCACCACCGAAGTATTGCTCTGTTCCATTCCCATAAAACGGGAGGATTTGTATCCGGTTTCCTTAAAATGGTCTCCTTTGTGGTACTGAACTCTTGAGGTGTCGTTGGGTTGCGCATTTAAAATACGTTCGAACACCAATTTTCTAAAGGCTTCCAGATTGATGGCATCAATAATATACCCTTCCACCTTATTAATGGTTACTTTTAAAATACGTTCATCCTTCGCAAAATCTTCATCGGTAACAAAGGCTATGGGTAGAAAATAATGCTGATAAAAAGCTTCCACAAAATTCACTTCTAAGATGAGTCCATAATAGACCTCTTCTTTTTGTTGAATTCTGAAATACTCTGTAAGCTCAATATACTTTAGCTTACTTGACTTGCCGCCATACCACCGTTGCTTAGTGATATAGTCTTCCAATACTTCCGAAAGAAACATCTTCATAAAGCCAGGGTCATCCATGAGTTGTTCCCAAGTTGTATTAAAACTTGAAGGTGACTTCATTTTGGATGTATCTAGCTTTGCCATCTATTTTTCAATTTTAAAAAGGTGGAACGGAAGCACGGGATGTAGCTCTATATAATTCCATTCCTTATCCCAAATGTAGCTGCTTTGCGTAATTAAATCCTGAACTTTTACAGGGTGACCCTCATTAACGCACAATGCTTTTAAAGGAAGTTGCACAAACCCTTTTTGGGAATGGTAGGGGTCTAAATTTACCACACATAAAATTTCACTTTCCTTTCGTTGGTCGTATTTGTAATACGCCAATAAATTTTCATTCTCGATGGAAAGAAACTCAATGTTATTGGTTTGCTGAAGAGCTTTTTGTACCTTTCTGCAATGGTTAATCTTCGTAATTAAGGTAGTTAATTTATTTTCAATGGTCCAATCCCAATGACGAATTTGAAATTTCTCTGAATCCAAATACTCTTCCTTTCCAGGCAATGCCGCCCCTTGCATATATTCGAAAACAGGTCCGTAAACTCCAGTATTTGAGGATAGGGTAGCTGCTAAAAAATATTTTTGAAGATATACAGACTCTAAATTACCTTGCAACGCCCACGGATTAATATCTGGGGTGTTGGGCCAGAAATTGGGTCGAAAGAAGTAGCGTTGATCTGTTTTTGTAAGTTCGTTTACATATTCAATCAACTCGTGCTTCGTATTACGCCACGTAAAATACGAATAAGACTGTGTAAAGCCTTGCTTGGTAAGTTGGTGCATGACTTTAGGTTTAGTAAAGGCTTCAGAAAGGAAGAGTACATTTGGGTGTTTCTTTTTTATTTCGGCAATGAGCCAACCCCAAAAATAAAACGGCTTGGTGTGTGGATTATCCACTCGAAATACTTGGATGTCGCATTCTTCAATCCAATATAATGCTACTGAAAGTAACTCGTCCCAAAGGTTTTTCCAATCTTCACTTTCGAAATAGATAGGGAGGATGTCTTGGTATTTTTTCGGAGGATTTTCGGCATATTGAACGGTTCCGTCGGGTCGCCACTTAAACCATTTTGGATGTTCTTTTACCCAAGGATGGTCTGGTGCGGCTTGCAGTGCATAATCCATTGCGATTTCGATTCCGAGTTTTTTTGCTTTTTGAACCAACGATTTAAAATCTTCAACCGTTCCTAAATCGGGATGTACGGCTTTATGTCCACCGTGCTTAGAACCAATGCCCCAACACGATCCCACGTCGCCTTCTTGGGTGGTAGTGGTATTGTTTTTTCCTTTTCGGTTTACCTCTCCAATAGGGTGGATGGGAGGGAAGTATAAGGTGTCGAAGCCCATTTTTGCAACTCTGGGGAGTAGCGCTTCACAATCTTTAAAGGTGCCGTGTTGTCCTTTTGTGGGTGAAGAAGAACGCGGGAAAAATTCGTACCACGTGCTAAAGCGTGCTTTTTCTCGATCGCAATAAGCCTTTAAAACAGTACTTTCGTTTGCTAAATGTTTTTCTGGATATTTGGTAAATATGTCGTGTAATTCTTGTGAAGTAGCCTCTTTAATGGCTTCGATGTAGTGTGAAGCTTCAGTAAATAATTTTTTAAGGTTTTGCAGGTATTTTTTTTCTGAAGCATTACAAATCTTTATCGTTTTATCGAGGTAGTCAACACCTTCTAATAACTCGGAAGTTACTTTTTGATTATCATCAATCTTGCGTTTGAGTCCGTGTTGCCAATTGAGTGCATAGTCTACCCACCCTTCAATTTTATATTCATAAAAGCCTTGTTTTTCGGTACTAAATGAAGCTTCCCATGCATCATTTCCAAGAGGGTACATTGCAGTATACTCCCATTTTTTTGCCTTTTCGTGTTTAAAACAGAGGTTTGCCGCGATAATATCGTGACCATCTGCTAAAACATTGGCAGTCACTGGGATAATTTCATTTACCACACATTTTATAGGGTGTAATCCAGCTTCAATTTGAGGGTAAATGTTTTCAATAATAACCCTGCTTTGGTTGCGCATATAGTAGTTGGTTTGCTTAGTATCTGTTAAATATATAAAACCAACCGCAAATAAATAAGTACTTTATAGTTTCTTTACTTTCGATAACGTTTTCGATAGTAAATTCATAAAAAAAGGCTCTTAAAAAGAGCCTTACTATTTGGAATTGATTAGGGTTTATTAGTTACCATCTTCACTACTTTCGATAGCGATTACTGGTTTTTTGGCTGAATATAATTTGTTTTCTTCCAAATACACAACTGCCGAATGGCTTAATAATACCTTTGAAATTTGAGCTGTGTTTTTGAAATTATTTTTCGCAACAATAAACTCACGTATAATTCTACTTCGAGATAACTCAATGGGTAAGTCGCCTGTTAAATTATTTTGAAAAACATTAAACACTTCCAAGTTTTGAAGATTATTAATAGTTGTTGGTATTTCTCCCGAAAGCTTATTACTACTTAAGTGTAATAGTTTTAAGTTGGTAAAGTTCCCAAAAGAAGCTGGTATACTCCCTTCAATAAAGTTTCCGTTAAGCGCTAATACTTCAAGTGTTTTAATATCACCAAGCGATTCTGGAAGATTTCCCGAAAGGTTATTAAATGATAGTTCAAGAACCTTTAAATGTGTTAACTGATTAATAGACGAGGGTATTTCGCCATTTAGGTTATTAAACAGCATTCTAATCTCTGTCACATGATTATCTGCAATAGTAACACCTTCCCATTGTGTTACGGGTTCATTTATTGGCCAGCTTAGTTTCCATTGGTCACCTTGCGTAGCATTGTACAAATCTTTTAAGGCGCTTAATTCGGTTTGTGGAATTTGAGCAAAAAGCGAAACACTTATCAAAAAAAGATAAATAGCGAGGCTAAATTTTTTCATCGGGGCGGGGATTTTAGGATTATTCCTACATTAATAAGTAGCAAATAACAATTAAATCTGTTTAATATCAAAATAAATTCGATGAAATACACTCTTTAATGTTTTGAAAACCAATTAATAGAATAAGAAAGATGGTGTCTAATTTTGTATTTTTACATTATAAAACGAACATATGCTTAAAAACAAACCTTCCTTGCTCGATGCGTTAAACAAACTTTGTAAGAATACTTTAATGGAGACATTGGCTATTGAGTTTATTGATATTAATGAAAATGAAGTAGTTGCAAAAATGCCTGTTACACCAAAGGTTCATCAACCCAATGGTGTATTACATGGTGGGGCTTCAGTAGCATTGGCAGAGAGTGTGGGTAGTGCTGGAACGCTTATGTTGACGGAGGGTGAAGATGTTCAAATTCGTGGAATAGAAATTTCAGCGAATCACGTTAAAAGTGTAAAAGACGGTTATGTGTTTGCAAAAGGGAAAATGGTTCATAAGGGAAAAACCATTCAGCTTTGGCATATTGATATTTTAAACGAGAAAGAGGAATTAATTTCATTTATAAAACTAACCACCATAACCTTGCGTAAATAAGTGTATGATAACAACATCTACTCTTGAAAAAATTAACCATCATGTTCAAGCAAGAATACCCTTTGTTGCTTTTTCTGTGCCTGATAGTGACAAAATTACTTTTTACTTTCAGAAGCGTAATACGTTGTTAGATTTTAATGAGAATGACGAAAATTGCTTTGTCCTGCATCCCTTTGATGAAGCAGAAAAATCCTATAGTATTCTTAAGAATAATTCTGAAATTATAATACACAGAATGTTGCCTAATTCTGAAGAATCAAGAATTACAAAATCTAAATTAAATCCTTCTGAAAGTAAACTACATAAAGAACTTGTTGCCAAAGCCATTTTAGAAATAAAGAAAAAAAGAGCTACAAAGATTGTAGTTTCTAGGAAGCAAAAAATTGCCCTAAAAGAGTTCAATATTGAGCAATTATTTGAACGTGTTTTTTCATTGTCATCCAACACCTTCCGATACGTTTGGTATCATCCAGAAACACAAATTTGGTGCGGAGCAACTCCAGAATTATTACTAAAAACCGAAGAAGAATGTTTCCATACCATGGCCCTCGCTGGTACTAGGGAATATGTTAAAAACTCAAATGTCGTTGGGTGGAGTGAAAAGGAAAACCATGAACACCAATTGGTTATAGATGATATTGTGAACAAACTTCAAAAAGCGGTAACAGTTTTAAAAATGTCCAAAAGCTATACGCATAGAGCGGGACCCGTTGTACATCTTAGGACAGATATTCGCGGTTGTTTCAAAAAAGGAAAGGCAAGTTTGCCGGCAATTGCAAAAATCTTGCACCCTACACCTGCTGTTTGCGGGACCCCAAGAAATTTTGCTTCAGAATTTATTAAAGAGCATGAAAATTATCCACGAGAATTTTACACGGGATATTTAGGATGCATTAATGAGAAAAGTGAAGATTCCTCGCTATATGTTAATTTACGATGTATGAAGATTGAAAATGACCAAGCTCATATTTATGTGGGAGGCGGAATTACGACAGATTCTAATCCAGAAGCCGAGTGGGATGAGACGCAAAATAAATTACAAACGATGCTTCAAGTGTTGCAACCAATGCTTTAAAATTCGATGCAATGTTAGTATCTTTGTAAAGAATGATCTATTCCACAAAAATTCTTTCGCAAACCATTGTTGAGCTCTGCCGCACTAAAGGAATAGACCATATCGTTATTTCACCTGGCTCTCGTAATGCCCCATTAATAGTAGGATTTACATCACACGATTTTTTTACGTGTTATAGCATCGTCGATGAACGTTGTGCAGCATTTTTTGCTTTAGGAATGGCGCAGCAACTTCAAAAACCGGTTGCGTTGGTTTGTACTTCGGGATCTGCCGCATTAAATTATTACCCAGCTATTGCAGAAGCTTTTTATAGTGATATTCCGTTAGTGGTATTAACAGCAGATAGGCCTTCACATTTAATTGATGTTGGCGATGGACAGACTATTAGACAAGAACATGTTTTTGCCAATCATATAGAATACAACGCCAACTGTAAGGAAGGAGATGAGTTTCAGGAATTTAATGAAACTGAAATAAATCGTGCTTTAAACTGTGTGCTTGAAAAGCAAGGACCAGTTCATATTAACCTCCCTTTTACAGAACCCTTATATGGGAAAACCGATAAAAGATTAATGCATCCAAAAGTTATTGAGCCTTCTTTTTTTGAAGATGCAATTGAAAATAAAAAGCTTTATTCTTTAGTTGAAAAATGGAATATGGCAAAAAAGAAAATGGTACTCATTGGTGTGTTACAGCCCAATTCTATAGAGGAGAAGTTTCTTGAAAATTTAGGAAAAGATGATAGTGTAATTGTATTTACCGAAACTACTTCCAACGTGCATCATCCAAACTTTTTTCCTTCAATAGATCAAGTAATTTCGTCGCTTACAGCTGAGGAATTTCAAAATTTACAACCAGATATTTTACTCACTTTGGGTGGAATGATTGTTTCTAAAAGAATAAAAGCTTTTTTAAGAACCTATTCACCTAAAGAGCATTGGCACATAGGACGCAAAGAAGGAAATAATACTTTTTTCGCCTTAACTGAAAGCATAAAAAGTTCGCCCAATCACTTTTTTGAATCCTTTTTACCCTTAACAAAAAGCGTTCAAACAAATTATCAAAACCATTGGTTAAGCGTTAAAAGTAAAAAATTACAAAAGCATGCAAGCTTTGAAAAAGAAGCGCCTTTTTCAGACTTTGTGGTATATCATGCTATTTTTAAAAACATTCCAAAAAACAATGTTTTACAATTAGCAAATAGCACAGCCATTAGGTACGCCCAGCTTTTTTCCTTAGAGCCATCTTTGCAAGTTTTTTGTAATCGAGGAACGAGTGGAATCGACGGTAGCACAAGCACTGCCATTGGTGCTGCGGTTAAAAGTGATAAACCCACGGTATTGGTGACTGGAGATTTAAGTTTTTTCTACGATAGTAATGCCCTTTGGAATACCTACATCCCCAACACTTTTAGAATCATTTTAGTAAATAATGGCGGTGGCGGAATTTTCAGGATTTTACCCAATGCAAAAGAAGTAGCACATTTTGAAAACTTTTTCGAAACGAGACATTCATTAACAGCGGAACATTTATGTACTATGTTCGGTTTCGAGTATGTTTCAGCGAATGATTTGAATACTGTTGAGCATCATTTAAAAGATTTTTATTTACCGAGTGAGAAGCCAAAATTGCTAGAGATTTTCACCCCTTCCGAAGTAAATGATGTTGTTTTAAAAGACTATTTCAAAGCTATTTCTTAACTACTTCCAATAGGTTTTGTGCCCAGTAATACGCATCTTCTAAAGAATCAAAACTTTCAATGGGTTTATTGAAAAATGTTGACTCATAGTAAGCATTCACTTTACTTTCTTCAGTGTGATGAACCAGAGCAATTCCTTTTAAAGTAGGAACTGATTCAAGATATTTAAAATCTGTAGGATTAACCGAATAAGAGTTAATTCTGTTTGCTATATACACTAAGGGTCTATTTTTCATAATTTGAAGCCCTTTTAATAATATCTGAAATGAGGTGCTATAAGAGAGCAGTGCACCTTCATTAGCTTCAACAATGACAAAGTTTTCATAAAAATATACGGTGCCAATCTTTGTTTTTAGAATATCTAAAAGAGGTGCTTCCTCGGGAAGATTATGTGGGGAGTTTTGCGCCATTTTTCGGTTTTTAAAACTACACAAAACTTTCAATCAAAACAACAATTGACTTTCTTTTTTTGAAGCGGAAAAGAGTATCTTTGCAGTTATGTTACAACTTGGTGAATTTAATACATTAACTATCCTACGAGAGACCGACCCAGGACTATTTCTAGGTGATGATGAAGAAAATGAAGTGCTTCTTCCTCATAGATATAAGCCAGAAGAGTACGAAATAGGTGATACTATAGAAGTGTTTCTTTATTTAGATAACGAAGAACGACCTATTGCCACTACCGATGCTCCCTATCTCACACTTAACACCTTTGGTTATTTGCGTTGTAGTGATGTAAATAACTATGGAGCTTTTATGGATTGGGGATTGGTAAAGCAACTTTTTGTTCCGTTTAAGGAACAAGCACGACCCATGAAAGCAGGGAGTTGGTATATAGTGTATTTGTACTTGGATGAAAAAACAAACCGATTGGTGGGCTCTAGCAAAACCAATAAATACCTAAGTAATGACAACATAATTGTTGAAAAATTTGACGAGGTAGACATATTGGTGACACATATTACGGAACAAGGTGCTAATGTAATTATCAATGGGATTCACAAAGGGCTTATTTTTGAAGGAGATATTTTTGAAGACATCCGTTCTGGGGATAGAATGAAAGCCTATATTAAAAAAGTACGTGACGATAAAAAAATAGATGTAGTCTTGCAACCCCCTGGATACCGAAGCATCGAGCCTAACGCTAACTATCTTTTAGACGAATTAAAAGCAGCTGGCGGATTCCTTCCTTTTCATGACAAATCCGATCCCGATACTATTAAAAACGAATTGGGTTTAAGTAAGAAAAGCTTTAAGAAAGCAGTGGGGAGTTTATACAAAGACAAGCAAATTGTTATTAAAGACGACGGGATAGAGCTAGCTTAATAACCTCTTCCTACTCTAAAGGGTGCACAACGTCCACAAATACCAAAAGGAGGGCAGGGGTCGAGCATATCCAATCCGCGTTGTTCTTTATACACAAAATTAGTTACTTTGGTTGAACCATCCGGATTGTATTGAGCATTCCCTCCAAAAGCAGCATATTTTTGTTGAAGTGCCTCAACATTATAATTGTTGTTGGATTTATAACGACCTTGCTTTTCGATTGCAGAAGCCATATCTACCGCCTCCCAATAATTGTTCTCCGTCACTTTATTAAAATCGGTAATATTACGAATACTAAAATCCCGCTTGGGTCCAAAATCAATATCGAAAGCACTTAACTCAGGAACTTCAGGCAACGATGCTGCGTTAATAGTGAAATAACGCGACTCAAAGTCGTATTGCGCTAGGAGATTTAGCGGAAGGAAAGCTAATATGAAAAGTAGTTTTTTCATCGGCTTCAAAAGTATCAAAAATGATTCCGAAGTGATTGTCTCTTTTTAAAAATTTAACTTTTTTGAAGTTTCCTTAGGTACTGCATCTTTATGTACTGTAATACTTATCGCTTTTAAACGCATATAGCTTTCGCTAAAATATACGTACCCTCCATTGGCATTGTAATTAGGATTGGTACCCCAGCTATTTTTCACTTTATAGTATTTGGTGCCATTTTGATCTTTTAGCACTCCAGTAATGTGCATTAAATGGTCATCAGTGGTAGTGTAGTTTTCAAATTCATCTTGGCGGTAGTTTTGTGAAATTTTCATTTCGGGATATACTCCTTGCAATGCTTTAATGTTATTATCAGAATCGGCAGGAATGACTGCAACCCCATCTTTTGAAGAGAATGTTTTCTCACTCACATCGCAATCCAATTCAACCGTAAAACCACTTTCCAAAGCTTTGTCAATAGATGCCATCATTTCATCCAATGGCACATTGTACATACTTCCGTAGCTCCAGTTATCTGGAATATTCAATATAAATTCTGTATAAAAAGGAGCGTGGGTAAAGCTGGTGATAGTGACATAATCTTCGGAATTAATTTTTAGCATATCCCTAAAGGAGGTAGGCGTATAGCTCTTTCCTTCAAAAGTAAAATTGCTTGGATTTTTTCCTAAATAAATATCTAATACAGCTTCAATGGCTGGTTTCCAGTTTTTGCTTAGTTTTTTTGCAGGGTTGTCGATATAGGTTTTTAACATGGCTTCCAACACAGCAACGAGTTCAGCGTGGTTATGACTTTCTTCACCTGTTTGCAATCCGCTAAAGGCTTCTTGCGGCACCAATCCGTAATCATTTACAGAATTCATTACATCGTGGGCTAGTCCGCCTTCACTAAACTGCGCTTTGCCTTGCCGCATCACAAAATTTTCTGCTTTTTTTGGATAGGTATTTCGTACCGTGTACATTTCCGAAAGGTCAATTTGCTTCCCAGTTAAACGGATTATTTCACTTTCCAAAAAAGAAGTACTCGAAAAACTCCAACAAGTTCCTGTGCGTCCCTGACTAATTACTGGAGTCGTTTCCAGATCAATTATTTCGGTAAATTGATAGGGCTGTTGGGCAAATAGCGTTGCTGAAATAAAAAGAATTCCGAAGAAAAATAAAGCTTTTTTCATAGTATAAAATTTGTCGCACTAAGCTTGTCGAACTGTTTCCGAAGTGCTTAGTAAAGATTAATAATTTATATCTTTACGCTAAAATACTAAAAGAATGAAACCGAACTGGAAAACTGCCAAAGAATATACCGATATCACTTATAAAAAATCAAATGGCGTCGCTCGAATTGCCTTTAATCGTCCCGAAGTACGTAATGCTTTTCGTCCCAAAACCACTAGCGAATTGCTAGATGCGTTTCACGATGCGCAAGAGGATACTAGTATTGGTGTAGTGTTACTTTCTGCCGAAGGCCCTTCGCCTAAAGATGGGGTGTATAGTTTTTGTAGTGGCGGTGACCAAGCCGCACGAGGAAAAGAGGGATATGTTGGAGAAGATGGCTATCACCGTTTAAATATTCTGGAAGTACAACGCCTTATCCGATTTATGCCAAAAGCGGTAATTTGTGTCGTGCCCGGTTGGGCTGTGGGCGGTGGACATAGCTTACACGTGGTTTGCGATATGACGTTGGCCAGTAAAGAACATGCCATTTTTAAACAAACCGATGCAGATGTAACAAGTTTTGATGGTGGCTACGGAAGTGCTTATTTGGCTAAAATGGTTGGGCAGAAGAAGGCTCGTGAAATCTTTTTCCTCGGAAGAAATTACAGTGCTCAAGAAGCCTTTGATATGGGCATGGTCAATGCGGTAGTGCCTCATGCCGACTTAGAACAAACTGCTTTTGAATGGGCGCAGGAAGTGCTGGCAAAAAGCCCAATATCCATTAAAATGCTCAAATTTGCTATGAATCTTACGGATGATGGTATGGTAGGTCAACAAGTATTTGCAGGAGAAGCCACCCGATTAGCTTATATGACTGACGAAGCTAAGGAAGGGCGTGATGCCTTTTTGGAAAAACGGAAACCCAACTTCACAAAAAAATGGCTGCCCTAGTTTTTCAGTATTATTTTAAAACATTCAGACGAAACCTTGGAGTATGATATATGTCATATATTATAGAGGAATTAAAAGATAATTTTAGGGTGCTTAAAAGTTAAATAAGTATCATGGAAAAATCTAGACCTTTATTCAAATTCTTGCGTATTTCATTAGGCGTATTTTTAATAGCATATGCACTTAATAAATTCCTACATATTGTCCCAAGCAGCTATGGGACTATGCAACCTGTCGCTCAAGACTTTTTAGATTCGGTAGCAATATATTTACCGGTACTTTACATTTTTGAAATTATTATTGGACTGTTTTTAATCTTTAACAAGTGGAAAACCTTTATTTATATTGTGCTTTTCCCATTGTCCGCTGCGTTTTTAATGTTCAGCTTTATCAATAATGATCTATCAGAAATGTGGCCAGCTTTGCTTGTAGCTGCTATAAATATCATTCTACTTTTTTCTAGAAAGGAGAAATATAAAGTACTATTCGATTAAATAATTCTGTAAAATTCATTGCATGACCGATTTACAAATTGCCCAAAGCATATCTCCAAAACATATTAGGGATATTGCTTCTGCTATTGCTATTCCCGAAACTAAATTAGAATACTATGGGCAGGATAAAGCAAAACTTCCACTAGAACTTATAGATGAAAAAAAGGTAGATAAAAGCAATCTTGTTTTAGTAACCGCAATTACTCCCACACCTGCAGGAGAAGGGAAAACAACTACTTCTATTGGATTAGGGGATGCCATGTGTCAATTAGGAAAAAAAACAATTACGGTGATTCGAGAACCTAGTTTGGGGCCAGTCTTCGGAATTAAAGGCGGGGCTGCTGGAGGGGGATGGAGCCAGGTAATCCCCATGGTGGATATCAATTTACATTTTACAGGAGATTTTCACGCCATAGAAAAAGCCAATAATTTACTTTCCGCTTTAATAGAAAATAACATTCAAAGTAAATCCAAGAGTTTAGGCATAGACCCCCGAACAGTACAATGGAAGCGTTGTATGGATATGAATGACCGAGGACTTAGAAATATCGTCGCAGCTCTTGGTGGGAAAGCTGGTGGTATCCCAAGAGAAACAGGATTTAATATTACTGCGGCTTCAGAAATTATGGCGATTCTTTGTTTAAGTAACGACTTTAAGGATTTAAAAGAAAAATGCGGCGCTATTTATGTAGGAGATACTTGGGAAGGAAAACCCATTTATGCACGTGATCTTAACGCCGAAGGTGCTATGGCTGTCTTACTAAAAGATGCTATTAAGCCTAATTTAGTGCAAACGCTCGAAGGTAACCCTGCCATTATTCATGGCGGTCCTTTTGCAAATATTGCCCAAGGAACCAATTCTATTTTAGCCACTAAAATGGGAATGAGTTTGGCCGATTATGTGATTACTGAAGCTGGTTTTGGAGCCGATTTAGGCGCTGAAAAGTTTTTGAATATAAAATGCCGAACAGCAGGACTTTCTCCTAAATCCATTGTATTGGTGGCAACCATTCGAGCGTTAAAATATCATGGGGGCAAACCGCTTTCGGAAGTGGCACTGGAAGATACCGAAGCCTTAGAAAAAGGATTTCCCAATTTAGAACGACACATAAAAAGTTTAAAAAGCTTTGGGATTCCTATCGTGGTTTCGGTCAACGGATTTACAAGTGATACTGATGCTGAAAAACAGTTGCTAAAATTGCATTGTGAAAAATTAGGTGTATCGGTAGCAATAAGCCATGGCTGGGCAGAGGGCGGAAAAGGCTGCATCGATTTAGCTAAAAAAGTAGTGGAAGCAGTTGCTCAATGTACCACCCAATTTACACCTACCTATACTTTAGATGATTCAGTACGAACAAAAATCAAGAAAGTCTGCGAAACTATATATGGCGCAGAGCATGTAATTCTGTCTAACAAGGCAAAATCGCAGTTGTTGCGGTATGAAAGTTTAGGGTACGGTAAATTACCAATTTGCATCGCCAAAACACAGAAGAGTTTAAGTGATGATGAAAAACAATTAGGCCGTCCCGAACATTTTGATATTCATATTCGCGAATTTGAAATTGCCACAGGGGCGGGATTTATTATCCCTATTGCAGGTAATATTTTAAGAATGCCAGGGCTGCCTGCTACACCAGCTGCAGAGCACATTGATATTGACGAAAATGGTGAGATTGTTGGGTTGTTTTAGTAAAATTTGCTTTTCAACTTTCAACTTTTAAAAAAATTGATTCTATTCTAAATATAATTGTATTTTTAGGTTTCAAATAAAAACCAACCTAACCAAATACAATTTCTTCATGCAAATAATCGAATCCCAAAAAACCTACGATATCATTATTGTAGGTTCTGGTGCGGGTGGCGGAATGGCTACCAAAGTACTTGCTGATGCAGGTCTAAAAGTCGCTGTGATTGAAGCTGGTCCTTTCTTTGATCCTGCCGATCCCAAAACCCGAACCCAACTAAAATGGCCATACGAATCACCAAGACGTGGTGCTGGCACGCAACGTGATTTTGGCGAATTCGATATGGCATACGGTGGCTGGAATATTGAAGGGGAACCCTATAACCAAATTGGGGATTCAAAATTCGATTGGTTTCGCTCTATTATGTTGGGAGGTCGTACCAATCACTGGGGACGAATTTCCTTACGGTTTGGCCCTAAAGATTTTAAAGGAAAAGATAAAGACGGCTTAGGCGATAACTGGCCTATTGGGTACGAAGATGTAAAACCGTATTACGATAAGGTGGATAAATTGATTGGTGTCTTCGGAAGTAATGAAAAAAGGGAGAACGATCCCGATGGTTTTTTTCTTCCAGCACCCAAACCAAGATTACACGAATTATATTATATAAAAGGCGCAAAAAAATCGAATGTAGATGTCATTCCTTCGCGCTTATCCATTCTTACCAAGCGAATTAACAACGACCGTGGTGTTTGTTTTTATTGCAATCAGTGTAACCGAAGCTGTTCGGTGTATGCCGATTTCTCTTCGGGGAGTTGCTTGATTTTTCCAGCGCAGAAAAACGGCGGACAAGTAGATTTGTACGTCAATTCTATGGTGAGTGAAGTCACCATCGATGACAATGGAAAAGCCACAGGCGTAAAATACATTAACAAAGAAGACCGTCAACAGTATGCCTTAAAAGCGAGGGTAGTGGTTTTGGCTGCTTCGGCGTGTAGTTCGGCACGTATTTTATTGAATTCAAAAAGTGAAAAATTTCCTAACGGATTAGGAAATAGTAGTGGACTGGTAGGGAAGTACCTGCACGATTCCACTGGAACTGACCGAATGTTTTTTATCCCAGAAATGATGAACCGTAAACGCTACAACGAAGATGGGGTAGGTGGTTTGCACGTGTATTCGCCTTGGTGGTTAGATAACAAAAAACTTGACTTCCCTCGGGGCTACCATATTGAAGTTTGGGGCGGCATGGGAATGCCTGGCTACGGTACGGGCTTTAATCCTAATTATTTAAACAAATACCTCGGACTGAAAGTAGGAGGCTACGGAAATGGTCTTCGGGATGATGTCAAGAAATTCTACGGATCTGTGATGGGCGTTTCGGGACGTGGCGAATCGATTGCTATGAAAGACAACTACTGCGAAATAGACCCCACTACGGTGGACGAATGGGGAATTCCTGTACTGCGATTTAATTACCATTGGACCGACCACGAACGCAAACAAGCCAAGCATATGCACGAAACTTTTGAAGAAATTGGGCATAATATGGGCGCTGTAGTGTTAGGAAACAAACCCACCAAAGAGCAGGATTACGGATTACTCAATCCAGGACGTATCATTCACGAAGTAGGCACCACCCGTATGGGAAGCGACCCTAAAACCTCGGTGGTGAACGAACACGAACGACTTCACGATGTAGAGAATGTGTTTGTAGTAGATGCAGGGCCTTTTGTGTCGCAAGCCGATAAAAACCCCACCTGGACCATTTTGGCACTTGCTTGGCGTACTTCGGACTATATTATTGAAGAACTTAAAAAACAAAACCTATAAGCCATGGATAGAAGAGAAAGTTTAAAATCGATGCTATTAGGCTCCATGGGAGCTGGACTTGCTTTACAAAGTTGTGTAACCACAACGCCCCCTGAAGTGGTAGAGAATAAAATTTGGGAATACACCTACGGGCGTACCCCCAAAGAAGAGGAATTTGACAACAAACTTCTATGCGAAGAATTTTTTGAAGAAGACGAATTACAAGAAATACATACCCTGGCAAATCTTATTTTACCTCCTACTGAAGCGGGAAGCATTGACGATGCTAAGGTGGTGGACTTTATAGAATTTATGGCAAAGGATGTGCCTGAGTTCCAAACCAAAATTAAAGGAGGCTTAATGTGGCTTAATATCTATTGCAATGCTAAGTATAAAACCAACTTTGTAAACACTCCCGAACCTCAACAAAAGGAAGTGCTAGATATGATTGCCTATCCAGACCCCGAAGCTAACGAACACCCCCATGAAGTTGCCTTTTTCTCTTTGATGCGTAATTTGGTAATGACGGGTTATTTTTCTAGTGAAGTAGGGATAAAAGAACTAGGCTATAAAGGAAACACCCCCAACAATTGGGATGGTGTACCTCAAGACGTTCTAGACGACCACGGACTCGCTTACGATCCCGAATGGCTTGCCAAATGTGTTGACCCCAACACTCGAGGTGATATTGCCCAATGGGATGAAGAAGGAAATTTGATTTCGTAAAACTTATTTTTCAATGATTAAGAATTTTTTTTACTTTTTAGTACTAGTATTTTTACTTGGATGTTCAACCAATAGTGATTCTGACCCACAGATAACCATTAACGTTAGTGATTTTAATATAAGTATTCCAGAGAACCCTAGTAATAATCAGGAATTGGGTACACTTAATGCATCCGTTAGTTCGGGTTCACTTCAGTTTTCTATCATATCACAAACACCTGCCGGAGCAGTATCAATTGATGCGCAAACAGGCGTACTTAAAGTTGTCAATGCCACATTATTTGATTTTGAAATCAATCCCATTATTTCTGGGACCATAAAAGTTAGCCAAGGAAATCTTATAGAAAATGCCACTTTTCAAATTCAAGTAGATGATGTAGAAGAGGGATTGGTGTTTGATGGAAGTATTCAAATAACAACACAACAGCAAGTAAATGACTTTGGTGCCGAAAACTATACGGTAGTAACCGGAAGTTTAGAAATTTTTGAATCAAAATTTCAAACTTCAGATATTTATGATTTATCGCCTTTAAAGAGTCTTACCCATGTATATCGTCTATATATTAATGGCATCCCAGCAAGCTCTTTAGAAGGTTTGAACAATTTGAAAACAGTTGATTTTGTTATTAACTTAGTCGATTTGCCTAATTTAGAAAACCTCCATGCGTTAAGCAACCTTGAATCTATTGGGGTAGGATTATTTCTAAATAAATTACCCATTTTAACAAATCTTAATGGATTGGAACAACTAACACACATAGGTAGTGTTTTGGATATTAGTTATAATAATACTCTTGTCAATTTAGACGGACTGTCTGGGCTTTCAACTTTTGACGATTATTCTGGAGAGAGCACTATTAGCATCTATATTATAGATAACCCAATTCTAACTAGCTTAGAAGGACTTTCAAACATCCAAACACCGATTGAAAAATTGATGATTAGGGAGAATGATTCCTTAATAAATCTTAATGGACTTGAGAGTATTTCGGGAACACTAAATGAACTTTTTTTATCCAATCTTAATTTAAAGGATCTGAGTGCATTGGCAAATGTTACTTCCATTGATTATTTGAATATTACGGGATGTTATTCCTTAACTAGCTTAGATCAACTTGCACAACTAAGTAGTATTTCGCAACTCCATTTATCCAATAATCCTATATTGGGGGATATTGATGTTATATGCAATGCCTCTCCAAACCTTTATAGTTTGACCCTAGAAGAAATGCCCTTATTAGAAGATTTAACTTGTTTTCAAAATATAAAAACGGTTCCTGGTAATATCTTTCTTTCTAATAATTCAAGCTTGACTAGTTTGCAAGGTCTGGAATCTTTATTACAGGTAGGGGGAAGCTTTTTTATTCTTTATAATCCAGCCCTCTCCGATTTCTGCGCATTGACTGCGTTAACTCAAAACAATGGTGTTGGTGGTTCTTTTGTCGTTAGTAGTAATGCATTTAATCCTGACTTGGGAGACATTGAAGAAGGGAATTGTAGTTTATAAAGAAAGACACCTTAGATGAACCAGAGACTCGCTTACGATCCCGAATGGCTTGCCAAATGTGTTGACCCCAACACTCGAGGTGATATTGCCCAATGGGATGAGGAAGGGAATTTGATTTCGTAACGTCATTACATACCCTTTTGTCATTCCGTGCTTGACACGGAATCCATTTCTATTAATCAATATTGTTTGTGGACGCCCAATCCAGTTGGGCGTGACAAGGAATTAACATCTGTCATTCCGAGCAAAGCGAAGGAATCTCATTAATTTAACAATAATTATCATACCGCACCTACCGTGCTCATTGAGCCTGCCTGCCGGTAGGTGCCGACCTTATGGCGAGGTGTATCGAGAAATGGTATTTTAAAATATGTTCTCGATACTATTCCTCATTGTATTCGGAATCACTCGAACTGACATTATTTATGTCTTTTTTGTCATTCCGCACCCTTTTGTCATTCCGAACAAAGTGAGGAATCTCATAATACAACCATAATCTTTGAGAATCTTCACTGCACTTCGTTTTGTTCTGTATGACAGTATCATTTTCATACCCAAGAAAATGAATCTCTTAATTATTATTCATTAGGCTTATTAAAACAGCCTAGTGCCTTATAAAAATAGTCTGGTGACTTATAAAATATGCCAAATGGCTTCTAAAACTATCCGTTTGGCTGATAAAATATGCCAAGAGGCTACTAAAATTATCCGTTTGGCTAATAAAATATGCCAAGTGGCTTCTAAAATTATCCGTTTGGCTAATAGAATAGGTCTAAAGGCTAATAATATTTCTCTTTACTCATTTCTAACTTCTCACTACTTTTTTTTATCTTTGGGTTACTCCCCACAAAAAAACTTGATAACAACAATAAAAACCGTCGATAGCATAGCTATATTACCGTATATCGACGACTAGATAGTTGATATAACGAGTTGCCCACAATATGAAAAAAACATTGAGAATATTAACAACACTTTTGATTTGCTTAATAGCGAGCGAAACCTATTCTCAAGAGTATAATAAAATATATTACGGAATTGTATCAGATAGCATCCATCGAAATCATTATTTGGAATTTAAAAATGACTCAATCATTGAATTAACTTCCATTTGCAGACATATGCAACCTCAATTAAATATAGAACTTCCTTATTCTAATGTTAACGGAAAAATCTCAATAACTTCAAACCAATTAACCGAACAAAATAGGAACGAAATAAAACAATATGGCTTTATTCCTTTTTTAAATGGAATTACTATCGAGAATGACGGAAATGCATTCCTTGATAAAACAAATAGAATGATTTATGTCATTTACGATGATTTTAAAAATGACAGTTACACAACTTATATAATTGACGGAATTGAATATCGACAAAAAGACGCAATAGCTAATTCTTATGGACTACTCGAAAGAGAACCTAAACGGAATCGAAAATTAAAAAGAAAACTAAAACAAATAGAACCAGATTTAGAGAATTATAAGATTGAAGTCCACAAAGGTATTGACGCCTATTTAAAATTCGGATATGAAAAAGTATTAGGAGTTATTGAACTAAAACGGAAATAAATACTGTGGGCAACACCCATATATAACATATAAATTCCTAGAAACTTTCTTGCAAAAAACCAAAGCTTTAGACTTTGGTTTTTTATTCTCCTTATTTTTTATAAGCCTCCGTATGCACTTGTGCCACGGCACGTCCACTCGGGTCATTCATATTTTTAAAACTCTCATCCCATGCTAGCGCTACTTGGCTACTACACGCCACACTCGGTACAGAAGGTACGGTTAAGGCAGCGGCATCACTAGGGAAGTGTTCCTCAAAAATGCTGCGGTAATAAAACTCTTCCTTGCTGGTTGGGGTTTGTATAGGGAAACGGTATTGGGCGTTGGCGAGTTGTTCATCGCTTACTTCGCTATGTACCATTTCTTTTAGGGTGTCTATCCAACTATAGCCCACACCATCACTAAACTGCTCTTTTTGTCTCCACGCTACTACGTCTGGCAACATATCCCCAAAGGCTTCCCGTAACACCCATTTTTCCATGGCTTGTTTGTCTTTTGGGCTGCTTTGCCCTGCAATAATCATTTTATCTTTTGGGTTAAGGCGCATCGCCACATCCATAAATTCTTTATCCAAAAAGGGCACACGGCCTTCAATTCCCCAAGACGCTAAACTTTTATTGGCGCGTAGGCAATCGTACATATGCAGTTTATCTAATTTACGTACATTTTCCTCATGAAAATCTTTCGCACTGGGCGCTTTATGAAAATAAAGATATCCACCAAAAATCTCATCGGCGCCTTCGCCAGAAAGGACCATTTTAATACCCATCGCCTTTATGGCGCGTGCCAACAAAAACATAGGCGTCGAGGCACGAATGGTTGTGATATCGTAGGTTTCCACGTGATAAATGACATCACGAATGGCATCCAAGCCTTCCTGTATCGTAAAATGGATTTCGTGGTGCACCGTTCCTAAATGGTCGGCTACTTTTTGTGCTGCAGTTAAATCGGGAGAGCCTTCCAAACCAATCGCAAAGGAATGTAGTCGAGGATACCAAGCGTTTTCGGTATCGCCACTTTCAATTCGCTTATCGGCATATTTTTTAGCTAGGGCAGAGGTAATGGAGCTGTCTAATCCGCCAGAGAGTAACACCCCGTAAGGTACGTCGCTCATCAATTGGCGGTGAACCGCAGCATCCAATGCCTTGCGTAAATCATCAATGGAGGTTTCGTTGTCTTTTACATTGTCATATTCCATCCAATCACGAGTCCACCAGCGTTTTAATTCACCGTCTTTACTGTATAAATAATGTCCTGGAGGGAAGAGTTCAATTTTGGTGCAAATGCCTTCCAATGCTTTTAATTCGGAAGCTACATAAAAGGTCCCGTCTTTATCCCACCCCATATACAGAGGAATAATCCCCATATGATCACGCGCAATGAGGTAAGAGTCGTTTTCCACATCGTATAGAGCGAAGCCAAAGATTCCGTTTAGTTCGTCCAAAAAAGACGCTCCTTTTTCTTTGTACAATGCTAAAATAACTTCGCAATCACTTTTGGTTTGGAAGTGATAGTTGCCTTCAAACTGCTTGCGTAACTCTTGGTGGTTGTAAATTTCTCCATTAGCAGCAAGTATCAACTTTTTATCTTCCGAAAAAAGCGGTTGCTTCCCCGAGGTTGGATCCACAATGGCCAGACGTTCGTGCGCCAAAATGGCGTTTTCGTCATCATAAATCCCACTCCAATCGGGACCGCGATGCCGCAGGCATTTTGCCATAGTTAATAATTGAGGGCGCAAATCCTCGCTTGGTTGCTTTAGGTCGAAGGCACATACAATTCCACACATAGTATTTCCCGCGTAGGTGGGAATCTCAATTTTGATTCACCACCTTTTATGCGGTCTCCATTTTTTAATTTTCCTTATAGAAAAAGGAATCTTGGTTATACATTAATTTTAATTTTTTCAATTAAAAAACCCGTCAAATTTGAAACTTGACGGGTTCGCTATAGGGTACAAGTTTCAGTTACGGGTTTCCGTTATTATTATTGTTATTATTGAAAACTGAAAGTAACATACTTGTGTTTGTTCTTATTTGATTTGGTAAATATCGAAGTTTTTTTGAATAAAAGAAATTTTCTTTCCATTTATTCTGAAAAAATTATCAGTTCGAGCGCAGTCGAGAATTATTTAAACAACAAAATTACTTGGTAGGTCTCGACTGCGCTCGACCAGACCAATAAATATTTTATAAGAAATGATTTATCGCAGCTTCGGAAAATCCTTCGGATTCGCCTCATTCATAATTTCATACACCTTTTCAAAAACATCTTCAGTAGAAGGTTTTGAAAAATAGTCCCCGTCCGTTCCATAGGCAGGGCGATGTTGTTTTGCTGTAAGTGTTTGAGGTTTACTGTCTAAGTATTGATACCCGTTTTGCTCGCTTATAATATGCTCCAAAATATACGAAGAAGCACCTCCCGGCATATCTTCGTCAATGACCAACAAACGATTCGTTTTTTGAACGCTTTTCACCATATCGTGGTTTAAATCTAGTGGAAGTAATGATTGTACATCAATTACTTCGGCGTCAATGCCTACTTGCTGCAATTCTTTAGCTGCTTCCTCAACAATACGCAGGGTACTTCCGTAGGAAACAAGTGTGATATCACTTCCTTCTTTCACGGTTTCTACGACTCCAATAGGTGTTCTAAATTCCCCTAAATTAGATGGCATTTTTTCTTTTAATCGGTAGCCATTTAAACATTCAATAAGTAATGCGGGTTCATCACTTTGTAGTAATGTGTTATAGAAACCAGCTGCTTTCACCATATTTCGTGGCACCAAAATATACATTCCACGAAGCAGATTGATTAATGCGCCCATTTGCGATCCACTATGCCAAATACCTTCCAATCTATGACCACGAGTACGTACAATTAAAGGTGCTTTTTGTTTTCCAACGGTTCTGTAACGTAACGTTGCCAAATCATCGGTCATTATTTGAAGGCAATACATAATATAATCGAGGTACTGAATTTCTGCAATAGGACGGAGGCCTCGCATGGCCAATCCAATTCCTTGACCTAAAATGGTGGCTTCACGAATACCAGAATCTCGTACTCGAAACTCTCCGTATTTTTCCTGAAGTCCTTCTAAGCCTTGGTTTACATCACCAATAGCGCCACTATCCTCCCCAAACACCAATGTTTCTGGGTGTTTACTGAAAATAGTGTCGAAGTTATCACGAAGAATCACACGTCCATCCACTTCCTCGGCGTTTGCTTCGTAGGAAGGAAGAACTTCTGTTACATTCGTCGCTTTTGAAGGTAATTCGGAATAAAGATTCGCACTAAATTTTGGCTGAACGATTTCAAAATAGTTATTTACCCAATCCTGAAGTTGTTTCTTTTCAGCCGATTTTTCAGCAGTGACATAGCGTAACGCCTTTCGGGCTTTTGAAATAATATCTCTACGTAGCGGTTCTTTAATTTCGGCTAATTCGTTTTTTATTTTCTCAATAAATATTTTGTTCGAGCTACTTTCGGCTAGATTTCCAATTAAGGTAATGGCTTCTTTTTGCTCTTGCTTATGGTCTGCTAAAAAGGCCGTCCAGGCTTTGGCTTTTCCTTCGCGAACTTGTTTTTTAATGCTTTTTTCTAATTCGGAAAGTTCTTCATCGGTCGCCATATTATTTTCAATGAGCCATTCACGCATCTTCACATTACAATCGAAGTCTCTTTCCCATTGCAGTCGTTCTTCGCTTTTATACCGTTCGTGAGAACCACTGGTTGAGTGTCCTTGAGGTTGTGTTAATTCCACTACGTGAATAAGCACAGGAACGTGTTCTTCACGGGCAATTTTTCCTGCTTTTTCGAAGGTTTCCACGAGAGCAGGGTAGTCCCATCCTTTTACTTTGAAAATCTCGAAACCTGCTTTTTCTTTGGTACGTTGAAATCCGCTAAGGACTTCAGAGATATCTTCTTTGGTGGTTTGGTGTTTTGCATGTACCGAAATTCCGTATTCATCATCCCAAACACACATCACCATGGGTACTTGCAATACGCCAGCAGCATTAATGGTTTCCCAAAAAAGACCTTCGCTGGTACTTGCATTTCCAATGGTTCCCCAAGCGACTTCGTTTCCATTTATGGAAAACTGGGTATGGTTTTTAACACCATCTACATTTCTGAATATTTTTGAAGCTTGTGCCAATCCAAGTAGCCGTGGCATTTGCCCAGCGGTTGGGGAGATATCGGCGCTGCTATTTTTTTGTTCGGTAAGGTTTTTCCAGGAGCCGTCTTCATTTAAGCTATGCGTCATAAAGTGACCGCCCATTTGGCGACCTGCACTCATTGGATCTGCATCTATAGAAGTATGTGCGTATAAACCGGCAAAAAATTGTTCGATGTTTAATTGTTCGTTACACATCATAAAGGTTTGATCGCGGTAGTAACCACTTCGCCAATCTCCTTTTTGAAACGCCTTTGCCCAAGCGAGCTGAGGCACTTCTTTTCCGTCACCAAAAATTCCGAATTTTGCTTTTCCGGTTAGCACTTCACGTCTCCCTAACAAACTACATTCTCGGCTCGTTACAGCAATTGTGTAATCCTTTAAAACTTCAGCTTTAAAGTCTTCAAAAGAAATAGAACCGTTTGTTTGTGGGTTTGTTTGCATAGGGAATTGTTATGTTGCAAAAGTAGGAAAAATAACAACGCACTTCAACCTAAAAAATTATGGAATTCTTAATAAAACGATAAAAAAAGTTACTTTTTTTCATCATTTCTCCTAATAGCTACAAAAACTCTACGAATGAGTAAAATAAAAGGAAATCCGTGTAAGAGTACATCGAAGTAATCTTTAGGAGTCATGCCCGTTGCGCCACCTGCAATCCATTTTAATTTCCCCCAGAGATGTGGTTCAGGAAAAAAGGGTGCTAAACCAAGGGTTAAGCAGAGTAAAATAATGATTCGCCAGTCGTTAAGTATGCTCATTTGTTATGAATAATGGGTGATACACTTCAAAAACACTTCGACAAGCTCAGTGTGACAGCTCAGCACAGGCAGGCTCAGTGTGAATCGTTTGAGTTTTAAAAAATACTAAATTACAAAATGGTAATGACCTTTTACCTATAACCTTTTACCTTTCTAGTACCATTTTCTAGTAAAAAGCCCCATTAATGTTCTAAGGTCTAGGGTAACAATAAATCGCATACGTTGGTCATAGTTTCCAAGACCAGGTTCCCAACCTAAATTGGAATAAAGAGGGAAATACAATTCAAAATAATCGGCTACCAAACTAGCTCGAATTCCTGAGTCATAAACAAATTTAGGCTCAAAGCCTGTATTTTTTACCCACCCCATATCACCATAGGCGTAAATCCATCTCCATATGTTAACGCTCGCATTCACAGTGGTGATCCATTGATTGGCGTAGGCGGGTTCTAATTGCGATTTAAAACCTCCTTCGGCAATGATAAGTTGCTGACTAAAAAGCCCAGTATCTTCGCTTCGCCCGTAGTAATTGTAATCGAACATATAATCTGAAGGACGATCTAAAGCAAAGCTAAAGTAATCATCATTCGTTTCGGTTTTGTTATATAAAAATAATCCAGAATACAACCGTAGGTTAATTTGACGGTTATTTAAAAAGAGTTTTCGGTATTCCAGTTGAAGGGAAACCTTGCTAAATTTTTTAGAAAGTTGATAATCGAAAAGCCCTCTGTAGTAGTCAATTAGGTTATTATCCGAATACACATACTGTGCATTATACACATTATAGTTTGGCTCTTGATTTGGGTCGTTAGGGTCTTCATCTCTAAAAACATTTACATTCCTAACGTTTATAAATTGTTTTGTGTTTTTTCGTAAATCGGTAGGATCACGAAATGCAAAAGTGATGTATGGAGAAATTCTTTTATAAAAAAGATCTTCGTCATAAGAGAATAAGGTTCCCGAAATTCCAGTCCTAAGGGCATATAAACTTTGGTCATCAAATCGACCTGTGTACGAAAATGAGCCATTCCCCACTAAGGATTTTGACCGAAAACCAAGTTGAGGTTCAATTTTATAATTAAAATCTTTTGGAAGGACTGTTTTGTTATATAATTTCATTCCTAAACTAATCCCATCATACAGGTTATACTGAAAAACAGGCATAAAGAATAGCTGATTATATTTTGGGTCTTCTACATCCTGAAATAACCGAAATTGAGGAGGTTTGTTAAACAAACCATTGACTGTTTTGTAATTATTTCGTTGATTGAATTCTGGAATAACCGCCTCATAGTTAAGAGCTAATTGTCTAATATTTTCTTTAGGAACTGTTACGGTTGTAATGCTATCAAAAGGGGTAATCCATTTTTTGAAAATAACATTGTCTTTATTAAGCCCATAAAGTGAAATAGGCATTTTGTTATCATGCTTATTCAAAATGCTAACTCGTAAAGAGTCGCCAAGTTTTTCAACCTTTTTAATTTTGAAATCGATAAGGGTTCGTTTGCCTACATAATCTTCAAAAAACCAATCTAACGGAAGTGAACTATTTTTTGAAAGCACTTCTTGAAATGAATAGGTTGTGGTATATTTTAAATGGTTGTTTTTGTAAAATTCAGAAATGGAAGCGTCCAGTGTTTCTTTTCCAATATAATCGCTTAAATAAGTAAAACCAGCTCCCGCATAATAATCACTAGCAATATTTTTATTAAACTTTAATAGGGAATCTCGAGGAGTAACCAATGACTGATGCAAATTATTACGAGCCATGTTAAGATAGAAAAACGGGTATTGATCGTTAAATTCTAAATCACTTGCATGTGACCATCGTACAATAAAGAACTCACTTAAATTCCCCATAATTTTGGTGTCTGGGTAATATGTATTTACATAATCTATCATTAAATAAATCTGTAAAGCGCCTAAAATCCAGTGTTCATCTCTGGGGTTGAGATATAATGTATTTTCAAGGTACTTTCTCGTAATGGTTTTAAGTAACTCCAAATCCATTTCAAACCCATTAGGGAAAGGGCTTATAAAGTCGGGTAGTTGGTTTAATCCATAGACAGGACTGTTGCGATAATCAGCATCGCTAACTATTAGTTTCTCAAAAGGGTAAGGGCCTAATTTTTCTTCGAGATAATGTGTTATTCGGTCAATTTGCAGCGCTTTTATTTCAGGAGTGACTTTTTGGTCTCGTATATCTGTAATTACTTCAAAATTATCTGTAACAACACTACTAAACCCTAAGAACTTGTCTAAATATATAGGCGCACTCATACGATTAGTCCCTTCCAGATGAATTATTTTTTTATTATCTACAATTGTTTCGGTAAGGATATCTAAATCACTCAACAATTTGTAGTCTTTTGGGAAGTGAAAATTGATGATAAAATTGGAGGGACTCATAAAAAAATCATCTACGTTTTTATTGCTATATGCCTGCCATTCTTCTTTAAAAACAGCCGGAGCAATAAACCAATACCGAAGCTTATAATCACCATATTTAGACACACCATAACGAGTATATTTATCATTTGGAACTTTTACTGTGTACTTTAAATCCATTTCAAATGATTGATCTGGCAGTAAAGCTTCCTCTAATGCAATTTTTATGATGTCTTTGCCCTCTTCACGCGCCCAAGTTAAGGGGTTGTTTTGGTTGTTTTGAATGTATTGTATCGTAGTTCTTCCGCGATTTTCATCTTTTTCAAAATGAAAAGAGCTATGAAAATTTTCTGCAAACCTTTTGGCTAGTGGCGTGGTTTTACTCGAAAAACTATTAGCCCAATCTAAAAGATATATTTCTGAAAGGTTGGTTTTAGTATCATTTACAAAAATAATTTTTTGAGTAATGGAAAGTGTTTGAGTTTCTTCATTAAGTTGTGCGTCAATGCTTAACGTGTGTTGCGCTTGTACCGTAACGGCAAGCAACCCCAAACATATTATGCACCATTTTGTAAGTTTCAAACTATTGTTTAATAAATTTTATAGGACTACTATTTTGAGTGTTCGTTTGCAAAAAATAGAGTCCTGTTGGTAAATATGAAACATCCCATTCAATATTTCCCCCACCTTGTGAATGAAATTCTTTAACTATGTGCCCCAAAGTATTTACAATCCAAAACTGAATAGGAGCACCATTTGGATTAAATATGCTTAGATTTTCTGAAACTACCGTGTTTTTTAAAATGAGATTACTTTCATCAAACACAGCAGTTGGAATATTTAAGATTACAATTTCTTCATTGGTTTCAAGATCCATTACAATGGGTAAATGATCACTCATATTATATAGATTCTCGCGAAGAATTTCAGAATAAAACCCACTACAGGCACTATCGTTAATACTTAAATCGAAACAGTTGCCATTATTCCCAAAGGCTTTATAGGTGTTTGGAATATAACTTAGTGTAGGGTTACTCAACATATTTTCTGAAACCAAAATAAAGTCGAAACGATCGTCTAACCCGCCTCCAGCGCCAGCGCCAAAAGGACCAGAACTCACTCTCGTGCTTTGCGTATGTATGTCTTGAAAATTTATATTGGTGCTCCAAGCACCAGGGGTATCGATTGGGTCAACCATGACAATGGCATTGGTAGGGTCTAATAATTCTATGTACGCTGGTTCTGTAGATGAGTAAATATTGAAGTCACCCGCAAAAAGAACAAAGGCATTTGGGTCTAAAGTTTCTAACCGATTGGTAAATTCCTGAACCATATCCAATCTCAATTGTTCATTTGTACCTCCTTGGCTAGACTTGAGATGCGTGACAAAAATTTCAATTAAAACTGGATTTGTTTGTATGTTAACGGTACTCAGTTTTAAGGTATAATGGTTGATATCTCTAATATTTGTTTGAATAACCTCCTCATCTTCTAAAATGAATTTGTCCTTTCTGTAAAAAAGTAACTGTTGTAAATTAGCACCGCCCGATTGATTGGGAACAAATGTGACTCTTTCGTAAAGACTTTCTGTAGCATTTAACGAAGCATCAAGAATTAAATCACCTCCAAAACCACTCTGCAACTCACACACCATAAATATATCTGGGGTATATTCATTTAAAATGTCCCTAAGGATAACTTCTCTATTTTGAGGATTCGCTTCAGGAAATTCCAGTAAATTATAAAACATGGTTTTAAGGGTACTTTGAGATAAAAGTGACCACGATAAAAAAAGGAAGGCAACAAGCGTTATTTTTTTAAACATACACTGGGGAGTCTGCCTAAAAGTTAGGACTTAAATTAAATTCTTTATAGAAATCATTCAATATTTCTAAAACTTCATCTTCGGTATCTACTAGATTAATTAAGTCTATATCTTCTGCACTAATATTTCCATTAGAAATAAGTGTGTTTTTTATCCAATCTAAGAGTCCGCTCCAAAATTCGGTACCTACCAATATGATTGGGAAGCGGTCAATTTTATAAGTCTGAATAAGAGTAATAGCTTCAAAAAGTTCATCTAATGTTCCGAACCCTCCAGGCATAACCACAAAGCCTTGCGAATATTTTACAAACATCACTTTTCTTACAAAAAAGTAGTCAAAATCAATGCTTTTATCTTTATCGATATAGGGATTGTCATGTTGCTCGAAAGGCAAATCTATATTCAACCCAACTGAAGTTCCTCCTGCAAGATGAGCCCCTCTATTTCCCGCTTCCATGATTCCAGGGCCACCTCCAGTTATAATTCCATAGCCACTTTCTGTAATTTTTTGAGCAATTCTTACAGCCAATTGGTAATATTCGTGATTTTCTTTGGTTCTTGCCGATCCAAAAATTGAAACACAAGGACCAATACGGCTTAGTTTTTCGTACCCTTCCACAAACTCACCCATAATTTTAAAAATGGCCCAAGAGTCGTTGGTTTTTATTTCATTCCAGTTTTTATGTCTGCTTTCACTTCTCATAATCAGTACTTTTTTTCTAATGTAATTCTTTTTTAAGAAATTGGGCTGTAAAGCTTTTTGTATTCTTTATAATTTCTTCGGGAGTGCCTACTGCAATAACCTTTCCACCTTTTTTTCCACCTTCGGGTCCAATATCAATAATGTGGTCTACAATCTTAATTACATCTAAGTTGTGTTCGATAATAACCACCGTATTTCCTTTATCGACTAATTTTTCTAAAACTAAAAGCAGCACTCTAATATCTTCAAAATGTAGTCCTGTGGTGGGCTCATCTAAGATGTAAAAAGTATTTCCTGTGTCTCTTTTAGATAATTCGGTTGCTAATTTAATACGTTGAGCTTCACCTCCCGATAGGGTAGTGGATTGTTGCCCAAGGGTGATGTATCCCAAGCCAACATCTCTAATGGTTTTCAGTTTCCTATAGATTTTAGGGATGTGTTCAAAAAACTCACAAGCTTCATTAATGGTCATTTCCAACACATCATAAATCGATTTTCCTTTGTATCGAACTTCTAAGGTTTCTCTATTAAAACGCTTTCCTTGGCAGGTTTCGCATTCCACATATACATCTGGAAGGAAGTTCATTTCAATGACTTTTAATCCACCTCCTTGGCAGGTTTCACAACGTCCGCTCTTTACATTAAAACTAAAACGACCTGGTTTATAGCCACGAATCATCGCTTCAGGGATTTTGGCAAAAAGATTCCGTATTTCTGAAAAAACGCCCGTATAAGTTGCTGGATTGGAACGAGGAGTTCTTCCAATGGGAGACTGATTAATGTCAATTACTTTGTCTATATGCTTTAAACCATCAATACTTTTGTAGGGCATTGGCTTTTTGACACCATTAAAGAAATAGGCATTTAAAATAGGGTAAAGCGTTTCGTTTACAAGTGTAGATTTCCCACTCCCCGAAACCCCAGTTACGCCTATCATTGTCCCTAAGGGAAAACTTACAGATACATTTTTTAAGTTGTTTCCTGTTGCTCCTTTTAATGTGAGTGTTTTTCCGTTTCCCTTTCGCCTTTTTTTAGGAATGGCAATTTCCTTTGTACCATTTAAATAATCTGCTGTAAGGCTATGGTGTTTTTTTATTTCTGAAGGGGTTCCTTTTGAAACAATTTCCCCACCGTGTTTTCCCGCTGCGGGTCCAATATCAATAACATAGTCGGCGTGCTCAATCATATCCTTATCATGCTCTACGACAATCACCGAGTTCCCAATATTCTTCAATTCAATTAATGACTGAATTAATTTCTGGTTGTCCTTTTGGTGTAAACCAATACTTGGTTCGTCTAAAATATAAAGCACTCCTACCAGTTGCGAACCAATTTGAGTCGCTAGCCGAATACGCTGAGCTTCACCTCCCGAAAGCGATTTTGAACTTCGGTTTAAGGATAGATAGGTAAGTCCCACATTGGTGAGAAAACTTAATCTCGATCGTACTTCTTTCAGAATTTCTGAAGCAATTTTAAGTTGTGTTTCGCTTAAATCTTTTTCAATCTTAGCAAACCAATCGGATAGCTCTTCAATATCCATCTCGGCAAGGTCTGCAATGCTTTTTTTGTTAATTCTAAAATTTAGCGATTCCTTCCTAAGCCTACTTCCGTTACATTCTGGACAAGTCTTTTTGTCCATATATTCCTTTGCCCAACGCTTTAAAGATTTCGACTCGTTATTTTCAAAAGTATTCTGAAGAAACGTAGCAACACCTTCAAAATCTATTTTATAGTTTCTAGTAATTCCAAGGGTTTTGGATTCTACGTCGAAAGTTGTGTTAGCTCCATAAAAAATAATTTCTTTGGCTTCTTCGGGAATTTTTGAAAAAGGATCGCTTAAACTAAAGTTGTATCTATGGGCTATAAGTTCCAACTGCTTAAAAACCCAATTACTCTTTTGAGGGCCTTGCGGTGCTAAAGCCCCTTGTTTAATGGAAAGATTTTTATTGGGAACAATTTTATCCAGATTTACCTCGTATAATTTCCCCAAACCTTTACAGTTTGGGCACATTCCTTTGGGCGAATTGAATGAAAAATTATTGGGTTCTGGGTTGGGATACGAAATTCCGCTGGTTGGGCACATTAACGATCGACTAAAATAGCGAACATCATTAGTTTCGTTATCGATAACCATCATGACATCATCTCCGTGATACATGGCTGTTAAGATGGTTTCGGTTAATCGTTTGTTATTATCACTTTCTTCAGTGATTTTAAGTCTATCAATTACAATTTCAATATCGTGCGTTTTGTATCGGTCAATTCGCATTCCTTTTACGATATCTATAATTTCACCATCCACACGCACTTTCACAAAGCCTTGTTTTGCTATTTGCTCAAAAAGTTCGCGATAATGTCCTTTACGGGAACGCACCACAGGGGCAAGGATACTAACTTTTTTATCTTTAAAATCCTCGAGGATAAGCTGCTTTATTTGTTCATCGCTATAGCTTACCATCTTTTCACCTGTTGCATAACTGTAAGCGTCGCTAGCTCTTGCAAAAAGAAGACGAAGAAAATCGTAGATTTCGGTAATCGTTCCTACAGTGGAACGAGGGCTACGGCTAGTGGTCTTTTGTTCTATGGCAATAACAGGGGAGAGGCCTTCAATTTTATCGACATCGGGACGCTCCAAATTGCCTAAAAATTGGCGGGCATATGCCGAAAAAGTTTCAATGTAACGGCGTTGTCCTTCGGCATAAATGGTATCGAATGCAAGTGAAGATTTTCCACTGCCAGAAAGCCCTGTAATCACAACGAGTTCGTCACGAGGAATTTCAATATCAATGTTCTTTAAATTATGAACTCTAGCCCCTAAAACCTCAATTACATTTTCGTTTTTTGTCATAGTTTGCAAAGGTACTTAAATGCTTTCAGAATTTATAATAAGCAACTAACCAAAAAGAGGAAGAAATACGTTAAAATTTAGCTATTTGCTTCTCTTACGATATACTGATAAAAACTAATAGCGATAAAGAAAAGTATGCTAGAAACGAATGAGAAACTTACTATTAATGATGCAATATGAAGGTTGAATAATAAATGAGCAATGGGTAATAGAATACCGAAAATTACTAAGAAAAGAAAGATAAAATAAAGGTAGAGCATCATTCCAGGCAGTGATTTCTCTGTAGCGCCTTGTACTTGATATAATTTTGGAATGACTTCTTTGTTCATGTATTCCCCTAATTTTGCCAAAAACACTTCATTAAAAGATGAATCCTGAAAAGCTTCATTATCTATGGTATTAGCAATAGTCATAATTTTATCCTGATGCCTTTCAAAAACGTTATTGAAATCAAGGGATTGCTTAAAGTCACCATATTTGTAACCAAAGTAATACCATAATCCAGAACCACATTTATGCTCTATCCATTTGGCAACAATATCTTTGCTATATGCTCTCGGATAACTAATATTTTCTGGGAGTTTTCTTTCTTTTGGGTCGGTCATTAATAATGACTTGAGCTCCAGGTATAAGTTTTCTGTATCTTGAAAATTATGATGTTCCTGAAGAAACTCTATGGCTAATTTCGATTTCCCTTTGTAAAATTCTTTTACCTCAAAAAAGGTAAGACCTGCAAACTCTTCGTCGATATATTCTTTAAGTCCAGGGAGCCATATTTTTGAATTAAGAAGTATTTCAATAATATTCCGAAACAGATGCATTTTTTGAGTAATCTTACTCAATGCATCAATGGCTGTCTTTCGAGTTGTTTTTAAGTTAAGCGCAGCAGCAGCTAAGTAAACCATAATGATGGCTGCTAAAAAGCCACTTATAGCGATAAAGACTGTTGAGACACTTTTTAAAGTTTCTATGAAGGTTTCTTCAGAGTCTACTTTTTGCCAAAGTAGAAAAATCAAGGATATACAAAGAAGCCCACTTATTACAAGCGGGATGATGGCATATAAGTCCTTGGTGAACGATTTACCCTTCATTGTTTTATTTGACGGCTTATTGTTGGTTTAAAATTCAGCCCCGAAAACCATACCAACTTTGTATAATTGATACAGGTATAACAGTCAAAAATAGTTCAAAATCAATGAAAATGTAGTAAAATACTTACAAATCGATAATCGGTAGATTAATAACGATAAAATGCAATATTTTGAAACTTTGTATTTAAAATCCTACAGCAGTATCGTCACCTCGGCTATCTGCACCTCCTTGAAGCGTACCATTTGGTAAAATTAAAATTGCATCTACTTTACCAATAATGGGATCGACATCCAAGTTTTGTGGGTACCCTTTTTGAGCAAGTTCAATTATTAATTCTTTAGAAAATTTATCTTTTTCATACCGAATGGCATCGGGGAGCCATTGGTGATGAAAACGGGGAACATCTACCGCTTCTTGCATATTCATATTAAACTCATACACATTAAAAATAGTTTGTGCCACAGAGGTTATAATAGTTGCTCCTCCTGGAGTGCCAACGACCATCCATAATTCTCCATCTTTTTCAACAATGGTGGGTGTCATAGAGCTTAGCATTCTTTTTTGTGGTGCAATAGCATTGGCTTTTCCTCCTACAAGCCCATAGATATTGGGTTCACCTGGTTTAGCACTAAAATCGTCCATTTCGTTATTCATAAAAAAGCCGAGCTCTTTTGAATACAATTTTGAACCGTATTCTGAATTGAGTGTCGTAGTGTTTGAAACCGCATTTCCAAATTGATCTACTATGGAAAAATGTGTTGTTTCTGGACTTTCATAGCCTGAAACGGTTCCATAACCAATAGCTGAAGATGGAGTGGCTTTTTCAAAAGAAAAGGATGTCATTCTGTTTTGTAAATAATCATCACTCATTAAGGAATCAATAGGATTATAAACAAAGTCTGGGTCGCCCAGATAGTAGCTTCGGTCGGCATATGCTCTTCGTTCAGCCTCTGTAATTACTTGAATATATTTTATCGAGTTATGGCCATATTCAGCAATTGGGTAGGGCTCAACCATTTTTAAAATTTGTGCTAAGCAAATTCCACCGCTGGAAGGAGGTGGCATTGAAATAACACGCAAATCTTTGTAATTAAAAACAATGGGTTCTCGCCAAACAGCTTCATACGCATCTAAATCTTCCATGGTGATAATTCCACCCTTCGATTGAATAAAGTCCACAAACTTTTTACCCGTTTCTCCTTGATAGAATTCAGACCGACCCTTTGCTGCAATCTTGCCTAATGTGTTCGCTAATGCCAAGTTTTTAAACGTATCCCCAATTTTATAGGTTTCAGTAAAAATGGAGCTTTCTCCATTTACTTCTTGAAAAATGGTTTTAAATTCTTGAAATCGTTTCACTTGGTGTTCTGTAACGGGAAAACCTTTATTTGCAAGTTTAATAACAGGTTCAAGTATTTCTTCCATAGGTAAGAAACCTAATTTTTCATGAATAGCAAATATCCCAGCGATTGTACCCGGTACACCCACAGCAAGTCCGCCCACTTTACTTTTTTCTGAAAGGAATTCTCCATGTTCGTCCAAATACATATTTTTTGAAGCAGCTAAAGGTGCTTTCTCTCTATAATCGAAGGTCCCAATTTCTCCATACTGCGTACGATACACCATAAATCCACCGCTTCCAAGACTTCCTGCATAAGGATATACAACAGCCAAAGCCAATTGTGTTCCAATCATAGCGTCGAAAGCATTTCCTCCTTTTTGCAGTATTTCTACTCCAATTTTTGAGGCTTCTTCACGTGCCGAAACCACCATAGCTTTTTCGGCAATGACAGGTTCTTTTACAACAACGTCTTGCCGAAGGCTTCTTTCTTTACAGCTAACAAGAATTAAAATGGATAAAAACAGCGTAATTATTCTCATAGTTGAGATAGTTTATTTTTTGAATAGGCAATTAATTCAGCAAAAAAAGACTCGAATTCTTCTTCAAAATATTCGTAGTATTTTTCAAGTTCTAAAATTGCTAAATTCATTTTAGATTTCCCTTTGGTTCGAACATTCATCTGACTTAAAATCTTCGCAATTCCTTCGGTTGAAGCATAGCTTAATAGCCAGTTTTGAGAAATCATAATAGGCATCATCTTTTGTATTCTAAGTGGGAGAATTTCAAAGTTTTTCTGAAGTAATTCGTAAAAATTTTCAACATATATATCAAGAGCTATGTTGTGATACTTATTCCAGTTTTTGGCTAAAAAATGATCGTATAAAATATCGACAATAACACCGCTGTAATGCCCATAGTTTTTATGTAAGCGCGCGGTACTTTGTTTTACAATAGGGTGTTTGTCTGTGTAGCTATCAATGGCTCTGTGCAACAAGATACCTTTTTGAATAGATTCGGGAAAGACTTTATACTTTCTTCCTTTAATACCATCGGCAATAAAATTGCCGATAATCACACCTTCTTCATCGCCAGAAAGGTAAATATGCGCTAGAAAATTCATTCTATAAATATATGTATTTTAGCTTCTTTAAAATTATAATTTGAAGAGATTACCCAATTTAGATTCACTTAGGTTTTTTCTAGCTTCATTAGTACTGTTATACCATTTACCACAACTATCGAAAAACCAAGGGCTTCCGTTTTATGATGGCCTACCAATTTTTCATCGCGGGGTAGAAGCAGTTTATATGTTTTTTTGCCTGAGTGGCTTTCTGATTATTAGGCTTATTTATCGAGCCAAGGTAAAAGGTCATTTTTCTGTGAAGGATTTTTATGTGAGACGTGTGCTTAGGATTTTTCCTCTTTATTATTTGATTCTCATTTTTGGGTTTCTTTTATATACTACTTTGTTGCCCTTATTAGGTATTCCATTTGAGATAAAGTATAATATTGTGGAAGGTATTTTATGGTGTGTTTTTTTTCTACCCAATGTACTTGCAAATCTTTATGAACCTGGAGGGATTTTAGAGATTCTTTGGTCTATTGGTATTGAAGAGCAATTCTATTTAATGATAGCTCCTTTATTGTATTTTGTAGTTAGAAGAAGGATTTTGTTAGTTTTATCATTACTCTGTACGTTCTATTTTACATTGTTTCACTTAGAATCGTTGCACCTACTTAGGAAGTTTCAATTTGTATTTTTCTTTCTTTTTAGTGGCGGAATTGCAGCTATTTTGGAAGAACAGAAAAAACTTCAATTTTTAAAGAAGTCAGCTTTCATACCCTTAACAATTTTAGTAGTTACACTAGTATTTTTCTTCACAGATTTCTTCAGTAATTTAGTATTATGGCAAAGAAATCTAATGCTAAGTTTTTTATTCCCATTGTTTCTTCACTCTATAGCATTCAATAACAATAATGTAATTGTCAAAAACCGATTGTTAATTTATTTTGGAAATATCTCTTATGGAATTTATATGTACCACGTTATAATACTTAATTTTGTGGTGTTTCTATTTTTGAAGTTTGAACCACAAAAATGGATGAATGATACTATAGCAATCATTTTAATGAATATATTAACACTGGGCTTGACACTTGTCATTTCTCATTTATCGTTTCGTTACTTTGAAAGCTACTTTTTAAAATTAAAACCTAAATATAGGAATGACTCTAATTAAATCTATTTCAGGAATTCGAGGGACCATTGGCGGTGAGCCTAGTAATAATTTAACTCCTATTGATACAGTAAAATATGCCGCAGCCTATGGTAGTTGGATAAAGCAACAGCGCGATAAAGAAAATTACAGAGTAGTGGTAGGGCGTGATGCTCGAATCTCTGGGGAAATGATCCAACAATTAGTGATGAATACCTTAGTAGGATTGGGAATTCATGTGGTAGATGTTGGCTTATCAACCACTCCAACAGTTGAAATGGCGGTTACTTTGGAACACGCTGATGGAGGAATCATTTTAACTGCAAGCCATAATCCAAAGCAATGGAACGCCTTAAAACTGTTAAATGCTAAAGGGGAGTTTTTAAATGCAGCAGCGGGACAGGAAATTTTAAATATTGCAGATAAAGATGATTTTCAGTTTGCTGAAGTGGATGATTTGGGAGAAATATCGAAAAATGAAGCCTATATCGATATCCATATAGACGAAATCCTTGAACTAGATTTAGTAGATCAAGAAGCTATAAAGAAAGCAGGCTTAAAAGTGGTGGTCGATGCTGTTAATTCAACTGGAGGGATTGCTGTTCCTTTACTTTTGGATGCATTAGGAGTACAAACTGTGAAGCTTTTTTGTACGCCCAATGGGCAGTTTCCACATAATCCAGAGCCATTAAAGGAGCATTTAGGTGATTTAATGAGCAAGGTAAAAGAAGAAAAAGCAGACTTAGGAATCGTAGTAGATCCAGATGTGGATAGATTGGCATTTGTCGATGAAAACGGCGATATGTTTGGAGAAGAATACACCCTTGTTGCGGTTGCGGATTATATTTTAAAAAACAAAAAAGGAAATACAGTTTCCAATATGTCATCATCGCGCGCACTTCGAGATGTGACTGAAAAGTATGGTGGAAACTATTTTGCTAGTGCTGTTGGCGAGGTGAATGTGGTAGAAAAAATGAAAGCCGAAAATGCCGTCATTGGAGGTGAAGGTAACGGAGGCATTATTTATCCAGAATTGCATTACGGGAGAGATAGTTTGGTTGGAATTGCCTTGTTTTTAAGTCATTTAGCCGAAAAAAACTGTACTGTAAGTGACTTGCGAAAGCTATACCCTTCTTATTTTATGAGTAAAAAGAAGATTGAACTTATTCCACAATTGGATGTAGACGCAATTTTGAAAACCATTGAAAGTACATACGCTACAGAAAATATAAGCACCATAGACGGAGTAAAAATCGATTTTCCTGAAAATTGGGTACACCTTCGTAAATCAAATACAGAACCTATTATTCGAATTTATACTGAAGCAAAATCACAGAACGAAGCTGATGCCTTGGCAGACAGATTTATATCTGAAATTAAATCCATAGCCAAGCTATAAATTTTTTACCTTTAACTCGTGAAAACGAATTCCATGGAATCTACTACCATAAAAGAAGTTTCAAAATTAGAAGCCTATTTTGAGCCCTTCCGAAAGAATATTTTAGGAATTGATCAAACCTTTCAATCTCCTTTTGGAAAAAAGAAAATAGTTTACACAGATTGGACTGCTAGTGGAAGATTGTATACGCTTATCGAAGAAAAAATGATGTATGATTTTGGCCCTTTTGTAGCCAATACACATACCGAGACAACAGTTAGTGGAACTACGATGACTCGTGCCTATCACACAGCACGACAAATTATTAAAAGACACGTACATGCTGGTGAAGATGACGTTTTAATTACTACGGGTACTGGAATGACAGGTGCTGTGAATAAATTTCAGCGTATTCTAGGGTTGAAAATTCCCGAACAGGTAAAAGGATTAATTAAAATAAAAGAAGAAGATCGACCTGTGGTATTTGTTTCGCATATGGAACATCATAGTAATCAGACTTCTTGGTTAGAAACTATTGCTACAGTAGTTGTGATTCCGTGTAATAAAGAAGGATTATTTTGCTTAGAAAATTTTGAAAAAGTTTTAAAGGAATACAAAAACAGAGAGGTGAAAATTGCTTCAGTGACAAGCTGCTCTAACGTTACCGGAATAAAAACTCCCTACTACGAAGTTGCCAAAATTATGCATCAACACAATGGATTGTGTTTTGTAGATTTTGCTTGTTCTGCCCCTTATATTGATATTGATATGCATCCGGAAGACCCAGAAATGGCATTGGATGCAATTTTTATGTCTCCACATAAATTTTTAGGTGGTCCTGGGAGTAGTGGTGTGCTTGTTTTCAACAAAAAATTATATAAAAATTTAGTGCCAGATTGTCCAGGCGGTGGTACCGTACAGTGGACAACGCCTTGGGGAACCCATAAGTATATTGAAAACATTGAAGAACGTGAAGATGGTGGGACACCTGGTTTTTTGCAGGTGATACGAGCATCGTTGGCAATTCGATTAAAGGAGCAAATGGGGGTGAAGAATATGATTGAAAGAGAAGAGGAGTTGCTTCAATACTTTTTCAAGAGAATTAAAGCGCATAAAGGAATATCTATTCTGGCTTCGGATCATGAAGAGCGTTTAGGGGTACTTTCCCTCAATATTGAAGGATTACACCATGACTTGGCTGTGAAAATTTTAAATGACAGGTTTGGAATTCAGTCCAGAGGTGGATGCAGTTGTGCAGGTACTTATGGTCATTATTTACTACAAATAGACCAGCAAAAATCTACAGAAATTTTAGAGCAAGTACTTTGTGGAGTTGCAGAAATGAAACCAGGATGGGTGCGTGTTTCAATTCATCCAACGACAACTAATGATGAAATGAAATATGTTTGCGATGCTCTTATCGCTTTGGCAGATAATGCTTCAGAATGGAAAAAAGAATATGTTATTGATGGCATGCATTACCGTCATATTTCAGAAAATAAAGAGAACCCATCTTATTTAGGGGATAACTGGTTTCAGTTTTAATTACGATGTTTCCATCGCTTGTGAGACCATAAATAATAAGGTGGATTGTTTTTAATCTGCTTTTCTACTTCGTCTAAAAACATTCTTGTTATTTTATAATTTTCGATTGCTTTAGGGTTTTCAGCAAGTGGAACAAAAGTGGCTTCATAATACCCTCTTTTTACTTTTTCAACTTTTAAATACACTGTGGCAAAATCAAGCATTTTTGCCATTTCTTCGGTACCTGTAAACACTGGAACATCAATTCCCATAAAATGCTGCCGGTCTTTATATGCCCAAGGTTTGGGTGTTTGATCGGAAAGTATGAGGGTAATGGTTTTGTTGTTTTTTTTGAATTCTTTATAAAGTGTTTTTACAATTTGTTTGTTATTAATAATGTTTCCTCCAAATCGCTCTCTACTCTTTCTCACTAACCTATCAAAATAAGGGTTGTCGAGTTTTTTATAAACCCCGTATCCTTTATAGTTTGTTTGTTTCATTAAAATTCCGCTCCATTCCCAACTAGCATAATGACCGCACATTAACAAAACGCTTTTGTCTTTTTTATAAAGTTCTTCAATAACTTCAAGGTTTTTGTAATTAAATCGTTTGCGTATTTCTTTTTCAGAAATAGTAAGACTTTTAATCGTTTCGAAAATGATATCACATAAATGCTGAAAAAACTTCTTAGCGATACTATTGATTTCTGCTGAAGACTTTTCTGGGAAGACAAGTTTTAAATTGCTCTTCACTACCTTTTTTCTATAACCTACTATGTAATAGACAATGAGAAATAGAAAAGTAGATTTAATGTATAAAATACGAAGTGGCAAGATTGAGGTGAGCCACATTATTGGGTACAGCAAAAGATAAAGTAACCGTTGCATGCTTTAATTTACAACAAAACTAACTAAATTTATTGCATAGAAACAGCACTTTCCTAAAAATAACTATATGCAAAATATTCACATAGCGACTATCATTATTATTGCAGCTAATGTGCTCATTTCATTAAAAGGATTTAATGACTTCACTTTTTTCGAAAAGTATAAATTCAATATCGCTGGGATACGGCGAGGAGAACAAATACGGATGTTTAGTTCGGGGTTTTTACACGGGGATTTCAGCCACCTACTTTTTAATATGCTTACACTCTATTTCTTTGCCAATGTGGTAATTAACAATTTAGGTGTTTCAAAATTTGTATTGGTGTATTTACTAAGTTTATTAGCTGGAAACTTGCTTTCATTTTTAATGCACAAAGAGGAATATCACTACAGTGCGGTAGGGGCAAGTGGCGCCATTATGGGAATACTGTATGCTGCTATTTTATTGTATCCAGAGATGAGTCTTTATTTGTTTTTTATTCCCATTCCCATTCCTGCATGGTTGTTTGGAATAATGTATCTTGGGTATACTATTTACGGAATGAAAAAACAATTAGGGAATATTGGTCATGATGCGCATTTTGGGGGTGCTATTGCTGGCTATTTATTAACCATTGGCTTTGTCCCATCTATTATTGAAACAGACCTTTGGCTAGTAGGTTTATTAGCAGTGCCCATTTTGGTATTGTTTGTGTTATACAAATTGAAAAAAATATAACAATTATACTCTTATGAAATCTATCGCTTTAATCTTAACCCTTTTAACTTCTTTTTTTATGAATGCTCAAATTGAACCAAAACCCTCTGTGGATGTTAGAGGCGAAGGGATTGTTACCATAATACCAGACCAAGTAACCATTACTGCTCGTGTCGAACACACTGGTAATAACCCAAAAGAGGTTAAACAAATGAATGACCACACTGTAAATGAAGTCCTTCAGTTTTTAAAACAAACAGGAATTGATAGTAAGTATGTAAGGACAGAGTATATGAATCTGAGCAAGAATTACGATTACAATTCTAAAAAATATAACTACGCCGCCAATCAATCCATTAGCATTAAACTAATAGATTTATCGAAATATGAAATGATTATGAACGGATTACTCGAAACTGGGATAAATAGAATAGATGGCATTCGTTTTTCCTCTTCAAAAGTAGAAGACTTAGAAAGTGAAGCTAGAATAAAAGCTATACAAAATGCAAAACAAAAGGCTACTGAATATGCTTTCGTTTTAGGACAAAGCATTGGGAAGGCACTTCATATAAGTGAATTTCAAAATGAAGCAACACCTAGACCCATGATGCGGAGTGCAATGGCAATGGATTCAAATTCCGAATCACAAACCATGTCTCCCGGAGAAATGGAAATAAAAGTTGTGGTTAATGTAAGTTTTGAATTAAATTAATCCAACAATTGAGCAATACGTCTTTCCAACGCAGGACCACGTAAGTTTTTATCGATAATCTTTCCATTTTCATCTAACAAAAATGTAGCTGGAATAGACCTAACATTATATTGCTGTGCAATAGGATCTTGCCAAAATTGAAGATTAGATACATGATACCAATCCATATTATCGTCTTGGATAGCTTTTATCCATCGATCTTTTTGACCGTTTTTATCTAATGAAACACTAATTATGTTGAGCCCTTTATCGTGATATTTTTCATACACTTTAACAACATTTGGGTTCTCCAAACGGCAAGGACGGCACCAAGACGCCCAAAAATCGATAATGGTGTATTTACCAAGCGTTTCTTTTAGGGACAACATTTCTCCACTAGGTGTGGGAGCTGCAAAATCTGGAGCTGTGCCACCAATATCCGCTTTCTTGGCAGATTCAATAGAATTTTTTAGTTGAGTCACTACGGGATTCGTTGCAATTTTGGGGTTTAGACCCTCAAGAATTTCTGTGGTTTCTTCGGCTGTAAATTCTTTTCCTTTATATAATTCAGATAACAACATTACACTGAAGAGTGAATTGTTGTTGGTCTTAACAAAATTTCTTTTAAATGAACGTTCTTCCATTGCTAAAGCGGTATTCTCCTCTCTTAGTTTATTGAATAATGTTTCATCTTGTTGTGATTGCGCATTTTGAAAATCTTGTGTAATTTTCGTTTTTCTTTCTGCAAATTTGCGAGTAGTAGTCAAATACTCATTGTATAGCTCATTTTGGCGTCCACCAGTTACAACCGAAGAAGCCAAGCTATCTGCATAAAGTTGGGCGTTAATGTTTTCGTTTTCAACAAAAAACACAATATTATTTGATGCGTTTTCTATTTTCAGAAAATTGAGCTTTGTACCTTCTATTTTTGGGTACTTTTCTTCAAATTTTTGATTGGTAATTACCAGAGTATCTTTTATTTGAGGCTGATTGTTTTGGTCTATTTCATAAAGAAAAATATTAGTTCCATCTTCGTAGCCATATGCAGTACCTTTTAACATATAGGAGTTTGGGTCTTCACCACAAGCAATTAATAAAAGGGCTATAAATGCGTAAAATACACGTTTCATTTTTTCAAATTTTTGTTGCACAAAAGTAAAGGTATTTTTTTTTTGATTCCGAATAAATACTCTGAAAATAATGTTAATTGACACTACTTTGTTTCACAATACCGAATAATTACTTTATTTTACAATAAACTTTTCATTTTCAATGCTATGAATAATCGCCCATTTCCATTACAAATTAAAATTGGGTTTAAAAAACTTTTCGATTCTTATCGAGCTATTGAGCGTACTTCAAACTCAATGACTTCTAAAAGAATTGCAGAAATTCTTAAGATTGAAAAGGAAAATCCTAAACTGTCTAGTGGGATATCTTCTGAGGAAGCTCTCAGTAAATATAAAAATCAGATTAATTTTATTTTGGAAGATTTATTTGCTGAAGTGCTAACAAGAAATGAAATTAAGTTTGCTACTGTGCCTTACCAAGAGGAGATTTTGCGTGCTTCGGAAAGATTTATGTCCATAATAGAATTAGCAGGTGAAGAGTTGGATATGGAGTTGGCAGACCTATCTGAAGAGCAATACTATGTTATGGGTTGTAGCATTATATTGGCCAATCACTATAATTTTCAAGTAGATTTTAGAAGACCCTTTTATTATAAAATACCCGATAAGCAAGGTATTTTGAGATCTTACCGAGTGCTATATAATGGCGATTTTGTAAATATTGAAAAAACCAAAAATGCAAAGGAAATTACTAAGGAAGATATTTCAGAATTGCTTGATAATTTTGATAAAATAGACCTTTGGAAAGAAAAATTTCCTCCCAATAGCTGGGTTTTTAATGGTTTTGTTATTGCAAACATGTATGATGCCACTCTGGATGTTTCAATTTCAAACTTTAAAGAACAACTGCTTGAAATTGATCCAAGTAACGATAAGTTTATTCTACAGTTTAGAGATATTATGCGGTCCATTTTTAATATTCCAGAAATTGAAGTGGGGTATTCTATGTACGACCCAGAAAATAAAACTTTCAACAAATTACCAAAATCCTTACGAGCCAATAGTTTTATTTTAAATAAAGAACAGAGTAAGAAAGAAAAGTACTCGCTTTGTGATTTTTCGCATCAACAACTTTTTGAAAAGAAGGAGTTCTTTACAGTATCCAATGTCCAAAAACAATTTGCAAAATATCCAGAAAATGTTCTATTACAATCCTTAGCCACTCAAAATATTGGTAGTATTATTATAGCCCCATTAGTTAGTGATGATAAATTTTTGGGGGTAATGGAAATTGTCTCGAAGAACCCCGAAAAACTTAATTCTATTAATGCTATTAAATTAAAGGATTTAATGCCGTATTTGGTAGACTCTTTGAGACGAGCAAAAGAAAAGAAGGAGAATAAGATAGAATTACTTATACAAGAAGAGTGCACTTCTATACACCCAAGTGTTCACTGGCGTTTTGTCCAAGAAGCCAAGAGAGTAATAAGCCTTCAGGATGAAGGAAATATGGCTACTTTTCAGGAAATAGTATTTAATGATGTGTATCCGTTGTATGGGCAAATGGATATTAAAGGGTCTTCTCAAGCTAGAAATGAAGCGACCAAAATGGATCTTGCATTGCAACTTCGAATGGTGCTTAAAATTGTAAAAGTTATTTATGAAGTTGAAGAGCTTCCTATTTATGAGCAAATCATATTTAAAATTAAAGAGTATCTAGAGGAGTTAGAAGAATCTTTTGAGGTGGAAAGCGAGAATAGAATACTCTCTTTTTTCCAAGAAGACATTACTTCTCTCTTTAAATTTATTGAGAAGAAAGATAAAGAATTACAATCCCAAATTCAAAGTTATTACAACCGAATAGACGATTCTAAGGGATTTGTATACAAATATCGCAAACAATATGACGAATCTGTGATGCAGGTAAATAAAACTCTCGCAAGCATTTTAGATTATAAGCAACGGAAGGCTCAAGGGATGTATCCTCACTATTATGAACGCTTCAAAACTGATGGTGTAGAACACAATATGTATATCGGGGAGTCTATTACAAAAGAAAGCACCTTTAACAATGTATACCTATACAACCTAAGACTTTGGCAACTTCAGGTGATATGCGAAATGGAGAATAGCTTTTATAAATTAAAAGGGAATCTTCCAGTGGCTATGGATATTGCCTCCATGATTTTAGTGTTTAATAATCCATTGTCACTTCGTTTTAGAATGGATGAAAAACGGTTCGATGTAGATGGAACGTATAATGCGCGATATGAAGTAGTTAAAAAACGTGTGGACAAAGCAAAAATTAATGGTACAGACGAACGCATTACCCAACCGGGAAAAATTGCTATTATTTATGCGCAAGAAGAAGATGAAGAAGAGTATCTAAAGTATGTTCATTTTCTGCAGTCTAAAAATTATTTGGGTAGCGAAGTTGAAACCTTAGAGTTGGAAGACCTTCAGGGGGTTTCTGGACTTAAAGCTATAAGAGTAAATGTTCTCTACCATCATGGGGAAGAAGATAAGAAGCTTTATACTTATCAAGATTTAATGAATGAAATCGAAAGCTAATGCTAAGGATTTACAATTGTTTTAGTTACTTCCTCAACACTTTGGCCAGTTGCATTAAATGAAATAGCAAAAGATAGGATTGAAACAATTATACCAATTACAAAAATGGTATATGTCCATCGAAGGATTCTATATTTTCTATCCAGAACCTTTCCTAAAAAGTATAAATCTTTTGTAAGTGAAGAGTATACATAATCTCGATCTTTCAATAACTCATTTATAGCCCATTGAAATTTTGAGAGTTCCATTTTATGGAAGTTTCCAAAAAATGTAAGATTTACATCTTTATTTTTAACGTCTTCATCTGTAAATTTTCCTCGTGTAACATTGGGTCGAGTAGCAATTACTGCCAAAATCATGGTTATCGTACTTGATAATACAAAAATTGCAGAGGGTGTAATTAAATAGGGATTTGTATCCAGTTTCGAAAGTAAATTCGATAAAACTAAAGAAATAATAATCGCATTTACTGAAAGGAGAATATTTGCTTTAGTATCTGCAATGTCACTTAATTTTATATGGTTTCTAAGTGCTGTACGATAAAACGTTTGAATACCTCTTTCTGGACTCGCATCTTTATACTTGGCTTTTAATTCGGCTTTTAGTCTTTCTTTTTTTAACTTTTTTTTATCCTTTTTTTTGTTTTTTAGAAGCTTGGCAAGATTAGCTTCTTTTTGAGGTTGCCACTTTTCTCTTGCATAGGGAGTGTAAAATTTGTGGTTTTCAACCATAAATTTAATAGTCTCATTTCGCCATTCTTGAGGAGAATATTCTTTTACTTCTTGAAGCAAATATTCTTGCCTTAAAAATTCACTTACTTCTTCAAAATAGTCTTTTCCAAAGTGTGAGGAATCTGCATCCCGTAATACTTCTTCTAAAAAATTTTGTGGTTTTTGATTCATTTTGGTTGCTAAAATGCAATCTTCAACACCCTTAATTATTTCTTTTTCAGTATTTTCCTTTTCGAGAAATTCCTTTGCAATTCGAACACTAATTTCTTCGTGATTTTCTCTGCTTTCAATATATCCAACATCGTGCAATAATGCCGAAAGTTGCAATATCACAGTATCTTTAGCATTTATTTTAGAATTTTCAATTATTTCATTAGTACCTTTAAAAACTCTTAGGGTATGTGTAAGGTTGTGATAGGTATATGTCCCCGAGAGTTTTTCTTTAAATAATTCTTTTACAAATGTTTCAGTGGCAGAAACTATATCACTCATGAAATCTGATTTTATTGAACCAAATTACTAAAAATAATGACTAAGGTAATTTCATATGAACAAAATTAACAGCATTATAACTTTTATTGGAGTATTAAGTATTTATGGATGTGGTTCTTTATACCCAAATTATTTGGATGAAGATGCTTCCAAAATAATAAACACCGAAGATAAAAACCTTGAAAAGAGATTTTATCTCATTGGTGATGCCGGTGCGGCAGATTCTGAAGAAAGTAGCGAAGCTTTAGCAGCATTTAATGTATTAATTGAAAATGAAGATACCGCAAGTGACCATCTTATTTTTCTTGGAGATAATATTTATCCAAAAGGCCTCCCAGCTAAGGGTGAAAAAGGAAGAGAGCAGGCAAAAAATCGGTTAGATAACCAATTAGAAGTTGCTAAAAACTTTAAAGGAAAAACGCTTTTTATACCTGGAAATCATGATTGGTATAGTAAGGGATTAAAGGGGCTTAAAAGACAAGAAGAATATGTTGAGAAAATACTTGATAATAATGAAGCTTTTCAGCCAGAGAACGGTTGCCCCATCGAAAAAATTGAAATCACAGAAAATATAGAGTTAATCATCCTTGATACACAATGGTATATTGCCGATTGGGATAAACATCCAACCATTAATGATGATTGCGATATAAAATCCCGAAAGGCATTCTTTTTAGAAATTGAAAATGAACTAAAGAAAAATAATGAGAAAACAATTCTCATTGCCATGCATCATCCTGCATTTACTTATGGTTTGCATGGAGGCTTCTATAATTTTCAGAATCATGTTTTTGCCAGTGGTAATAAAATACCAGTGCCCATTTTAGCAAGTCTCATTACTCAAGTTCGTTCGCAGGGAGGAGTGTCTCCACAAGATCGTTATAACAATAGGTATAATGAGTTAATGAACAGGATAATTACGTTAGCGACAGATAGTGATCGGGTAATATTTGCTTCTGGTCATGAGCACACGCTTCAGTATATAGAAAATCAAGGTATTAAACAGATAGTTTCAGGCTCTGGAAGTAAAGAAGCGCCTGTAAACCTTGGAAAAGGGGCACAATTTGTATCTGGAAGAAGGGGATTTGCTGTGCTAGATGTATTTGATGATGGGTCTTCAGTTGTTAAATTTTATGGCGCTGAAAATAAAATACCTACACTTCTTTTTTCTACCGAAGTACATTCAAAGCCTAAAGAATATGATACTTCCCTACTTGCTAATGAGTTTGGTGCTGAGCGAGAAGTTTCAGCATACAAAAAAGAGGATACAGATAAATCTGAAGCATACTCTTGGTTTTGGGGAGACCATTATCGCAATATTTATGGTACCAGCATTAAAGTTCCAGTAGCAACCCTTGACACTTTGTATGGTGGAATGATAATTGAGCGCAAGGGAGGTGGACATCAAACAAGGTCTCTTCGGTTAAATGACTCAAAAGGTAGAAATTTTGCGTTGCGAGCTGTTAAAAAAAGTGCGGTGCAGTTTTTACAAACCGTTGCTTTTAAGGACACCTATATTCAAGACGATTTTAGAGAAACACTTACAGAAGATTTTATACAAGATTTTTACACTTCCAGTCATCCGTATGCAGCTTTTGTAATTGGAGACTTGTCTGATGCTATTGATTTGTATCACACCAACCCTTTTTTATTTTATATGCCAAAACACAAAGCATTAGGTAAATACAATGAAGAGTTTGGTGATGAACTTTACATTATGGAGGAACGCCCAGATGATGGGTTTTTAGATGTTGAATCCTTTGGAAATCCAGATGCCATCGAAAGTACAAGTGATGTGTTAGAGAACCTTCGAAAAGATGAAAAGTATCAAATAGACGAACCAGCTTTTATTAAAGCAAGGTTGTTTGATATGTTAGTAGGGGACTGGGATCGACATCAAGATCAATGGCGTTGGTCTCGGTTTGATATTTCGGATGATAAAAAAATCTACAAGCCTATACCTCGAGACAGAGACCAAGTATTTTCAAATTTCGATGGCGCCCTTTTTGATATCTTAAAAACAATCATTCCAGCCACGAAGCAGTTTCAGGAGTTTGATGGAGAGTTAAAGAACATTAAATACATAAACCTTGCTGGAATTAAAATAGATAGAACGTTTACGCAAAATTCTTCAAAGGAGGTTTGGCTTACACAAGCTGAATTTATTCAGGAAAATCTAACAGATGAAATAATAGATAGTGCTTTCAAAAATTTGCCAATAGAAGTTCAGGACGACACTGCAAATTCAATAAAAGAAAAATTAAAAGAACGTAGAGGGTATCTTCGAGATATTGCGTCTCGCTATTACGATTACTTAGATGACCTTGTCATTATTACTGCAACCGATAAAGATGATCACATAACAATTACTAGAGGAGAAAACACCACCACAGTATCAGTAGCTAGAATAAAAGATGGAGTAGTGCAAAAACCATTTAAAAAACGTGTGATTAAGAGTAAAGAAACGAAAGAAATTTGGGTATATGGACTGGATGATGATGATAAATTTTTAGTTGAAGGGTATGGAAATAACCCAACACTTGTTCGAGTAATTGGAGGTCAAAATAACGATACTTATACAGTAGAAAGTGGACGTCGTGTAAAGATTTATGATCACAAAACGAAAAAGAATACCATTGCAAAACCTGGAAGTGCAGATTTTAAATTTAAAGACAATTACCGTTTTAACATCTATCAGTATGACAAATACATCGATAAAACAACCTCTATTTTGCCTTCGATTGGGGCTAATCCGGATGACGGTATCAAGATGGGACTTAACCTCTCTATGATGATAAAGGGGTTTAAAAATGATCCTTTCCAGACCAAACATAATTTTGGAGGTAGTTATTATTATGCTACTGAAGGTTTTGAAATTTATTATGAAGGAGAATTTTCTACCTTGTTTGATACCTGGAATATTATAGCTGGTGGAAGGCTTACTTCTGAAAACTTTACACAAAACTTTTTTGGATACGGAAACAATACTGGAAATTTTGATGATGACTTAGGTTTAGACTATAATCGAGTAAAAACGGCTATTAGAACTGGAAAAATTGGGGTTGTGAAGAATGGACACTACGGTAGCAGGATTGAAATCAACGGAGGAGTTGAAAGTGTAGAAGTGGAGGCTACAGAAAATCGGTTTATCACAGAAGAGTTTTCGAATAGGATACAGCTTGATGAACGCATGATTTTCAGTGTTTTAAATTTTGATTATTCTTATGCTGGTTACGATACGGCCATAAATCCAACCCGAGGGATGTTTTTTGATTTAAAGACAGGTGTTAGAATGAATGTAGATGATACCGAACGCACCTATGGATTTGTGAATCCTTCCTTAGAATTTTTTAATAGTTTAACAAGAGATAGAAAGTTAGTACTAAGAACACAGGCTCAAGGTCAGTTTAATATTGGTGATAAATTTGAGTTCTTTCAAGCAGCAGTATTGGGAGCTAACACTGGTCTTAGAGGTTTTAGACAGCAACGCTTTAGTGGTGAAAGAGCTTTAGCGTTTAACGGAGACCTAAAATACCAACTTAAAAGCTTTAAAACTGGGCTTCTTCCCCTAAAATTAGGTGTTTTTGGTGGATTTGATTACGGACGTGTTTGGGTAGATGGGGAAGAATCCAATACTTGGCACAATAGTTATGGTGGTGGTATTAATTTGAATGCTGTTGATGCCATTTCTGGACAATTTGGAATATTTAATAGTGTTGATGGATTGCGATTTTCCTTCTTATTTGGGATAAGTTTATAATCCTATAAAAGGATAAATCATTCTACTTTTTTTGTTATTTATTGTACCTTTGCCGCTTAATAATCCCAATGAAATCTAACCTAGAAATTGCCATCATAGCTACTATTGAAGCTGGAAAAGAAATTCTAAAAATTTACGATACTAATTTTTCTGTTGAGGTAAAGAACGATGCCTCTCCACTAACTCTGGCAGATAAAAATGCGAACGATGTTATTAATTCTTATTTAGAAAAAACAGGCATTCCAATAATTAGTGAAGAAAACAAGCAAATCCAATTTTCAGAAAGAAAAGATTGGAGTGCCTGTTGGATAGTTGACCCACTTGATGGCACCAAAGAATTTGTGAAGCGGAATGGGGAATTTACCGTCAATATTGCTTTAGTCAAAAATGGCAATCCTAGCTTGGGAGTTATATATGTACCAGTGACAAAAGAATTGTATTATACTACCGAAGGGCTTTCAAAAGCTTTTAAAATAACAATTTTTGAAGATGAATCTTTCAGTTTTATTACTGAAAATTCTAAAATTCTTCAACCATTGTCATATACAGAACCGATAAAAATTGTGGGGAGTCGTTCCCATTTAAACGATGCTACAAAAGAGTATATTTCTGCAGTAGAAAAACACAATAAAGTTGAAATAGTTTCGAAAGGAAGTTCCTTAAAATTTTGTTTGGTTGCCGAAGGAAATGCACACGTCTATCCACGATTTGCTCCAACCATGGAATGGGATACCGCAGCAGGACAAGCTATTTGCGAGGCTACGGGAGTTTCAGTTATAGATCAAAATACGCAACAACCACTTCGTTACAATAAAGAGAATTTACTCAATCCACATTTTTTGGTTAAAGTATCATGAAAGCCAACTCCCATGCGAGACATATTGTAAAGGCGATTACTTGGAGAATCTTGGGTACCCTTGATACGATCTTACTATCTTGGTTAATTACAGGAAATGCGCTTACGGGTGTTAAAATTGGATTAGCTGAAGTCATTACCAAAATGTTTTTGTATTACTTGCATGAAAGAGTTTGGTTTAAGATTAATTTAAGTAAAAGTGGTATCGTTCTCGAAAGCAGGAAAAGGCACTTAGCAAAAACAGTTACTTGGAGGGCTGTGGGTACCACAGACACTATGATAATTTCATGGATTATTTCTGGAAACCCATTTATAGGTTTAAAAATTGGATTTGCAGAATTAATTACAAAGATGATTTTATATTACCTTCACGAACGAGCTTGGTATAAAATTGATTTTGGATTGGAAAAAAGAAGAATGAGAAAAGCACAAAACCAAACAAATGAGTAATATCATTCCACATAATTTTCAGGTTACCCAAAAAGATAGAAACCTTCAAAAAAAGCACAATTCATTTGTGATTTGGTTTACAGGACTTTCGGGCTCTGGAAAATCTACTATTGCCAACGCGTTAGAGAAAGCTTTACTAGTAAAAGGCTTTCATACCTATATTTTGGATGGTGATAATGTGCGTAAAGGGCTTAACAACAATCTTTCTTTTTCCCCAGAAGATAGAACAGAAAACATTCGCCGTATTGCCGAAGTTGCACATTTAATGATTGATGCTGGTTTAATAGTACTTTCTGCCTTTGTTTCTCCCTACAGAAAAGACCGCGAAAATGTAAAGACCATTGTTGGAAAGGAGAATTTTGTTGAAGTTTTTGTGAATACTCCAATTGAGGAATGTGAGAAACGAGATGTTAAAGGTTTGTATGCCAAAGCTAGAGCAGGGGAGATTAAAGATTTTACAGGAGTGAATGCGCCTTACGAAGCTCCAGAAAACCCAGATATTGAAATTGATACTAGCATAGTTTCTCTAGAAGAATCTGTTGCGATTATTTTTAAAGCCATAGCGAATAAATTACATTTGAAGCATGAGTAAGTATTATTTAAATTATTTAGACGAGCTCGAATCTGAAGCCATTTATATTTTAAGAGAAGTATGGGCACAATTTCAGAATCCAGTAATTCTTTTTTCGGGAGGAAAAGACTCTATTTTGGTAACACATTTAGCCAAAAAAGCCTTCTATCCTTCAAAAATTCCTTTTCCGCTAATGCATGTAGATACAGGGCATAATTTCCCTGAAACCATTCAGTTTAGAGATGATTTAATAAAAGAATTTGGTGTACAACTTATTGTAGGCTCTGTTCAAGAATCTATAGACAAGGGGCGAGTAGCTGAAGAACGAGGTAAAAATGCCACGCGAAATGCACTTCAGATTACCACACTTTTAGACGCCATTGAAGATAATAAAATAGATTGTGCCATTGGGGGTGGAAGACGTGACGAAGAAAAAGCGCGAGCTAAAGAGCGTTTCTTTTCACATAGAGATGATTTTGGGCAATGGGATCCAAAAAATCAACGACCAGAATTATGGAATATCCTAAATGGAAAACATTTTGAAGGAGAACATTTTAGAGCATTTCCCATAAGCAATTGGACCGAAATGGATGTTTGGAATTATATTCTTAGAGAAAACATTTCAATTCCTTCATTGTATTTTGCTCACGAAAGAGAGGTTGTGTGGCGGAGCAATTCTTGGATTCCAGTTTCAGACCATTTAAAATTGGAAGAAGGTGAAGAAGTACATAAAAAGAAAATAAGGTTTAGAACTCTTGGTGATATTACTATTACTGGGGGCATAGAAAGCGATGCAGATACTTTAGAAAAAATAGTGATGGAAGTTTCGGCAATGAAACAAACCGAACGTGGTAATAGAAGTGATGATAAGCGTAGTGAGACGTCGATGGAAGACAGAAAACGACAAGGTTATTTTTAAAGAAAAAACAATGCAATTAGATACTAATCAATTATTACGATTTACAACTGCCGGGAGTGTTGATGATGGTAAAAGCACTTTGATAGGGAGGCTGTTATATGATTCGAAAGCTATTTTTGAAGATCAACTGGAAGCTGTAGAGAATACGAGTAAACGAAAAGGTCATGACGGAGTAGATCTGGCATTATTTACAGATGGTTTAAAAGACGAACGTGAGCAAGGAATTACGATTGACGTAGCATATAGGTACTTTACAACACCCAAACGCAAGTTTATTATTGCAGATACACCTGGACATATTCAGTACACTCGAAATATGGTTACGGGTGCTTCGACGGCGAATGCAGCGTTGATTTTAATCGATGCCAGAAATGGTGTTATTGAGCAAACTAAGAGACATGCGTTTATCGCCTCATTACTTCAAATTCCGCACGTGATTGTTTGTGTTAACAAAATGGATTTGGTGGATTATTCGGAAGAAGTGTATGAAAAAATCATCGCTCAATTTGAAGAATTTTCTTCAAAATTATATGTGAAAGATGTTCGGTTTTTACCCATTAGCGCTTTGGATGGTGACAATGTGGTAAACCGAAGTGAAAATATGCCATGGTTCCAAGGAGCACCATTATTACATACTTTGGAGCACATTCATATTAGTAGTGATATTAATAAAATTGACGCTCGTTTTCCTGTGCAAACGGTGTTACGACCTCAAAGAGAAGGATTTATCGATTATAGAGGATACGCTGGTAGAGTTGCTAGCGGAATATTTAGACCGGGTGATGATGTTACTGTATTACCCTCTGGATTTACCTCAAAGATAAAGTCGGTCGATACGTTTGATGGCTCTCTAGAGGAAGCTTTTGCTCCTATGTCTGTTTCAATTACATTAGAAGACGATATCGACATAAGCCGTGGAGATATGATTGTTAAAACCAATAATAAACCACAGCCACTTCAGGAGTTTAGTGCGATGCTTTGTTGGTTACATAATCAACCTGCCCGTCCCAGAGCAAAGTACACCATTTTGCATACTTCCAATGAGCAAAAAGCCATGATACAAGATGTTATGTATAAAATTGATATTAATACATATAACCGAGAGGAAGAGGATAAAGAGCTGAAAATGAATGATATTGCTCGTATTAAAATTAGAACTACCCGCCCTTTAATGATTGATGAATATCGTGATAACAGAATTACAGGAAGTTTTGTGCTAATTGACGATGCTACTCATGAAACAGTAGCGGCAGGGATGATTTTATAAAATATCACGAGGGCTATCTGTTTATATTATAATAATGACTTTAAAAAAGAAATTAAAAACTAGTTTTTTTTGGGTTGGTATTGAACAGGTAGGAATTCAAGCTATCAGTTTTATTATATCAATAATTCTTGCTCGTATTTTATTGCCAAGCGATTTCGGAATTATTGGGATGATTTTAATCTTTATCGCTATTGGTAAATCGCTTACAGATTCTGGATTATCACTTTCCCTTGTACGTTCAAAGGAGTTAGGTACTGTTGATTATTCTACTGTTTTTTATTTCAATTTACTGGGAAGTGTGTTTATTTATTTACTCGTCTTTTTTGCTGCGCCCTTTATTTCGGCTTTTTATAATGAGGAAATCCTTATTGATATTATTCGAGTATACTCTTTTGTTTTTATTATTAATGCTTTGGGAAATATTCAGCAAATTAGGATAATAAAACATTTAGCCTTTAAACTGCTTTTTAAAATTTCAATCCCTTCAATTATTTTAGGAGGATTCGTTGGTATTTATATGGCCTATGCTGGTTATGGGGTTTGGAGTTTGGTAGTAAGCGCGCTAGTGCAGGCATCAATAAATACATTGCTTTTATGGTTCTTTGGAAAGTGGAAGCCTACACTTCAGTTTGAATGTAATATATTTAAAAAACATTTTTATTATGGTTATAAATTAACTCTTGCTGGGCTTATCGAAACCTTTTATAAAAACAGTTATACTGTTATCATTGGAAGGGTTTTTGGAACTAGTCAGTTGGGATTTTTTACAAGAGCCGATACCTTAAAACAAGTTCCTGTACAAAATATAGGCACCATCCTTAATAAAGTTACCTTTCCACTATTTTCAAGTATTCAAGATGATGATAAGAAACTAAAGTCTGCTTATAAAAGTATTATGCAACTGGTTATTTTTTTTGTAGCTCCATTGTTATTAATTGCTTCAGCATTGGCAGAACCACTTATACGATTTCTACTTACTGAAAAATGGTTGCCATCCGTTCCATATTTTCAAATACTTTGTTGGGCAGGTATCTTATTTCCGCTAAATGCTTATAATTTGAATATCTTAAAGATTAAAGGGAGAAGTGATTTGTTTTTAAAGTTGGAAGTTGTTAAAAAAACCATAGGTGTCCTAACTATTTTGGTGACCTTTCAATTTGGAATAATTGCCTTACTTTGGGGAGGGGTTATAGTATCGGCTTTCTCATTCTTTATTAATTCATACTATACTGGAAGGTTTATAAGTTATAGCTCTTTTGAGCAATTAAAAGACATAATCCCATTGGTATTTCTTGCTGCCTTAGTGGCTGGATTTTCATGGTATTTGGACCAAAATGTTCAGAATTACTTTTCTTCAGACTTTATGAGATTATTAATTTGGGGAAGTACGGGAGTCTTGATTTACCTGTTATTGGTAAAATTATTCTTAAACAGAATTTTATTTAAAATGAGAAGCTTAATTTTTGAGAAATGATAAACGTCACAAAATCTTTTTTTCCACCTATCGAAGAATACCATCACCAACTAGAGCGCATTTGGAAAAACGAATGGTTAACTAATCGGGGCGAATTAGTTAAAGAGTTAGAACAAAAAATAAAGAAAGATCAAAGTACACTAGAAACTCTATTAATGTGCAATGGAACTGTTCCTTTACAAATAGCTTTACGGTTATTGGCAAATAGAGGGGAGGTTATAACGACTCCATTTAGTTATGTTGCCACTACTGCAACCATCATTTGGGAGTATTGTACACCAGTTTTTGTAGATATTGATCCAGACACTTTTTCCATTAATGAGCAATTAATTGAAGAAAAAATCAATAATAATACAACAGCTATTTTGGCGACTCATGTTTTTGGAAATCCTTGCAATATTGAGGCTATAGAGACCATTGCTCAAAAATATAAGCTAAGGGTAATTTATGATGCAGCACATTGTTTTGGTGTTTACTATAATAACCAATCTATATTTAATTATGGTGATGTGAGTACTTGTAGTTTTCACGCCACAAAGCTCTTTCATACAGGTGAAGGCGGTGCGGTTTTTTGTAAAGATTCAGAATTGTTTAAAAAGTTTGAATACAGCCATAAATTTGGACACGACGGACCACTTGATTTTAAAGGATTAGGAATTAATGCTAAAATGAGTGAATTACAAGCGGCTATGGGACTATGTGTTCTACCGTATATGAATCAAATAATTGAGCACAGAAAGAAAGTGGTAGCCTTATATGAATCGCTATTGAATTTTTCTATTTTGAAAAAAATGAAAATTAGAAAGGGAACTGATTGGAATTATAGTTATTATCCAATTGTTTTCAAAAATGAAAAGGTACTTTTAAAAATTGAATCAGAATTAAACAAAAATAAGATAGTACCTAGGCGTTATTTCTATCCATCTTTAAATACTTTACCCTATGTTTCTTATAGCTCGTTACCAATCTCTGAAACTATTTCCAAGACTATTTTGTGTCTACCTTTAAGTCATGATTTGCAGATGGAAGATTGTAAAAATATTTGTGAAATTATAAATAGCAATCTATGAAAGTAGCAATAATGCAACCCTATATATTCCCTTATTTAGGATATTTCCAATTATTATTTAGTGTAGATACATTTGTCTTTTATGACGATGTGAATTATATTAAAGGAGGCTGGGTAAACAGAAATCGTATATTAGTGAATAATACTGATAAGTTTCTTACAATTCCTTGTGATAAAGCTAGTCCAAACAAGTTAATATCAGAAATTAACTTAATAGAAGAACACCCATTATTTAGGAAACAACTTCAAACAATTGAACAAAGTTATAAGAAGGCACCTATGTTTGAAGATGTATTTCCAATCATTGAATCAATTTTTAAAGAAAGACCTCAAAAACTTTCAGATTTTGCAATTTTAAGTATTATGAGTATTCTAGATTATTTAGGTATTAAAAAAAACATTTTAAAATCTTCAGAACACTTTACCAATACAAAGGGGCTAGAACGCACTCAACGCTTATTGACAATTTGTAATAGATTAAATACATCAATTTATATTAATCCTGTTGGAGGAATAGCACTATATAAAAAAGAGGATTTTAAGGAAAAGAACATAGAGCTTCTTTTTTTAAATCCAAATTTACCCAAATACGAACAGTTTAATAAACCATTTATTCCAGGCTTATCTATAATTGACGTAGTAATGTTTAATGATATAACAACAATAAAATATTTTTTAGATTCTTATAGCTTATTATGAATAAAATTGCCATTCATAGTGTGCCTCGCTCTGGTTCTACTTGGTTAGGTTCTATTTTTGATTCTCATCCCAACGTGGCATATCGTTATCAACCTTTATTTTCATACTCATTTAAATCGGAATTGAATACAAATTCTACTAAGAAAGAAATTGAAGATTTTTTTAGAAGGATTACCTTAAGTAACGATCCATTTATTAATCAAATAACTGCAAAAGAAAAGGGTATTGTACCTGCGTTTTCAAAGCAAGAACCTCTGGTAACAGTTTATAAAGAAGTTCGCTATCATCATATAATTAAAAATTTATTAATACAAACTCCCGAGATTAAGGTGATAGGGCTAATCCGTCATCCTTTGGCAACACTATATTCATGGATTAATGCACCTAAAGAGTTTAGACCAGATTTAGATTGGATAATATTAGAAGAATGGAAGTTAGCACCCAAAAAAAATAAAGGGTTAGTAGAAGAATTTAATGGATATGAAAAATGGAAAGAAGTGGCAAATTTATTTGAAATCTTAAAAAAGGAATTCCCTACTAATTTTTATTTATTACGGTATGATGAATTACTTGATAGTCCTGAAACAACAGTAAAACATTTATTTAATTTCGTAAACTTAGATTTTAATATACAAACTTCAAATTTTTTACAAGCGAGCACTTCTAAAGAATTAAAAGATAGTTATAGTGTCTTTAAGACTAAGAAGAAAGATGACGCTTGGACTAACAATTTGGACAAAGACATAGTAAATTACATTAATAATGATTTAAAAGGAACTAATCTAGAAAAATACTTGTATTAATGGACTTTGAATCTTTTAAAAACACTTACGAAAATAAGTTGGTACAAGAGTTTAGCAATTCAGTTCCTCATGATCCAATTATTAGTGTTTGTTTACAAACTTATAACCATGAAAAATATATTAAAGATTGTTTAGATGGTATTTTATCTCAAAGGACAAATTATAAATTTGAAATAATTATAGGTGAAGATAATAGTAAAGATAAAACAAGAGAGATTTGTAAAAAATATGCACTTCAATTTCCAGATAAAATAAAATTATTATTACACCATCCAGAAAATAAAATAAGTATTGAAAACAGAATTACTGGACGTTTTAATTTTATGTATAAAATATATATTTCTAAAGGGAAATATATTGCACTTGTTGATGGTGACGATGTATGGAGAGACCCTAGAAAACTTCAGAAACAAGTTGATTTTTTAGAAAAACATCAAGAGTATTCATTTAGTTTCCATAATACTTCTATTATTGATGAATTGGGAAATATTTTGAATGATAATTTATTAAATTATAAAAAATCCAACTTTAATGCTTATGAAGTAATTAGTGGGTTATTGATTCCTACTAGTTCTGTTGTATTTAGAAATTGTATTAAAGAATTTCCCAATAATTTCACACAAATTTTAAATGGCGATTCATTGTTGTTTGCTCAATTGGTGTCGTTTGGAAATGCTTATTATCATCATGACATTATAAATAATTTATATAGACATCATTATGGTGGTCTGTGGAGTAAACAAGTAATATGGAAAAAGAAAATTAGTTCTTTAAAAACGTTTATGACGATAAAGGATAACAGTGAAAAAAAATACTATACAGTATTAAACTGGAAAATTGCATCGATTTATTGGGAGTTAATAAAAACTATTCCAGGGTATCATAGAAAAGGGAAATACACTTTACAATTGATTAAATATCTTTGTTATTATTTTTTAAATAGGTTTTTTTCACTTTATTTATAGACTCATGTTTAGTGTTATTATCCCATTATATAACAAAGCGGCCTACATAAGTGAAACACTAAAATCAATTTTAAATCAAACTTTTGTAGATTTTGAGGTAATAATTGTGGATGATGGTAGTTCGGATACCTCTGTAGAAGTAATTAAAACATTCAATGATCCAAGAGTTCACTTAATATGCATGCAAAATAGCGGGGTTTCGGTAGCAAGAAATACTGCAATACAAAAAGCAACCTATCATTGGATTGCACTTCTTGATGCCGATGATTTGTGGGATTCAAACTTTCTTAAAGAGATAACACAAGCAATTAAGGTATATCCCCAAAATAGCATATTTGGAACCGGAAGAAGCAGAGTTTTTGGAAATATAACGGAAAGATATGCCAATGATTTCTTGCCTAAAGCTGCAACTACGGGGTTAGTAAATTATTTCAAAGTGATTAGTAAAGACCTCCCGCCAATTAACTCGTCTAATGTAGTTATTAGCAAGAGTCTTCTTGTTGAAAAAGGATTGTTTACAGAAGGGATGAAGCAACACGAAGATCACGATTTGTGGCTTCGAGTATGTGAAACTGAAGAAATAGTTTTTGTGAATAAAGAATTATCTTTTTACCGAAAAGATATAGACGATTCTGCATCGAAAAGCCATTTTAACGCCAAAGATTTTGAAAGATATTTGAACACAATTCTTAAGGTTTCAGATAGACTTTCTCTAAAACTTAATCCTTTTTTTCAACAATACTACCAGAGATTTGTAGTTATTAGTTATTTTCAGAATTGTAATGACTATTCAAAACAAGAACGAGTCATAATTTATCGACTTTCCAAAAAACTTAAAATGAGCTGGAAATATAAATGTATGCTATGGGTTACGCATACTTTTTCGTTCATAAATGTATATGGGTTATATAAAAAATTGAAAGGCTAATGGAAGATACTAGGGTCAATCTTTTTTTAATTGGCGCGATGAAAGCGGGTACAACTTCTTTTATGGAATTACTATCCCAACATCCTAAGATTTATACCTCACCCATTAAAGAACCACATTTTTTTCTTGATGAATTACCCAAGATTCTCTACGAGCCCTCAAGTTTTTTTAATGTTAACACTTATTTTGAAAAGGATTTTCCAAAACCACTACATATTGTCCATGTAACAGACAGTGAGCATTATAAGAAACTATTTTCATTAAGTAAAGATGAAATTTACAAGTTGGAAGGTAGTACGATGTATCTGCACGCACCTAACGTTGCTGAAAAAATTTACGAGTATAATCCCGATGCCAAAATAGTTGTCTTACTAAGAGACCCCATTAAAAGAGCTTTTTCTCATTATACCATGTTAGTAGGTTTAAGTCGAGAAACCCGTTCTTTTGAAACAGTGATGCAAAATGATATTGATGCATACAACAATAACAAATTACCGTGGTATAGTTGCCTTGGAATGAGTCTCTACAAAGAGCCTATTGAGCGTTTTAGGAAGCAATTTAAAAGTATTCAAATTGTATATTTTGAAGACTTCACAGTAAATAAATTAGAAACGTTGAACAATGTTTTTAATTTTTTGGATTTAGAAGGTCTATCTAGGCTGGATGCAATAAATACAAACCCGACACGAAAATTGCGTTTTAAATGGGGTATGTATTTATTGAAAAAGATGGGCATAAAGGACTATTTTTCGGCTATATTTAGTTCTAAGTTTAAACAAAAAATTTTTCGCTTGTTGAGTAGCTCAAAAAAGCAAACCATAAGTTTACAAACTGAAACATTGAAGGCTTTAGAGGAAATTTTCAAAAAGGAAAGTGTAGTATGAGTTTGTTGGATATTTGTATATGTATCATATTCCTTTTAATAGGATTTAATTTGAAGCGCTTTTTTAAAGGATTTTCAGCGTATGAAAGAGGCGTTTTAAATAAACTTTTTTTATTTCATATTGCTATAGCGGGTGTGTTTAGTTTTTATGTGGCGAGTAATGGGGGAGATGCCATCCATTATTGGGAAGCTCCTTTGGACTATCCTTTGTCTGATATTTTTGATCTCGTAAAAAAACGGTCTGCCACAGGGATGTTGTATTTAATTAATTATTTCCCGGCAAAAGTATTGGAACTTTCATTTTTTACAGGAAATATAATCTATGCGTGTTTTGGATTTTTAGGGTTTATCTATATTTTTAAAATAATAAAAGTCTTTTTCCCTTCCGAAGCGATTTTATCGCAAATTACACTTTTTAAAATCCCAATTTTTCCTTGGATTTGGTTTTTACCAAATTTTCATTTTTGGTCTTCAGGTATAGGCAAGGACACTATTTTATTTGTTGCTATTGCTATGTTTATTTATGGACTAACAAATATTAAAAAACATTTGTTTTTATTAGTTGTTGCAATGATTTTTGCAATTACAATTCGCCCTCATATTTTATTGTTTTTGTTTGTAGCCTTCGGAATTGGATTTATTTTGGATGGCAGATTAAAAGGCTATCAAAAAGTGGTTTTGTTTTTTATATTCCTTATAGGTTTTGCATCGATTTTTAATTTTGTTTTACAATTTATTCAATTAGAAAGTTTAGAATCTTCTGCAATATCTGAATACGCCAGTAGTAAATCATCAAGTTTAAATAAAGTAAAAACAGGCTCTGGTATTGATATTTCCGGGTATCCTTTTCCGTTAAAAGTATTTACCTTTTTATATCGCCCACTATTCTTCGATATCAATGGAGTACTAGCAATCCTTGCTTCGTTCGAGAATTTAATCTTATTGGTTTTTTCAGGAAGTATTTTATTCAAAAAGCCTTTTTTGGCTTTCAAAAAAGCTGATTATTTATTAAAGGGGAGTATTGTATTTTTTCTAATTGGCTCCCTAGCTTTTTCACTTATTCTTGGAAACTTGGGTATTATGTTACGCCAAAAAAACATGTTAATGCCTTGGTTAGTTGTCTTTGGGGTATGGACACTGTATCTTTATCAACAACGCAAATTGTCTCATGAAGGTATTAATAGTTAGTAATAGCCTTGCCACTGGAGGAGCCGAAAAGCTTATTTTAGACTCCATTCCGCTTTTTAATAAACAAGGCATAAATACAGAACTCCTTCTGTTAAATGGACAAGAACACCCCTTTTTGAAACAATTACAAAAAAACTCTCAATCTGTTGTTCATACACTTTCTAAAAGGTCTGTGTATAACCCCTTTTTGATTTTTAAATTGATTCCTTTTCTTAAGAAGTTTTCAGTCATCCATGTGCATCTTTTTCCATCATTATACTGGGTGGCATTAGCAAAAGTGTTATCATTTTCAAAAACCCAACTTGTTTTTACTGAACACAATACAACCAATAGAAGGAAAGGTTTTTTGTTCAGTATAACAGACGCTTGGGTTTATAAAAAATATACGAAGATTGTAGCTATTACCGAAGAAGTTGTCATTGAACTGAACAAAAGAGTAAAGAATATTGCTTCTAGAATTGTTGTGATTTCTAATGGGGTGAACCTTCAGAAAATACAAGAAGCACTACCTGCAAACCGAAATAATTTTTCAATTACTAATGCTGAAAAAATTATTTTACAAGTTTCGAGTTTTACGCCTCAAAAAGACCAAACTACATTAATCAAAGCAATGGAAGCATTACCACAAAGCGTGCATTTACTGCTAGTTGGAGATGGGACTACAAAAGCCGAATGTGTAAATTTAGTAAAGAATTTAGAATTAGAGTCTAGAGTGCAATTTCTAGGATTGCGAATGGACGTTCCCAATTTATTAAAGATGGTAGATATAGTGGTGCTTTCTTCACATTTTGAAGGGCTTTCGCTTTCAAGTATAGAAGGAATGATTTCGGGCAAACCATTTGTAGCATCTAGTGTTCCTGGCTTGACTCAATTGGTTGAAGGGGCGGGAGTGTTGTTTCCAGAAGGAGATTTTTCGGCTTTGGCTAAAGAAATTAATGCATTGTTGGATGACGAATTATATTACAAGCAAATTGTATCACAATGTCAGCAAAGAGCCAAGGAGTATAGCTTAGACAAAATGACAAATAAATACATCGAACTCTATAAAGAGTTATGGAGAAACCAAAATTAATACGAATTACGACCATTCCACTTTCACTTGAAAAGCTATTGGAGGGACAATTAGCTTTTATGAAGGACTACTTTGAAGTAACGGCTATTAGTTCGGAAAAAGAACGCTTAGTGGCGTATACAAAGAAGGAAGGCGTTTCGTATTATTTTGTAAACCTTACCCGAAAAATAACGCCGTTTAAAGATATTGCTGCAGTTTATAAATTGTATCGTTATTTTTCGAAGGTGAAACCAGCTATTGTACATACGCATACCCCCAAAGCGGGTATTGTGGGAATGATGGCGGCTTACTTTGCCAGAGTCCCAAATAGACTCCATACCGTTGCTGGTCTCCCTTTAATGGAATCTACAGGGTTTAAAAGAAGTTTATTAGGCTTTATTGAAAAATTAACCTATCGGTTTGCCACTAAGGTTTATCCCAACTCACAAGGGCTTCAAGATTTCATTTTGAAGGAAAAGTTTACTCAAAAAAGAAAACTCAATATCATTGGAAATGGTAGTTCTAACGGAATTGATACTCGATACTTTTCGAAGGAGAAATACGATAAAGAGTTTCAGAAGAGCTTCAGAAAAGAGCTTTCCATACCTGAAGAAGATTTTGTTTTTGTTTTTGTGGGGCGTATTGTAAAAGATAAGGGCATTGTTGAGTTGGTTAATGCATTTTCAATGCTTCAGAATAAGAAATCAACTCTTTTATTAGTTGGACCGTTTGAGCAAGACCTAGATCCATTACCAGTTGATACGCTACAATTAATTCGTGATAATGCTAAAATCGTTTCAGTTGGATATCAGCAAGATGTCAGACCTTATTTTGCTATTAGTAATGTCTTGGTTTTCCCTAGTTATCGAGAGGGGTTTCCCAATGTAGTGCTTCAAGCGTTATCGATGGAGTTACCTGCTATTGTAAGCGATATTAATGGGTGTAATGAAATTGTGACACACGGTTTTAACGGATTAATTATTCCGAAGAAAAGCGAAAAAGAACTACAAGGCGCTATGTTTGAAATGATGAATGACAAAGGACAATATCAATCTCTGAAACAAAATACACGGACTTCAATTACTAAAAATTACGAAAGACTTGAAATTTGGAATGCGTTATTGAAAGAGTATCAATCATTTTTAGACCAAAAAGTATAATTTTACAAGGATGTATTTAGGATTTTTAAAACCATTTTTCGATTTTATTTTTGCCGTTATTGGTTTTATAATTTTACTTCCTATTTTTTTATTGTGTGTTGTTTTTCTTTTGTTTGCTAATAACGGAAGTCCATTCTTTTTTCAAAAACGTCCAGGGAAGAATGCTCGTATTTTCACCATCATAAAATTTAAAACAATGAACGATCGTCGTGCTAATGATGGGAAATTATTACCAGATTCACAACGACTTACAACTGTTGGAAAATTTATTCGTTCCACATCATTAGATGAGATTCCGCAATTATTAAACGTAATTAAAGGAGAAATGAGTTTTGTGGGGCCACGTCCCTTGTTGCCTGAGTACTTACATTTGTATAGTGATTTTCAGAAACAGAGGCATCAAGTAAAACCAGGTATTACAGGCTTGGCACAGGTAAATGGGAGAAATGCCATTAGTTGGAATGAAAAGTTTGAATTGGATGTTTTCTATGTTCAAAACGTTACTTTTGCGTTAGACTTAAAAATAATTTTTAAAACGATAGGGAAGGTCTTTTTAAGATCAGATATAAATACTGAAAACCAAGCGACTACGCAGCGTTTTAACGGAAATAATTAATGAAAGATATTATACTTTTTGGTGGTGGCGGACACTGTTATGCTACCATAGCACTTATTAGAAGTCTAGGTGAATATGCACCTAATGTTATTTATGACGACAATCCAAAAGAGGAAGATATCATGGGAGTTGGACTAAAGCAATATCAGAATGAAGATTTTTTTGAAAAATCTCTTTGTATAAGTATTGGCGATAATAATGTGAGAAAAGTAAAAGCAAACAAATTTTCGAAAGCTAAGTTTCCATCTTTTATTCATAGTAGTAGTGTTATATATCCTTCAGCAAATGTTGGAAAGGGTTCTTTAATTCTTCCAAATGCCGTTTTAGATGCAGAATGCCGTGTTGGTAATTTCTGCATTATTAATAATAATGCGACGGTTTCCCATAATGTCGTTATAGAAGATTTTGTTCACATTGCAATAAATGTTGCTATTGCCGGTGGCGTTAGTGTTGGAGAAGGTTCTCTATTAGGGGCTGGGAGTATTATTCTTCCAGATATAAAGATTGGAAAATGGGCTGTTATTGGAGCTGGAGCAGTAGTCACTAAAGATGTGCCAGATAATGCCGTAGTATATGGAAACCCAGCAAGAATCATAAAAAATAATTCAAGTGAGTAAGGCTAAAATTTATCTTTCGTCACCCCATATGGGAGGTAAAGAACAAGGATATGTCAATGAGGCATTTGATACTAACTGGGTGGCTCCATTAGGACCTAATGTAACAGGTTTTGAAACCGCTATTGAACAATATTTAGCTGAGGGAGTTCAAGTAGCAGCATTAAGCTCCGGAACTGCCGCCTTACATTTAGCACTTATTTTATTGGGAGTTGAAAGAGGTGATGAAGTTATTTGCCAGAGTATGACATTTTCTGCTTCGGCAAATCCAATTGTGTATTTAGGAGCTACTCCTGTTTTTGTGGATAGCGAAAAGGATACATGGAATATATGTCCAGTTTCTTTAGACGAGGCAATAACGGATCGAATTGCAAAAGGAAAAAAACCGAAAGCCATCATTGCCGTTCACCTCTACGGAATGCCTTATAAAGTGACTGAACTCAAAGCAATTTCTAAAAAATACGGTATCCCCATTATTGAAGATAGCGCCGAAGCGCTTGGGAGTTCTTATATGGGGCAAAAATGTGGAACTTTTGGAGATATTTCCATTCTTTCATTCAATGGAAATAAAATTATTACCACTTCTGGAGGTGGAGCTTTGGTAACAAAATCCAAAGCAATGAAACAAAAGGCTATTTTTTTAGCCACACAAGCTCGTGATGAAGCACCTCATTATCAGCATTCTGAAATTGGCTATAACTATCGTTTAAGTAATATTTGTGCTGGAATTGGTCGCGGACAAATGGAAGTACTTGATGAAAGGGTGGCACAAAGAAGAAAAAATCATCATTTTTATAAAAATGCTTTTTCTGTATTTGAAGGTGTTTCAGTTTTTAAGGAACCTTCTACAGATTATTTTTCTAACCATTGGTTAACGTGCATTTTAATTGACCCTGAAAAAGCTAGATTTACCTCCCAAGAACTTCGTATTGCTTTCGAAAAAGAAAATATTGAGTCTCGTCCGTTATGGAAACCTATGCATCTACAGCCTATCTTTAAGAATGCTCCATTCTATGGAAAAGAAAGGGTTTCAGAAATGTTATTTTCACAAGGATTATGTTTACCCTCGGGATCAAATCTTACATCTGAAGATTTACAAAGGATTAACATGGTTATTCAGCAATTCGTATAGAGATTCAGTATCTTTGTGGCGTTTATACTAGGATTTTTTGAAAAAGAAAAAAAACATACTGAAACAGCTTTATAGTGGTGATAATAAGATAAAATTTCTTGATCAAAGATATTTGCCAAGGTGGATAGTAGTTTTAATCGATACTGCCATTGTTGCATTCTCCTTTTATTTAGCGTATTTAATTTTAATGGGAACACCCATTAAATTTCATAACGTATTATCGGTTTTTGAACAAGGAGTAATTTTAGTATTGGTTAATTTGGTTTTTTTCTTTTTGTTTAAAACCTATTCTGGTATTATAAGGCATTCCACATTTACAGATATAACTAAGCTAGCATTTTCATCACTGCTCACTTTTTTAACAGTTATAGCTTTTAACACCATTTACGAATTATTTGAAGCAAATAAAATTTTCCTTAACACTTCACTAATTCTGTATATGTTGCTTTCCTTTTCAATAATGTTGTTATTCCGAATAGCAGTAAAGGAAATATATCAATACCTGCGTGCTATTTCATCAGGATTAACAAAAAAGAAAGTAGCTATTATTGGTGTTGATGACGATACCATTTCTTTAGGAAAGGCAATCACGACCGAGTCAAAACTACCATTCAAACTTATAGGGTTTTTAACGCAAAATATTGATTCTAAACGCTATAAGATTCTTGGTAAACCAGTGTTTCCAATTAAAAAATCATTTTCTGAAACCGTAGGAGAATTAAACTTAGATGGAGTTTTAATTGTAAGTGAATCTTTTTCACGTACCGAAAAAAATAAAATAGTTGAAGACTGTTTGGATTTAGGGATAGAAGTATTTAATGTCCCATCCATGGAAAAATGGAATAAAAAAGAAGACATTACAACTCAAATTAAACCTATAGAGATTGAAGATCTTCTTGAGCGTGAAGAAATTAAAATTGATTACAAACTTATAAAAAAAGACATTTCGGGAAAAACGGTCATGGTTACAGGAGGAGCAGGATCTATTGGAAGTGAGATTGTGAGACAGCTAGCAGATTTTTCACCAGAGTTAATTGTCATTTTAGATCAAGCAGAGTCTGCATTGCATGACTTAGAATTATACCTTATAAAGAACTATCCAGAGCTCAATTTCATTATTGAATTAGCAGATATTAGTAATATGTATCGTTTGGATTTAATGTTCAAAAAATATTCTCTCAACATTGTCTATCATGCTGCTGCTTACAAGCACGTTCCTTTAATTGAGAGAAACCCTCATGAAGCCATCTATGTAAATATATTAGGGACTGTAAATCTATCAATTCTTTCATTAAATTATGAAATTGAGAAGTTTGTCATGGTTTCAACAGACAAAGCTGTAAATCCAACTAATGTGATGGGTGCTTCAAAAAGAGCTGCAGAAATGTATGTGCAAGCACTTCAAAATGAAAAGGGAGTTTATACAAGATTTATTACCACTCGATTTGGTAATGTGCTTGGTTCAAGTGGGTCTGTGATACCTTATTTCAGAAAACAAATAGAAGAAGGAGGCCCCGTTACTGTTACACACAAGGATATTATTAGATATTTTATGACCATTCCTGAGGCTTGTCAATTAGTACTTCAAGCAGGGACAATGGGTAGAGGAGGCGAGATTTATGTTTTTGATATGGGAAAACCTATAAAAATATTGGATTTGGCAGAAAAGATGATTCGACTCTCTGGACTAGAGCCTTACAAGGATATTGGTATTGAAATTACGGGACTTAGACCGGGTGAAAAATTATACGAAGAGTTACTTAACGATGTTGCTACGACATTACCAACACATCATCCTAAAATTATGATTTCGAAAATACCAGTAGGTGAATTCCTTGATATTAAGTCAAAAATTAAGACTATAATAAAAACAGCAACAAAGCATGAGGATAAAAAAGTAGTTAAATTACTGAAAGAATTGGTGCCTGAATTTAAGAGTGAAAACTCTACTTTTAAAGATCTCGATGTAATTATTGAAAGTGAATAACATTTGGAAAACTATAATTTCTCCCTCAAAAATTTTTGCATTTTAAACTTATATTTACGAAGATATATCTTAAGCTAATGAAAAAAATTTCGCTATTAATAGTTAGCCTATTGCTTTTTGCTTCTTGTGCTACAAAAAAACAAATATTGTATTTTCAAGATGCGGAAGAATTAAATAACCTTCTTTCTGAAAATATTTTTGAACCTGAAATTGAAGCTAATGATATTCTACATGTAACTGTATCTTCCTTGGATGAAAATGTTATAGCTCCTTTTAAAATGAATACACAAGATGGGATAACCAACAATCAAAATCCCCTTCTTAGAGGGTACTTAGTAAATAATGAGGGAAATATTCAATTTCCAGTTTTGGGTGAAATACATGTTGCAGGTAAAACTAGAGGTGAGATAATTTCAATGCTTTCTTCTAAACTTTCAGAATACGTAAAAGATGTTGTGGTTGATGTTCGTATTATAAATTTTAAAGTAACGGTAATTGGAGGAGTAAACAACCCAGGAGTTTATAGAATCGTTGATGAGCGCGTAACGCTGCCACAAGCTATTGGATTAGCAGGGGATTTATCTTTGGACGGAAAGCGGAATAACATAATGATTATACGCCATGAGGATGGAAAACAAAAAGTAACAAGAGTTGATTTTACACAAACAGATTTTTTTAAAAGTCCTTATTATTTTTTAAAACAAAACGATGTGGTATATGTAGAACCATCGTTAAAAGGAGTGAAAAAGGCCGGTTTTATTCCAGATATCCCTGCTCTTTTATCACTTTTCACTATTATTTTAAGCACAACAATTATCCTTACTCGATAATATGAAAACAAATCACAACCCTAAAGAGAATGAGCTTTCAGTAAGGGAGATAATAGAACAATATACACGCTATTGGTATTTATTTGTTTTAGGGGTGATACTTGCCGCAAGTTTAGCATTCATTTATTTAAGATATACAACGGTTTCCTACCTATCAACAGGAACAATCATTATTAAGGATGAAAAAGCTGGGGGTGGTGCAGAAGAACTTGCTGCATTTTCAAGTTTAGGTGGTTTTTTATCTAGGTTTAAAAGCAATAAAATTGAAAATGAAATTGCCATTTTTAAATCAAAGAGGATTATAAAAGAAGTTGTTAGTGCCTTGGATTTGAATATTTTGTACGAATCTATTGGTACCATAAAAACAACAGAATTATACGAGTACAAACCTTTTCAAGTACAGTATTTATCGATTAATGATAGTTTAGGAGTAGCAAATGGAACTATCCCAAAATTATACTTTGAAATTGAAGACGAAACTCAATATAAGGTTTACAATGAATCTAATTCCATAGAAGGTATTTATACTTTTGGGACGAAAGTAGATTTGCCTTTTGGGAGCATAACAGTAATTCCTAATTTGGATAATGCTTCAAAATTTAAAAGTTTTATTTCAAAAACAATATCGGTTTCTCATAGGGATTTAGATAAAGTCGCAGCAGCTTTTCAAAGAAGGCTTAGTGTGGTAAACGAACTAAGCAGCAGTAATGTTGTTGTTATTAGTATGGAAAGCCCTGTAAAAAGCAAGGCAGAAGATTTTATTAATGAATTGGTTTTTCAGTATAACAAAGATGCCATAGATGATAGGGGACAGGTTGCTAAAAAGACTTCAGATTTTATCGATTCGCGTCTTGAAATTATTACTAAAGAATTAGACTCTGTTGAAAGCAATAAAGAAACATTTAAGAGTTCCAACAGACTTACCAATATTGAAGCTCAAGCACAATTAATACTTGAGAATGCCAGTGATTTTGAAAAACGACAATTCAATGTAGGTACTCAATTGGAGTTGGCAAATACCATGATAGAGTATATGGAAAACTCGTCGAATAATGATTTGTTGCCATCGAATATTGGAATTGAAGGAGGTGATGTTTCTAAATCTGTAAATAATTATAACGATTTAGTGCTTCAACGTAACAGACTTTTAAAATCTTCTACAGCAAAGAACCCTGTGGTGATTAATGTGAATAGCCAAATAGAAGAAATACGTCAAAACATTTTAAATAGCCTTAAAAACACTACTAATTCTTTAAAGGTTTCGCTGCGAGATTTAAATTTTCAGGAATCGGTTCTTAATTCAAAATTATCCAAGGTTCCTACTAATGAAAAAATCTACAGAGGGATTGAACGCCAACAAGGTATTAAAGAACAATTGTATTTATTTCTATTACAACAAAGGGAGGAAGCAGCAATCTCACTTGCTGTAACAGCACCAAAAGCTAAAGTAGTTGACAAGGCTTATAGTAGCAATGCCCCAGTTTCTCCAAAAAGATCATTGATTTATTTAGGAGCCATATTAGCTGGATTACTTGTGCCTTTCTTGTTTATTTATTCAAGACAATTACTTAATAATAAAATTTCGAATCGAAGAGATATTGAATCAGCTATTTCAAGTTTAAATTTAATTGGGGAAATCCCAAAGCTTAAAAAGGACGAAGAGCAACTCATTCAGCTAACCGATAGAAGTATTTTAGCAGAATCCTTTAGGATTTTAAGAACCAATCTTCAGTATTTATTTATCAACAAACTAGAGAATTCTCATAAATCCAATACCGTATTTGTTACCTCTACCATTAAAGGAGAGGGAAAGACATTTGTTGCTTTCAATTTAGCATTAACGCTGGCATTAACGGGGAAAAAAGTGGTGTTGGTTGGAGGTGATATTAGAAATCCACAATTACACCGTTATCTTCCAAAAGAGCTACAAAATCAAAAAGGACTTACAGAATATATTATGGATTCTTCCATTAAAGTGAATGATATTGCTTCAAAAAGTACGGAGAATGAAAACCTTTCCATAGTATTGTCTGGGGCAATTCCACCAAACCCTGCGGAGCTCTTAATGTTAGACAGGACCAAACAATTTTTTGAAGAATTACGCGAAATCTACGATTTTGTAGTGGTTGATACTGCCCCATCCATGCTAGTTACAGATACTATTTTAATTAACAAATTGGCCGATGTTACTTTGTATGTCTTTAGAGCGAGCTATACCGAAAAACGTTTATTAGAATTTGTAAATGATGCCATGGAAGATGGCCGATTGGTAAATGTTGCTGGGGTATTAAACAATGTTTCCTTAAGTAATTTTGGTTATGGAAACAAATACGGTTATAGCTACACCGATGAAAAACAGACGCTAAAAAAGCGTCTTTTCCGTGGATAAATATGAAACTAACCCACTTTGCCTACGCTATTGTATTTTGTTCGGTCTTTTCGAGCGCACAACAAATTGAATGGCAAGGAAAAGTAGAAGCAATTGGTGCTTTTTCCTTCGAAGATCAAAATCCCTTTTGGTTTTTTACCAATACAAATACACAAGTTGGTGCTGCTTCAAATTTTTCGGGATTAGGGGAAGTTGAGGGAAAGTATCAGGTTTCTGAAAATGCTTCAATTAAGGCTGGGCTCTCGATTTTTTACAGAGATGAGGTAAATGACGAATTTCAAAAAAAGAATGCTTTTGTACAATTTCAAAATAAATGGTTAAGAGCCACAGTAGGGGCTAAATCAGGTGAAATTCAGCAACAAGGACTTTCAGCAACCAATAAAAACTTTCTTTTTTCTGAAAATGCTCGCCCATTATCTGGTCTGTTGTTTGAAGCGAATACTCCCATAAAAATTTCTGAAACTTTTGCTATTGACTGGGGAATTGGTCATTATTATTTAAACGACAATCGATTTGTTGATGATGTAATGCTGCATTATAAGCGATTGGGATTACAGATTCATTTTAATGAAACAAACAAACTAACAGCACAAATACAGCATTACGCACAATGGGGAGGGACTTCACCCGAGTTTGGAAAATTGAATAGTGACTTTGGAACCTTTGTGGATGTGTTTTTCGCTAAAAGAACTTCAGAAATTGATGTGGAAGGAGAATTACTTAATGCAGTTGGGAATCATTTAGGGAGTTATTTGTTGGATTATAGTTTTACTACTTCCGTAGGAGATTTTTCAATGTATCACGAACACCCTTTTGAAGATGGTTCTGGTACAAGATTGGCTAATTTACCAGATGGTGTTTGGGGCGTTTATTTTCAACCATCCGAACCTAAACTTTTTTCTGGAGTCCTTTATGAATTTATTAGTACGGAAAATCAAAGTAAGGGTGGTGTAGGAGCCGATAATTATTTTAGTAATACTATTTACCGCAGTGGTTGGACGTACGAGCGAAATGCTATAGGATTGCCCTTTATACTTATCGATCCTACTGTGGTGGTTACCGTGAACAACTCTCCCATTATTAGCAATAGAGTTCAAGCACATCATTTTGGCTTTACAGGAACGGTGAAAGGGATTTCTTGGCAAGTGAAAAGTAGTCTTGTTAAAAACTTAGGGACTTATAATAATCCATTTCCTGAGGCTATTCAAACCTGGTATAATTATTTATCACTTCAATATCCAACTCAAAAGTATGGTACTTTTAAATTATTTGGAGGTCTGGATTCAGGAAAGGTAATCGATACAGTTGCAGGGGTAGGTGTGGGCTATGCTTATGCGTTTTAAGTAACTATTCTTCAATCTTTAAGATAAACCCTTGTTTGTGGACATTTTCAATAGTAATAGCGTGGTCTTTTTGTAGATATTTTCTAAGATGGGTAATAAACACATTTAAACTTTTCTTATTGAAGTAATCACTTTTCCCCCAAAGGGCACTTAATATTTCTTTGTGAGTACACAGATTGTTCTTGTTGGAAAGTAGAAAGTGTAGCAATTCCGCTTCACGTTTGGTAAGGGATATTTTTTCTTCATTGAATGCTAATTGCTGATTCTTATAATGAAAATGATACTTCCCAAGGGTTGAGATTTCTTCTACGGTTACTGTTTTTGAGGAAGTTTGAATTCGTGAAAGCAAAGCTTTAATTCTAACCACCAATTCCTCTTCATCTATGGGTTTTTTTAAATAATCTACAGCGCCAATAGAAAACCCTTTTAAAACGTCAACCTTTAACGAGCGTGCTGTAAGGAAGAGAAATGGGATGGTAGGGTGGATGCTTTTTATATTTTTTGCCAATTCAAACCCGTCTTTATCTGGTAGCATCACATCCAAAATGGCTAACTCAAAAATATGTGAATCGAGTAAATTTAATGCTTCGGAAGCTGTTTTGGTGAGAGAAATTTCGAATCCATTCATGGTAAGGTATTCGCGCAACAAATACCCCAAAGTTGGATCGTCTTCTACTAATAAAATTTTTCCTTCCGATTTACTCATGCTGCAAAGGTAATTTCAATTTTATATTCGTCCCCTTTCCAATTTCACTTTCTACACTAATTTTTCCTTTATGTCTTTTAATAATTTCTTTTACATAGCTAAGTCCAAGGCCATAACCCTTTACAGTTTGTGTATTACCTTTAGGAACTCTATAGTATTTCTGAAAAATTAAATCTTGCTCTTTTTTTGTTAACCCAATGCCATTATCCTGAATTTCAATTATTAAATTCTTTTCTTCCTGAAATGCTTTTAAAGTTACTCTTGGTTTTTCAGCATATTTTTTGGCGTTATCCAACAGATTATTGATGGCATTTTCTAAGTGGGATGTTTCAGCATTCAGTATAAAATTTTTGTTTTCAATTTCAAAAGAAAAGTCAGTGTTTTCAATTGTTGATAACTGTTTAAAGTCTTCACAAATACGTTCCAAAATAGGTGTAAAATCTACTTTTTTTAATTCAAATAATTGTTTTTTCGATTCTAATGCGCCAAGTTCAAGCACTTTTTCAATATGAATTTTCATGCGTTCGGTTTGCTGCTGAATGAGTTCAATAATAGGTTTTTGGGTTTCCGAAGCATTTTCACTTAAGATTTTAGTGGCTAAACCAATAGAAAAAACAGGAGTTTTTAGCTCGTGCGTGAGGTTGTTTATAAACTCGTTGGTGGTGGTAATGATATTGCGTTGCCAATAAAAAGAACGTAACACCCAAACAATCACAAAGATGATGGCAATAATAAAAATGAGACTTGGTATAGTAAGTCCGTTTAGCTGAAAAAGAAAGTAATTATTGATGTCTTTAAACTGAAGTTCAAGTATTAAGTTTTTATTTAATACAAGGGGTAAATACCCCTCTAATTCAATGGGATACGTGTTTATTTTTTCTGAAACATCATACACAAGAGGTGCCGTTAAATAATCTGATGAATCTTTGGTGAATAGCCGATACGAAAAATCACTTTCAATCCCATTTTCTGTAAGTCGGTGGGTGATAAAATCGTTTAAAAAATGCCGCGAGGCATCCTGAATACTATCAATACTTGTATTAAAATAGGAATTGTCTTGGGTAATGGCATGACCAATTAAAAAAGTAAGCTGATTTTGTGTAGCTAGATCTGCTTTTATCTCCTGTGTGGCATTGCCTATATTTCGTTGAAATTGAACTTTGGCGAGGTTAATTCCAATATTCAAGTATTGGTATTGGACTACAAATAATCCCAATACCGAAACAATAAGAATAATGATATAAAGCGTTCTACGTTTCAAAATGTGGTGCCATATTACTAATTTTTTTGCTTTTGGAGTAACAATAGACCAATTTATAACGTGCTTAACTTTTCATTAATCTTTTTAATTTTCAAATAATCTTAGTAGAAGCCTTACCCTCGTATCTTTGACATAGGTTTTAAAAGTTATTATTTATACATATTCAGTTTAAGAGTTAGAATTTTTTTTTCAAAACGCCAGGAGTAGTTAGCCTGGCGTTTTTTATGACAAATAAAAGTCAATAATTATTTATTGATCCAGCTATAATAGGCTGGTTTGCAATAGAATTATAGGCATAATCAATTAAAGTAACTACCTCTGTCTCCTTGTTAAATTCAATTCGAATCCAACCAAAGTAATTTGATTTATTGAATGTATTTTGAATGCCTACAATTTGAGCAGAATTTTCCCAATTTCCTTCATAAGTAGTTGTTCCATTTGAAAATGCATTTCTAATTACTAAAGCTCCGTAGTCGTTTATCCAACGTTGATCTTTTAGTAAAGCTTCATCTATAATAGCTCCTACTGGTTCAGAAATTAATAAACCCATGTTGAGAAAATTTTCATTTATGGGGGGGCCAGATTTAATTAAATTGGGTCCAATAGGATTTATTCCCACATATAAGCGGTCCCCTTGGGTATTAGCTGTAAGTTCAACAAATAAGGTGAAATCTACCATACCATCTTCTGAAATATCTAAAGTAATAGGAGAAAGGTCACTAAGTTTCACAGTTCTACCATCTGTTTTATAAATAATAGTATTTTTTTGATTTGTAAAAAAACTAATTTCATTCCCGTAGGATGTTCCTACACTATTTGTAGCATAAGCTCTTACATAGTATTTTTGGTTTGGAACAAGGTTTGAAAGCATACTATTAAATAAACTGGATTCTTGGCTCTCAATGGTTTTAGTAGAGAGTGTTATAGAAGGATTCGATTTTATATCCCAACAAATCCCCTTGGTTATAATTGTTGACCCACCATCACTAAAGACTAACCCTCCAGAACTAGCAGTTGTTTCTGAAATATCTTTAATTTTAAGAGTCTGTACTATAGGAATAGAAAGCTCTTTTGAGTCGTCTTGATAACATCCAGTTAAGAGAAAATGGATGACAATAAGGGTAAAAAATAAATATAATCTAATATTCATTACTTAAATAAATTAAAGTAAGCAATCGAAAGCTAAATAATTATTAGGTTTCTAATAATCCTATAAAATGTTTTAAACGGTTAAAAGGCGCTAGCAAATTTTCTAGCGCCTTAATTTGGTTAATTAGTTAATTGATTGACTTATGACCTCGTTTTTAATTATAATTTTTTTGTCTTTTAAAGATGTATCTCGTTATAAAAATACCATTGTTATCACTTTCTCCGCTAAAACTTTCAACTCCACTATTAACAAATGCTAACTCCCATCCTTGTGTAGCAAGATCATTTAATTTTGAAGTTACAACAGCATCGTTTGCCGCAATATTTTGAAAACGAATTCCTCCTAGATTGAAAAAATTTAGAAGTTTGGTTTCATCAAAGTTTTTTAAACGAATTTCACCTCTATCAGATTTATTTCGTTCATCATCCTCTGCAGTTCGGCTAGAGGTAAACTCTTTATAATCTCTGGGTTCTTCGGAACTTATCATTCTAGACCTGCCTAAGCCATTGGGGATAATAGATTCTACTACCGTAATAGTTTTGTATTCTATGGTCTGTGACCAAGTAATATTGCTTACTAAAAGTAAGGCAATAAGAATTAAAAATTGAATTAGTCTCATAATGTTAATGTGTTAGCTTTTAATGGTCATTCTCACATAAGAGAAATCACTTTCTAAAGGTTCATTTTTTAGATTATTTGATTTTTTTTCTGGAAGTACTTTAATTAGTAATGAATTGTTGGTTTCCCAAAAAACTTCATATGGAATCCACTTTTCATTTTTAGCCACATAATAGTGAGATGCCGCTAAAATGCTATTAGTCTTATTGAGTTTTGATAAATAAAAACCTTTAAGCGGTTTATTAGAAGTGGATACTAAATTTAAAGTTGCAAAATTTAAGTAATTGGGCGAAAAAATAGGGTTGGAGGTAACAGTAATAACCTCTGCCGTTTTTGCGTCTACTAAATACCATTCCTTTTCATCAAAAAATGAATTGGAACCAATTAAATAAGCATTAATTGAATTATTTTTCCCTAGGTAATAATAGGTGCAAAGGTTGATATTAAACTCCGAAAGGAACTCATCTTTAAGACTGGTAATTGCTTTCCACTCTTCTTTTATTTTTAGATGAATGACACCATCAATTTTTTTTGCATCGTCTTCATTCATTTCAAAGATTATGTCTTGATTTATCGATGCATTAATGTATTCCCTTTCTGTTGCTTCCTTAAAAGTAACTTTTAAAGGATATTTCTTTCCCTTTAGTTTACTCTTACCTATAATTACATTTTCAATAGAATTGAGGCCAAGAGTTTCAGGTTCAATAATACTGTGTCCGAAGTACGCATTCATAAAATACAGTAAAGTTATGATTGGCGTAATGGCAATGATCTTATTCATAATTTGAAGTTTTAAACTATAGGATGTTGGCAAAAACATACTATAGTTGGTTTTATAAAAAGTTTATATTTTGTATGCCAATGAAATTAAGATGTTTCTATTACTAAACTTTGCATTATTGGCATCATCGCTTGCAATATTGCTTAACCCATGTAGGTAACTGGCAGCAACTGAAAAATTTGATGATATTTTATATCCAGCCATCCCTGTAATACCAAAGTCAAATCTTTTTAGCCCGGCTCCATCTTCATCTTCGCTTTTAAAGGCATCCATATTAAACGATTCACTGTAAAGAATACCCTCTTCTTCAAATTCAAATGTCCCTTTTAATTTTCCAGAGAGGCCATAACCAAATGAAGGTCCGGCACCAATATAGAAGTTAGATTTGCCAATAGTATAGACTACTATTACAGGAACCTCAATGTAGTTTAGACTGGCTTTCATTTCTTGATTAAAATTCTCGCCAGCTATGATAGTTTCGCTAGTTACCTTAACTCCTTTTTGCATAAAGTTTACTGAAGGTATCACACCAAAATTGTCTGAAATAGGGAATTCAACAAAAATACCCGCTGCAAAACCAGGTCTAAATTCCTTTTTGGTATTGTCAAGGTCATCATCTGTAAAAGTGGCATTGCTTAATACACCTGATGCTTGAAATCCATAATTAATTTGTGCTTTTACCCCCATAGAGCAAAATAGAATGAATGCGGTAAACAATAGTTTTTTCATGTTTAAAGATTTAAGATTAATAGTTCGTTTTTTGATTATTGATGATTTAATAGGACAAATGTAGATGGCAGTGTTGTTTCCTAAAAAAATATCCCGGCGAAGTAGCAATGAAATCTATTGAAGTGCAAAAAAGTATAGGTTGAAGTGAAAAATGTCTATGCTATTGATAATTAATGGTATATCTTTAATATGAGGATAGGTAACTATGATTTTAGAAGTAGAACATCACGATTAAGCACTTTAGGATAGTAAAACCGCACTTCGTTGTTCAAATTATGCATTACGACACAAAAACGGATTATTAATATGTGCTAAATTGTAATTTTAGCTCAAAAATTTAAACCATTTTACTTTATAAACTACTTAAGTGGATATGAGTATAAAACGTAGATATAGTTATTCGGTTTTAATCGCAATTAATATTGTAATGATAATAATTAGGTTAAAAGTATTTCCAAATGAACCTCCTAGTTATCATATCATTTTAACCATAACAGCCTTGTTGTTATTTGTATTGGGTTGGGAGAGTACAGTGTTGTTAGATAGACTTTTAGAAAAAATAATTCCAATTTCCAAAAAACCATTACAAAAGATTTGTCTACAAATATTTCTTTCAACGCTTTTAATGATTTTCATTTCTTATAGCATTTTCTTTCTTGCCAATTCAATGTTCGATTTACAAATAATTCCCATGTGGGATAGTGTTGTTTACTTGATGAATTTCTTTATCGCTGTGATTTTTAACCTCACTATTTTTGGGTATTATTATTTTGAAGAATGGAAGTATAACTTAATAAACCGTAGCAACCTTGAAAAAGATCGGGCTATGGTTAAATATGATGCTTTGCGAAATCAGTTAAATCCGCATTTTCTGTTTAATGCATTGACCTCGCTTAATAGCCTAATTTTTGAAAATCAACAATTGGCTTCCGAGTTTCTTCAGCAATTATCAAAAGTATATCGATACACGCTTCAAAATAGAGACAAAGACGTGGTGTCACTAAAAACAGAAATGGATTTTGTAAAGCATTACATTTCACTTATGAAAACTCGCTTCAATGGAGCCATACAATTTCGAATTGAAATAGCCGAAGAAGATTTAGAAAAAGGAATCGTTCCTGTAATATCACAAATGTTGATTGAGAATGTGGTAAAACATAATAGCATTACTTTAGAAAATCCACTCTTAATTCAGATAAAAACAGATGGGACATATTTAATGGTAAAAAATAATGTCATTAAAAAAACGCAAGTTGAAAATAGCAATAAATTAGGGCTAGAAAATTTAAAAGATTTATATAAATACTTATCAGATAAAGGTTTAAGAATTGAATCAGATCCAAATAATTTTGCAGTCCATATCCCTTTAATTCATTAGTTATGATAAAAGCGATTATTATTGAAGATGAACCATTGGTGGCAAGGGGACTTTTAAAACTGGTCAATGAAATAGATTCGGATATTCATATAGAAATTGTTTTAAATTCTGTAAAATCCAGCTTAACCTATTTTGCTTCTAATCCAGAACCCGATTTATTATTTATGGATATCCAATTAAGTGATGGAGTAAGTTTCGATTTATTTCAGGAAGTTCAAATAAATTGCCCCGTCATTTTTACAACCGCCTATAACGAATATGCTATAAGAGCTTTTAAATTAAATAGTATCGATTATTTATTGAAACCTGTAGATAAAGAAGAGTTAACCCAAGCTATTTATAAGTTTAAGCGAATTAAAGAAATTAAAAACTTCACCTTTAACAACCAACTGGAAGCCTTAATCCGAGATTTAAATCTTTCCAAAGCACAAAAAATATATAAAGAGCGATTTATTGTTCATTCTGGGAAGGCGTTTATAATTGTAAGTCAGGAGAATATATCCTATTTTCAAAAAGACGTTCTTATTTATCTAGTAACTAAGGATAACCAAAAATTTATTACCGATTTCCAAACCATGGAAGAAATTGAAGAATTGGTAAATCCAAATTTGTTTTTCCGTGCCAATAGGCAAATCATTATAAAATCGGATGCCGTGGAAAGCTTTAAAGCCGACTCTTACGGAAAACTTATAGTAAAATTATTGGCCCCAGCTTCAATTTCTATAGATATTAGTAGGGAAAAGGCACAAGCTTTTAAAAGGTGGTTGCAGTAATTTTAATTTGTATTTTCAACCTTAAACAGAATGGGGAGTGCATATAAAACCCCTACTGGTTTCCCGCGTTGCTTTCCAGGTGTCATTTTAGGAAGTGACTCAATGACACGAATAGCTTCTTGCTCCAATCTTGGGTGCGGAGCTCTTGCTCGAACATTAGTGACCATGCCTTGTCTATCAATTTTAAACTGAACACTTATCCGTTGCTTTCCTTCTAAGCCAAGGTCATTAGCTAATTCGGTGTTAAATTTATTTTGAACAAACTCCATCACTTTCACCTCCATACATTGTTTTCGGTCGTTGTTGTTAGTTTTAGACTCGCAACCAGGATAGATGGGTACGTCTTCAATGACAGCAAAGGGTACATAGACCATTTCCTCTTCTTCAATTTCTACATCTTCAATTTCTTCAATTTCAACAATCACTTGGTCTTGATCGGTTTCAGAAGATTCAATAATAGTTTCATCTACTTCAGCATCGTTTTCAACCACCTCAATTACTTGGGTAGAAATAGCTGGTGGTGGAGGTGGTGGAGGTGGGGGCGGTGTTAATTGATCTGTGATTGGAATTACGTCTTCAAGGTCATCACCAACATCCAATACCTCTCCAGAAGCTAAATCTCGATCGTATGATTTGCTTTCAATTGCTTGATAGGATATAAAAAGCATCATTGCTAATCCCATTAAAAAGAAAGTAGTGCTCCAATTGGCGAGGCTTACACCTGGGTTTTTCTTTAGTTCCATAATACAAGTATTTAATGACTTTTAAAATCGACTAAAAAAGTACAATGGATAAAAGAGGAAAAAAATGACATAAATCATATCACTTTGCTGAAAATGAACGTTATACTTTCTTTAATAAAATATTATGATGGCAAAATATGTTTGTATGTGTAAGAGAAGTATTTTTGCACTTTCAAAAATAAAATTGTGATACAAGAACTAATTACGGTAATGCTATGGAGTATCTCTCCCTTTGGTGAAGCAAAGGTGGGTATCCCTGTGGGATTACTTAACGGTACCAATATCTATTTGGTTTTTATAGTAGCCTTTGGTGCCAATGTGTTGGTGTTCCCGATGATGATGTTCTTTTTGGATAAAGTAAATCATTACTTATTGGGCTGGAATACCTATAAAAAATCGGCTATTTGGGTGGCACGAAGAGCCAAAACAGGTTCTGGAAATAAAATTCAGAAATATGGATTTTGGGGATTGTTACTATTTGTGATGATACCTTTACCTGGAACAGGAGTCTATGCTGGTAGTATTGCCACCTATCTTTTTAAAATTGAAAAAAGCAAAGCTTTTTACGCCAATACCATTGGTATTTTTCTTTCTTCGTTAATTGTTTGGGGTACTACGGTTCTTACTATGAATGGAATTAATTAATTTTCCTTTTGAACAATTTTCTTAATTTAAATTACTCTTAATATCTTTTTTGCTGTATCATTATTATTTATTCTTATGAATAAATTTTTAAATTAAAAACACTTCTATTTATTAAATAAAAAATAGTGTAACATATATAAACCAAAAGCGTCTTAAAACTGACGTATAGTTTTTATATAAAACAGCATAAAATATTTTTATTTCTTCCAAAACATTTTTTTCATTTTAAACTTCAATTTGTAATGTGTAAACATCATTGTGTTGTTATACTATTCTTATTTAATTCATTTACAATTCAGCTTTTTGCTCAATCTATAATTGATTCTAGAACTGAAACACAATCGAGTGTTATAGACCGTATAGATATAGGAATAAAGTACTTAGCTGAAAAAAACCACTCTAAATCAATTGAAGAATTAATCGTTGCTAGAGAAATAGCGATTCAAAATTCATGGTACCAACAAGTCTTTAGTGCAACCTTAAATATTGGCACTAATTATTTCTTGATGCTGGATTATGGGGAAGCATTTTATTATTATTTACAAGCATATGAAACTGCGGTCGATCATCTTGGTCAAAAACAAGAAATGCAGGTGTTTAACAATGTGGGGGTTTTATATATTGAAGATAAAGATTTTTTAAAAGCAAAAGAATCTTTTTTTAAGGCCTACGAAATAGCAAAACAATTGGATGATAAAGAACAAATTGGAGCCTATGCTATAAACCTTGCATTAGTTGGGAATGAATTGGGGGAATTGGACTTCTCTGAAAAATATATTGAAGAAGCTTTACCCCTATTAAAAGAATCTCAAAATATCTTTCTGTTAGGACAAATTGCAAAAGCCGAAAACCTTTTATTAAAAGGGGATCTTATTGGTGCTGAAAAATTAGCTCTTAGTATTTTACCTAAGATTGAAAATCTTTCTCATTTAAAAGAGCGAATAACAGTAAACGATAAAATTTCAGTTTTAATAATTCTAGCAAGGGTATATGAAAAGTTAAATAGGCCCGAAAAAGCTCTGGAATTTGCGTTATTAGCACGTTCGGCCGAAAAAAATATAGAAGCTAGAACTAAAATATACACCTTACTTTCAATGCTTTACAGCCAATCTAACGCTTACGAAAAAGCCATTTCCTATAAAGATTCTGTCATTATTGCAACCGATTCCTTATATGCCATTAAGAATGGCATGCTCTTTAAAAGTGAACAATTGAAATTTCAAGTTCAAAACTATAAAAAGGAGCTCATAGAAAGTAAGGAGTTACTTAAGCAGGAAAGACAGTTTTATTATGTCTTGATTATTTGTGTTGTAGTTTTTATGGGTTTTTTGGTTTGGTTTTTTAAGAACACCTCCTTAAAACACAAACAGCGTAAGAAAATAGTTGAATTGGAATTAGAAAGGGAGAAAAATGAAACTCTTTTAAATGAACAAAAACATCAAGAAAAAGAGGCTCTAGTTTTACTTGAAAGAGAACGTTTAAAGAATGAATTGGATTTAAAAAATAGAGAACTTACAGCAAAGGCATTGTATTTGTCTAGTAAAAATGAACTTATTGAAGAAATAGTACAATCTATATCAAAGAACACCCAAATAGAAAATAATGCCATATTAAAGAAGCAAATTAATAATCTTAAAAAACATTTGAAAAAGGACAGGCAATGGGATAGCTTCTTTATTCATTTCGAGGAAGTAAATCAGGGGTTTCTTAATAGGCTAAGAGCACAACATCCCGGATTAACGCCAGGAGATATTCGTTTTATCACTTTTTTATATATGAATTTAAGTTATAAAGAAATAGCATCCTTATTAAATATTACCCCACAATCTTGTCGAAAAAGAAAGGAACGGATCTCAAAAAAAATGAATTTGTCAAGTAACACCTCCCTTCACGTATATCTTGCGAATATTTAATCCCATGTCACAAAATTGCTGAGCTCATGTCACAAAATGTCCCACCTTTTTATAATGAATAATATGCTGGAAATCTAAATTTATCCTTCAATTTTCTAAACAGTATAATTGAACGCAAATTATTAATAACCTATTTTATTTTAAAAACGATTAAATGAAAAAAACAAACATTACAAAAAGTATTATTATCCTAGGTTGCTTATTTGGGATTACTACCTCCAAAGCTCAATTTACACAGAGTGCAAAAATTGTAAGTGAAAATAGAGAAAGTCGTGCAGAGTACGGCACTTCTGTCGCTATTAATGATGACTTTGCAATTGTTGGTGCCTCACGCGAAACATTTGCTTCTGGTGCTGCCTATATTTATGCGAAAGATATTGATGGGAATTGGAATTTTACACAGAGGCTCGAAGCTTTTGATCCTAATGATGGTGCAGAATTTGGTGGAGGCGCAAAATTTTCGAATGATTATCTAGTTGTTGCTGCCGGAAGAGCTGATGTAAATGGATTGCAGAGAACTGGGGCACTGTATGTTTACGATTATCAAAATAACAACTGGGAATTTAGTACAAAACTTGTTGCTTCAGACTATAGTGGTGATGCAAAGTTAGGAATGAATCCTACTTCATTGGATGTTGAAGGGAATACTATTGTTGCCGGAGCTCCAGGAGATAATAGTTGGATGGGTGCAGCGTATGTATTTACAAATAACGGAGGTATTTGGGAAGAATCACAAAAAATAGTAAGTCCAGCTTCACAAGGATCGGATGTTTTTGGAATAGGTGTTTCTATTTCAGGGGACTATTTAGCTATTGGAGCTAGCGAAGTAGACGGACGTAAGGGTGCTGTATATATGTATATGAAGGATACTAATGGAGTATGGGAACATTTACAGACATTAGTAGCATCAGACGCATCCAATGATTCTTTCTTCGGTAATTCGGTTAGTATGTCCGGAGACCAATTAGTAGTTGGTGCTTATGGAGCAAATCTTGAAGAAGGAGCGGCTTATGTATTTGAAAAAAATACTCAAGGAGAATGGATAGAAGTACAAAAATTTATTGGTAATTCTTCTACAGAGCCAAAACAATTTGGGTGGAGTACCGATATTATGCCTAATTATATTACGATAAGTGCCCCACATATATTTGGATTTGAACAAGGAGAAGTTTATTTCTATAAAAAGGAAACCAATGGTTCTTGGGTAGAGGATCAAATAATAGTAGGAAATGACACCGTAGGTGAAGATTTTTATGGTTGGAGTATTGCAATGCATGAAAATCAATTAATTGCAGGAGCACCTTGGGAAGATCATGATGTAAATGGTGGGGATGAAATAGACCGCGCTGGATCTGCCTATATTTTTGAAAACCCTAATATTCTTGGAGGAACTCCCAATAACTATTTAGATACCTTTACGGTCTATCCAGTGCCTGCAAGAAATACTATTACTATTGAGGGGGTCAATCTCATATCAAAGATTAAGGTAATTAATCAATTAGGAATGATTATTAAAGCAGAGAGGGTTGCTAGTTCAAAAGAATATATCTTAGATATTTCAACCCTTACACAAGGAGTTTATTTTATAGACGTGTATAATATGGATGGGAATAAAACAACCCAGAAAATAGTTAAGTTGAACTAAAGATTAGTCTTAGATTGTTAGTTTAAAAGGCTGTCAGGTAATCGACAGCCTTTTTTTATTTACTAAAAGCAATAAAATAGTTCGAGTGAATTTTACTTCCCAATACAAAAATTCGCAAATATATTTCCTAACAAATCATCGTTTGATATTTCACCTGTGATCTCTCCAAAGTGATACAACGCCTGTCTAATGTCTATCGCTAACAAATCACCGCTTAAATTGGCATCAATTCCAGCCTGTACTTTTTGAATTTCCTCTAACGCTTTTAATAAAGCATCATAATGACGCGTATTGGTGACGATGGTTTCATTATTTCGAAGCGCACCCGTATTCACAAAGTTGAGAAGCGTATTTTTTAGGGTTTCAACGCCTTGACCCGTTTTGGCCGATAGGAGTAGAGAGTGAGACCCTTCGACTGCACTTCGACTTCGCTCAGTGACCCCGCTCAGGGTGACGTTAAGTTTTTCTCTTTCCGCAGGAGAAAGTGTATCCACTTTATTCGCGATAATCACCAAGGTTTTCTGTGGAAACTTGTTTTTTACTTTTTCAATTTCTGAAAGTAGATTGTGCGATTTCTCACTGTCGTTCGAAATGACATTCGCATCAAATAAATAAATCACCACCTGTGCTTGCTCCATTTTCTGAAAGGTTTTCTGAATACCCAACCCTTCAATAGTATCGGTTGTTTCGCGTATTCCAGCCGTATCAATAAATCGGAAGCCCACACCGCCAATGGTAATTTCATCTTCAATCGTGTCTCGGGTGGTACCAGCAATGTCGCTTACAATGGCACGTTCTTCGTTTAATAAGGCATTGAGTAGGGTCGATTTTCCCACATTAGGTTCTCCTACAATCGCCACGGGAATACCGTTTTTTAAGACATTCCCTGTGGCAAACGAATCGATAAGGCGTTTTAAAACGTGGGTGATTTTGGATATCAAGGCTTGAAACTCCTCTCTATTGGCGAATTCCACATCTTCCTCGGCGAAGTCGAGTTCGAGTTCAATTAAAGAGGCAAAGTTGAGTAGTTCTTCTCTAAGTTGTTTTATTTCGGAAGAAAACCCTCCACGCATCTGCTGAATGGCTAATTGGTGACTTGCTTCAGAATCTGAAGCGATTAAGTCGGCTACAGCTTCCGCCTGACTTAAATCCATTTTTCCGTTTAGGAAAGCGCGTAAGGTGAATTCTCCAGCCTGTGCCATTCTAGCCCCTTTCCGAAGGCATAATTGGATGATTTCTTGCTGAATGTAATTACTTCCGTGGCAGGAAAACTCCACCACATCTTCGCCCGTATAGCTATTAGGATTTTTAAACACACTTGCTAACACTTCATCGACCACTCGATCACCATCCTTAATATGCCCTAAATGAATGGTATGGGTTTTTTGTTGCGAAAGTTTTTTGCCAGAAACTGAATGAAAAACCTTTGAAGCTATAGAAATCGCTTCCTCTCCCGAAAGCCGAATAATAGCAATGGCTCCTGCTCCCGCAGGGGTAGCTAATGCAACAATGGTGTCTTGGTGTCTCATTGGGGCAAAAGTACGAAATAGGAGTTATTAGTGAATAGTTAATAGTGAATAGTAACATGGTTTTTGGTCACACCATACTATGACTGCACTTTGACTGGGCTTTGCTCTGAGCGAAACCATGAAGAAACCCTTTATATTACTTATCAGCTGATTATTGCAAGTTAATTGTACTTAATTAGTTTAATAATTTGACCTTCAATGTGTAAATAATATAAGGCAGCAGGAAATTGCGACAGATCAATTTGTTTGTTATCTCCCATGAGATATCCATCTTGCAAGCGTTGTCCTAAAGGTGAAATCAATTGGTAGGAGACGTCTTTTTGAATTTCAAAATTGACTATGTTTTTTGTTGGGTTAGGATAGTACCCAATGGCTATTTCTTGTTCAATCACTCCTAATAATTCACATTCAAAATCTTGCTCTATCTTAGATGCCGCAGGTGGATTTACCAATAATTCATCTGTTAATAACGGACAATAACAGTCATTTCCTTCCACATACAATTTAAGCCAGGAAAGCGCCAGTTTACCAACCGTACCACCACCTCCATTAGGAGAATTGGCTACGGAGTGATCACCATTGGCAACTTCAAATAATAGTTTGTCTGTTGTAGTTGGCGTAGTATTATAATGAATGTCAGCATGTTGCGAGGGAGGTGCTACGGTATCGTCCTCACCACTAAAAATAAGCACAGGAACTTGATGGTTAAGCTGAGGATTAGGAAGCCATGGACATAACGCAACAACACCCGCTAGGGTTTCATCAAGCACAGCAGCCCTTTGGGCTCCACCACCACCCATAGACCAGCCACTTACAGCCAATTGGTCTAAGTTAAGGGCTCCTTCAAGGGGAGATGAGACTCTTGTGTTTTCTTGCTTGATGGTTTCTAATGCGTCTAACAGTGCAAAAGCACGCGCCTCTGGGAAATCAAAAAGTGAATTTGTACCAATGATAATAGTTACAATTCCGTGTGAAGCATAAAATGGTCCCCATTCCGCAACACTTGATGGTAGCGCCGAAAATCCCGGGATGATGGCAATACTGGCAAATGGCGGGGTGGCGTTTGTTGGGTAGTAAATAGTAGCTCCTAAATAATCGGGGCCATTACGTATTCCATCTGCTTCGGTGAGGGTATCAACGTCGAAAGGTCCCGGGTTGGTAAGGCTTTCCACCGTTACGTCACCACATTGTGCAAAAGTAACACTCGTTAATAACGGCGAGATAAGCGTTAACAGAATTACTACGTATAAATTCTTCATATTTTCCTTTTAGGTTTTTAAATTAGAGTTTTTATAAAAATTATGAATGAAAATAGCGAATAATTATTTTTAAAATTTAGGATTGCCTATTGAATTTTAAAAAATAAGTACCTATTAGGTTATAAAAGCCGGTTATGAGCGGTTGTTTTATACTAACTTTTTGCTCTATTTTACATAATGTACTGACACGGCTTAACACGAAGTACATACGAAGTAAACACGAAGTAGATACGGAGTAAACACGGAGTAACTCTCTATAAAAGGTAAAAAAAGTAGGGGAGATTTTTTTCTTAAAATTTGGGGTAGTCGTATGATTTTGAACAGAATAGGTGTCTATGAGTTATATACGCATGTTGTAAAACGTTTTCATTCGATTAGTTTTGGGCTTCCCCAAATCGCTTTGTTTTCTGAGCCAATTATCCATTCCGATAACATTTCTCCATTTACGACAGTATCGGTCACTACGAAGTAAAGAGGATTTAAGGAATTTCGGCTTGTTAGAAGTGATGGTTCTGGTTCTGGTATTATTATAACTGTCTGTCCATGTTCAAAAATTCTATTTTCGCAATAAGACAAGACCGAAACTTTTTTTGGCAAATCTTTTTCTGTTGTGGTTCCGATTTATAATGCGTAAGGTATAACCTCGGTTGCACAGGAAGTTCTATTTTTATAAAAATCTGTAATAGTCAGTTCGAATTCATTTTTTGGTTCGATAAAATCAAATAGTAAATCCCTTTCCTCAACTTCCTCAACTTCCTCAACATCCTCAATTTCCACAATAGGTTCGATTTTGGAGGTTTTTGAATTACAACCCATAAAGAAAATTAAAATCGATATTAAAATAAGTTCTCTCAAATGTTTTACAACTCGTTATATGTTACCTTTTCTTATGGTTATCCGTATTTTTTATTGGGATAACCAAAATTCATAACTAATTGCACTAATTTTTTGTGGGGGAGTTATACCAAATATAGTAAAAAGTCCTTTTTGTGGGTGTAACATTTTTTTAAAATTTGGTACTTATACTATAAATCAACCTGTCACGGCAGGCAATTCAAAAAAACAGTTAGTATGGAAATCATCAATCATTCAGAAAAAAGAACCGATACGTCACTATTGGTCATTACACAGCTATCTCAATTGCTAACCTATATTACAGGATTTGGTGGGTTGGTAGCACCTCTTATTTTGTGGCTCACTCAAAAGGATAAAGTAGAAGGAATGGACGAGCACGGGAAGCAAATTATTAACTTCCAGATTAGTTTAATTCTATATGTTATTATAGGAATACCATCCATTCTATTGTTGGGCTTAGGAATTTTGATATTAATCTTTGCTTGCATCATTGGTTTTGTTTTACCCATTGTAAATGCGGTTAGAGCCAGCAATGGTGAACCACCAAGTTACTTTGCTACCTTCCGGATTATAAAGTAAAAAGTAAATTCAAAGGGGGACTAGTACCAGTTTCAACCCAAAATTTTATGGTGTTTATGATAATTAAGGCATATTTGTGCCAACAAAAATTTTAAACTCAACTATTATGAAAACCACATTTACTTTTACAACGTTTCAAAACTTAAAAAATACACTCCTTGTCGTTGCCATTTTATTTAGCGGAGCATTATTTGCCCAAGGTGGATCTAAACTTACCAGCGGTAATGAATCTAAACAAGTTACAGATAAAGGCGTTTTTACTTTCGAAAATACTGTTATCGATTATGGCACTATCGAATATAACGCTGATGGAGTACGTTCTTTTACATTTACAAATACAGGAACCGCACCTATCATTATTACTCAAGTAAAAGGAAGTTGTGGTTGTACGGTTCCTACGAAACCAAATGGTCCTATTATGCCTGGGGAAACTGCAGAAATTGGTGTTAAGTATGCAACCAATAGAGTAGGGCAGTTTTCAAAAACAGTTACCGTTACTTCAAACGCGAGTGAACCTACGATTACGCTTAAAATAAAGGGGAAAGTATTGCCTGAAAAAGAGAAAACAACAAGTGATATGGAGTAATATCCATCTTCATTCAAATTAAAAAAGGAAGCCATTGGCTTCCTTTTTTTTATAAAATATACTTATTTAATAATCATTACTTCTCTAAAGCCCAGAAACTAAAATATTTTTAAATGTTCCTGTCATGGTAATAGTTTCGCCTGTATTAATATTGGCTGTAATGTTAAAACTTCCTGTAACGACTCTATTGCTAGGATCGTTATTACTTTCCTTGTTTTGGCTTATGGTCATGCTACCCGAAATGGAGTTGTAAATAATTTGTGTTCCCGCATCTCTAAAAAGAGCACCAGTTTGGAATCCGCTGGAATCGATATTTCCAACTTCTTTGGTTACACCGCTATTAAATCCGCCCGTGCTATTCATAAAAAGCCGAATGGTATTGCTATTAGCATCAACCACTGCAATGGTAAGTCCGTTACTGCTATCTGCAGAGTAGCTTCCTAAGGTTGCTGTAAAATTACTGTAAGTCCCACCGTTAATGGTAGCGGTAAACTCTGCGGCTGGATCGGTGTCACTTCCGCCATCATCTTTTTTGGAACAAGAGAGCGCAAATAAAGCAAAGCATAATAGACTAAATGTTTTAAGGTTTTTCATACATAGAGATGTGTTATGTTAGTATTGTTTTTTGTTTATACTATAAGCACATCGTAGTTAATAAAAGTTGTCATCACTCAGAATAAAAAAACCCACCTTTTGGTGGGTTTTACACTTAAAAAATAGTTTGGCTAGTTATTGAGCATTACAGGCATCACAAGCATGGTAACTTGTTCGCCTTCATCCAATCCGTCCACAGGGGTTAAAATCCCGGCACGGTTTGGGAGCGACATTTCTAAGGAAACTTCGTCGCTAGTTAAATTACTCAGCATTTCGGTTAGGAAACGCGAATTAAATCCTATTTGTATATCATCACCTTGATACGCACACGTTAAGCGTTCATCGGCTTTGTTGCTGTAATCAATATCTTCAGCAGAAACGTTAAGCTCTGCTCCAGCAATTTTTAAACGGATTTGGTGTGTGGTTTTATTACTGAAAATACTTACACGTCGCACCGAGTTTAAAAATTGGTTTCTATCAATCGATAATTTGTTTGGATTTTCCTTTGGAATCACCGCTTCGTAATTAGGATACTTCCCATCAATTAAGCGACACACCATTTCGGTATTTTCAAATTTGAACTTTGCATTACTCTCGTTATACTCGATGGTCACTTCTTCCTCATTTCCAGCAAGTATTCCTTTTAAGAGATTCAATGGTTTTTTGGGCATAATAAATTCTGCCGTTTCCGAAGCCTTAACATCACCACGAGTATATTTCACCAATTTGTGAGCATCGGTCGCTACAAAGGTTAATTCTTCTGTAGAAAACTGAAAAAACACACCACTCATCACAGGGCGTAAATCGTCGTTTCCTGCGGCGAAAATAGTTTTGCTAATTGCGGTGGCTAAAATATCTGCTTGAATTTTTGTAGCGCTTGGCTCTTTTAATTCAATAGCATTTGGGAAATCGTCTCCTTCGGCATACGCAAGTGCATATTTACCACTACTGGAGCTAATCTCTACCGTGTGATTTTCTTCGACTGTAAATGTAAGTGGTTGCTCTGGAAAGGTCTTTAACGTATCCAAAAGCAAACGCGCTGGAATACACACAGCACCTTTTTCGCTGCTTTCTACATTAAGCTTTGAAGTTATAGTTGTTTCAAGATCGGAGGCAGACACATTCAATGTGTTTTTATCCAACTCGAACAAAAAATTATCTAAAATAGGGAGGGTGTTGTTATTGTTGATAATGCCCCCAAGCACTTGTAATTGTTTCAGTAAATATGAACTCGATACAATAAATTTCATTGAGTTATTTTTTCGATTAAAGCTTCTTACAAATATATCCCAAAACGCTTGTTTGCTAAAACAAACTTATTAACAACTAGCGTGTGTATTTTCTTTTTCTGAAGTAAGAAAATAAAATTCCGAATACAGCCAATAAACCCAACGGTAACAATAGATTCAAGAATTGCCAAGTGCTTCTTTTCTCGGCTGTTTTTTGTGGATCGAGAAATGGAATGGCAATTTTCTTGGTCCGAATGTTTATAAGTCCGCTATCTTCCAAAAGATAATTGACCGTATTGAGTAAAAACTCTTTGTTTCCGTAATACGTATTTGTCCATTTATCGAAACCCAATTCTAAGGGGCGTCCACGATCTAATTGATTTTTTATGACATCCCCATCACTAATCACAACCATTTTTGTGTGTACGCTTTTTACAAAATCTTTTTCAGCTTTAAAAGGCTTAACACGGTTGGCATACACCGAAGTAAATTCGCCTTCGAGTAATACCGCTAAAGGTATTTCACCTGCTGTAAATTCGGAAGGATCTGGTCCTTCATTCATAATTTTTAGATTCTGCGGAATTTCCTTGTTGATGTCAATTTCGGCGGGAAGTCCCACTTTTTTTGAAATAGGTGAGGTGCTCAACAACACCGTTTTTTTAATACTATTGGGTAATGTATCAATGGACGAAGCATAATCGAATTTTACGGCTTCGATATTTGTGATTATAGGATGATCGTTGGCGCTTTGTGATAGCGGACTAAATAGCCAAGGGTATTTACTGTACTGACTTTCGTTATCCTCGCCAGTGGCTAACGCTATGGGTGCGGCGTACACGTCTTTCACTAAATCTGGGTTAATTCGCACTCCATATTTAAAGAAGAAATCGTTTAAATTTAAATCCTTTCCAAAGGCAAAAGTAGTGCTTGTAAGGGTGTCTATCCGTTGCTCAGTAGCATCCACCATCCAAAGGGATGCACCACCGTTCATGGTATATTGATCGAGGGTGTATTTTTCTTCTTCGGTAAATGGAAATTTAGGTTGTGCCGCAATAAGTAAATCGTATTTTTTAAGTTCCTCAAGGGTTCTTTGTGGACTTATAGCCACCGAATCTAAAGTGAATTGCCCGATATAGTAATACTCCCCAAGTGTTTTTAGAAAATCGGCTATGTATTTGTCTTCCAATTCTGCATTTCCCTTTAAAATGGCAATTTTTCTTTTCTTAGGTTGGGTGAGTTTACTAAAACCATCGGCAAAAGCATATTCTAAGTTTTGAATGGAATTATTGATGCGTTCTTCGGAAGTAGTCCCTAATTGATTTTTTAGTAACGGAATGCGAACCGTTTTTTCATTGTGATAGGCAAGTGCCCAAGGATACACAATTTCGGAAGTGAGCTTCCCATTTTCCTTTATTTCAACTTGTGCGCCTGTAAGTCCGAATTCGGTCATTTGCTGCTGAATGGCAACAATATCTTCTTCGCCTTCCAACGGATTAATAAACTCGAATATGACATTGGAATTATATGCTGAAAATTCTTCGAGGAGTTGTTCTGTTTCTACCTGTAAACGATTAAACTCTGGAGGTAAGTTTCCTTGCAGAAATACATCCACATATATAGGGGAATTGACTGTTGCAATGGTGTTTTTGGCTGCTTCAGATAATGTGTATCGCTTGTCTTGGGTAAGATCGAATCGCATATACACCCATTGCCCCAAAAGGTTGAGTACCACTATTACAATAATTGTGACGGCTAATGTTTTTATGTTTTGAGAGTTCCTCATTTATTTTATTAAAACATTTCGATTGTGCTTCGACAGGCTCAGCATGACATTTAGTTTTATTTTATATTACTAATTCTTTTGTCAGTCTGAGCTTGTCGAAGACCGAGTTCTTTATAATTTTTTGAAAGAAGAGGTAATTTGTTCCAATTTCCTTCAATAATGGCTATTTTCTTTTTTCGACTCCATCCTTTAATCTGCTTTTCAAATGAAATGGCTTCGGCTGGACTTGTAAATTTTTCATACCATTTAAGAACAACAGGTCTTCGGTTAAATGTATATGACTCTGGATTGTATCCATCGTTATGCTCATTAATTCGTTTATCGATATCGTTCGTTACTCCAGTATAAAAAGTACCGTCAAAACATTGAATTATATATACGTAGTAAAACTTCATTAACTCTTCTTCAGATTTAAAAAAGTGAGTACTAAAAATAATCCCGAAACGCTCAAGAAATAAACAATATCTCTTGTATCGAGAACCCCACGAGCCACACTATTGAAGTGGGCTTGCATCCCTAAAAAGGAAATATCTATGGCTGTAATTATAGTTGAAATACCATCAAACGCATAATACATAAGAAAGCAAAGCAACACGGCAATGATAAATGCCACTATTTGATTTTCAGAAAGGGTAGAGGCATAAATGCCAATTGCCGTATAAGCCATCGCTAGAAAAAGTAACCCAATATACGAGCCAATGGTGCTACCCACATCCCAATTACCCGGAGGATTTCCTAAGTCTGAAATCGTAAAAACGTATAGCACCGTTGGAATTAATGCTAGTACAATTAAGAGTAAGGCACCAAAATACTTCCCTAAAACAATGTTTTTTAGTGAAATGGGCTTTGTAAGCAAAAGCTCAAGGGTGCCCATTCGTTTTTCTTCGCTAAAAGAACGCATGGTCACTGCTGGAATTATGAAAATAAATACCCAAGGTGCGAGTTCAAAGAAAGGAGCTAGATCGGCAAAGCCATTATCAAAAATGTTGAAGTTGCCAGAGAATACCCAGAGGAATAGTCCATTAAGCACCAAAAACACCCCAATGACCAAATACCCAATGGGAGAGGCAAAGAAGCTGTTTATTTCCTTTTTTATAAGTGCAAGCATGTGTTACTTCAATTTTTTTTCAAAACATAAACTGTTTTCCACCCCAGCATATTGTCCGTAGTTCTCAATTCTTTTGTAACCATTCTTCTTATAAAGTGCAATGGCTTCGGGCTGTTTTATACCCGTTTCCAAAACTGCGGAAGTGTACCCCAGCTCTGTTGCCCAAGCTTCTAGCTCATTTAAAATAAAGGAAGCAAATCCTTTTCCTCTTTGCTGTGGTAAAGTGTACATTCGTTTTATCTCTACCGAAACCTTTTCAAATGGTTTAAAAGCGCCACAACCCACAGGAATATTTTCAGCATAACAAACCACTGTATTTTTTATGGAGTCTATTTTATTAAATTGGTCGTAGAAGGCGTGGTCTTCGCCATCACGAATGGCTAAGTCTGCATCGAGTAGTTTTACTAATGCAACGAAATCTTTATTTTTTGAAGTGGTTCTAATAATATTCATTTTTAATCTAAATGGTGTAAAGTATCCACACTCCAAGCTTCGGCCTTTTCCTTAAACAATGGTTTTGTAACACTCCAGACTTCCTTAAATAAGTCACTATTTCTATAGTTTTCAAGATTTTCTTCTCCTCGCCATTTGCTGTAGGTGAAAAATATATTTTCTTGATTTTTATCTTGATACAATTCTAAAAATTCACAGCCTTCAAAACCTCTAATCTTTTCCTTTACCTCTTCAAAATTATTTAAAAAAGAGAGAATGTTTTGAGGTTCAAAAACCATTTTTACAATTCTTGTAAACATTATTCGAAGTTTACGGTGATAGTATCCCAATATTCTAGTCCGAAAAGGGTAGAAGCACTACCCACAGTTTTAGGGTTACTTTTATAAATAGCTAATTCTAAATAATTAGATGAATTCCAAAGCGCTAATTTTTTTCCATCTTCCTCACGTTTTTCTGGTGGAAGGTCAAAATTAATGGCATCGCTGTAATTTTTATGAACATTAGAAAAGGTAGCGGTACGTGCAGAAATTTTAAAATCACGTCCCATACCAATTTTTTCGAATAAACTTTTGGTAATATTTGTTATTACATTTCCGTAGTTATCAATATAAATAACGGTACCCAAAATCTGATTTGCTTCTGGATTTACCACGGGTCTTATTCCTTTCAGTTCCTTTAAATCTTCAATGAGTTTTCCAATTACTTCTAAAGTCCCACCACGCGCAATATGGCAAGCCACTTTTACAAATACATCCAACACTGGGAAATTTGATTCTACGCGATCGTGAATATTAATTTCCACAATTTTTTCGGGCTTTATTTCTGAAGCCAATAAAGAAATAATGCCGTTGTTAGCACAAACAAAAAAGTGACCATCAAGCGCCACGGCAATGTGTTTGTTTTCGGCATTGAGTTCACTGTCAATTCCAATAATATGAATCGTTCCTTTTGGGAAACTTCTGTAAGCGTTTTGAATGATATAAGCCGCTTCGGTAATATGAAAAGGAGAGATAGAATGTGAGATATCAACAATGCGAAGGGTTTCTAATTCACTATATATAGCTCCCTTAACAGCGCCTACATAATGATCTTTCTCTCCAAAATCTGTTGTTAGGGTTACAATGGGCATTCTGAAAAATTGTTGATATTTTGTTAAAACAACTCGTACAAAAATAAGGTACTTTTGCGATTAGAAAAACTATATTTACAATAACTATGTATCTCTCTTAAAAATATATCGCTTTTGAACGAACTTATAGTCGAACTTACTGAAATTAGCCCCAGAGATTTCTTTGGAAATCAAAATGCTAACATTGAACTTATCAAAAAATACTTCCCAAAACTTAAAATTGTTGCCCGAGGAAATAAAATTACCGCTTACGGAGACGAAGAAATTCTTGAAGAATTTGATACTCGTCTTACCTTAATCTTGGAGCACTATGCTAAATACAACCATATTGATGAAAACTCCATAGAAAGAGTGTTGTCTAGCGATAGCAAGGAAGAATATCAAACTTCCGAAAGCAGTGACCAAGTGCTATTGCACGGTGTTAACGGGAAACTCATAAAAGCACAAACCGTAAATCAGCGTAGGTTGGTGGATTCTATGTTTAAAAACGATATGGTATTTGCTATTGGACCTGCGGGAACAGGTAAAACGTATACAGGGGTAGCTTTAGCGGTGAAAGCCTTAAAAGAGAAACAAGTTAAGAGAATAATTCTAACACGCCCAGCAGTAGAAGCTGGTGAAAACTTGGGTTTCCTTCCCGGGGATTTAAAAGAAAAACTAGATCCGTATATGCAGCCATTGTATGATGCGTTGCGTGATATGATTCCTCATGAAAAATTGGAATCATACATTGAAAAGGGAGTAATTCAAATTGCACCTTTGGCATTTATGCGAGGTAGAACATTAGATAACGCCTTTGTTATTTTAGATGAAGGACAAAATACAACCCACGCCCAAATGAAAATGTTTTTAACCCGTATGGGTAAAAACGCCAAGTTTATGATTACGGGTGATCCAGGACAAATTGACTTGCCTAGGAGAGTGATTTCAGGATTAAAGGAAGCATTATTAGTGTTGAAAGAAATTGAAGGTGTAGGTATGATCTATTTGGATGATAAAGATGTTATTCGTCACCGTTTAGTAAAGAAAGTAATAGCCGCATACGATGCTATTGAAAACAGAAACTAATGAGTAATACTATTATCGATACGAATTTTCAATTCCCAGGGCAGAAAAAAGTATATAAGGGAAAAGTTAGGGAAGTGTATACCCTTGAAAATGATATTTTGGTCATGATTGCCACCGACAGGCTAAGTGCTTTCGATGTAGTGATGCCAAAGGGGATTCCGTATAAAGGGCAAATTCTAAATCAGATTGCCACTAAAATGATGAAGGATACTGAAGATTTGGTACCAAACTGGTTACTTGCCACTCCAGATCCTAATGTTGCTGTCGGAATTGCTTGCGAACCTTTTAAGGTTGAAATGGTTATTCGTGGGTATTTAAGCGGTCACGCAGCGCGTGAGTACAAAGCAGGTAGACGAATGATTTGTGGGGTGCCTATGCCCGAAGGAATGATAGAAAATGATAAATTTCCGCAGCCTATTATTACTCCCGCGACAAAAGCTGAAAAAGGTGACCACGATGAAGATATCTCACGAGAGGATATTTTAAAGCGTGGTATTGTTTCTGAAAAGGATTACCTTCAGTTGGAGGATTACACAAGAAAGTTATTTCAAAGAGGTACCGAAATCGCTGCAAAAAGAGGATTGATTTTGGTGGATACTAAATATGAATTTGGAAAAACAAAAGATGGAAAGATTGTTTTAATTGATGAAATTCATACGCCCGATTCTTCACGTTATTTTTATGCTGAAGGGTATCAAGAAAGACAAAAAAGTGCTGAACCTCAAAAGCAACTTTCAAAAGAGTTTGTGCGCCAGTGGCTCATTCAAAATGGATTTCAAGGATTAGAAGGACAACAAGTTCCTTTTATGAGTGATGCCTATATTGAAACAGTTTCCGAAAGATATATAGAACTCTACGAAAATATTACTGGTGAGTCTTTTGTAAAGGCTGATGTTTCCAAAATTCAAGAGCGCATTGAAAAGAATGTCCTTAATTATTTGACAAGGTAATTTTAAAAACAATTTTTTGGATTAGTTTTTAATCTTATTCGTTTCATCGGGTTTTCATAACATTTAACGAGTTTTAACTTTAAATGGATGCTAATAATATAATTAGCATTAAATTGAAGAAACTAACTAAACCAAAATATTATGAAAACTTTTTGCCAAAACCTATGGCTTATATGCTTGTTGATAGGTTCTACTGTAATTGCTCAAAACCCTTTTTCAAGATTAGCGCAAACACCAACAGATTATTCTATTGTGGACGATAGAGATGTACCCACTCGGGACATTGTTCATTCAGATGATGTTATTATTAATGGAGGAAGTCTCTGTGTAGGATTTGATTGTGCAAATGGAGAAGTCTTTGGTTTTGATACCGTTAGATTAAAAGAAAACAACCTGAGAATTGGATTTAATGATACTAGTAATACGGCTTCATTTCCAACTAACGATTGGGAGATAACAATTAACGATAGTACAAATGGAGGCTTAGACTATTTTCAAATACGGGATATATCTGGAAATTTGAATCCATTTAGAATTTTAGCAGGAGCGCCAAGTAATTCTTTTTATATGCTGTCAAGCGGTAATTTAGGATTGGGTACTGCAACTCCTGTTGTGGAATTACATATTACAGATGGAGATACTCCTACTGTACGACTCGATCAGGATAACTCACAAGGATGGGGAGTTCAAGTTTGGGATGTTGCGGGAAATGAAACTAATTTTTTTGTGAGAGATGCTACCAATGGTTCTTCATTGCCTTTTAGAATTCGACCAGGTTCACCTACAAGCGCCATTGATATTAGTCCTGATGGTACTGTAAGAATTGGTGGGACTACTACCAATGCAAATGCATCTATGGTTTTGGTATCAAATACTAAAGGATTAGTACTTAATCGTTTAGATAACACCCAGCGTACTAGTTTAGGGGGGTTATTGGGGCCTTCAGATAGTGGAATGATAGTTTACGATACCGATGATCTTTCAGCATATGCGTGGGATGGGACACAATGGGGTGCAGTTGGGGTTGATACAGATGACCAAACGGTGGATGTTTTTCAGTTAACTGGGAATGATTTAGAACTTTCACTAGAAGATGATGGTGTTGCTACCCAAACGGTTGATCTTTCTGGCTATTTGGATAATACAGATGATCAAGTAGCAGATGTGTTTCAGTTAAACGGAAACAATTTAGAATTATCTTTAGAAAACGATGGTGCTGCTACACAACAAGTTGATTTGTCAGGTTATTTGGATAATACAGATAATCAAAATATTTCAGGATCAGGATTTGCAGCAAATACTTTAACCATTGGAATTTCGGGTGGTACTTCACAAAATGTTGATCTTTCAGCATTAGACAACCCTGGAACTGATGATCAACAAATATCATTAGTTACTAATTCGTTGAACTTGGAAGATGGTGGCAGTGTGGATTTATCTGGATATCTTGACAATACAGATAATCAAAATATTTCTGGTTCAGGATTGGCTGGAGATATACTTACAATAGGTATTTCTGGAGGAACTTCGGAAGCTGTGGACCTTTCAGTTTTTAATAATTCTGGTACAGATGATCAACAGTTATCACTTACAGGTAATTCCCTCGATTTAGAAGACGGAGGTAGTGTTGACCTTTCAGGTTATTTAGATAATACAGATAACCAAAGCATTACTACATTCAATTTAGAAGGAAATTTATTAAAGTTGCAGCTTGAAAATTCGAATGTAGTGGAAGTTGATTTATCTTCCATTTTAATTCCTTTAGAAGTAGAAAATGCTAGTCAGCAACTTCAAATAGATGATCTAATTGCAAGAGTAGAATTTCTTGAAGCCTGTGCTTGTCAATTACCCATAGACGATATTATTTCGGATCCTAATAGTCCTTATTTATTCCAAAATATCCCTAACCCATATAGCGATATTACAAGTATTCGATACTATATTCCTTTTGAATATAACAGAGCCGAAATTGTGCTAACAACAGTAACGGGTCAAATCTTAACTAGAATCCCAGTAAATAAAGTAGGAGAGGGAAGTGTTGATTTTAGTAGAGCTACCTTAAGTTCGGGTATTTATTTATATACACTCTACCTTGATGGAAAACGAATTGATACCAAAAGAATGCTAATAGAATAATTTGTTAATATTAGTTTGATAGGGTAAGCCTCCTTTTTTAGGAGGCTTATTTGTTTTTAAAACTATACACATACCCTAAGCTAAACTCTGTAAAATCGGCTTGTCCTAAATTTGAATTTATATGTGCAGCAACAAAAAGGTTATGTTTAGGGACATCGTTTGTTCCAAATAAGTAGTATTTAAGTCCCATTCGGGAGGATATAAGATGCTTCAGTTTAAATTTTGTGGTAAACTCGCCTAATTGCCAATCCAAAGGGATTTCGCGAGGTGTATTGTCCCAACCTTCATTAATTCGCCAATCTATTTTATAAGCTGGTTTAAACACATTCACTCCAATTTGTAAATCAATTCCAACGTGATTCAATAAAAACTCACCGTTAACAGTTAATCCAAAGGCTGAAGCATTTAGCAAAGAGCTATTTTTTAAATCTTCAAACTCTCTTCCGTCTTGAACTAAGGATTCATTATTATTTATATAATCATAATAATGGTCATAGTAGCGGTAATAAAAACCAACTCCCAATCGGTAGGTTTTGTTAATGACTTTGCCATATTCACCTGCAAGTGTATAAATAGGTTTTTTGTCATTAAAAGCAAGCGATAAAACATTATTTCCTAAACCAAAACGCAGTGATGCAAAAGAATATTTGCTTTTTTCTGGAATCACTTTTTCTGAAGGTACCGCACCAACACTCTTATTATATGGATTCTTAATGTCTATGGAAAAACTACCTAAAAATGAATTTAACCCTTGGTTGGGTAATTTGGTATGACCATTCGAGTGGTGGTAATACCCAATACCAATACGCCAATCTAACTTTTCGGTTTTAATAAATTCGTAATTAAAGCCAGCGCGAAATGACCACGATATATCGGTTGTAATTGCTTGGTTAAATGGGTTATCAACTGGATCATACTTTATAGGAAAATAGGAAATTCCCATACCAGTCAGAATTTTGAGTCTTTTACTTTTAAAAATATTAAATTCAATTATGGGCATAGCAGAAAAAGCATATCCAATTTCTTCCGAGTTACCAAAATCTGTTACTCCTAGATTAATAGCCGTTTTAGGTGCATTGAGCCAATAAGCCCATTCTTGAGGATTGTTAGTATGTTCTCTTCCAAACCCAATAATAAGCTGTTTTTGAAGTGACCTATCTGGAAAGAAATCGTTTGCTTCAGCTGAAATACCCAACATAAATTCTGGCGTAATGATATATTCCGAAGCCTTTGTAACAAAAGTCTCTTGTGAAATTGCACAAAAAGTACTTATGAAAAATAAAGTGGTTAGTATGTTTTTCATTCAGTACAAATAAAAACATTTGATTTGAATTTTAAAATTATAAATTGCAATAAGAAAAAACACCATTGGATATTTTTAATGCTTTTGAACAATTAACCTCACAAATGGCCTCCATTGCCTGGGGCTTGCCATTACTCATAATTTTAATAGGAGGGGGGCTGTATTTATTGATTCGAATTCGGTTTTTACCCTTTCGGTATTTATTTCACGCAGTAGCTGTTTTACGCGGAAAATATGACGATGCAAATGATGAAGGGGAGATTTCTCATTTTCAGGCATTAACCACCGCCTTGTCTGCCACCGTTGGAATGGGTAATATTGCTGGCGTAGCAGTGGCAATTACTTTGGGAGGACCAGGAGCTGTTTTTTGGATGTGGGTAAGTGCCGTAATTGGTATGTCTACAAAGTTTTTTACGGCAACGTTGGCTATTCTTTTTAGAGGAAAAGATAGCGAAGGCAAAACCCAGGGTGGCCCAATGTATTTTATTATGGAAGGGCTTGGAAAAAAGTGGAAACCTCTTGCGGTGATGTTTAGTATTTCAGGACTTATTGGAGCGCTTCCTGTTTTTAATGTGAATCAGCTTACACAAGCGATTGATGATATTTTGTTAGAACCTGCGGGACTGTCGATGGGTTTTAAATCGGATTTGGTTATTGGAATTATTCTAGCCACAATTACAGCCTTTGTTATTTTAGGAGGCTTATCGCGAATTAGCAAAACTGCAGAAAAATTAGTACCTACAATGGTTGTGCTATACTTTGGATTAGTACTCATTATTTTAGGGGTGAATTATGAAGTCGTCCCGTATTATGTGAAGCTTATTTTTACCGATGCTTTTTCAGCTTCCTTTTATAAAGGCGATGCCTTTTTAGGTGGTGTTGTTGGGGGGCTCATTTTATTAGGAATTAGACGTGGGGCATTTTCGAATGAAGCGGGTATTGGAACAGCACCCATGGCGCACGGAGCGGCTAGAACCAACGAACCCATTCGTGAGGGATTAGTTGCTATGTTGGGTCCTGCGATTGATACCTTAATAGTATGTTCGTTAACGGCTTTGGCTATTTTGGTTACTGGAGTTTGGGAAACGAGTGATAGTAATGGGGTTTCACTAACCGCTACTGCTTTCGGGAATGCTATTCCGTATTTTGGTAAATATGGTTTGTTGTTGTGTATTTTAATTTTCAGTATTTCTTCGCTCTTTTCATATTCGTATTATGGCACAAAATGTATGTCGTTTCTATTTGGAGCTAAAAACAAAAGTATTTACAACTACTTTTATATAGGAAGTATTCTTTTAGGTGCGACAACCACCTTAAGTACCATGCTCAATCTTATTGATACGTTTTTTGCGTTGATGGCTATCCCAACGATGTTATCCACCATTATTTTAGCCCCTAAAGTGATAGAAGAAGCAAAAAAATATTTTGCAAAACTGAAGGATAAAACTACCTAAACGTTGCTATAATAGAATCTAATTGTTTGGTGAAAATTTTAGCACCACTAGGATTTAAATGACTGTGATTCCAAAAGTTCTTCAGCGAATAATGAATGGTGTCTGTTTCGGTAGTTAGGAATTTTACTTCAGGATATTTTTTTTGAATCACATTAAAAAGACTGTCCCTTCTGTTTAAAATTTCAGAGTTTCTTTTTTTAAGAAAGCTTACATACATAGGTGTAGTAGAAATCACAACATTTTTGTTTTGTTTTTTTAATGAATCAAGAAGTTCAAAAAGAGTTGTAACGTTCGCTTCAAAAAGTTTTAAGTTAGGTTCCGTATTTATTCTGAAGCGAAATAGGGAATCAATTTTATCCTTTTTATAATTCAAATTTTTAAATCTACCAAATTCATCATTTTTATTAAAACCAAAAGAATTGATTCTTGGTGTATGCTTTTTATCTATATAATATTCTTTAATTCTTTCAGAAAAGAAAGTAGGGTTAGAAAGGTAAATAAATTTGTCTTTAAAATAGGTTGTTCGTTCAAAGCAATTCACATCATAATATTTGAGATAGAGGCTGTTCTTCCAGAAGTCCTTTCCGTTAGGCTGGATTTCAAAATGACTATAAGAAACCTCTAAAACTACATTCTTTAATGCAGGGAGCTTTTTATTCATTCCTAGAAATAGCTTAAAATCGGTGTCTAAGAGTTGATTTCCAGAGGCTAAATTTAACGTTGGAGATTGAAGCCATTCAGCATTTATAGCATTCATTAAATGTGAAGAGCCTAAAACAAGGGACTCTATATTCTGACTTTCCTTTTCAATATATTTTTGATTTACTGAATACGTTGAAGGAATTTTATTTGTAGCCCATTCTATTCCCACATAGGCCAATACTATTGGAATAAAAAATAAAAGGCTATATGTTAGAAACTTACGCTGCATTAAAACTGAAAATAAATAAAGGCCTCTTTAGGTTCGGCATACCGAATAATTATAAATATAAGGACATAGTATGCAGCCCAACGAAAGGGTCTTGGCGCCCATTTTTCAAAATGTTGAAAAGGGTAATCCTTGGCTTTAAAGTAAAGTTCAACAACTATCAAAAACGCTAAATAACCCAGTTTCCAACCAATAAGAGTGGTAAACGCTCCATCCCAAGCAAAACCAAATATTCGGCTAAAAATGACACTCATTTGTTCGTAATTCTGTGCTCTAAATATGAGGGAAAGTAGCGTGTACGCTGAAGTCATATAGATTAGTGAAATTATCCGCGGTGCTGAAAATAATTTACTCTCGAGGGTTTCTTTTTTTGAGAATATAGGTAATCGTTCAATAACCATTATCACTCCATTAATAAGTCCAAATAATAAAAACGTCCAATTGGCTCCGTGCCAAAAACCAACTAACGTCATTGTTAATATAACTCCGATGGCACTAATCGCCGAACTTGTTCTGAAAGAAGAAACAAACGGAATGTAGCAATAATCGGTAAACCATCGCGTGAGTGTGATGTGCCATCGTTGCCAAAATTCTGAAATACTCCTCGCCAAATAGGGGAGGTTAAAGTTTTTACTGAGTTTAAATCCGAATAATTTAGCCGTACCAATGGCAATGTCGGTGTATCCTGAAAAATCACAATATAGTTGAAAGAAAAACAAAAAACCTGCAAAGAGAAGGGTAATAAAGTTATAATCGGCTGGTTGATTGTACACCATATCCACAGCCAAACCCAACTTTTCGGCAATAATAATTTTTTTAAATAACCCCCATAGGATTTGCCGTAAACCTTCTTTGGACTGCTGAAGATTGAAAACTCTTTTTTTTGCAAACTGCGGAATTAAATCTTTAGCTTTTTCAATGGGTCCCGCAACCAATTGAGGAAAGAAACTTACAAAGCAAAGGAAATGAAGTAAGTTTTTGGTAGGTGTAATTTTCTTTTTGTAGACATCAATGGTGTAGCTCATTGTTTGGAAAGTGTAAAAGCTTAATCCTACGGGGATAGCAACATTCCAAAAGTTATAACCCGAAGAGGCTTTAATAGTAAATAAGGTTTCAAAACTTTCAATAAAGAAGTTGAAATATTTAAATAGAAATAATACCCCTAAATTCCAGACAATACTTGACCACAGAAGTATTTTCTTTTTTGAAATACTTTGAGTTTTTTCAATGTAGCGTCCAGCAAAATAATCAACTAAAGAACTGGCAATAATAAGTAGTAAAAACCGCCAATCCCAGAAGGCGTAAAAAAAATAACTCGCAGCTAAAATAAAGAGGTTTTGTGCTTTCAGTCTTTTAACCCAAATAGCCCAGTAAATGCAATAGGCAATGACTAGGAAGAAGCCAAAATCAAAAGAATTAAAAAGCATTTACGGAATCTTTGGGTTAAAGATAAAAAAAGGGGAGCCATTGGCTCCCCTTTCGGTATTTATTTAATCGAAATAACTAAAAGTTTCTCCGTCTTTTAAATTGAGTAAGGACTCATAAATAAGTTTAATCACATTTTCTACATCCTCTCTATGGACCATCTCAACGGTGGTGTGCATATATCGTAGGGGCAATGAAATGAGCGCACTTGCAACACCGCCATTACTATAGGCAAATGCATCGGTATCTGTTCCTGTGGCTCTAGAAAGTGCAGCCCTCTGAAAAGGTATTTTATTTTTTTCAGCAGCATCTATAATTAAATCCCGAAGTTTTTGCTGCACTGCTGGTGCATAAGCAATTACAGGACCTTCTCCAATTTTTGCGTGTCCTTGCTTCTTTTTATCAATCATTGGGGTTGTTGTATCGTGAGTTACATCGGTGACAATAGCTACATTTGGCTTTATCCGTTCCGTAATCATTTGAGCTCCACGTAACCCAATTTCCTCTTGAACAGAATTAGTAATATAGAGTCCAAAAGGTAGTTTCTTTTTATTTTCGTGAAGTAGGCGAGCTACTTCAGCAATCATAAATCCACCCATCCTATTATCTAAAGCTCGGCATACAAATTTATCTTTGTTTAAAATGTGAAATTCATCGGGGTAGGTAATCACACAGCCTACATGGACACCCATTTCCTCAACTTCTTTTTTGTCATTTGCACCAATATCAATAAAGATATTTTCAGGCTTTGGGGGTTCTTCTTTCGATTTGTTTCTGGTATGAATTGCTGGCCAACCAAAAACTCCTTTTAAAATTCCACCCTTAGTATGGATATTTACTACTTTAGATGGTGCAATTTGATGGTCACTACCTCCATTACGTATAACATAGATAAGACCATTGTCACTAATGTAGTTTACATACCACGAAATTTCATCGGCATGCCCTTCAATTACAACTTTATACTTAGCTTTTGGGTTAATTACGGCTACAGCAGTGCCATAGGTGTCTGTAATAAATTCATCTACATAGGGTTTTAAATATTCCATCCACATTTTTTGCCCATCCCATTCGTACCCAGTTGGAGATGCATTATTAAGATATTTTTCTAAAAAAGTAAGCGATTTTTTATTCAAAATTGATTTTGCCATATTGGTATTTTTAATTGCATTCAAAATTAGGAATTAATTAATAACCTTCCCACGTCAATTTGTTATTTTTGGAACGATTTTAGAAGAAAGACAATTGCATTTAAAAATATCTTTTTTGAAACACATAGTTTTTATATTAACAATAGTAATATCCAATTGCCTGTTTGGGCAGGATACTATTTCTTATAATGAAGTAAAAAGTGATACTTCTGAGGTGTACTATTATATCATTGAAGGAGATACTATCCCAAGGGAATTTATTGACTTGGAAGAAGTAGTCTTATTAAATAAGTTACAATTTAATTCTAAAGAAGATAGAAGACGTTATTTAATCCTTAGAAGAAAAACAAGAAAAGTATACCCTTTTGCAAAGTTGGCTTCGGAAAGATTAACTGTAATGACCGAAAGGCTAAACACCATTGAAAGTAAAAGATTAAAAAGGAAGTACACAAAACGCATTCAGAAATACATAGAAGAAGAATTTTCTGAAGAGCTAAAAAAACTAACCCGCACAGAAGGGCAAATACTTGTAAAGCTTATCCATCGACAAACAGGAAGAACAGCATTTGATTTGGTTAAAGAACTCAGGACAGGATGGAGGGCCTTTTGGTATAACACGACTGCAAGTCTGTTTGATATTTCATTAAAAGAAGAATATCTACCCTATGAAGTAAAGGAGGATTATTTAATTGAAGACATTTTAGAACGTTCTTTTCAGTCCGGTCTATTAGTTAGGCAAAAACCAGCTTTTGATATTGATTATTTAGAATTAACTTCTCATTGGAATAATTCCGTAAAATAAACTTGCACACTTTTATGAAATATCGTAAATTGGTAGTTCCGCTTTTTGAAAAAAATCACTCAACCTTCAAGCATTCAAGTGTTTATAAACTGTTGATAAAAAAGGTTGAATTTTTTTAATAATAGTTTTGGTTAATTGAAAAAAGCAGTTGTATATTTGCAGCCGCTTAAGGGGGAGGTATGAGGTTGAAAAAAGATGATTTGGTGATTTAATAGATGGTTCAATTCCATCACATCTATCTAGTAAGAGTTCATTGATATATTGAAATTGACAGCGTAGAAGATGGTTCATTAAGATGAATTATTTTCAGACGAAAATTAAACTAGACTAAGTAGAATACCTGAGATTTTTTTGAGGGCTTTTTGTTGTGA
>JAXMNU010000001.1:0-731392 GCA_034670265.1 Flavobacteriaceae bacterium | reverse complement strand
CCCTTACCATTCCGAACAGGGAAGTTAAGCCCGATTGCGCCGATGATACTGCAGCAATGTGGAAAAGTAGGTCGCCGCCTTCTTTTAAAAACCCCATCATTTATTTGATGGGGTTTTTTTATACTATGTTTTCAGATGTAATTGTATTATTTGTCAAATACTGCAGCAAGTATTCTTTTTAATCCATTAAAGATTAAATAAATAGTTATCCCCATAAATATGATTCCCAAAGGAAGGAAAACGTATAAAGGAATCGTTTCTTTATTCAAAAAGGCAAACGTTAAGATATAAGTTGTTAAAACTAACAAAGGAATGGAAAGTGCCATTCTTTTTATTCCCTGAACTAATAGTTTTTTATTGGTATATTTTTGATTAGGTTCTTTCATTATAAGCTTTAATGGCATTTCTAACACTTCCGTGTTTTTTTAATAAATACTCTGCTTCATCTTCTTTTATATCTAAAGCTTCCATCACCATTCGAGTTCCGCGATCGACCAATTTATTATTACTCAATTGCATATCGACCATTTTATTTCCTTTCACCTTTCCTAATTGAATCATAGTGGCTGTAGAAAGCATATTTAGCACTAATTTTTGAGCTGTGCCAGCTTTCATTCGTGTACTTCCTGTTACAAATTCTGGACCTACCACCACAACAATAGGAAAACGTGCTGTATTTGCAAGAGGACTATCTTCATTGCAAGCGATGCATCCGGTATAAATATGATGTTTGTTACATTGCTCTAATGCACCAATAACATAAGGGGTTGTTCCTGAAGCAGCTATTCCCACTACCACATCTTTTTCAGAAATATTGTATTTTTTTAAATCCTCCCAACCCTGAGTTGTAGAATCTTCAGCAAACTCAACGGCTTTTCTAATAGCATTATCTCCACCTGCAATTAATCCAATGACCAACTCATGCGGAACACCAAAGGTTGGAGGGCATTCGCTAGCATCTACAATTCCTAATCGTCCACTGGTACCAGCGCCAAGATAAAATAACCTTCCGCCTAGATTTAATTTTTCAACTATTCTTTGAGTGAGTTTTTCAATTTGCGGAAGTGCTTTTTCTACGGCAAGAGGAACTGTTTTATCTTCAGCATTTATGTGAGATAACAATTCATGTATAGTCATTTTCTCTAAATGATTATATCTGGAATCCTCTTCTGTAGTTTTTTTAAAACTCATCTATTACTCAATAATTATACTCCTTTTAAAGGATTGGACAACCGCAAAATATCCTAATGGGAAATTATCGGGTTCTCCCACATTATCAAATTGATTAATGTTATCGATACCTGTTACATCAAAAATATTTCCTCTCACAGTTGCCACCGGTGTTTGAAAAGGGCCAAAACCACCTTCACTTTGTTCAAGTAATAGATTCATATAATTATAAAAATCTTCATTAGCACCTAAAATACTCACAGTAACTTCGTCTCCTTCAGTTAATCCTACGTCATAAAAGTACGAAAAACTAAAGGGTTGGTCTTCATAAAAAGTATCTTCTGAAGTGATGAAATTTCCGAAATCAAAATCAAATACATAAAAATTTTCTTTTTCAGGTTCATCTGTAAATGCAATTACAATTTCGATTTCATCGTCACCAAACAATGTACCGTCACCTTGTTCTAAAGACTCAATCGCTACTGAAGTTGCATAATAGGTTTTTGCAGCATACCTGCGGTCTTCATAATCTAAAATTAACCAAAAAGCAGTTTCGTTTTCAATATAATTTGTACGAATGCGCTGATCTGACGTAAAAGTAGGGTCTGGCTCATACACACCACTACCAGGTTCTACCTCAGCTAAATTGGAATAAAAACCTCCTATAAGCTCGCCGTATTCATTTTCAACACCGTAATAGATATAAATACTTTCTACATCTGAAACTATATCAATGGCTTCAAAAAAAGCATTGGTTTTGGTGATTTTTATATTTACATCTACAAATTCTTGGGTGGTGTCGACCCTTATAAGCCCATCCAAAACCAATCTCGGCTCATCAATGGGTACATCTACTTCAATAACATCTTCACATGATGAAAAGAGTATGACGACTAAGGTTAATAAATAAAAATATCTTGCCATATCTTAAAACTTAAAATTATAGGTAACCGATGGAACAATCCCAAAAATTGAAGTTCTCACGGCTTCATTTGCTCCAGTATCTTCATTTTGTCTGAAATTAATAGAAGCTGCATTTCTTCTATTATACACATTATAAATACTAAAAACCCATTCACCACTCCAATTTCTATTTTTCTTTTTTGTAGGAGTGTATATTGCGGAAAGGTCTATCCTGTGGTAGCTTGGAAGTCTTTCAACATTTCTGAATCCATAATAAGGAACTACAATATCCTGAAATACAAATTGCCCTATTGGATAATTGGTAGGTCTACCTGTTTGAAAAACAAAATTTGAGTTGAAACTCCACTTTTTGTTCAATTCATAATTTCCATAGATTGAAATATCATGAGGTTTATCGTAAGGGGTGTTGTACCATTCTCCATTATTGATTCCAGTTTCATTTTCGTTTCTCGGTGGCGTGCGTTGCTCTGATTTTGAAAGCGTGTATGAAACCCAACCTTGAAGTTTACCTGTATTTTTTCGTAACAATAATTCTAATCCGTAGGCACGTGCCTCACCGTTTAAAATCACTTGCTCAATGGCATCATTCGCTATTAAATCGGCGCCATCAATATAATCAATTCTATTCTGTACGTCTTTATAATACACTTCGGCTTCAATGGTAAAATCTCGATTACGTAAATTTTTAAAAACCCCGAAGGCATATTGATCTAAAAGCTGCGGCTTAACGTAAGGTCCGCTGGGCGTCCATACATCGAGTGGTGTAGGAGAACTTGTATTGGAAAGTAAATGTAAATACTGTGAGAGTCTAGTATAACTCGCTTTTATGGAAAGGTCATCGTTAAAAGCATATGCAGCAGCAATGCGCGGTTCAAAATTGGTGTAGGATTCTAATTGATCACTACGTGAGGATGGAACGGTTTCTATGGGTTCGGCTTTTTCATAGATTAGCGTGAATGGGTCAAAAACAACAGGATTGTTATCTGCATATACATTGATTTCCTCTTGCCCAAAACGAATAAAATGACTTAATCTTACACCGTATTGAACGCTCAATTTACTAGTTAAATCTTGTTCAACATCAATATATACAGCCGATTCGTTTGCGTATTTTTTGATGAGTTGATCCTCGACAATACCAGAGTCTGGTCCGTTGGGTTTAATTTCACCCGGATTAAAACTATAGTATATGTTGTTTAATCCGTAATTTATTTGAAGTTTATCAGTCAAGTAATGTTTTAAGTCATATTTTAAATTAAAATTTTGAATACCAGAATTCCATTCAAACCCTACAAAATCAAGCTCTAAGCCATAGTAGTAATCTGAATAAATTAAAGAGACATTAGAGAATAATTTATCTGAAAAGATGTGATTCCATCGAAAGTTGACCAATGCGTTTCCATACACATTTACAAAGCTATCATTAATGCTAAAGAGGTCTCTCCCAAAATATCCCGAAAGAAAAATATTGTTATTTTCATTGATTCGGTAATTCAGCTTAGTGTTTAAATCATAGAAATAAGCACTGTTATTAATATCAAATAAAGGAAGAAATAAATGTGCATAGGAAGCTCTTCCGCCCACTAAAAAAGCCGATTTGTCTTTCACAATGGGACCTTCCGCCAGCAATCTACTTGATACTGCGCCAATCCCACCATTAAACTTTAATTCTTTACTGTTTCCTTCTTTTTGAAAAATTTCAAGTACCGAAGACACTCTCCCGCCATATCGAGCAGGAATACTGCCTTTAAATAATTTTACGTCTTTTATGGCATCCGGATTAAACACAGAGAAAAACCCAAACAAATGCGAAGAGTTAAAAATAGTGGCTTCATCCAACAGAATAAGATTTTGATCCACAGCACCACCGCGAACATTAAACCCTGAAGAACCTTCGCCAGCATTACTAACACCTGGAAGTAGCAATAACGATTTTATAACATCTGCCTCACCTAAAACCACGGGAATACTCTTTATTGTGCCCGCTGTAAGTGTATTCACACTCATTTGAGGGGCTTTAATATTGGCACGCTCTACATCTGCCGTGATGACCACTTCGTCGAGTTGTTCGGTGTCGGTTTTTAGGGAAATGTTTAAGGAAATGTTTTTGTCGAGGGAAATAGTTTCGGTTTGTGTTGCAAAGCCTAAACTACTAAAAAGAACTTCGTAATTTCCTTCTGGGAGCGTAATTGAGTAAAAGCCATATTCGTTAGTAATAGTACCTGTTTGTAGCTCAGGAATTAACACATTAACACCAATAAGGGTTTCCCCTGTGGCTTCTTCTAATAAGGTTCCGCTAATTGTAAATTTTTGTTGGCTGTAGCTATAAATACTGAAAAGAAAACAAAGGAAGAAAAGAGTTTTTTTCAAGGCAATTTGAGTTTCTTTCAAAAGTAGTGGATTGCCTTCAATTAAAAAAAGTGCTTTAGACTAAAGCACTTTTTTTAACAATCATTTATGTTTTTTAAATCACCCTAAAATTGAATTTAAAGTGGAACTCGCTCTCATTTCTTTATTCACCAAGGTTTCATTTGGAAAGTAATATCCTCCAATTGTAACTGGTTGACCTTGTGCTGCATTTAACTCATCAACAATAATAGCTTCGTTTGCTTTTAATTTTGATGCAATGGGAGTAAAATATGTTTTTAGTTCTTCATCTTTGTCTTGATTGGCAAGTGCTTCAGCCCAAAACATAGCCAAATAAAAATGGCTTCCTCTATTATCCAATTCATTTACTTTTCGAGATGGAGATTTTCCATTTTCGAGTAACTTTTCAGTAGCTTTATCTAAGGTTCCCGAAAGTATTAATGCTTTAGGGTTATTAAAGGTTTCTCCTAAATGTTCCAACGAAACCGCTAAGGCTAAAAATTCACCTAGAGAATCCCATCGTAAATGCCCTTCTTCCACAAATTGCTCTACGTGCTTTGGAGCAGAACCTCCAGCACCTGTTTCAAACAGTCCGCCACCATTCATTAAAGGAACAATAGATAACATTTTTGCACTAGTACCTAATTCCAAAATAGGGAAAAGATCCGTTAGGTAATCACGAAGTACATTTCCAGTAACAGAAATAGTATTTTCTCCACGTTTCACTCTCGCCAAAGTAAATTCAGTTGCTTTTTCAGGGGAAAGAATTTTAATATCTAAACCAGAAGTGTCGTAATTTTTTAAGTACGTGTTTACTTTCTTAATAATTTGTGCATCGTGGGCACGGGCTTCGTCTAACCAGAAAACAGTTGGCCATTTTGTAGCCTTCGCTCTGCTAATAGCTAACTTCACCCAATCTTGGATAGGCGCATCTTTTACTTGACACATACGCCAGATATCGCCTTGCGAAACGTTATGCTCTATTAAAGTTGTACCGTTTTGGTCAACAACCTTTACAGTTCCAGTTTTTGGAATTTCAAACGTTTTATCGTGTGAGCCGTATTCTTCAGCTTTTTGCGCCATTAAACCAACATTAGGTACAGTTCCCATGGTTGTTGGGTCAAATGCGCCATTCTTTTTACAGAAATCAATGGTGGCAGCATATACCGAAGCATAACTACTATCTGGAATGACTGCTTTTGTATCTTGTGTTTTACCATTTTTATCCCACATTTGTCCCGAATTACGAATCATAGCTGGCATCGAAGCATCGATAATAACATCACTAGGGACGTGTAAATTGGTGATGCCTTTGTCACTATTTACCATCGCTAAGTCTGGACCCTGATTTAATATCTTTTCAATATCGTTTTCAACCTCAGCTCTTTTTTCTGAAGAAAGTTCACCAAGCTTACTTGTTAAATCTCCAAAACCGTTACGGACATCAACTCCTATCTCTTCAAAAGAAGTTTGGTGTTTTTTAAATAATTCTGAAAAGAAAACCTCTACAGCATGTCCAAAAATAATAGGGTCGCTTACTTTCATCATCGTGGCTTTCATATGCAATGAAAATAACACACCTTTATCTTTTGCATCTTTAACTTGTTCAGAAAGGAAAGAAAGCAAAGCCTTTTTTTCCATGACAGTGGCATCGATAATTTCACCTTCTAAAACGGGTACAGATTCTTTTAAAACAATCTCATTAGCCGCATTATCATTTAAAATAATCTTGACACTTCCCGCATTATTAATTGTGACAGATTTTTCATTGTGACAAAAATCGCCACTGCTCATGGTTGAGACATGGGTTTTTGAATTACCACTCCAAGCACCCATGCTATGCGGGTTTTTCTTAGCATAATTTTTCACTGCAAGAGGAGCTCTACGATCGCTATTTCCTTCGCGAAGAACGGGGTTTACAGCACTTCCTTTAATTTTATCGTATTTAGCTTTTACTTTTTTCTCTTCTTCTGTATTAGGTTCTTCAGGATAATTGGGTAAGGCATATCCTTTACTTTGTAATTCTGAAATAGCCTCTAAGAGTTGTGGAATGGAAGCACTAATATTGGGAAGTTTAATAATATTTGCCTCAGGCTTTTTTGCCAATTCACCTAATTCACTCAAGGCGTCATTTACCCGCTGATCTTCGGTTAAATATTCAGGAAAGTTTGCAATGATTCTACCAGCCAAAGATATATCTCTTGTTTCTACATCTATATTTGAAGATTTTGTAAAAGCCTTAATAATGGGTAGCAAAGAATGTGTTGCTAAAAATGGGGCTTCGTCTGTTTTGGTATAAATTATCTTGGCTAATTTTGTCATAGGTTTCTGTTTTGTAAAAGTTTCTTCCTAAATATTAAAAGGCTTGCAAATATACAATTTACAAAGCAAGGTTTCAAGAAAAAGGATAGTAAGAAGTATAGCGAAAACTGGCTAAAAACAAGAAAAGCCATATCATTGTATTGCTACTTTGACATGGCTTCTTGTGAACCGAACCGTTACCAACCAGTCTTTACGACTCGAGGCAGGTTTATTATACCCCTGCAGCTGTGACTAGGTTCAAATGAGTGTTACTTTTTTTACATTACATTGATTAGAAACCAACCTGACAGTAAAGAAATTCCACTCGTTCTTTTTTAATCTATACACAGAAGTCTCAATGAGGTTTTGTGTTTTAAGCAATTAAAAAAGATATATAAAGAACGTTACTTTATGGTATCTCCACGATTGTGTAACCGTTTTGATATTGCTAATGTAGTACAAGATTTTAATTTTGCAAATTTTACAACCCGTTAAATAATAACACGTTATCAACTTGGGTTATTAACAATTGTCAATAAAAAAACGGCTCCTTTATATAGAGCCGTTTTTAGAATGTTATTTATAGAAAACTTAGTATTTGTTTTCTTTAATTCTTGCTTTTTTACCAGTAAGACCTCTAAAGTAGTAAATACGTTTTCTACGCACGCTACCTTTTTTGTTTACTTCAATTTTTTGAAGCGTTGGTAAATTGATAGGGAATATACGTTCTACACCTACCGTTCCAGACATTTTTCTAATAGTAAAGGTCTTTGTAAGTCCTGTTCCTTTTACTTGGATTACCACACCTTTAAAGAACTGAGTTCTTGTTTTTTCACCTTCACGAATCTCGTAGTAAACAGTAATGGTGTCTCCAGCAGAGAATGCTGGGAATTCTTTTTTAGTTACAAATTCGTCTTGAACAAATTTAATTAACGATTCCATAATTTTAATTTCAAAATGGTTAAGATTAAAACAACATTCACGTACATCGCCAGAGGTTGGATTAAGTGGGTGCAAAAATACACATTTTTACACTTCTCACAACTTTAAACGCTGTTTTTTATTTGTTTAAAAAGGCAGAATACATCCAAACTAGCTTCTCTTGTTCTCTTATGTAATCACTCATCATAGAATTGGTGCCTTCGTCATTAATTTCAGAAGACAAATCTAAAATAACTCGTTGCTTAATAAGTAACTCTTGAATCGAATTTAAAATATTTCCCACGGCTTTAAAACCATCATTTACTTCGTTTGTTTCTTTAATAGTCGATGTTTTTAAATAATCTGAATACTTGTGATTGGGCGCATAGCCTAATGTTAAAATACGTTCGGCTATTTCATCTATTTTTAAGATAAGGTCGTTGTACAATTCTTCAAATTTTAAATGTAATTCGAAAAACTTTTCTCCCTTTACATTCCAGTGGTATCCTCTTACATTTTGATAAAAAACGGTGTAATTCGATAATAAGTCACTTAGCAATTCTGAAAGTTCTTCACTTTTTTGGGTGTCTAATCCTATTTTATTTAATGTGCTCATGATTTTTTATTTATTAGGTTCAACTTCATATTTGATTAGTATAAAGGTAATTATAAACTCTAGTTAAAACTAGGGTTTATGATAGTTTAAAATGAAGTTGAAATAAGGATTATTTATTAAGTAAATCGGGTCTTTTTTCCTCCGTTCTTTTTAATGATTGTGCCTCGCGCCATTCATCAATTTTTGCAGTATGACCACTAAGCAGAATTTCTGGAACTTTCCAACCATTGTATTCGGCAGGGCGAGTGTAAATAGGAGGAGCTAATAAATCGTCTTGAAAAGAATCGGTCAAGGCACTGGTTTCATTACTCAACACTCCAGGAATAAGTCTTATAATAGTATCACATAAAATAGCGGCAGCCAATTCACCACCACTTAGTACATAATCCCCCACCGAAATCTCCCGTGTAATAAAATGGTCACGAACCCTTTGGTCTACACCTTTGTAATGCCCGCAAAGGATAATCATATTTCCCTTTAGAGAAAGCTCATTTGCAATGCCTTGGTTGAGGGTTTCGCCGTCTGGGGTCATATAGATGACTTCGTCGTAGTCTCTTTCAGCCTTTAAGCCCGAAATACATTTATCAATTGGCTCTATCATCATCACCATCCCAGCACCGCCCCCAAACTGATAATCGTCCACTTGCTTGTATTTGTTGGTGGCATAATCCCGTAAATTGTGAAAATGAACTTCCACCAATCCTTTATCCATGGCTCTTTTTAAGATGGAAGCGTCAAAAGGGCTTTGTATTAATTCTGGAAGTACGGTAATGATGTCAATTCGCATCATTTAAAATAATTCTTTTTTAGATTTACAACGTTCAATAGAAGTCTTCGCTCTGTCCAACACTCCTTTATCCAGTGTGTTTAATCCAGCTTTTCGATAATGTTCAATGGCTTCATCAAGCTTTCCCTGCTGCTCATACATAATGGCGTATTCATTGTAAATAGTAGATTTTGTAATCCCAGGAACATTCATAGCTTGGTCTAACAATTCTTTTAACTCATCATATTTACCCAATGTGGAGAGTAGCACAGCATAGTTATAATACACACTAGGATACAAAGGAGATTTCTCTAAACACAATTTATATAATGTTTCCCCTTTTTCGTAGTCTTTAAATTTTACTTCATACAGATATCCCATATGATTGTAGGCTTTTCCAAAGTTAGGGTCAATGCTTATAATTTCTTCAAGCTTGTTGGTAGCCTCCTCGTACTTTCCGTTTTTAATATCCTGATTGGATTGGTCAAGTAGCTCTTCAAGTTTTGTTAAGTGATCCATGGTGCTATAATTTAAACCTCAAAAATAGGGAAAATACTCCTCTTATACCTTCCAAGTATAGTGAAAAACTTCGGTGTCTTTTTTCCACCCTAATCGTTCATACAACTTTTGCGCAGGATTTTGGATATCGGTTTCTAAGGTGAGTCCTTTGGCGTTTTCAGAAATAGCAAATGCTTTAGCTTTATTCATTATAGCTTCACCAATCCCTTTTCCACGTGCTTCTGAAGAAACAAATAAATCATTCAGAATATAAGTCCGTTGCATAGATACCGAAGAAAAACTAGGATACAACTGTGTAAATCCTAATGCCGAAGTACCTTCAAAAGCCATAAAAATAACCGAGTCGTTTTTCAGAAATCGTTCTTTCAAAAAAGCGGTAGCTTTTTCTATGTCTGAAGGCTGCTTATAAAACACTCGGTATCTATCAAATAAGGGAGCTAAATCTTCTAAATTTTCAATCGTGGCTTGCACTATTTTCATAGTGGGAAGATAGAAACTTTCTTTCAAATCTTTTACTATCTTTATAAAGTAAACCAAACTATTGCAACTATGAAGCGTCGTTCCTTTATTAAAAAATCTGCTGCGGCAAGTGCCGCTTTTACTATTGTACCCAGTTTTGTTTTGGGTGGAAACCACATTGCGCCTAGCGATACTTTATACATTGGTGCCGTAGGCGTGGGAGGCCGTGGTGGTGGTGTGGTGAACGAATTATTTGAAACCGGAAAAGTAAAGTTTGTGGCACTGTGCGATGTGGACGATGTGCGTGCTGCCAATAGTTACAATGCACATCCCAATGCTAAAAAGTATCGTGATTTCAGAAAATTATACGACAACCATATAAAAGATATCGACGCGGTCATGGTGGCAACACCAGATCATACCCATGCGACTATTGCCATTCCATTTATGAAGGCAGGAAAACACGCCTATGTCGAAAAGCCACTAACGCATAATATCTACGAAGCCCGAATGATGGCAAACGTTGCCAACGAGCAAGGCATCGTCACCCAAATGGGTAACCAGGGAGCATCGAGCGATGGAATACGTTTGGCACAAGAATGGATAAATGGTGGCGTGATTGGAAAAGTACACCGAGTGGATTGCTGGACCAACCGTCCTGTGTGGCCACAAGGCTTTAAGCATATTACTGAAGGCCATCCCATTCCCGAAACCTTAGATTGGGATTTATGGTTAGGTCCTGCCAAGATGCGTCCGTATAACGAAAACTATTTGCCGTTTAAATGGCGTGGCTTTTGGGACTTTGGAACAGGGGCTATGGGTGATATGGGATGCCATATTATGGAAACACCCTTTAAAGCCTTAGGGCTTGGATTCCCTTACGAAGCTGAGGCCAGCTGTACCACGATTTGGTCGGGGGATTTTGTGGAAGCCGATTATAGTGAAGCCTGTCCGCCGTCTTCTGTGGTGCGCTTAAAATTTAATACCGAAAAGCACGGCAACCTTTCCTTAAATTGGTACGATGGCGGAATTATGCCCGATTTACCCGAAGAATTAGCCGATGGCGAAATCCCAGGCGGAAATGGCGGTGGAAGTATTTTTCACGGAAGCGATGGCATTATGGTGACCGATACCTACTCGGGTAACCCACGCCTATTACCTAGTGAGCGTATGCATCACTTTTTACCACCACAACCTACCTTGCCTAGAGTTACTACCACCCACCAAGGAGAATGGGTAGAAGCTATTTTAAGTGGAAACAAAAAAACATCTTCGCCATTCTCCTATGGCGGACCCTTAACCGAAGCTGTACTTATGGGGAATCTTGCTATTAAAGCCTACCAATACAAAACCTTTAAAGAAGGCAAAAAAGCAGGGGATTGGGATCCGTATAACTACCCAGGACGTAAAAACATTTTATGGGATGGTGCTAATATGAAAGTAACCAATTGGGAAGAGGCCAACCGTTGGGTAAAACGTGACTATAGAGCGGGGTGGGAGTTGTAATTTTTATGATTTATATGCATTCTTATTAACCAAAATCTAAATATAGAAGCAAATGAAACTAGTTGTAATGTTTAGTAAACAAGCTTCCTTGATTGTAATAGTAGCTACTGTGTTATTTTTATCGGGATTTAAAGGGTTAGCGCAATCCTATGATGACCTTAACCGTTTAGAAGGATTTAAAACAGAAACCTACTATAGTCATGGCGCTAAAGAAATAGCCGAAACAATGGCTAGGCGTTGTGATAATGTCTCGTTGTTTTACAAATCGCTTATAGATTATGAACCTACAGTAATCTTACTCGTTTTGTCTCCTACAGATTGGAGTAAGTACACCTACTTTCCTGTGTATGGTATGCCACATTATGATGATACTAAAACATTAATTGTAGCTGCAGAAGACAATGATTTTTGGAAGAGTTTTATTCCACCATTAGACCAATTACCTTCTGCGCTTGCAGCACAAATTTCTTCCACCTATTCTGCAAATAATTCCTTGACCATGCGAGGCTTTTTCGATTTATTGGCCATCCATGAATTAGGACATGCATTCCACATCCAAGGAGGGCTTAAGATGCAACGCAGCTGGATGGGAGAATTATTTTCTAACATTTTATTGCATACATATATAGCCGAAAGAGAGCCCGAATTACTACCTGCGTTAACAATTTTTCCAGAAATGGTTGTCTCATCTACAAACAAAAGTGATTTACAGTTTACCTCCTTGCAGCAATTGGAAACCAATTATAAGTTAATAGGAGAGCAATACCCCAATAACTATGGATGGTACCAATGTAGATGGCATAGTGCAGCAGCTACTATATATGATGAAGCTGGATTAGTAGGGTTTGTAAATTTATGGAACCTTTTAAAAACACAAAAAGACCCGCTAGAGGATACGGAGTTTGCTGCGCTACTGGCAACAAAAGCACACCAAAGTATAGCAGATGTACTATTAAAATGGGACGAATAAAAATAACTAACAATTAAAAAACCACTCTTAAGTAAAACGTGACTATAGAGCGGGGTGGGAGTTGTAAATACGTGGAAACCCGTATTGTTTAATTACTTTTTATTTATAAATTTCGTTTGATTTTTGATGTCGAAAATTATTACTCTCTATTTTATAAACTAATTATTAGCAAGTTAAAAAAGCAAGCGAGAAAAAAGTAAAACATATGAAATTAGAAAATATATTAGACAAACTCGGTTCATTAGAGAAGAATTCTTTCATAAAAATAATTGACAATATCATTTCCAAAAACCCAAAAAATGGAAAGGAAATTGAAAAAATATTAAGCCAATCTGATAAAGGACTTAAATCAGTTGATAGCCAAAATATATCAAACATTTTTAATTTAGTTTCAAATGAGTTTACTGAATATATAAATTGCGAATTTCAAGAAGCAAATTCTCAACTTGACATTTTAATTGACATCATTATTAGAGATGGAAATTGTATGATGAAACAAGATTGGTTTTCAAGGCTATATGATTCCGAAATCAAAAATTTAAAGCATAAAATCAAGTTACTTAATACTGAATTAGAAAATGAAAAATCAGAATTAAGTGAATCAAGAAAAAGAGATTTCCGAATTTACAAAGCTTGTTTAACGACAGCTTATACTAATGATTTTGAAAATAATAGAGAACCTAAAATAACATCCGATGAATTAACAATAATATTAACTCTATCAAAACAACTGGGCTTATCTCAGGAAGATGTTAAACTAATTAATTACTCAATTTTACCAATTAAAAAAGTAGATATTCAAGACGTAATTAACAACTTAAAAAATATTGGAGTCATATTTTTTTCAAAAAAGGAAAATACTTTATATGTAGCTGATGAAATGGTAAGGCTTTTAAGAAAAGTTCGAAAAAAAGAAGTTGCAGAAAAGTTTTATAGAAGAACTTTAAAGTTATTGAGAGAACCTATAATTAATCAAATTGCTAAGGAGCATAATATTGATAGAAAATTAACTCTATCTCAAAAAATAGAAGAAATCATTAAAGAAGGAATCTCCTTTAATGATTTATTATCAAATGAAATTTACAAACAAGGAATTACACTTACTGAAAAGAAAAAAACTCTAAATGAACTTTGTGAAAAAGGACTTAATATTCCAAATCTTAAGGGTAGTACTTTAGAAGATAAAATAAATAGTCTGATAGTCCATTTTGAAAATGTCTAAAATTTTCGAAACATTTAAAATATCAAAATATCAGGAATTTCCTCATGTATTATTCCGAGATATAGTAATAAATGAAGAACGAATTGTTAAGGCATTAACAAAGTAAAACCTTTACAACAGCATTTCTAAAAAATTGCGGGTTATTAGTATTAATTAGATACATAATTTTACCCCAACCCCAAACCCAACCCACCTTACCCTATCAGTCAATAAACTTGTTTAAATGGTTAATTAAGTTGTCTTAAAAATAAGTTATGTAGTTTTAAAGGTAAGTTGAGTAGTTTTAAAAGTAAGTTATTGTAATGTTTAAAGCAACATAAGTAGTTTTAAAGCTAAGTTATTTAGTTTAAGAAGTAATAGAAAATGACTTTTAAAGCAAGTAATATGACTTTTAGAGCATTTTTTTATTAAAACTCATAAAGATTAGACCCAACGCTGGAGTTTCATGAGCGTATTAATGCACTAGAGTAGAAAATAAAGACACTACCTACCAAAAGGAGACCTTGGAGAGTGTGTTAAAGAAATATTTTTAGGGCTATACTAATTGTTTCTCTATGCAATCATGAGGCAATCACGCTTAAAACTATATTGATTATAATCAATACAAGTGTAAGTAACCACACATAAACAGGTATACCTCCTAAAAATTCCGAAAGTAGAAATTTCTTTAGGTTCATGTTATATTAAACTATAAAACTGGGGAGTTCTATGCGCGGTTTGTCAAAGATATAATTTTTTTTTTGAAAGGTGTTGAATTATATAATGCTAACAATAGCAGTAGTAAACTACACAGACCGTAGCATAAACTGAAAGGCTTCTTTTCTATTACTTACACCCAACTTACTATAGGCATTTCTAAGATGGTATTTTACCGTGCTTATGGTAATAAAAAGTTGTTTTGCGATATCGGTATTGGTTTTCCCAGCAACGCATAATTTCAAGGTTTCAAATTCACGTTCAGTGAGGGGTGTGTGTAGTTTTTTGTTTAGCTCTTCCATATTCAAATCTACCGATAGTTCCGAAGGACTACTATGTAATTCCATAAAGCGTTTTTGGAGGGCTTCTACCTGCAATGCCTGTGCTTCGCGTTCGGCTTTTTCCTTTTTATACCGAGCGGTAAAAAATACCACCAAGATTAAAATAATGGCGGCAGCCCCTGTAAGCAAAGCTATTTGTGCGTTTCTTGCCTCGGCTAAATTGGCGTCCTTTAACTGACTTTCAAAAGTGAGTTTCTGGATTTCTTTTTCCTTTTTGGCCGTTTCGTATTGGGTTTCCAATGCAGCCACACGTTCTTTTACTTCGACGCTATTAAGCGAATCGGTTAATTGTATGTACGCATTTCTAAAGGCTAAGGCTTGTTTAATATTATTTTTTGAAAGGGAGAGTTGATACAGTAAATCGTAAGCTCCTTTTTCGCTATCAGCAAATCCTCTTTCTTTTGAAAATGCCAAAGCCTCTTGTGCATAGCCTTCTGCAGCAGCAATTTTAGATTGCTTAAGACTTACATTTCCCATCGCTAAAAGGGTTAACACATATTCCTCTTGTTCACCCACAGTAGCCGCAAATTCATGAGCTGCATTGTAGTGGGTAAAGGCATCATCAAACTGCCCCTTTTTTTCAAAAATTTTACCCAAGCTATTTTCGGCATACACCAGCATGGTAGTATTGTTGAGGTTATTGAAAAAACGCCGTGCATCATTTAAATGCGAAATCCCTTCATCCAGTTGGTCCAAATCGTTATACACCATAGCTAAGCGCAAATGATTTAACGCCATGTCTGTCGTGTCTTGAATTTTTTCGGAAAGGGCTAAACATTTTTTTGTGGTTTCTAAGGCCTTGTCCATTTGCCCAAGCTGATAGTACACACCGCCCAAATTTCCGTAGGTTTTGCTCAATACATCGTCAAGTTTGGGGTCATTTTTTCCTTCGGCGAGCTTCATTACTTCTTGATAGGCAGCTAAGGAGGCTTCGTATTCTGCTTTTCCCATAAAGACTAATCCCCGTGTGTTGTTAATCATCGCCAATAAGTGGGTGGATTGTGAAGTTTTGGCAATTTTTTCGGCGGTATCAAGATATATAAAGGATGAATCTGCTTGATTGAGTTGTCCATAGGCTATCCCTAGATTTAAATAGTATAACCCTTGAAGAGAATCGGGAGTTTGGGAAACAATATTTTGTAGTTTCAGTAAGTCTTTAATCCCTTCGTTGGGGTTTTCGGTAGTTTCAAACTTCTGAAGGGCTTGTGCTACACGCTCTTGGTTTTCTTGTGAAAATGAAAGCGCCGAGACACTTAAAACCAAGAAGAATAGGCTGTTTCTGAAGCCACCTATAAACTGAAAATGCATCATTTTTTAGGGTAGTTGGTTACCCTAAATTAATAAAAAAAGATTTAAGGCTATTGCTTAAGGAGCAGCTGTTTCATTTCTTGCATTTCATTTTCAAGTTTTGAAATTCTATCGTCTTGCATTTTAATCAGTTCTTGTTGCTCTTGAATTGACTTAATGGCTAACACTGAAAAATAATCGTAATTAATTCCTAAGTAACCTTCTTCATTTTGTTTTACCGCATCTGGAAATATTTTCTGAACCTCTTGCGCCATAAAACCAATAGATTTCGATTCGGCTAAATTTTGATCCCTATAATGATATTTATATACGTCTAATTTATTAACATCATTAAGCACCGTTTTATGGGCTTCAATATTTTTTTTCAGTCGTTTATCTGAAGTAATAACATAGTTTCCTGTGGCAGCTTCCACATAGGCTCTTCGCACGCCGTTTTCAGCAAAAGAAAGATGCGAACCCGAGTGATATACCTTCCAATTATTGGTGTTAAAAGGACTAATTAACCCAAGACCGCCGCTGCTTGCTTCTGTAGAACCCGATTGCTTTATGGTGATGTCGTGGGAAGGAACAGCAATCCCTACGGCGATTTCTTCGCTTTGCGTCACGCCATTTACAGTAAGAATAGGGGAGCCTGTTAAATCAACTTCGAGCACGTTGGTTCCGGCACTTAAAAACTGAAAGGAATCATCGGCATCGTTATACGATAGTCCGTAAGAACTATAGGTAGTAGAATGGGCAAGCACCATTTTATTGGCATTGGAAGTCCCACCTGAAAACATATAAATCATAGGTGCAGGAGTTCCCACTGAAGCAGGAAAGGTAATACTAGTTTGGTCATTGGTAAAGGTAATATCGTCTCCAGCGTTAGTAAGATTTAAAACCGCTCCAGAGCGTGTCCAATAGGAAGGGGAGGGGTCGTTCGTCCAGGTAACATTGCCGCTGCCATCTGTTTGCATAACTTGTCCGTTGGTACCTCTTGAAGCTGGCAAGATATAATTGTTAGCTGTTGTGGTTCCAATAGAAACATTTCCCAAAAAATATCCAGCATAGCTTCCTGCTTTTAAGACATCTGAATAAATACCATAATGAGTACCACCAGCAGAGTTTAAAATAGTGTTGTAAGAACCATATTTAGCTCCACTTCCACTACCTCCAATTTGTGAATATACTCCATACTTATTACCATTACCATTATTTGAAATATTAGAATATAGTCCATAATGATACCCATCTCCTTGACTATAAATCTCATTAAAAAAACCATATTGTGGATTAGAACTACCGTTGTTAAAAAAATAATTTTTAACTCCATACTGAGGACCATTTCCTGTGCCCGAAAAGTTAGTATCTAAGCCTATATGATCTCCATTACCTGAATTGAAAATATTAGCTTTATAACCTATTTGATCACCACTTCCTACATTTGATAATATAATTTCGGATCCGTAATGCCCACCTGAACCACTTCCATCTAAAACAATATATTCTCCCCAATGATTACTATTTCCTGAATTATCAATATTTATATTATCTCCAATTTGAAACCCTGTTCCCGAACCTGTTAATCTTGCCCAATTTCCATAGTGAGTGCCTGTTCCAGTTCCATTTAAAACATTGTAGCTACCATAATGTAACCCATTTCCGCTATTATTTATCGTATTAATAGTTCCTAATTGAGCTCCACTTCCAGAACCTGAAAGTCGAATCTCAGTCCCATTATGTGTGCCGTTGCCAGTACCATCAAGAAGGATAAACTCACCATAGTGAGTATTATTTCCAGAATTTGAAATAGCAACTCTATTACCTATTTGTATTCCTGTGCCAGCACCTTCTAATCTTGTCCAGTTTCCATAATGAGTTCCTGAACCAGTGCCTGATAATGTGCTATAGCTTCCATAATGTGCCGAGTTTCCAGTGTTAGAAATTTCACTATATAATCCATATTGAGTTCCTAAACCTGCCCCTTGAAGTCTGGTATAATACCCATAATGCGAATTCCCTCCCGTTCCATTTAAAAAATTAGCACTTCCGTAATGAATTCCGTTCCCAGTATTTGAAAGTAAGGTATAGTTTCCATAAATATTGGCATTGCTAGCTCCCTCTACAAAATTATGAGTAGCATAGCGCACGCCAGATCCATCGCCAGATAATTCGTTTTTTGTACCGTAAAAGTTACCATTTCCATCATTAAATACACGATTTTCGGTGCCAAAAATATCACCATCACCAAAGGCTACCATATTGTTAACCACTCCAAAATGATCTCCCGTACCACTTCCACTATTAAAATTATATTGGTTGTATTGTGTATAATTGTTCGAGTTGCTTAGTGTAGTAAAAACACCTGTTAATACACCTCCAGCACTTCCATTAATTCGACCATCAAGTATTGTTTGAGATGCAGTACCGGTAGGAACTAATTCTGAATAAACCCCTATTTGATTACCACTACCCGTTGTATTCAAATAAATGTCTAACCCTTTTTTAGCATTGTTATTACTGGCAGTACTTTCAAGTCGAGCAATTTCTGAAATTGTTGTAAAGGTTCCCGTTTGAAGAATATTCAATGGTCTATTTTCTGAATCTGTTATATCAAGTTTATAGTCGGCTGTATTTTTGCCAATAGCGATATTACCCAAATGAAAAATATCATCATTTATGTCATCTGGAGCCGTTGTGGTGCCTTCTTCATAAAAATCTACATCCACTTGTGAAGCCACAGCTACCCAATTGGTAACTGAATTGTCCCAATAATAAAAACCTTTACTTGGTGTGCCATTTCCTGTTATAAAAAGAAGCATTCCATCCTGTGTCGCACCAGGGTTTGAAGCTGGAAATTCATCCACACGTGGAATTAAAATACCATCTTCATTTGAAGGGGTAGCAATGTTGGACGCAGATATGTCAAGTGTAGCATTGGGGTTAGTGGTTCCAATACCAACTTGAGCAAAAAATAAAGTGGGGAGTAGAAGAATGAACAAAAAGATGAGTAGTGTTTTCATGCTATATATTATAGTGAGTTTTAAAAATTATATTTCCACTAGGAAATATATATACCGAAACTACCCATACTTATAATATTAGCACCTAACCTTATGGGTTAGGTTTTAGTATTTATTTCATAACATACTGTTAATCAACTATATGAATATTTTATTCAAAGGCAATAGAAGTCTTTACATTTTATACTAGGATATCTTTGAAAGTGAAAAGATGTAAACTTATAGATAATTTCTTACCTTTAGTACACAACTAAAAACCAATACATTATGAATCCAATCGTACGAAATATTCTAGCCGTTGTAGCTGGTATTGTGGTGGGGAGTATAGTAAATATGGGGATTATTCAATTAGGCCCTTCTTTGATACCCAACCCAGAAGGGCTAGATAACTCCACTATGGAGACGCTCGCCGCTACCATGCACCTATTTGAAGCAAAACATTTTATTGTACCCTTTTTAGCCCATGCACTAGGTACCATGGCAGGCGCTTTTGTAGTAGCTAAGATTGCATTAAACCACAAAATGAAATTTGCCCTTGGCTTGGGTGTCTTTTTCCTATTAGGTGGGATAGCTGCTGTCTTTATGCTACCTGCACCAATGTGGTATAACGTAACCGATTTAGTGTTGGCGTATATCCCCATGGCATATTTAGGTGGAAAAATGGCTTTGAAAAAAGCAAACTAGTGATGAAAAAATTACAACTTTCTCAAGTTATCAAAGCACCAGCTTCGAAAGTGTTTGACACTATGCTCGGGATTTCTAATAAAAAAACGTATGAGCAATGGACCACTGTTTTTAATCCCACTTCTACTTTTGAAGGCTCCTGGAAAGAGGGTTCCAAAATGTACTTTATAGGCGAAGGAGAACATGGTGAAAAGATGGGTATGATTTCTGAAATTGTAAAAAACACCCCAAATACGTTTGTATCCATTAAACATATAGGAATGTTACAGGGTGACAAAGAAATTCTAGAAGGTCCGGATGTGGAAAGTTGGGCAGGATGTCTCGAAAATTATTCTTTGGAGGAAAAGAACGGACTTACAACCGTTACCATAGAAATGGATGCCTTTGAAGGTCATGAATCCTATTTCACCGAAACGTGGCCAAAGGCATTACTAAAACTAAAAGAACTCGTGGAAGGATAAAAAGAAACCCCATCCAAGGATGGGGTTTTGTTTTGTTGATGAGATTCCTCGCTTTGCTCGGAATGACAATCAATTAATAATACGTATAACGTCTTACTTCAGCAATATACTTCGCCAAACGAATCACTTGATGACTGTAGCCATATTCGTTATCGTACCAAACATAGAGCACTACATTTTTACCGTCTTCGGTAACAATCGTAGCGTTACTATCGTATATCGATGGTGCCGAAGAACCAATAATATCGCTCGATACCAATTCGTTATTTAAAGAATATTTTATTTGCTCAACCAAATCCCCTTCCAAGGCGTATTTCTTCATAATGGCGTTGATACCGTCTTTAGAAGTTGGAGTTTCCAATTCTAAATTTAGAATGGCTAAAGATCCGTTAGGTACGGGTACTCGAATGGCATTAGAAGTTAGCTTTCCAGCAAACGACGGCAATGCTTTACTCACGGCACTTCCCGCACCGGTTTCGGTAATCACCATATTCAACGCAGCAGCACGTCCACGTCGGTATTTTTTATGCATATTATCTACCAAATTTTGGTCGTTGGTGTAGGCGTGAATGGTTTCAAGATGTCCTTTTACCACACCAAAACTATCTTCAACCGCTTTTAACACAGGGGTAATGGCGTTGGTAGTACAAGAAGCCGCAGAGAAAATATCCACTTTTTTAGGATTATATTCTAAGTGATTTACTCCGTGAACGATATTAGGAATATTCTTTCCAGGCGCTGTAAACAATACTTTGGAAACCCCTTTGGATTGTAAATGACGGCCTAAAGCTACATCGTCTCTAAAGGCACCTGTGTTGTCTATGACCAAAGCATCTTCAATTCCGTATTGCGTGTAATCAATATCTTCAGGGGCATTGGCAGAAATCATATGAACGGTTGTCCCGTTGATCACCAAGGCATTATTTTCTTCGTCAATACTTACCGTTCCTGGGAAATCTCCGTGAACCGAATCGTACTGTAATAAAGAAGCTCTTTTTTCTAAAATGGTTTTATCGGCTTTATCACGAGTTACAACAGCACGTAAACGCATTTGGCTTCCCTTACCTGTACGAGTCATTAATTCGCGAGCTAATAATCGTCCAATTCGTCCAAATCCGTATAAAACCACATCTTTAGGAACGATATTTTTTTGTTCTTTAGCACCTTTTAGTTTGGCACTCACAAATGCTAAGGCATCTTGATATTGGTTGTCTTCAAGATGGTATTCGTAGGTAAGTTTACCAATATCCAATTTAGCAGGAGGGAGGTCTAGTGTTTTGATGGCTTCTGCAATTTCTACGCTGTCAAAAATGGAAATAGGCTTTTGTACAAACTCTACGGCGTATTCGTGTAGGTTTAAAATTTCTGAAACGTTTCTATCTATTAATTGATTGCGAAAAAGCACCAATTCGATAGATTTATCGTACCAAAGGTCACTTACAATATTAATAAATTGAACACTTGCCTTGCGGCGGTCGGTCTGGAAAGAAAGTTCTTTTTCATAAACTTCATCAAAACTCATAAGGGTATGTTTTTAAAGGGGTTGAAAATTTTTGCAAAAGTACACAACTAAAACGTTTTCGGAAAAGATATTTAACAAAATAAAAAAGCCTGCCGAAAACATTCTTCAACAGGCTCTTTACAAGTAAAGGAACTTCTTTTTATCTGAAAATAAATGAGTTTAATTCGCCTTTCAGATTCACAAATGTCATTTTAATAGGTTCGTTATAGTTGCGACGATTCATAATCTTTTTCACATCGTCTATGTCTTTCACATCTTGATCATTTATCTGGGTAATAATGATGCCTTCAAGATTGTAACGTGCCATATCGTTGGTAAGCGCACGGTTTACCTTGACCCCATTTTTAAGTCCTCTAAGGTTTAATTCTGCTTCTGTGGCGTTTTTCACTTCCAGTCCTAAATCGTCAATTTCGTAAACCTCCAATTTCACTAAAGTGACAGGAATTACTTTTTGATTTCCATTTCTAAGGACGGTCACATCCACCACATCGTTAGGGCGTTTAGACCCTAAATAGCCAGCTAAATCTGAAAATTTCGCAATCTTGTAATTATCAAGTTTTTTAATGATGTCGCCTTCTTTAATTCCGCCTTTATCGGCACCACTCCCTTTTTCAATGCCAGCAACATAGACACCTTCTGTTTCATTGATGCCTAAGGCTTCAGCTCTTTTGGAATTTAAACTTCCTCCTTGAATTCCTAGAATACCTCGTTGTACATTTCCAAACTCCATGATGTCTTCAATCACCTTACGGGCTGTGTTGGAAGGCACTGCAAAAGAATAGCCCACATAAGATCCTGTTTCACTTGTGATGGCAGTATTAATTCCAATGAGTTGTCCTTCGGTATTCACTAAAGCACCGCCACTATTTCCTCTGTTTACCGCGGCATCGGTTTGTATAAACGATTGTGGGTTACTGTCAAATTCATTTAGATCACGTGCTTTTGCACTTACAATTCCGGCAGTGACCGTTGAGGTTAAATTAAAAGGATTTCCAACCGCTAATACCCATTCTCCAATTTTAACATTATTTGAGTCGGCAAAAGGAACAAAGGGAAGCTCTTCACTCGCTTCAATCTTAATTAAAGCAATATCTGTTTTTGGATCTGTACCAATGAGTTTTGCTTCGTAGGTTTTATTATTGTTTAAAGTAACTTCTAGTTGTGTGGAGTTATCAATTACGTGGTTATTAGTGATGATATATCCATCTGGGCTAATAATCACACCGCTTCCAGTACCAACCATTTCTCTGGCGCTACCGCCACCAAAAAAGTAATCTCGCATATTTCTAGGTTGGGTACTTATGGTTGTATTTTTAACATGAACCACCGCGTGCACTGTTTTATTAGCTGCATCGGTAAAATCGACACCCGAAGGTAACGCAGTATTAGCAGTAAAGTTTGTAGGAATAAAATTAGGGGTTTCAGAAACAGTGGTAACTGCCATTGTTTCATTTTTTTCGACGAATAACTTATATCCGCCAAGTGTAGTAGCTCCCGCTACGATGGCTACTAAGAATAAACGCATAGTTTGTTTCATAATAGATTTCATTTTAATTAATACACTAAAATTAACTTATAAAAGACGATTGTATTGTTAACATGTTTCCTAATTAACGTGTATTTAACACAGATTTTGCATTCCAATTAGCCGGTGGTTTTTATACCTTTGCTTTCTATGCCATTAGAATTTTTTAAATACCAAGGAACGGGAAACGACTTCGTGTTAATTGACAACCGTTTGGAACATTTCAACAAAAAAAATACCAAACTTGTTGCGGCTATGTGTGACCGAAAATTTGGCATAGGCGCAGATGGGTTATTGCTTTTGGAAAACCATCCTGAAGCAAATTTTAATATGGTATATTACAACAGCGACGGAAACCTAAGCAGTATGTGTGGCAATGGAGGCCGCTGTATCACGCATTTTGCAATGTATTTGGGCGTCATAAAAGAGGATGCTACTTTTGAAGCTGTAGACGGCAGGCATCATGCAACCATAGAAAATGACAAAATTTCATTAGGAATGAATGACGTTGAAAAAGTGTCGGTTGTTAAAGACTATGTGTTCTTGAATACGGGTTCACCGCACCACGTGCAATTGGTTTCAAATGTGAGTGATTTTGATGTTTTTTCAGAAGGAAGACGCATTCGAAATGAAGTCTACGGAAAAGCGGGTGCCAATGTTAATTTTGTGGAACAAGTTTCAGATAACACATTTAAAGTGCGAACCTATGAACGTGGTGTAGAAGATGAAACCCTTTCCTGCGGAACAGGAGTGACGGCAGTGGCTATTGCTATGTTTGAAACAGGAAAAACAATAGCACCATCTGTTTTTTTAGAGACTCCAGGCGGAACCTTGGAAGTACAGTTTCAGAAAGAAGGAGGGAGCTATAAAAATATAAAACTCATAGGACCAGCAGTACAAGTATTTAAAGGCGTTTGGGAATGACATTACACGGAGAACATATTTATTTGAGAGCGTTGGAACTATCCGATTTAGATTTCCTGTATCAGTTGGAGAACGACGAATCGGTTTGGGAAGTGAGTAATACCACAACACCGTATTCAAAATTTGTGTTGAAGCAATATCTAGAAAATGCTCACCGTGATATTTACGAAGTAAAACAATTGCGATTAGTAATTTGTTTAAAGGAGGATGAGAAAGTAATTGGGTTTATTGATTTATTCGATTTTGAACCAAAACACAGCAGAGTAGGGTTGGGAATTGTAATTGCTTCCGAAGAGGATAGAGGAAAAGGCTTTGCTAGTGAAGCTATAAATGCTACCACGAACTATTGTTTTACGCATTTAAATGTGCATCAAGTGTTTGCGAATATTACTTCAAACAATAAAAAGAGTATTCTTCTGTTTGAAAAATTAGGTTTTCAGAAAAGTGGAGAAAAGAAAGATTGGATTTTTTCCGAAGGTAACTTTAAAAACGAATTTTTGTATCAATTAATCCATGAGTAATCTTAAAAAAGTAGTTTTAGCCACAGTATTGTTGGGTTTAGTCGTAATGGCTGGCTTTGCCTATTTTGTGTATACAAGTGTTTTTACTGAAAACACAACGTTTAATAATGATGTTGCCCACATCTACATTCCCACTGGGGCAAGATTTAGTGATGTACTTGAGCAGATTCGACCCTTAATAAAAGACGACATATCCTTTGAAGCTGTTGCTAATAGAAAAGGCTATCCCGCCAATATTAAGCCTGGTCATTACATCATAAAAAGGGGAATGAGCAACAATGATATCATTAATACCATCCGTAGCACTAATATTCCTATAAAAGTAAAATTTAATAATCAAGAAAGATTAGAAAACCTAGCTGGACATTTGGCAAGACAAATGGAGCCAGATAGTCTTACATTTTTGAATGCATTTAAAGATTCAAAATTTTTAAATGAAGTAGGTTTTTCTGAAGATAACGCCTTAGGAATGTATATCCCAAACACCTATGAAGTGTATTGGAATACTTCGGCAACCAACTTTAGAGATCGAATGTTAAAAGAGTACAATGCCTTTTGGACTCCAGAACGCAACGCAAAAGCTAAAGCATTGGGTTTGTCTCGTGATCAGGTAATTGCCTTAGCCGCTATAGTTCAAAAAGAAACGGCCAAAATAGATGAGCGTCCACGTGTAGCTGGGGTATATTTAAACAGATTAAAAGTAGGGATGCTGCTACAAGCAGACCCCACGGTTATTTATGCCAAAAAGAAAACCGAAAACGACTTTGACCAAATTATAAAACGCGTGTTGTATGTTGATTTAGAGATAGATTCACCTTATAATACCTATAAATATGCAGGCATACCTCCTGGGCCTATTGCTATGCCCGATATTTCTGCCATAGATGCAGTGTTACATCCAGAAAGTCATGACTATTATTATTTTGTGGCAAATGTGAAAAATTTTGGGTACCATAAATTTGCCAAGACTTTGGCGCAACATAATGCTAATAAAGCCGAGTATGTTAGGTGGATTTCACAGAATGGAGTGAACCGCTAAATGTTTACAACTTTGTTTATTTCTTCGCTTTTTTTTTGTAAAACAGGCATTTTTCTTCGATAATTTTAATATCTGACAATCAGGAGGATACAATTTCAATCGTTTTCGGAAGCGATTTAACATTTTTTAACAGCCTGATAATCAAATTTGTGTAAAATGTCGTACTTTTGCACGCTGAAATTGAAGTGGAAGAATTTTCTTACTCAAAATCAAATAAAATGAAACAAAAATTAATAAGAATAGTTTTTATAAGTTTTATTGTTACGCTAAGTACAATTGCTTTCACATCATTTAAGGAAGCAGACTTTTCTAATTACCTTATTGAAGAGGATGAAGTGTTGTGCTATAATGTTCCAAATGAAGATGAGGTTGTTATATTACATACAGCACCTCAGTACAAACTTTTTTTGGGAAAAACCTATGTGGGTTTTAAAGAAGCCATAGCTTTTAAAGAATCTCGTGGGGACTATAGTATTGTAAATACCTTTGGGTATATGGGAAAATACCAGTTTGGAAAAGGTACCTTGGATATGATAGGGATTAAAGATTCTGATATTTTCTTGAATGATACACGCTTACAAGAAGAGGCGTTTGATGCAAACTTAGCAAGAAACAAATGGATTTTACGCCGTGATATTAAGCGTTATGTTGGAAGAAATATTGGGGGAGTAAAAATCACAGAATCTGGTATTCTTGCAGCTGCACACTTAGCGGGACCAGGCAACGTGAAAAAGTATTTACGTAGTGGAGGAATGGAAGATTTTAGCGATGGTTTTGGAACTTCTATTCGTCATTATTTAAGAAAATTCTCGGGATATAATACCAACTTTATCATTCCGAAGAAAAAAGTAAAAGTGATGTAAGGCAACTTACTTCTGGATAATAAAAAGGGTGGGTCTTTTATGAAGGTCCACCCTTGTTTTTTTCCAAGAATCGGCAGTCTGTGTGACTATATATTCTGAAGGTAGTGTAATATCGCAAGCCACGCAGATTTGTGTTTGTGGATGTAAAGCAATTACTAAGCTTTCTAATAGCTGATTGTTTCTATAAGGCGTTTCAATAAATAATTGCGATTGATTTTGTTCTTCCGAAAGCTTTTCGAGTCTTTTTATTTCTTTTTTACGTTCTTGTTTATCAATGGGTAAATAGCCGTTAAAGGCAAAATTTTGACCATTAAATCCGCTTGCCATCATCGCCATTAAAATAGAGGAAGGTCCTACCAAGGGGATAACTTTAATCCCTTTGATATGTGCTTGTGCTACAATGGTAGCACCAGGATCTGCAATTCCAGGACAACCTGCGTCGCTTATTACACCAATATGGTGACCCTCATAACAGGGCTTAAGCATATTAGGGATTTCATTTTCATCGGTAAATTTATTAATAGTATCGATATGTAAATCTGGTTGAGATTTTTTAGGAACAATACTTTTTATAAATCTTCTAGCTGCTTTTTCGTTTTCAACAATATAATAATCAATGAGCTCAACTGCTTTCTTAACAGAAAGAGGCAAGACTTCCAAAGGAGGAGTTTCGCCCAAAGGGCAAGGAATTAAATAAATATTACCAAGTTGGGGCGTCACAACTGAATTATTTTATCATCAATTTTTTTAAAGTAGTAGCCCCTTTTTCTGAAATAACTTCCACTAGGTAAATACCTTTTGAAAATTTTGAAACATCAATGGTTTGAGATTGCTTTGATGTTTTGTTTTCTGAAATAATCAAACGCCCATTCAAATCAAATATTTGAATGCTGTTGATTAATTCTGTTTCAGATTGAATAGTAATGACTTCATTTGAAGGGTTGGGATATAGTTTAAATGAATTGTTAGTAAAGTCATCTGTTGATGCAATTGTTCCGCCTGAAATTTTATAAATATTTCCGCTTAAACTTACGGCATACATTTCTCCAGCCACATCTGCACCAAAAGCAACCCAAGTCCCAGAAGGATTTCCACTAGATTGATTTATGAAATTGTAGGATGCATCCAGTGTGCCTAACATGCCATCAATATCTCCAAAAATATAAATACCCATAAGATCGGTATAAATAGATCCTCTATACACTCGACCACCTACAACCGATCCACCGCCATTCCAATTATAATCGTACACTGGAAAAGTGTATTCGCTAGCAGGTAGGCAATCTCCTGTGGGAACACCTGGGGTGTTTATATTTCCTTCGTAGCAGCGCCATCCGTAATTTAATCCTCCATCATCTAAACTTTCACTATTCACTTCTTCTCGGGCATTTTGACCCACATCTCCAATCCAAATTCTATTATCCGGAAAATCGATAGAAAATCTGAATGGGTTTCTTAATCCTATGGCCCAAATTTCATCCAAAACATCTGGATTCCCCACAAAGGGATTGTCTGCAGGTATGCCATATTCATTTCCGCCACTGGGATTGTCTATGTCAATTCGCAGCATTTTACCTAATAGAAGTAAGGTGTTTTGTGCGTTGTTGTCAACATCATTTCCGCCTCCTCCGTCACCTAAGGCGATGTATAAATAACCGTCTGGTCCAAAAGCGATACTTCCCCCATTATGATTGGATTGAGGTTGAGAAACATTTATTATTGGTAATTCAGAGCCAGAATCAGCTATATCTGGGTTTCCACTATCTACAGAGAATCTTGAGATCTGGGTGTCTCCAGAGCTATCTGAATAGTGTACAAAGAAATATCCATTATTTTGATAATCTGGATGAAAGGCCAATCCTAAAAGACCGCGCTCTCCACCTGAATTAACGATTGAAGAAATATCTAAAAATGGGGTTACATTCGTCGTTCCATCTGGATTTAAAATTTTAATTACGCCACCTTGTTCTACTACAAAAAGACGCTCATCTCCAGCGTGTTGAAGATCTAGTGAGCTACTAAAGCCAGAAGCAAACAAATCAAGGTTAACCTCTTGTGCTTGAATGGTTACTCCAAAAGCAATAAAGAATACGAATAGTAAATAATTTTTCATAGGAATCATTTTTTCTTAAATGTACTAAAATACCTTTAATAAACAAATTAGAGTTTTGAAGCAATTTTTTCACAAGCTTCGTCAAGCATTTGATAGACATTTTCAAATCCTTGATCACCACCGTAGTATGGGTCGGGGACATCCACATTTTCACCAGGAAAAATTTCGTTGAGAATTAATTTTACTTTTTGCCGCTCAGAATCATTTTTAGCCATTTTAGTGACATCTCGATAATTTGAATTATCCATCACATAGATAAGATCGTATAACTCAAAATCATAAGGAGAGAATTTTCTTCCGCGTTGGTCAGTGATGTCCAATCCGTGTTTTTTGGCAACTTCAATGCTTCGGCTATCGGGTAATTCTCCCACGTGCCAACCACCAGTTCCGGCAGATTCTACCAATACTTTCGAAGAGTTAACTTTCGATTTTAAAATGCCTTCAGCTAATGGTGATCGACAAATGTTGCCTAAACAAACCATTAAAATTTTCGTTTTCATGGTCTTAAAATAAAAAATCCCGCTAATTGCGGGATAGATTATAACGTTAATTTTTTGTTGAGGTCGTCAACATATTTTTTGAATTGCTTATCGGTACTAGAAAGGTTATCCACTGTTTTGCAAGCGTGTAATACAGTTGCGTGATCTCGTTGGCCAATTTGTGAACCAATAGAGGCTAAAGAAGCTTTCGTGAATTTTTTCGCAAAGAACATGGCCAGTTGCCTTGCCTGAACGATATGACGTTTTCTCGTTTTGGACTGAAGCGTATCTACATCCATTTGGAAATAATCACTCACTATTTTTTGAATATAATCGATAGACACTTCACGCTTAGTGTATTTTACGTAATTGTCAACAATCTTTTTCGCTAAATCGATTGTGATTTCTCTTTTGTTAAACGAAGAATGTGCGATTAATGAAATGATAGCACCTTCCAATTCACGAATGTTGGTTTTAATGTTGTTAGCCAAAAACTCTACAATATCCTCAGGCATTTCTACGCCGTCTCTGTATAGCTTGTTTTTAATAATAGCAACACGAGTATCGTAATCAGGATGATTTAACTCTGCAGATAATCCCCACTTAAATCGTGATAAGAGGCGCTGCTCTATGTCAATCATATCTACGGGAGCTTTGTCACTGGTTAAAATGACTTGCTTTCCGTTTTGGTGTAAATGATTAAAAATATGGAAGAACACATCTTGCGTCCCGGCTTTACCAGATAGTAATTGAATATCATCTACAATTAGAACATCCATTATTTGGTAAAAATGAATGAAATCGTTTCGGTTATTCTTTTTAACCGACTCAATATATTGTTGTGTAAACTTTTCAGCAGAAATATATAAAACAGTCTTCTCTGGGTATTTTTCTTTTATTTCAACACCAATAGCGTGTGCCAAATGCGTTTTTCCTAATCCAACACCCCCAAAAATCAACAAAGGGTTGAAAGAGGTTCCACCGGGCTTATTCGCTACGGCATACCCTGCAGAACGCGCCAAACGGTTAGATTCACCTTCAAGAAAGTTGTCGAAACTATAGTTAGGATTTAACTGTGATTCTATTTTTACATTTCTAATTCCAGGTATTACAAATGGGTTTTTAAGCTCAGGGCTTTTGTTCTTTAACGGAACATCCACCTCTTGATCCTTCATTTGGCTACGATTGGAACTCGGTATTTTTTCGGTAAAAGGTTGTTTGTTGCCATAGGTGTTTTCCATTTTAATGATATACACCAGCTTGGCTTTTGCGCCTAATTCTTTAGTAAGCGCTACTTTTAACAGTTTTACATAATGCTCTTCCAGCCACTCATAAAAAAACTTACTAGGAACCTGAATACTTAAGGCATTGTCGTTGAGTTTTACTGCTTTAATGGGTTCAAACCATGTTTTGTAAGCTTGTGTCGATATATTATCTTCAATAAAGGACAAACAATTGCTCCAAACTGTTTCAGCAGTTTTACTCATAATTGGGCTTCTATTTTGAAGTTTAGTTAGTTAAAATTGCGATTAAGAACCGAGAGAAAAAGAATATCCTCTAACATTTTCTTAACACTGCAAATATGTGAACAAAAAAGTGAAAAAAAAAATAGAAAGGGTATTGAATTTCTAATTTTTTTTCCCCATACTACATCTTCGATAAAGCTACAAAAAAAGTTCCTTTTTAAGGAAGAAAATATGAGAAAAACGATTACAAAAATGAGAGTGCGTTATGGAGAGACCGACCAAATGGGGGTTGTGTACTATGGAAACTATGCTCAATATCTCGAACAAGGAAGGACCGAATGGTTACGGGAGTTGGGATTTTCTTACAAATGGATGGAGGAAAATAATATTCAGCTTCCGGTGACAAAACTGGAAATAAATTATAGACTTCCAGCACGTTATGATGATGTTATAACTGTAATTACTGAATTACAGAATATTCCTACAGCCAAGATTGAATTTTATTATGAGATTTTTAATGAAAAAAATGAGTTGCTTGTCACAGCGAATACGACCTTGGTTTTTATTGATACTGCAACTCAAAAAATTAGAAGAGCCCCCGATTATTTAATTGAAAAATTAGAAAATTAACCTTCCATTTTTTTAATGGAAACCTTATAGGTGTTTTCAAAAAGTTCAAATATTTTTTCTGAATCTTTTTTTCTTACTGCAATTTGAATCTCACAATTCAACTCCAATTTTTGATTGACTATAGTTAGGTCTTCCTCCTTAATAATGCGCATTACAGTATTCATTTCGGGATATTCAAATTGTATCTGAAAAACATCATCAATTGTATGCTCCACAATTTTTGAAGCTTCCAACGCCATTTGAGCAGCTGTTTTATACGCTTGAATCAATCCGCCCACACCTAATTTTGTACCTCCAAAATAGCGTACAACCACCACTAGTGTATTTGTCACATCAAAAGATTGTAATTGTCCATAAATGGGCATTCCTGCACTGTTAGAAGGCTCGCCATCATCATTGGCACGATAGTGCTCGTAATTTTTTCCTAATTGCCAAGCATAGCACCAATGGCGTGCCGTGTGGTACTGTTTCTTTAAAGTGTCGATGTGTTCTTTAACATCTTCTTCTGTTGAAACTGGAAAGGCATACCCAAAAAACTTACTCCCTCTATCTTTAAAAAGAACTTCTGAAGAGGGTTTTTTTATAGTTTTGTAAGTGTCTTTATCCATCATATTTTTGATAGTGCAATTAGGCCAATACTAACTATGGCTAATATGATTCCCAACCAATTTTTAGGAATGAGTTTCTCTTTAAATAATACTATTGCCAAAAGGGTTGAAAAAGTAACAATCCCAATATTATTAACTGTAAATATTCCGGAGCTTTCCATAATGTCACTTCGTAGCGCACCTACCAAAAAATAGAGACTAAAAAAGTTAGGAATTCCTAATGCAATTCCGCCTACAATACTTTTTAACTCAAACTTTAAAGAACCCCTTAACTTTTGAATTAGAAGTGCAATCACTCCAATAGAACCTGCTGCATAAAATAGGGTAGATGAAAAAATGGCAACATCTTCTGGGGCAACAAAACTTTCTTCCAAAAATTTAATACCCGTGTCTATAATACCACTCCCTAAAAACACCAATAGGGGAAAAATGAGGTTTTTCTTTTGGATGGTAAGTCCGTGTCTATTTTTAATAGATGCAAGATAAACTGCAAACAAAGCGAGTAAGATTCCAAATCCTTTTAAAAAGCCTAAACTTTCTTTATAATACAATAGTCCAAAAATAATAGGAATGACCACACTCATTTTTGTAGCAACCGAAACCACCGAAAGTCCACTTCTCTGCGTAGTTAATGCCATTAAAAAGAAGATAGAGATAAAGAAACTTCCCAAGGCAAGTGCGTAATAAAACCAAGAAAACTGGTAAAGTACAGTAATTTTTTCGGTGTCGCCTTGTAGTAGAAAACCAAAAGTTCCAGCAACGATATAATTTATAACAATGGCCTGAAAATTATTAATTTTAAAGCGCTCAAAAAGCTTAAACACTACCAAAATGGTAGTAGATGCGAGAATACTTAACAGTAATGCTATCAAGTGTTTGTATTTTTATAGTGTAACAATTGGTCGTTTTTTATTTTTTTTTCTGAAAGCAATTTTCCTTCAAATAAAGGTGCTTTAACGCCTTCAGTAAATGTTGAATTCCCTTCAAAAACAAACGCTTCGTCCCAAAGATTTACATCAATAAAGGTTTGAAGTGTCTTCGCCCCTCCTTCAACAATCACACTTTGAATGGAATGTCTGTATAACACATCACAAATTTGTTTTGCAATATTTTCTGAAAAATGAATTCTTTCATAAAGTAATAACTCATCATTTTCTTTCTCAGTTTCAGTAAGCACAATGGTTTTTACGTTGCTATCAAAAATGGAAGCATTTTCAGGAATTTTTAATGTTCTGTCTAGTGTAATTCGTATTGGCGAATTCCCTTTCCAGTCTCGCGTCGTCAAACTTGGATTATCATCTAAAACAGTATTAGTGCCTACCAAAATGGCTTGTTCTTCGGCACGCATTTTATGCGCAAGTTGTCTCGAAAACTCATTGGTAATCCATACAGGTTTTTGTTCTTTTTTTTCTTTGGGGGCAATAAAACCATTCTGTGTTTGAGCCCACTTTAGTATAATGAATGGTCTTTTTTTGATCTGAAAAGTAAAAAATCGTTTATTTAAAGCTTCCGCTTCTTTTTGACACACATTTACAATCACTTCGCATCCCGCATCCTTCAATTTTTGAATTCCTTTTCCAGCAACTTTAGGATTAGGATCGCTGCAACCAATCACTACTTTTTTTATACCCTTTTCAATGATTAAATCGGAGCAAGGAGGTGTTTTTCCAAAATGACTGCACGGCTCAAGATTTACATAAATGGTAGCATCTTTCAGAAGAGACGTATCCTTTACATTTGCAATGGCATTCACCTCTGCATGAGGTTCTCCAGCCTTTTGGTGCCAGCCTTCGCCAACAATCGAATTATTATGAACAATCACACTACCCACCAACGGATTGGGATAGGTTGTTCCCAGCCCATTTTTGGCAAGTTCGATGCAACGCATCATATATTTTTCGTGTATCTTCACAGCTCAAAAATACGAGTAATTAATTAGATATGAACGCTCCTATAATTCGCCCAATTCAACCTAAAGATAATGTGCAAGTTGCCAAAATAATCCGTAGTGTTTTGGAAGATTTTAATGTGCCCAAAGTAGGTACTGCGTATGCAGATGCTTCACTAGACTGTATGTATGAAACCTACCAAAAATCACGTTCGGCGTATTATGTTTTGGAAGAAGCCGGAAAACTTATTGGAGGAGGCGGAATTGCCCAATTGGATAATTACGAAGGCAACGTGTGTGAGCTTCAAAAAATGTATTTTTTAGATGAAGCTAGGGGAAGAGGTTTGGGTACTCAAATGATTGATATTTGTTTAAAAAAAGCGAAGGAGTTTGGTTACGAACAATGTTATTTGGAAACCATGTCTTATATGGAAGCTGCACAAAAATTATACAAAAAATATGGATTCTATTACCTCGATGGTGCTATGGGGGATACGGGACATTCTGCTTGTGGGGTTAATATGTTATTAGATTTATAGGTTGTGACGATTGAAACGCTGAAAATTCATTTTACTGAAAAACTTGATGGAATTTACCCATCGGAAGAGGTTGAGTCTTTCTTTTTTCTTTTGGTTGAAAATTTTTTAAAGCTTTCAAAAGTAGATACGGTTTTGCAAAAACAGGATGAAGTTTCGGAAGCAATTCAGAAGCAATTTAAATCTGTTATTAAAAGATTACAAACTCATGAGCCCATACAATATATACTAGGCAGCACTGAATTTTATGGCCTCAACTTTAAAGTAACACCTGCAACACTCATTCCTCGTCCTGAAACGGAAGAATTGGTCGATTGGATAATTAGAGAGTCTATTTCCCCTTCGAAGGGGGTTAGGGGGATGTTCAGGAAACCTCCATTACAATTGCTTGACATCGGCACGGGCTCTGGATGCATTGCTATTTCGTTAGCAAATAATTTACCCAATGCTGAAGTTTCTGCGATTGATATTTCTGAAGATGCTCTAAAAGTAGCTTTAGAAAATGCTTTATATAATAAGGTAGCGGTTAATTTTATTCAACAAGACATTTTAAAATCTGAAAACTTACCTCAAAAGTATGATGTTATTGTTTCTAATCCGCCGTATGTTCGGAATTCAGAAAAAGAAAGGATGCAAAAAAATGTGCTAGATTTTGAACCGCCTTCGGCTCTTTTTGTTGAAGACAACAACCCATTATTATTTTATTCCAAAATTATTCAGTTAGCCAAAAACTATCTTAATCCTAAGGGTTTTCTATTCTTCGAAATAAATGAGTATCTTAGTGAGGAGGTAATTCAATTACTCGAAAGCGAAAGCTTTATCAATATTGAATTAAAGAAAGATTTCTTTGGAAAAGACCGAATGATAAAATGTACTTTAGGTGAATAAACTAGATAAAATATGTGTTTTTTGTGGTAGTAGTGAAGGTAACGATCTTGCTATTTCACAAGCTGCCATAAAATTAGGTGAAACTTTTGCGAGTCGCGAAATTACACTGGTTTATGGTGCTGCAAAGATAGGGGTTATGGGTATTTTGGCAAAATCGGTATTAGATAATAACGGTATTGTTATTGGAATTATTCCTGAATTTTTGAAGAAAAAAGAAGTGGTGCATTTAGGTTTAAGTCAATTAATTACTACTCAAAACATGCACGATCGTAAATTGAAAATGCAAGAAGTGAGTGATGGTTTTATTGCGCTACCAGGAGGTATGGGAACACTGGAAGAACTTTTCGAAATTCTTACCTGGCTTCAGCTAGGATTACACAACAAACCCATTGGGCTATTAAATGTTAATCACTTTTATGACGATTTGTTACAATTGTTAGAAACCATGGTGAGAAAAGGGCTTCTAAAAATGAAAAATTATGAACTGCTTTTGGTTTCAGATTCCATCGATATACTTCTTGAAAAGATGGAACAGTTTAAAGCCCCAAAGATTCCAAAATGGTTAAGTCCAGAACGGACTTAAAAATTCTTATTTAAGCTTTAATAATTAATTTAGAAATATTGACAAAATAGTCAATATAATTACATTTTATCGAATATTTTAACACTTAGGCGTTCAAAGTCATAAAAAACACTACATTTAGGAATTATTAACTTTAACTAAATTGTATGTTCAACCTAAAACCATTTATTTTAATGGCTTTTGTGACATTAACCTTTGTTGCACAAGCTCAAAAAAACGAAGAAACAAAAGCTTTTTTTAAAGGAAAAGTAACTTCTGTAGAGTTTGTTTCTTCTATTGCCTCAAGATCTCAGGATATTATTCCTTTTAAAGATGTTACCACAGAAGCAAAAGACAAAAGGTCCATTGAAAACTTTTTATCCACAAATAGGGTTACTCAAACAGAAGATGATTTTTTTGTGAAAAACAGGCATGAAATGGAGCAATCTATAAAAATGACTCCTGCTAGTCTTGTTTTTGATGCCTTTTCGTCTAGTTCACAGCCTACAGATCCTTCTTTGGCAGTAGGCCCTAATCATGTAATGGTTGTATTCAATACAGGATTTACAATTTATGATAAATCTGGGAATCAGCTGTTAGGTCAAACAGCGCCAAATCCTGCTATTTTTCCATCGGGAGGTTGTTGTGACCTAACTGCTTCTTACGATAATGCTGCGAATAGATGGGTGTTATCCTTTTTGGGATCAGGGGCTCAAATTGCAGTTTCAGATGGATCCAATCCATTAACGTCAAATTGGTATGTGTATACCATAGCCGCTATTCAAGATTATCAAAAACTATCGGTTTGGAGTGATGGATATTATATAACAGAGAATACAGGTGGAACTAATAAAGTTTGGGCTTTAGAAAGAAGTGCTATGTTAAACGGGAGTCCCAACGCACAGATAATTGGATTTAATTTACCAGGTTTAGTAACCAGTGGATTTTTTAGCCCACAGGCACTTAATGTAACAGATAATAATCTTCCTGCTGCAGGCGGTGCAACAATAATCTACTTACAAGATGATGCTTGGAATGGAGTATCGACTGATCACATTAAATTATGGACAATTGATGTTGATTGGAATAATCCTGGAAATTCAAGTGTCTCAGCAGCTCAACAAATTAATACCACTCCATTTATAAGTGTTTTTGACAATGGAAGTTTTTCGAATTTAAGACAGCCCGGTAGTGGAAGACCCATTAATGTGGATGCATTACAAGCTACTATAATGAACCAAGCACAGTTCAGAAAATTTCCAACACATAATTCGGCAGTATTTAATTTTGTTGTTGATACAGATGGAACTTCTGGAGAATTGGCAGGTGTTCGTTGGTATGAATTTAGACAAAGTGGCGATAATCAACCTTGGTCATTATATCAAGAGGGAACCTATACGGCTCCCGATGGACGCCATGCATGGCATGCCAGTTTGGCTATGGATGGTCAAGGAAATATAGGAATGGGATATACCTCCATGTCTGGCCCTAATACTCCTTCTACGGTTTATATTAGTTCGTATTTTACAGGGAGACTAAGTACCGATCCTCTTGGTGTGATGACCATGCAAGAAGAGTTAATTGCAAATGGTAACGGAAAGATTCCTGGGACTCGATATGGGGATTATAGTAAAATTGATGTCGATCCATCAGATGATAGTACTTTTTGGTTTATTAATGAATATTATAATAGTGGAAGAAAAGGTGTGGTTGGTGTTTTTCAAATTGAAGCTGGACCGCCAGATACAGAGGCGCCCACAACTCCCACTAATCTAGTGGCTAGTAATATTTCTGCTACTGGAGCTACCTTATCTTGGAATCCTTCAACAGATAATGTTGGAGTTAATCATTATAATGTATTTATAGATGGATCTCTTGTGGGTACATCTACTAACACCACTTTTAATGTTACAGGACTTACTCCTTTAACTAGTTATTTGGCAGCTGTAAATGCGGAAGATGCTGCTGGAAATGTATCTGGAAATGCGAATGCATCTTTTACTACAATAGATGGGGGTGGGGGTAATGGAGAGATTGCAGCCTTTTACTTTGAAACTGGTTTAGAGGGTTGGATAGATGGTGGTAAAGACTGTACAAGACAAAGTACTACAAATTCTTATGAGGGACTTTACTCAATTAAACTAAGAGATGGGTCCTCTAGTTCATTAGCAACATCGCCAAATATTGATATGTCTGGAAATGGTCAAATTACAATTGATTTCTGGTATTATGCTAGCGGAACAGAATCGGGAGATGATTTCTTTGTAGAGTATTCAGATGGTGGTGCTTATCAAGTTGTGGGTCAATACGTTAGCGGTAGCGATTTTGGAAACGATTCTTTCGAAAATGCAGTTATTACTTTAAATTCTGGTTCTTATAATTTTACTGCAAACAGTAACATTAGAATTCGAAATAACATGAATCAAAAAAATGACCAAATCTGGTTTGACCAGGTAATCATTACTGGAGATACTGCAATTGCACCAATCGTTGAGAATAATAGACAAAAATTAATTTCATTTAATAAAAATGCTAGATTAAATATTCATGTATATCCTAATCCAGCGAAATCACATTTAACCATTGATATACTTGAAGGCAACTATGATTCTATCATTGTATACACCACAAAAGGAAGTGTTCTCACGACTTTGAGTCCTAGTGCAAGTCAAACAATTGATGTTTCAAAATTAGCATCAGGAATGTATTTTATTCAATTTATTTCTGAAGGTAAAGCAGTTACTAAGCGATTCATTAAAGAATAATTTAGTTTTTAATATTTTTAAAAAGTCGCCATATTTAGGCGGCTTTTTTTGTTTATAAACTGTTATCCTAGCTAATTAAACTTTACAGAAGGAATTTTATATTTGTTGTATGAATATCGAACAGCAAATCACTCAACTTCGTGATGAATTACGAGAACATAATTATAATTATTATGTTTTGGATTCACCTACTATTTCAGACTTTGAGTTTGACCAAAAACTGAAGCTTCTTCAAAAATTAGAAACCGAAAACCCTCAATTTTACGATGCTAACTCCCCAACCTTACGAGTAGGAGGTGAGATTACTAAAAATTTTGAAACGGTTCCGCATCGGTTTAGAATGTATTCGTTGGATAACAGCTATTCTCAAGAAGATTTGGAAGATTGGGAAACACGAATTAAAAAAATGGTCGATGGCGTTGTGGAATATACTTGTGAGTTAAAATACGATGGTGCCTCTATGAGTTTAACCTATGAAAATGGAAAACTTATAAAAGCGGTTACTCGTGGGGATGGAGTGCAGGGGGATGATGTAACCACCAATGTAAAAACAATTAAATCGGTGCCGCTTCAATTGAAAGGGGATTATCCAGATTCGTTCGATATTCGAGGGGAAATTATTTTGCCGCTAGCGGGTTTTGCTAAAATGAACGAAGAACGACTCGAGGCGGGAGAAGAACTCTATCGCAATCCGCGTAACACGGCTTCCGGAAGTTTGAAATTACAAGACAGTGGTGAGGTTGCAAAACGTCCTTTAGAGTGCTTGCTTTATAGTTTAAAAGCAGACCGACTTCCTTTCAGCACACAATTTGAAGGCTTACAAAAAGCGCGAGATTGGGGTTTTAAAGTTCCTAATGAAGCCAAGCTGGCAAAGAGTATCGATGAGGTTTTAGCATACATAAATTATTGGGATATACACCGCCATGACTTACCGTATGAAATAGATGGCGTGGTTGTAAAGGTAAATAACTTACAACAACAAGAAGAGCTGGGATATACTGCAAAAGCGCCGCGTTGGGCGATGGCATATAAATTTAAAGCGGAGCAAGTAACAACAGTTTTAAATGAAATTACCTATCAGGTGGGACGTACGGGTGCGATAACACCTGTGGCAAACTTGGAGCCTGTAGAACTTGCGGGAACTATTGTAAAGCGAGCTTCGTTGCATAATGCAGATCAGATTGAAAAGCTTGATATTAGGGAAGGAGATATTGTTTTTGTTGAAAAAGGAGGAGAAATTATACCGAAGATTATAGGGGTGGAATTTAGCAAAAGACCCACGGATTCCAAACCCACACAATACATTACACAGTGTCCCGAATGTAAAACAACCTTGGTACGAAAAGAAGGCGAAGCACAACATTATTGTCCTAATTTTGAAGGCTGTCCGCCACAGATTATTGGGCGGATTCAGCATTTTATTTCTCGCAAAGCGATGGATATTGAAGGCTTGGGTGGTGAAACTGTGGCGCTTTTGGTGAAGAATGAGTTAATTAAAAATTATGCCGATTTATATAAATTAACAGCAGCAGATGTCATTCCGTTAGAGCGAATGGCAGAAAAAAGCGCAGAGAATTTGGTTAATGGAATTGAAGCTTCAAAACAAATTCCGTTTGAGCGAGTGTTGTTTGCTTTAGGAATTCGTTATGTTGGGAAAACAGTGGCAAAGAAATTAGCCAAACACTTTAAAACTATTGATGCTTTGGCAGTGGCTTCATTTGAAGAACTAATATCTGTAGACGAAATTGGCGATAGAATTGCAGAAAGTGTGATTGCTTTTTTTGCTTCCGAAGAAAATAGAGAAACCATTCAGCGTTTAAAAAATTATGGGGTTCAGTTAGAAATTTCAGCTGAAAAACTTGCGAATCAAACCAATAAATTAGAAGGAAATGTTTTTGTAGTTTCTGGTGTTTTTACTAAAGTTTCACGAGACGAATTAAAGAAACTCATTGAAGACAATGGCGGTAAAGTGTCGAGTAGTATTTCTAGTAAAACCAATTTTGTGGTGGCTGGGGATAATATGGGGCCTAGTAAAAAAGTAAAAGCCGAAAGCTTGGGAGTGGCCATCATTAGTGAAGATGATTTCCTGAAAATGGTTGAATAATTGTCCTGAGTTTTAATCTTTAATATTATATTTTTACTTAGAATTTAAGACCAAGCATGTTTGAAAATTTTAAAAAAAGAGCCTTACAAAAACATACTGAAAGAAATATTCAAAATAGGGATACTTCACAGTTAAACACGAAGTTAAAAACCCTAGGTTTTTTGGTAGATGAAATGATTTTTCAAGATTTTGAAAAACTCCATGATTTTTCAAAAATATTTGGTTTGCAACCTAAAGATGTAAAGGTGTTTTCTTTTATGGAAGTAAAAAAAAAGTTGCCTACGCTTCAGCAAAACCAGATAAATAATAAAGATTTTAATTGGAAGGGAGAAATTCAGAATCAAAATGCGCAAGAATTTTTAGATAAAGATTTTGATGTATTGGTTGGAATGTATGATGGAAAACACAGATTTTTAGATTTATTGGTTTCAGAAAGTAAAGCAAAATTTAGGGTAGGATTTAAAGATGCAGATCCGCGATTATACGATTTATTAATTGCGGTTTCTACAAACGATTTGCCTACTTTTACAACCGAATTAAAAAAATATTTAACCTTCTTAAATAAAGTATAGATGAAAGCACTTATGGGTACGGGAGTAGCACTTGTTACTCCGTTTAATAATGATTTTAGTATTGATGTGGAAGGGTTAAAACGAATAGTTAACTTTCAAGTTGAAAACGGAATTGAATATTTGGTAGTGTTAGGAACTACGGGTGAAAGTGTGACGCTTACAAAAGAGGAAAAACAACTGGTTATCGATACTGTCATTAAAACCAATAACGGAAGATTACCCCTTGTTTTAGGTGTTGGGGGAAACGACACACAAGCGGTTGTTTCTGAATTAAAATCGAGAGATCTTTCAGCTTTTATGGCAATTCTTTCAGTATCACCTATGTATAATAAACCCTCTCAAGAAGGGATTTATCAGCATTTTGCGGCAATTTCCAAAGCAAGTCCGTTGCCTATTATTTTATACAATGTACCAGGAAGAACAGCAAGTAATATGCTTCCTGAAACGGTTATCCGGTTAGCAAACGATTTTGAAAATATTATTGCCATAAAAGAAGCAGCAGGGGATATAGTACAGGCTATGCGAATGATAGACGGAACTCCCAAAGATTTTCTAGTCATTTCTGGAGACGATATGATTGCACTTCCTATGGTTTTAGCAGGTGGTGCGGGAGTGATTTCGGTGATTGGAGAAGGCTTTCCGAAGGAATTTTCAGATATGATTCGTTTAGGATTGAAAGGTAACGTAGCGGAGGCATATAAAATTCATTATAAAATAGCACCAGCCATCGACTACATATTTGCTGAAGGAAACCCCGTGGGTATTAAAGTAGTGTTTAAAGAATTAGGCATTTGTAATGACACGGTAAGGCTTCCACTAGTAGGTGCTAGCGAGGGTTTGCAGAAAAAAATTGCTTCCTTTGTGGCATCCTTTTAAAATGAAATACGTATTTGTCCGTTAAACTTTTCAGAAAAGAGCGTTAACTCTTTATAGAAAGGGTATTTTAGTCCAATAATTTTGTTTTTGTAATCACTTTAATTTCACTACTTTTGCACGATGTTTTTTAAAACAATGAAAAAGAGCTTTTTATTTATTTTTGCAGCTGTCCTTTTATCATCTTGTAGCTCCTACCAAAAGCTGTTAAGATCTGACGATTCTGCAAAAAAATATACTGCAGCAGATTCCCTTTATAAAGCGGGGAAATATAAAAAGGCATTGGCATTAATGGAGCAAATTGTGCCTGCCTATCGAGGTAAACCTCAAGCAGAGCCGTTGATGTTTCGTTATGCTAACACTTTTTACAACCTTGAAGACTTTTATCTTTCTGGATATCAATTTGAGCGTTTTGTAATTTCGTATCCTAAAAGTGATAGTGTGGAAATAGCATCGTATCGTTCGGCAAAGAGTTATTACGAATTATCTCCTCGTTATTCATTAGACCAAAAAGATACCTATACTGCTTTGGAAAAGCTTCAGGGATTCGTTGATAAATTTCCAAATTCTGAATATCGATCCAATGCCAATGCCATGGTTGTTGAACTGAAAGAAAAGCTTGAAAAGAAAGATTACGAAACGGCTAATCAATTTTTAAGAATTTCAGATTACAAAGCAGCCATAGAAAGTTTTGAAAATTTTATTTTGGATCATCCAGGTTCAAAATTTAGACAACAAGCCTTTTATGGAAGAATAGAAGCATCCTACTTACTTGCCATAAATAGTGTGCCTTATTTGGTTCAAGAAAGATTAAATCAAACAAAAAAATACTATCAAAGTTTTTTTAAATACTACAAAGAAGGAGAGTTAAAAGTAGATGCAGATGAAATCTTGTTAGATGTAGAAAAAAGACTTTCACAATATAATACTGAAAATTAAAAAGGAATATCCTTATATAGAAGCTAATATTTTAAAATTATGAACGATATAAAAAATTCTGACGCACCTATCAATACGACCACTATTGATAAAAACTTGCTTGATGCGAAGACTGGAAATATCTACGAAGCTATTTCAATTATTTCTAAAAGAGCTGGGCAGATAAATGGAGACATTAAAAAAGAGCTTTTAGAAAAGTTAGATGAATTTGCTACATACAACGATAGCCTTGAGGAAATCTTTGAAAACAAGGAGCAAATTGAAGTGTCTAAGTTTTACGAAAGACTTCCAAAACCACATGCGCTTGCAGTACAAGAATGGTTGGAAGATAAAATCTACTACCGTAATACGGCAGACGAAGCAATAGAAGACTAACAAAATGTCTATTTTAAGCGGTAAAAAAATACTATTGGGCGTAACTGCTGGTATTGCTGCTTATAAAAGCGCTTTTTTAGTTCGTTTGTTAGTGAAAAAAGGTGCTGAAGTGAAAGTTGTCATGACACCTTCGGCTAAAGAATTTGTTACACCTTTAACGCTTTCAACTCTTTCAAAAAATGAAGTTTTATCGTCTTTTACAGACGAAGAAAATGAAAATGCCCAATGGAATAACCACGTAGAGTTAGGCCTTTGGGCAGATTTATTTATAATAGCTCCTGCTACTGCCAATACACTTTCTAAAATGGCAACGGGTAATAGTAACAACCTATTGGTAGCCACATATCTTTCTGCAAAATGCCCAGTCTATTTTGCTCCGGCAATGGACTTGGATATGTATCAACACCCTTCTACTCATAAAACATTTGAGAAGTTAAAAAGTTTCGGAAATATAATTATTCCTGCAACTCATGGGGAATTAGCTAGTGGGTTAATTGGTCAAGGGCGTATGGCGGAGCCAGAGGATATAGTATCCTTTATTGAAAACCATATTTTGAAAAACCTTCCATTATACGGAAAAAAAGTAATGATTACAGCAGGTCCAACCTATGAAGCATTGGACCCTGTTCGTTTTATAGGAAATCATTCCAGCGGAAAAATGGGCTATTCCCTTGCCAATATTGCAGCTTCGATGGGAGCTGAAGTAACTTTAATTTCGGGACCGAGCCACCAAACTATAGAATACAATACCATTACTTTGATAAAAGTGACTTCGGCGAAAGAAATGTACGATGCTGCACACAAAGTTTTTCCTAATGCAGACATTGCTATTTTAAGTGCTGCCGTTGCAGATTATCGTCCAAAGAATGTTGCGGAGCAAAAAATTAAAAAAAAGGAAGATACTTTCAATTTACCGTTAGAGAAAACCGAAGATATTTTAGCTTCCTTAGGAAAAATTAAGAAAAATCAATTTTTGGTTGGCTTTGCACTCGAGACAGAAAACGAACTTGAGAATGCAAAAACTAAGCTTCAGAAAAAGAATTTAGATTTAATTGTATTAAATTCGCTTAACGATAAGGGAGTTGGATTTGGAGCAGATACCAATAAAATTACACTAATAGCGCCAAACAATAAAGTGACGCCTTTTTCAGTTAAAGGAAAAGAAGAAGTTGCAAGAGATATTTTACAATACATATTAGAAAACATAGATGCGTAACATTATTACTTTATTTTTTTGTGGATTATGTGCAATGGCAATTCAAGCCCAAGAGCTTAATGCTACTGTTACAATTGACGCAGAACAAACGGGACAGCCAAATTATCAAGTTTTTAGAACCCTAGAAGATCAACTTACAGATTTTTTAAATAACACTACTTGGACGAATAGGGATTTTAAAAACCAAGAACGAATTGATTGTAATTTTACCTTGATTATTTCTAGTTTTGAATCTACTAGTTTTTCTGGATCATTGCAGATTCAATCGTCTAGAACCATTTTTAATTCAACTTACGATTCGCCTATGTATAATTATAATGATAGGCAATTCAATTTTGAATATTCTGAATTTCAACCACTTGTATTTAATATAAATACCTTTGATTCTAATTTAGTTTCGGTATTAGCATATCACGTGTATACCCTAATAGGTCTTGATGCAGACTCTTTTGCACCCAATGGAGGGGATGAGTTTTTTGTTATTGCAAAACAGATAGTAAATAATGCTGCTTCAAGTAACTTTAGTGGTTGGAAAGCTACAGACGGTAGTCAGTCACGTTATAGATATAACGATGCTATTATTTCGAATGTCTATCAAGAATATAGAGATGCTTTATATACCTATCATCGACTTGGATTAGATAAAATGGAGAGTAATACTCGAGAAGGGAAACTAAAAATTATCGATGCTATTGCTCAACTAAAAAGTGTTAACGATCGTAGGCCAAATTCTTATCTTTTACGAACATTCTTTGATGCTAAATCTGATGAAATTACAAGCATATTTAGTGGTGGCCCTCAAGTTGATATAAATACTTTGGTTACCAATTTAAATAGAATTGCTCCAACGAGACGTAGTAACTGGAGTAATATAAGATTATAATTTCTTTTCTTGGTTTAATTCTAAATCTCTCTTACTTTAGGGGTGTTCTTTTGTATTTAATACTATCTTAAAAATTAGATGTTTGGTAGCCAGTCTTTCTATAAAAAATTATGCTTTAATAAAAGATATACGAGTTAATTTTAACTCGGGACTAACTATTGTTACTGGTGAAACAGGTGCTGGAAAATCTATTTTACTGGACGCATTGTCATTAGTTTTAGGAAAAAGAGCAGATATAAAAGTAGTTCGAGATCCTTCAGAAAAATGTATTGTCGAAGCAGAGTTTCATATAGGGCACTACAATCTTAAGGGTGTTTTTTCGAAGATAGATTTGGATTACGAAGACCATACTTTTCTAAGAAGAGAAATTCTTCCCAGTGGTAAATCCAGAGCATTTGTAAATGACACCCCTGCTTCATTGCAACAAGTACAGGCTTTGGGGACATATTTAATAGACATCCATAGCCAATTTGACACACAAAGTCTTTTTTCAGAAAAATACCAACTTGAAATTATTGATACACTTGCAGGAAACGAAAAAAATCTGCGAGAATATACTAATACGTTGCAGGACTATTCCGAAGTTTCAGAAATTCTTGAGAAGTTCATTAAAACGAAAGATAGCGCAGCAAAAGAATGGGATTACAATCAATTTTTATTTGAAGAATTAAAAAATGCAAACCTTTCAATAATAAATCAAGTAGCTCTTGAGGAGTCCTATGAAAAGCTTAATAATGCTGAAGAAATCCAGGAAGTACTCCTAAAAGCTTCACAACTTATTGCAGATGAAAACATTGGCTCATTAACTACTATAACCGAAATTAGACTACAACTTTCTAAGATAAAGGCGTATAGCCAGTCTTATGAAGATTTATGGAATCGCATTAATTCTCTTCATATTGAGTTAGAAGACATCGCAGATGAAATGCAGAGTTCGGTTGAGAATTTGGAAGCAGAACCTGAGTTATTATCACAGATAAATGAAACGCTTCAAAATTTATATAGACTTCAGCAAAAACACCAAGTGGGTTCCGTTGAAGAATTACAAAAAATAGAAGAGGAATTAGCTTTAAAAGTATCGGATTTTGAAACAATTGATGATAGAATTTTAGAAATAAAACAAAAGAAAAGTAAACTTGAAGCCTCTTTGAAAAAGTTGGGAGAAACAATCCACACGGAGCGTGAGAATGTTTTTCCAAAATTAAAAGAAAAGTTAGAGTATTATTTAAAAGATTTGGGCTTGCCAAATGCCCAATTCTTTTTCGACTTGAAGCAAGTAGATCAATTTAGAAAGAACGGAACAGATGAATTGTCATTACTTTTTACTGCAAATAAAGGAGTTGCACCAGGGCCTATTCAAAAAATAGCCTCTGGAGGAGAATTAAGTAGAGTCATGCTTTCTTTAAAAGCAGTAACAGCAAGCTTTAAAAATTTACCCACTATTATTTTCGATGAAATTGATACGGGAGTTTCAGGAGAAATCGCTCATAAAATGGCTTTAATTTTGTCTCAAATGAGTAAAAAAGGACAGCTCATTAGTATCACCCATTTACCACAAATTGCAGCCAAAGGAGATCATCATAAAAAAGTGTATAAAGTAGTGGGAGAAGAAAGTACCATCACGCAAATTACTGAATTATCTTTAGAAGAACGTATTGTAGAAATTGCTCAAATGATTGGTGGAAGTACGGTTAGTGAATCGGCAATAGCGCATGCTAAACAATTATTGAATTAATGTATATTTACAAAATAACAAAACAACTAAACTATGGCTTATAACTTACTAAAAGGGAAAAGAGGGATTATATTTGGTGCCTTAGACGAAAACTCTATTGCTTGGAAAACTGCCGAGAGAGTTCATGAAGAAGGTGGCGCAATTGTATTAACAAACGCACCTATTGCTATGCGTATGGGTCAAATAAATGAATTAGCCAAAAAAACAGGTTCGGAGATAATTCCAGCAGATGCAACCAGTCTTGAAGACCTTGAAAATCTAGTTGAAAAAGCGATGGAGATTTTAGGAGGAAAGTTAGACTTTGTACTTCACTCTATTGGGATGTCTGTTAATGTAAGAAAAGGAAAGCATTATACAGATCAAAATTACGATTGGACCCAAAAAGGGTGGGATGTTTCGGCTTTATCTTTTCATAAAACTATGCAAGTATTGTATAAAAAAGATGCTATGAACGAATGGGGGAGTATTGTTGCTTTAACCTATATGGCAGCCCAACGCGTTTTTCCAGACTATAACGACATGGCGGATAACAAAGCATACTTAGAATCAATTGCAAGGAGTTTTGGATACTTCTTTGGAAAAGATAAAAAAGTAAGAGTAAATACAATTTCCCAATCTCCTACGCCAACCACTGCTGGTCAAGGTGTTAAAGGATTTGATGGATTTATTGCCTATGCAGAAAAAATGTCTCCATTAGGAAATGCTACCGCCATGGATTGTGCCAATTATACCATTTCACTATTTAGTGATTTAACAAAAAGAGTAACCTTACAAAACCTTTATAACGATGGAGGTTTCTCAAATATGGGCGTTAGTGATGCACTTATGGAAGGCTTTATGGAGTAATTTAACTTATTTTGAAAAATATAAAAGCAGCTATATAGCTGCTTTTTTTTGTTTTTTATCGAAAAAGGATGCGCATTTTAAATAAAAAGAAATCTTGTTATAAAAATCTTTTGCAGTTCGCTTTTTTTTGAATATTTTTAACTCTTATTAACTAATCTATTAATATAAATTATGAAAAAATTTACTTTATTAATTGCAATGCTCTTATGCTTTGTGGCTTTTGGCCAGAATGGTGTGGGTATGCCAACGTTGGAATATCCAACTAAGGCGACACAGGGAGCTGAAAAAACACAAGTTTCTTATCAAGATTCGTATGCGAGTCTTGTTGATTTTCCTGAAAACCTTTTACCTGAACTTAAAGCTAGAGCAGCTTCTGCTAAAGCAAAAAAAGTTACCTCTACCAAGAAACAAGGTAAACTTCAGAATCGTACAGCTTCAAACCAAACTATTAATGCGGTTCCAGCTGAACAAAATGTGTATTCCTTAGGAGCTAACAACCCTGTTGTTCTTCAAAGAGTTCAGGATATTAAGCTTCCAAAGCGAAACTCAAATCCTGCAGAACTTAATGTTACAGCCTTAGGAGATAACAATCCTATTGTTCTTCAAAGAGTTCAGGAATTCGAGCTTCCAAAGCGAAACTCAAATCCTGCAGAACGTAATATTACTGCATTAGGAGCTAACAATCCTGTTTATTATGGACCAGCTAATCATGGTTCTACCAGAATGGCTCCTTGTACTGAGGAAAACCCTAATGACTTTACTTTCGAGAACGGTCTTAACTGTTCATCAGCTTCGGCTTTCCAAACTGCAAATGACGTAACTGTTGCTGCAGATGAAGACTTTGAATTAGATCAAATTACTGCTAGTATTTTTGCCAATGGCGGAATTGCACTAGTGGATGTTATATATTATGACAATGCTGGAGGATTACCTGGAACTGTTATAGGTTCTGAATTAGGTTTAGTACCAACAAGTCAAGCGGTTATTGGATCTAACTTTGGTTTCGATGTAAACGAAATTGTATTAGACCTTACACCATTTACCTTTGCAGGTCAAGCAGGTGTTCCAACTACGTACTGGGTAGAATTATCTGTTACCGATGGTGGAGGAACTGGATCTGTATTCTGGGTTGTAACTTCTTCTTCTGCTGAAGGAAATGCTACTGCTCAATTTAACGGTGGCTGGGGAATTTTTGACCCTGCATTTGACGGTGTTTATATCTGGGGTGGAGATTGTACAGCTATTGGCGGCGGTGGCGGCGGTGGCGGCCCTTGTGCTGAAGAGAATCCAAATGACTTTACTTTCGAGAACGGTCTTAACTGTTCATCAGCATCAGCTTTCCAAACTGCAAATGACGTAACTGTTGCTGCAGATGAAGACTTCGAATTAGATCAAATTACTGCTAGTATTTTTGCCAATGGCGGAATTGCACTAGTAGATGTAATATATTATGACGATGCGGCAGGATTACCTGGAACTGTTATAGGTTCTGAATTAGGTTTAGTACCAACAAGTCAAGTTGTCATTGGATCTAACTTTGGTTTCGATGTAAACGAAATTGTATTAGACCTTACACCATTTACCTTTGCAGGTCAAGCAGGTGTTCCAACTACGTACTGGGTAGAATTATCTGTTACCGATGGTGGAGGAACTGGATCTGTATTCTGGGTTGTAACTTCTTCTTCTGCTGAAGGAAATGCTACTGCTCAATTTAACGGTGGCTGGGGAATTTTTGACCCTGCATTTGACGGTGTTTATATCTGGGATGGAACTTGTATTCCTTTCGGAGGTGGTGGCGGAGGCCCTTGTGATGAGGAGAATCCAAATGACTTTACTTTCGAGAACGGTCTTAACTGTTCATCAGCATCAGCTTTCCAAACTGCAAATGACGTAACTGTTGCTGCAGATGAGGATTTTGAACTAGATCAAATTACTGCTAGTATTTTTGCCAATGGTGGAATTGCACTAGTGGATGTAATATATTATGACGATGCAGCAGGATTACCTGGTGCTGTTATAGGCTCTGAAGCTGGAATTGTGCCAACAAGTCAAGTTGTCATTGGATCTAACTTTGGTTTCGATGTAAACGAAATTGTATTAGACCTTACACCATTTACCTTTGCAGGTCAAGCAGGTGTTCCAACTACGTACTGGGTAGAATTATCTGTTACCGATGGTGGAGGAACTGGATCTGTATTCTGGGTTGTAACTTCTTCTTCTGCTGTTGGAAACCCTACTGCTCAATTTAACGGTGGCTGGGGAATTTTTGACCCTGCATTTGACGGTGTTTATATCTGGGATGGAGAATGTATTCCTTTCGGAGGTGGTGGCGGAGGCCCTTGTGATGAGGAGAATCCAAATGACTTTACTTTCGAGAACGGTCTTAACTGTTCATCAGCATCAGCTTTCCAAACTGCAAATGACGTAACTGTTGCTGCAGATGAGGATTTTGAACTAGATCAAATTACTGCTAGTATTTTTGCCAATGGTGGAATTGCACTAGTGGATGTAATATATTATGACGATGCAGCAGGATTACCTGGTGCTGTTATAGGCTCTGAAGCTGGAATTGTGCCAACAAGTCAAGTTGTCATTGGATCTAACTTTGGTTTCGATGTAAACGAAATTGTATTAGACCTTACACCATTTACCTTTGCAGGTCAAGCAGGTGTTCCAACTACGTACTGGGTAGAATTATCTGTTACCGATGGTGGAGGAACTGGATCTGTATTCTGGGTTGTAACTTCTTCTTCTGCTGTTGGAAACCCTACTGCTCAATTTAACGGTGGCTGGGGAATTTTTGACCCTGCATTTGATGGTGTTTATATCTGGGATGGAGAATGTATTCCTTTCGGAGGTGGTGGATGTGGTGAAATTACCTATGAGAATGTTTCTCCAACAGGTAATGGAGTACCTGCACAAAGCTTCCCAAATAATCCAGATTTCAATAGTGAAGCTGTTGACGATGTAGTATTACCTGGACCTGATGCTGGTGAGCTTTGCTCATTAACAATTACGGGTAGTTATACTGCTGGTGGTATGCCAGATGATCCAAACAGTTCTGTTACTTTAACTGTTTATGATGACAATGCAGGTATTCCTGGTTCTGTTGTTTATACAGAGGATTTCCCTGGTTCTGTAGATGGTGATGGTGATGCAATATTTACTCTCGAACCAACAGGTGCTCCAGTATTAAATCCTAACACAACTTACTGGGTAAGTGTAGTTGTAAATATGGACTTTGCTCTTGCAGGACAATTTTTCTGGAGTAGTGCAGATGACACCAATGATGCTGCCGCACTATGGCAAAACCCAGCAGGTGGATTCGGAACATGTACTACTTGGGATACTTTCGCCAATTGTGCTGTAGGTGGTGGATTAGGTCCAGACCTATTAATGACTGCAGAATTTATAGCTGTTGAAATTATCACTTATGACGATTGTGAAGGAGCTATAGCTATTAACTGTGGTGACACTGTTATTGGAGATACTCTTACAGCTACAGCTGATGCTGTAGATGATTGTACTGCTGGAACACCTGATGCACCTGGTGTTTGGTATAAGTGGACAGATACTTCTGGACTTGCTGCAGATGTACTTCTTTCTACTTGTAGTACAAATACAGATTATGATACTCAAATATCTGTATTTACTGGACCAGATTGTGACAACTTAACTTGTGTTGCAGGAAATGATGATTCACCTAACTGTACTGACTTCCAATCTGAAGTTGAATTTGTTAGTGATGGTAGTTCTACCTATTATATTCTGGTTTATGGATTTGGAACTGGAACAGGTACATTTGAATTAAGTATGTCTTGTACTCTTATCCCACCAGATAATGATATGATTGTTAACGCAATTGATCTTGATGAAGTAGAATGTCCTTATACTGATGAAGCCGTTGCAATGCCAGCAGCTACAACAGAGGATGGTAACCCTACTGATTGTGATATTACTGGTGCAAATGGTGTATGGTATAAGTTTACTCCAGCTGGAGATGGTGAAATTTTTGGAACAATTGTAAGTCCAGCAGGTATTTACTCTGTAACATTCTATACCGCTCCAGATGAAACTTCAACTGAAGATGAGTTAACTCTAGTTCCTTACTGGAATAACCAGTGTGTTGAAGGACAATCAGAAGCTAGTATTCCTTATGTTGCAGGTCAATCATATTACTGTTTCGTATTGAACACAGGTGGAATTACTGATATTACATTTACAGGTTGTGAAAATCTAGGTGTTGAGGCAAATACTATTGAAGGATTTGCATTCTATCCTAACCCTGCAAATGATAGATTAAACCTTACATCTATTGATAATATTGAAAGTGTAGCTTTATATAATATTTTAGGTCAAAAAGTAATTGACCTTGATGTTAACGCTACTACTACTCAAGTAGATGTTTCTAAATTATCTGTTGGTGCATACATTATGAAGGTTTCTTCAAATGGACAAACAGGTACTTATAAGGTTATTAAAAAGTAATTTTTTCTAATTTATAATTTTAAAGCCACTCCAATTTCGGAGTGGCTTTTTTTATTATGTACTTTTACAGCTATGCAATTATCATTTTCTTTCATTATTCCTGTTTATAATCGACCTGATGAGATAAGAGAATTATTAGAAAGCTTTTTAAATGTTGAAGGGAATTCTCAATTTGAGATTGTTATTGTAGAAGATGGCTCTACTGTTTCTTCAGAAACCGTGGTGGATGAATTTAAAGAATCACTACAAATTTCGTATTTCAGTAAACCAAATAGTGGACCAGGAGATTCTAGAAATTTTGGAATGCGCCATGCTAAAGGGAATTACTTTATCATTTTAGATTCAGATTGTTTATTACCTCCTCATTATTTTGTTTCGGTTTTAAGTTTTCTCAATAAAAATTTCACAGATTGTTTTGGAGGTGCAGATGCAGCGCACAATAGCTTTACACCACTTCAAAAGGCTATCAATTATTCTATGACTTCTTTTTTTACTACAGGTGGAATTAGAGGTAAATCTATAAGTATTCAAAAGTTTGAACCTCGTAGTTTTAATATGGGAATTTCAAAAAAAGCTTTTGAAGCCACAGGAGGTTTTTCAAAAATCCACCCCGGAGAAGATCCCGACTTATCGCAACGTATTATTAAAGCAGGTTTTAAGACAAAATTTATACCCAATGCCTTTGTATATCATAAACGTAGAATTTCATGGAATAAATTTTATACACAAGTAAAAAAGTTTGGTTTAGTAAGACCAATATTAAATAAATGGCATCCCGAAGCAGAGAAACTCACTTTTTGGTTTCCTACATTCTTTGTGTTTTTTGTCATACTTTCTTTAGTATTATCAATGCTAATTACCCTAATATTTTTAGCACCATTGGGATTGTATTTATTATTAGTATTTATCGATAGCAGCATTAATAATAAAAGTGTTTATGTAGGAATGTTATCCTTAGTTGCTGTTTTTGTCCAATTTTTTGGATATGGAATGGCTTTTTTGAAATCTACTTTTTACATAAAAATTTTAAAGAAAAAGCCACAGCAACAATTTCCAGAGTTATTTTTTGATTAATTTTAATGAATGCTTACAGAAAACACAAAAAATACTAACCCAAAACTAAAGTCATTTCTCTTTTTTCTGTTATTGGCTACACTTTTTTGGTTTTTGACCAAGTTTTCGAGAGATTCTGAAACTACTTTAACCACCACAATTGATTATATAAATATACCAGAAACGGTTATTGTTACTAATGATAATGTAAAAGAAATTACTTTTGATGTTTCAGGAAATGGATTTCAATTATTATCTCATAAATTGATAAAAACCTCTTTACAGATTGATATTGGCACCTATTATAAAGAACCTGATAGTACTATAGTGCTTCAAATACAGGAAATTCATAAATTAATTTTAAAACAACTAAATCTTTCGGGTATAAAGAATATATCTGTAACTCAACTAGTGCTTCATCTTGACAAAAACGCTTCAAAGAAAGTACCTGTAGTTTTTCGATCGCAGATATCGTATCAAGATGGATATTTTCAACAAGGAGGAATATTAATAAAGCCAGATTCTGTAAAAATTTCAGGACCTTCCGAAGAGATAGATACTATAACTGCCATACCCACACAACTTCTTAAAAAGAGAGAGGTATCTCAAGGGTTTACAGAAGCTATTGATTTAGTAAAACCTCAAAATAGAAATGTGTTACTAGACCCCCAAAGCGTTAGTGTTACAATTGAAGCAGAACAATTTTCTCAAATGCAAATGGAAATTCCCATTGAGGTCATTAATCTTCCTAAAGATACCAAGCTTAAACTATTCCCAGAGAATATTAAAATTACATTTGATGTTTCTATAAAAGATTTTGGAAACTTAACAACTGATGATTTTAAAGTTATTTGTGATTTTTCTGAAAGAATTGAGGATGGAAGTTTTATGATCCCTAAACTAATTAGATATCCAGAAACTTTACAGCATATTGATTTAGAAACAAAGAAAGTTGAGTTCTTAATATTTAAATAATTTGAAAATAGTTGGACTTACTGGTGGAATTGGAAGTGGAAAAAGTACCGTTGCAGGCTTCTTTAAAGAACTTGGTGTCCCAGTTTACATTGCGGATACTGAAGCAAAGCGAATAACAAATACTTCAAAAATAGTTCGTAGAAAAATTACGGCACTTTTGGGCGAGAAAAGCTATGACTCAAATGGACTTAATAGACCGTTTGTTGCAGATAAAATATTTAATGATAAAGCGTTGCTTAATCAAGTAAACAATATCATCCATCCAAAGGTAAAACAACATTTTGCTAGATGGGAAAAAAAGCAAAAAGGGCATTATTGCATAAAAGAAGCAGCAATCCTATTTGAAAATGGAAGCTATACTGAATGTGACTATATTATACTAGTTACTGCTCCAGAGCCAATAAAGGTGGAAAGGTTATTAAAACGCGATAAAACCACACGTAAAGAGATACAATCAAGAATGGACAATCAATGGCCAGATGCTAGAAAAATACCACTTGCAAGCTTTGTTATCGAAAATATCAATTTAGAAGATACCAAAAGACAAGTTAAAGAAATACATAATCGTATTTTAAAGCGTTAATTTTATAAAAATTCTTCACTTCTGTTAACATTTGGTTAAATGGAAAGAAACCTAAATGTTAAAATCTTAATTTTGGGATATGAACAAAAAGCTATTTACGCTTCTTATTGGTTCCATGTCGTTGTCCCTATTAGGAATAATTTTTGTTCAAGGATATTGGATTAATAATGCATACCAAGCTAAGGAAGATCAATTTACCCTTAGTGTTAGACAAATTCTTATTGAAGTTGCCAAAAAAGTACAACTTCAAGAAACTGAAAACTACTATCAATTATATAGTGGACTTGTCGATAGTCTCAAAACACCAGAGAATGTAAGTGTAAGTGAGCTAATTTATAGAATTGCAAATGAAAATAAGGATGAAACCGTTATTTTTTCAGATGGAATAATTGAAGAAGATTATAAACTTTCTTCATTCTTTTTGGATACCGAATATGATAGTATACAGTTTAAAAAAATTACAAACCAAAAGAAGACAACTAAAATTATAGGAAGTCCAGACGGAAGTGGATTTAGAGAGGAAACCAAAATAGACTTTAATCGAATGCGAGATTTTGAAAGACAACAGTTTCAAGATGCTGTTAGTAATATTACTTCAAAAACTCCTATTCATAATAGAATATCCTCAGCAGACCTCGAAGAATTAATTACTTATGAAGCAAGAGAAAGAGGAATTAAATCGAAATTTGAATATGCAGTATATAGTAATGAGTTAGCGACAAAAATACGTTCTAATGGATTTAAATTAAATCCAGAAAGTACCTACGGCGTCCCTTTATTTGTGAATGATACATTTAATACAAATTATCAACTTTATGTAAATTTTTCGGACAAAGGAAAAGAGGTAATAAGTACTATTTTAGGAATGGCATTACTGTCATTAGCTTTTACAGGGGTAATCATTTTGGCATATTCTAATGCGTTAAAGCAATTATTTAGGCAACGACAAATTTCGCAAATAAAAACAGATTTTATAAATAATATGACCCACGAGTTTAAAACCCCTATTGCCACAATTAATCTGGCATTAGATGCGTTAAAAAACCCAAAGGTTGCAGAGAATAAAGAATTTATTGAACGTTATTTGAAAATGATTCGAGAAGAGAATCGACGAATGCATGCACAAGTTGAAAATGTATTACGTATTTCTAAACTTGAAAAAAATGAGTTAGACTTACCCAAAGCTCGTATAAAGCTACATGAAATTGTTGAAGATGCAGTAACACACATTAGCTTAATAGTTGAAGATAGGGGAGGTTATGTAAATACGCATTTAGGAGCGATGAAATCTTCTGTGTTAGGTAACGACTTACATCTTACCAATGTGGTTGTGAATATTTTAGATAACGCCATAAAATATTCTGATGATGAGCCAAAAATAGATATTTATACAGAAAATGTAAAAAATAGCATTTTGCTCAAGATTCAGGATCAAGGGATGGGGATGAGTAAAAATGTACAAAAGAAAATATTCGAAAAATTTTATCGCGAACATACGGGCGATATACATAATGTAAAAGGGCATGGACTTGGTTTAGCGTATGTTAAACGTATTTTAGACGACCACAATGCCGAAATTTACGTAGATAGTGAAAAAGGAAAAGGAAGTACCTTTATAATAAAAATGCACTTAATATCTTAAAATATGGAAACTGTAAACAAGAAAATTTTATTAGTAGAAGATGATCCAAACTTTGGGACGGTTCTCAAAGATTACCTAACAATGAACGACTATACCGTTACACATGCAAAAAACGGTATGGAAGGTTTCGAAAAATTTAAAAAAGATGATTACGATCTTTGCATCCTGGATGTTATGATGCCATACAAAGATGGCTTCACTTTGGCAAAAGAGATAAGAGAGAAAAATCAAGAAGTACCAATTATCTTTCTTACGGCAAAAGCTATGAAAGAAGATGTCATTAAAGGATACAAGGTAGGCGCAGACGACTACCTTAATAAACCTTTTGACAGTGAAGTGCTTTTAATGAAAATTAAAGCAATTGTTCAAAGAAAATCGACCGACTCGATTGCAGATAGTAAACAATTTGATTTTACTGTTGGAAACTTCCAGCTTAACTCTAAGCTTCGTTTTCTAACGTACAAAGGTGAGTCTCCAATTAAATTATCTCCAAAAGAGAACGATTTATTGCGACTTTTAGCACTGCATAAAAACGATTTAATGCCTCGTGAATTAGCGTTAACAAAGATATGGAGAGATGATAATTACTTTACTTCAAGAAGTATGGACGTGTATATCGCCAAGCTTAGAAAGTATCTAAGTAAAGATGATGATGTAGAAATTATCAACATCCATGGTGAAGGTTTCCGCTTAGTCGTAAAAAGCGAAGTAGACCTATAATTATTTAACATATTAAGTGTAATATAAGCCCTTCCCTTTACTGGGACTGGGCTTTTTTTATGAAATCTATAATTTCTGATGGGTTTGTTTCATAATTAAACCAATGGATATTTGGATTTTTTTTGAACCACGTATTTTGTCTTTTCGAAAACCGACGTGTGTTTTTCTTTATTTCTGAAATTGCGTCTTCAAGTATTAGTTTTCCTTCGAAGTAATCAAACAATTCTCGATATCCCACAGTCTGAAGTGCATTTAAGTCTTTAAATTCTTTCAATTTTTCAGCTTCTTGTACCAAGCCGTCCTTTATCATGATATCTACTCGTTTATTAATTCGCTCATACACAATAGCTCTTTCTGCCTGTAATCCAATATAAAGTGTTTCAAAATCTCTTTGTGTCTTTTTTTTCTTTCTAAAAGAAGAGAAGGGTTTCCCTGTGGCTCTGCAAACTTCTAATGCACGAATAACTCTTTGATGGTTATTAATGTCTACCTCCTCAAAATATTTGGGATCAACTTTTTTTAATTCTTCTTGGAGTATTTCAATTCCATTATTTTCAAACTCGGCTTTGAGTTGTTTTCTAACATCTTTGGGCACTTCAGGAAAGTTATCAAGTCCATTTACTACTGCATCAACATACATCCCAGATCCACCTACCATGATAACGATGTTGTATTTTTTAAAAAGGATTTTCAGTAATGCAATCGTATCTCTTTCAAAATCACCTACACTATAGTTTTCAGAAATACTTTTATTCTGAATAAAATGGTGTGGAGCTTGAAATAATTCTTCTTTTGAAGGAACAGCAGTTCCAATGGTCATTTCTTTATAGAACTGACGGGAATCTGCCGAAATGATTTCGGTATTAAATGCTTTAGCTAATTCTATGGAGAGAGCTGTTTTACCTATTGCCGTAGGGCCTACAACGCAAATGAGTAAAGATTTAAAGGCAGACATTTTAATTCTCTACATTTAAATTCTCACCACATTTATGACAAAATTTAGCTCCGTCTCTATGCTTGCTCTCATTGCAGTTGGAACAAACCTGTGTATTTAAGTCTACCACGACTTTACCTCTTGTCATTTCGGCTGTAACAATTCCAGTAGGTACAGCAATTATACCATACCCCAATACCATAATAACAGATGCTATAAATTGCCCGAGTGGTGTTCCTGGAGAGATATCCCCATACCCTACAGTTGTAAGTGTTACAATACACCAATAAATACTATGTGGAATATTAGTAAACCCGTGTTCAGGTCCCTCAACAAGATACATTAGCGTTCCAGCAATAATAGAAACAATTATAACAGTAAATAGAAAAATTAAAATTTTAGCACGACTTTGAAGTAATGCAATTTTTAACTTATTGGACTCACCAATATATCTAGTCACTTTTAAAATTCTAAAAACTCGAAGCAATCTTAATGCTCTTACAGTAAGTAAGTAGTTACTTCCTACAAGAATAAATGAAAGATATAATGGGATGGTTGAAAGAAAATCAACTATTCCATAAAAACTGAAAACATAATTCCAAGGCTTTTTTACCGTAAGAATGCGTAAAATATATTCAATACTAAAAAATATGGTAATAACCCATTCACCTATATAAAGTACTTTGTGGAATTTTTGATCAATTGACTGGACGCTTTCCAGCATAACAAAAATGACACTTAGCAGAATAAGAGAAAGCAGTACTAAATCAAATATCTTACCCTTTGGGGTATCGGCTTCATAAATTACATCGTGAATTTTATCACGCCAAACATCTGGTAACTTAATTTTCAAAGTGTGTTTTTAGATACTAAAAATACGTAAGTTTACTTAATCTACCGTATCTGGAGCTAAATTAACTATTTTCAAGACTTTATTTTTCCTAAGATAGGACTGTATAATATGTTGTGAGTCCCTATTATCTTGCATAGGATTAATGATAGATTTTAGTACTTCAGGGTTATTTATTTGATAATTTAAATTGAAGAATCCAAAACCAATATACTTACCATTTTCTATTAAAATAGCCGAACGTTCGTCTACATCCCTTCCCTTATCTATAATGAGCATATGCTTATTGGCGTAGCTATTATTTTCTAAAAAGGCTTTTACACGATTATTATATTCTTCTGCCGGTTCTTCTTCGATACATGCACCATAACACTCTTTAATACTATGCAGAAAACAACTTGTTTTTGTTTCATAGAGCCCAGTGAGCTTTTGGCAAAGTTGATGTGTTTCTGTAATTCGATATAGGGTTGATTTGGCTTGCTGATAGTTCGTAAAAGTGGTTACTGCTTTCTTTCGGCTATCGGCTTTGTCTATCTTTAAATTGATATATCCCTTTTCATCTGTAAAACTGGAAAGCTGGTATTGAAACAACGTTCTTCGTAAGGCGCGATTATAAAGAGGCTTATTTCTCTTTATTTCTTCACTTTCCTTCAATAAAGCTATTAGTTCACTTCCTGTTTTTTCAAACGTCACTTCGGAAACTTCTAGCTGAATTTTCTTCGACTTTCTATTGTCATTGGTAAAATGCTGAATGAGCCTTTTTTTAATATTCTTACTTTTTCCAATATACATAATAGATCCATCACTTCGATGCATATAATACACACCCGTCTCAGTAGGAGCGTTTTCAATAAGATCGAGTAGTTTTGGTTCCAGTTGGCGCTTCGGATCTTTCCGAACCATTTTTTGAATAATTTCCTTAGCGGTATCTCGAGCCAATAACATTTTAAATAAACTTACCGTTGCCATTGCATCACCCTGTGCGCGATGTCTATCACTTATTGGTATACCTAAGGAACGCGTTAATTTTCCTAAACTATACGAATCTTTATCAGGAATCAATTTTTTTGAAAGCTCTACGGTACAAAGTGTGTCTTTCTCAAACTCATAGCCTAAACGGTCAAATTCTGTTGTGAGAATTCTGTTGTCAAATTGAGCATTATGGGCAACAATAACAGCTCCATCGGTAATTTCAATAATGCGTTTAGCAACCTCATAAAATTTTGGGGCGTTCCTAAGCATTTCATTATTAATACCTGTAAGATTTACTACAAAAGGCTGAATGCTTCGCTCTGGATTAATAAGACTGATAAATTGGTCTACAATGTTATGTCCATCGAAGCGATAAATGGCAATTTCGGTAATTCCCTCTTCATTGTATTTTCCTCCCGTGGTTTCTATATCTAAAATTGCGTACATCTAATGCCTTTACCTACTTTCAATTAATAATTTCGTTCCCCAAAAATGGAGCTTCCCACTCGAATCATCGTACTTCCGTTTTCAATGGCAAGTTTATAATCTCCACTCATTCCCATAGATAACGTTTTAAATCCGTATGCTGTTTTATGGGTTTCAAAAAACTTTTTTAATCTTAAGAATTCTGAATTTAATTGCGCTTCGTCATCAGTAAATGTTGCCATCCCCATTAAACCAACAATCTTTACTTGTTTAAATTCTTTAACTGAAGCGTTATTCAATAATGCTAAAGCATCTGCTTCCGTCATTCCAAATTTGCTATCCTCTTCAGCTATTTTTATTTGAAGCAAACACGATACAACACGATTGTGCTTTTTGGCTTGTTTGTTTATTTCTTTCAGCAGTTTTAAACTATCCACTGCGTGAACTAAACTTACAAACTCCGCCATATACTTCACTTTGTTAGTTTGTACATGGCCAATCATATGCCATTCTATATCTTTGGGCATTTGCTCCCATTTCTCGACCATTTCCTGAATTTTATTTTCACCAAAAATTCGGTGTCCCGTATGATAGGCTTCCATTATTTCTCGAACGGGTTTGGTTTTGGAAACAGCCACTAAGATTACGTGGCTAGGAATTTCTTTTTTAAGATTTGTAATATTTTCTGAAATGCTCATCTAAAACTCATAAATCGTTACGCCACTTCTCAGCTTGGGTTCAATGTAGGTGCTTTTGGGTGGCATCGTTAATCCTTCGTCCGCAACTTGCTTCATCTCTTCAATAGTAATGGGCACTAATCCAAAGCCCACTGTAAATTCACCCGAATCTACTTGCGATTTTACATACGCCAAATCCCGCTTTCCGTGTGAATAGGCAATGCGGTTGTCATGTCGAGGATCTTCAATGCCTAATATAGGCTTTAAGACTGAAGAATACAAGATGAAGGTGTCCAATGCTTCTAAGGCATTTTTGAAATTGTATTTGTCTTTCCGAAGGTATAAAGAATAAAAGTCGCCATCCAAATACATACTAAAATGATGTTTTTTTGAAGGTTTGTAATAATCAACCCCCCGTTTATCTATTCTGAAAACAGTATCCAACTGAATTAAAAACTCTTCTTTGCTTAAGCCATTTAAACCTTTTACCAAGCGATTGAATTCAAAAATCTTTAACTCACTTTCAGGAATAAGATAGCTCATAAAGAAATTATATTTTTCCTTGCCCGAATGATTTTTATTTTCAGACTGAAGCTCCTTCGCTAAGAGATACGACGATGCCGATCGATGATGCCCATCCGCAATATATACAGAATCTATTTTCTTAAAAATATTTTCTATGATTTTAAGGGTTTTTGGGTCATCAACGCCCCAAACATAATGGGTATCGCGATAGGTGGTTGTAAATTCATATTCGGCACGAGTTTCCATTACTTTTTCAAGGATAGCATTTAGCTCATCATTATCGGGATAGGTGAGGAGTACCGCTTCGGCGTTAAAGCCAACAGTCTTGAGGTATTCTTTAAAAAGTACTTCTTTTTGTGCAAGTGTGTCTTCGTGTTTTTTGATGATGTCTTTTTCATAATCTTCTACACTTGCTGCAGCAACGATGCCATGGAAAACATTTTCTTCTCGATTTACAATTTTGTAAACATAAAAGCTAGGTTTCTCTTCTTGCATAAAAACACCATCTTCTTTAAATTCTTGATAGCGATTTTTCACCAATTGATACCGAGCTTCGCCAGTAATTTCTTTATGATATTTAAATCCCGGATTTACAATGTGTAAAAATGAAAAAGGATTGTCTCGTAAACGCGATTCCAATTGCTCCTGGGTATAACTCTCATAAGAACGTGAGGCAAGTAAACTTACTTTGTCACGTGTAGGGCGAACCGCTTTAAAAGGAGTGATTTTTGGCATATTATGAAAACATCTTTGCTACTTTTTCTGCTTTTCTGCTTTCGGAATAATCATAGAAACCTTCGCCGCTTTTTATACCTAATTTACCCGCCATGACCATATTAACTAACAATGGACACGGTGCGTATTTTGGGTTTTTAAAGCCGTCGTACATGACTTTCAAAATAGAGAGGCATACGTCTAACCCAATAAAATCGGCTAATTGAAGCGGTCCCATAGGATGTGCCATTCCGAGCTTCATAACGGTATCTATCTCTTCAACCCCAGCCACGCCATTATACAACGTTTCAATAGCTTCGTTAATCATTGGCATTAAGATTCGGTTTGCCACAAAGCCAGGATAATCATTTACCTCTACAGGAACTTTATTTAGTTTTTTAGAAATTTCTTCAACCGTTTTATAAGTTTCTGGACTGGTATTATAGCCCTTTATAATTTCTACCAACTTCATAATAGGCACTGGGTTCATAAAGTGCATGCCAATAACCATTTCGGGTCGAGAAGTCACCGCTGCAATCTGCGTAATAGAAATGGAGGAGGTGTTGGAAGCCAAAATGGTATCGTCTGGGCAAAACTTGTTGAGGTCTTTAAAGATTTTCAGCTTTAAATCTACATTTTCTGTAGCCGCTTCAATCACCAAACTTGCATATTCTACACCTTCTTCGAGGTTGGTGTAGGTGGTGATGTTCTTTAGTGTTTTTTGTTTATCGGCTTCAGAGATGGCTTCTTTTGCCACCATTCTATCCAAATTCTTGGTGATGGTTGCCATCCCTTTATCCAAAGAGGCTTGAGAAATATCGATAAGTTGAACTTTATAATCAAATTGAGCAAAAGTGTGGGCAATTCCGTTACCCATGGTTCCAGCTCCAATGACGGCTACATTTTTCATACGTATTTATAAACTTTTAAAATTTTTAATTATCTGAAGTGCCACTCGCAAGGCTTCTGTGCCTTGTTCCAATGTTACTATAGGAGTAGTATTATTATTGATTGCATCTGCAAAGGATTCCAACTCATCCAAAATAGCGTTGTTGTTATTCACTTTAGGGTTATCAAAATAAATTTGCTTTCGTTTTCCTTCGGCATTGGTTAACACCATGGCAAAATCATCTTCTTTTTTTGGGGCATTTTTCATTTTAACAACCTCACACTTCTTCTCCAAAAAATCTACCGAGATGTAGGCATCACGCTGAAAAAAGCGTGCTTTCCGCATTTTTTTCATTGAAATACGGCTAGCAGTTAAATTGGCAACACAACCGTTTTCGAATTCGATTCGTGCATTGGCAATATCTGGTGTTTCTGAAATTACTGAAACACCACTGGCGTTAATACTTTTTACCTTACTTTTTACAACACTTAAAATAGCATCGATATCGTGAATCATTAAATCCAATACCACTGGAACGTCGGTCCCACGCGGATTAAATTCTGCCAATCGATGAGCTTCAATAAACATAGGCTTATCAAACATATCTTTCACCGCCATAAAAGCTGGATTAAAACGCTCTACATGTCCCACTTGTCCTTTTACACCGTGTTTTTTAGCTAATGCTAAAAGTTCTTCTGCTTCCTCAACGGTTTGGGTGATGGGTTTTTCGATAAATAAATGCTTTCCTGCTTCCACCACTTTTTTAGCACAATCGAAATGATAAATCGTGGGGGTAACTACATCTACCACATCGCAAGCATCAATGAGGGCTTCCATAGATGGGAAGCTTTTATAGCCTAATTCTTCTTCAATTTGCTTTGCCGCTTCAGTATCGGCATCAAAGAAACCAACTAGTTCGTAATGGGTAGATTGATTGAGTAATTTCAGATGAATTTTTCCGAGGTGACCTGCACCTAAAACGCCTGCTTTTAGCATGGAAAATGATTTTTTTCAAAGATACTTTTTTTGAATGAAAATTACGAAGGAAGCCTTTCAAATTACCGAAGGGTTTTAGTAGCTTTGTCTCGAAGCCTTTGCTATGAAACAACCTACTATTGAAACACCACGATTACGTATTAGAGGGTTAGTACCCACCGACGCAGATGGGATATTTGCATTGGATAGTAATCCTAATGTACATCGGTATTTAGGGAATAATCCAATAAAGACTATTGAAGAAGCTTCCAAAATCATTGCTAAAGTAAGAAAGCAATATGAAGACCTTGGGATTGGTCGTTGGGCAATGGTAGAAAAAGAAACAGGCAACTTTATTGGTTGGACGGGCTTTAAATTGAATATTGAAGCTGTAAACGGTCATACCCATTTTATTGATTTAGGCTACCGACTTAGAGAGGAATTTTGGGGTAAGGGATATGCATACGAATCGGCGGTGGCTTGTATGGACTATGCTGTGGCTCATTTGGATTTTGATCCTATTAATGCTATGGCAATGACTACAAATGATGCTTCGGTAAAGATTTTAAATAAAAAAATTGGAATGCGAGAAATAGGAGTTTTTGAAGGTCTTGGTTCTCCTTGCTATTTTTATGAAATTTCAAAAGCTGAATGGCGAAATAGAATGAATAATGAATAGCGGTGATTTTGATACAACCGCTTTGCGACCACTCAATCACCTAAAAGAAGCATACACCTAGAATGAAAGATACTACACTACATAAAGGCATGCGCAAAAAGTTGGTGGATACCCTTCGGAAAAAAGGGATTACTAACGAAGCGGTATTGGAAGCTATTAATAGGATTCCACGCCATTGGTTTATGGATAGTGGTTTTATAGACCATGCTTATGTAGATAAAGCTTTTCCTATTGCAGCAGAACAAACTATTTCACAGCCCTATACTGTTGCACGCCAAACAGAGCTTTTGGAAGTAAAAGAGGGCGATACGGTACTTGAAATTGGTACAGGAAGTGGCTACCAGAGTGCTGTATTGCTAGAAATAGGGGTAACAGTATATACCATAGAACGCCAAAACGAACTTTTTAAAAAAACCAGCTTATTTTTACCTAAAATTGGATACAGACCTAAGAAAATGATTTTTGGAGATGGCTACAAAGGTTTACCAGAATTCGCCCCTTTTAATGGTATTGTGGTTACAGCGGGTGCTCCTTATGTACCCAAGCCTTTACTAGCACAGTTAAAAGTAGGAGGGAAGTTAGTGATTCCTGTAGGTGATGATGTACAAATGATGACGGTCTTTACACGTAACAGTGCCACCGAGTTTAAAAAAACCGAACATGGCGAGTTTCGGTTTGTACCGCTATTGGAGGATAAGAATTAGCATTATTTTTCAGCAATCACTTCCACCATCAAAGGGCAGCAAATAGTAGCTCCTGGCGTATTTTCTAAAACCGAAAAATCCTTTAGGGCATTAGTAACATCTTCTTTATTTAAGTACCCTGTTTCGGTTAAGCGAGGAAAAAAACTTTCATAAAATGATTTTGGCCATTGCCAGACTAAGTCCTTTGTGGTTGCTAATTTTTGCATCGGGCGGGTGTGTGTTACTTTCATTCCCAACTCATTGAAAATGCGTGGTAGATGGCGACCAATATTAAGGTCTGCATCCATATCCCCAAAACTTTGGTAAGCTGCTTTAATGGCTTTACTAAGAGCAGGTAAGTTAGGTTCAATTTGATGGGTGGACCAATCGTAATATTCATGAATCACTATTTTACCGCCGGGTTTTAGAGCATCATACACTTTTTTCAAAATTTCTTTTGGGTTAGGAATCCAAGCCAATGCCCAACGGCAATACATTCCGTCAAGGCTGTTAGGCTCTAACTGTAAGTCGTTGAAATCGATACAAATGGCTTCAATATTTAAATGGTTTAATTGAGCAATTTGGCTGATGTGGTTCATAAATCCTTCCGATTTATCTACACCTATAACCTTTCCAGTAGCACCCGTGATATAAGCAAGTTCTTGCGTGCAAAACCCGGGTCCACAACCTAAATCCAGTAAAGTTTGACCTGCATTAAATTGAGCTAAATCCCATCCTTTTTGTGCCTCGGTTGCCCATACTTGGTGTTGTATACCAAGACGGTGTAATTCTAATTGATCGGTACCTAGTATATATGCATTTGTTTCAGACATAGTAAAGTTTAAGACGTTCTAAATTACTAAATCTTACTTAATAATTTACATACACATTTCCAATAAAAGGTTCAGGATACTCAGGGTCATTTAAATGTAAAACATAGAAATATGTACCTACGGGAACTACTTTGTTTTGCTGAAGAATCCCAAGGTTTGGAATGGCATCCCAAAGCCCATCATCATTTCCACCTTCGTAAATTAAATTTCCTTCTCGACTGTAAATTTTTAGGTTAAAATCTGGAAATACATTTACGATATAATAAATTTTAAATACATCGTTTAGCCCGTCACCATTGGGAGAAATACCATCGGGGATCATAGGTGGACATTTTTCAACTAAAAGATTGAAAGACGATGTGGTAAAACAAATTTCATTTTCCAAACGAACATAAATAGTCTGAGGATTGCTTGTATTTTCAAATTCACCAGGGTTTTGAATAGGGTTGAGGTTTACGGTAGCTTCAGCTAGGGAAGTAAAAAATTGAACAGTTCCTTGAGTATTTGCGGTAATAGCATCTAATAGATCTTCATTTAAAAGGTTAAAAGTGGCTGTTTCAAAACCTTTGTCACATTCAGTTAAATCTGGTAAATCACCCATAGGGGGAATTGTTCCATAAGTGACTAAAATTTCAAACTCGTTATTGAATTCATTTAATTCTTCTACACTACCTTCTCCCGTTCCATCGTCATCAACCACAGCCAAAAGTGTAAATTGATTGGGAATACCTTCGGGAAGGTTCACTTCCAAGACCCCAGGTTCGCTTCCACCAATAGGAATATTATTTTGCGTTTCGGCTTGAGCAATTAATAAACCATCGGCATAAAAGGCTACTTGAGTACCCGAGGGAAGAATATTGGTTCCAAGGGTATTATATACAGTATATTCTATTAATAAATCTCGCTGACGGCACGCAAATATTTCGTTGTCTATACTAACTGTAGCATCGGGCAATGGGCAAATAATTACTTCTACTTGAAAGCTATCTGTTACAAAACAATCTGGATTAGAAACCCGTATCCATATCTCTTGCGGGTTGATTGGGTTTTCGAAACTTTCTGGATTTGTTATTGGATTTTGGTCATTAAGTGCCTCGTCTTCGGTTAGGTGGAAAGTAGTCGTGTAAATAGGGTCTATTTGTGAAGTTGCTTCAGTTAAATCGAAAATCTCTTCACCAAACACGTCACATTGCTCTAAATCTGTAAGCCCGACAATTTCTGGGAATACAAGTAGATGGATTTCAGTAGTATCTTCATTATTATCTTCTCTTAATTCATTTATTTCTGAAAAGGGATCAACAAATGCACGCAAGGTAAAATCGGCTGGTACAGTTGCAGGAATTGTTAAGAAAATACTCCCGCTTTCTTGTTCATCAATTCCTAAATCTACAGTAGTTTCTGTAGTATCTATAAGTGTATTGTTAGCATAAAAACCAAGTGTTGTACCTACTGGAAGTATGTCAGTACTGTTTACGTTAAAAATTGTGTATTCAATGGCAATATCTTGATTACCGCACTCTGGATTATAGGTAACCGAATCCATAAGTACTGATGCATCGGGTAATTCAGTATTTAAGACTGTAACAATATTATTTATCATAACCAAATCCTGTCCCGATGTAAGCTCGATAAGTGCGCTTTGATCTCCCGGCTGTATGTTATTTTCGATATTGTAAAAGTCAATATCCATATTAAAAAGCTGGTCAGAATTGGTAAAACTATTGGTTCCGTTAAAAGCATTATCGGCAGGGTTTAACGGGGGATTACTAATAATATTTCCGTTAATTCTAAGGGTTTCATTAACTGCTAAGCCCGAGTCACCTTCCCAAGCTAAAAAACCAATTTTAGCACCTATATTGTCTAAAACATTTAAGTTTTCTAATGTGATGGTTAGATTTGTGTTGTTTTGGGAAACCCCTTCCATTCCATCAAAGATATTAAGTTGATTGAGGCTTAATGTTTGATCTTCATAAACAACGGTAACTGCCCATCCACCAAAGTTGGTCGCGTTACCACAATAATCTTCTATTACGGCTGTTAGATCTAATTCTGAAAGCGTATAGGTTCCGTTCCCAGTATTTATCACTTGAGTTGTAACATCTGCAAAAGCGGCAAAATAATTTTGAAGATTATTAAGTTGATACTCAAACGTTCGTTCTGCTGTAATTGGAACCGCATTTAGCATCACATCAAAATCGCCATCTCCAGAGCCTGCCCAATATAAATATGCAGCAATAATTTGTTGTCCAGCTTGTAATTGAAAATCGGCACTGCTTTCAGTTAAAATAACACAATCTGAAGAAAGCCCATTTTCCTCTTGGTTTAAAGTATTACCAAAGGACAGATAATCGTACCTTCCATTAAATTGCTGAAAAAGCTCAATCTCTTGTGAGAAAGTTTCAGCCGAGAAAAGGCATAAAAAAAATAGTAAAATTAGACGCATAGCAACGTTTTGATAGCTAAATATACAACTATTTAGTAGCTATTAAAACAAATCAACACGTAAGAGATGACGATTTATAAATCGCGTTTATTCAAAAGGGCATACGACCAATAAATGAATAAGGCTGTCCATCCCATTACAATTAGCACATCCCAGAGTTGTACATCGTAATTCTTTGTGAATTCTTCTCCTAATTGGTTCGCTGCACTTTTTACAGCCCCTAATCGTGTTCCTGGTTCTTTTATAAGATTCGCCATTGAATTGAGCGGAAGAAAGCGTGTTACATAAGGCGCAATAGCTTCCGCTTTCCAATATAATATTCCTGTAAAAATTCCTTCAAAAGTTTGCCAAAGGATTAAAAACCCTAAAGCAAAAGCAGATCGTTTTATTAAGATTCCTAACAACAAACAGAAAGAGAAAAACCCAACTAGTTTTACAAAATACCCAACAAGGTATTGCATATCACTAAAGATGATTCCTATTTCATTATAATCTGAATAGATTAACCCCAAAATCAAAGACACTATAAAAACAAATACTACTGAAACCACCGAAAACAAAATAACCGTTAAGAACTTTGAAAGGATGAATTCTTTCTTGCTTAAACCGTCAATCAGGTTCTGTTTAAGTGTTTTATTACTGTATTCGTTGGCTACCATTGAAACAATGATAATGGCAAGGAAAAGCTTCAACCATGCCGCTACAAAAGTGTTAAAATGCCAAATGAATGGAAAGTTGAAAATTCCCTGTTCGGCTAAGTGAAATTGGATAGGACCTATGTCAAATTTAATTGCCGCTATAAGCGCAATACAGGTGAGTAAAAAGAAATACCCAAAAATAAGGACTCTACTTACTCGACTGGTTTTCAGTTTTATTAATTCTATGTTGAGAAGTCGTAGCATGGTGGTTAGTTGTTTTTGGTAAGTTCAAGGAATTGTTCTTCAAGGCTTTCTTTCTTTTTCTCTAATCTGGACAGCGTAATTCCTTTTTCAAAAAGTTGTTTGTTTACGGTCGCAGCATCTAAGGGCTCATTTAAATAAGCAATAAGTAAGTTTCCTTCTTCCTTAATATTTCCAAAGGATTTCATTTCTTTCAGCGCATTTTGCAGTGAAGTTTTATTTGGGCTTTCCAAAAGCATAAAACCGTGACTCGCGTTCATTCCGTCCACACTACCTGTGTAGAGGCTTACTCCTTTTCGTAAAATCACCACGTGAGTACATACTTTTTCGACTTCATCCAAAAGGTGTGAAGCCAATAAAATTGTAGTACCCTGACTTGCAATTTTTTTAATGATTTCTCTTATTTGATGTATCCCCTGCGGATCGAGTCCGTTGGTGGGCTCATCGAGAATTAAAATTTCAGGGTCGTTTAACAATGCCGAAGCAATTGCCAAGCGTTGTTTCATCCCCAAAGAAAAGGTTTGAAACTTACTGTCCTTTCGGTCTAAAAGCCCAACCAATTCTAGTTTTTCTAGTATTTTATCTTCTGGAACTTCTTTTATTTTACAAACTAGTTTCAGGTTTTGAAGCGCCGTCATATAGGGGTAAAAGTTAGGGCGCTCGATAATGGCGCCAACTTTTCGTAATGCGTGGTGGGTGGTATCGCTACCATCGAACCAATGGAAATTCCCAGATGTTTTATTAACAACGTTTAAGACAATACCCAGCGTAGTAGATTTGCCACTACCGTTGGGGCCTAAAATACCATAGACATTTCCTTTTTCTATAGTAAAGGAAAGGTCATTAACAGCGGTAATTGGACCAAATTTTTTGGTAAGATTATTAATGGTTAGAATAGGATGCACAAAAAGGGTTTTTGTTGATTAGTTGTATGTATGACGAGTGGGGGGAGGATTTGTTACAATTTTAGGGATATGAGTTATAGCAATGAATTATACACGCTTTTTTTCATACTCTTTTTCAATCAAAGAAATTAATTCTGTAAAATTCGTTTTCAAGGTATTTGTATTAATACTAATGGGAGACCCATATTTATTGTAATTAGCTTTCATTGCCATTTTTCCGATTCCCTTTTTTTTGAGTCTAATGTACTCTTCAGGATTTGAAACATCTATCATTATAAATTTTTGAGAGAACACTTGAATTACTCTAATACCAATAATATCTGACCACTTTATTAATCCAATACTTGTTGCGTTTGAGTTATCAATAATTCCATCTTTATTAATTATTAAGCCAAATTTTTGTTCAAACAGTTTTCTAAAAATAAATAAAGTGCAAATTCCAAAAAATACTACTGATACGATTCCTACAATTCTTATTATGTCTGGATTATGAAATATTCGATAGGCAAATTTTTCTGGGTCAATTACAAACCAAGTCCCCAAAAAAACAAACAACAATGCTCCAAAAAAAATAACAATAATTTTATTCTTGCTTAATGGTATTTTTATTTCGTTATCCATTTGTCAAAGCCATTATTAAATTCATTTTTTCTACTAAATTTTTATGGGAAGTAACCCAAATATAGCAAAATGAAGCAAATAGATTCCGTGTCGTAGCACGGAATGAAAAAACCCTTTGTCACGCTGGACTTGATTAAGCATCCATTTTACGAATAATAGATTTCGTGTCGTACTTCGGCTATGCACAGAGACCAAGCTAGGAATGACAAGAATACCCACAAAGCGCTAATTAAATTATGGAAATTGGTAGTTTAAATATGGTTAATAGAAGTTAAATGATGGTTTATAGGAGTTTAAGTATGGAAAATGATAGTTTAATGATGGAAAATAGTAGTTTAATGATGGTTTTTAGTAGTTTAATGATGGAAAATAGTACTTAAACTATGGAAAACAGTACTTAAACTATTGAATTTAATAGATAAAGTGTGGAAAGTGATTCGTTGCTTAAAACGAAACCTCAATATCAATATTGGCCTGCATGGCTATGGTACTTTCTGGGCTTCCTAAAGGGCCTGTTTCGGTGATAAGTCGTACAAAGTCGCGTCCAATAAATCCTGCTTTAGGCTGGTAGAAATAATACACTTCGCCTGTGGTTTCGTTTACTCGAAGTTCACTTACCTCGGCATTATTGGCTTGGGTGAGTATCGATGTTAAGTTTTTATCTCCAAAATTCCCTAAATTATAGGTCAAGGTTTCAGAGTTTGAAATACTTGCAGATGGAGTAAAAATAAGGGTTGTTGTTCTTACTTCATCGTCGTTTGAGCAGCTTATGCTAAAGAGTAGCGTAACAAGTAACAGGGATTTTAAGAGTAGATTTTTCATAACTTTTTTCTTTTTAAAGCATCAAAAATCGTTCCTAAAGAATTTAAAAATAAAGGTTTACGATTTATGTTCTTTGTTGAAATATACTAAATAATAGTACATCTGCTTTTCCTCGTCCCAACCTTTTTCAACAAAACGTTCGGCGCTTTCGGGATTGATAAAATCCATTTTAATCTGAATGTTGGTATCCAAATTAATGGTGTTCTTCATCTTTTTACGCGCTGCCGTTACAGCGGTATTGGCAATAGGGAAGGTGGTTAAATCTTCAATACTGTACTTAGGTGCTTTTTCAGACTTGTAATGACGAAATTCTGGGAGGAGGTCTGGATTACTTATAACGTCGTTCATAAAAGCGGTTTCTTCAAACATATCGTTTTTGGCAAAGTGATTTACCGCGCGATTCATAAACATTACTTCTTCTTTTTTGTCTTCCGCAGGAAACACAACATCTCGAGCAAAATCTTGACAAAATTTTAAATACTTTTTAGTCTGAAAATTTTCATCGTGAAAGGCATCCACACCCAAAAAGCTTTCCAGCCAATAACGCGCATCGTAGCGATTACTATCTACGGAAAGTATTTTATAGCCTTCATCTTTTTTTGTGTTGAAAATCAATGCGCCCTTGTCTAATCGATTCAGATTAATTCCTTGTTGAAGAATGGCATCCAACTGATTTTCATTTTCAGAAAACTGAAGAAAATCTTGTTTTAATTCAGATTTAAAAATCCCTACAGCATCTACCTTTTCATTATCAATTTGAAGATTTTCCAAATACGCCACATACACCTCACCACTTTTAATATGTGGGTGCATGGATTGGTCGTATAAATACTTGGTCACTTTTTTACTTACTTCATGAACTTGTTCTGGGCCATCAAAAATTTCAGTAACCAAATTGAATAATTCGTGAAACTCTAAATCGGTATCGTGAGAAAACTGAAAGTAATTCTCTTCCTTATCACGAAATGGTTTCAGGAAAAACTCCTTTAATAAAGGCGTAATTTCATCATCCATTTTATAGGGTTCTGCAGAAAGAAATAATGATTCGTTTCGGCTTTTGTTTCCCACTCTGTGGATGGATAAAGAGGAAATATGGGTGTTATATAGGTTGATCATTTTTAAGAGTTACAGAGTTACAGAGTTACAGAGTTTCAAAGGTTTAAATTAAATTACTTTTTGCTCAGTCCCCTTTGTTACTTTATTTATTGTTCAATTTTTCGAATTAGACTGGATAACATTCTTTCTATTTCTCTTGTACTTTCATATAAAGTATCAAATTTTTCAGGATTTAAATATGCCAAGTTTTTTGAAATTTCAAGCTGGGTTTGCAACTCAAATAAAGAACTTATTGAAATATTTAAAAATCTTGAGTATTCCTTCTTTGTTTTACGTCCATAGCCTTCAGCTATATTACTGGGGATAGAAATAGCTGCTCTTTTAATTTGGGATGAGAGAGCATACAATTCTTCATTTGGAAAACTCTTCAGTTCAACATAAATAGTAGTAACTAAATCCATAGATTTTTGCCAAACTACTAATTTTCTAAACGTACTATTATTTTTATCCATTATAAAACTTTGCTTCTTAGTCCCCTTTGCAACTTAGCTACAATTACTACTAATTCCAGTTTTCGTCAAAGTCGAGGTTGTCATAATCCTCAGGGTCTAAGCCATATTCGTCATCAAGGTCATCATCATCTAAGGCTTCGCCGACAAATTCTTTTTCTGGAGCTTCTTCTGGGATTTGTCCGTGGGCAAAAAGTAAATTGGGATAGGTTTTTCCGTCTTCAGGTTCAGCGATTTCAGCGAGTTCCACTAAAAATGTCCACATATTTAGAAAATCATAGACATAAATCATTCGAGTTTGCTCTTCATTTAAAATGTCTTCTATAAACGATTCACTCATAACGGGCAATCCACCTTCATCGCTCATATCGAACAAAGGATATTCTTCGCCTTGCTCCCACAATTCATTACTCATATAAAAAGAAGCCATTTCTTGTCCGCCAAAACCAAATGCTTGGGTGATCGCATTGTGAAAATCTTCCAGCGATGCGGTATCATCCATTTCGATATCGCGAAACACATCTTCTTGGGTGTCTAAAATAACTCTAAATCGGTAAACCATTTTGAAAAATTTTGGATTGCAAAGATAGTATTATTAATGCTTATTTACTGAAGCGATGGAGGGTAAATGTCATCGCTGCTAAAAGAAAAAAGGCAACTACTTGGTGCAAGATTCCTAACCAAACTGGGACTTGTAACAATAGGGTGAAAACCCCAAGGATAAATTGAAGGATCACAAGTCCTACCAATCCATTAATACCTTTTTTTTGAAGCTTTGTCAATGTCATTTTATGGCTTTTCCAAGCGATAAAAAGGATTATTCCAACAACAACATATGCCAAATAGCGATGCACAAACTGAACGCCGCTTTTACCTTCTACAAAATTTTTCCAAACCGGATTTTGTTCAATATACACGGTTTCATGCATCAATTTCCCTTCACTCATAAAGGGCCAATGATTATGAATCCATCCAGCGTCTAATCCTGCTACAAACGCACCCCAAATAATTTGAATAATTAAAATAGCCAGTCCCCATCGTATCAAATTTCTGAAAGATTTATCAATATCTTTTTTCGTAGGATAGATAAGGTCTAACGCAACCCACAAGGTATACGCAAAAGTGATGAATGCTGTAGTGAGGTGCATTGCCAAGCGATAATGACTTACATCTGGTCTGTCTACCAATCCACTTTTTACCATATACCAGCCTAAAAATCCTTGGAATCCTCCTAAAAACAACAGAATGAGAGCTTTTTTTTTAGTAGGTTTTGTGAGCTGTTTTGTAAATAAAAAGTACAAAAATGGCACAATGAAAATGATTCCAATTACTCTTCCAATCACCCTATGAATCCACTCCCAGAAATAAATATCTTTAAACTCCTCGAGGGTCATTTTAGAATTTATTTTTTGGTATTCGGGATACTGTTTATAGAGATCGAATGCTTCGTTCCATTCCATTTCATTCATAGGTGGAATAGTCCCAGAAATTAGTTTGTAATTTGAAATAGAAAGGCCAGAGTGTGTGAGACGTGTAATTCCGCCAACTACTACCATAATAAAGATCAATACACACCCAGTTAAAAGCCAGTAGATTACTTTCTTATTATTCTTCATTTATGTTGTCTGGTCGAGCGCAGTCGAGACCTAAATAATTATTTTCCACAAAACCTCTCGACTGCGCTCGAGGGGACAATACAACTTTACTTAACCTTCAACCCAATTTCTTCTGCTTTTTTAAACATAAAATCCTTAGCCGCTTCATATTCATTCGGGATTTCTCCCTCTAAGATGGCTTCTTTGATGGCGTCTTTTATAATTCCTATTTCCCGAGAAGGTTTCAAATTAAACGTTTCCATAATTTCTTCTCCAGAAACGGGTGGTTGAAAATTTCGAACGTGATCGCGCTCTTCTACTTCCACCATTTTTTCACGTACTAGCTTAAAATTATTGTGATATTTTTTGAAGCGCTTTGGATTCTTTGTCGTGATATCTGCTTCGCAAAGCGTCATCAAATCTTCCACATAATCACCTGCATCAAAAATAAGCCTTCGCACGGCACTATCAGTTACGTCGGTAGCAAGTACAATGGGGCGAGAGCTCATTAATACCATTTTCTGAACAAACTTCATTTTTTCGTTCAATGGCATTTTTAACCTTTTGAAAAGTTTATAAACCATTTTCGAACCTACAAATTCGTGTCCGTGAAAGGTCCAACCGTTTTTTTTATCAAAACGTTTGGTGGGCGCTTTCCCAATATCGTGTAATAAAGCTGCCCACCGCAGCCACAAATCGTCCGTTGTTTGAGCAATATTATCCACTACTTCAAGCGTATGCCAGAAGTTATCTTTATGCAATTGACCTTCTTTTTCTTCAATGCCTTGAAGCGCTACCAATTCTGGAAAAATATAGGGTAGTAACCCAGTTTTATGTAATAATGCAAACCCAATAGAAGGAATAGGAGCCATTAAAATCTTATGAATTTCATCAACGATTCGTTCTTTGGAAATAATTGTAATTCGTTCAGCGTTTTTCGAAATAGATTCCAAAGAAGCTGCTTCAATCTTGAAATTAAGTTGTGTCGCAAATCGAATGGCACGAAGCATCCGCAAAGGGTCATCACTATACGTGATGTCTGGGTCTAACGGGGTTTTAATCCGTTTTTCTTCTAAATCTTTCAGTCCATTGAAGGGATCAATTAATTTACCGAAAGATTCTTCATTTACACTTATGGCTAGGGCATTGATGGTAAAATCTCTTCGGTTTTGATCGTCTTCTAAAGTGCCATTTTCCACAGCTGGATTTCGGCTATCTTCCTTGTACGATTCTTTACGAGCTCCGACGAATTCCAATTCTAAATCAGCCGATTTCAACATTGCCGTTCCGTAGTTTTTGAAAACAGAAACTTTCGGCTTTCCGGGTAGTAGATTGGACACTTCTTTGGCTAAATCAATGCCACTACCCACCGCGACAAAGTCCAAATCTTTTGCATCACCTCTTTTTAAAATATAGTCACGAACAAACCCTCCAATAACGTAGGTTTCCAACTCCAAATTGGAGGCTGCTTTAGAAACTGTTTTGAAAATAGGGTCTTGAAGCGCGTTTTTAAAATTATGATTTATCACTTTAATTTTTTTACCACTAATCCACTAATATTTATAAAACAATTCTCTTGTGGTCGAGAAAATCTTTATGAAAGTTCGATAATATTGCTAGTTTAAAATTTGAAACTTTAAGGTAATTTATACATTGTGCTAAATGCTTATCATTTAACACTTCAACAGTTTTAATCTCTAAAATTATTTTATCAAAAATCACAAAGTCTGCAAAAAACTTATGATTTAAAACAACATCTTTGTAAGAAACCGAAAATTCCTTTTCTCTTTGGAATGGGATATTTTTTAGTTTGAATTCATATTCTAACGCATCTTTATAAACGATTTCAGAAAAACCACTTCCCAAATTGTTATAAACTTCAAAAAGGCACCCCACTATAGTATAGCTTTCATTTTTATAAATTAGGTCTGCCATAAAATATTAGTGTATTCGTGGTGCTATTCTCGAATTACCGTAACGGTACCGTCGTTTTTTAGCTTAATAATACTCGACGGTTGAGCCGATTTTTTATTACGCTGCAAATTTACGACATAGTCCACGGCATCCAAAATAACAGAGCTTATTTCTTTAAAATTTGAAGGTGTTTTTTCGCCGCTTATATTCGCCGAAGTTGAAACAATGGGACGTCGAAATTTTTTAATTAGCATTCGACAAAAATCATCTTGGACCACCCGAACTCCCAAAGAATTATCTTTTCCAACTAAGTTTTCCGCCACTCTAATGGGGTCGTCATAAATCACTGTAGTAGGTTTCACAGCATATTTTAAAATATCGTATGCCACTTCGGGGACTTCTTGTATATATTGATTGAGCATTTTAAAGTCAGAAACCAAACAAATGAGTGCTTTGCTTTCGGCTCTTTTTTTAATTTCAAATACCTTGTCAACTGCTTCAGCATTGGTCGCATCACAGCCAATGCCCCATACCGTGTCCGTTGGGTACAGCATAACGCCACCACGTTTTAAAACGGTCAATGCATTTTCAATTTCTTCTCTCATAGATAGTGGTTTCAACTAAAAATAAAATCTAAATAATTCTTTTTCTGAAATTCAAAGCTCCATTTCGGATTTTGATATTCTTTTTTTTCTGAATTTTTAATGATGTCAAAAATACGTTCAAAATGGTTAGCATCATAAAAGAAGGCAGTTTCTTTAAAATCTTCAATTTCTGAAAAAGATTGTTCCATCAACAACGTCTTTTTATATCCGAAGGCGAGATTGTAACTCCCCGAAATTTTGTATTTCAAAAAATAATTAAAAAACTCATTATTTGGGTGAATAAGCGGCAAAATATAATCTGAATGTTTTATGTAATCGTGAAATAAATCATTGGGAATAAAGTCTTCAAAAAAGGCCATATTTTGGAATGAAGGAAACGCTTTGGCCTCTTTTATAAAGGCAAGAGCATCGGGATTATTGGCTCTTCCTAAGAAAATAATTTTTATGTTTTCATACAGTTTTAAATCTTTAAAAATGCTGTAATCCCGCTTATCGAAACTAATGACACCTGGAACGGTCATCCAGATTTCATTTTCGGGTTTTTGCAATGAACTCTCAATCTTTGGAAAGAAAATAGGGTAGTAGGAGGTGAGTTTGTTTGCTGTTAGTTTTTCTTTAGATATAGCTTGCGCCACAAAATCATTCAGTACAAAATACTTGTCCAACTTTTTGGAAATGACTTTTTGCTTCGATTTTAATTTCAGATTTTGCCCATTATGAAGGGTGCCAATGAGTTCAATACGCTTGGGAAACGAAAACTGAACAAATTTATAAATATTGCTTTCAGCAGAATTAAAAATCACTTTGGAATAGCCTCCAAAAACAATCTTTCGCCACATTTTAAACCAATGTTTATACTTCCTTGCTTTCGATGAAAGATCCAAATAGTCAATGGTTGCAAGAGAGGAGAGTGAAGTAATACGAGATTTCAGCTTTTTGTTTACAAACAAAGTAACATCTATGTCTTCCGACTGTAAAAATTGCAACTGACTGTACAAGCACTCATCGTGAAAATCGCCAACCTCTATGAGTGCAATCTTAGTCATGAATAGGGTTTTGTTTGTGTCTTAATGAGTGAGATTGCGGCATTCCTCTTAAAATTAAGAAAAACAACTTCCAATTTTTGGGTTTGAATAATGAAGAGAAAAAGTAGCGAATGGAAAAATACACCTGAACAATTTTAAGCTGAAACCATCCAAAATGTTTTTTCAAGTAATAGAACAACGAGATTTTTTGTTCAATTTTCATGGTTAGATTGGAACCCGTGCTTGCACTTTCAAAATGGATGTATTCCACATTGGGAACGAGGTATGTATATTTTGATTTTTGCTTTAGGATTCTTCGGCAGAGGTCCGATTCTTCGTAGTACAAAAATAAATTGGTGTCAAATCCGCCCACATCTACAAAATCCTTTACATCTATAAACATAAAAGCACCCTGAATGTAATCTACTTTAAGGGGTTGTTTGTATCGTTTTTTTCTGTTGGGAAATCGTTTCGGATTGATAAATTCCAAAAAACCACGTTTTAAAACCTCTCGTTGGGGAGAAGCAAAATGATCGATGGTTTTTCTGAAATTTTTATGTTCGTCCAACATTTGTGGTGAACAAACTCCTGCATCTTTTTGGGATTGCATAAATTCGCACAATGTAGCTAAGGTGTTGGGTGTTTCGAATAAAGTATCGTTATTGATAAACGCGTAATACTTACAAGGAGAGGCATTCTCAACGCCCATCATATTTCCACCACCAAAACCTGTATTAAGGTTACTTCGAACTAGTTTGACTTTATCAGAATTTATTTTTGAAATCCCTTCTTTTAAAGCCAAATAATCTTCTTTTTTGGAAGCGTTATCCACAATCACAATTTCAAAATCTACCCCATCCTTTGTATTATACAGAATGGAATTAATACAAGCGAGAGAGTAACTACTCGTGTTGTAATTAATCAATATGCAACTTACATCGAGCATATTAAGAGAGTATGGGTTCCCATTTTTTTGAAATTTCCTCGGTCGTGTACTTTTTGGATTCTTCGACTGCTTTTAATGATTTTGATTGAGTAAAACCACCTTCAGATAACAGTGTTGCTAAGGTAGCGGTAATTCCACCTTCTTCAAACAGATAACCAAAACTAGGTAGGATAATCTCTTTGGGGCCGCTGTGTGAAGGGGCAATTGGTAAAGCTCCTTGCGACATTCCTTCAATTATAATTAATCCAAAAAGCTCCTCCCAAGTTTCTGTTTTTTTAGAATTAAGCACCAAATATTGATGCTCGCTGAATAAGTTTTTGAGTAAGTTTTTATCTGAAATGTAACCCTTAAAAATAATGTTTTTATGCTTATTGGAATAGGTTGTCACCAAGGATTCCAGTTTTCCATTTCCAACAATAGTAAGAATTGCTTCGGAGTTTTCTGAAAAAAAATCGAGTAATTCTTCTATTCCTTTGCCTTTATCCAATCTACCCGCATAAATAAAGCTGTTTGGTTTTTTTTCCTTCGGAATGTAAGCCTCAAAGAGAGGGTGAAGTGCGTGATAAACGACACTCACTTTGGAAGTTGCAACCTTATAATTTTGAAGGATTTCCGTTTTGGTTTTTTCGGTGACAGTAAAAATATGTTTCACGTGTTGTTCTAGAAAATGTTTCCAAGTTGCAAATACTTTTTCCGTGTTATTTTTCCGTTTAGGATGGAATGTTTTATCCCAGCAAGTCCAAGACGTATGATAATACACTTGATGCTTTTTTAAATAAGGAAGGAGTTTCCCTAATTTTGAATCAAAAGGCGCAATGCCCAACACTATCTTTTTATTGGATGAAAATAAAAGTCCCAACAAAAATCTTGCATTGACAAACTGTTTTTTTACTTGGGAAAACCTTCCTTTTACAATCCCTTTATACAATTTACTTACTACCGAAAACTCTCGATATTTTACTTCAAAACCTTGCTCTTGAGCCAAATGTGCCAAGCCGTAGTAGTGACTTGGCGCACCGTTTTTATGAAGAATATATATCGTTCGATTCTTCATCTCTAGTTTATTTTCCGATACATCAACCATAAATTCACATAGCGTTTAAACACCGAAAAAGCATTGATATAAGCTAAAATAAAACCTTCTTTACCGTCTAAAATTCCTAATCGTAATATGTATTGATGCCAAAAGCGATAAAGCGGGCGAAACAAGAAATGAGAGAGATTGGGCTTCTTTTTCTTTTCATAAAGCATCTGAGCCTGCAATCGGCTATAGCGATGTAGTTTGCCAGTGTAATCGTCAAAACTTTTGTAGGTATGATGGGGCACTCTAGTTTTTAATTTGCCGGTGGTTCCCGTAACTTTTAAGGTTTCGTGTACCAGATTTCCATCGTATTTTCCACATTCTTTTTTGAATAATCGAATTACCCAATCGGTTTGAAATCCGCTGTATTTTATCTTTTTTCCCATAAAATATAATTGCCGTCGAAAGTAGTAAGCATCGGCTTTTGGGTTTTTGAGAGTCTCTAAAATTTCAGCTTTAACTTTGGGAGTAATTTCTTCGTCGGGATCAAAAAATAGTACCCATTCGTGAGATGCTTTAGAAATCGCAAAATTCTTTTGAGCCGAAAAATTATCGAAGGTTCTTTCAAATACTTTGACCTTTTTAAACTGTTTGGCAATTGCTACTGTATCATCAGTACTATGTGAATCCACAATAATAATTTCATCCACAAAATCGAGACTTTTTAGGAAGTCGGGGAGGACTTCAGCTTCGTTAAGCGTAATGGCAAGTGCCGTGATTTTGGGTTGTTGTTCCAAGAATGGCGATTTGTTTGCGTAAAAATACTAATTTCGTGATGAATTATTACCTAAACCACCGTGTCAAAGCTTCCTATTTTAATGTATCACAAGGTAAGTGCTTCAGAAAGTGAAGGATTAACTATCTCTGCATCAAAAATGGAAGAACAATTTAAGTTTCTTTCTGAAGAAGGTTTCCGAAGTTATCACCTTTCCGAGTTATTGGATCTTGCTAAACTTCCTTCAAAGAAATCGGTAGTCATAACCTTTGACGATGGGTATGTAAGTCAGTTGGAATATGCGTTTCCATTATTAGAAAAATATAAGCTGAAGGCTACGTTTTTTATTCCGTTGAAATATTTGGGAGCCACCGATGCTTGGAATGAACCTTCCGCTCCTTTAATGACTGCCGAGCAATTAAAATTGTTGAATCCAACTTTGGTGGAATTGGGGTATCATTCATTTGCGCATCAAAAATATTCTGAAATGAGCGCTTCAGAAATTGAAGAAGACTCAAAAAAAGCTTTTACTGAAGTTTCTAAAAATGGATTACCACTTACAGCAACACTGGCGTATCCCTACGGTAAGTTTCCACGAAAAAACCCTGAAAAAGAAGCGTTTTTTAGTCATTTAAAAGAAAATAATTTTAAATACGGATTGCGAATTGGCAATCGAGTAAATCGTTTTCCGTTTAAAAATCCGTTTGAAATCAATAGAATTGATGTGAAGGGGGAATACTCGTTGAAGAAGTTTCAACGTAAGTTGAAGTTTGGGAAATTGTTTTGATTCTTTTGTCACTTCGATTGTTCCGCTTTAAGCGGAATGTATCGAGAAGCATTTAAAAGTTCTCGATACGATTTTCTCAATGAAAATCACTCGAACAGACATCAACGCATCCCCCGTTGCAACAAAAGCAGTTTCACATATCTCGAAAAAACCCCATAGGCATTGATGGCAGAAATCGCCAATCCTGGAATTCCGTCTTTAAATCCGCCTTTTAAAAAGTACGAACTAAAAAATCGGAAGGTGGGTTTTGTAAACAGTAGAAATAAAGTGGCTTTCTTTCGTTTTTTCTGAAGTTGCTCCGCCTGAAACCACGCATAGCTTTCTCTTTTCTGAATGTAATGCTCTAGGCCTTTGTAGGTGAAGTGTAGGACAGGGTTTTTTAGTTTGCCAATGCTACCGGTTACGTGTAGCTTTTCGTGAACCAATCCAGTATATTTGGTACCATCTCGTTGTACCAATCGTAATACATTACTGCTATGGTGATACAAAAACCGATTCATAAAAAAATGTGGGAAACTGAGTTTGTAGCCAGCATGTTTTCCACTTTTTAATGCTTCTAAAATTTCAACTTGAAGCGGATAGGTAATTTGCTCATCGGCATCGAGAAATAATACCCAATCACAAGTGGCGTGTTCCAAAGCATAATTCTTCTGATTCGAAAAATTATCAAAAGTCCTTTGTATAGTTTTTGTCGCAAACTTTTTGGCTATTTCGAGGGTATTATCAGTACTGTGTGAGTCCACAACAATAATTTCGTCGGCAAATTGCACTGACCGAAGGGCAGCCTCCACATAGGCTTCTTCGTTGTAAGTGGGCATAATAACCGAGAGTGTTGGCATACCACAAATGTACTGTGTTTTCTTAAACCAAAAAAGAGGCGTAAATTTGCATAATATTTAAATGAACACATTGGATAGTTTAGGAATTTCAGTCGTAGTAAGTACGTACAATAGCGAGGAATGGCTTCGGAAAGTGTTGGAAGGATATAAATACCAAACCTACAACCATTACGAGGTGATTGTTGCCGATGATGGCTCACGTCCTTCCACTAAGGAACTAATTGATTCTTTTAAAAAGGATTATCCCGTGCCGTTACGACACATTTGGCACGAAGACGAAGGATATCGTAGACAGCGTATTTTAAACATTGCCATTACCGAAGCTGCCATGCCATATATCTTATTTACGGATGGTGATTGCATTCCGCGGAAAGATTTTGTGGAAACCCACGCAAAATATGCCGAAGAAGGCTATTTCCTTTCGGGAGGATATTGCAAATTGCCTATGAAAACCAGTGAAGTCATTGACGAAGATGATATTCGTAACGAACGTTGTTTCGATGTTTCCTGGCTCAAAAAACAAGACAAATTAAAAGGCACACAAGCTCTAAAATTGAATAGTGGTCCTGCTTTGGCTTCGATTTTGGATTTACTCACGCCTACGAATGCGAGTTTTAATAATTGTAATTCTTCCGCTTGGAAGGAGGATTTAATCGCTATAAATGGCTACGACGAGCGAATGCAATATGGTGGTCCCGATCGTGAATTGGGAGAGCGATTGGAGAACTTCGGAATTAAGCCGAAACAGATTCGACATAAAGCCATTGTACTTCATTTGGATCACGCGAGAGGCTATAAAACCAAAGAGTCTCTTGAGCGTAATTTAGCGATACGAAAAGAAGTGAAAGACCAAAAGAAAGTTTGGACCGAACACGGAATTGATAAAGGGAAAAAAGGAGAATAGTGAATCGTAAATTGAACATATAATATTCACTACTCACTACTCACTACTCACTACTCACTACTAATTTATATAACCCTACCTTCCAATAGGTTGTTCCCGCTTTGCTGTTTACGGTATTGAAAGCAACCTCCTTTAATTTAGGGTTTTCTTTAAAATATTCCCAGCAACCCGTTCCTTCTCTAAAAATAGAAACGATAAAAATTCCGGTGGGCGATAGACTTTCGATAATAGTATCAATCACAGCCTCCTTTTTTGAATCGTGGATATAGTAAAAAGCTTCGTTTAAAATAATAGCATCAAACTTACGCGGAGGAGTAAAGTCGATTAAATCTTCGGTTTGAAATTCGGCTTTTGGGAAATTCTGTGCCTCCGCCATTTTAATGGATTCTTTGGCATAATCAATTCCCAAAAAATACTCGTGACCATCGTAAGTCATTCTTCGGTTTAAAATTCCGTCGCCACATCCTAAATCCAAAATAGATTTTGGTTGATGTTCTTTCAAAAATTCATCTATTTTTTGATAGCGAACCGACTCGTGATCACTTCCCAATTTTGCCCATTTACCCTTCCGATACTGTCGATTAAACTTAAACTTACGTTTCCAATGTTTTAATTTATCGATAAGGTTCATGAGTTGGTGTTAAAGTGTTGTGCAAGGTAGGGCTTCAGTTTTTGAAGAATTAACTCGGGAGTTAATTTTCGGTAAAGTGTTTCAGGATTTTTTTCAATTTCCTTTTTTTCCTCACGTGAAAGATTTTCGTAGGCGTCAGGGTCCGTATCTGAAAGATGAATAGAATCGTGCATTTTTCCGTCTTCAAAACTATTCCAATGGCTTTTCGAAATGTAAGGTGAATAGATGGTAAACGTTGGTTTGTCGATGGCTTTGGCAATATGGACACTTCCGCCTTCGTTAGAAATAAGCATATCGCACTGATTCATTAGCTTCACAAATCCGCGGATGGAATCTTCATAAATATCCAATCTAATTTGGTCTTTCTGAGTGCACATTTCATAAATGGTTTCAGCATCCTTTTTTTGATGAGGCGCATAGTTAAAAAGTAGGGTGGCTTGATAATTTTCTGCTAAATAATCGATGAGTTTGGCGGTATATTCAAAGGGTAGTGATTTATTGGGAGTACTTCCCAAAACCCCCAACATAATCACGGGTTGTTGCAATCCATCAAGCTTGTGGTATTGCTTTTCTGCTTCGGTTAAAAATATTTTGTATTTAGGATTTGGGTTTTGCATCCCAAAAGCCTTTTCGAGGAGGTTCATTCGGTCTTCGAGGGCTTTTCCGCAGGGAAGCGTGGCTTCTTCCAAAAATTCGATTTCGTGGGTGTAATACTTAAATTTTAGTTTTTTACCTTTCCGTTTTAATCCCACTCGTTTTGGAGCGCCAGAGAACCAACACATCATTCGGCTTTGAAATTTTGAATACGGATCGATAATGATATCGTATCGTTCGTTTTTTATTTGCCGAATATTCTTCCAAAGAACAGGAAGCTTTTTTAATTGCTTGTCGTTGGCTTGGATGATGCGGTCTATATTAGGATTGTTCTCAATAACTCCCGAAGTGTAATCGTACACAAAATACGTAATATGGCACTCGTTGAAATGCTTTTTAAGATTATTGGCAAGTACTGAAGCAATAAGCACATCGCCAATTCTTTTGTTCTGTATAACGAGAATTTTATTCATATCCTTTACCTTCGCAAAGTATCTCTTTTTTTGAAGGTATTAAAATTTAATATGAAGGAAACCTTTGTGGTACATACCGATTTTATCCAGCACAGTGATACTTTGCTACAATGGATTAAAACCTTTGAAACCGAAGGGGAGATGGTGATGGACGGTGATCGAAACACCATTAAAAAGAAGGAAATCAACGGGGTTTTTATCAATGCTAAAAAGTTTAAAACGCCCAATGTGTTTCAAAGTTTGGTGTATCAATTTCTTCGGAAAAGTAAAGCGCGACGTTCCTACGAATATGCTCAAAAATTACTGGATTTAGGCATCAATACCCCGCAACCCGTGGCGTATTTTAAACGATTTTCGTTCGGATTAAAAGAAAGTTATTACCTTAGTTTGCAAGTGGATTACGACTTCGATTTTAGAGAGTTGAATCACAACCCAAAATGGCCCAACCGAAAGGAAATTTTAGAACAAATGGCTACGTTTACGTATCAATTGCACGAACGGGATATTCATTTTATGGATCATTCGCCTGGAAATACCTTGATTATTAAAAAAGAAAAAGACTTGTACGACTTCTATTTAATCGATTTAAATCGAATTCGTTTTTCAACAATGGATTTCCACCAACGGATGAAAAACTTTCGCCGTTTATGGTTATCCAAAACCATGATAAATGTTATGGCACCCGTATATGCCAAACTTTGCGGAAAAACGGAAGCCGAAACCCACAAGTTGATGACGTTGTATAGTCGAAAGTTTCAACGGAAGGTGAATTCGAAAAAAATGAGGAAGCGAAAAAAGCGAACATTTAATTCTTAAGGGATGAATCCAAAAGTTGTTGATCGATTTTTAGATAGAGCGAAAAAGTGGAAGGAAGAAATGACATTTCTTCGCAACATTTGCCTTGCTTGTGGAGTAACCGAAGATTTTAAATGGATGCATCCTTGCTATACTTTTCAAGGGAAAAATGTGGTTTTAATTCAAGGATTTAAAGACTATTGTGCATTACTATTTCACAAAGGAGCACTTTTAAAAGATTCTGAAAATTTGTTGGTACAGCAAACTGAAAATGTGCAAGCAGCTCGTCAACTTCGCTTTACTAGTACAGAAGAAATCGAAAAACTTGAAACGATTATCAAAACTTATATTTTTGAAGCAATTGAAGTGGAAAAAGCAGGGTTAGAAGTAAAGCTGAAGAAAACCTCAGAATTTGAAATACCCGAAGAATTACAACTAAAATTTAAAGATGATCCAAATTTTAAAAAAGCATTTGAAGCCCTCACACCCGGACGACAAAGAGGCTATTTACTACATTTTTCTCAAGCAAAACAATCGAAAACTAGAATTGCTAGAATTGAAAAAAGTATCCCAAAAATTTTTGATGGGAAAGGCTTTAATGAGAGGTAAGCATCAATTAAACCGCCACATCATATTCCCTAAGCGCATCATTTAAAGATGTTTTTTTATTGGTAGATTCTTTCCGTTTTCCAATAATTAGGGCACAAGGCACGTTAAATTCGCCCGCTGGGAATTTCTTAGTATAACTACCGGGTATTACTACCGAACGCGCTGGAACATAGCCCTTCATTTCAACGGGTGTATCACCTGTAACGTCAATAATTTTAGTGGAAGCGGTAAGTACCACATTGGCTCCCAATACTGCTTCCTTTTCCACTCGCACGCCTTCTACCACGATACAACGCGAACCAATAAACGCATTGTCTTCAATAATAACGGGAGCGGCTTGTAAAGGCTCTAAAACTCCGCCAATTCCTACACCACCACTTAAGTGTACATTTTTCCCAATTTGTGCACAGCTTCCTACCGTTGCCCAAGTGTCAACCATCGTTCCTTCATCCACATAGGCGCCAATATTAACATAACTAGGCATCATAATCACACCTTTAGAAATATAAGCTCCGTGACGCGCCACTGCATGGGGTACTACTCGGATGCCTTTTTCTTCGTAACCACGCTTCAATGGGATTTTATCATGATATTCAAAAATACCCACTTCGTGGGTTTCCATTTTCTGAATAGGAAAATACAACACTACACCTTTTTTCACCCATTCATTTACCTGCCAACCGTTTGAAGTAGGTTCGGCACAACGCAATTCGCCTTCGTCACAAAGTCTCACGACTTCTCTAATGGCATTAATTGTTTCAGTATTTTGAAGGAGGGAACGGTCTTCCCAAGCATTTTCTATAAGTTGTTGAAGCTGTTTCATTGTCAATCTCAATTTTTACAAAGATAACTTACCTGTTTTATTCCAAATAGTTTTTGGGTTACTATTTCATAAAGCCTATTTTTGCACCCGATATGGGAAGAATTTTGGCATTGGATTATGGAACAAAGCGTACGGGAATTGCCGTGACGGATGAGTTGCAAATCATTGCCTCGGGATTAACTACAGTTGAAACGAAAGCATTACTTCCATTTTTGAAGAAATATCTTTCAGAAGAACACGTTGAGTTGGTATTAGTGGGAGAGCCGAAACAAAAGGATGGAACACATTCTAATGTTGAGGTGGACATTCAGAAATTTTTAACCAAATTTTCTGAAACATTTCCCAATCTTCCCGTACAAAGAAGAGATGAGCGTTTTACGAGTAAAATGGCATTTCAGACAATGATCGACAGCGGATTGAAAAAGAAGCAGCGTCAAAACAAAGCGTTAATTGATGAAATTAGTGCCACTATTTTATTACAAAGTTATTTGAGTACAAAATCATGATATACCCAATTGTAGCATACGGCGACCCAGTTTTACGGTTAAAATGTAAAGAGATTTCCAAGGACTATCCCAAGTTGGAACCGTTGGTGGAAAGTATGTTTGAAACGATGTACGCTTCTTCAGGAATTGGATTGGCAGCACCGCAAATAGGATTACCCATTCGGTTGTTTATTGTAGACGCTTCTCCATTTGAAGATGACGAAGATTTATCTGAAGAAGAAAGAGCGTTTTTGAAGGACTTCAAACGTGTTTTTATCAATGCCAGAATTATTGAAGAAACAGGGGATGAGTGGGTGTTTAATGAAGGCTGTTTGAGTATCCCAGATGTCCGAGAGGATGTCTTTAGACAGGATACTGTGAAAATTGAATACTTAGATGAAAACTTCAACAAAAAAACCGAAACCATCAACGGAATTGCTGCACGAATCGTTCAGCACGAGTACGACCATATTGAAGGAATTTTATTTACCGATAAACTTTCAGCACTAAAAAAGCGTTTACTTAAAAGTAAGTTGATGAATATTTCAAAAGGGAAAGTAAAAGTGGATTACAGAATGAAGTTTCCTTTAGCTAAAAAGAAACGTTAATCCATTTGGAAAATCCATTGTAACCCAAGATATTTGCCCGCTTAAAATGTAAACCTATTTATGAGTTTAGAAAAAATCTTAGCCATTTCTGGTAAACCCGGACTTTACGAATTAAAAACACAAACCCGTACAGGGCTTTTAGCTGAATCTTTACTAGACGGAAAGAAAGTCACAGTAAATACGCGTCAGAATGTGAGTTTACTTTCTGAAATTGCTATTTACACACTAACGGAAGAAGTTCCCTTACGAGAGATTTTCCAAAAAATTGCTGAAAAGGAAAATGGAGGAGAGGCCATTAGTCATAAATCTTCTAAAGATGAATTGGAAGAGTATTTCTTTGAAGTGTTACCAGAATATGACGAAGACCGTGTATATCCAAGTGATATTAAAAAAGTGGTGCAATGGTATAACTTACTTAACAAAAAAGGGATAACTAATTTCTCTGAAACCGAAGCAGATGCTTCAGAAGAAGAATAAGTTTATAACTTTTCAATAAAATATATGTAAAAAATCTTCACTCAAGTGAAGATTTTTTAGTTTTATAACAATGAATTCCAGAGAAAAACAATTACAAGCTTTCGACCGTTTGCTTACTATTATGGATGAGTTACGGGAGCAATGTCCATGGGACAGAAAACAAACTATGCAAACGCTTCGGCATCTCACTATTGAAGAAACCTACGAGTTAGGAGATGCTATTTTGGATAACGATTTGGAGGAAGTTAAAAAGGAATTAGGAGATCTTCTTTTACACATTGTTTTTTATGCAAAAATTGGCAGTGAAACCAATGATTTTGACATTGCTGATGTAGCTAATGATATTTGCGAAAAGTTAATTTCACGCCATCCCCATATTTATGGAGATGTAGAAGTTGCCGATGAAGAAGAGGTAAAGCAAAACTGGGAAAATTTAAAGCTGAAGGAGGGAAAGAAAAGTGTGTTAGAGGGAGTTCCCATTTCGTTACCAGCTTTAGTAAAAGCTAATAGAATTCAGGATAAAGTGGCTGGTGTTGGTTTTGATTGGGAAGAACCACAACAAGTCTTTGAAAAATTAAAAGAAGAACTCGAAGAATTACAATACGAAGTGAAAGCAGGGGACAAGGCTAAAATGGAGCAAGAGTTTGGCGATGTACTTTTTTCTATGATTAACTATGCTCGGTTTTTAAAGGTAGATCCAGAAAACGCTTTGGAACGTACCAACAAAAAATTTATAAAACGCTTTCAATACTTGGAATCAAAGGCAAAAAATTTAGGAAAATCTTTGAAGGATATGACATTGGCAGAAATGGATGTATTTTGGGAGGAAGCAAAAAAAATATGAGCCGAAGCTCATATTTTTTAAAGTGATTTTATTTTTTTCATCTTTTGTTTCCAAACATCCAACTGGTCTTTGTGCTTTTTAATGTTATTATGCACTTCTTTTACCAATGGGTTGTTCTGGTCTGCGTGTTGAAAGAAACCTAAATTATTTTCCAACTGGCGAATGTCTCCTTTAATTTCTGTTATTTTCTTAGAAATAAAGAACTTTTCATTTTGAAGTTTTCTGTCGTCTTCCTGGGAAACCATAGCATTCAGTTTGTTTTCAAACCGAATCATTTCAATTTCCTTTTTATTCAGGTTTAGTTTAGCAAACAATCCGTCAAGCACTTTATTGAATTTTTGATCGATGCTCTTTTTATTATACGGAACGCGTCCAATATTCTTCCACTGGGTAATTTTCTTTTTAATAAGTTTTAAATCTTCATCATTTTCACCCGATAATTTTAATCCTGAAACTTCTTTCAATAAAGCCTCTTTGGCTTCAAAATTTGCCACTTCTTCTTTATTGGCTTCATTCTTTTCAGCGTGAAGTCTATCAAAATAATGGTTACATGCATTTTTAAATTGCTTCCAGATTTTGTCGCTATCTTTTCTAGGGACATGTCCAATTTTTTTCCAGTCTTGCTGAATTTTCTTCATCAAAGGAGTAATCACAGCAAAATCATCTCCGTCTTTATTTTCTTCAGCAATTTTTACCAATTCTTGCTTTTTTGCAAGATTCTCGTATTGCTCTTTTTTCTGGTTTTTATAGAAGCTGTTCTTAGCATGATTAAAACTTCTTGTCGCATCCTTAAATGCCGTCCAAATTTCTTTATTTTTATCTTTAGGTACTTTTCCAGTTTCAAAATAGGCATCTCTAATTTCCTGAACTGCTTTTATGGCATTTTGCCATGCTTTGTGATTGGGTTTAGTATTTTGAGTTATTTCTGCAATTTGCTGAATTTGCTCTTTTTTTACTTCGTAATTTTTCTCAAACTCGGCTTCTAATTCCTTTAAATGCTCCTGTCGTTTATCGTGAATGACTTTAGTAGCGGCACTAAATTTATCCCAAACCTCGTCGCGATATTCTTTGGCAACAGGACCTATCTCTTCCTTCCACATTTTATGAAGCATTTGAAGCTCCCTAAAAACTTTATTCATATCCTCTTCCTGCGCTAATTCTTCAGCACGGCCAATAATCTTTAATTTCTGCTCGAGATTATGTTTAAAATCTAAATCTCGAAACTCACGGTTTAAGTGTAGGAAATCGTAAAAGTTCTCAACGTGATGGTGATAGGTATTCCAAACTGTATTGTATTTATCCCTTGGAATTGCACCCGCGACGTGCCATTTTTCCTGAATTTCTTTAAAGTGTTTGTAGGTTGTATTTATATTCTCTTCCATATTGAGCAAGCCTTTAAGCTCCTCAATTAGTTCTAATCTTTTAGAAAGATTATCCTGTAAATCACGCTTTAAATTTTTGTAGTAATTATTTCGTTTTTCTTTGTAATCGAAATATAATGAGCTGAATTCTTTTTTAACTGGGGTTGTATACTGAAAGTCTATAACATTTCCGCCAGAAGCTAAAAACTCTTCTTTTTTTTGTTCTAATTCTTCTTGAAATTTTGAATTGAATTCTGACCTAATTTCCTCAACAGCATTTTTTATGGACTGAATGGGCTTGTCTTTTAATATTTTTTTGAACTCAGATATAAGTTCTTTATTAGACAAGGCATGGTAGTCTATTTCTTCCTCTTCTTCTTCTTCAGATTCTTCATCGTCATCTTCAGATTCTTCGTCGTCTACTTCATCATCATCAGATTCATCTATTTTACTTTCTTCAGAGTCTTTCTCGCCTTTATCTTCAGTTTTAGAAACAGCTTCAGCTTCTTTAGAAGCATCTTCAACCACTTCTATTTCTTCCGTATTTTCTTCCTCAGTGGGCGTTTCTTCCTTTACTTCAGCTTTTGCTTCTGGAGTTACTTTAATTTCTTCCTCTGAAGGTTCTTTTTCTTGCAAATTTTTGTCTGACATTTTTTTCAATGTTAAGGTTCACATTCAATTATTTCTGAAAGATACTAACAACTGCCCACACTGCAAAGGAAGAAGCAGGTTTTTGGGTTTTTTTATGATTTCCAGATGGACCAAGATTTATCCGCTTGGTATTCTAACATGGCAAGTCCATTAGATACTCTAGCCCCTGCGGCAAAGCCTCTTTTTATAAACTCCGTCTGTGGTGGATTATATATAAGATCATATACTATGTGATTCTTGGTTAGTAAATGATATGGAATTTGTGGATAGTCGTTGACATTAGGGAAGGTGCCAACAGGAGTACAGTTAATGATTAAGAAGTATGTATTAATAATATCACGATTGATTTCTTCGTAATTGATTGTATTTGGATTTTGAGTCCTTGAAACAACTAAGTATTCAAAATTTAGTGTTTCTAAAACATACTTAATGGCTTTTGAAGCTCCACCACTGCCTAATATAAGTGCTGTTTTTTTGTGAAAAGGGAAAAATTTTTCCAAGGATTTTGCAAAACCGTAATGGTCTGTATTATACCCAATAAGCTGGCCGTTATTACTAAATTTAATGGTATTTACGGCACCAATTTTTTCGGCTTCACTATCCATTTTATCTAAGAATGGAATAATACTCTCTTTATACGGAATGGTAACGTTTAACCCTTTTAAGCCAGAAGTTTTCTCAATAATTTTAGGAAAATCTTCGATACAGTCAATATCAAAATTTTCGTAGGTGTCTTTTCTTTTTTCCGTTTCAAATTTGTGTGTAAAAAATCCTTTTGAAAAAGAATAGGAAATGTTTTTACCTATGAGCCCGTATTTTGCCATTCTGCTTTTGTGATTTATTGTATCGTTCTAGACTTACAACTAGGATAATGCCTGCAATAATAAAGAAAATTGCAAGAAAGGTCTCGAATGAAAATTCTGACGGGATGTACCGATCGTAATCTTTTATAATTTCTCTTCCTTCTGCATCGATTCTAATATTTCCTAGGGAATCCAATTCATATTCTTTGTTTTTCCAAGGCCAGACCACTCCTAGGGAACCTGCAATAAATCCAATTATAACGGCATAGGTAGCCTTTTTAAAATGCTTAAGAACATAGCCTAAAATATGTGAAAAGGAAACCAATCCAGCTAAAGATCCTATTGAAAATACAATAAGTACTTTTAATAATTCGATTCTGCCTGTGTCATCGATAAAACTAAAATCAAATTGAATAATATCTGTAAATGTATCATATAATGCATTTACAGAATCCACTAATAAGAGTACATAATTTCCAATGAGCATTAAAATAAAGGAACCAGAAAGTCCAGGCAAGGTCATCCCAGAAACACTAATCATTCCACAAAAAAAGACAAAAATTAAATTATGATTTTCTTTAGCGGGCTCCAAAAAGCTAATACTCAAGCCAGCAATAATTCCAAGTAAAACATATCCAATATACTTGCGATTCCATTCACCAAAATCTTTAGAAATATAATAAATTGAGCCTATTATCATTCCAAAAAAGGCACTCCAAACGTAGAGTTCGTAATGAACAATTAAGTAATCTAGAATTTTAGAAACGCTAAAATAGCTTATAATCATTCCTAGTATAAGCAATCCTAAAAAACGTCCATTGATGTATTGAAAAAAGCTTTTAAACCTTCCGTTAAAAAGTAACTTAAAGGCTTTTCTATTTACTTTTTGAAGCGAGTAAATAAATTCTTCATAAAACCCAGCAACAAATGCAACAACACCACCCGAAACCCCAGGAACTTTATTAGCTGCACCCATTGCTAGTCCTTTAAGGACGAGCCATACGCGATCACTAAAGTTTCGAGTACTTTTCATATAAGTTTCTTTTTACTTTGAGCCAATTTTTCAAGTAAAAAAATTGTCAAAAATCCAATAATGATAAATACAACAGACTGCCAAATTTGAGAATCAATTCCCCCATTTATTTCTGAAAATTGAAAGGGACTAATACTAACTTCGGTAGCGGTTTTTAAAGTTTCAAAATCTTGAATATGCTGTTGGAATACAGAGAGGGTACCTACTTCTGAAACTTCAGAAAAAGGAATTATACCCCCAACTTCTTTAGAATAGACAGTAATTGTTTCTTTCCAAGGCCAAATTTTGTTCAAGGAACCTACTATAAAACCCGTAAGTAATGCAAGTGTGGTGTTTTCATAATTTTTAAAAAGCCATTTTAACACATGACTAAAACTTAAAAGTCCTATAAGAGCTCCTGCCGCGAAGATGACAATTCTCTTTAAATCGAAATCGTGTAGCGCATCACTTAATGTTTTATACGCCCCAAGAATGACTAAAATAAAGGACCCCGAAATTCCAGGTAAAATCATAGCACAGATGGCTAAAGCACCAGCAAAAAACAAAAAATAAGCACTTTCATTGGTGCCTAAAGAAGGAAGCGTGGTAATATAATAGGCGAGGACCGTTCCAAAAATTAAGGCTACTATGGTAGAGAGTTGCCACTTTTTTATTTGTTTTCCTACATAAATGATACTTGCAATAATAAGTCCAAAAAAGAAAGACCAAATAAGAATGGGATGGTTTTCTATGAGATATTTCGCTAGCCGCATAAAGGAAACAAAACTAATTAAGATTCCTGTTAAAAGCGCAATTAAGAAGTTAGCGTTGGCTTGTTCCCAAAAAGCCTTTAACCCTTTATTTTTTAAAGTTTTAAATAGGGATGGTTTGATGTTGCTAATGGTAGTCACTAACTCTTCATAAATTCCCGATATAAAGGCTATGGTACCTCCAGAGACACCAGGAACGGCATCTGCGGCACCCATAGCAACTCCTTTTAATGTGATAATGAAATACTGAAGGAAATTTCGGGAAGGCATAGGTTTATTTATCGATTCCCAAAATTAAGAATTTAAACCGAAGGTTTTTGGTGATTCACAATTAATTGTTTCACACTTTTATTTTTAAATACCGAAGGAAAAAGTTCTTCGATAATCATTGCAAACTCTTCATCGAGATCTAAGGCGTTTTTTAAATGGAATACACCTTTGTTTGGCTCTAAAACTGTGTAGTATAAACCAGCTAAACGATATTCTATTTCAGCATTTTCAGGATAAAACTCTTTGGCTTGAAGCAAATTATTTATTGCCGCATCATACTCACCCAATTGCAGTAATATATCGCAACGGGAAATCCAAGTGTCCATTTCATAATTACCAAGTTCTATACTTCTTCGAAAGCCGTGTTCCGCCTCTTCAAACAAGTTTAGTTGCTTATTAATTTTTGCATAACGTTGCCAGTAAAGCACATTTTCATTGTCAATATTCAATGCTTTTTCAATATAATACAACGCTTTTTGAAAGTTTCTTTTTCTGAAATAATAATCAGTAATAGCAATCCAGGCTTTATCTAAAAGTGAATCTTCTTCCACACATTTGGTGTAAAACTTAAGCGCCATTTCTGGATTGTTCATTTTTTCATAACATTTTCCAATTCTAAGCAATGCAAAGGAAGTTGGGTCGTCCAGCGTAAGTGTTATGGTATAGCTCTCTATGGCGCGTTCAAATTCCTTTAAACGTTCGTGTACTTTTCCTTTTTCTAGATATGCGCCTATAAATCTGTCATCACTAATAATGGCAAAATCAAATGCAGCTAAGGCTTTTTTATATTCTTTTAGGGCGTAATACTGTTTTCCAACTTGATGCCAAGCGACTTCGCAATATGGGTTTTTATTCAGAAAATCGTTGAGATAATCAATGGCTTCTTCACTTTGGTCTAGATATTCAAAGCAATACACAATGTTATACAATGCCGAATAATCCTCTTCATCTTTTTCAAGGCATTTCATAAAATAATGCTTTGCATTTTGGTAATCTTCAATAAAAAGATATTCCATTCCTAATAATGAAAGTACATCGCCTTGATCTTCACTAATTTCCAATGCTTTTTCAAGAAGTTTGATGGCGTTTTCGTGATCGTCTCTACGAGAAAATATATTCGCCTTTTGAATATAAATCTCTTCATTAGATTGTTCTAAGAGATACAATTCGTCCAACAACTGCTCTGCGATTTCCAACTTGTTTTCAAAAATGTACATTTCTACTCTAAACAACTTTAAATTGGTAGAGGTGGGATGTTGTTCCAAACCAAGCTTTGTTGCTTTTTTGGCAAGGGCAATCTTACCGTTTTCGAGATAATAATGAATAATTTCCTCGAACTCTTCGGAGTCGAAGAAGTACACATCATTAGTTTTTAACATGGACTCGAAACGGGTAAGTGAGAAGTTATTATGCTCGTTAGGGCTTAATTGCATACGCAGGGTTTAACTTTTCGTATAATTAAATATACTAATGATAGTAGCAAATCAATTGTTATGCCCTTTTTATTGTTAACAGGCTTATTAACAGATTTAATTATTATTTAAAAGACTGATAAACAAAGGGATAAAGGCTATTTTTTAGTATTTATTGTATTAAGAACTTCGGTCAAGATGGCACATCCTTTTTCAATTTCTTCTTCTGAAATAGTCAATGGAGGGGTAATTCGTATGGCTTTTCCTTCAAAAAGGAGCCAAAAAAGGATTAATCCTTTGTCTTTACAGGCTAATATGACTTCTGAAGCCATTTCGGCAGATTCCATTATAGCGGCTAACATCAATCCTTTCCCACGAACTTCCTTTATTAGCGGGTGCTTCAATAATTTTCTGAAAAGCTTTTCTTTTTCTAAAGTTTCCTGCATTAAAGAGGATTCAGTAATTTCTTTTAAAGTAGCGAGTGCTGCTGACGCGATGACAGGATTGCCACCAAAAGTAGTAATGTGTCCCAATTTTGGGTTGTCTTTTAATTGAGCCATTAACTCCTGTGATGCCGTAAACGCGCCGATGGGTAATCCGCCTCCCATTCCTTTTCCCATCACAAGAATATCAGGAATAACATCAAAATGTTGAAAGCCGAAGAGTTTCCCTGTGCGTCCAAAACCTGGTTGAATTTCATCCAAAATAAGTAAAGCACCAACTTCTTCGCAACGTTGCTTTACCTTTTTTAAATAATCGTCCTTTGGAAGGATAAACCCAGCTCCCCCTTGAATGGTTTCCAAAATCACTGCGGCTGTTTTGGAGGTAATTTTTTCTAAATCATCCAAATTATTGAAACGAATAGGATGGCAATCTGGAATAAGTGGTTCAAAAGGTTTTTTTCGTTCTTCGTAATCCATTACGCTCATAGACCCCATGGTATTTCCGTGGTAAGCGCTGTGCGCGAAGAGAATTTCGGTGCGCCCAGTAGCTTTTCGAGCCAACTTTAAGGATGCTTCTATGGCTTCGGTGCCACTATTAACAAGATATGTTGTGTTTAAAGAAGGAGGGAGGTGCTTTGCTAGTAATTTTGAAAGTTCAACCGCAGGTTGTTGTGCATATTCACCGTACACCATGACATGAGCATATTTATCCATTTGCTCTTTTACAGCGTTTACTACCGCTGGGTGGCAGTGCCCCAAACTACAAGCCGAAACTCCAGCGACAAAATCGAGATGCGCTTTGCCAGAAGTATCGTAAATATAACTTCCTTTGGCGTGGGAGACCTCCATTGCCAAGGGATGCGGTGTCGTTTGTGCTTGATATGTTAGAAAGTCTTTGAGCATAACACACCCCTAACCCCTCTCAAGAGGGGAATTTTCTTTAATTCGATTATTCTCTTGCTCCAAAGAGTCTGTCTTTTGTGTCTTAAATCTAGGATCGTCTTCCCTGTTTTGCAAATCTTTCGGTTTTAGTTTGGAAGCTTCGGGAAGTTCGATGTCTTCCTCATCGATTTCTTCAAAAAACTCGCCCTCATCTTCAGGTAATGGGATTCCTTTTATCTTAGGAAGTATAGGTGCTGGTTTTCCTTTGAACAAATCCTTTACGGTCATTAAACGTTCGTCGCCTCGCCAAATAAATCCGGGTAGAATTCGTGCATTTTCGGGAAACTGTGAGGGCGGATAGACTTTTCCGGGTACTTTTTTCAGAAACCGAATTCCCATAATTTTTTGGTTTTCCAAATACATCTGAATAGAACTAGAGGTCGTATTATTTATTCCCACTAGTTCTTCTTTGTCGTTTCGAGAATAGAAAATTACCTGTGTGTTTTTAATAATATTGACGGTGTCCAATTGGTTTTTTGTAAACAATCCAATCAATCGTTCACCTTTTACTTGATTGTATCCCGCACTATCTTTTTGAACCAAAAATGCATTGTTGAATACTTTTAAAGTATCCAATTCGTCTGTAAGTTTGTTATTTAATAAATGAATGGTGTCGCCCGTCATTTGGTTTTCGCCACTCCACAGAATGGGTTCTCGTAACATTTTTGTAATCCCTAGTTTTTCATTCACATAAATAGAGTCACACTTTCCGCTTGTGGGTTCTTCATCATCTAACCCTTGTTTAAACATCCTAGCTCGATAGAAACCTTTAATGATTCTATTTTCAGGTTTGCCTGTAACGCGAAGGGTATCGGCATGTACATACACCGAATCATTTTCCTGAAGTGTTACAGCCACCGCTCTTTTGGTAATAAATACCGAATCTTGTTCCCGAAAGACTTCGGCGTAATGCCCACGAATAATACTTTTATTGAGGGTGTCGAGTACTTTAATATTATTGGTAGCAGAAGCAAAGCCAGTATTTCGATTGAAGAAAATACTATCTCCATATAAAATGCGATTGTTGTAATCAACACGAGAATTTTTTACAAAATGTCCTGTGTTATTTCGAGTATTGTAATAACCCCGTTCACAATATACTGTACTGGTTTCACTTACAATTTTGGATTCTCCATAAAGAAAAGCGCCTCCGGATTCAGAATAAAAATCGAGTTGAGGTGAAAATACGGTGTATTTAGGATTTTCAATTTTTACATCTGAAAGAAATTGATATTTCTTTGTTTCGGCATAATAGCGACCAATTCTACTAGTAAGAACACTGGCTGTATCCCGAACGGTACCTCCCGTACGGTAATAAGCTTGTTGTTTTATTCTGTCGAAGTAAAGTGTATCGGTTTTTAATGTGGTTTTGGGTTCAGTTAAAGTGACATCACCAGCGGCAAAAGCAAAGGAAGTATTGCCATTGTATTCACCATATTTACTAGTCATACTTACAGTATCCCCTTGGGAGATTCTAACTTTTCCGTAGGCTTTAACAAAATTGTCTTTAAAATAGACAAAGGCTTGGTCACACCACATTTCTACTCCCTCGTGAATAATATACACCTGTCCAGCTTCATCACGGGTGTATATAACGGCTTCTGGAAATTCAGGTTTTTTTTCGAAGTAACCCGATTTTACTGATACTTTGGTAGTTTTTGTAGTATCAACAATTTTTACCTGTGCCTTAGAAACGCTTCCGAATAGAAGGAATAATAGAAAGATTATGTAGTTAGATATTTTCAACAATCTATTTTTTATATGAACGAAAATACCAACAAAAACTTGTTTTACCTGTGAATAGTCTGTGTTCTATCTGGCCCAACCGAAACAATTTTGATAGGTACTTCCAATGCTGCCTCCAAAAACGCAATATAATCGTTTAAGGCTTTTGGGAATTGAGACGGATTATTCATTTTGGTTAAATCCTCTTTCCATCCAGCCATTTCAGTATACATTGGGGTAACATTTTCCTCTTCAATATTATATGGCAAGTGAGTAATAGTTTCTCCTTTGTATTTATAAGCAGTACACACTTTCAATTTGTCAAACCCACTTAAAACGTCACCCTTCATCATCATTAATTGGGTAACGCCATTTACTTGTACAGCATATTTTAAGGCTACTAAATCTAACCATCCACAACGTCTTGGACGACCTGTAGTAGCGCCAAATTCATTTCCAACCTTCGCCATGGTTTTTCCATAGTCATCAAATAATTCGGTTGGGAAGGGGCCACTACCAACTCGAGTTGCATAGGCTTTAAAGATTCCGAAAACTTCTTTAATGTTGGTTGGTGCTACTCCTAATCCTGTACAAGCACCAGCGGCCGTAGTGTTTGAAGAAGTTACATAAGGATAGGTTCCAAAATCAATATCTAATAATGATCCTTGAGCACCTTCAGCTAGCACAGTTTTGCCGGCTTTTTGTGCTTGGTGAAGGTATTCTTCACTATCAATAAAAGTAAGCTCCTTTAAGGTTTTCACAGCACTAAAAAACTCTGCTTCAAGTTCTTCAAGATTATATTGGATATCCACATTATAAAAAGCAATCATGGCTTCGTGCTTATTAGCTAATGCACGGTATTTTTCTTTCCAATCTACTAATTCTGTATCTCCAACTCGTATTCCATTTCGCCCTGTTTTATCCATATAGGTTGGGCCAATTCCTTTTAAAGTAGAACCAATTTTTGCCTTTCCTTTTGAAGCTTCACTGGCGGCATCCAATAATCTGTGGGTAGGTAAAATAAGGTGCGCCTTTCTTGAGATAAGCAGTTTCTTTTTATAATCTAGATTAAACTTATCTAGATTTTGAAGTTCTTTTTTAAAAATTACGGGGTCTATTACTACGCCGTTTCCAACCACGTTCACAGCATTTTCGTGGAAAATCCCGCTGGGGATGGTATGTAAAACGTGCTTTATTCCGTCGAATTCGAGGGTATGTCCTGCATTGGGACCTCCCTGAAAACGGGCAATAATATCGTAGTTTTTGGTAAGTACGTCAACAATTTTTCCTTTTCCTTCGTCTCCCCACTGGAGCCCCAATAATAAATCTACTGCCATATAGTTTTGTTATTTTTCCGATTGTTTTTCGGCGGATTTTCGCTTTCCGTAAAAATAAAGTGAATGTTTGGTTATTTCAATATCGAAGACCTCTTCGATGGTTTTTTTTATGGTTTGAATACGAGGATCGCAAAACTCAATAACTTCACCATTCGATAATATCACGTGATCATGTTGTTTGTCGAAATACGATTTTTCGTAATGTGCTTGGTTTTGCCCAAATTGATGTTTTCGCACTAAGCCGCACTCCAATAATAATTCAATAGTATTGTAAAGGGTTGCCCGACTCACACGATACTTTTTGTTTTTCATATTGATATACAAAGACTCAATATCAAAATGATCGTTGTGCTCGTAAATTTCTTGGAGTATAGCGAATCGTTCGGGAGTTTTTCGGTGACCTTTTTCTTCCAGAAAATCAGTAAAAACTTGTTTTACGATGGCTTGGTTATTTATCTCGCTTTGCGTGCTCATAAGTAAGTGGCAAAGTTAGGTATTTTATACGCGTGTAACTTTATCAATACCATTTATTTTTTTGATGTTTTTAACCAAGTTATCAAGGATAGTTTTGTTTTTAACTACTACAATAATTTTTCCTGTAAAAGTTCCTCCATCTGTGTCAAAATGAACACTTTTCATATCGATATGAAGGTTGTTTGAAATCACCTTGGTAACATTATTTACTAGACCTAAAGTATCAATACCCGAAATCAATAAATTGGCTTTAAACTCCTGTTGGGTAGAATCAATCCATTTGGCTTTAATAATGCGATATTCATAATTGCTTTGAAGCTGGATAGCATTTGGACAGTTTTTTTTATGAACCTTAATTCCTTCATTAATAGTAACAAAACCAAATACATCATCCCCAGGTATGGCATTACAGCATTTAGCCATTTTGTAATCTAATTTTTCTTCTTCTTTTCCAAAAACTAATTGGTCATATTTTACTGTTAACTCTTCCTTATTTACATCTTCGGGGCTGCTAGGTTTTCTAATTCTATTCTTGAAAAAACTTACAAATGCATTGCTTCGCGATGCAGCAAAATCCTTGAGCATTTGGTTGTCTATAATACCTGCACCCACACGATAAAAAAGATCCAAACTAGTTTTTAGCTTGAAATAACTAACCAATTGATTGACTGTCTTTTCGTCTAAAGCAATTTTTAAAGATTTCAGTTTTCGGGTCAAGACCACTTTTCCCTCAGCTGCTAATTCTTTTTGTTCGTCTTTTAGCGAGGATTTAATTTTTGAAATAGCCCGCCCTGTGGTTACATAGTTGAGCCAGTTGGCAGATGGTTTCGATTTTTCTGAAGTCATCACTTCAACCTGATCGCCACTTTTTAATTCTTGACTCAAGGGCGTTAACTTTCCGTTTACTTTAGCACCGCGTGTATGCAAACCTACTTCGGTATGCACATGAAAAGCAAAATCTAACGCTGTAGACCCTTTTGGGAGCGAATACAAATCACCCTTGGGGGAAAATACAAAAATCTCTTTGGCATACAGATTTAATTTAAATTCTTCTACAAAATCTACTGCATTTACTTCGGCATTTTCTAGTGTGTCTTGAAGTTTGTTAAGCCATGCATCCAAGCCACCATCTTCCTTTTCATTGTTTTTGTATTTGTAATGCGCTGCATAGCCTTTTTCTGCTATTTCGTTCATGCGGTGACTCCTAATCTGAACTTCTACCCACCTGCCTTTAGGCCCCATGACCGTGATATGTAATGCTTCATAACCTGTGGATTTTGGTGAAGAAATCCAATCCCGAAGACGAGTAGGGTTGGGGCGAAAATGATCTGTTACTATGGAATAGATTTTCCAAGCAATAAACTTTTCGTTCTCTGGGGTACTTTTATAAATGATCCTAACAGCAAATTTGTCGTACACTTCATCAAAAGATACGTTTTGCGTTATCATTTTTCGTCGAATGGAGAAAATAGATTTTGGGCGTCCTTTTATTTCGTACTTCAGTTTTTCAGCATCGAGAGAATCGCGTATTACTTTTGAAAAGGCTTCGATATACGCATCTTGCTCTTCTTTACTTTCCTTAATTTTACTTAGAATATCTTGGTAAACATCGGGTTCGGTATATTTTAACCCTAAGTCTTCCAGTTCAGTTTTAATATTATACATCCCAATTCTATGTGCCAAAGGAGCATAAATGTATAAGGTTTCTGAAGCAATTTTCACTTGTTTTGGCGGAGCCATGGAATCCATGGTTTGCATATTGTGAAGTCGATCGGCAATTTTTATAATGATTACCCTAATGTCCTCATTGAGGGTGAGTAGCATTTTTCTGAAATTCTCTGCTTGTAACGAAACATCACTTTGATATTCTAATGCCGAAATTTTTGTTAAACCATCAACAATTCTAGCAACGGTTTCACCAAAAAGTTGTTCAAGATCTGCAAGGGTGTATTGGGTGTCTTCTACCACGTCATGCAATAACGCAGCAGCAATAGCAGTGGCATCTAATCCTATTTGCGAAGCAACAATTTTTGCCACAGCTATAGGATGAAAAATATAGGCTTCACCACTTTTGCGACGTTGTTCTTTATGAGCATCCACAGCGACATCGAAAGCAGAGCGAATAAGCTTTTTATCTTCTTTAGAAAGCACACGGTAGCTCACCTTTAACAGCTCTTTGTACTGTTTGGCAATCTCTTTACTTTCTTTTTCTAGCAATGCTTCTGTCATAGATTAAAAGTACAACTTTGTAAGAAATTGGGCAAGCGCATTTTTGGATGCTTACAATTTAGTGTTGATTCATTAGCAGGCAATCTATCCAATCGGTAAGCATATGAAATAATAGCCCAATACCTATAATGCTGAAGGGTCTTTTTAAAAACAGCAACATAAAATATACCGCTATTGCCACATAACTATGAAATATATGAAATCCAATACTACAACGGTCTGCTTGAAAAATAGGGGTTGCCCAAAGATGGTCGATATCTACCAACATTGTGGCAAGTAAAATGAGGGATATTTTTAGCCATTCCTTTCTGAAAAATAAAAATGCAATCAATACTGGGAAACCAAAGTGCAGAAAATAGTGGAGGAGGGGTTGCATTTGAATCTGTCCTTGAGTTAATTTTTCAAATTCCTAAACCGTTGCAACAGTGTAGGATGCGAATAGTGCATAAACACATAGGCAGGATGTGGCGTAAGATTGCTTAAACTATTTTTATTTAGTTTTTTTAATGCTGAAATAAGGGGCGAAGCTTTATACGTGTTTTTTGCATAGTCGTCGGCTTCGTATTCAAATTTACGGGAAAGGAGATTCATTAATAATCCTGTGATTTCAGAAATAGGTGTGTATAAAATTCCAAAGGCAATTAATCCAATATGAAACGAAGGCGTTGTAACACCCAAGGCTTCAGAAAAGATAGGCATCCCCACAAACAGCGATAATAACCAGAAGGTAACTCCCATAGTAATGGTTGAAGCCACAAGGTTATAAATAATATGTTTCCGTTTATAATGACCCACTTCGTGCGCTAATACCGCGACGATTTCATCTTCTTCTAAATCGTTGATAAGGGTATCATACAATGTAATTCGTTTTTCCCTTCCGAAGCCCGAAAAATAAGCATTGGCCTTGGTGCTTCTTTTGGAGCCATCGATCACAAAAATATTCTGTAAACTAAAGCCAACTTTTGAAGCATAGGCTTCAATTTTTGTGCGTAACGAACCATCTTCCAATGGGGTTTGTTTGTTGAATAACGGCACAATAAGTCGGGCGTAAAACATATTCAGAAAAACAGAAAAAGCAATCACAATTCCCCAGGTATAAAGCCAAAAATTAGCTCCTGTGGTTTGATAAAACCAAATGATGAGTGCTAAAATTCCTCCACCTAAAATAGCAGCCATGAGCCAGCCTTTACATTTATCGAGGATAAATGTTTTGATTGTGGTTTTATTAAATCCGTATTTTTCTTCAATTACAAAGGTGTTGTAATAGGAAAAAGGGGTGCTTAAAATATCGTTGGCAAGCATGATAATTCCGAAAAAGATAAGTGCTACTACAATTGCATTTTCAGAAAAAGAACGCGCTAATTGGTCTACAAATTCAAATCCGTCGAGAAAGAAAAAGAGCAATGTAGCAACTATGGAAATGGTAGAGGTAAGTATTCCAAATGTATACTTTTCCTTTTTGTAGCGTTGTGATTTTTCATACTCATCACTGTCATACACATCATTCAATTCGGCTGGAACAGGGTCGTTAAAGTGTTTTGCGTTAAGTGAATCTAGAATTTTATCGATAATAAAATTTAGAACTAAAATTCCAATAATGATATAAAAAAGTGCCGTTGCCGTCATTAAATTATTAAAGTTTTGTAAAAGAATATTAAAGTTTGCCAAAAAAACGCAACATACTTTGTATTGCACTATCTTAAGAATACAAATAACAAAAATAAGACTATGAAACCCAAACTTTTAATGCTATTATTTTTTGCTACAAGCCTACTTTTGGTTGGTTGTAACAAAAGCGATGATGACGGAGAGGATACTGCTGCCCTTAGCGGGATTTGGCATTTAAACAATGTAAGTGGAGGATTTGCTGGTGTCGATGTCGATTACAATCGTGGAGAGGTAACCTGGAATTTTAATCTTAGTACTGGCACACTTTCTGTCGAGAATAATTTAGATCAATCAGACCCAAACTACGCTTATGCAGGATTGGATACTGGAAATTATGATTTTCAAATTTCTGAAGTAAATGGGATAGAAGTTTTAATGATTGAAGGAACTGATAATGGGGAATATATAGTGACTTCAACTACATTAACTATAGACGACCGTCCAGCAGACGGATTCCTAAAAACGTTTGAAAGGTAAGTAAGTGATTTTACTGAAAATTTCGTTGCCTTTTCGCTTCAAAAATTAAAATCCCTGCAGCAACAGACACATTTATGCTGTCTATTTCACCTTGCATTGGGATGATGATATTTTTCGAACTGTTTTCTAGCCATGTTGAAGAAAGTCCATCGGCTTCGGTACCCACAACAATAGCTGTTGATTTTTTGAAATCGCAAGTATGGTATGGAACAGAAGCCTGCAAAGCTGCACAATAAATAGGAATATTCTTTTCCTTTAAAAATTGAATGATTTCTTCGGTTGTTCCGGTAGCTATTTGATTTGTAAATACACAACCTACACTACTGCGAATGATATTAGGGTTGTATATATCGGTTTTGGGATTGGCAATAATAACGGCATCCACATTGGCTGCGTCTGCCGTACGAAGCAATGCGCCAATGTTTCCAGGTTTTTCCGGAGCTTCGGCGATGAGAATCAATGGTACTCGCCCTTCGACACTTCGACTTTGCTCAGTGCTGGCAAGCTCGGGGTGACTGCTACTTATGCCAATATTTTTAGTTTTAATTATTGCGATAACACCTTCGGTAGAAGTACGATAGGCAAGTTTTTCGTACACTTCTTTTGAAATTTCAATGCTTTTGAAATTGACGTTTGTATTGTTTTGAATCTTCGAAAGCTCTTCAGAAGTAATAATGTCGCTACAAAATAAAAGGGTTTCAATCTCGTAGCCTCCCTTTAGTGCTAGCGTAATTTCTCTTTGCCCTTCCACTACAAAAAGCCCTTGTTTTCTGCGTTCTCGTGACTTTTCAGAAAGTAATAATACTTGCTTTACCAAAGGATTTTGAAGGCTGGAAATGTGTTTTTGCATCGTTATTTTTAATCTTTTAATGTAACTAGAGCCACTTTCTCTTTCGAAACAAAGTGATAGTTTACAATGGAATTGGGCTCTTCGGAAGTTCCATCTTGCACTTCGAAAGAAGTATATTTGTCTTTTGGAAAAATGATTTCAACTTCCCAATCGGGTTGGGTTTGAGTCACTTTTACTGTAGTTTCTCCTCCTTTTTTAGAAAAATATACTGAGATTTCATTGTTCCCAACGTGTACGTTATCTAATAAAGCTGTATCCCATTCTGATGGCATTTGTGGTTTAATCACGACCCTTTTATTGGCTGCATCGGGTTGTATTCCGAAGAATTGTTCCACAATTGGGACTGCGTACGCATATATATTCCACGCCTGTGTCATCATCCCATAATCTGGCGAAACTTCGTACATACTCCCTGGGAACGCATAACTAAAGGTGCGGGTCATTCGTTTTAAATAATTAAGCGCATTGTCGGGTCTGCCATAATTATTTTCGGCCACAACCTGAACCCCTGTAGGCAGCGTCATCACAGCTCCAGTATATGAAAATATTTTACTTCCTTTAAAGCTTCCGTCATCACTTCCAGCCGAATCATCCCTATCGATGCCTGTAACAAATACCCCAAACGGATTTACAAACTGCTCTGCGGTAGTTAAACCTTTTATGGCCTTATCAACTGGCGCGATTCCAACCTCCATGGGAGTATTTACTACCCAATTATGGTGTAATACAAATGGTCTTGGTTTGTTGGATGGATTTTTTAAAATGGTTTCACGAGTTTGTTTTAATTCGGCAACAGCCCAAGGTTTGTTTAAAGTGTCGGCTCTTACAATGGCATCATCTATGAGTTTCAATGCTTGTTCGTCGGTCCCAATAAAATCGGCATAAGAATTAAATTCTTCACTCCAAAATTCGTTATTAATTTTTCCCTTCAGTTGGTCTGCTAACAATTTATATGTTCTTCCTTTTTTTCCGTAGCCTAATTCCAATGCAATTTTTGATGCATCGTCTAAGGCTTTTTGGGTGTATGCTGCCACATCAATCATTTCACTATCCATTCCGTGGATTTCCATCATTCCAAATCCATCAGGAAAGAGATTTTTATTAGCATCATTTTCTTTAAGTAACCATTCCAATCCTTTTTCAATAGTTGGAAAATATTTTTGTAGAAATGCTTTATCGCCGTTCCATTGATAGATTTTCCAAATAAGCGATGCAAATTGGGGTGTTTCATTAATATTACCTGGATTAAACACGGCACCATTGGTAGACATTTCGTGGATAATTTTTCCATTTCCATTCACTGCATTCGAAACACTATCGAGCAATTTTATCGTATTGTACACGGCATCGGTTTGTCCAATTGCCATATACCCTTGAAGTGCGTATTCACTATCCACGCCAAACCACCACGGGTAATCTGGAAGCCCTGCGCCAATACCAGAGCCAATTTCGGGAACGGTACGTACGAGCCAATCGCAGTTGTATTTTAACCACTTAAAGGTTTCATTGAGGGTAGAGTCTGGGGTGACAAGAACGGATTTGCTTGAAATCTCTTTGTAACGGTTTCTTTTTTCTGAAAGTAAGGTTACCCAATGCGTTTGAAGTTCTTCGTACGTAGCTTTTGCTTCTTCTTCAGAAGTGTAAGAACCTGCTATAAAATAATTGATCGTTGTAACTGCTTCTGAAAATAAAAACACAATATCTTCTACTGAATTAGAAGAAGTATTATCATTTGTTTCTTTACTTGTTGGTTCTGATTTTTTTTCAAATTCTAATTGTGAACCAAAAACAGTATACCAAGGATTAAGGCTATCTTTTACTATCCAAGTTTGCTTTTTATCATCCCATGATGCCTGATCTTTTCCATCAACCATATTTGTGCGTTCTCCCAACCAAGTGGGGCGAAGGTCACTTTTACCTGTAAACTTTACTTTTACCTTAGTTTCCGGAGCTTTTTTAATCACAAGTTGAATGACCATACCTTCTTTTCCGTCAGGAACAAACTGCCAACGTTCTATTTCAATATTCTTTTCTTCCCATAAAAAAGTATGTTTATTGGCATAAGGGTAATTAGTAAAACTCGTTGCTTTGTCAAGTGTAAAAGTAGAAGTCCCATCATCAATTATAATTTCAAACCCATCCATTAATTTGATGGGGTGATTCCAAATGCCTCCCATTTCCCCTTTAATATGCCAACCTAAGTCTGGAAAAGAACCGTCTTGATGCCCAACCATATACACTCTATCACCAGCAGTTAGCATAGGGGAAGAAAGATATTCGGGTTTTCCCTCGATAGTAGGAGAGTCTTTAAGTATTTCTGAAAAGACTTGGGGTTTCGATTTTGAACAACTTGCTGCTATTGAGATTAGTAATAAAGGAAGTAAGTATTTCATGGCGGTTCTTTTGGAAGAAACTAAGATAAAAAAAACAGCCCTTTTACTGGGCTGTTTTTGAATGGATATTTAAATGAAATTACTTTTGATCATATTTTTCAGAATATCGTCTCCATAATTCTGTTTGGTGGGTTTCGAGAGATACTTCCCTTCCATCGATAAAAGCGTGGGTAACAATATTAGTCCGCATATCTAATGCATCACCCTCACTTACAAACAATGTAGCACTTTTACCTACTTCTAAAGTTCCGTAGTCTTTATCTATTCCTAAAATTTTTGCGGTATTGGAAGTGATCATTTTTAATGCTTCTTCTTTTTCCATTCCTTGTCCTACCACTTGTCCAGCATAAAAAGGAAGGTTACGTGTATTCATGCGTTCCATTCCTCCTCTGGAGTTTAGGCTTACAGTTAATCCACCGTCTGTTAGAAGTTTTGGGAGTTTATAAGGTTGGTCGTAATCATCATCATCCCCGTTTGGTGTTGAATGAACTCTATTTACAATAACGGAAACATTATTTTGCTTCAAAAATGGAATAATTTTATAGGCTTCGTAACCACCTACTAATACAACATCATTTATTCCAGCATCCTTGCAGGCGATAATTCCGTCGATAATTTCTTTTTCACCTTGTGCATAGAGATATAGTTTTTTTGAACCATTAAATAATCCCTGCATGGCTTCAAAACCTTCATTTAGTGATGTTGGCTTTGCATTTCCGTAGGCTTTTGCATTTGCAACATACATTTTGAAGGCATCGGTATCCTTCTCATAATCTTTATTAGGTTTCCAGCCGCGTTCTTCTCCTTCCCACCATCGTCCTCTTCTAAAGGTATTAGGCCAATGAACGTGAACGCCATCATCTACTTTAACTGCTGCATCCTCCCAATTCCAAGCATCTAACTGAACAATAGAGGATGTTCCAGAAATATCCCCGCCCTGTGGCGTTATCTGTGCTAACAGCACTCCATTTGGACGCATACTTTCTACAACTTTGCTTTCGGCATTGTAGGCAATCAAACTTCGAATATTGGGTATAAAATCTCCAATTTCATCATCGTCATTTGTGGCACGTACAGCGTCAATTTCTACCAATCCTAATGAGGATGTTGGTGCGATGATTCCAGGGTATATATGTTTACCATTGGCTTCAATCATACGACCCTGCTTTCTAGTGGTTCCTTCTCCCACTTCGGTAATTTTACCATTTTCAAAAATGATAAATCCGTTATTTATAATAGTTCCGTTTCCAATATGAATGGTGGCACCTGTCAAAATTATGGTTTCAGATTGTGCAGGTGCTGGAGTTTGTTGAGCCCAAGTTTGAAGCCCAATACTTATTATAGTTGCTAAAAGTATATTTTTAAAAATTCTCATAATTGGCTTAGTTTATGGTTTCACATTCAAAATCAATTTTATCTTTTTTCATCGGAGGACGTTTTTTTCCACCGTTGCCATCTTTTTCTGAAAGCATCATCTTAATAAGCTTGTTTCTTTCTGCATCGATAGTACTTCGCTTTGCTTTATCAGTTTCTAAATCGAAGTAAACTGTGCCTTCGATTAAGGTTTTTTCAGCTTTCGCATAGACAGATAATGGATGGTCTGTCCAGAGAACTAAATCGGCATCTTTTCCTTCTTTAATACTACCTACTCGGTTATCGATATGAAGTAGCTTGGCAGGATTAATAGTCACCATTTTCCAAGCTTCCTCTTCACTCATTCCACCGTATTTAATTGTTTTGGCAGCTTCTTGATTTAATCTTCGAGACATTTCATCATCATCGCTATTAATAGCCGTAGTAACACCTGCGTTTGCCATGATGGCTGCATTATATGGAATGGCATCATTTACTTCGTACTTGTATGCCCACCAATCGCTGAAAGTAGAACCACCCACTCCATGTGCTGCCATTTTATCGGCTACTTTATAGCCTTCAAGAATATGGGTGAAAGTGTTCACTTTAAATCCAAATTTTTCGGCAACCTTCATTAACATATTAATTTCACTTTGGACATAGCTATGGCAACTAATGTAGCGTTCGCCATTTAAAATTTCGGCTAGCACTTCCATTTCTTCATCATAACGATAGGATTTTCCACTTTTCTTTACCGCATCGTATTCTTTGGCACGATTAAAATAGTTTACATACAATTGTTCTACTCCCATACGTGTTTGTGGGAATCGCCCATAGCTTTGCCAATTGCTTTGTTTTACGTTTTCACCTAAAGCAAATTTGATAAACTTAGGACTGTTTTGGTAGATTAAACCATCTGCATCTTCGCCCCATTTTAGTTTAATGATTGCGGAACGCCCACCAATAGGATTTGCCGAACCATGCAAAATTTGAATACTAGTAACACCACCTGCAAGGTTTCTATAAATATTAACGTCTTCGGGATTAATAACATCTTCTATTTTTACTTCAGCTGAAGAATTTTGTCCTCCTTCATTGATACTCAATGCCGCAATGTGTGAATGTTCATCAATGACACCTGCAGTTAAATGTTTTCCTGTGGCATCAATAACCACTGCTCCAGCGGCGCTAAGATTTTTACCAATTTTATCAATTTTACCATTTTTCACCAATACATCTGTATTTTCTAAAACACCTGCTGCTTCGCTGGTCCAAACCGTTGCGTTTTTGAAAAGCATATTCTGGGCTTTTGGTTTGGTTGTAAATCCATACCCAACATTTGGATAAGTGAGGGGTACTAATTCGGGGGTAGATTTTTCATCTTTTTTATCTTCTTTATTATCTGGTTTTGCATCACCTGTCCTCACCGCGGTAAAGGAAGTTTCAGCACCATTGGGAAGCACTAAACGCCCACTAAAACCAGTACCCGAATTAGTTATAAGTGATGTGGCACGATTTAATTCTTCATTGTCATCTTCAAAAGAAAATGTAACCCAATTATTATCGTAAGAAATTTTTGAAGTCCTTTTAATGGTGTCTTGTTTTACTTCAATTTTAGGTTTTGAAACATCTCCAGAAAGTGTCATTTCATAATTTTTGCCACCTGCTGAAAGTGAATATACACCACGAATATCTTTGGCATCTTTATCGTTGATTACGTGCTTTTTTCCTTGTACCCAGTTTTCATAAAGGGTGGTTTCTTTATCGAAAATATCACCCGAAGTAATTAAGAAATTTGCCCATTTACCCGACTCTAACGTTCCTAACGAACTACTCTGTCCCAGTAATGAAGCAGGAACGGTAGTTAACGCTTCCAATGCCTTGGTTTTGTTTAACCCATATTCTATAGCTTTTTGGAGGTTTTTTGAAAATTCTGAAACTTTATCTAACTCGTGGGTGGTTAATGCGAAGGTAATTCCGTTATCTGAAAGTACTTTTAAGTTTTGTGGCGCCTGATTCCACTCACGCATATCTTCAAGAGAAATATACTTCGCAAAATATGGGTCACTCACATCGTATGCCGAAGGGAAGTTAATGGGTATAATATATTTTGAGTTAGTTTTTTTAATGCTCTCAATACTTTCATATTCATTGCCACCGCCCACAATCACATAATTGATGTTAAATTGATCACCAATTTTATCGGCTCTTACATTGTTTCCTTTGTCACCAGCTTCAAAAAAGGAGATGAGGTTTTTATTTTCTATCATCGCTTCCAAAGAACGATCTTTTGTTTTGCTATTTCCTTTTTCATACCAGTTCATGTCGCTATACATTTGGCGAAGTAATGCCATGGATCCCATTAAAGAACCTGGATAAGATTGATTGCTAGTAACGCTTTTTGAAAAGGAATAAAATTGCCCCGATTGGTCATTCAATATTCTAGTGGCATCACCAGATTCATCATTTAAGGCAACGAGGACACCAGTTCCACGAGCGATACCATCCATTAAGTGGGAATTGACAACACCAAAGCCTAATTTTCGTAATTCATCGGCGTCTTTACTTTCGTATTTAAATTTATCTATTCCTTTATTTTCGGCCATGATGTGATCGTTCCAGTAAAAACCTTCACGGGTGGCGTCGTATTGAGGGGATCTCCCACCTCCTTGGCGTTTTGGTTTTTCTATTCCGAAGCCAGAATAACTTTCAATAAAAGATGGATACACATACTTGCCTTGTAAATCGACTATAATCGTATTTTTTGGAATGGATACATTGTTACCCGAAGCAACAACTTTTCCGTTTTGGACAAGTAGCGTCCCGTTTTGAATAACTTGAGAAGGCGTAACATATAATGTTGCATTGGTAAGTGCAACATAATTGTTGTTTTCTTCTTTTACGCCGTCATTTTTAGGGAAATAATCTTGAGCATTTGCAATCCCCGTAAAAAGGAAAAGCAAACCTAAAAAGAGTGTTTTTTTCATTATAAAATAAGTTGGTTAATTAACTTTTAAATATAGTAATGTTGATTCGTTTTTTTGAAGAATACTTATGCTTTAACACGATATTAAGAGAAGCTACAAAGGCTTATCTTCAAAATAGTTTACAACCAAAGCGACCATATAGCTATAACTTTCTATCCCTTTACTTTGGTTATTTGCCTTTAAGAATTGATCCCAAAAGGCTTTCGATAAATTTTCAAAAGGATTTTTGTAGGATAACCAAAATTCACGCATTTCGCGATAGCTCTCTAAAATACCAAAGTTTACTGTTGGTAAAATTTCTTCATAGGCAGCAAAATCTCTTCGGGCAAGTTCATTTAGGCAATAACGCAAAGCGAAAATATATCCCGTGTATTGTATGTAAGGGTCTTCATTGTGAAGCGTCGCTAGAGTTGCTATAAAGTTGGCTTCATTTTCGGCGGCAAACCCTATTTGGTGTGCCTGTTCGTGACAGCTTACTACAGGAAATTTGTAGCTTTTAATCAAGTTATTTACTTGGGCTTCACCCGTTAACGGGTTATAATAGCCACTATACCCCATATAAGTCAATCCCAAACTCCATCCACTTTTTTTAAGACTCATGGGGGAATAAGCGAGGTTAGGATATTCTCTTTCTAAATTTTTGTATCCGTTTTTCGATTTTTCAAAAATTTCATTCTGTGTATAGGGCAAGTCAATTTTTACGCTGTCTTTGTAACCTAAATAACGATGAATTTCATTACTTTTTGAAATAAGTCGCTGGGTGGTAACGATGAGTTCTTCGGTAGTATAATCATTTTCCAATTCCAATGTTTGATGCAACGCAGGACGCAAATAATTAAGACCCCAAACCAAATTAAAAACAGCATAAACAATAGAGAGTGTTGCGGCTATATCTACAAAAAACCAAACAGGTTCTTTTATAAGTCGCTTGTAATTTTTATAAAGCCACCTTACTACCAAAGCGATAATGAGTAAATAAAAGACATCCCCAATAGAAAACGGAATCCAACCAAAAATATATCGTAAAAGGCTAGAAATGTATGGATAAATGCCTTGGCTGTAATAGGTTTCTATAAAATCTGGAAATTGACGAAGGATGCGTAAAATAACATATTGAACAACTAATAATGAAGCTAGAATTAGGCGTGTTCTTTTTTGCATTTTCAAACTTACAAAGAATTCTTTAACCTTTAATTTTCTGAAAGCAGAATAAAAAGTACTTTTGAAAAAGTTTAAAAATATACTTATGAACGAAGCGATACGAAACCTTGAACCCAAAGAAGTTTGGAACCATTTTACCGATTTAAACGCAGTGCCACGCGCCTCCAAAAAAGAAGAACGAGTGATTCAGTTTATGAAGGATTTTGGTGCGAAACTCAATTTGGAAACCATCGAAGATGAAGTGGGGAATGTCATTATCAGAAAGCCTGCAACAAATGGAATGGAAGATAGAAAACCCATTGTGATGCAATCGCATCTCGATATGGTACATCAAAAAAACAACGATACGGATTTCGATTTTAACACACAAGGAATCGAAATGTATGTGGATGGAGATTGGGTGAGAGCAAAAGGCACCACATTGGGCGCTGATAATGGGTTAGGAGTAGCTACTATTATGGCGATTTTAGCTAGTAAAGATATTTCTCATCCAGCTTTAGAAGCCCTATTTACCATTGATGAAGAAACTGGAATGACAGGCGCTATGGGCCTAAAAGGCGGATTACTTAAAGGTGAAATTTTATTAAATCTGGACACCGAAGAAGATGACGAAATAGGTGTAGGCTGTGCTGGTGGAATTGACGTAACTGCTAAAGGAGCCTATAAACAAGTAAATCCAGAATTAGATACTGTAGGATTTAAAATTATTTTAAAAGGCTTGCAAGGAGGACATAGTGGGATGGATATTCATAAAGGACTTGGAAATGCCAATAAACTAATGAATAGAATATTATTTGCACTACAATATTTGGTCGAAATTTCCGAAATTAAAGGGGGGAGTCTTCGTAATGCTATTCCTAGGGAAAGTGAAGTTTGGGTTGCTGTTTCTCAGAAAAACCTAAAGAATTTTGAAACTGTTTTTAATTCGATTAAACAAGATATTAAAACTGAATATGCTCAATTAGAACCAACGATTTCTATTTCTTTTGAAAAAGCATCTCAGCCAAGCAAGGTTATGAGTTTAAATGATCAATCTATATTAGTTAATACTGTTTATGGAATTCACAATGGAGTTTTTAGAATGAGCCCAGCCATTGAAGGACTTGTAGAAACATCAAATAATGTGGCTAAAATTGTAGTGGAAAATGGTGAAATAAAAGTGGAATGTTTAACAAGATCCTCTGTAGAATCTTCAAAGCAAGATTTAGCTCAGACTTTAAAAGCTGTTTTTAATTTAGCAGGGTACGATGTTACTTTTTCTGGAGCTTATCCGGGTTGGGCGCCAAATATGGATAGCCCTATCTTGAAGGTAATGGATAGTCTTTACGAAAAATTGAATGGCGAAAAGGCCCATGTGGCTGCTTGTCATGCGGGATTGGAATGTGGAATTTTAGGACAGAACTATCCAGAGATGGATATGATTTCCTTTGGTCCAACAATTAAAGGGGCGCATTCACCAGACGAAAGAGCGAGCATATCTTCAACGCAAAAATTTTGGAGTTTTGTCAAAGAAATTTTAAAGGAGATTCCGATAAAGTAATGCGTAAAAAAAGCCGCTCATAGAGCGGCTTTTTTTATAGGTTAATTAGATTTATTGCTTTTCTACAATTTCTAAAAGTTCCAATTCAAAAATTAATCCCATATTAGGTGGAACAATTTCTTGACCAGTTCTCTGGTCTCTTAATCCTTGAGCTCCGTATCCTAAATGTGAAGGAATAAAAAGTGTGATTTTATCGCCAGGACTCATAAGCATTAATCCTTCTTTAAATCCAGGTATTAGCTGTGCATCTTTACTGTATTGAGCGAGTGTTGGTCCGTATTGTCCTGCATCAACTCTTCTATGATCTACAGCTCCGTATTTTTCTGCTACTTCAAGAGAACTCGTATCTAACAATCTTCCGTCTTCAAAATAACCGTTATAGTTCATTGTAATCATGCTACCTTCAGCAGGCTTCATAGCTTTACCTCTATGGTTCCAATATACTTGTAAGCCAGAAGGGAGTGTTTCTGCTTGATTTTTAAGTACCTCTAATTCTTTTACAGTATTTTCAGCAACTTTCATCATCTCAGCTTCTTTTTCCTTTTGGATAGCTTCCATTTTTTCCATTTCGCCATTAAAAGAAGGAGCTGTAACACCTTTGTTAATTATGTTCACTTGCTCAATAATAACAGGAGTTACTGGTTTATCACCTGGTTTTTTTGTTTCAACGGCTCCAATTGAATCAACAATTTCTTGTCCAATCACTATTTCGCCAAAAACGGTATGTTTTCCATCTAGCCAAGGGGTTTCTTTCAATGTGATAAAAAATTGGCTTCCGTTGGTTCCAGGCCCAGAATTTGCCATAGAAAGAATTCCTTTTTTACTGTGTGTTAAGCTATCTACAAATTCGTCTGGAAATCTATAGCCTGGGTTTCCACTTCCATCTCCTTTAGGATCTCCACCTTGGATCATAAAGTCCTTTATCACTCTGTGGAAAGTTAATCCGTTAAAGAAAGGTTTTCCTTTGTACGTTGAATCTGCTAATGGATGTTTTCCTTCGGCTAATTCAATAAAATTTGCAACGGTAAGTGGTGTTTCTTCATAAAATTTAGCCACAAAGGTTCCTTTGTTGGTTACAAATTCTGCATATAATCCGTTTTCTAGATTTGGGTATTTAGATTTACACGAAGTAAGTGTTGTGGTAGCAAGTACCAATAGTATTAATAAGTTTCTCATTGTATTTAATTGTTTTCTGTTGAATTTATTGTTTTTAAAGTTACTGTGCTTTGCACGGGAACATTGGTTCCTAATTTATTTTCAATACCATAATACCCATAGGCTTTATGAGAAGGAAATAGAAAGGTGATAGTTTCACCTGCCTTCATTAATTTTATACCATCTCTAATGCCCGAAATAAGAGCTTGGTTGGTTTGATCTACTTTGTAATTTTGAATTCCATTTTCGGTTTCTGAAAGAATTGTTTCGCCATCAAGGTGCTTAATATCATAGGTAAAAGTAACAGCGTCTCCTAATTCTGCAAGTTGGGTTGAAATTGTGTCTTGCACATTGTAATAATACCAAAAACCACTTTCTGAAGCAATGTAGTCATGGGTATCATCTTTTTCAATAATGGAAGCAATAAGCGCTTCTTCCTCTTCTATGAGTTTTTTATTGCGTTCTACCGACTCTTTTATAAAAGATCCCGAACTTGTTTTAACTGGGCGTCGAGCTTCCGGACTTTTACAAGCAATTACTGAAAGTAATAAGCTTATTATGAATAAATTACGAAACATGATTTAGGGCATTTTTGTAATGGGGCAATATACTAATAAATTCAGACACCGTTTCAGATAAAGTTGCATCACTTTTTCCACCTGCAGCATTGGTATGTCCTCCTCCATTATAGTGGCTACGTGCAAATTCATTTACCGAAAAAGTACCTTTACTTCTGAAAGATATTTTGGTAATACTTTCTTGTTTGTTTTCAATAAAAATAACGGCAAAAATAATTCCCTCAATGGATAATGAATAATTTACAAAACCTTCGGTATCTCCTTTTTTGAAATTGTGTTTATCCAGTTCATCTTGAGACAACGTAATATAAGCCGTTCTATATTCTGGAAGGATAGTCATATTATTTAGCGCCACCCCCAAAAGCTTCAGCCTATCCGGACTATTTGTATCATAAATGTTTTGATGAATGTCACTATTTTTAGCACCACATTCAATTAAATGAGCAATCACCCTGTGCGTGACTGCTGATGTGCTTGGAAACCGAAACGAACCTGTGTCGGTCATGATACCTGTATAAAGATTAGTAGCAATCTCCGGTGTGATTTCGTTTTTACCTCCTAACTTTTCAATAAAATGATACACCATCTCGCAGGTAGAACTCATGGTAACATCACTATAGGTTACAACGGCATAATCATCGGGCTGTTGATGGTGGTCAATCATAATAAATTTTGCACTTGCTTTTTCTAAAACACTTCCCAAATCTCCAGTTCGGTTAAGTGCGTTAAAATCTAAAGTGAAAATAAGATCGGCATTTTCAATAGTTTTTGTGACTTCTTCGGTATGTTTTTCAAAATTTATAATTGCGTCACAACCTGGAAGCCATTTCAAAAAATCTGGAAAGTCATTGGGCATAACAACAGTAACATTATGTCCTTTGTTTTTTAAAAAGTGAGAAAGTCCTAAGCATGAACCTACCGCATCACCATCTGGATTTTTGTGTCCAACAATAACAATTTGTTTTGACTTTTGTAGTAATTCTATAACCGTTTTAATGGTTTCTTCTTTCATAGCTTGCGAAGATACAAATTCATGCGACATTGCGAAGATAGTGTCTAATTTGTAAAGGGAGTATTAAAGAATGGTTAAGGACTTGTTTTTGCCTTATAAAAGGTTATTTTTGCACCAAATTTTGAATCATACATATGAGAACTGACAGAACATTTACTATGTTAAAGCCCGATAGTGTTGAAAAAGGTAACATTGGGCCTATTTTAGAAAAAATTACTTCAGCAGGTTTTAGAATCGCTGCTATGAAGCTTACCCAAATGACTACTGCAGATGCACAGGCTTTTTATGCAGTGCACAAAGAGCGTCCATTTTTTGGGGAATTAGTAGAATATATGACACGCGGGCCTATTGTAGCTGCTGTTTTAGAAAAAGAGAATGCTGTGGAAGACTTCCGTACATTAATTGGTGCTACCAACCCTGCAGAGGCTGCAGAAGGAACCATCCGTAAATTATATGCTGCCTCTATTGGTGAAAATGCTGTTCACGGAAGTGATAGTGATGAGAATGCCGAGATTGAAAGCCAATTTCACTTTGCTGGAAGAGAGATTTTTTAAATAAATTTTTACTGAATTATATAAAAAGCCACTCATTGAGTGGCTTTTATCGTAATACTAATTTCTTTACGAGTTCTTTCCCCAGAGCTTCATTGAGCAGTGCGATTATTTTTTCCTTTCCGTAGGTTAGCTCTTCTCGTAATACTGAAGAACTCAATTGCACAAAAAGTGTATCTCGCTCCAATAAAACATTGGTTGTGTATTTTGAAATAGCATTCCCCATGACTTGATGCCAAGCCTCTTCCACAGAAATTTTATTAAGTCCTTTTTCTAATTTTCCAGACGAAATAAAATCTTTTAAAATATCTCCCAACGAGCTATGCTCTCCTTGTCTTTTTGCCATAATATGATGTTTGCCTAAGCTCTTACAATTTAAACATTTTATAAGTCTGATGAACTTTTTTTATAACTTCTTCTGTACGCTCTGCATGTGTGTCTGAAATAAAGAGCTGACCAAAGTTTTCATTATCAACAAGTGTAATAATTTGCGCAACGCGTTCTTCATCTAGTTTGTCAAAAATATCATCCAAAAGTAAAATAGGACTTACATTACTTTGTTGTTTAATAAAATCGAATTGCGCCAACTTTAAAGCAATGAGAAATGATTTTTGTTGCCCTTGTGAGCCAAATTTTTTAATAGGGTGCCCTTCGATGTCAAAATGTAAATCATCTTTATGAATGCCCACTGTAGTATATTGTATCGCTCTATCTTTAGAAATACTTGCAACCAATTGTGTTTTTAAATCTCCGTCTTGTAAATGGCTTGTATATATTAAATCAACATGTTCATTTCCATTGCTTATCGATTGATGACGCTTCAAAAATATAGGTTGAAACTCTTTTATAAAAGCGGTTCTTTTTTCAAATATTTCACTTCCAAAAGTATCTAACTGGTCATTATAGATGTCGAGTGTGTCTTGATTATAGGTATTATTTGCTGCAAAGTATTTCAAAAGAGAATTCCGTTGTACCAATACTTTGTTATAGCTAATTAAGGCTTTTAAATAACTGGCATCACTTTGTGAAATGACACCGTCCATAAATTTTCTGCGTGTATCACTTCCTTCAGTAATTAAATCTCTATCGCTAGGCGAAATAATAACCAATGGTAAAAACCCTATGTGTTCACTAAATTTTTCGTAGGCTTTTCCATTGCGTTTAATTATCTTTTTTTGTCCTCTTTTGGCACTTACAACAACCTTTTCTTCGGCTTCATTTTTTTTATAAATGCCTTCAATGACAAAAAAATCTTCTCCGTGTTTTATATTCTGAATTGTGATAGGATTAAAGTAACTTTTTCCGAAGGAAAGATGATAAATTGCATCAAGCGCATTGGTCTTCCCAACGCCATTTAAACCGACAAAGCAATTAATTTTTGGGTCTAGGTCGAACGTATGCGATTCGAAATTTTTATAATTGAGTAAGGATAATTTTTGTAAAATCATCAATGTAAATGAGTTAGCTATTTTTTTAACGCTTAGAGTATTATTTTGAAGAAGCGTATTTCCTTGTCCGCAAAATATTGATTTTTCCCTTTTTAATTGTAATAAATATTATATTTTTGCCCCTCAATAATTCAATATTATGGCAACCTACAAGAAAAGAGGCTATAAGCCAAAAACTAAGGCTGAAAAGGAATCTAAAATAGAACAAGAAAGTACTACCGCTGAGGTATTTAACACCTTAGATGAAACGGCTTCAAAAACGGAAGCATGGGTAGAGAAAAATCAAAAGATTATTTTTGGTTTGGTAGCTGCTGTGGCCATTGGGGTATTAGGATATATATCTTATCAAAAATTTATAGTGGAACCTAATCAAGCAGAAGCTGTAAGCGAGATTTATCAAGCAAACTCCTATTATGAGCGTGCAATAACTGCTACTACAGAAAAAGATTCATTATACAATTTAGCCTTAAACGGTAATGCTGGAAAGTATGGTTTAATTGATATTGTTGATAAATATAGCGGAACTCCAACGGGAAATATTGCTCGTTATCAAGCTGGAATGGCGTATTTAAATACAAAAAAGTATCAGGAAGCTATAAATTATTTAGATAAGTTTAAAACGGACGACCCATTATTAGGACCGCTTGCAAAAGGAGGTATTGGAGATGCATTTGTACAGTTAAATCAGCCGGAAGAAGCATACAAATATTACAAAGAAGCTATTGCAATGAGCGATAATGAAATGACCGCTCCACGTTTCTTATTAAAAGCAGGTATTACAGCTTTAAATTTAGGAAAAGCGAATGAGGCTTACGAGTTTTTCAATAGAATAACTGAAGAATTTACCGATGCTCCAGAAGCAGCTAAAGCTATAATCTATAAGGGTCAAGCCGAAGCAATGAAAAAATAAAGATGGCAACATCCAACAAAAATTTATCTACTTACGATAAAGCTACAATCCCAAATGCGAAGAACTTTCGGTTTGGGATTGTTGTTTCAGAATGGAACGAACAAATTACCCAAGGGATGTTCCAAGGGGCGTTCGATGCTATTCTAGATTGCGGAGGGATAAAAGAAAATATTGTTCGTTGGAATGTTCCTGGTAGCTTCGAATTGATTTACGGTTGTAAAAAAATGACCGAAAGCTTCGATATGCTGGATGCCATTATTGCAATAGGGAGCGTGATTCAAGGAGAAACAAAGCACTTCGATTTTGTATGTGAGGCCGTTTCTCAGGGCATAAAAGACTTAAATCTACAACAAGACATTCCTGTAATATTTTGTGTGCTTACCGATAATACCCTTCAACAAGCTATAGACCGTAGTGGTGGAAAACACGGTAACAAAGGCACCGAAGCTGCCATTGCGGCCATAAAAATGGCACAACTTCGGAAGGACGCTAAGTTTTAAATTTTTTCATACCCTTTGTTAACAATTTTTAAGCACTGCTTCACGGCATTGTTTTTGATTTTACCTAACTTTGAAAACAATTCTGTTATGATAAAGTTCACACTCATAAAAAAATTAAAAACGAACAATCGTTTTAACTACACCCCTCGATATTACAAGGGAAAAGAAGACGCAGACCCAAAAGAATTTTCTACAAAATTGGATATGTATAATGAGACCTATAATAAAAATGATTTTGGTGGACAATGGCGTGATGCTCGTCTAGAAAAGCGAAACAGAAATAATGTAGAGTTTAATAAAACGGTACTCCTTATTGCTGCAGTTTTGATTTTCATTTTTTTGTGGATTATCGATTTTGACTTAACCATTTTTACCCAAACGCGTTAAATGCCTGATATTATCCAGTTATTACCAGATCATGTCGCTAACCAAATTGCCGCAGGAGAAGTAGTACAACGTCCTGCTTCGGTCGTGAAGGAATTACTGGAAAATGCTATAGATGCTGGAGCTACAGAGGTTACTTTGGTACTTAAAGACGCCGGTAAAACATTGGTGCAAGTTATCGATAATGGTATTGGGATGAGCACTACAGACGCTCGTCTTTCTTTTGAACGCCACGCTACTTCAAAAATAAAAAGTGCCGAAGATTTATTCAATTTACATACCAAAGGCTTTCGTGGAGAAGCATTAGCCTCAATAGCTGCGATTGCACACGTCGAGTTAAAGACTAAAACGGAAGCTGCCGAAATGGGCGTTAAAATTACCATTGAAGGGAGTGAAGTAATGTCACAAGATATGGTCGTAGCACCGCAGGGAACTACCATTTCGGTTAAAAATCTTTTTTACAATATTCCTGCTCGACGAAATTTTTTAAAAAGTAATCCTGTAGAAACGAGACATATTATTGATGAATTTCATCGGGTAGCATTGGCTCATCCGCAAGTAGGGTTCGAAATGATTCACAATGGAAGTAATGTGTTTAGTCTTCCTGAAACTAAGTTGAGACAACGCATCGTGAATATCTTCGGAAGTAAAACCAACGAAAAACTCGTTCCTGTTGCTGAAGAAACCGATATAGTAAAAGTAAACGGATTTGTGTTGAAACCAGAATTTGCTCGAAAGAGTAGAGGAGAACAGTTCTTTTTTGTCAATAATCGGTTTATTAAAAGTCCGTATTTGCATCACGCAGTGGCTTCAGCTTTTGAAGGATTAATTAAAACTGAAAATCATCCAGGGTACTTTTTGTATTTAGAAGTAGATCCCCACGCTATTGATATCAATATTCACCCCACCAAAACCGAAATTAAATTTGAAGACGAACACGCTATTTATGCGATGCTTCGGTCAACAGTGAAGCATAGTTTGGGACAATTCAGTATTGCACCAGTTTTAGATTTTAATAGAGATGCTGGGTTCGATACACCTTATGAATATTCAAAAAAATCACCTAAAGCGCCTACAATCGAAGTAGATAAAAACTTTAATCCTTTTCAGAAAGAATCCAAACAAGGTAATATATCCTTTCCGTTTAAAAGAGAGAAATCTCCGGCTTGGGAATCATTGTATGTTGGGTTAGAAGATGAAGATGCCTCAAATGACAATTCAATTTCATTAGAAAATATTGAAATGGAGAGTGAAGAAGTTACAGGAAGTTTGTTTGAAGGGAAGCCGCAAGAAAAGGGACATGTTACGTTTCAAATTCAGAATAAATATATAGTGAGTTCTATAAAAAGTGGGCTCATTGTGATTCATCAAAACTTAGCACACCAACGCATTTTATACGAAGAATTACTAAAAAACATTACGTTGCATCAAGCGGTAAGTCAACAATTGTTGTTTCCTATTTCTTTTCAGTTTTCAAAATCGAAAGTGGCTATGTTGCAAACATTAAAAGAGCAATTAGAAGATACAGGTTTTGTGTTTTCAGAAATAAAAGAAGAATTGGTTGAAATTAGTGGTGTACCTTCTGGTGTTTTGGAAAGTAGTGTAGAAGGAATTTTACAACAATTAATAGCGGATATTGAAACGGAAGTACCCGAAGCAGGGTATAGCCAAAACGACGTGATGGCGAAATCATTAGCCAAGAGTATGTCCATTAAAACGGGCGTCTTGCTCACTATGGAGGCACAAGAGCATATCATTCATCAGTTATTTGCCTGTAAGGAACCTAGTGTTTCACCCGACAATAAACCCGTTTTTGTCACTATGGGAATAAATGACTTTGATAAAAAATTTATGTAATGGGAAGAATCACCGAAACGGTTAAAGTTTTAATTATTTGTAATGTGCTGTTTTTTGCAGGGACACTGCTTTCTGGCGAAATAGTATATCGTCTTTTCTCCTTATATTATTTTGAAAATCCTAGTTTTCAGGTGTGGCAACCAGTAACGCATATGTTTATGCATGGGGGCTTTATGCATATTTTGTTTAATATGTATGCCTTATGGGCGTTTGGTTCTCCATTAGAAGCACGTTGGGGTAGAAATAAGTTTTTATTCTTTTACTTTTCAGCGGGATTAGGAGCAGCTTTAATCCATTCTTTAGTTTCCTATTATGAAGTTCATTCTGTTATGACAGAATTGTTGAATGGCGGTTGGAGTCAGGCAGAAATTCAAAATTTCCTTATTAATGGAAAAGGAGGTAGTGTGAGTATTTTGGATACTGTTTCTAGAGAGAGTATTGATAGTATGGCTGCTGCATTTAACACTCCTGCTGTTGGGGCTTCGGGAGCGATTTATGGGGTGCTAGTTGCGTTTGGAATGATGTATCCTAATGTAGAATTGATGCTTCTCTTTTTCCCAGTACCTGTAAAAGCAAAGTATTTTATTCCTGGGTTAATCCTATTAGATTTATTTAGCGGACTTACAGGCTTTTCGCTATTTGGACAAAATATCGCCAACTGGGCGCATCTTGGGGGTGCATTATTTGGATTCCTTATGGCGTATTATTGGAAGAAAAATAGTTTTAATGATCATCGTTGGAATTAAATGGCACAGGGAAGCATTGCATATCAATTTAAAACCGCAGACATTATCACTAAGCTTATAGCTATTAACGTGATTGTGTTTTTGGTGGTGACTATTGTTTCGGCGCTTTTTAAAATAGATGCATTTGCATTAATTTCTTGGTTTGTGCTTCCAGAGTCCTTTGGAAGTTTTATCATCCAACCTTGGTCGCTTATTACGTATAATTTTATTCATTTAGGATTTTTGCATATCCTCTTTAATATGCTTTGGTTATATTTTTTTGGGAGGTATATCACTAATTTATTTTCAAGCAAACGATTTTTAACAATCTATTTGTTAGGAGGGATTGTTGGTGGTTTGCTTTTTATGATTTCATATAACGTTTTTCCTGCTTTTGAGTCTACTAACGGAGTTTTATATGGTGCCTCTGCTGCAGTCATGGCATTGATGGGTTTTTCGGCTACCTATACCCCCAATGCGCCCATTAGAATTTTTACAATCAATTTAAAACTTTGGCATATTGCTGTGTTTTTTGTGCTTTGGGATTTAATAAGTTTATCTAGTTTAAACAACGCAGGAGGCATATTAGCGCATCTTGGAGGCGCTCTTTTTGGATATATCTACGCACGTCAATTGCTTAAGGGAAAGGATATTGGTGTTTGGTTTGAAAAGCTAATAGACAGCATAGCCAATCTTTTTAAGCCACGCGAGAAAAAACCATTTAAAAAAGTACATAGAAATCGTGCAACACAATCCAGTTCCAAACGTTCTATCAACAAAGAAACTAAAAGTGAACACCAAAAGAGAGTTGATCTTATTTTGGATAAAATTGGAAAAAGTGGCTATGAGAGCCTGACTAAAGAGGAGAAGGATTTCTTGTTTAAAGCAGGAAAAGAAGACTAACCAAATTATACTGTTTTGTTAAAGACTCAATTTTTGGGGAAATTGCTCTATGCGCTCAATATACTTGCTGCACTGCTGCTTTTCATTTCTTTTATTTTACCTTTTTTACCTCCAAAATCTTTTCCAACACTTTCTGTATTAAGTTTAGCCGTTTCGCCTTTAATTTTGGTAAATCTTTTATTTGCGGTGTATTGGCTTATCAGGCTAAAGAAGCGCTTTTGGTTTTCGGCGACCGTGATAGTAATTGCTTATTTTTTGTTTAATGCTTTTTTTGAAGTTTCTTCGGAAGGGGATGCTTCAGAATACTCGCATACACTGAAAGTGATGAGTTATAATGTTCGTCTTTTCAATGCCTATGAAAAAAAACCAAACGAAGCCGAAGTAAAACAATCTATTGCAAGTCTATTAAAAGCTGAAACTCCAGATGTGGTTTGTATTCAGGAGTATTATCTTCCAAATTCAGCAGACTTTTCAGAATTTCCTTATCAGTACATTCATTTTAAAGATAGTACTCACAAATTAGGACATGCTATTTTTTCCAAGTATCCCATTGTACATAAAGGTGCATTCGATTTTGAAAAAACCTACAATAATTCATTATTTGTCGATGTGGTAGTTAAAGGTGACACCGTAAGGGTGTATAATTTGCACCTTCAGTCGTTAGGTATATTGCCAACGGTAGATTTTATTCAGCAAAAAGGGACTGAAACGATTAAGAAAAAAATTTCTGAAACCTTTGTACAACAAGCCAATCAAGTAGCTTCCATTATTGCTCATAAAGAGAAGGCTCCTCACCCTGTGATTATGGCAGGCGATTTTAACAATACTGCTTTTTCTTACATTTATAAAAAACTGAAAAATGGAATGAATGATGCTTTTCAAGAACGTGGCAATGGATTAGGTACTAGCTTCTATTTTAACAAATATCCATTACGAATTGATTTCATTTTAGCATCTAAAGAATTGGAGGTTTTAGACTTTACGAATCGAAAGGAATCTTTTTCAGACCATTACCCCATTATTTCTAGACTAGCTTGGTAACTAAAAATCTATTTTTTGTTCTTCGAGATAGGTTAAGGTGTTTGGCCCTTCATTAAAAAGCAAATCTAACACCGAAAGATTTGATAGAAATCCGTGATTTTCTTGTAAAACCTGATTGTATTTTGTTAATGGAAATTCAGGTTCTTTTTTAGCTATGGCAAGATATCTTAAGTCTTTTTCTTTCGGATTTTTTAAATATTCCATAGTCAATGAATAGGAAGTTTCCATTCCAATAAGGTCACTAAGGATGTCGAATATTTTTAAGTTGAAATCTAAAAGATGCTTCACAGGTGTTTCAAAAAGTGGGGCTAAATCATCTTCATAAAATTCAAAAAAAGGGGAGGTTCGATAGGCAGATTGTAGTGATTTCCAGTGTTGCGATTGCCACGGGAAATTGTTTTCAACCAAAACCTCTTTATACTTTTGCCTTGTACGTTCTTTTGAATGTTTTATAGGAACATGTAAGGCTAGCTTTCCATTAGAATGCGCTATATACGCTCTATTTCTATAAGTTTGTTTTTGGTAATTATCTTCAACTTCAAACACAACCTTATTTGCTTGAGCAATAGCAACCATTTGCGCAATACTTGGGAAATAGGTTGGATGGAGGAGGATAGTCAAAATAGAAAGTTTATTAGATATTTTGATTTTTGAATAATTCGATTATTTGTTGATGCGGCTAATTAAGGTTTTTGATTAATTTGATAATTACTTAGTGAATTGAGCTTGTTTGTAATTTTTTCTAGTTGACTACGAATAGCTTTATATTCGAGTTGTGAAATATAACCTAATTCAAAACAAATGATTATTTGATTTAACACTTCAATACTTGAACTAAATGCTATTACAGTAAAATGAGCTTGTTCTTTTTTCGATTTTCTAGCGGAGCCTTCAGCAATATTAGATGCTATAGATATTGAAGCTCTCCTTAATTGTGATGTTAATCCAAATCTTTCGTCAATGGGAAATTTATTAGTAATGGTATAGATGGTTTTTGCAATTTCTTTTGCATCATTCCAAACTTCTAATTTTTCAAAAGAATATGTAAACATATATTCAAATAAACGAAAAACAAATCAACCCTTAACTTTTTTCCTTTTTCTGAAGAAACTAAAAATATACCATCCAGCAACTAAGATTAAAAAGTATTTAAAGTAGGAGACAGGCTCACCACTTCCGCCGACGGTGGTAAACATACGTTCCCAACGAATATTTTTTGGAAAAGACTTGTATTTGTCACTACTAAACCACACAAAAACAGGTTTTCCAACTACGTGATTAAAAGGAACATACCCCCATGCTCTAGCATCCTGCGAATTGTCTCGGTTATCACCCATCATCCAGTAATAATCCATTTTAAAGGTATATTCGGTAATAGGCTCACCGTTTAAAAGTACCTGTGAACCTGCTTGCGAAATTTTATTGTCTATGCCCATTTCATTCCCTTCGTACACTTCAATAATACGTTTGTAATAGGGAATACTTTCTGGGGTGATCTCTACAGTTACACCAGCCTTTGGTATATAAATTGGTCCAAAATTACTATTGTTAAAGGCAGTAGAAGGGCTATATGGGAAAATCTCTGGATCTCTAAATGTATTTGAAATCGTATTTCTTTCTATACTTAGAACACCTGGATAATTTTTTAATTGTTCGGCTACCGATTCAGTTAAAGTGGCTCTGTGTATAAAAAGCTGTTCTTCTTGGTTAATGTCTATTAAACCAATTTCGGTAATGTTATAACGTTCGTGCAATACTTTAGAGGGGAAATTAGTATATCTTCCATTTTGAGTGGCTACCAAAGCATTTTTTGAAATCACTTTATAAGCAAACTGAATTTTTGCTCTATCGGGTAATTCATTTTGTTCGCCATTAATAAATACATATCCGTCACGGACTTCCAGAGAGTCACCTGGAATACCCACACATCGTTTTACGTAATTCGATTTTTTATCGATGGGTTTTTGAACACTACCCTTCATATATCCGGGTCTAATATCAACCAACGTATCCACAGGCCAGTTAAAAACTACTATGTCGTTTCGCTTTATATTCTGAAAGCCAGGCAACCTGAAATATGGAATTTGAGGCTTGCTGAGGTATGATTTATTCTTTACCAAAGGAAGGCTATCATGAACCATAGGTAAAGCTACCGCAGTTAAAGGTGTTCTTGCGCCATAGTGAAACTTACTAACGAAAAGATAATCCCCAACAAGTAGTGTTTTTTCTAAAGAAGAAGAGGGAATGGTAAACGGCTGCATAAAATAGGTATGAACAATAGTTGCCGCAACCACAGCAAAAAGAATGGAACTTATCCATTCTCCAGAGGAGGTTTTAGGTTTTAAATCTCGATCCTCAATGTAACTGAGCTTTTGAGTATAATTGAGATAGAAAATATATAATCCAAGTGTAACTAAAACAAGAATCGTGTCTTTGGATTTATTAAAGCCAAAGCTTCGTATAGTTTCTACCCAAGTAACAGGAAACATAATCAAGTTTACAATAGGTACAAAGAGTAAAATAACCCACCACCAAGGGCGATTGATTATTTTCATTAAAACCACACCATTATAAACAGGAACAGCGGCTTCCCAAGGTTTACGTCCTGCGGCAACATAGAGTTTCCAAGTCCCTAAAAAATGGATGACTTGGATTATGAGAAAAAATAAAAACCAACCTATTAATGTCATAATGTATATTTTTTAAAGTGTAAAAACACTTATCTTTTTCATTCGATTTATTTCAAATTAAGGACGTCTTTCATGTTGTAAACGCCTTTTTTTCCAATGAGCCATTCTGCAGCTAAGATAGCCCCTAAAGCAAATCCATCACGGCTGTGAGCTTCGTGTTTAATGCTTAGTGTATCAATTTTTGAACGATATTCAACAGTATGTGTTCCTTTAACATCGCCTTCACGAAGGGCTGTAATATTTAACTTTTTGGAGTCTTTTGAATCCAATTCCCACGTATCAAGTTCCGAATGTCGAATGATTCCATCTGCAAGCGAAATAGCGGTTCCGCTAGGAGCATCTTTCTTTTGTGTATGATGAATTTCTTCAATGGAAGGAATGTACTCTTTCCAAGGCTGCATTAACTGTGCTAAATACCCATTTAAGTTAAAGAACAGATTTACGCCAACACTAAAGTTCGACGCATAGATAAAGCTTCCGTTACACTTTTCACAAATCTTTAGTACTTCATTATATCGCTTAATCCAACCAGTTGTTCCACTTACAACGGGAATATTATTTTCAAAACAAAATGAGATGTTTTCTACGGCTGCTTCGGCAACAGAAAATTCTATAGCAACTTCAGCATCCTTTAGGTTTCCTTCTGAAGCAGTTTGGGTCGATTTAAAAACAACCTCATGACCTTTATCCATCGCTAACTTTTCGATGGTTTTCCCCATTTTTCCGTAACCAAGTAAGGCTATTTTCATTTTAAATTGAAAGTTAATGTTAATCCGTAATTGGGGACAGTATTGATGGGGTCAATTTCCACGTTAGGTTCAAGCGTTAAGTCTTCACTAATGTTATATTGCCTTAAATGGGCATCGACATTGGCATCAACAATATTTAATACATAAAAAGCAATGGAAACAACAATACTTATATCTCTTTTTCTACTTGCAGATTCCTGAGCATTAATTAGTCGTTCCGTGGAGATTCCTTGAAATTCATCATCTTCAAAGCCAGCAAGTCTAAGCTTATAGGCATCACGAAATCGATTATAATCATTGGTATTTTGAATATAAAAATAAATTCCAGTACCAATTCCAGCATAAATAATAGGAATTTTCCAGTATTTTTTATTGTATGCTTGCCCCAATCCTGGTAAAACTGCCGAATAGAATGCAGCTTGAGCTGGCGCTAACGGATTATAATCTTCTTTTGGTGCCAAGCTATCCTTAACAACTAAGACTTTTTCTTCTTTCACAGTGAGGGAGTCGGTTTGTGCAAATAGGGAAAGTGTGCCTATAAAAAAAAAGATATGGAAAAGCCTACTTTTCACTTTTTATAAGGTTCAAAATTCGTTGGAAATCGGATTCACTCTTAAAAGGAACCACTATTTGTCCTTTTCCCTTTTCTGAAGCTTTTATAGAAACTTTAGTATCTAATAAATCCGTTAACTCTCTACTGCCCTTATTGGCAAAATGCGGAAGCTCTTTTTTTGCTGAAGTACTTTTTGCTTCTGGATTTTTATACTTTCTAACCAATGCTTCCGTGTCACGAACTGAAAGTGATTGACTCACCACTTTTTCATAAATATCCAGTTGATCGTTGGTATCTTCAATATTGATTAAGGCTCTACCGTGTCCCATCGAGATAAAACCGTCTCGCATTCCTGTTTGAATAATAGGATCTAATTTCAATAGTCGAAGGTAATTAGTTACCGTAGAACGATTTTTACCCACGCGATCACTTAATTCTTCCTGAGTTACTTCAATTTCTTCTATTAATCTTTGATAGGAAAGGGCGATTTCAATGGGGTCTAAATCCTGTCGCTGAATATTCTCCACCAGCGCCATCTCAAGTGACTCTTGGTCGTTGGCAATACGAATGTAGGATGGAATGGTTTCAAGACCAATCAATTTTGAAGCACGAAAACGTCGCTCTCCACTAACCAATTGGTATTTATTAAAATCAATTTTACGAACTGTAATTGGCTGAATAACCCCTAATTCTTTGATAGAGGAAGCTAACTCGCGAAGCGTTTCTTCATTAAAGCTTGTACGTGGTTGAAAGGGATTAACTTCAATGGAAGATAATTCTAATTCAACTATATTTCCAACTACTTTGTCTGCGTTTTTATCACCAACAGACTTAATATCGTTGTTTGGATCTTTCAGTAGAGCTGAAAGTCCGCGTCCTAGAGCCTGTTTTTTAGTTGCTTTCGCCATAAATCCTTATCCGTTTTTTTCAATTAATTCTTGTGCCAAACTTAAGTAATTATTGGCACCTTTACTACCCGCATCGTAACTTATAATGCTTTCTCCATAACTTGGGGCTTCACTTAAACGCACATTTCGTTGGATGATTGTTTTAAAAACCATTTCATCGAAGTGCTTTTTCACTTCTTCCACCACTTGATTAGACAATCGCAAACGAGAATCATACATTGTTAGTAATAAGCCTTCAATATCAAGATTTTCGTTATGAATTTTCTGAACGCTTTTTATGGTATTTAATAGCTTTCCAAGTCCTTCTAATGCAAAATATTCACACTGAATAGGGATTAAAACCGAATCTGCCGCCGTAAGGGCGTTAAGTGTTAACAAACCCAGAGAAGGAGCACAATCGATGAGGATAAAATCATAATCTGATTTTAACTCGATAATCGCCTTTTTTAGCATCGATTCACGATTCTCTTGATCCACCAGTTCAATTTCGATGGCAACTAGATCAATATGTGACGGAATAATGTCTAAGTTGGGCGAAGCTGTTGGAATAATCGCCTTTTTAGCTGAAACCGTATGCTCAAGAAGTTGGTATGTGCCAATTTCCACACCTTCCACATCAATCCCTAACCCAGAAGTCGCATTGGCTTGAGGGTCTGCATCGATAAGAAGCACTTTCTTTTCTAAAACACCTAAAGAGGCCGCTAGGTTTACCGATGTTGTGGTTTTACCTACACCTCCTTTTTGATTGGCTATAGCAATTATTTTACCCATTAATTTCCTACAAATTATAAAGGTTAAAAATACGATTAATTATGGGCTTTAAAAGGGAATTTTGTTAACAGAGTGTGAACAATTATTTATTCTTTTTAGCTTTTATCAAGACATAGAAATTTTGCCGACCAAAACCCCAAAATAATTGCTTCGCAAATTATTCATTTTGTGCTTTTGGCCACCCACGACGTTTTCAATGGATGTTTATTTATTTTTTTTAGCCTTTATCATCGCTAGTATGTTGCCGTCCAAAACCCCAAAATAATTGCTACGCAAATTATTCATTTTGTGCTTTTGGCCACCCACGACGTTTTCAATGACTATTTATTTATTCTTTTTAGCCTTTATCATCGCTTCTAGCATATCCCACATTTCGGTGGGGATATCTTCCAGTAGATTGAACTGCCCAGCGCCTTTTAGCCATTCACCGCCGTCAATCGTAATAACCTCCCCATTTACATACGCCGAGAAATCTGAAACCAAATACGCAGCCAAATTTGCTAATTCCTGATGGTCACCCACCCGTTTCAATGGAACTTTTTTAGCCAAATCGAATTTTTCTTTCAAATCACCTGGAAGCAATCTGTCCCACGCGCCTTTAGTAGGGAAGGGGCCTGGCGCAATAGCGTTAAAGCGCATTCCGTATTTTGCCCATTCTACGGCGAGCGAACGCGTCATCGCCAATACACCCGCTTTGGCTGTTGCACTAGGAACTACATATGAAGAACCTGTCCAAGCATAGGTTGTTACTATGTTTAGAACAGATTTATTGGTTTCGTTGTTGTCAATCCAATGTTTTCCGAAGGCGAGGGTGCAATTTTTTGTTCCTTTTAAAACAATATCGATAATCGTATCAAAAGCATTTGCCGAAAGTCGCTCTGTTGGGGAAATAAAATTTCCTGCGGCGTTATTCAATAACACATCAACTTTTCCAAATTTATCTACTGAAGCCTTTACCATCGCTTCTACTTCATCATAATTGCGAACGTCACACTGCACAGGGAGTACCTGTCCGCCGGTTGAGGCTTCCATTTCGGAAGCTACGGTTTGTAATTTTTCAAGATTTCGAGAAGTGATTACAATGTTGGCGCCCAACTCTAAAAAATATGTTGCCATGGCTTTTCCCAAGCCGCTTCCACCACCAGTTACAACAATGGTTTTTCCTTTAAGCGCATCATCGCGTAGCATTTTTGCTTTTAAATTCATGGAGTTTATTTTGAGTTGTAAAAATACAATTTAGAAAAGGAAACCTTAAATCAATTAAGGTTTATTTATCATTTTAAATAGACCGTTTTAAACCAAATTTTAAACAACGGATCTAAAAAGGCAATTTCTTGATGAAAGGTATCGATAATTTCTTTCTGAATGAGTGCCTCTTTCGACCTATTGACACTAGCAGAAGAGGATAAATTGTATTTGTTAATCGTTTTTTTACTGCTTAGTTTTTCTTCATTATTGGCAATCGCCTTCAGTAAATTAAGCTGTAAATTTGAAAGTCCGTCTAGCTCTCTACTGAAGATGAGGTCGTACTGATTGAGTAGATTTTGTAACCCCATTTCAATTTCAGTGTCTGTGCATTTTTCTGAAGTACTAATCCAAACCGAATTTGCCAACTGTTGCACAAAATAAGGGTGGTTGTCTACTAAACTTGCAATTTTTGAAGCGTGCTTTGCAGAAATACTTTTTCCAGTTTTTTTGAAGCGTTTTACAATGTATTTAGACCAATGCGTATTATCAATTTTTGAAAGAAATAAGATTTCACCAAACTTGTAAAAGGGCATCGATTTTTTTTCAAAAATCTCAGTCATCATGTGTTGTTTGCTTCCGTAGATAGCGTAGGAACAATGTTGATGCGTTTGCCAATTGGCACGTAATTTTTTCTGAAAATCTAACGAATCATCAAAGTGTGATATGTTCTGAAATTCATCTAAACAGACTACAATATGAATACCTTTTTCTTTTGAAATGACTTCGGGTAAATTCAAGATTTCCTGCGGATTTTTCTGCACTTCTTCCCAGTCTAGCGAAACCGAAAATTCTTGCGTTGGATCCACACCAAAACTAAATTTTGGAATAAGGTGTGTAAAGAAAACCTTCGCTTTTTCTAACCGCTCCTCCCATTTGGTATAGGATACTTTAATCACTTCCGAAGCGAAATACTCGTAAAACTCCTTTTCGTTTCTGGTTTTAAATAAATCGATAAAACAGAATTTTATTTTCGGATTTTTCTTTTCGAGATCACGTGCGATTTTAAAGAATAATGATGACTTTCCCCATCTTCGCGGCGAAATGAGAGTTACATTTATTTTTGAAGTGAGTAACGAAGAAATCTGTGCAATTTCTTCGGTTCTATTGATAAAGAAATCTTCAGTAACCAGTTTGCCATATTTAAACGGAAGGTTATTTTCCATATAACAAATATAGTAACAAAGTTGTAAGTAACAAAATAGTAAGTAACAATATTGTTACTTAGCTTGTAGAATCTATCAGAATTTGAAGAATCTCGATAGCTGCTTCGCTAATTTTAGTTCCCGGACCATAAACGGCAACTGCTCCAGCATCAAACAAAAATTGATAATCCTGCGGCGGAATGACACCACCCACAATCACCATAATATCTTCACGACCGTATTTTTTTAATTCTTCAATGACTTGTGGCACCAATGTTTTATGACCTGCCGCCAGAGAAGAAACGCCTAAAATGTGAACGTCGTTTTCCATGGCTTGTTTTGCAGCTTCGGCTGGGGTTTGAAAGAGTGGGCCTATGTCTACATCGAAGCCTACATCGGCGTAGCCCGTAGCAACAACTTTGGCACCGCGATCGTGACCATCTTGCCCCATTTTGGCAATCATAATCCGTGGACGACGCCCTTCCAATTCGGCAAATTGGTCTGCCATTTGTCGTGCCTTTTCAAAACTTGGGTCTTTCTTTATTTCTTTACTATACACGCCGCTAAACGATTTAATTTGTGCTTTATATCTACCGAAGACTTTTTCCAAAGCATCACTAATTTCTCCTAATGTTGCTCGTTCTCTTGCCGCTTCTATGGCTAAAGCTAATAAATTCTTGTTCCCCTGCAAAGGGGAATCTGTTGAACTTGCCCACTGCTTAGCACACTGCGTTAATTTTGAAAGTGTTTCTTTTACTTTATCAGAATTTCTTTCGGCTTTGATTCGCTCTAATCGCTCAATTTGTCCTTTTCGAACCTTTTGATTATCGACATCCAAAATCTGTAACGGATCTTCTTTTTCCAATCGATATTTATTCACGCCCACGATAATATCCTGACCGCTATCTATTCTGGCTTGTTTACGTGCAGCGGCTTCTTCAATGCGAAGTTTTGGGATTCCAGCTTCAATGGCTTTTGTCATTCCACCAAGTTCTTCGACTTCTTCAATTAACTTCCAAGCTTTTTCAGCAATATCATGGGTGAGTTTTTCAACATAAAAACTACCTGCCCAAGGATCGACAGTTCTGGTTATTTGTGTTTCCTGCTGAAGATAAATTTGTGTGTTTCTTGCAATACGAGCGGAGAAATCGGTGGGAAGTGCAATAGCTTCATCCAAGGCATTGGTATGCAATGATTGCGTTCCGCCGAAAGCTGCCGCCGCGGCTTCAATGCAAGTTCGAGACACATTATTGAAAGGATCTTGCTCTGTTAAACTCCAACCGCTGGTTTGGCAGTGTGTACGGAGTGCAAGTGATTTCTCATTTTTTGGGTTGAATTGCTTTACAATTTTTGCCCAAAGCATCCGTGCAGCGCGCATTTTGGCAATTTCCATAAAGTGATTCATTCCAATAGCCCAAAAGAAAGAAAGGCGAGGAGCAAAGCTATCGATACTCATTCCTGCATCAATTCCTGTACGAATGTATTCGAGTCCGTCTGCAAGGGTATAGGCTAATTCGATATCGCAAGTGGCGCCTGCTTCCTGCATATGGTAGCCCGAAATAGAAATAGAGTTGAATTTAGGCATGTGCTTACTGGTATATTCAAAAATATCTCCAATAATTTTCATAGAAGGAGTGGGAGGGTAGATGTACGTATTACGCACCATAAACTCCTTTAAAATATCATTTTGAATGGTTCCTGCTAAGGCTTCAGGGGAAACCCCTTGTTCCTCTGCAGCGACAATATAAAAGGCCATGATGGGTAGCACGGCTCCATTCATCGTCATAGATACACTCATTTTGTCCAACGGAATTTGGTTGAACAAAATTTTCATATCCTCTACGCTGTCAATGGCAACGCCAGCTTTACCTACATCCCCAACGACACGGTCGTGATCACTGTCGTAACCACGATGTGTTGCCAAATCGAAAGCAACAGATAATCCTTTTTGTCCAGCGGCAAGATTTCTTCGGTAAAAGGCATTGCTATCTTCTGCAGTAGAAAAACCTGCATACTGGCGAATGGTCCAAGGCTTTTGAACATACATGGTACTGTATGGACCACGTAAATTAGGTGCAATGCCTGCAGCGAAATTGAGATGTTTTAAAGGTTCAATATCTTTTTCAGAATAGGCTGACTTTACCAAAATACCTTCAGCAGTTTCTAGTTCTGAAAGAGTTTTCTTTTTTTCAGAAAAAGATGTTTTTAAAGTAATATGTTCGAGATTCTTCCTACTCATTTTATTTCGCTTCAGGAAAATCGTAGTTTATTAAATATTGGTAATAGGCATCCAGCATCATATACATAGCTAAATGTTCATCTCCCACAATTTTTAATACTTCTCTTCGCATGGGCTCTGCAACCATATCTGGCGATAAATAATCTACTTTTTTTAAACTTAGTAGTCTTTCTTTCATGTCTTTATCTTCAATGTTATTAAAAAGACATTCAATAAACTCGTGGTTATAGTTTAGATTGGTTTTTACGTTTCCAATATTCCAAAGACCATCAATTTCTTTGAGCTTTTTTAAAACCCTTTTAGAATGTAGTGAAGCTATTTCATTAAATTTTGCTTCTCCCGAAAATCCAAAATAGACAAACTGTCTATAGGCTTCCACATAGTAGTTTGTTGTGCCTTCTCTATAATCTGTATGCTTGTTATAAAACGCACCAATATCTTCCTGAAAGCTATATAAGGCTTCGTGCATCAAAGCTTTATCTGCCCCGGGACACTCCACTAATTGTGGTTTGTCCTGAAATTTATATTCTAAAGGTTCTTCACAGCCAACAAAGAAAGTGGCTAAAATTATGAGAATTAAAATATTATTTTTTTTCATTAGCTAATCGTTCTTTTTCAAGGTTTTCCGAAAGTCTTTTTTCTATAATAGGTTCAATGATGGTCTTTCTAGCCTTCGTTTTTACAAAAGGGAATAATTCTAAGTTTCCAGACATTACATCCAATTTGTTTTGATATTTGTTTGTCCCTACTAAAATCAAACTTCCATTATCAAATAGCACTTGTTCTTTTTGTGCACTTTCTTTTATTTTTTTCTGAATAATTCCTTCCTTTAACTGTTTTAAAAATCCGCCACCGTTTTCAATATCTTTAAAAATATTTAGGGCTTTTTCGGCAAGTTCTTCGGTAAGTTTTTCGATGTAATAACTTCCGTCTGCGGGGTTTGATACTGCATCAAAATAACTTTCAGCTTTTAAAATAAGCAACTGATTTCTCGAAATTCGTTCTCCAAATTCATTGCTTTTGTGATACAAAGCATCGTACGGAAGATTACAAACAGCATTGGCTCCGCCCAAAATAGCACTCATCGCTTCAGTTGTGGTGCGAAGCATATTTACGTTGTAATCGTAAAGTGTTTTGTTACGCCTACTGGGGGTCGCTAAAATATGACAGTGTGGGTTAAAACCGTATTCTGAAGCCAAGGTTGCGTAAAGCAAACGCAGTGCTCTAATTTTTGCAATTTCGAAGAAATAATTGCTGCCAATAGCTATTTTAAAGCTTAACTGAAGCTCTTTTTGGGCTTGAAAATGATTTAAATATTCATTAGCATGTGCTAGAGCATAAGCAAGTTGTTGAACGATGTTTGCCCCTGCATTTTGATAGCTTGTAGTATCGACACCTAAAATAGAATTAGAAGGGTTTTTTGAAACAATTTCCTCTAAAATTTCGTGATCTTTTTTAAGTGAATGAAACCAATTTCCATTCTCACATAAATGCTGGATAAGGTCAATGTTATAACTAACACAGGCTTTGTTTGATTGAAGAAAGGCAATAAGTTTTTGTAGAAATCCTAAATCTAAAAACTTAAAATTGAAATAAATGGAAGTGTTTTTAAAGGGAAAATCTTGGAACACTTTTTCGACATCAAAAACTTTTTCAGTAGTAAGATACACCGCTTCGGCACCTCTCTGAATAGCGTCTAAAAGGAGTCTATTGCTAATAACTTCATCATCAATAAAAACATGCTGTACAACATCCCATTGTTTGGGTTGTCCAGGAATAGTTTGGAAGCCTTCAGCAAAGTCATCTTTATGGTAAAAAGGTTTTACATTGATTCCTTCTAAACTCTGCCATACAAGGGTTTCGTTATAATCGGCCCCTTTGAGGTCAACTTGTATTTTTTGTTTCCATTGTTTTGCAGAAACAGATTCAAATTCTGAAAATAGCGAATCACTCATGGTCTTTCTCTTTTTTTAAGCTATCCTCATGTTGAATGATATAAATGTCTTCATTTTCTTTTTTCAAATAGTATTTTTCTCGTGCATATTTCTCCATTTCATTGCTATCCTTCATTTTTTCGATAAAGGTTTTGTCTTTTTTTATCTCCTCTTCATAAAATTCTTTACTCTTTTCCAGCGCATTAATGTCGTCATTCAATTCTTTATGAATAAAATACGAATTAGTATCGAAGAAAATCATCCAAACCAAAAAAAGGATGAATATAAGCACATATTTATTGCTTATAAACCGTATCCATTTGTTCTTTTTTAATTCAGAAAATTTCATCACGTAAAGTTACGATAATCTTTGATGAATAATGTTTCTAATAAGTTTTACAGCAACAGTATTGTATCGATTAGTGGGAATAATGATATCTGCGTATTCCTTGGTGGGTTCAATAAATTGCTGGTGCATGGGCTTTAACGTACTTTGATAGCGGTTGAGTACTTCTTTTAAATCTCTCCCACGTTCTGAAATATCTCTTTTTAGCCTTCTAATTAAGCGTTCGTCGCTATCTGCGTGAACAAACAATTTTATATCAAACATTTCTCTTATTTCGGGATGGGTAAGAATTAGGATTCCTTCCACTATAACCACCTTTTTAGGATAAGTCTTTAATGTTTCTTTGGTTCTATTATGCTCCACAAAGGAATATATGGGTTGTTCTATAGTGTTCCCTTTTTTGAGCTCTTTTAAGTGTTTTACAAGCAATTCAAAGTCTATAGCTTTTGGATGGTCGAAGTTTATTTTTACTCGCTCGGCATACGATAAATGACTGGTATCGTGATAATAAGAATCTTGCGATATCACGCACACTTCGTCCTTAGGTAGTTCTTCAACAATTTGTTCTACCACGGTAGTTTTTCCGCTACCTGTTCCGCCTGCAATACCAATAATGAGCATAGGTTTTATTTTAAGCAAAGGTAGCAAATTTAGCCTTTAAAAATGTCCAAGGTAGGTAATGAGTATTATTCGAACTAGAAAGATTATTCTTCTTAAAAAAGCACTTTTTGTATATGACTTATATCATAGTTCACAAAAAAATCCTACCCTAGTTTTGCTCTATAAAATTTACGATAATGAAATATTTAATCATCTTATTAGCACTTTTTATAACAGATTTTGAAGGTTTTACACAATCTGTTGATGAAGGACTAGTAAAAGTGGCAAATCCAGAATCGTTAAAAATAGATTCGAGAAATTCAAGGTTTACAATCAAAGGTACTTCTTCTCTACATGATTGGGAAATGATTTCTGAAAGCTTTTCAGGCTCATTAATTGTAGATATAAATTCAGAAAATCTAGATATAAAAGATATTAAAGTATCTGTATTGGTTGAAACTTTAAAAAGTGGAAAGCGTATTATGGATAACAAATGTTATGATGCTTTAAAGTATGAAAATCATCCCTATATAAAATATCAGTTTGAAAAGCTTTCTGATTTAAAAGAAAATGGCTCTGACAATTACAAAGGCACCGTATACGGAACACTAAATATTGCGGGAAGTATTAAAAAAGTAGCAATCCCAATAAGTATTTCAAAAACCAATAAAACGATAACAATTAAGGGTGAATTACCCTTAAAAATGACCGATTTTGGAGTAGAACCTCCAACAGCATTACTTGGAACCATAAAAACGGGTGATGCTATAACAATTGACTTTAACCTAAATTATTATTAATCATGAAAAAACATGTAAAGAATTTTATCGCATTTGGTATGCTCATTATGATAACGGTGAGTTTTGGCCAAGACAAAAGAAGTTTAAACAATTTTAGAGAGCCAAGCAAGGATGGAATAAATGTCTTTGAAGCTCCTAAGGATACTGCAGTTGTCAAAGCCTTTGAAGGCGTTACAGTACGTATTGGAGGATCTTCTGCGTTACAATTCCAAGCCATAGACCACGAAAACGGTTGGACTGAAGCTGCTTCCATGGATCCAACAAGTCCTTGGTTTGAAAGCTTACCATTAATAGAAATAGGAGACAATTTTAACTTAGCAACTGCTAACTTAGATTTGGATGTTGCCTTGGCAGATGGTTTGCGTATGCACTTACGTACCTACCTTTCTTCAAGACACCACCCAGAGCCTTATGTAAAAGGAGGGTATTTACAAATTGATAACCTTAACTTTATTAAAGAAGGTACTTTGAGCGAGTTAATGAAGTATGTTACTGTTAAAATTGGGCATATGGAAGTAAACTATGGTGATACACATTTTAGAAGATCAGATAACTCATCTGCAATTTACAATCCATTTGTTGGTAATACCATATTAGATGCCTTTACTACGGAAGTTGCTGGAGAATTTTACTACCGAAATAACGGCTGGATTGTTATGGCTGGATTAACCAATGGTAAATTAAATCAAGCTGTAAATAACCCTAAAACAACATCCCCTTCTGTTGTTGCTAAGCTTGGATATGATAAGCAAATTGATAGTGACTTAAGAGTTCGTTTAACAGGTTCTGTATATAATACGTCTCATGCAGCAAGAACCTATTTGTATTCTGGTGACCGCGCTGGTTCTCGATATTATCTTGTTTTAGAAGATGCTGAAGCAAATGCTACCAGTAATTTTAGATCGGGTCGTTTTGATCCAGGTTTCAGAAATGAAGTAACAGCCATTATGATTAATCCTTTTGTGAAATATCAAGGTCTTGAGTTTTTTGGGATGTATGAAACCATAACAGGTCGTGCAGATTCTGAATTAGATTCTAGTGGAGAACAAGTTGACCGTAATTGGAATCAATATATGCTTGAATTATTATATCGCTTCGGAAATAATGAAAACTTCTACGTTGGTGGTAGATATAATAGCGCAAGTGGTGAATTAGCTGGAACCGATGTAAGCATTAATCGTTTTAATGTTGGATTTGGAGTGTTTATCACCAAAAACGTTCTTGCAAAACTAGAATATGTTAACCAAGAATATAAAGATTTTCCAGTAGGAAATATTTATAATGAGGGTAAGTTTAATGGTGTGGTTTTTGAGTCCGTTATAAGCTTTTAATAGCTGCCCTATTTATGAAAAAGGTCGTTTTTTAACGACCTTTTTCTATTTTGGGATGAGCCTAGATATTCCTTGTCCCTCTAACGCAATATAAATATAACCATCGGGACCCATTTTTACATTTCGAACGCGCCCAATATCTTCGGCTATTTTTTCGCGTCCAATTACCTTGTTTCCATTCAATTTTACTAATTCAACATAGTTAAATTTTAAAGAGCCCACCAATAAATCTCCTTTCCAATCTGGAAATTTATTGCCTGTAACAAAGTCCATTCCGCAAGGAGCAATGGATGGTGTCCAATGATGGATGGGTTGCTCCATCCCTTCTTTTTCAGTAATTTCAGTAAATTTAGTACCACTATAATTTACTCCGTAACTAATCACGGGCCATCCATAGTTTTTTCCTTTTTGAATGATATTAATTTCGTCCCCCCCTTTAGGACCGTGTTCATGTTCCCAAATATCTCCTGTTTTAGGATGTTTTACTAACCCCTGTGGGTTACGATGCCCATACGAATAAATGGCTTTTTTTGAATTATTTTCATTGATGAATGGATTGTCTTTTGGAATACTTCCGTCGTCATTAAGGCGGTATATTTTACCACCATCGCGAGTTTTATCTTGAGGATTTACATCTCTATCACCACGATCCCCAACAGAAAAGTATACATGATTTTCATTGTCAAATGCTATACGAGAACCAAAATGTTGCCCAGCCGTAGAATTTGGCTCAGCCTTATATAAAGATTCAATATTTGTTAATGAGTTTCCCTCCAATTTGGCACGAATGAGTTTTGTATTTCCACCTCTTCCGTTTCCTTCTGATGAACTATACGTAATATAAATCCAACCATTTTCTTTATAGTTTGGATGAAGCACAATATCTAACAAACCTCCTTGGCCCCAATTATATACTTCAGGGACATTTTTTATTTGTGTTTTTGTTCCGTTTTTAAAGTGAATGATTTCACCACTTTTTTCAGTAATAAGCATACTTCCATCTGGGAGCCAGGCCATTCCCCAAGGATTGTTAAGGTTTTCAACAAAAGACTCAATAGAATAGGGACGGGTATTTACTACAGAAAGCGCAATTTCGGTCTTGTTTTCTGTGTTTTTGCACGATAGAAAAATGCTTAAAACGGCTAGTAAAATTACGGGTTTTTTCATAGATGATTCTTTCCGTAAAAGATAATAAAATTGTTTGAAAAAAAATAAAAAAGGATATATTTGCAATCCTTAAAACGGGATGTGGTCCTTCGACTTGCTTAGGATAAACTGCACTACTTGCAGGTTTCAAATTGTCAAAAACCACAGTAGTTATCTTTAAGGAAACGACTTATAAAATAACAATTCGGGATGTGGCGCAGTCCGGTTAGCGTATTCCGCTATAGGCGGAATGGTCACAGGAAATGAAGCATTTTGTATATATATTACGAAGTCAAATATTAAATCGATATTATTGTGAAGAGACAAAAGATGTTGATGAAAGGCTTAGAGTTCATAACAAAAGAGGAAATAAATATACAACTAAGGGAATACCTTGGGAACTAATTAAAAAGTTTGAAGTTTCAAGTAGAAGTGAAGCCAGAATGCTTGAGAGAAAAATTAAAAAAAGAGGTGTTGAAAGGTATCTCAATGATATAAAATAACAATTCGGGATGTGGCACAGTCCGGTTAGCGTATTCCGCTATAGGCGGAATGGTCACAGGAAATGAAGCATTTTGTATATATATTACGAAGTCAAATATTAAATCGATATTATTGTGGAGAGACAAAAGATGTTGATGAAAGGCTTAGAGTTCATAACAAAAGAGGAAATAAATATACAACTAAGGGAATACCTTGGGAATTAATTAAAAAGTTTGAAGTTTCAAGTAGAAGTGAAGCCAGAATGCTTGAGAGAAAAATTAAAAAAAGAGGTATTGAAAGGTATCTCAATGATATAAAATAACAATTCGGGATGTGGCGCAGTCCGGTTAGCGTACACGGCTGGGGGCCGTGTGGTCGCAGGTTCAAATCCTGTCATCCCGACAAACTAAAGCGAAAAGTTTACGTTGAAAATTCATTTTCATTAGTAAACTTTTTTGCTTTTAGTTATAATTAAAGCATCGCTTTAATTTGCAATAAATGCGATGTAAAGGGATTCTGTAAATCCTGTTTTTTGAAGAAAATATAAAAGTAGCGTCTAAGATGTTTGCTTACCATTTGCGATAAAGGTTCAATAGGGTACTCTTGATCCAAACATTAAAAAATACAACCAAATTGTAGTAGTTTTCACCTAATTATGGGTAAAATAAATTAGCCTTTAATTCTATTGCTTACTCTTGATTATAATATATTTGCTTAATATATAATTAGTAATATTTTATGGAATTATTATCAAATCCAGACATTTGGATTGCTTTTTTTACTCTTTGTGCGCTTGAAATTGTATTAGGTATAGACAACCTCATTTTCATTTCAATTTTAGCTAATAAGCTTCCAGAGCATCAACAGCGAAAGGGGCGGCAAGTAGGTTTAAGTCTGGCTCTTTTAATTAGAATAGGATTGTTATTTTCTATTTCGTGGATAATGGGTTTGACTGCAGACTTATTTACAGTGATGGATATGGGTATATCTGGAAGGGATATAATTCTCATACTGGGTGGACTTTTTTTAATTTATAAAAGTGTCAAGGAGATTCATGAAAAAATGGAACATAAAGAGGAAGAATTAGTTCCAAAAGTTAAGAAAGTAACCTTTAAAGGAATAGTTACGCAAATTGTTCTTATAGATATAGTTTTTTCTTTGGATTCTGTAATAACAGCTGTGGGAATGGCAGACCATATAAGTGTAATGGTTGCCGCAGTAGTGATCGCTATGATTATTATGATGTTAGTAGCAAAATCCCTAAGTGAATTTGTAAACCGAAACCCAACCATTAAAGTATTGGCTCTTTCATTTTTATTAATGATTGGTACCGCATTAATTGCCGAAGGAATTGATTTCCATATCCCAAAAGGATATATCTATTTCTCTATGGCTTTTGCAGTATTAGTTGAAATAGTGAATATTAGAATAGGGTCAAGAAAAAGCGCTTAAGTTTTTTATTGAGGGTTTTTTTAAAGAACTCTCTTAATAATTTTAACAATCTTTCAGCGTTGATATACTGAAAAGGCTTGTTTTTAATGAAAAAAATATTTTTCATTAAAATAAAATTTTAACTAAAATGAATGAGTCTATGAATTACATTTGCCTGATTATAAACAACTGATAACTAGATGAAAACAAGTTTTTTCTTTCTCTTCTTTTTTATTACATCCACTTTTGTTTGGTCGCAAGAATTACCTATCAATATGCCCGATTCTGAGGTTAAATCCTTACGACAACTGGTAGATAAAGATTTACAAGCCAAGCTTGAGAAAGAACTTATGTCTCATCCAGACTGGAAAAGGTTAATAAATCAGAAAAAGATGGCGGTTGGCGTGGTTGATTTAAGTGACCCTAATCAAGCCAGGTTTGCTAGAATTAATGGAAACCACATGATGTATGCAGCTAGTTTACCTAAAATAGCTATTTTGCTTGCTGCAATGGATGCTATTGAAAATAAAGAATTAAAAGAAACTGCTGAAATAAAAAAAGACATGAGACTTATGATAAGTAAGTCTGATAATGCAGCTTCAACTCGAATGATAGATAGACTTGGCTACGAAAAGATTGAAGAGGTAATGATGAGTCCAAAATATGAATTTTATAGTAAGAAATACGGTGGAGGTATATGGGTTGGAAAACGCTATGGTAAAGGCGGCGAAACTAATAGAGAGCCCTTAAAAAACCTAAGTCATGCAGCTTCAGTTACACAGGTATGCCGTTACTATTATTTATTAGCTCATGGCAAATTGGTTAATGAAAAACGTTCTAAGCAAATGCTGGATATTTTTGAAAACCCAGAGTTGCATCACAAGTTTGTTAATACTTTAGACCGAATTGCTCCAGCTGCAAGACTTTTTAGAAAATCTGGATCGTGGTCAACATTTCATTCAGATTCTGTTTTGGTTTGGGGGAAAGAAGAAAACAGAAAATATATTTTAGTTGCTTTAATAGACGACCCAAATGGTGAACAAATTATAAGAAATCTTGTTGTACCTGTAGAAAAAATTTTAAAGAAAAGGAACTATATTAGTGCTAATTAATTTCAGCTAGTTTCTTAAAAAAAGAAGTAAGGAGATATTAATATCTCCTTTTTTATTTTATAATTTGGATGGGAAATTTAAAAGGAATCAAAGTCATAGAAACTGTAAAATCATATCTCCTAAAAGTCTTTGATTTAAAAGAGCACGAGTTAAATAAAACGCTGCTACTTCAGCTTAATATTTTTTTACTCATAACCACTCTTTTAATAGTAAAACCTACCATTAATTCACTTTTTCTTTCAGAATTAAGTGCCGATGCATTACCACTAGGTTATGTTTTAACAGCAATTCTGGCGTTATTGGGCTCTTATTTCTATAATAAAGCTTTGGAGGTTTATTCACTAAATAAAGTGATAGACATGACATTGATATGCTCGATACTGAGTTTATTAATTTTTGGGTTTTTATTTCATTTTAATATTGCAAAAGGTTTTGTTCTATATATTCCCTATGTATGGGTTGCTATTTTTGGGTTATTAACGGCTTCCCAATTTTGGATTTTAGCCAATTTGGTTTACAATGTTCGTGAAGCAAAAAGAGTGTTTGGATTTATTGGTGCAGGTGCTATTGCCGGAGGAATTTTTGGAGGGTATCTCACCTCACTTTTAACCAATGTTATAGCTGCAGAGAGTTTATTATTTGTAGCACCATTGTTACTAGCTTTCTGTTTACCTATTACAAGGTATATTTGGAAAAATGAAGTCGAGGAACTCAATGAATTTCAAGTTTCGAAACGTAAAGACCCTAAAGAGAATTCTCCTTTTAAACTTATAAAAAAATCGAAACTGCTTTCACTTATAGCTATTGTTGTTGGTATAAGTGTTCTGGTAGCCAAATTGGTGGATTACCAATATAGTGATTATGCGTCACTATTTTTTGAAGACCCAGACGAACTCGCTGCTTTTTTTGGTTTTTGGTTTTCTACACTAAGTGTTATTTCATTACTCATTCAACTCTTTTTAACAAAGCGAGTGGTGGGAACATTTGGAGTGGGTAAATCTCTACTTTGGCTTCCTTCAGGTATTTTATTAGGCTCAATTCTATTATTATTTATTCCAGAACTTTGGGTAATTGTTTTTATAAAATTGATAGATGGAAGCTTAAAACAATCTGTAAACAAAGCTGCTACAGAGCTCTTATCCATTCCAATCCCAATAGAAATAAAGAAAAAAACGAAAACATTTACCGATGTTGTCATCGATAGTGTGGCTACAGGATTGGCAGGTTTTATTTTGATATTCTTTATAAATGGATTGGATATTTCTTCAACCTATATTAGTTTAATTATTTCAGTTCTAATTGTAGTATGGTTGGTTTTTATCTATTATTTACGGAAAGAATACCTCTTTGTTTTTAAGAAATTACTAGAAGTTTCTGTAGATAAAAAGGAAAAAGCTCCAAAAAAAGAGATCCCTATAACTTCCATTGTAGAAACGGTAAATAGAGTGCTTGAAAACGGTAACGAATCTCAAGTGTTACATATGCTGCAAAGAGCATTACCCGTTAAAGACGAACGTTTTTTTAAGTCGATTAAAAAATTATTACTTCATGTTTCACCCAAAGTGAGGGTTTTAGCCATTGAGAATTTATATTTTCTGAAAACCGAAAATTTAAGTAACGAAATGGAACTCCTTATTAAGGATAGTAATCAGGAAGTAACCACGGCTGCTTTTCGCTATTTGACTAAATTTTATACTGGAAATACACTTGACCTATTCGATAAATATCTTAACAGTGAAGACATCACCATTTCTAATGCAGCTCTCATAAGTTTATCCATTGAGCTTAGAAACAAGCCAAAATTGCAAGATGTCTATCAACTTTCCTCTAGGGTACAACAGGCCATCGACACGGTTGTTCATTTAAAAACACCTTCAGAAAAAGAAAATAAAATAATTGCCATAACTGAGACTATTGGAAATGCAAGATTGGAAGCTTTTTATCCTTATTTGTTAAGTCAAACTGAAGCTTCAGAAAGTATTATTAAAAATTCAGCTATACTTAACGCTGGAAAATCATTAGCACCAGAGTTTATTGAGGTGTTAATTAAACACCTGCCAAGTAAAGAGACACGCCAAGCCGCTATTGAGGGACTGTTTAATTATGGAGATCCAATTATATCTAGACTTTATTCTGAAATTAAAAATGAAAGAATTGACTTAGACGAAGCTTCTCAAGCGTTACTTGTTATTGAAAAATTTGGTTCACAAAAAGCCATTAATGTGTTAATTGGACTTACTGATGGTACCGAACACCATATAAAAATGGAAGCTATTGAGGCGATAAAAAGGCTTAAATGGACAAACAATAATCTCGAAATAAACGACAGGTTTATTGTAAACAGGGTATTGGATGAGTGTCATTTATATCAAAATACACTTTCTGTAATACACTCTCAAATTGTACTTCAGCATAAAAGAGCTTCGGCAGTAAACCCAAATATAATAGAAGCCCGCAATGCATTAATGTTATTGCTTGAACAACGACTAGACAGACAATTGCAAAGGATTTTTAGCTTATTAGGAATAAAATACCCCCCAGAAGACATCGACCCCATTTTAAATAATATTATCCATGGTGAAGAGGAGCAAAGGATTCATGCAATTGAATTTTTAGATAATATTTTGAATGCTCAATTAAAACGAGAACTCATACCGGTGGCTGAATCCTTTTTAACGCAAGACATATCTGAAGAGAAAATCAAAAAACTCAATTTAAAAGTCTATAGTGAAATTGAATGTTATCAGTTATTATTTCAACGAAAAGATGTGAAGCTAAAACTAGCCGTACTTTATTTAATAGAGCAAACAGAGGATTCTAAGTTTATCCCACTTTTAGAAATAATTTCAAAAGACACTAATGATAAAGTTAGAAATAGAGCTTTGGAGGTTTTAAAAAATCATTAATACTAAAATTTATTTCCTAATAATCTTATCGATACCATTCGCTAAGGCTAAATGATCTGAAGCAGAATTTTTCCTAAGCACATTACTCATTAATACTACCATATAACACGTATTATCGGGATGTTCTACAATGGCAACCGAATTCATAAAATTGGTGACATTTCCCATATATTTACCGCAAGCCTCACCTTTACTTCTGTCGCATTTATACAAACTTCCAGATTTAAAATATACCGCTGCTTCCTTTAAACTAGTTGATTGCGCATAACGAATCCTTCTGTCAGTCATATACATTAATCGCTTCATTTCGAGACTCGATTTTGTATCCACAACTTTTCCTTGTTCCAATTGTATTAAAAACTTCATTAAACCACGCGTAGTTCCAGTACTTCCACCTTTATCGCCAACATATGTATTAGCTCCACCAGTAAAGAAGCTACCTAGGCGCCATTCATCACTTGAAATTCCTAATTTTCGTAAAGGAAGATTAACCACGTCATTTCCTAAATCGGTAAGTTCTTTCTTCGGGGTTGTTTTAAAATAGTTGAGTGCTTCTTCTTCGGTTAATGAAGGATATTTATCGCCAAAAGCTGCCATTAATAATGCTTCACGCCAAACTATACTTGCCGCTCCGTTATTACTAACAGACATCATATGATCTGCCCATTCAAATAATGAAAACACATCGCTTGCAACAACTTGTCTCTTAATGAGAACATTCTTTTCAACATCATAGATTGGTACTGTATGGGTATCTGTTAAACCCCAAACGCCAGATTTTACATTCTTACTTTTTAAAAGCGCTACGCGGTCTTCATAAGAATCGGGGTAAATATTAGCCAATTGCTCAAACAATGCAACTAAGACCGCAATTTTACCCACACTGCCTGGCTGATATCCCGCTAACGGATTCTTTTCGGCATAACGAATAGAATCTAAATTGGTAATATCCAATACTGAAATAGAATAATTTTTACTCAAACCACTAAAAAGGCTATTAATTTCCTTCTGAAATTTTTCGTTAGGATTAAGAAAATACCCTACACTATCTTCAGCATTCGTCATTAAATTTAACTGAATATCCATCATAGATTTCATTGCTCCCGGCGGAATAACTGTATTGTCCTTAATTTCACCACTCTTAATGCGCTCTAGGCGTTTCAGTCTTTTGATACCTGTATATTCATATCCATCAATAGGATACACGGTAGTAGTTGTAAAAGCCGAAGCAAAAAAGACAAAGGCAAGTAAATAGGCAATAGTTTTCATTATAGGGTATTGTTAAGTGAAATTTCTTTTTTGGTGTCTATTTTTGGCGAAATAGATTCTAAATAATCTGAACTAAGGGCTTTTTTGTTTTCAACAAATGGCCGAATTTGAAATAGCCATAGTTGCCCATCTTTAAAGCCTAATTCCACATCATATGCACCTGTGTACTCTGGATGTAATCGATCCATTAATTCCCGAACTTGTTCGGTTAACTTACAAATTTGGGTGATGTTCTTTTCGGTTAAAATTCTAGATTCAAAAGTCGCCATGTTCTTTTGTGTACCTCCATTTTTAGGAAGTGAATTATAATACGGTTCTCTGGCTGGTGCTAATAAATCATAGGTTTCATCCATTCTAATTAAGTAGGTTTCGGCAATTTGACCGTCCACAGCACCACCAGCTCCTCTGCTAAAGGCAACGGTGATATCGGCTCCATTTCCAGACTGAATTCCCTTAGTAATCATCACTCCGCTATAATCTACATCTACACTTGGGATAATTAATATGGAAGGAAATACATTTTCAGGGTTTAATAAATATTTTTGGCGCCATTTAAAACTTCTTTCGGTATAAGGAGATGCCCAAACGGCTTTAATTCCGTCAAAGATTTTCTGACTTTCCACCACATTAAACAAGGTTAAATTAAGTCCAGCACCTGTAAAATCCTTTAAATCTTCCATATTGGTATCGCTTCTCAAAAACACTGGAATACTACCTATAGGCGATTTCAAAACCGATTTAAAATCATCTTCTAACGATTTTTTGAAATCATTTTGTAAAGGCATGTCTTTTATGGCTGCTCGCAATGTTTCCAATTTTTTTAACTGAAAGCTTTCGACATTGGCTTCGGGAGTTCCAGACTTTCTCATAGATTCAGCTTGTTCAAACATAGCCGTCAAAAACCCCCAATATGATGTATTTTGATTGGGCATATTCTGATCCATATGGCTTTTGAAAATTCCGAAAGGAATTACCAATCCTTCCACCACATTATCTGGGAACATTTTTTTAAGTTGTCCCAAATTGGCTGCCTTGGGCCCACAAATATTTCCCGAAGAAGAGGCATCCACATCACGAAGATTTAAAATAGCATTTTGGTCAAGTCTAATTTTATCTACGGGTACTTCAATTTTTTCCTCTTTTCGTTCTTTTTTCTCAAAAAGTGCTTGTTCGGTAGCACTCATATCTGCTTCTAATTTCAAAATCACTGTGCCTTGATTGGAAACTGCGTAAAACACATTTTTACCTTCGTATTTTTTTAAGCTTTTCAAATTGTCTGAAGAAAGCGCAGCATTAGGAATACCAAGATTTCGCGCCAATAACTGCACGTGAGACACCATGTTCCCTTCCTCCACGGTAGCAATACCCGCTACAGGTTTTAAGTCGGCTGGAGGTCGTTGAAAAATATAAATTTTATCGGAAGACACTTCCACACCTTCAGGGTCTTCAGAAACAACAACGAGCTCACCAAAAGCATACCCAGGATTAAGGCCGCGAAGGGAACTTGTATTTTGTAAATCGAGGACTTTATTACTAAAATTAGAAGCTTCTGCAAGATAATTACCCAATTCACCCACACTTTGGCCTAAATGCAAGGTTATAGAACCGCGTATTCTGTCATCAATAAAACCATAGGCTTTGGGTTCAAAAGCTGTGTAAATATTTACTACCTCTTGGTAATAAGCCTTTACCATCGATGCACTCCATTCTACTTCGCCGCGCGCTGTAACCAATATGTTATTGAGTTCTGCAAGTGTAGTTGTAGCGTTGTTTTTCGGTTTTAAGATTTTTTCAATTTGATTCCATTCCCACAATTCAATATTTCCTGCACCTGCGTTAGCCATTCCCAAATAATAAATTTTCTGAAGTAAATCGTTAAGTGTTTTTGGTTCCCATTTAGGAGATTCTTTAAAAATGACAGTTTCCAATTTTAAAGAAATGTCCATCAATTTCAATCTTGTTATCACACGCTTTTCTGAAAGAATTTCTTTTCTTATTTGAAGTAATAGCTCAGAGCTGTTTTTTACTACTTCAGAAGAGTTTTGTGCATTTGTTTTTGAAATAAACTCTTTTATTGCATTTCCAAGGGGAGTGCCTTTTAAAAGAGTATCGTTGTATAAAAGACTGGAAAGGTCTATGGGTTTATAAAACTGAACCATGGTCTCGACCAATTCATCCAATTGTTTTGAAACAGAGGTAGAGAGTCGTGTTTGATTTTGCTGTTTAAACGATTTTACTTTTTCAATATCTGAAACTTCGGGTTGGCTGTGAATTTTCACCCGTAAATTCATAAAGCGATTTTCAATATCACTTATGGTTTTAGATTGACTGCGCATTAATTGAGCAAGGTTATTATCACCACTATGAGGGACATCTTTTAAGCTTTCTCGTATTAAAAAATACTTTTGCTCAATATTTTTATCATTTGCCAAAAGCCATTTGTAAAAATCTTTTCCCGCTTCCTGTTCATCTTCATATTGAATAGAACCGCGGTAAAATTGTGCTTTCTCCAAAATCCAGCCATTGTCTATACTGGAAAGGTATTTTCCAAGTTGGTATTGTTTCAATCTAGAATTGTTGCGAGCTTCGTCCCAAAGGGATTCTTTTTTAGTGTACGCAAGAATTTGAGCAAAGAAAATATGATTTTCTTTTCCTATTTTTTCAACTATTTCTTTGTATCGTGCGTGCTGTACTCCAGGGCCAATATTTGCTGGGCAAGGATCTTTGGGTTGACGGATACTGCCATCTTCACAAAACCAGCGGATATCTCTATAAGGGCCTCTATCGTCTGCTTTAAAGGCTTTTATTTGTGCTTTTAAAACATCGTTAGAAATGGTTTGAGACTGCCCCAATAGAGGAATGCTTAGAGCTACAAAAAACAATAATTTTCTTACATTCATAGGACTTACAATAGCATTAGAATTGATTTTAGTAAAATACAAAAGTTTTCCTTAAATCAATCGTAATTCGCATTAATTAATAGTTACTGACCATCGTCATATTTTATCTTCCTAAACCGCTTTAGTTTTACTTCATAATAAAACAATAAAGTGATGACGATAGATTTTCAATTTGTAAAAATTCCAGCGAGTGATGCTCTCAAAGAGTATACGACAAAGAAGCTTAAGAAATTAGCTGCTAAATATAATTGGGTAATTCATACCGAAGTATTCTTTAAAATAGAAAATGATGCCTTAGGTGAAAAGATTTGTGAAATGGAATTAAGCCTTCCAGGACCAAAGATTTTTGCATCCTCTAAGGAGAAAAATTTTGAAATGGCTGTAAAGGAAACCATTTCAGACTTACAGAAACAACTAAAAAAACGTAAAGAGCTCACCTTTAGAGCAAACCATTAAAACCAGACTTATGAAAAAAATATTAGTACCAATCGATTTCTCAGACCATTCAGAATATGCACTCGAAGTAGCTGCTACTTTGGCAAAAAGACACAATACAGAGCTTGTTGCCTTGCATATGATGGGGCTTTCTCAAGCTGTTATCAATAAAGAAGATTCTCAAGATATGATGGAGGCTATGTTTTATATGAAACTAGCCGAAAAACGCTTCAATGAATTTTTGGATAGAGATTATTTAGAAGGCTTAAGCGTTCATACCACGGTTCAGAACTATAAGCAATTTCACGAAATAGATAGTGTAGCACAAGAGTTTGATTGCGATTTAATAGTGATGGGGTCTCATGGAAGCAGCGGAATAAAAGAGGTTTTTGTGGGTTCTAACACTGAAAAGGTGGTTCGTACTTCCGAAATACCCGTTTTGGTGATAAAGCATAAAGTGAAGGATTTTAAATTAGAAGACGTTGTTTTTGCTTCAAATTTCGATACAGAAGCTATCACTGTTTTTAGAAAAGCTAAAAAACTTTTTGATGTATTTGGCGCAAAGATGAAACTCGTTTTTGTCAATACTCCTGGCGATGGTTTTAGAAGCTCAAAAGAAATGAACGAAAAAATGCTTCAGTTTTTAATGGATGCCAAAGTAAATCAAGAATTTACCATAGATGATATAACTACCTACAATGCCTATACTGTTGAAGAGGGTATATTTGGTTATAGTAATAGCATTAAAGCGGATGCTATTGCAATGCCCACTCATGGTCGCAGAGGACTGGCACATTTTTTCTCTGGAAGTATAAGCGAAGATTTGGTAAATCACTCAAGACTACCCGTTGTTACTTTTAAAATGTAACAATATAGTTTAGTTTTTGGTAAAAAAGTCGGAATGAAAGTTTCGGCTTTTTTTAGTCCGAAAGGGTATGAAGTGCAATTTCAATCATTTTTGAGAAAGTAGTTTCCCGTTCTTCGGCAGATGTTTTTTCTTTGGTAACCAAAGAGTCTGAAATAGTTAAAATAGCCAGTGCTTTTACATTATATTTTGCTGCAATGGTATATAATCCAGCCGCTTCCATTTCAACACAAAGGACTCCAAATTGTGCCCATTTTTTGTACGAATTGAAATCGTCTTCATAAAATTCATCACTCGAAAGCACATTGCCTGCTTTAATAGGTATGTTGTGATTTTTAGCATACGTAGCGGCTTTCATAAACAATTCAAAATTGGCTGTAGGGGAGTAATCTGCGTTGATAAAACGAGAATTATTTATCCCCGAAGTTGAAGAAGCCGACATCGCAATTACAATATCTCTTAGCCGAACATCTTTTTGATAGGAGCCTGCCGAGCCTACTCTAATTAGATTTTTTACACCATAATCGTTTATGAGTTCGTGGCAATAAATCAATGCCGATGGAATCCCCATTCCTGTGCCTTGCACCGAAATTTTTTTTCCTTGAAACGTACCCGTGTAGCCCAACATGGCTCGAACATCATTATAACAAACTGGGTTTTCAAGAAATGTTTCGGCAATCCATTTAGCGCGCATAGGATCTCCTGGTAATAAAACAGATTCTGCTATTTCTCCAGGTTTAGCTTCAATATGAGTGCTCATATTATTGGGTTTTTAAAAGTTGAATTCCGTTGGAAGTACCAATTCTACTCACTCCATTGGCAATAAATTCTATAGCCTCTTTTCCAGTTTTAATTCCCCCAGAGGCTTTAATTTTTACTTGCATACTCACGGATTCTCTCATCAAAATAACATCTTTTAATGTCGCTCCTCCAGTACCAAACCCTGTTGAGGTTTTTACATAATCTGCGCCAGCTTTTTCGGCAATAGTACAGGCAAGTTTTTTTTCTTCATCGGTTAAGTAACAAGTTTCAATAATCACTTTTAGCACTTTGTTTCCAATCGCTTTTTTTACTGCCGAAATCTCTTCTCTCACGCTTTTAGTAAGTCCTGCTTTTAAAAAACCAATGTTGATGACCATATCAATTTCATCGGCACCTTCAGCAATGCATTTTTTTGCTTCGCAAACTTTTGCTTCGGCACTCATTGATCCTAGAGGAAAACCTACTGTGGCAGCTATTTTTACTTTTTCAAATTGTAATAGTTTTACAGCTAAATGTACATAGCTACTATTTACGCAAACCGCGTAAAATTGATGTTCAATAGCCTCATTGCATAATTGCGTAATGTCCTCAGGAGTAGCCGTGGGTTTTAAAAGTGTATGGTCGACAAACTGGTTAAGTAACATGGTTTAAGAATGACTTTGAATGAGTTGTACCAATTCGTGTTTTTGAAGCACTCCAGATTGACGCCAAACTTGAACTCCGTCTTTATAAAGTAGTAACGTTGGAACTCCCATGACTTGATATTTTGAAGCCAATGCTTGATTTTTATCTACATCAATTTTCACAATTTTTATCGCATCGCCAACTTCATCTTTTACTTGCTTTAGAATCGGCGCCAGCATTTTACAAGGGCCACACCAGTCTGCTGAAAAATCGACTAATACTAATTTTTGCGACGCAATTATTTCACTAAAACTACTCATTATTAGGCTTTAAGTGGGTTTAGATTATAACGTCGTAATACGGGCATTAGTTTTTCAATAGGAACGATAATGGAATATTCTCCTGTGTAGGCTGGGCAAATAACACAATCTTCAAAATAAAATTCAACCGATTTATCATCTACTACAAAATTGTTTTTGTATCTAAAAAAATCATCTTGAGTAATTTCCCAGCAATCATAAAACATATCTCCAGATTTAATTCTTTCAAAGATAAGTTCATTTATTATTTTTCGGAGCTCTTCTTCGGATCCTTGACTAAAAAAATCTTCGTATTTCATAAAGACCCCTCGTTCCAAATCGAAATTTAAACAATCAAATGTAAAGGAAGGATGCATCGCTCCCGAATAGTAATTTTCTTTATAAAAAAGCACACTTACCAGTTGCTCGTTGACATTATATATCTTGTAATTTACAATACGTTTTTCCCGAATTTGATGAATGCGTAAGGTGTCGCACAGTAATTCTTTATCTTCTAAAATTTGAGCTTCAACTTCTTTAATATTGAGATATTTCTTTGAAATATGCTCGTTAAAATTAACGTGAGTTGGTTTCAAATTTTGATTGAGGTACGGATATTGAAAGTCCAGCACATAAAAATCTGTTTCTTTAAAAAAGTCCTTGTCGACTAGTAATTTTTCCAACTCTTTTTTTTCGTCTGGTTTTTCAATGAGTTCTTTTCTTTTTATTTCAATTTTTTCTAAGTTTTGAAGATCTTTATCACTTTGGGTTACTTTGAGAGTATCAATTATTTCGTTGTCCTCAGTTCCTTCAATTACAGGATAATCTTCAGTCTTTGTATCATTTTTACATGCAAAAACTAGTACAAGAAGTATGAAGAGTGATAGTGTCTTTTTCATAATTGTTTTTTAAATAGAATTTGTAGTTTTCCCAAGATCATGAGTTCGCTTTTATTTTTTCCAGCAAAAGCTCCAGCAATGGCGTGAGCCGTTTTAATAATGAGTTCTTTTCTTTTTTCAGAAAAGAGTTTTGGGTGTTCTTTATAAAAAGCGGCAAAACTTTCAAAACAGGTGTCTGCATCAAGACTTTCATAGTCAAGCCAGTCGAAAACAATTTCCATTTGGTACGATGCATCCACACCAAATTCATCTTCAAAATCGTCTAAGTTTTTCCAATTTGAAACAATCATTCTATGAAGCGTTTCATATTCACTTTTCCGTATCACTTTATCTGCAGCCGCTATGGCGAAAAACAGTTCTCCTGTTTTTTGATAGAATTGCAGTTGGTTATTATTTAGTTCACTCATGATAGCTAATATTTAATAGGATAAAATTAAAACTCCTTGATAGTTTTTTTTATGATTTAAATCAGTTCTCAATTTTATATAAAAATGGCTACATTTGAGAAATGGATTTCTACGGAAAAGAGAAAGGATTGTTTGACCTTTTAACCGAAACAATTTCGGAAGGAATTGTTATCGTAAATGCAAAGCAAAAAATTGTAACCCTTAATGAAACTTTGGCCCAACTCTTTGGCTATAATAAGGAAGAATTAATTGGGCAACCCTTAGAAATACTAATTCCACAGCGGTACCATCACAACCACTCATCTCATGTAAAAACATTTTTGAAGAATTCAGAAAAGCGAATCATGGGTCAAGGAAGAGAGTTGTATGGTATTCGAAAAGATGGTTCTCAGTTTCCTTTAGAAGTAGGATTAAAACCTTTCCAATCAAACGGAGAATTAAATGTCATGGCATTGGTGATTGACATTACGTTACGTAAACAGCATGAGCAGGAATTAAAAGATTTAAACAATCAGCTTGAGCAAATGGTAAATGAACGCACTCAAGAGCTACAAAATTCTGTAAAACAGTTAGAAAATGAAATTGAAAAAAGAAAGGACGCCGAAAATAAAATAAAGGAATCCCTAAGAAAAGAAAGGGAGCTAAATGAACTTAAAACAAAGTTTTTATCGCTGGTTTCTCACGAATTTAAAACGCCTTTAAGCGGGATTCTAACATCCACATCCCTTATTGGCAAATACACCACATCTGAACAGCAAGAAAAACGCGAAAAACATATAAAAACCATTTCCAGTAAGGTAAAATATCTTAATAATATTTTGGATGATTTCCTTTCGGTAGAGCGATTAGAGACAGGTAAAGTAAATTACAAAATCACTCGGTTTCCACTGAGTAAAGTTATTAACGAGGTAATTTACAATGCCAATATGCTATTAAAAGAAGGGCAGATTATTAATTACCCAGAAGGCATAGATGACATAGAAATTAACTTCGACGAAAAAGTGCTAGAACTCGTGTTAACAAACTTGGTAAACAATGCCATTAAATACTCTCCCGAAAACACCATGATAGACTTGAAGGTTTCTCAAAAAGAAAAAAGGTTGAAAATAACAATAATCGATCAAGGAATAGGCATTCCAAAGAAGGAACAGAAATTTATTTTTAATCGATATTTTAGAGCTGAAAATGCTTTGCTTAACCAAGGAACGGGTATTGGTCTCAATATTGCTAAAAGTCATTTGGAAAACCTAGGTGGAGATATTACTTTTGAAAGCAAAGAAAATAAAGGAAGTTCCTTTACACTAGAAATTCCAATGTCAAAATAATTTTATGAACACGATTCTAATCATTGAAGACGATATCGCCTTACGCGAAAATACTGCAGAATTGCTCGAGCTTTCTGGGTATAATGTAATTACTGCTCCCAATGGAAGACTAGGAATTGAAAAAGCCGAAAAATCAATACCCAATATTATTATTTGTGACATTATGATGCCCGAAGTAGATGGTTACGGAGTATTAGAGAAGCTGTCTCAACAAGATAAAACAAGACATATTCCGTTTATATTTTTATCTGCAAAGACAGAACATAAAGAAATTAGAAAAGGGATGGATCTTGGGGCAGATGATTATCTCACTAAACCCTACGAAGAAGAAGAATTAATGAGTGCCATAGAAAGTAGATTGGCTAAAGCCGAATTACTTTCAAAAGTTGCCAATAATCAAATCGATTTAAATAGTGCCGAAGATTCCTTACGAAACCTTAATGAGTTAAAAAACTTTTTTGATGACAACGGTGAAATTTTAAATTTTGAAAAAGGAGAAACAATTTATGCAGAAGGACAGCACTCCAACAACGTCTATTTAATTCTGAAAGGAATTGTGAAAACCCACAAAATGGATGAAAACGGTAAAGAACTCATTACCACACTTTACAAACCCGACGACTTTTTAGGCTTTACTTCCTTTGAAGAAAATATGCCGTATCAAGAATCTGCAACGGCGGTTGAAGAGGTTGAAGTGGCTGCGATTTCTAAACAAGATTTAAAAGAAATTTTAGGAAAAAGTAAAGATGTTACTTTGGAGTTGGTGAATGTACTTACCGAAAACTTATCCGAAATAAAGCAACAATTACTTCAAATGGCATATAGCTCTGTTCGAAAAAAGACGGCACAGACTATTTTGCAATTCGTAAAAATTCTCAATAAAAAACCCAACGAGAGTATTAAAATTTCTCGTTACGATTTGGCAAATGTTGCTGGGATAGCAACAGAGAGTTTAATACGTACCCTTTCTGGCTTCAAAAAAGAAGGACTCATCGAAATTGAAGGCAGAAATATTCGTGTTTTGGACATTGACACGCTTCAAAAAATGGAATAATTCTATAAACCTGATATTTATCATTCTTTCTGCTACTTGTCCACTTTATTTTTGGACTTGAAAGCAAAAAGTATGCAGCGAATACTCGTCCCAACAGATTTTTCTGAAAACTCGTGGAATGCGATTAAGTATGCTTTTGCCTTTTTTAAAGGGGAAACTTTAGACTTTTATTTTTTACATGTGGGTTTTCAAGGCATGGCAGAGGATTTAAATGAAGACCTTTATACAAATGGGCTTGCTTTTGCAGCGGCACAATCCAAAGGGGCTTTAGCTAAGTTGGCAGATTTAAAGGAAAGAATTGAACTTATTTTTCCAAACCATAAACATAGACTACATACTCATTTTGAAAATTCGTTGTTTGTTGAAGGAATACGGAAAGCTTCAAAGAAATGGGATATCGATTTAATAGTGATGGGTACTAAAGGTGCTTCGGGTTTAAAAGAAGTTACCCTTGGTAGCCATTCTGGTGCTGTAATAACACGAGTAAAGTGCCCTACCTTAATCGTGCCAGAAAATGCTTCTTTTCAGAATCCAGCAAACATTGCTTTTCCAACAGATTTTAATATGCCCTATAAAAATAGAGTCTTAAAAACACTTCAGTCCTTTGCTAGATATCACGCTTCTACCATTAAAATTCTACGTGTGGTTAGGAAAGGAGGAAATCTTGAACCCGAACAAATTAAAAACAAGGATTATTTAAGTGATGCACTTCAAGGGACGCCACATAGTTTTCATTGGATACAAAGCCCAGAATTGGAGCCAGGTTTACAAACGTTTGTCGATTCTATGGATATAAATATTATAGCCATGGTTGGAAAAAATCTAAATTTCTTCCAGCGATTATTGTTTAAACCTAAAGTCGCAAAAATTAGCTATCACACCAAGATTCCTTTTTTGGTATTACATGAATAGCATTTACTCTTTTCTAATAGGAAAATCTTCATAGAAATCTTCAAAGGTTTTTTGTGTGGTATAACTATCTGTAAGTATTTTATATACAGTGACAAGTAGTAGGGTTTGTCCTGCTATAGTAAGACCAAATATCCAACCAAAAGCAAGATTCATAACAGAGAAAACAACAGTAACTAATAAAACTAGGGTCGTTAATACTAATAATGGGATTGCAATTTTTTTCATTTTTATTTTAAATATAGAAAATCACTAGCTGAAACACTCTTAATTTATTGCTAATACTTTAGAGTGCTGACAATTATCATTCTTTTTAACCCTAGTAACTCATATGTTTGAAACAGTTATAAATTTTAAAAAAAATGAAAAAAATATTACTCCCAACAGATTTTTCAGAAAATGCTAGTGATGCCTTTTTCTATGCTGCAAAGCTATATGGTAGTGCAGAGGTAGAATTTATTGTAATCTATTCCTTTGAAAATGAAGCTTCAAATCTAACGAGTAGAATTGATATTGGTAAGTCTGAAAAGGTATTGGAAAAGCTTTATGACGATTCCAATAAAGAAGGTACCCGTTTTTTAGAAGCTATAAAGCAAAAATTAGGAGAGACACAAAGCACATTTCGTTTTATTTCTACAGGAATGGGAATTTTTCGCGCTGTAAATAAACTAATTGAAGAAGAAGGAATAGAACTTACAGTAATGGGCACGAAAGGAAGAACTGCAGATGAAAATATCTTGATGGGAAGTACTACTTCCAAAATGATAAATAAAATTAAAGGAAGCTCCCTATTAATAGTACCAAGTATTTTTAAGTTCGAAGCGCCTTTAAGTATTGGGTTTGCTACAGATTTTAGTTCTTTAGTTCATCTTCAAGAGATAGCTTCGGTTAGAGAATTATTGAAAAACTTTAATGCTACACTTGAGGTTCTTTACGTAGGGCAAGAAGAAAAATTAAGCGAACAACAACTAAAAATTCGTAGTGCGTTTAAAAATAATTTAGATCAATTTAAAGTTCACTTTTATTACTTAAAAACCCAAGAGAGTATTTCCAAAACCTTAGCCAATCACACTTTAGAAAATAGATTGGATTTACTCATTTTAGCAAACCGAAAGCATAATATCATCAACAAAATATTTAGAGAGCCTGTTATAAAAAGAGTAGGTAACAAAATGGAGATACCTTATTTATTATTACCTATAAATTAAATTCAATGTTATGAGAAAAGTTTTAATTCCAACAGATTTTTCTAGAAATGCTTGGGATGCCATTGCATATGCTGTAGATTTATTTAAAAATGAACCCTGTGAGTTTTATATTTTAAACGTGTACAGTCTGGCAGATTTTGCAACAGACAACCTTATGGTACCACAACTAGATGCGAGTCTTGTGGATACATTTAGGGAGAATTCTGAAAAAGGGCTCAAAAAAATATTACAACGTCTTTCATTTAGAGATGAAAGCGATATGCATTCCTATGTAACACTTTCACAACAAAATGACCTCATAGTAGCTCTTAAGGAAATTGTCGAATTAAAGGACATTGGCTTGATCGTGATGGGTACAAAAGGTAGCACAGATGCAATCAATATTTCTTTTGGTAGTAATACTGTTACTGTGATGGAAAAAATACGCAATTGCCCCGTTTTGGCGATTCCTAAAGGGACAATATATACCTCAGTTTCTGAAATTGTTTTTCCTACTAGTTTTAAAACCCATTTTAAAAAGAGAGAGTTAGTTTACTTAATTGATATTGCTAAAATCACTAATGCTCCCATTAGAATCCTTCATATTGGGGAAGAGGATAATTTAAATAAAGAGCAATTAAACTATAAACTACTACTCGAAGAATACTTTGAAATTTTAGAGTATAGTTTTCATTTTATAGAAAGTAAAAGCATCAATGAGGGTGTAGAATTATTTATTCAAAGTAGAGATAGTGGTATGGTTGCTTTTATAAATAAAAAACACACTTTTTTCTCGACTCTATTTTCAAAACCTCTAGTAAAGGAATTAGGACTCAATGCAAAAATACCCATACTAGCATTACACGATTTTAGAAATTAAACTATGGAAGAAACCAATTTTGATGTTATTAAGTCTTCAGGAAATGTGGTGAAATTTTCAATTGAAAAACTTCGCAGTTCTTTACGAAGAAGTGGATCTGATGAAAAAACAATTCAACAGATTATTGATACGGTTAGAGATGAGTTGTATCAAGGAATTTCAACAAAAGAAATTTATAACCGTGCCTTTGCATTACTGAAGAAAAAGAAATCCATTTTTGCTTCAAAATACAAATTAAAAAGAGCGATTTATGAATTAGGCCCCACAGGATTTCCTTTTGAACGCTTTGTAGGTGCTTTGTTAGAATATGCAGGATATGATGTAAAAGTGGGTCAGGTCATGCAAGGAAAATGTGTAAGTCATGAAGTAGATGTTGTTGCAAACAAAAACGGACAGCATATTGTAGCCGAATGCAAATTCCACAGCGATCCCAGTAGAAAATGTGATGTAAAAGTGCCTCTTTATATCCATTCACGATATCAAGATATTATACAATATAAAAGAAAAAACACCCCAAACGAAGGCTGGGTGGTGACCAATACGCAATTCACAAAAGATGCCTTAGATTTTGGAATATGTTCAGGATTGTATTTGCTTAGTTGGGATTTTCCAAAAAATGACGGGTTAAAGGATAGAATTGATAGGCTTGGTTTGTATCCCATTACAGTTTCGACCTTGTTAACTAACAGAGAGAAGACATTTCTTTTAAGTAGGGATATTGTTTTGTGCAGACAACTACACAAAGATAATTTTTATTTAGACCATTTGGGAATTTCTGAAAATCGAAAAGAACGAATTCTTAAAGAGGTAGATATGCTTTGTAATTTTTAAAAAATGAGAAAAGCAAAAATTCATTTTTTAGGAGCATCAGGAACTGTTACAGGGTCTAAGTTTATCATTGAAACCCCCGAAATAAATGTCATGGTTGATTGTGGCGTTTTTCAGGGATTAAAGGAGCTAAGGCTTCATAATTGGGAGGATATTCCTTTCGATGTTTCGACCATAGATTATGTATTGCTCACCCACGGACATCTGGACCATTGCGGCTATCTTCCTCGATTAACCATGCAAGGTTTTGAGGGTAAAATTTTAGGAACACCCCCAACTCTGGATATTGCCGAAATAATTTTACGAGATAGTGCAAAAATTCACGAAGAAGAAGCAGAACGTGCCAATGAGGAAGGTTTTTCCTCTCATAAACCCGCGTTGCCATTTTATACTTTGGAAGACGTATTAAGAACCTTACCAAAGTTTGAGGATACTCCTAAAGAAACTTGGGTCACCCTTTCTGAAAATATTAAGTGTAGATTCCAGTATAATGGCCATATTATAGGTTCGACTTTTATTGAATTTCAAATTTTTGAGAAGACTTTTGTCTTTTCTGGAGATATTGGAAGAAAAGAAGATCACTTATTGTATCAACCTGAAAAACCTCGATGGGCAGATTATCTGTTTTTGGAAAGTACTTATGGCAACAAATTGCATCCAACCGAAAGTGTTTCAGAAAAGCTAGTTGAATTAATACATAAAACCATTCATAACCGTGGAGTACTTATTATTCCATCGTTTGCTGTAGAGCGATTGCAAGTATTGATGTATTTACTCTGGAAGTTGTATCATCAAAATTCAATTCCCAATATTCCCATCTTTGTGGATAGTCCTATGGGGAATAATGTTACTTCGGTATTCGAACGATTTCCCGAGTGGCATAAAATGGATAGTACACAGGTAAATTCCATTAAACAGAGAATGCATATTATAACTTCTTATAAAGAAACCTGGGAAACCATCGATGACCCAAGACCCAAAGTGGTTATTGCGGGAAGCGGAATGGTGACGGGAGGACGAGTGTTAACCTACTTGAAACAACTTATCGATGAACCTACCACCAGCATTTTGTTGGTAGGATATCAAGCTGAAGGAACCCGCGGAAGACAACTATTAGAAGGCACTCATGAAATTAAGTTCTTCGGAAAATATTACCCTGTAAAAGCAGAGGTTCACCATTTGGAAAGTCTATCGGCGCACGGAGATCAAGCCGATTTGCTTGATTGGGTAAGCGATATAAAAAACATCCCTGAAGAAGTTTTTTTAATTCACGGAGAATCTACGGCCCGTGATGCCTTACGTGTTAAAATTACTGAAACATTGGGTTGGAAAGTCAACCTTCCAAAGCTCTATGAAACTGTAGAGGTCTTTATTTGATCTTTATACTGAAAACTGACAATCATCATTTTACAATTTTATATCTGGTGGTACTTTGGTAGTTTACAATTAAAACAAACTTGTTATGAAAAAAATAGCCCTATTATTTGTACTACCATTATTGGTGAGTTGTTCCTCCACAAAACTAATTGATCAATGGAAAAGCCAGGATACGCCTGTGTATGAAGCCAATAAAATATTAGTCGTTGGGATGAGTTCGGATGCTGATGTTCGCAGAAATTTTGAAGAACAATTATCGAAATCTCTTGAAAAGGAAGGTGTTGTGGCAGTAAGAAGTATCGACTTTTTTGAAAATGTCTTTCAGGTGGAAGATAAAACTGAAAAAGAGATGGATCTCATTGAAAATTCCTTACTCCAAGCTGGTTTTGATAGTGTATTATTTTCAAAAGTAACAGGTTCAGAAGATAAAGTGACACTCGTACAAGCGTATAAAAACTTTGATAAAGAGATTTTAAATTTTAAGGACTATTATATCGATAACCAAAGTGTATATCATACGCAGTTTAATGACAGCTATAAAATTTACCACACAGAAACTTCTGTGTTTTGTATTTGTGAAGGAAAAGAAAGAGAATTACTTTGGAAAGGTAGTATCGATTTGGTAGGGCCAGAAAAGCCCAACAAAGCCATTAAGGATTACGTTCGGTTATTAATGAAATCCTTGGAAGAAAACGAAATTGTAATTGTCGATTAGTTATTTTAATACCAATAACGGCACCCTACTTTCATAGCTTAGTTGTGGAGTATCGGTTCCAGAAAATATTCTTTCAAAAAAGGATTTTGGTTTAATGAAAATAACATGCATATCTACCGAGAATAATTGTTCAAAACTACTTACAGCTTCGGGAGTGGGTACATCTTCAATGTGATGGTATTTTATTTCAGAAAATTTTTCTAAAATAGTGCTTTTGGGCATTTGTTTTTGAGTGTTTAATTGCAACACCTGAAGCGCCACCTCATTTCCCGCTACCATTTCTCCAATAGGATTCAAGGCATTAGGATGGATGTCATCTTCGTCTTTTAGGGTAAACAACAAAGAGTTAAATCCGCTGAAGGTATAGTTTTCAGGAATTACCAATAGGGGATGCTGAATGTTTCTAATTACTTTTAAAGTATTGCTTCCAAAGATTACTTCCGAAGCTCCCGTAGCACCATTCGTTCCCATAATGACGAGTTCAATATTTTTCGAATGAATGGTTTGCTGAATGGAATCTACAAATACATCAAAATCGAAAATGCCTTCAAAAGTAAAGGCTTCTGAAGCGTAACGCTCAGAATATTCTGTGACCAATTCATTCAGTTTTTCTTTGTTGTCTTCAGCAATAGAAGTATAAATAGTGCTATCGACCGGTGAAGCCGTATAAATATCGCTAGAAACAAACTCTGAGGGTTTTTGAATATTCAAAAAATAAAACTCGCAATTCTTTCCTTTGAAAAACTCCATGGCGTAGTTAATAGCATTTTTTGAATTTTTCGAGAAATCTGTTGGTAATAAAATACGTTTCATCACATTTAAATTTATACCTAAATATACGCTGGATTTCGGTTTCATTAAATGATTTTACTCACTTTAGGAAAACTTTATAAATGATATTTATCATTTTTTAATCTTGTATTTGAAACCATTTTTGCCTAGAAATCGAAACTAAAAAACTATGGCCCATTGCTACCATTGTGGCGATTCCTGTGAAGATCAAAGCATTTTACACGATGAAAAAACCTTTTGTTGTCAGGGCTGTATTACAGTTTTCGATATTTTAAACGATAATGACCTATCCTATTATTACGATTTAGAAAAAACACCTGGAATTTCCCCAAATGAAATTGAAGGTAAATTCGACTTTCTTGATAATACATCCATTATCGATAAACTTTTAGAATTCACTGATGGGAACACACAAATAGTTTCTTTTTTAATTCCGTCGATTCATTGTAGTTCGTGTATTTGGGTTTTGGAAAACTTACAAAAACTAAACCCTGGCGTTCGAACCTCTCAAGTAGATTTTCCGAAGAAAACAGTACGGATTACTTTTTCTGCTGAAGAGCTATCGCTTAAAGAATTAGTAACATTGCTAGCAAGAATTGGATATGAGCCCTATATCTCTTTAGACAGTTTGGATGCCAAAAAACGAAAAGTAAATCATACGCTTATTTTTCAATTGGGTGTTGCTGGATTTGCCTTTGGAAATGTGATGTTCCTTTCCTTTCCTGAATATTTTCAGGTAGAGGAGTTTTGGTTAGATCAATTCAAGCATCTATTCCGTTGGTTAATGTTTGCATTTTCGTTACCCGTAGTGTTTTATTCTGCCAAGGATTATTTCATTTCAGCTTTCAAAGGACTTCAATCTAAGATTCTAAACATTGATATACCCATTGCTTTAGGGATTACTGTGCTTTTTGTTCGAAGCACGTTGGAAATTGCCTTAAACTGGGGTTCAGGCTTTTTTGATAGTTTAACAGGATTGGTATTTTTCCTTTTGGTGGGTAAATTTTTTCAGCAAAAAACCTATTCTTACCTCTCTTTTGAACGTGATTACAAATCGTATTTTCCTATTGCTATTACAAGACTTTCAGAAAATAATACCGAAGAACAAGTCCCTATTTACGAAATTAAAAAAGGAGACCGATTGTTAATTCGGAATAAAGAATTACTGCCCGTTGATGCCATTCTTTTAAAGGGGAACGCACTCATTGATTACAGTTTTGTGACTGGGGAAGCGATCCCTGTTCCGAAGGTTTCTGGAGATAAACTATTTGCTGGAGGAAGGCAGGAGGGGGCAATCATCGAGGTTGAGGTCATTAAAGAAGTCGCACAAAGTTACCTTACACAATTATGGAGTAATGAGGTTTTTGAAAGCAACAAGCAACATCTTTTTGAACCCCTGATAAATAAGATTAGCAAGCATTTTACCATAAGTGTGCTTTCTATAGCATTTTTGGCTGGAATCTTTTGGTTTGTGGTAGATACTTCAAAAATATTTCAAGTGGTTACTGCGGTGCTAATAGTGGCGTGTCCGTGTGCTATCGCACTGGCTTCTCCTTTCACGCTGGGTAATTTGTTGCGAATCTTCGGAAGGAATAATTTCTATGTAAAAGAAGCCTATATCATTGAGCAAATGGAGCAGGTCGATACTGTAGTTTTCGATAAAACAGGGACAATCACAACCAATGCTAAAAGCCAGATTTATTACGAAGGAATTCCGTTAACTGAAGACGAATCGATCTTACTAACAAGCTCTTTGCGTGCCTCCAATCATCCGCTTAGTCGTGCGTTATACGATATTCTGAATAAAAATAACATTACAGTACTCGATCATTTTGAAGAAGTCACAGGAAAAGGAATTGTAGCAAGCCACAAAAACCAGCAGATAAAGATAGGCTCTTCTGCATTTGTGGAAGGCAATACTACTGTGGACGAAGAAAATAAAACTTCGGTATATGTGAGCAGTAATGATGGATTTAAGGGACGGTATGTTTTTCAGAATACCTATAGAGATGGACTTGCTGAAGTATTTCGTGATTTATCCAAAGACCAAGAAATTATCATCTTAAGCGGTGATAATGACGGAGAGCGAGGACGATTGGAAATGATACTTCCGAAAGATGCCGAGTTGCATTTTAATCAGAAACCTGATGATAAACTTCAGTTTATAAAGAATTTACAGAAAGAAGGAAAGAAAGTGATGATGGTGGGTGATGGTTTAAACGATGCGGGAGCGCTTGCACAAAGTGATGTTGGGATTGTTGTTTCAGAAAATATCAACGTGTTTTCCCCTGCCTGTGATGGTATTTTGGATGCTTCACAATTTGAAAAACTTGCGAAGTTTTTAAAGATTTCAAAAAAAGGAATGCGAATTATTAAGTGGAGCTTTTTGCTGTCATTGCTATACAACCTAGTAGGTTTAGGGTTTGCCGTTTCAGGAAATTTATTACCTGTAGTAGCTGCAATATTAATGCCGTTGAGTTCAATTAGCATAGTTATTTTCACAACAATCGCTACCTATTTTTTAGGGAAACAACTTTTTAAAACATAAAAAAATGCAAACTGACATATATCATATTTTCAGAAAGCCAGTCGGTCTAATTTTACAACTTAATTAACCAGAAATGACAATCATTTACATGCTTCTCGCTATCAGTGTTATAGTTGCTATTGTATTCTTCATTGCCTTTATAATTTCAGTAAAAAGTGGTCAATATGAAGATACGTATACGCCTTCTGTCCGTATGCTTTTTGAAGATGAAGTGATTAAAGAAGTTTCTACAGATAATCCTAAAACCGAAAACGATAACCAATAATTATGGAAGTAGAAAAGTTTTATTACGACAATAAAATCGTTAAAAATTTCCTCTATGCGACCCTTATATGGGGTATTGTAGGGATGAGTGTAGGGCTATTGTTAGCCTTTATGTTTTTGTTTCCTAACCTAACCGATGGTATTTCTTGGTTGAGCTTTGGACGTTTGCGTCCCTTGCATACCAATGCTGTTATTTTTGCCTTTGTGGGGAATGCCATTTTTGCAGGGGTGTATTACTCTTTGCAACGATTACTTAAGGCAAGGATGTGGAGTGACTTTTTAAGTAAAGTCAACTTTTGGGGTTGGCAACTTATTATTGTGGCAGCGGCAATTACACTTCCATTAGGATATACCTCTTCAAAAGAATATGCAGAGTTGGAATGGCCCATTGACATTGCTATTGCCCTTATTTGGGTTGCTTTTGGTGTTAATATGATTGGGACTATTCTTAAAAGAAGACAACGCCACTTATATGTTGCTATTTGGTTCTATTTAGCAACATTTGTAACCGTGGCTGTGCTTCATATTGTAAATAGTATTGAAATACCAGTAAGTTTTTTGAAAAGTTATTCGGCATACGCAGGCGTACAAGATGCTTTAGTACAATGGTGGTATGGGCATAATGCTGTAGCATTTTTCCTTACGACACCATTCTTAGGATTGATGTACTATTTTGTTCCAAAAGCAGCAAACAGACCAGTATATTCCTATAAATTATCTATCGTCCACTTCTGGTCGCTGATTTTTATCTACATCTGGGCAGGCCCTCACCACTTGTTATATACAGCCTTACCAGATTGGGCGCAGAGTTTAGGGGTTGCGTTTTCAGTAATGCTAATAGCTCCTTCTTGGGGAGGTATGATTAATGGATTATTAACACTTCGAGGTGCATGGGATAAAGTAAGAACAAGTCCCGTATTAAAATTTATGGTGGTGGCAATTACAGGTTATGGTATGGCAACCTTCGAGGGTCCTATGCTATCTCTAAAAAATGTAAATGCGATTGCACACTTTACCGATTGGATTGTGGCTCACGTTCACGTTGGAGCCCTTGCTTGGAATGGCTTCTTAACCTTTGGGATGGTATATTGGTTAGTTCCAAAATTATTTAAAACAACGCTTTGGTCTAACAGATTAGCCAATGCGCATTTCTGGATTGGAACTTTAGGAATTATTATGTATGCATTGCCTATGTATGTGGCTGGTTTTGTTCAAGCTTTTATGTGGAAGCAATTTAATCCAGACGGCACACTTACCTACGGTAACTTCCTAGAAACTGTTACTGAAATAATGCCGATGTACTGGATGCGTGCCATAGGGGGAACCTTATTTATCATAGGAATGATTATGTTACTTTATAATATAGTTGCTACTATCCGTCGAGGAAGTAATGTGACAGACGAGCTAGCGGAAGCTGCTCCACTACAAAAAGTAACCAAAAAGAGAACTGGAAAAGAAGGCTACCACACTTGGTTAGAAAGACGTCCAGTAAAATTGACAATTTATGCAACCATCGCAATTTTAATTGGTGGCGTGGTACAAATTATTCCGTCATTAATGGTAGATGATTATGTTCCTAAAATAAGCAGTGTTAAACCTTATACTCCTTTAGAACTAGAAGGAAGAGATATTTACATTCGAGAAGGTTGTAACAATTGTCATTCACAAATGGTGCGTCCTTTTAGAAGTGAAGTAGAAAGGTATGGTGAATACTCAAAATCTGGAGAATATGTGTACGACCATCCATTCCTATGGGGAAGTAAACGTACAGGCCCCGATTTATTTAGAATAGGAGGAAAGTATAGCGATAACTGGCATTTTAATCACTTTTACGATCCACAAACCACTTCTTCAGGTTCTATAATGCCTTCCTATAAATGGCTTATTAAAAATGAATTAGATAAGTCTTTAACCGAAAAGAAAATGGAGGCGATGGTTACTCTTGGCGTTCCATATACCGAAGAAGATATTGCTAGAGCACAAGAATGGATGAATGAGCAGGGTAACACTATTGAACAAAACCTCTTTAGTGATCCAGATTTTGCAAAAACCTATGAAGCAGATAAAAAATATGCTCAAGAAAATGGAGAGGAATTTATCGAAATGAAAAACCGAGAGGTCGTGGCACTTATTGCCTATTTGCAACGTCTTGGAACCGATATAAAAGTGAAGACTAACGACGAATTAACCAACAACTAAACAATTTATCATGTTAAAGTTTGTAAAAGGAAATTTAGAAAACATTGATGGAGTAGCCATTTACCCCATTATATCATTACTTATATTTTTCATCTTCTTTCTATTGCTTTTCTGGTGGGTTTTTACAGCCAAGAAAGCCTACATAAAAGAAGTGAGTAATTTACCCTTAGAAAAAGAAGATAATACTAACCACAATACCATAGTATGAAATCACTAGCATCTTATTTACGAGTTATAGGTTTTATAATCATTGCTTTTTTATTACTAGAGTTTACTATAGGCTCTGGCGAAGAAATGGCTATAGTAAAGCACCCCATACTTTGGGGAATATTAGCCCTTGTATTTTTATTTGCCATTGCAGTAGAAATTATAGCTGAAAGTTTAAAAAGCATTCTTTATAGAGGCCTTTCTGAAGATGCCAAAGTAAAATTTCTGGCATCTGAAAAGAAAAGAAAAGAAGCTCAGTTTTCTGGAATTAAAAGAGTTTATAAAAAACTACTGGGAAGTAAACCAATCGAACAAGAAGGAGAGATTGTCCTAGACCATAATTACGATGGTATTCGAGAATTAGATAACAAATTACCGCCTTGGTGGTTATATGGCTTCTATATCTCTATCATTTTTGCAGCTATTTATTTGCTTAGATATCATGTGTTTGACGGTGTTAAACAAGCCGAAGAATTTGAAATTGAAATGGAAGAAGCTAGAATTGCTGTAGAGGAATACAAAAAAACAGCAAAAGGTTTGGTAGATGCAAATACCGTTGAATTACTAACAGAGGCTTCAGATTTAGCTGCCGGTAAAGCCATATTTGAAACTAATTGTGTTGCCTGTCACAAATCCGATGGAGGTGGAGGAATAGGGCCCAACTTAACAGATGAGTATTGGATTTTGGGTGGTGGAATTAAAAACGTATTCACTACAGTTTCAGAAGGAGGACGTGATGGAAAAGGAATGGTTTCATGGAAGACCGAACTTTCTCCACTAGAAATAGCACAGGTTTCAAGTTATCTATTAACCTTCCAAGGGACAACTCCCGCAGAGCCTAAAGCTCCCGAGGGAGAAATCTGGATGGATTCTAATCTAGAAGTTAAAGAAACTCCTTCAGAAGTTATTATTGATTCTACTGCTGTAGATATAACAGTGAGGGACTAATTAACCTTTTACCCCCTTAAGGTCCATATAAGGGGGTTTTTAATTATTAAAAATTGCTTTGGAAACGCCAGAAGACGAAATTTTCCGTGATAGTATAGCCACCATAAATGAGGAGGGTAAGCGGGCTTGGATTTACCCTAAAAAGCCTTCAGGAATATTCTATAAATATCGAAAGTTAGTAAGCTATGTTTTATTAGCTATGCTATTTGCTTTTCCGTTTATAAAGGTTAACGGAAATCAATTTATGCTTTTAAATGTATTAGAAAGACGCTTTAATATTTTTGGATATCCCTTTTGGCCACAAGATTTTCATCTCGTGGTCATTATGATGCTCATTGGTGTTGTGTTTATCATTTTTTTTACGGTCGCTTTCGGAAGAATCTTTTGCGGTTGGATATGTCCTCAAACCATATTTATGGAAATGGTTTTCCGTAGAATTGAATATTGGATTGAAGGCGATAGAGGAAAACAAATTAGGTTAGAAAAGCAAGCTTGGAATGCTGAAAAAATTAGAAAGAAAGGGTTAAAGTGGTTTGTCTTTTTTATCATTTCCTTTTTAATAGCGAATGTATTTTTGGCTTATCTAATAGGAAGCGATAAGTTGTTGGAGTATATATCTGAAGGTCCAGCAGAAAATGTTAGTACCCTAATTTCATTACTCATTTTTACAGCGGTATTCTATTTTATTTTTGCTTGGTTTCGTGAACAGGTGTGTATTATTGCTTGTCCTTATGGGAGATTACAAGGAGTGTTACTCGATAATAAATCGATTGTTGTAGCCTATGATCATAAACGAGGTGAAAAAGAAGCAGGAAGAGCAAAGTTTAATAAAAGGGAAGATCGTGCAACCACTGGAAAAGGGGATTGTATAGATTGTTTTCAATGTGTTCATGTATGTCCCACAGGAATAGATATTAGAAACGGAACACAATTAGAATGTGTGAATTGTACCGCTTGTATCGATGCCTGTGACCACATGATGGAGTCTGTGAATTTACCAAAAGGACTCATTCGGTATGCCAGTGAAGATAATATTGAAAAGAAAGCGAAATTTAGATTTAACGCCCGATTAAAAGGATACTCTGCAGTACTCGTTATTTTATTGGGTGTATTTGCTGGAATGCTCTTTTTACGAAACGATGTGGAAGCACGTGTGCTTAGATTGCCCGGACAACTCTACGAACACAAAGAGAATAATATTATTAGCAATGTGTATACATATAAGTTGGTAAATAAAACCACAAAGGATATTGAAGATGTTCATTTCAAATTGTTATCGCATAAAGGTGAAATTAAACTGGTTAAAAATGAACGCTTTAACGTTGCTAAACAAGATATAGAAGAAGGAACCCTATTTATTGAAATCAATGCTAGCGCCATTGAAGGTGATAAGGCAAAAGTAAAAATAGGGGTGTACGAAGGCGATACATTAATTGAAACAACAAAAACAACATTCTTGGGTCCAAGAAGTTTTAAATAAACAGCAATGAAAATTAACTGGGGTACGGGAATAGTTATAGGAATGATTGCCTTTATAACTTTTATAATGGTAATGGTCGTCACTATGTTAACTAACAAAGAGTACGATCACGATTTGGTCACCGAAAATTATTACGCCAAAGATTTAGTGTATCAAAAGGAGATTGATGCCGAAAAGAAGGCTCATACGCTTACGTCATTAATAAAAGTTGAAAAAAAACCGGAAGGATTGTGGATTCAATTTCCACAAGAGCTAGTTGAAAAAAAAGTGAGGGGATCTATTCAAATGTATCGTCCTTCAAACGAAAAATTAGATTTTCAAATTCCTTTTAACGTAGAAAATTCAAAAATGCTTATTCCAGATGAAAAATTGGTAGGTGGTAATTGGAAGATTATCATAGATTGGGAAATGGAAGGAGAAAAGTATCTTTTTAAAGAAAGTATTGTGTATTAAATGTTTGTAACGGCACTCATATTAGGAATTTTAGGTAGTTTCCACTGTGTGGGAATGTGCGGCCCTATTGCCTTTATGTTGCCTTTAGACAGAAATAATTCAGTGAAAAAATATAGTCAGCTGTTTTTATATCACTTCGGAAGACTCTTTACTTATAGCATTTTAGGATTACTCTTCGGAATGTTAGGGAAAGGCTTAAACTTGTTTGGTTTTCAACAGAATTTATCTATCGCTATTGGAATGATTATGATTTTGGTGATTATCATTCCGCAGAAACATTTCAAAAGATTTTCCATATCAAAACCTATTTATGCAGCGGTTTCAAAAGTGAAAAGTGCTTTGGGAAGTCAGTTAAAAAAAAGGACTCCAGATACGTTTTTCACCATTGGTTTTTTAAACGGATTTTTGCCTTGCGGGCTGGTTTACATTGCTGTATTTGGTGCCATAGCATCAGGGAGTTTGCTTGAAGGAAGTTTGTATATGTTGGGCTTTGGATTGGGAACCATTCCGTTAATGACTACAGCCATTTATTTGGGCAATTTTCTAAAAGGAGATCTACGACAAAAAATACGAAAAGCCATTCCGGTATTTGTTGTAATTGTGGGTTGTTTCTTTATTTTACGCGGAATGGGATTAGGAATTCCGTATGTATCACCAAAACCTGTAACCGAAATGGTGGATGCTAATTACAATTGTCATACCCTTTCGGTAAATGAATAATACAATGTTGAACTTTAAAATATATCGATATGATTCTTAATACTTTACCCTTAGTTAATTGGAGTAACGGCGTTATTATGATAGGCGTCTTTGCGCTTGTTTGTGTGATTTTAGTTATTATGCTCATAAACTTTATGAGTAGTGGCAGTAAAAAAGAAGACAATAAAGATTAAAAAATACTTTGCTGATTCCAATTCAAAAAGCGGGCATTCAATTTCTTGAATAACCCGCTTTTTTACAACTAAAAAACTGCTTTTACACGGTCATAGAAAAGAGTTGTCTTTCTGGTTTGTTACGTTGTAATCGTAGGTCGAAAGCCATACAAACATTCCTTACAAAGGGGCGTCCTTTTTCTGTGACTATTATGGAATCTTTATTTAAAATAACGAGTTCGTCTTTCTCCAATTCTTTTAACTGAATTAACACCTCAGGAATTTCATCAAAATATAGATTTCTTTCCTTCCAGGAAGTATTAAATTGACACATTAAGTTGAGAATATGTGTTCTTATAATGAGGTCTTCTTCGGTTAAAATGTGACCTCTAAAAACAGGGAGAATATTATTTTCAAGCAAGTGCGTATATTCTTCTACACCCTTTACATTTTGTGCAAAACCATACCAGCTATCACTTATAGCAGAAACACCCAAGCCTATCATAGCCTGCGTTTTTGAAGCGGTATACCCCATAAAATTTCGGTGAATGGTATTGTTTATCAAGGATTTATACAGAGTATCTGTTGGTAATGCAAAATGATCCATACCTATTTCCACATACCCAGCTTCTAATAGCAACTTTTTACCCAATTCGTATTGTGCTCGTTTCTCTTTAGCAGAAGGTAAATTTGCCTCTTTGTACCCGCGTTGGCCATTCCCTTTCATCCAAGGTACATGGGCATAGCTATAGAAAGCGATTCGCTCTGGCATCAGTTCAATCGTTTTTTCAACAGTAAATTGAACGTGTTCCGTTTTCTGAAAGGGTAACCCAAAAATGATATCATGACTAACCGATGTGTACCCTAATTCCCGAGCGGTTTCGGTGACATATTTTACATTTTCAAACGGCTGAATTCTATGAATGGCTTTTTGAACCGTTTCATTGTAATCTTGAACACCATAACTCACTCTATTAAATCCAAGCATTGCAAAAGTTTGTAAATGCTCCTTAGTAGTATTGTTGGGATGTCCTTCAAAACTTAGTTCAATTTCTGGATGTTGTTTCGTTCTTCGGAAGATTCCTTCTATTAAAAGCTGTAAGTTTTCAGCTGAAAAAAAGGTAGGGGTTCCACCACCCAAATGCACTTCTTTTAAAACAGGTTTTTCTTCCAATAAATCGCAGTATAGTTGCAATTCTTTAATGAGTGCTTTTATGTAAGGTATTTCTACGTTATGATTTTTTGTAATTCGTTTAGTGCAACCACAAAAGGTACACATACTTTCACAAAAGGGTAGGTGAAGGTATAAGCTAATTCCCTCATTGGCATTACTTTCTGAAAAGCTTTTTTGAATACTTTCTTTCCAAGATTTTAAAGAAAAAGACATAGTATCCCAATAAGGAACTGTAGGATAACTCGTGTATCGAGGTCCAGGAATATTGTATTTTTCAATGAGGTTTTGAGGCATTTTTATAAAATCAATTTATTGGAGTAAAAGTACCTTTGTCCAACTTTTTAAAATATGATTTATATCAGTTTTCAAGCATAAACTTATATGATGCGTTGATAACAATTCTTAATAACTTTTACTGTAAGGTTTAAACTAAAGTTGCTACTTTTATAACCTCATAAAATTGAAGATTTTTATTATGTCAGATACTATCGAAAGAATAAAATGCTTAATTATTGGATCAGGTCCAGCGGGTTATACGGCAGCTATATATGCAGCAAGAGCAGATCTTAAACCTGTTATGTATACTGGATTGGAACCAGGAGGGCAATTAACGACCACAACCGAAGTTGATAATTTTCCAGGTTACCCTGAAGGAATTGATGGTCCAACCATGATGGTGCAATTACAACAGCAAGCAGAACGTTTTGGAACTGAAGTACGCATAGGAATGGTCACAGCTGTAGATTTAAGTGATGAAATGGGCGGGATACACAAGGTTACCGTTGATAACAAAACACAAATTGAAGCTGAAACTGTCATTATATCAACTGGTGCCACGGCTAAGTATTTAGGAATCCCAAGTGAACAACGGTTACGCGGTGGAGGAGTTTCTGCATGTGCTGTTTGCGACGGATTTTTCTATAAAGGGCAGGATGTAGCCATTGTTGGAGCAGGGGATACCGCAGCCGAGGAAGCCACCTATTTAGCCAATATTTGTAATAAAGTAACGATGTTGGTTCGTAAAGATTATATGAAAGCATCCAAAGCAATGCAACACCGTGTAAATGCGACTAAAAACCTCGAAGTTCTTTACAATACTGAAGTGGATGAAGTGTTAGGCGATATGGTTGTGGAAGGACTTCGAATTGTAAATAACGAAACCGGTGAAAAAGAAGAAATTGCCATAACAGGTCTCTTTATTGCCATTGGACATAAACCCAATACCGATATTTTTAAAGGACAAATCGATATGGACGATACCGGCTATATCATTACTAAAGGGAAAAGCACTAAAACCAACAAACCCGGAGTCTTTGCCAGTGGCGATGTGCAAGATAAAGAATACCGTCAGGCAGTTACTGCTGCAGGAACAGGTTGTATGGCTGCTTTAGATGCCGAGCGTTATCTGGCTGCTGTAGAAAGTAAAGAAGAAGTGGAAGCTTAGAATTGGTAAGCTGAAAATATAAAAAGCCCGAAGGTAACTTCGGGCTTTTTATATTAGTGGTGGTTATAGCTCAATACTCTAATGAGTTTCCATTGGGTATTCTCCAATTTCCAAAGATGGGTGAATAGGGCAGTGCTTCCAGCTTGTTCTGGCAAATGCCCTCTTTTTTCAAAAAAACGATGGGTACCTTTTTGAAGCGCTGCATAGAGTATTCCGTTGTTATATAGAGGAAAGACTTCTAAGGTGCCTTCCACTAGCTCTCGACGAGACTTGGTTTCGTTGTTAGGATTGCAAATACCATCTTTCATAATATTTAAAAAATCCTGCTTGCTTTCAATGAAGCCACTTTGATCGTGGTAAAATTCGAAATCTTCAGATATTAATTGATCTAAATACTGACCTTCACAATAGTTAAAAGCTCTGTCAAAGAGTAAACTGTCTTTTGCTTTTAAGGTTTGAAATAGTTCAGAATTAGTATCTACTTGCGCAAAAGAGAAACTGAAAACGAGACTGAAAAAGTAAAATAGATAATTTTTCATAATGATTAAAAAGTAAGCCCAAAGTGCTATGGACTTCACTTCGGGCTTGGGTTGGTTAGAGTTTATATAAATTACATTTTACGTACATTTCCTGAAGTTCCGTCTTTCACCGAAACATCGGACGGGTTTCCATAATATTGTATGTCACCACCACTGGAAGCTTTCCCTTCCATTTGTTCTTTTACATTTACTGCAATATCGGCACCACTACTGGCGCTTGCTTTACAACTAATAACTTCTAGCTCACGAGCCTTTATATCGCTTCCGCTGGAGGCATCAGCAATGAGTCGAGTGGCTTTTCCAGAGATTTTTAAATCGGAACCACTACTAGAACTGGCATACACTTCCTTGGCAAGGATCTCAACTTCTAAATCGGCACCACTGCTACTTTCTAATGAAAGAGTTTCACTTTTTATCACCGAATTACCAATGACATCGGCACCACTTGAAGCTTCAATGCTATTTAAAGAAACATACGTAACGTGAGCTTTTTGAGACTTAGATCTTCCTATGCTTTTTTTGGTGCTAATTTTAAGTACACCATTTTCTACATAGGCTTCAATATTTTCCATAAGGTTTTCATCGGCTTCAATAACTACTTTGTTTTCTGAACCCTCTGTTAAAAAGACGTCCATTCCTGCACTTCCTCTTACGGCTGTAAAGTCTCCTACATTTCTTGTTTCGGTAGTTACGTTTCCGTTACCGTTTACTTCTCCCAAGTTGATGTCAAATTGGCAACTTGTGGTTACAATTCCTATAAAGGCCACAACTAAAATTTTGATTGCTTTCATTTTGATGATTTTTTGATGAATGATTTATTTACTCAATGGTATCTAGAACTATTATATTACTAAGACTATCTTTTTTCTTATCGGGATTAAAATCGTTTTCTACTTCTTCTTCCCAAGATCCCCTGTTTCCGTTATGTGTATTTTCCACGTCTTTTTCCCAAGATTCTTTTTCTTCCTTAGGACAATCTAAACAACGTGTTTTTCCGTCTTCAATAAGTAAGTATTGCTCTTCGTCTCCGTTTTCGAGAATGTCTCTGTAATTGTAGTCGTTTCTATGAAAGGAGTAGGTATTATCATCTGCATAAATAATGGTTCCTACGGGTAAATAGACCACTACTTCCACTTCTTGGTCACGGTATTTGTTTTCGAAATCGGTCGTTAAAAAGGCGTCTAGTGTTAACTTGTTTCCTGAAAGTTGATAGTTATAATTAATGGCTTCAGCTTTCTTTTTGGCTATAAGATAATCTGGTCCTTCAGCTTTCTTTTCGATCACAATTCTTCCTACCGAATCATTTGTAGAGCGTACAATAAGTCGAATATCTGTCGAGTAAATGATTTTTTCATCGTTCTCGTTGTACTCAATTTTTAATCCTCCTCTTCGGCGTGCGTCATACTCATACTTTTCGTTAGAGTACATAGCGATATTTAAGGTATCGCCACTGCGAACTGCTAAGGTTTCTTCGGTTACAAATTCTCCTGTATATGCTGTTTCTGTAGCCTGACGAATACCTAATACACCCAATCCAACAATGGAGGCTAACCAAATTACAAACAACGTAATTTTAGCCGGTAATCCAATTGATTTTAGATTGTTGATTAACATCTTTAATCCTAAAATGAATAGGACGAAAAATGGAATCCCAACAGCAAAGAAAGTGAGTAACGAAATAAGCCACAATGGAGATTGAGTAGTATCGACTAATTGATACCAATCTGTAAATTCTCCATGACCCCACATTCCGAAGCTTCCTGCAGTAAATAACCCTATAAGAAGCCCAACAAGGGTACTTAGTGATACAATGATGACTATAATCCCTATAAACTTGACAAATATTTTAAAGAGTGTTAGAAAGATACTACCAAGCGTGTCGAAAAAAGTAGCACTGCTATTTTTCACTTTTTGCCCGTATTTGTCATAGTCGGCGTTTTTTACTTTATCGGCGACAGTTTCATATCCTTCTTTAAACTTTTTTTCAATATTCGAGATATTTATGGGTTCACCTGTCATTTTCAGTTTATCTGAAGTGCTTTCCGCAGCAGGAACTAATATCCAAAACAAGATGTACACAAATATGAACGTTCCACTAGAGAATAATGTTAACAATATCCAGATAAGACGTACCCAAACGGCATCAATTCCTAAATAATGGCTTAACCCAGAAGACACACCTGAGATAAATTTGTTGTCAATATCTCTAAAGAGTTGTTTGTGCGACGAGCTAGATTTTTTGGAAGCTCTAGGTGGCGCATCTTCAAAAATGTCATCATCTACGGCATAGTCTTCAGGTTGCCCCATTACGGCAATGACTTCGTCTAGCTCTTTAATGGTTACCACTTGAGTGCTTGTTTTCAGTTTTTCTGAAAATAGTTCGGCAATACGTGCTTCGATATCTTTAATGATTTCGTCGCTGCCTTGCGGATCGCTCAATGATTTTTTTATGGCGACCAAATAGCGTTGTAATTTTCCGTAAGCATCTTCGTCGATGTGGAAAAAAGTACCTGCTAAATTTATGTTTACTGTCTTGTTCATTTTGTAGTTTTTTCGCTGGTTACTCTAGTTACCGCCTGTTGTAATTCGCTCCAGGTGGTGCTTAATTCTTTTAAAAATAATTTTCCTGTCTCCGTAAGACCGTAGTACTTACGTGGTGGTCCACTGGTAGATTCTTCCCAGCGATAATTTAACAACCCTGCATTTTTTAATCGGGTTAAAAGAGGATACACAGTTCCCTCAACGACTAGCAATTTGCCTTCTTTGAGAGACTCTAGGATGTCACTTGTATACGCCTCGCCATCTTTTAGGATGGAAAGGATACAAAACTCCAAGACCCCTTTTCGCATTTGTGCTTTTGTGTTTTCGATTTTCATACTTTCTTTTCATTTAATTGAGACAACAATTCGTCTCTCGTGATGAGGTAATGAGGGTTGAGTTGCTGCAAACTTACTTCGCAAGTTCTTTGCTCAATGGTTGGAAAATCTTCTGCAACTTGCGGAAGTTCTCCAGCGTGAAGTATATTTAATACTATCGCTGACAAAATACTAACTAACGTGCTCATTTTTTGATTGATTAACTCGCAAAGCGAGGGTTAAACGGTTCATTTTTTGATGATTTTTGATGTTGTTTTTCATAAAACGTCTCCTGCTTTATTTTCAAGATTGGTTTCATTGCTTATTTCTGATGGTGTTTCTGAAATAGCATCTGCTTTTTTGATGAATGATATACTTACTGGGTACTTATATAATAGCCCTCTATTAGCATGAACGGTAGCGGTGATTACTGCATACAATTCAAAAACAAATAGGCCTAAGAGGAAAACGATGGCTACAAAAAAGAGAATTAAATATCCCGAAAGATTTTTAATATCACTAAAAGTAACTTTGTGTGCGTGATGATCAATTACCTCTACTAAGGATACAAAGTCTGACGCAAATGCCACAAAAAACGGTAAGCAAATAAGGCCAATACCAATACTATAAAGTAAAATACTTAACTGAAAGTTAATGGCTTGTCTTCCGTGTTCGTTTACAAAAGGCTTTTCTTTATTAGTACTCCATAATATAAGTGGGAGTAAAAAATTTCCGAAAGGAAAAAAGAACTTTGCAAAGGTCGAAAGATGCATCGCTGCGGCTATGTTTTTGTGATTCTCGGGAATAGTTGTTTCCATTACTTATTATTTTCTTATGCAAATATATGTCTTATAAATGGTATTATGTTACGCATAGTACTAATATTTAACATAAAATTAACAAATTAGTATTTCAATTAATTTGAATATATTAGCCACTAATAGAAGGGGAGACCCTATAAATAGTATCTTATGAAAACAAAATACCTTTTTATCTTATGTGTTTTGGTATTGGGAAGTTTTTTATCTCAAGCCCAGATTGTTAACATCCCTGATGCTAATTTTAAAAATGCATTGGTGAATGATATTGTGGCAGATTTTGATGGTGATGGAGTTTTAGATGGTGATGTTGATACCAATAATGATGGTGAAATCCAAGTAAGCGAAGCATTAAATGTTTACCAATTAGAAATAGATGGTAAAAGTATTGCTTCATTAGAAGGCATAGAGGCTTTTGAGAATTTAGTAATCCTTATTGCTTTTTCTAATAATATTATTTCTGTTGATGTATCGAATAATAAATTAATAGAAACTTTACATTTTGGAAGCAATAATATTTCTAGTTTAAATGTCGCAAATAATCATTTACTAGAAATTCTCTTTCTATTTGATAATAATATTTCTTCTATTGATATTTCACAAAATATTAATTTAGTCTGGTTAGATTTAGTATTAAATAGTATAAGTAATATTGATTTAAGTAAAAATATAAATCTTGATCGTTTAAGTGTTTCATCAAATAATTTAACAAGTTTAGATTTATCAAATAATTATTCTTTACGCGTGTTAAATGCTCATACTAATCAATTAACAAATGTTGATGTAACTAACTGCCCAGAATTAATATCTATCGAGGTAACTTCTAACAATTTAAATTCGTTAAATGTTACCCAAAACCCTAATTTACTTAATTTACTCTGTGCAGAAAATAACTTGACTAGTCTTGATACATCTAATAATCTAGATTTAAGTTCTATCTATTGTTTCAATAATCAGATTCATACATTAGATCTTTCAAATAATTCAAATTTGGCATCAGTTCATGCGTACAATAATTCTTTGGTTAATTTAAATTTTGAAAACGGGAATAATACAGGTGTAAATCATTTCTATATACAAAATAACCCTCAATTAGAATGTGTTCAGGTTGATGACGTTAATTACGCTAACAATCAAGGATGTGGATATCCTACGGGTGGATGGTGTAAAGACGAAACAGCTAGCTACAGTGAGTTTTGTGAATTAGGTATTGAAGATTTTGCTGCAAATGAAATTGTACTTTATCCCAACCCAGCAGATAAAATATTAACAATTCAATCTAAGGTAGAAATTGAAAAAGTAACTATTTATACTCTTCAAGGAGTTATGGTTCGAGAATATTATGATACAAACGGGTTGGATGTTTCTAATTTGACACAAGGTGTTTATTTAGTGGAAATCACTTCCGAAGGGAAAAAAGCCATTCAAAAGTTTATTAAGTTATAAAATAATTTTCAACCTTAGAACCCAGAACCCAGAACCCAGAACCCAGAACCCAAGATGCTACTCACCCCAAGAAAAATCAACCTCTTTACCTTATTTAAACTACCCTCATGTTATTTTACGGGGGTACGAGTGAAAAGTATTTCAGAAAAGCATTGTACGACTACTGTAAAGCATCGATGGATTAATCAAAATCCTTTTAAATCAATGTTTTGGGCAGTGCAAGGCATGGCTGCCGAGCTAAGCACAGGTGCGCTTGTAATGAGCTATATAAAAGAAAGTAATAAGCCTATTTCTATGTTGGTGGCAAATAATAAGGCGACCTTTTCAAAAAAAGCAACGGGACGCATCACTTTTACTTGTGTCGATGGACTAGCTATAAAAGAGGCTATCAATAAAACCATAGCAACGGGAGAGGGACAAACCTGCTGGATGACCAGTGAAGGAAAAAATAATAAAGGAAATGTGGTGTCTCAATTTCAGTTCGAATGGACTGTAAAAATGCGTACTTAACATTTTTTTAGGAAAACTTTAATCGCTATTTTTTTCTGCTATTGAAATTTATATTCGTTTTTTCGTTATATTTATATCACAAATCTTATAAATCTTTGCTTATTGACAAACACTACGTAACCTAACTCTAATTACCTATGGCTAGAGCAATGTTCGATTACACAAAAGCTGTGCTTAAAAAAGTAAGCTTCGACGCTAATCTATTTTGCAAAGAGTTGAAAAAAGCACTACAAAGACTTCTTCCACATGAAATTGAAGAACTTAAAATTTGGGTAAATTCCCTTATAGTGCAAAACCCTCAACTTAATCAGTGTTTAATCTATTTAAAAGAATAAAAAAAATCCCGCTTCAGCGGGATTTTTTAGTTTTTATAAATATTTAGAATTAGACAGGGCTTATTATTTTCACGTCTTGAAACTTAATCGCTCCCCTCACTACTCCCGAAATGATTTGATACATCGCATCGATAATCTGAAGTTTTAATTCACTTTTTGGATAAATAATGCTTACTTCTCTTGCCGGTGGCGGCTCTTTAAAGTACCTCAAATGTTTATATTGTTTCTCGCTTAAATCAAGTGTATGTAAATAGGGAAGTAGGGTCATTCCTAAGCCTTCGTGAGTTAATTTTATAAGTGTTTCAAAGCTTCCACTTTCCAATTGAAAAGTCTCATTGTGTGACATTTTTGAAGACCTACACAAGTTAATAACCCCGTCCCTAAAACAATGTCCGTCTTCGAGTAATAATATATCATCGATATCAAGATCGGAAACTTCAATTATTTTTTTTTGAGATAGGCGATGACTCTCTGGAATATATCCTACAAACGGCTCGTAATATAAGGCTCGTTCCTTGATTTTTTCATTTTGTAAAGGAGTAGCGGCAATGGCAGCATCAAGATGTCCATCAAGCATTTTGTGAATGATTTCTTCGGTAGAGAGTTCTTCTATTTTTAAATGGACTTTTGGATATTTTGACGTAAAATTTTTAAGAAACATTGGCAATAATGTAGGCATCACTGTTGGGATAATTCCTAATCTAAAATCACCTCCAATAAACCCTTTTTCTTGGTCCACAACATCCTGCATGCGCTCAGATTCATTTACAATATTTTTTGCTTGGCTTACAATTTTCTTTCCTACCGAAGTAAGCTCAATGGGCTTTTTACTTCTATCAAAAATGAGAATATCTAGCTCTTCCTCCAATTTTTGAATTTGCATACTAAGCGTAGGCTGGGTTACAAACGTTTTTTCGGCAGCTTTGGTAAAATTTTGATGCTCTGCCACAGCCAACACATATTTTAATTGGGTAATGGTCATATAAAAATTGTTTCCCCAAATTTACAAATTATATAGATAAAAACTATATCATTTTTAATAATTTAAGGTTTTGTCTATGTAAAAAGCCAGTGCGGTTACACTGGCTTTCAATTTTATTTTGAAATATACTATTATAACCTAATCTGCATAGTAATAGGGTCTGTACCTACTTCAAATTTTGCTTCGCTCCATTGTGGAGGACCATAGCTCATGGGATTATTTGAAACACCGTACATTTCTTTTGGCATTCCGTTTGGCTCAAAATCCATAATCTTGTTTCCGTTTTTATCGTGATACAAAGAAATAGCATAGGTTCCAGGTTGTACGTTGGTAAAAGTAACAGATGCATATCCCTCATTTACATCACTTTCCTGTCCTTGCAGTGGCGCAGCTTTCATAAAAGTTTCTTCGTTATACAGTCCAGCGATTAGGCTACCTCCAATACCAGGTACGGGTACAGTTACGGTAATAGTGGTTCCTTCTGTACTGCTAGACTTGTCTTGGGCAATCATATAAAAAGTTGATAAAAAGAAGGCGATGGCTAAAAATAGATTTTTCATAATTGAATGGTTTTAAAAGTGTTATTACTAATTGAACACTTCAAAGGTGAGAATAACAAGAATCTATTCAGAAAATGAGTTGCTCAACTGTAAGTTTTAATGGCCCAATTGTTATAAAAGCCCTCTTGCCTTAATTTCGAGATATTTATTAATGGTGTCTACAGTGAGTTGTTCTGGTGTGGTAAGGATGGAATGAATACCGTATTTTTTTAATTCGTTTACAATGAGTCGCTTTTCGAAAGCGAATTTTTCGGCAATTACTTTATCATATACTTGCTGAATGGTGGTTGCTTCTGTTTCTATGATGTTTTTAATTTCTGTATTTCTGAAAAAGATAACCACCAGTAAATGATTCTTCGAAATCGCTTTTAAATAAGGAAGCTGACGGTTGAGTCCGTCCATGGTTTCAAAGTTGGTGTAAAGAAAAAGTAAGCTACGGTGTGTAATATTTTGTTTAATGCTCGCATATAACTTACTGAAATCGCTTTCGAAGAAATTTGTTTTTACATTGTATAGTGCCTCCAAGATTAGCTGCATTTGAGAACTGCGCCGTTCAGCTACCACCTTGTTTTCCACTTTTTTGGAAAACGAAAGCATTCCTGCCTTATCGTGTTTTCTAAGCACTACATTACTAATAACCAAAGCTGAGTTAATTGCATAATCCAATAAGCTCAACCCTTCAAAAGGCATTTGCATGGACCTTCCTTTATCAATTAAGTTATATACTGGCTGCGATTTTTCATCCTGAAACAAATTCACCATTAAGCTATTGGTTTTTGCGGTGGCTTTCCAATTTATGGTGCGTAAATCGTCTCCCAAAACGTATTCTTTAATTTGCTCAAACTCCATACTATGTCCAATACGGCGCATTTTTCGTAACCCAAACTCCAACGAATTTTTATTGATGTTTAGCATTTCGAACCGCTTCAATTGCTTAAAACTTGGATAGGTTTTTACCATAATATCACTATCAAATGTAAAGCGTTTAGCAACTAATCCAAGCTTGGAAGAGGCATAAATATTCAAATCCCCAAAGTGATATTCGCCTCGCACTAAGGGTTTTAAAGTATATTCTAGTATTGCTTTTTTATTAGGAGGAATACTCGTGGTTAGTTTAAAATCACGAAGCTGAAACTGAAAGGGGGTTTCATCTATAACCTCGCAGTACACCTTAAAAAAATAGTTGTTTTCAATATTAATTTTTATGGTGTTATCATCTCCATTCGAAAATTTTTCAGGAACCATTCGTTCCGCTACAATTCTTTGATTACCCAGAAAAACAAAAAGAAAATCTAATACCAAACAAACGAGAAGAATTAATAAAAGGAGTTGTGACACACCAAATAAAAATGGTACAAAATAACTCACCCCAAACAATACAATAATACCACTACTAACGTAAAAGAAAGGCGGTTGTATGTATAAGGGTTTAAAGAATTTCATAGAATTATTACCTTGGGATTTCGGTCATTTCAATAATTTGTTTGATGATATCATCGCTCGTAAGGCCCTCCATTTCACGTTCGGGTGTCACAATCACTCTGTGATGCAATACCGGAATAGCCGCTCGTTTAATATCCTCTGGAGTTACAAAATCCCTTCCGTTCATAGCCGCAAATGCCTTACTCGCTTTTAAAATGGCTATGGATGCACGGGGCGAGGCTCCTAAATACAAATATTGGTTATTCCGTGTGGCGACTATGAGTTGGGCAATATAACTTAACAAATGGGCTTCAATAAAAACCTGTGAAACCAAATGCTGATATTTAGCAATTTGCTCACTTGTTAAAAAGGACACCACCGTATCGGTTTTTGCTGTGTCTTTTAACTCGTGTTCTCGTTTTAAGATTTCAATTTCATCATTTAGATTGGGGTAGTCCACTGTAATTTTGAATAAAAATCGATCGAGTTGTGCTTCAGGCAGACGATAGGTTCCTTCTTGCTCTACGGGGTTTTGTGTAGCTAATACCATAAAAGGAGGCTCCAAATCATACTGAATCCCATCCATAGTAATTTGATGTTCCTCCATCACCTCAAACAATGCTGCTTGTGTTTTGGCTGGGGCTCGGTTGATTTCATCAATAAGAATCATATTCGAAAAAATAGGCCCTTTTTTGAATTCAAATTCGGTGGTTTTTAAATTGAAAACTGAAGTTCCCAAAATATCACTTGGCATCAAGTCTGGTGTAAACTGAATCCTACTAAACCCAACAGAAAGTGTTTTGGATAGCAACTTTGCGGTGACAGTTTTAGCAATTCCAGGAACGCCTTCAATTAAGGAATGTCCGCCAGCTAATAAAGAAGCAATTAGCATATCGATCATCTCTTGCTGTCCCACGATTACTTTCCCAACTTCGGCTCTAATTCTTTGTACGTTCTCACTTAACTCTCCCAAGTCAAGCCTGCTCTTAAATTCCAGCGATTCTTCTTCAGTGCCTAGCACTTCTTCAACGGGATCCACATGTTTTGGAACTTGCGCATCTTCTGGAGTATACTTTTCGTCTTTTTGTTCTTCCATAGTTATTCTGAATAAAATTCTTCAATGTATGTATTTAACTGTATTAGGTTACTTTCAAAATATTGCCTTTTGTTGCGTAACCAAACAATGTAATGTATTAAGGTTTTTATTTTTTCTCTTTTTACCCCCGACTTTAAACTCAATCGTTCAATAAACTCTTCATCTAATTTTGAAGTGTCTAAGTTATATTGTGTACGTATCCTTTCTAAAAAATAGGTCGATTTTTTTTCAATAATGTTTTTGTGGTCTTGTGTTTCGAAGTATAGGTTTGAAATGGTTTTTACGAAAGCCACCGTGGTATTTTCCAAGGGTTTTATCACTTTAACTATGCGTTGTCTTCGTTTTGCGTTAAAAATAACAAAAAGCAATGCCAAAATTAGCAACAAATACCAAGCCCACCGAAAGGCGCGTTGCTCCAAAAACCAACCTAAATCTGAAGATTCTTCTGCTTCGCTAGAATAAGGCGTTTGGTATTTATAAAAGGAATCGAAGTAAATATCTTCCTCTGGGAAATAGGATAAAACACCTTCTACATAACGGTAGTTATCGTTTTTTAAAATGTTGTAATTGGTAAATATTTTGGGTTGAAGGTGTAAATAAATGGTACCTTCTTTAAAAGGTACTTTTATAAAATTCGGTTTTGTTTTTTCTTTATCGGCATATCCTAAAACCTGATAGGAAGAAGGCGGCATCACCCCAAAATAGTAATCGCCAATACTGCGATCGATTGTTGTATTTCTTTCTGAAAGGTTTTTTTCTTCAAATAATAAACTAGAAATACTATCTTTTTCGTTTTGTATATAATCAATGTCAATTCCTAAGGTATCTACCAGTAGTTGTGGAAAATAATAATCAGAGATAAACAAAGTATTCCCGTATTCAGCAAAATAAAGTAACTCATCCACAGAATCATAAGTGAGTGCGTTAGAATTTCCAATTTTTACATACAATCCCTTTGCCACGTGGTCACCGTAACCGTCTTCAGAATTGGCATAAAAGTAACTCCTAGGCTGGTGATATAGGGTTCGGATTTTTTTATCCTTAAAAATGACCGCCAATTCTTTATAAAAAACACTTAGTCCGTAGGGTTTGTTGCTTTTTTCGTTAAAGGATTCTTCCCAATCTATGGTTTTGGAATACGAAAAATTACAACTTCGAGCCAAAACAATAACAAGAATGATGATGAGGGCACCTATGATATATACCTTTTTCATGAGGCGACCTTTTTAATGAGTTGAACAAAATTTTCTTTGGCGGTTTGGTACTGTCTTAAATTAATTGGGAATTCGCCATACCAGATATAATCGTATAAGTAAGAAGTAAATTTAAAATCGTTGCTAAAGGCTTGTTGTTTTACTTCATAGAAGTATTCTTCGTTGGTTTTATCTTCTTCCAACTTTATAAAACTCTTTAGGCTTAATCTTTTTAAAACCAAAATGTGATAAAATCGAATAGCTAGGCGGTAGTCCCCATTTTTTTCAGCAGAAGCAATCAAACTTTCAATATCGGTTTGCTCAATATTTTCAACCGAAATCTCTTCGTGAGTAGTAATTTCTGTATTCTTTTTTGAACTGAAAAGGCTCGTACCGCCTTCATTTATAAGAATATACACAAGATAAATCACCGCAAGAATGAGGGCGATGACAAAAATCCAATTTAGAAATTGGAATCTAGGAACATCGCCAGTAAATTCTTCCTCATTATTTACTTCATCTATTTCAGTCTTTTTATTTTCGAATTCTTCAAATTCACCATTGCCAGTTCGCGTATACCGGACAACTTCTCTACCTTCATAATTAAACTTTTCGTTGATGTAGCGCTCTTTAAAATCTTCATCAAAGACTCTTTTGGTTGAGGTTTGCGCAATTGTTATCTGAAGCCAAAAACAACAAAGTAAGACTGAAATTCCAAACGGAATGCTTTTAAAAAAATGTTGTAATCTATGCTTCATGAAATCTCCCCGAAGTTAAAATGGATTGGTGCATTTTTTTCTGAACCACAAACGGATACATAAGATAGTAGTATCCAATTAACGATAGTGTAAAAAGAATAATTCCCACCGAAAGAAAGTTAGGCATCACATTGGAATATCGAGTGACAAATCCTTCTAAAAACCCCGCCGAAAATGTAAAAGGGAAAGTACTAATTAATATTTTTACACCTACTTTCACCCCACGTTTAAACGATTCCATTCTGGAAAACGTTCCTGGAAACAAAATGCTTGCTCCAAGTATTAACCCAGCCGCCGCTTCAATAACAATGGCAAAAATTTCCATAGCACCGTGAATCCAGATCCCACGAACGCTTTCCCAAAAGACATCTTTTTCGTAAAAGAAATACTGAAAACTCCCCAACATAATGCAGTTTTTAAAGAGCACCCAAAGGGTTCCAAATCCACCAAAAACCCCTAAAATAAAGGCTATAAGCCCTACTTTTAAATTGTTTACGGTAATACCAATAAAACTTCCCCAATTGCTTCCGCTTTTATACACGGCAACAGGGTCGCCTGCTTCAATATTTTCCAGCGTCATATTTACATACGCATCGCCTAAAATAGAACGGACAAACTCTCCGTCATTGGCTGCGGAAATCACTCCAATAGCTGTGAAAAGTGAAAATACCGCAAAAGCGATGTAAATAAACTTTCGGTATTGATAGGTAAGGAGGGGAACTTCCGTTTTCCAAAAACTCACAATCCTGTTGGTGTCTTCTCTTTTGGTTTTATAAATTTTCTGAAATGCCTTTGCCGCTAACTGATTTAAATACCCAATTATTTTACTTTTAGGATAGAAGGTTTGTGCGTAGGATAAATCGTTGATAATTTGGATGTATTCCGAAGCTAATGCATCGGGGTCTTTAAGGTCGTTATTGAAGATTGCTTTTTCAAACTTCAGCCATTTTTCCTTATTTTGTTTGATAAATGCAACTTCCCTCATAACTTTACCAAATTAAAATATAATATGCCAGAGTTACAAATTAACACTACCCAAAATGTAAAAATAAATTACACAGCAGCAGGGGCAGGAGAACGACTCGTGGCATACTTTATTGATTCTGCAATTAAGTGGGGCTATCTCATTATTTTAAGTTGGGGTTTTGGTGCGTTTGATAACTTGGACCAATGGTCTCAAATAGGAATTAGCACCCTGTTAAGTTTGCCTGTTATTTTTTATACGTTGCTACTCGAATTATTTTTGGACGGACAAACCCTAGGAAAAAAAGCAATGAAAATTAGAGTGGTGAAGATTGATGGATACCAAGCTTCGTTAGCCGATTATCTCATTCGGTGGTTTTTCAGAATTGTAGATATTTACATCTTTGGGATGGGATTGTTTTTTATAGCTTTCAGTAAACAATCGCAAAGAATTGGGGATATGGCGGCTGGGACGTCTGTAATTTCTATTAAAGATAGAGTGCTTATAAGTCATACCATTTTAGAAAATTTAAAGGAAGGCTATAAACCAACCTATCCAACTGTGATTAAGTTATCTGATAACGATGCACGAATTATAAAAGAAACTTATACCGTTGCGAAATCATCCAAAGATTATAGAACGCTTATAAAGCTTCGTGATAAAATTGTAGAAGTTGCCGAAATTAAAGACCGAAAGCATAAAGATGATATCGAATTTATTGGCGTTATTTTAAAAGACTATAACTATTATACCCAAAACATGTGAGCCTATTTTTAATTATTGACATATTAGGAACCATTGCCTTTGCTGTTTCGGGAGCGCTAACCGCAATGAATAAAAAGCTTGATATTTTCGGGATTTTTATTATTGCAATTGTTACTGCTTTAGGTGGAGGAACACTTCGCGATATTTTAATCGATGCTCCCATAACTTGGATGCGTGACCTTACCTTTGTGTATGTTATCATCGCTTCTACAATTGTGGCAGTACTTTTCCGAAAGAAACTAGGGTATATCCGTAAGTCACTATTTTTATTTGATACCATTGGGATAGCCTTATACACCATTGTGGGTGTTGAAAAGGGAATAGCAGCCGATTTCCCACCGCTTATTTGCATTGCCTTAGGAACGATGTCGGCTTGTTTTGGAGGAGTGATTCGGGATATTTTATGTAGTGAAATACCTATTATTTTCAGAAAGGAAATTTATGCTACAGCTTGTATAATGGGAGGCTTAGCCTACTTCCTTTTATTGAAAACACCTATGTCTTCAGATTTGGTGGTGATTCTTTCAGGTTCGGTGGTGATTACCATTCGTTTGTTTGCGGTGGTCTTTAAATGGTCATTGCCAACTATTTATAAGGAGTAGTCTTATTCCACAATTTCAGCCGTAATAAACACATTTTGTAAGGGCCACTCACCATCATCACGAGGTAATTTAGAAATGGTATCCACTACATCCATGCCTTGGGTGACTCGTCCGAAAATAGTATAGTTTCCATTGAGATGGGAGGTGTATTTATCGGGACCCAAAAAGATAAAAAATTCATAGGGAGCCGTTTGTTTATCTGGATTCTCTCGGTATTCTTTGGCTCCTGATACAGTGCCTCTTGTATGTCTTCTTCCGTTTTCCAACTCGGCAGGAAGCAAATAGCTAAAGCCTAATTTTTTACGTTTCTTAGGAGTGGCTTTGGTATCACTATTTCCCGCTTGAATTATAAAATCCGGGACAACCCGATGGAAGAAGGTATTATCAAAATACTTTTGCTTTACGAGATAGATAAAGTTGGCGCGATGTAAAGGGGTGTCTTCATAGAGTTCAATAAATATATCACCAAAGCGAGTACTTATTTTCACCTTGGTTTCGGGGTTTTCTTTCCCGTATTCGGTTAAAAAGGAAACCACATTTTCGTGGGTTATTTCAGGATAGTTGGGCGTTTGTGGCTGCTTTTCTTTAACAACTTTTTCTTCGACCACACTATCTTTAACTATTTCTTTAATAGCTTCCACTTTTTCACTGGGTGTCTTTTGTTTATCTTCACAGCTTATAAAAAATAGAAATAAGAGTAATACGCCTAACAGAGCTTTCATCGATGCAATTTTCAGAATTCGAAAAACAGATAGTAAAGGTAAAAAATTTGGAACTTCCAGGGGAGGATTTTCATTTTAAGATGGCGCCTTTGGAACGTTTAAAAGAAATGAAAGAACGTGCTTCCGAAATGCAATCGGCAAAGAAAGCTGCGGTGTTGTGCCTTTTTTATCCTTCTATTGAAAACGAAACTCGCTTCGCTTTAATCCTTCGGAAAACCTATAAAGGGGTACATTCTGCTCAAATTGGTTTTCCTGGCGGAAAGGTCGAAAAAATAGATTTGTCATTAGAGCATACTGCTTTACGCGAAACGGAAGAAGAAGTAGGCGTGCCTCAAAATCACGTGGTTGTGCTAAAGCAACTCACCGAAGTATACATACCGCCTAGTAACTTTTTTGTCCATCCGTTTATGGGGATTACTCAACGCACACCTAATTTTATTCCACAAATAGAGGAAGTTGAGGCGATGGTGGAAGTGCCTTTATTGGAGTTTTTAGATGACCGTGCAAGAATCACTCAAATTCTTTCAACCAGTTATGCTAAAAATATTGAAGTCCCTGCATTCAAGCTACAAGGGCAAGTGGTTTGGGGTGCTACTGCAATGATGCTGAATGAAGTACGAGAAATACTACAAAAAATAGTGTAAGCCTGCTTTTTTAGTATCTTTGCTTTTCAAAAATTAGGTTGAAAACTTTATGGGGCTTTTCAAGAGAAATCCTTTTGGACACATACTTTTCCTTAAAAAATGGCTCATTCGCATTTTAGGTGCGCTTACACACAGACGCTTTAAAGGATTTAATCAATTACAAATTGAAGGAAGTGAAATTCTTAAAACACTTCCCGATACCAACGTACTTTTTGTTTCCAATCACCAAACCTATTTTGCCGATGTGGTTGCCATGTTCCACGTATTTAACGCTAGCTTAAGTGGGAGAGACGATAGTATTAAAAACATTGGCTATTTATGGAATCCAAAACTAAACCTCTACTTTGTGGCAGCTCGCGAAACCATGCAGTCGGGTTTATTGCCTAAAATTCTTGCCTATGCAGGATCTGTGAGTATTGATAGGACATGGCGTGCCGAAGGTAAAAATGTAAATCGCCAAGTAAAGATGAGCGATGTGAGTAATATTGAAAAGGCTTTAAATGATGGGTGGGTGATTACCTTCCCACAAGGAACTACTACCCCGTGGAAACCCATACGACGAGGAACAGCATTCATTATAAAACAGAATAAACCCGTGGTAGTTCCTATTGTTATCGACGGATTTAGACGCTCGTTTGATAAAAAGGGAATCCGAATTAAGAAACGAGGCATTCTTCAGTCGATGGAAATTAAAGAGCCCTTAGATATAGATTACACAAATGATTCTATGGAAGCCATCATAGAAAAACTCGAATATGCTATTGAGCAACATCCGTCCTTTTTAAAGGTAATTCCAGCCGATGAACTTCAAAAAGAAGAAGAGCTCAATAAAACAAGACAGTGGAAATACAAAAAGGAAAAAGAAAACTAATCTTCCAACTATCTAGTAATCCAACAATCTAGATTTAAACTTCAATCTTCTTTAATTCCTTATAATTTCTTTTAAGCCTACGAAGCAGGAGTCCATAAATGATCCAGTAGAAGAGGATTAGAAATCCAATAATAATAATTCCCCCAATAATATTTAGACTAATAAAAGTTTCTGCAGGGACTGCGGCAAAAAGGTCATCGCTTTCCAATAATTGGTGTAATTTTTCTTTGTTAAAATAATAATACAAATTAGTAGCAAACATTAATAGGGCTGCCATCCCAATATTGTAATAGACAAAATAGCGTACTGTTTTTCGAGTATTGAGGATATTCTTCATCAATTTTTTAACCGAGTTGGTCACCTGAATTTTACGATGGTTTTTATAAAACAAATAGATAAACACAAAGACTACGGCATAGTTAATAATATTTAAGGCAAGGAATATTTCATTAAGTCCCATTCCTTCCTGAAATTTTTTACTCGATTCTGGTACAAAGAAATACAAGGTGGTCCATAACACCATTTCGGCGATGCTTATGTAAAAAATCCACTTAACCATTGAGGAAGATTTCTTCAATAGCATAGGATAAATATCCTTAGAGGTAAACTTAGGGAACTCCTGTTCTCTAGTCTGCCATTGTTGTTTTAATACGTCTAATTCGTCCATACTTTTAGGGGTTAAGAATGGTTCTCAACTTTTCTTTAATTCTATTCATTTTAACTCGGGCATTTACTTCTGAAATACCCAGAGTTTCGGCTATTTCTCTATAATTTTTGTTTTCGAGGTATAGAAACACGAGGGCTTTATCTATATCACTCAACGTCTTTACAGCGTGGTACATTAATTTTAGTTGTTCTTCAACTAAGGGATCATATTCTTCAGCCGTAATTTTAAAACTTACGCCTTCAAAATCCTGCGTTTTCACCCTGCGTTTGCTCTTTCGATACAGAGTAATCGCTGTATTTAATGCCACTCTGTACATCCACGTACTAAACTTAGCCTCCCCGCGAAACTTTGGAAATGCCTTCCACAATTGGATGGTAATCTCCTGGAACAAATCATTATGCGAATCTTTATCGTTAGTGTATAAACGACAGATTTTATGCACAATGTTTTGGTTCTCTTCAAGCTGAGCAACAAAACTATGTTCGAGTTCTTCGGTCAATGGTCTTTTGGTTAACTGTAGAGTTAGTATGGTAACAATACTAATTGTTACACGTACAAGAAAATATTATTGTTTAATAGTAACCGGGATGGGACTTCCAGAGCTTACCCAGCTACCTCCAATTTCATCAATATTCACGTCCAGTTCGTCACTAGTGTCGATGCTTTTAATATTCACTTTCATTTCATCGTAGGTGTCAATACTTTTTACATTTACATTCAATTCGTCATAGGTGTTAATATCTACTATGCGCACATCGATGGTTTCCATATCGCTAATGGGAACCAAACGGTATTCGTTAGTGGTAAGCCCTTCCGTGGGAGTATCGGTAGCATGAGCTTTAGGAATAACATCAAAGTCTTTTACTACATTAAAAGTTAAACAAACCGCGATCACGGTTAATACAATTTTGGTGTACATATCGGTTTTCATAATTGAAAGATTTAAAAAAGTGTATGCAAAAGTTGAATCAATTTTCATTCCGAAAAGTAACGAGTTTTACATCGTTAATCTTTCCTTTTAGCGTATGCTCTCCTAACAAATGGTGCGTAATTTTTTTGGGTAAGGGCTGTACAATGTTCAAAAAGTCTTCTGATGCTAAAATGGGAATCCCCAATTCGTTACATTTTGCCTGAATACGCGCAGCAGTATTGACCACATCGCCAGAAAATGCAATTTCTCTTTTTACGTAACCCACTTCGCCCACCATGGCAGAGCCATAATGAAAGCCTGTTTTAAAGGTAGGCACAGTGCCGTATTGTGCTTCAAAATAGGGAGCCTTCTTTTCAATTAATTGCAACATACGGTAGTAACAGCGCAGCGGTCTTTTATTAAATGGAATTTTTTTTACTTTCCACGTCACCACAATTTCATCTCCTACATACTGATAGATTTCCCCTTTGGTTTCCGTAATGGCAGGGGATATGTAGTTGAAAAAGTCTTTCAGAAAATGAAAATAACGTTCTTCGCCAAGCCTTTCGGCAATGGTGGTAGCATCATTAATATCGGTAAACATAAAGACCCTATTTTCTTTTTTGGGATGAAAATACCTACCTAATAAATAATCTGGAAACACACCTGGACCAAACTTTTCACCTACCAAAAGAAAGATAAGCGTCATCACTACAATAGCAAGCCAAATAAGGTAATTTTTAATAAAAATAGCTTCACCAAAGAAAAAAGAGAGTTCATTAAAAACCTTCTCATCCCACATGGGTAAGGCGTGTTCTAAACTGCCTAAATACAATCCGCCAAATGCTCCAATTACCAGTGATACTAAAGAATACGCAATGATAATAAAGGTGAGTGCAACCCAAAATTTATATTTCCGCAACCAATATTCCATAAGGTTAACCGTAAATACACCACCAATAAACCCTGCTGCTATGGCAACCAATAAATAAGCAATAAAAGCGCCATTAAAGTCGTAATCTTCGGGTAAAGCATGGTTGGTAAGTAGTGTGAAATAATCGTATAAAAAAATAGCCACTGCAATAAATACCCAAACTAGTAAAATGGTAAACGCTCTACGAATGTAGAAGTAAAATCGGGCTAAATTCATAGCTGCTTAACAGTTTTTATACTTGTCGTTTAATCCAACACCTTGCTGAATCATAGGAATAATTTTATCCAAACGCTTTGCTTTGGTTGCTTCTTGTTTGGCAGTGGCAATGTAGTCTGCATATTCGCGCTGTTTCCCAGGGGTGAGTTTTTTAAAGGCTTCAGAAAAAGAGTTGTCTTTTTTAAAGGCATCCTTTAAATACGGCGGAATGGCAACCCCTTTCTTTCGTTCTATTTTCACCTCTTTTCCAGCTAAACAATTTTCAATGGCCTCCTGAATGTAATCCAATACTATATCCTTTGGAATTTCCTCCCCACGTTCAAACCGCCATTGTCGCATGGCTTTGGTTTTACCCTCTTGAGCATTCAGTAATTTTTTATGAGTATCCTTCAAAAACACCCCTTGATGAAACCAAAGGGCATAATGATTTTTAAATCCTACAAAGCCAGCTACCAACTTTCCGTTTAAGGTATACGTTGGGCTTCCCCATTTTACTTCTTCCAGCAATTCCGTTTTCTGAAAAATGGAGCGAAGTGTTTCTAATTCTTTGGTCCATTGCTTTTGTTTCGCAATAAACGCATCCACTTTCTTTGAAGCATCCATGGTTTTATTTTTTTACAAATTGTACTGTGGTAGTGCCTTCAGCAGCGCGAAACTTGATAAAATAAACTCCTTGTGGTAAGGTCGCCACGTTTACATTTTCTGAAAAATTAGCCTGTGACAACACAACCTTTCCGTTTACGTCCAAAATTTGATAGCTTAAAATAGCCACCGAAGGATCCTTCGTAATTTTCAAAGTATCCACTACGGGATTTGGATACACAGAAATCTTATCCTGGAAGACTTTCCCCTCCACCGAAAGGAAATCATCATACAATCCTTGCAATATATCAATGGGCTCTGTTCCCGAAGCTTGCTGCCCCACATTTAATCGTATATAAGGATCTGCAGGATCGTCTTCTGGGCGATAGACCAATAAATAGGCAGTGGTGGAAGAGGTGCCAGCAGAGAAACAACGAGAATCGGCTCCCGCAAAATTAGCGCCTTGCATCGCCGCCATTAATTTATCGGCTAGCGTTCCTGTGGTATTATTAAAATTGGCTTCCATATTGTCAATCACACTTACGTCCCACAAAATATTCCCTTGAATGCTATACGTGACGCCTTGTCGGTCTTCCTTATAATCATCGGTAGAAGTTCCCGAAAATCCTGCTGTTCGCGGATCGCCATTTTCATCAAAGTCGGCAATACCGTATTGGCGGTATTCAGGATTAAAGTTTTGCGAATTACACGCATCGTTGTTGTAGAGCCAATCGATAATTTCCTGTGGACTCGAGCCGCCTTCCATTTGGGTAATGGCATTATTTAAATTTACATTAGGAATACAGACATAGGCTTGCGAATTGACACCCCCACGTCCGGGAATGATTTTGGTAATAATGTCGATAATACCGCCACTTCCCACGCCTGTAACACAGGAGGCCCCAGCAGAGCCAATTTCACCAGTGGAAGGGTCTACGGCGATAATAGAAAAGGTGTCTTGGGCTTGAAGCTGAAAGCTAAAAATAGCAAGTACGAAAAGTATGTATAGTTTTTTCATTTGGATGTTTCTTTTGATAAAGATACCATTTTTTGTTTTTCACAATTCAGAATGGAAAAATAACAATTCGGTACTTTTACTTTTTCAAACCAAACCAATGATTGCATTTTTGAACCATCAAACACAATCAATCAAATAATGAACGTTTTTAAAACCTCTTTACTTTTAGTTTTTACTTTCTTTTCCTTGGCAGGTTTTTCACAAACCCAAATTTCGGGAACCATCACACAAAAAAACGGAACTCCCATTGTAGGGGCGAACGTGTATTTGGAAGGTACCTACGACGGCGCTTCTAGTGACGACCAAGGAAGGTTTTCATTTACTACCGAAGAAACAGGCATACAAACCTTGGTGGCTTCCTTTGTGTCCTTCGAACCTATGTATATGGCTGCCGATGTCTCCCAAATGAAAGACCTAAAGTTGGTCCTTAAAGAAGATGTCAATTCCCTAGACACGGTGGTCATTTCTGCAGGAAGCTTTCAAGCAGGAGACAATAGTAAAGTATCGGTGTTAAAACCGTTGGATGTAGTCACCACGGCAAGTGCCTTAGGGGATTTTGTAGGGGCATTGCAAACCCTTCCGGGAACTACTACGGTCGCCGAAGACGGAAGACTCTTTGTCCGTGGGGGTGATGCTGGGGAAACGCAAATCTTTATCGATGGGATTCGGGTGTTTACCCCTTATACCCCCACCACCAATAACATTCCCACACGGGGGCGATACAGTCCGTTTTTGTTCGACGGAATTACCTTCTCCACCGGAGGGTATTCTGCCGAGTACGGACAAGCCTTGTCTTCAGTCCTGCTGTTAAACACGATTGACGAACCCGATCAAGAAAAGACCGACATTGGTATCATGACTGTGGGAGGTACGCTGGGGAACACCCAAAAGTGGGAAAACAGTTCCTTGAGCTTTAATGCTTCGTATATCAATTTAGCACCGTATTTGGCTGTCTTTAAAGACCGAAACGATTGGGAAAAACCTTTTGAAGCGTTTGGAGGGGAAAGTGTGTTCCGTCAAAAACTGGGCAAAGGATTGCTAAAATGGTACACTGCTTTCGATGCCACTAATTTTGAACTTACTCAAGAAGACATTAACCTTGAAGACGGCTTGCACTTTAAACTAAAAAACAACAACCTCTATACCAACGCCAGCTATAGCCAAGAGTTGGGAAATCGTTGGGACATCCAAGGTGGCGGAAGTTTGACGCGTGCCAACAACCAAATAGGCATTGAAGACAGCGATATTGATAACGTGGAACTTTCGGCGCACCTAAAACTGAAGCTGAGAAAGAAGTTTAGCAACCAGTTTAAACTGTATATGGGTGTAGAACAATTCTTTACCGACTTTACCGAAGATTTTCAAAATGACTTTGTTCCTAACATAGAATACGGCTATACCAATAACATCACCGCTGCCTATGCCGAAGCCGATTATATCTTCTCCAAAAAGTTGGCTGCTAAAGTAGGAGTACGAGGGGAGTACAGTGGATTATTCGACCAATTTACAGTTTCTCCACGAGCCTCCATTGCTTATAAAACCTCCAAAAACGGACAGTTCTCTTTGGCATACGGTGATTTCTATCAGCAGCCGTTAAGTGATGTATTGAAGTTTACCTCTAATTTGGAAGCACGTAAAACACAGCACTATATTTTAAATTACCAATACTCCCACAAAGATCGCATCTTTAGAGCTGAGGCCTACCGTAAAGATTACAGCAACCTAGTGACCTACGATACACAATTCACCGATTTCTCCAGCACCTTTACTAACGATGGGGATGGCTATGCACAGGGGATTGATATCTTTTGGCGAGATAACCAGAGTATTAAAAATGTGGACTATTGGGTAAGCTACTCCTTTTTGGATAGCGAGCGCAAATACCAAAACTATCCCACCAAAGCCACACCGCCTTTTGCCAACGACCATAACCTTTCGGTGGTTGGGAAATACTGGATAGGGGATTGGAAGAGTCAGGTAGGGTTTAGCTATCAATTTGCGAGTGGGCGGAGCTATACCAACCCTAACGAGACTGGCTTTTTACAAGAGCAAACCAAAGCCTATAATAGTGTAAGCCTAAACTGGGCGTATTTACTCTCGCCACAAAAGATTTTATACTTCTCGGTAAACAATGTGTTGGGCACCAAAAACATCAATGGGTATCAATATGCCGATACCCCCAATGCCAATGGTATGTTTGATAGACGCACCCTACGTCCCGCTGCCGACCAGTTCTTTTTTGTTGGCTTCTTTTGGACCATTAGTGAAAATGGGACGGATAACCAGTTGGATAATTTGTAAACACTGTCATTCAGAACGTAGTGAAGAATCTATTGTCCATTCGAGATGCCACCCTGAGATGTCACACTGAGCCTGTCGAAGTGCTGTCGAAGGGCAGTTTAGTATTCCCTTTGTTATTTAGGGCAATGCAAAGAAGTCTATTTTACATAATACCATGACACGAACTAACACGAAGTACATACGGAGTAGATATGGAGTACATACGAAGTAGATACCGAGTAGCTATGTGGTAATTAAATGGTTTTTTTACTGTTGGGTTTCTTTTTTCAATTAGATATGTTCATTTCTTTTGCTTGTCCAAAAGAAACGAACCAAAGAAAAAGACCCCTTTTCAAAGGAATTTTTGCTACGCAAAACCGTCTTGAAAACTCCGCGCCCTCTGGGCTGAATCTCGGAGCTTTTCTGCGACCTATTCTGCTGAAAAGGATATTTCCCATCATGGTTTTTTGTAAACAATTGGACGATGTGTCCCGAAATCGAATTGGAGAGGTTTGTTTTTGCCATGATGTCATTCCGAACTGAAAGGAGGAATCCCATTCAAATCTTTTTTCAATCAGTATCAATATCTCTAACAGAGGAAAACCCGTTACCTATTTTGTAAGAAAAGACTTTAAGAATAGTTATTCTGCAGTGGTAGGATCTATAATAGTAGCAACCCTACTTACCTTGTTGGCAGGAAATCCTCCCATTGACGCATGTTCTCGAACCATTTCTTCATTAGGAGCATTGTACACACAATAGATTTTATCCTCAGTGACATAGCTTTGAACCCATTGTATTTTAGGTCCTAGCTTGTCAAGTACTCCACAGGAGGTTTGTGAAATTCCTTTTAATTGCTCGGGTGATAGAGAACCTGCTCCAGGTATTTCTCTTTCAATAACATATTTAGGCATACTTTTAAATATTAATTCCTACTCTTTTGGTTTTTCGGAGGTACCCTGTTTTTAATATGGTTTCTAGACTCCATATAATAGTTTGATTATAAAAAGGTTAAGCTAAAATGGCTTTTCTTAAAAAGTTAATATAAATAACCTTACACGATTGGGAATAACTAAATATAGCCATAAAAAAGACACCTTTAACAAGATGTAAAAAAAATGCATTAGGGGTATCATCTATAATAGCAGCGCTTAAAACCCTAAAATAAAGCATATACCAATAATAAACACCTCCTCTTTTTAAAGAGGAGGTGCTTGCTACTCGTACAGATTTTCTATTTAATGAACCACCACTAAACAAAAACTACAAACCATAACTATTAATCTGTACGTAGATTAGCATCAAACCAAACATCAACAAAAACAGGTTCGGGCTTATCTTCAGTTGCTTTGGCATTGGGCGTATCACCACCCCTTTCTGGGCGTTGTCCGCTGGGGCGTTGCCCTCCACGGCCACCGCCTCTGCCGCCGTTCCCGCTACGTCCACCCGAAACCTGTCCACCATCACTTTTATTGGGCTTTTTGCGTTCCATGGTATTGGAAACCACACCCACACTAAGTTTATTAAAATCGCTTGATTGTTTTTTACCAATAAGTTGCTTGGGAATCTTTAGCTGAAATTGTAAGGTTTTATTGGCTTCATCATAGTCCCAACCTAGCGAAATATTCAAGTTATTTAAGTCTTTATTAAATTGCTGTACGTTATCCTCATGTCCAAAGGCCGCTTCGGCAGGGAGGTTTTCCATAACGGTTGCTATGGTTTTATTGAACTCCCTGTTTTCTCCTTCATCTACAGATTTTCTGGGATATACTCGATTTCTATCGTTGGCAAAAGGATACTTAACATAGACCTCCTTTTTCTTTTTTCCTTTTTCATCAAAGTAAATAGTGACTCCCGTATGTAGTAGGGATAGCCCTGTCTCCTTATCTTGGGTAGCCAAAGACACATAAAAATAGGTGGCATCCTGGGTAATGGAATAGGTAACCTCCTTTTCGGTTACTTGGGTGGTGTCATGTAAACTAATGGGAAGTGTTGTAGCGGCTTTTGCCGAGAGTAGGCTTAAGGGTAGTAAGAGTGTAAAAAGAAATCGCATGGGTGTCATAGGTTTGTGGTTGCTATTACTTTCTTGAACCTTTCAAGAAATGATGCACCTATGACTACACCCAAGTGCTAGGGTTTAACCCTTAACAATACTTTAACGAGGGGAGCTATGTTACATAATACCATGACACGAACTAACACGAAGTAGATACGGAGTAGCTATTGAGGAAATATTAAGTAATAATGAGGATTTTGTAATTAGCTTGATGTCATTCCGAACTGAAAGGAGGAATCCCACTCCATTCTTTATTTAATCAGTGTAAAAACCACTAAGTGAGGATAACCAGTTGGATAATTTGTAGTATCCTTGAATAATTATTTTGCTAAACTACCTAAGGCAAATGTTTCAACGTGATACGTTGGATCTTTTTTTAATAATTTAACCTCATCAAAAATAAATTCAAATTCCTCAGTTTGATATGCTTCTAAGAAAAGTTGTTTGGTTTTTTCATATGTATTTCCCTCTTGTTGTGCAAATGCCTTAATTACAACAAATCCATCACCTCCCTTATTTGTAACATGACCCTTGACTTTCATGCTATAATTAAATAAAGTGCTAGAGGATCCATCAGCAGAGGAACTTACAATTTCAGGAATAGGAGGAACAACAGATTTAAAAATAGATTGGTAGTTGGCAACTAATAAAATTCCTACTAATAATAGAAATCCAATGATAATGTATTTCTTTTTCATTTTTTAAATTTATTTTAAATTCAATTTTTCAAACAAGACTCTATTTCGTTCGTTTGAATCTTTTAGAATTTTATCAAAACTCATTATTTCAACATACATATTGTAATTGTCGTTAAAAAAGAAATAGCCATCTCCACTTGGTAATTGTTTATACCCTGCATCTGTGGCACTAGCTTTCAACTTTATAGTTAAATCACAAATGATATATGCGTAAATTGGAGTATTCTGTCTTAAATCAAATTCTCTTTTGTTTTTATCTTTAGCAATTCCATTTATTACTTCTCTTGCATAACGATTTACTTGTGTAATTGGATTTTCTTTTTCTGAATAATCATCTCTCAGAGGTCTTTTAAACTCAACTATTACAATTGATTCGTATGGTTTTTCATCGTTGGTAAAGGCAAATGGTTTATTGAAAATTAATAAATCTGGTCTTTCATTTGAATCCGATTCCATTCCTTTGACTTTTTTGAATTTTTTGTCAGATGCCAAGTATTTATGGTATGATAGTTTCTCATCTATCATCCATAAATTATGGTCTTCAAATCCAATATCGTCGGATAATGCTTGTAATGGGAATATTAGATTATGTACTGCTTTTTCAGGTGCTCTCTCCTTTAAAAACTTACTAAATAAATCTAAAACTAGCTTACGGTGAATTACATACTCTGATAATTTTGAGTTTCCAACTTCAATTATTTTTGAATATAATTCTTGATGAGATTTTGAGAACTCCTCTTTGTCTTCGTCACTTTCTATAAATCGTAATATCTGTCTTGCTTCTTGTTTTACTTCTAATTCAAGTTCTTGTTGGATTTTAAAAAGCTCCAATTCCATTTTCTCTTCATTAAGGGTCGAAGGAATTTTTTTGATTTGACTTGGCTTATATTTTAGAAGTTGCTTATACCTAGGATGCTGGGAAACAAATTCTTTTACTTTTATAAAGCGAGTTTGAGATAATTTTTCAATCTGGTCTTCAAATTCATTATAAATCATTGAAGTTATTTCCTTTCGTAATTCTTCTTGTGATATTTGGTCAGGAAATTCAACTTCGCCTTTTGCAAAAGTTATTGAGGTTCGTTCGTCGTTAACATTAATGTCTAAATAGTCGCCTTCTACATAAACCGAGATTGAGAATGGGATCCCATCTTTGTCGAAAAGAAAATTATCCATTTCAGGTATATCAGTTGAAATTTTATCAAATGTTACTTCTCTCGTATTTGCACAATAATGAATTTTGTTGTCAACTTTGCTACTATAAAGTTTAACAACACTTAATTTAAATGAATTGTCTCGAACTTTTATATTTTTGGTTTTAACTTGTCCTTTTGTAAATAATTTAAAAAGATCATTAACTACTATGGTGTTATCCATATCATTTATTAAAATTCTTGGACAATCATCATTCAGAAAGTATACGAATGCGTGCTCAATTATTTTTAAAGCAATATCTTCAGGATTATTGTTACACCATTTTCTGTAGTCAGCTTTTAGGCCTCTTAATGCTACAATAGTATATCTTTCTTCCGTTGTGTTGACTTGGTTTAATGTGTGATTTTCAATACCTTTTTTAGTAGGTTCAAATTGAAATTTTCGTAAGTTCCAATGCCCATTTTCTTTATAACGGCTTTCTATTTCAGCTAGCCGAAATGCTCTTAACCAAGTGAAACGACCTATTCCTTTTCCGCCTTTACTATATTTATACGTTGAGTGTGCATAATTAAAAGAATCGTAATTATTCTCATTAAACCCAATTCCATTGTCTTTTACAACAAAATCGATTATTTCAGGTAAGACTTCATTATCAGTTAGTTCTAATTGTTTTTGAGCTGAACGTATGATGTCAATTTCAATTATTCCGGTTATTGTAGAACTATCTTCTTCTATAGCCTGTATCGAATTAACAATTGCCTCAAATAAAGGAAGTAGAGTATTGCTATATGCAAGTTTTTTTTCGTTAATTTTTCCTTTGATGTCTATTTGCATATTGTTGTTTTATCAGCTTATTGTCAACCACTAATGAATATCAGCATTTGTGATATTTTAGATTTCATAACAACTATTTAATGTCTTTGTGGGGAGAAACCCAAAGATAGCAAAAAATCCATTCCATTTTAACACCATAATTTTTTTTTGGGGACCCTTAAAAAACACCTTAGGTCTCCTTCGGGTCTCCTTCGGGTCTCCTTCGGGTCTCCTTCGGGTCTCCTTCGGGTCTCCTTCGGGTGTGTTGCAGTCATGGTATTATGTTAAATAGACCGTTTTTTTTGTTGTAATGAGATTCCTCACTTAGGTTCGGAATGACAAGTATGATGAGATTCCTCACTTAGGTTCGGAATGACAAAACCCTTCACCCTTGACCCTTGACCCTTGACCCATCACCCTTCACCCTTGACCCATCACCCATCACCCATCACCTAAGGTCGATACACCGCCACTGCAATTTTAGAGTCTGCCGTGCCGTAATACAAGAACCATTGGTTGTTAAAGTACACCAAGCCCTCCACAAAACATACTTCGTTTACTTCGCCTACCTTTTCGTAGGGTTTGTCTGGGTAGATAAAGTAGGAGTCGGTTCTATCGAGGAGTTTATACGGTTGTTGGGCATCAAACAAGGCTTGCCCAGCGGCATAGGTAAACTTAGGGAGTTCAGGGTCGTTAAAGTTGGCAGCATTACTGGCGTTATAGATAAGCACAATGCCATCTTCCCGCCAAATGGCATAGGGACCGGGTTCTACCAAACGACTATCAAAATACCCCATACGTGGATGGAGCACACTTATCCGTTGTTTGGACTCTTCATTAATGGCTACGTCCCAATCTTTTAAATTGGTGGAGGTCGCCATAAACAAGTTGGTATCGCCAAAATACATCCAATATTTGCCGTCAATCTTTTTCGCTACCATACGGCTGCCTTGCTGCTCGGCAACAATGGCTCCGGCTTTAGACCAGGTATTGTGATAAATGGAGTCCCGTAACACGAGCCCGTGTTTGGTCCAAGTTTGTAAATCTTTGGAGGAAGCAATGCTTAATCGGGCGGTCTTACCATCGTAGGAGGTATAGGTCATAAAATAGATGCCGTCTTCACTTTCTACGATACGTGGGTCTTCGGCACCGTCAAAATAATCCCCTTCGGGATGTGGTAAGGGCAGTGCTTTTTTATAATTCCATTCGTACACCTTCATCGCATCATTATCGGGATAAAAAACTGGGGCAGGGGCTTTTTCAAAATGAAGTCCGTCGCTACTCGTTGCCATGCCTATTCGGGAGGTACCCATACTGTCTTGCGCACGATACAAGAGATGCACTTTTCCATCTTTTACAATGGCGGTAGGGTTCAACACGTTGCGCGCTTCCCATGTTACTTCGGTTTGGGTGATGGGGTCTGTAAAAGTGAGATTGGGAGAGGGTTTTAAAATAGGGTTGAGGCTATCTACTTTTTCAAAATAGGGGAATGCCCAATGGGTAGTAGTGTTGGGCGTTTCCATAGGGGTTTGTTTTTCATTACAAGCAAAGAAAGCCAGTACAGTGATAAGAACTAGAAGGTAGCGCATGGCGTTGTTATTTAATTAGCCTCTGAAAGATACTCAATTAAAGACAGCTATTTTAAAAAAGATGCGTTTATACCACACCCCCCACAATGCTCCACAGTTTATCCACGATGGCGTTATAGAGTTTTTCTAGGGTCACGGAGAGGATGCCTTTTAGGGTATTCACAAAGTTTTCTGCCATGGCTTTTAGACCATCAAAAAAGAATTTCTTTAGTTCCTCGTCGATATCACCGCTGGCAACGCCTTCGGTAATGATGACCGTTTGTTTGGCAATGGCTTCTACCTGGCGTTCGCTAAAGCCTTTTACCACGGTAATGTCTTTCTTTAAAATAGTGGTAGAAATATCTTTGATGTCGTTTATAATGCTGGTTACGTCACTCATGGGTTATCGTTTTAAAAAGCTTTCGTAAGTAATGGCTTGGTCTAGAAAAATAAGGATTTGCCCTTTAAAGGCTTGGAGGGCAAAGGGTTTTATACCGTTTTTTTGGTCGGTCTCCTTCATCTTTTTAAGGGTTTCGGAGATTTTGGTAAAGGCAAAGGCGCTGGGGTAGTCGCTGGATAAGGGGTCACTGCCTTTGGATTGTAAGAGTTCGTTTATTTTTTTGGTGGCGACATTATCGGGTACAGGGCGAGCCTTGGCTTGGAGGGCTAGGGCATCAAAGGCACCAATAAGGGTGTAATAGGAGGCGGCACGGTCGGTATAGGTAGCCGGGGTGGTGCCTTCGTCCTCGATGGTTGCCAAAAAGTACATCAACTTTTGGGTGTTGGCGGTAAGGCTTTCGACAATGGCTTTATCGTATTCGGGGGCGAGTTGGGTTTTACAGCTGCTCAACGAAAGGAGTGCCAGGCACAGCACCCAAGGGACTAGTTTTTTATATAGGATGGGTTTCATAATCAATGTATTTATGGCTACACTAGTTGCATAGCATAGGATACTTCTTATAAAATTGTGCTAACTTTTTTGTGGGGGATAGGTAAAGATAGTGAAAAAAGTTTCAGAAAAGAGAAAAGAGAAAAGAGAGGAGAGAAAAGAGAGGAGAGAGGAGAGACAAGAGACAAGAGATAGGAACTATGAACCAAGTAGTTAGTACCCTCGAAATGACAAAACCACCCTCTGATTCGACTTCGGATTAACGCCAAGTTAAAATTCGGTCAAAACCTACACCCTTTAATTAAAATTCTAATACATCAAACTTAGTGATCCCTTTTCAGCAGAATATGTCGCAGAAAAGCTCCGAGATTCAGCCCAAAGGGCGCGGAGTTTTCAAGACGGTTTTACGAAGTAAAAATTCCTTTGAAAAGGCGTCGTTTCTTTTGGTTCGTTTTCTTTAGACGAGTAAAGAAAATGAATAGAACAATAAATAATAAGCCATTTAGTTTTTCCTGCCTGCATTTCGACTTCGCTCAATGACCACGGCAGGCAGGTTTGTTTCTTTTCTTGTGCTGAGCTTGTCAAAGTATAGAAGCCACCATAGGAGTCAAAGCCCAATCAAAGTGCGGTTCTAGGAATAGGTAAAATTATAAGGAATTTTCTCGGGTGAGATTTCTCGGTTCCCTCGAAATGACAAAACCCTTCACCTTTGACCCTTCACCCTTGACCTTTGTCCCTTGACCCTTGACCCTTGACCCATCACCCATCACCTTACATCCGTCAACTCAAACTTACCATTCATCAATTATATACAATATAAAGGAATCGCTCCATTTAGATTTGCTGCATAAATCATAACCTTTAAAATTAAGAACTCATGAAAAATCAAATTACAAAAAGCCTCTTACTACTCACAATGCTTTTTGCAGCTTCAACCAGTTTTGCAATAGAAACCATGGTTGCACCCCCAGTAAACGACCTTATTGAAAACGCCATAGACATTGATGGTGGACCTTTTCCGTATTCCGAAGTAGGGGTAACTTTTATGGAAGCTACTGCCCAAGGTGATGCCACCGTAGGAGATTGCTCTGTTTTTTTAGCTGGTATCTGGTACAAATTTACGGCCACCAGTAACGGAAGTGTTACAGCGTCTATAGCAAACCCACAAGTACCTTATATTGTGTTTTTTACAGGACCCGATGAAAATGTCACTAACGGAAACCAATTAACGTTTGTAAATCAGCCATCCAACACCTGTGCCATTGCAAATACCATTACCATTGATGCCACGGCGGGGACCACCTATTACATCTATATGCGTAATGCAGGAAACTCAGATGTAGCAATAAATGCCAATGCTGCTTTAGTCCCTGCAAACGACCTTATTGAAAATGCCACAGACCTTTCATTAGGACCACTGTTGTTTATTGACGAAAATGTAAACTTTGAAGAGACTACAAATACCAACGATGGTGGCCAAACAGGATGCGATACCGTAGATGCTGGAATATGGTACAAATTTACAGCTACTGCCGAAGGCGAAGTAGCCGCAGGACTTACCAACCAAGTAAATGGGGCGGTTATATTTTATTCAGCACCCAACGGAAATGCCACTTCGGGAGCAGAGTTAACCTTTGTGGACCAAGGAACAAACCTATGCGATTATGGAGACTTTTCTTTAATTACGACCACTGTGGGAACCACCTATTATATTTTTGTGCAGAACAGCGAAACTTCATCTGTCTTAATTAATACCGAAGAAATTTTTGCGCCACCGGTAAACGACCTTGTGGAAAATGCCATTAGCCTAAACGGATTGGAAGACTATTTTGATCCAAGCGTACATTTTTTGGCAGCTACTTCAGATAACGATGGAGGACAAGCTGTCTGCGATACCTTTACAACAAAAGCCGTATGGTATAAGTTTACCGCCACTATAGACGGCCAAGTTGTGGCTGGTATAAGCTTACCCAATGGAGCAGGGGGCGTTGTTTTTTATTCGGCAGCAGATGAAAATGCTACTTCTGGAGCAGACCTTACTTGGGTAGACCAACCTACCAACGAATGCGAGGTAGTGAACCTATCTTCAATTATGGCAACAGCAGGAACCACCTATTATTTATTGGCAGGTGTTGTAGGCAATGACCCTAAAGCAGATATTTCGGTGAATCTTTCAGGAATATTAGGTGTTAATGAGCAAACCATTAACGGACTTACCTATTACCCAAATCCGGTAAAGAATGAAATACACCTAAGTGCAAAAACAACGCTAGAAAGTATTTCCATATATAACATCCTTGGGCAGCAGGTATATTCTGAAAAAGGGAGCGAAACAAGACGCACTATCGAGCTTTCATTTTTAGATGCAGGCTTGTATGTGGTAACTGTTTCTTCCGAAGGGACTACAGAAAGCTTTAAAGTGGTAAAACAATAACGTTTACTAATTAGGAATACATAAAATTGAAAAGCTGTTCTTAGTAAAAAAGGACAGCTTTTTATTTCACAATGACCAATAGCTTCAAAATACTAAAAACCCCTAAAGATGCCTGAAAAAAAAAACCAAGAAACCCTTTCTGAAGAAATGGCGCAATTAAAGCTAAAGGCATTTAGGGCACAAATGAACCCTCACTTTGTTTTTAATGCCTTAAACGCCATTCAGTATTTTATTACTTCAGAAAATAAAAAGGCAGCGGTCATGTACCTCTCTGTGTTTAGCAGATTAATTCGCTTTTATCTAAAACATATTGAAGAAGATACGGTACAACTTTCGGAAGAAATTGAAATGCTTCATAGGTATTTAAAACTTCAAAAGCTACGCTATAACGACCAATTTGAATATACCATTGCATTGGATCAAGAACTAAGTAAGATAGATGCTAAAATCCCTTCGTTTATACTTCAAACGGTATTCGAGAATATTATTGAGCATGCCATTTACAACCAATATAAAAACTACACGATAGCTATTAGGTTTAAAACAACAAAAAAGCGAGTACATCTAGAAGTTGGCTTTACGTATCATACCTCAGGAATTGAAAAAGTAACATACGCACCAGACTATAGAGTGCAACTTATAAAGTGGCAAGACCAAATACGGTTATTAAATGATTTTAAGAATTATAGCATCAAAAAAAAGGTTACTTTTAATAATAATCTCACCTCAAAGGGAGGGGATATTGTATTAAGTCTACCAAATTTAGCATAACGTATGATGCGTCCAATAAGGCTCGTGTGTGTTTTATTATTGTGTACTTTAGGTATGGGTATTATTGCAAATGCACAAGCATTGGATACTTTTAAAGATGCGGTTATTCCTTTTAAGGTCTTTAAAAATCTGGGTGATAAAGTTCCTATCGATTCTATTGTTACTCAGGATTATTTGTTTTATGAATTTACAGGCAAGACAGGAAAAGTGAATACAAAAGATTCGTACTGGGTACGAGCAGATCTATCTAACCATATTCACACATTACAACAGGATAGTTTGTGGTTTTTGCATACGGGTGCTTTTTACGATATAACTAGTTTTTTTAATACTGAAAACGGTCTGGTAGAAAAAAAATATGGCCCTTTAAATACCGAAGAAAAATATTCCTATTACACCCCCAAGGATGGTGTTTATTTTACGGTTTATAATCTGGTACAAGGCAAATACCTGTATTTTAAAATTAGATTGTACAATTCCAATCAAGATTTTGGTAAGCTTCAATTAAAACTTCGAAGTGCTTCTCAAAAGAAATTAGAAAGTGGATATTATTCTTGGACAGATTTGGTAAAAGCGACTCCCGATTATCTATTTATAGGAGCTTTTTTCTTTATCTTCATCTTTACCTTTATCACATATTTTGTTTCCAAAAAAATAGATTTCCTTTTCTATTCCCTGTATACGTTGTGCCTTCTTTTATATTTGGGTAGAAGTGCTTATAACACGGTTATTTTTTTAAATTACGACTATACTATTTTTTCTTTTTGGTTTCACTCTTCATTGCAAATCTTTATCAATTTATTCTATGTAGCATTTGCCAAATATTATCTTGAAACTGCCACATTTTATCCCAAATTGGACAAAGCTATTCGGGTCATAGCCGTAGTGTTATTGCTTTTTATAGTGGTTAACACCTATTTTTCAATCACTTTTCAGTTAGATCCAGAACGATTATTAATGAATATCCACAGGTTGGTGATGTCTGTTTTTGCACTGGCAGCCGTTATTTACTTACTTGTCTATGCGAAAAACCGACTTGCGTATTTTATTATCATTGGTTCGCTCATGTTTACCGCAGGAGCCTTGATGATGCTCTTTACACAGGATCGTCATTATATGATGGCAGGAAGTGTGATAGAGGTTTTGCTTTTTGGACTTGGACTAAACTACAAAATGAAAAAAGCAAACGAAGAATCGCTACTTACAAAGCAAGAGGCCTTCGATAATAAAATAAGTGCTTTGCGGGCACAAATGAATCCGCATTTTATTTTTAATTCTCTTAGCTCCATACAGCATTTAATAACTTTAAATAAAAAGCAAGACGCCATAAAATACCTCAATAAGTTTAGCCTACTCATGCGTAATTTGTTGGAGAGTTCGATTGAAGCAAATATTATTTTACATGAAGAAATTTCCCTTTTAAGAAAATACCTTGAGCTAGAAGCCCTTCGCTTTAATAATACATTTCAATACTCCATCACCATAGACCAAAACTTAGATACGCATGCCATGGAAGTGCCTGCACTCATTGTGCAACCCTTTGTTGAAAATGCAATACTTCATGGCTTGTTAAACAAGCCCACAGAGGATAAAAAACTAGACCTTCGTTTTAAGAAAGAGGATAGTTTTATTATTTGTGAAATTGAAGACAATGGCATAGGTAGGCAAGCTGCCCAAGAAAAGAAATCGGTCTTAAAAGCAACCAAAAAATCAAGAGGCATTGAAGTCACCGAAAAACGACTTGAGCTACTCAGTCATTCCGAAAAAAGTAGTGTCTCTATCCACGATAAAACCAATGAAAAAGGGGAGCCTACAGGAACCTTGGTAACCATTAAAATTTCAATAGAATAAAACCCAAAACGATGAATCTAACAGCTGTAATAGTAGATGATGAAAACCATAGCAGAGAAACCCTCAAAAACTTAGTAATGGAGTTTTGTGAAGGCGTTGAGGTGCTTGCTACAGCAAGCTCTGTTACTGAAGCAATCAATGCTATAAAAAACACTAAACCAGATATTGTGTTTTTAGATATCGAACTGCAAACGGGTACAGGGTTCGATATTTTGGATCAAATAGACAACATAACCTTTGAAGTTATCTTCACAACAGCTTTCGAGCAATACGCCTTAAAAGCTGTAAAATTTAGCTCGCTAGACTACCTCCTTAAGCCTATTGACCTAGAAGAACTTCAAAAAGCCGTGGAAAAAGCAAGAAAAATAAAGGATAAGGATGTCTATAACAAAAAGCTAGAAACCTTGCTCCACAACCTAAAACAACAGCAACCTACCACCAATAAAATATGCCTTTCCACCACCGATGGTTATGAGTTTATCAATGTAGACGAAATTAGTTACTGCAAAGCGGAAGGCTCCTATACTTCATTTCAGCTAATAAACGGTACAACCCACTTAGTAAGTAAGCACCTTAAAGAATACGAAACCTTATTAACAGACCAACATTTTATGAGAGTGCATAATAGTTATCTAATTAATTTACATGAAGTAAAAAAGTACATAAAGTCGGATGGGGGATATATCCTTATGAACAATGGAGATTCGGTGAGTATCTCTAGAAATAAAAAAGACGACTTTTTTAAGATTATGAATCTTTCCTAATCTAACATATAGTATCAAAAAAGGAAAAATATTCCTTAAAAGCTAAGCCCAGTCAAAGCCCAGTCAAAGCCCAGTCAAAGTGCAGTCAAAGTGCAGTCAATGGCAATACCCTTCACTATTCCATCAATAACATATATTCTTTAAAAGGAGTTCACCCGTAGTACACCCGTAGTATCTTCGGGTCAACGTGCGGTATACGTGCGGTTTACGTGCGGTTTACTTCGGGTAAGTTGCGGTTATAGGATTATGTAAAGTAATAAGGATTCTTCTCAGGTGAGATTTCTCGGTACCCTCGAAATGACAAAACCCTCGACCCTTGACCCACCACCCTCGACCCATCCCGTTGGCTGAGTGTTACGAAGAAACGTATCTATGCTGAGCCTGCCTGCATTTCGACTTCGCTTAATGACCACGGCAGGCAGGTTTGTTTCTTTTCTTGTGCTGAGCTTGTCGAAGTATCGAAGCCACCATAGGAGTCAAAGCCCAGTCAAAGTGCGGTTCTAGGAATAGGTAAAATTACTAGGATTCTTCTCAGGTGAGATTTCTCGGTACCCTCGAAATGACAAAACCCTCGACCCTTGACCTTTGATCTTTGACCCACCACCCTCGACCCACCACCCTCGACCCATCACCCTCGACTCATCCCGTTGGCTGAGTGTTACGAAGAAACGTATCTATGCTGAGCCTGCCTGCATTTCGACTTCGCTCAATGACCACGGCAGGCAGGCTTGTCGAAGTATCAGTAATGGAAAAAAGAGAATTAAAGTGTATTGACAAAATAGGAAAAGGCTGTAGAAAAGAGCCCTGTTTCTTTAGTTTACTCTTCGTCGTTCATCTTCAGATCCTGTTTCTCGTTTTCGCTCAGATTTCAATTTGCTATTTCCAAAGGAGCGCGAATAGGTTAAACTAAAAGTTCGTACCACAAAATCGAAACTACTATCAATATTGATATTTTCATCGGGCAGATAGGTATTCTCTTTAAAGATAACCGTGTCAAACACATCATTAATTGAAAACTTCAACGTTCCCCAGCGGTCCCCAAACTTTTTTTGGAGTCCGAAATTAATACCATACACCTCCACCGACTTCCGTAGGCCGCTAAGGGAGGGGCTATTGTAAAATCCAGATAATTCTGCAGAAAAGGTATCGCTTAGTTTAAAAGAGAACGTACTATTGGCTCTAAAGTTATCCACCTCAATCTCGATGGGACTATTATTATAGAAGGTTCTTAGGTTTTGCTTAATGAAACTAAGATTGTTTTGCGTTCTAAACCAAGGTGCAATTTTCAAGGGAAACCCCGCTACAATGGAAAATGTATTGGTATAATCGAGATTGGCAGCCTCGACAATGAGTCTGCCGGTTTCTGGGTCTATAAAGGGCTGAAAACCACTTATGCTATTGTCTTCGTGGGTATATTGAAAGGATAAAAAGTAGGATTTATAATTAATGTCGTATTTGTAGGCATCTGAAATTGCAGGTTGCAGGGAAGCATTCCCAGATATAAAGGTATTGGGGTCTATAAATATAACAAAAGGCGCCAGGTCATTAAACGTAGGACGTGTAATTCTCCTTGTATACGATAGATTCATACTTAAATCCTCTGTAAATTTTCTATTGACAAAGGCACTTGGAAACAGTTTTCCAAACTCTCTATCCACTACCGTTCCTTGGTTAGAAACATCGAGCTTAGAATCAGTAAATTCATAACGTAGTCCAGCCTTGGCAGTGGTTTTTTCATCGATAGTATATTCGGAAGCGATATATCCTGCATAAATCTGCTCATCCAATTCACTAAAATTGGTAAAGTCTGGGTCGGTAATAAATTGCCCATTTTCTTCAAAGGCCACCGAAACGTCATTTTCAAATTTTGAGGTGGTTCCTTTAATACCCGCTTCGTATTTCCACGAATCATTTATTTTTTTACTGAAATCCAATTTTCCCACCCACGTATTAATGGGGGTGTTTTTTCGGCTTTGCGTTAATTCTGTACCATTAGGATTATTATTTGCATCGAAAAACGAATTGACATAATTGGTAGGGTTATCGAACTCATAAAAGAGATAATCTAAGTCAAAACTCAAATACGTGGCTTCGTTAAAGTTGTGTTTAATATTATAATTTGCCCCAAAGTGCTGTAACCGATTTATTTCATCATTTACTAAAGTTACAAACCCCACAGGCGTGCCATTTTCACTATCAATACTTTTATTAAAGGCATCCATGCTCCATCGGTTATCGAAGGCACTTAGCAGAAATCCCATGACTGTCTTTTCGGAAATATCCACGTCTATTCCTACTCTAAGGTTATGATTGCGTTGTCTAGGGGCTCTATCTGTAATAGTTGAAGTGGTAAATACAGTGTCGTTTCGACTAAAATCCCTTAAGAACGTAAATACTTGAGGGCGTTTATCTAAAGCATAAGAATAACTGCCAAAGAGGTTCAACTTATCTTTTCGATAATTAAAGCTTAGGCTATTGGACGTGGTAAGTTCACCTTCACCTACACCCGCAGAAAAGGAATAGGAACCATTAAGACCAATATCAGCACTTTCCTTAAGAACAATATTAATAAACCCTGCATTTCCCTCTGCGTCAAAATTGGCTGGAGGTGTGGTTATAAGCTCGATAGATTTAATATTATCTGCACTCATTCCCTCCAAAAATTGAACCAAGGAGGAGGTAGGAACATAACTCACTTTTCCGTTAATCATGACAACCACACCGTCTTTACCCACTACTGAAATATTACTATTTTGTCTATTTACCGTTACGCCAGGAGAACGTTCCAATATTTCGAGTGCCGACCCTCCTGCTGAAACAATACTACTCTCAACATTTATGACCAAACGATCGACTTTTTGTGAGAAAAGCGGTTTTTCTGCTACGACGACCACTTCAGAAAGGGTTTCGCCTTCCGATAAGGTGATCGTAGGCATTATTTTATTTTCTGAAAGAGTAAACACTTCAGAATTGGCTGTTTGATATCCAACAAAGGATCCTTGTATTACATATTCCCCTTCCTGAATATTTGTAAACTCATAGGTGCCTAACTCTGTGGTAAGCGTACCCTTTACTAAGGTGGAGTCATTGGGTTGTAATAGCAATACATTGGCAAAGGGTATCCCTTCGCTTGTATCATCTACTAATTTACCAGAAACGGAATACCTATTTTGTGAGTATACAGAACATGTGAGAAGTAAGACTACAAGAAGGTATAAATTTTTCATATTAAATACCAAAATACAGCAGTAGGCTTACTGTTTTTTGAAATTGGTTAGTTGTATTAGTAAATATATGTAATAATATCGATATCAGCTAATTAAGCTATCTGAGATAAACATTGGCAACCAAATTAGCAACCGTAGGGTGGGCACTTCCTCCAGCAGGCTCAATGGTAATGTTAAGTGATTCAGAGTCTTCAATATAGTTGTAGGCAAGTAAGGCTTTTTCTTTTTTAATAAGCCCCATGTTTATCATTTCGCCGTGAACATCTGCCCATAATTGGTAGTCTTTATCATCGTCCAATTTTGGAAGTGCATTAGCATCTATTAATACCTTTTTTGCTGAAGGATTTACATAGCCAATCGCAGTGGCGTTTTGAGCCAGTTCATTGGCGTTAAGTAAATACTTTTGAGTGGTTGGAGCACCCATAAACTCAAGCATTTCGGTTGTTTTGGCATAGGAAGTCACTACCGATTCTAACTCACTTTCAATGAGTTCTTTTTGTTGCTGAACGATTTTTAACTCATCTTCAATTTTCTGCATTTTTTGATACTGAAAATAACTAGTAAGTCCCATCATCAATACTAAGGCAGCCGCAACACCCAAATACCAATTGCTTTGTGTTGCACTTTTTGAAGGGGCTATTTCTTTCAGTATCTGAGCCTTTACATGTGATGGAGGTGTTACCGCATTTTCCTCTGCCATTCGCTCAAAATCCAACTCCATTTTTTGAAACGCAGCTTTCACCTCGGCATCTTTGGCAATCCAAGATTCTACCATGGCCGCTTCAGAAGAAGAAGTTTCTCCTAAAATGTAGCGCTCTAGCAAGCCTGATGTTAGTACTTCGTTTTTATTCATTATAATAAACTTTCAATTCCCAATGCAATCCAAATGATGATTGCTTGATAGACTTCCCGTAATTTTTTTAGTGCCTGTGCGATATACGATTTAAATGTCCCCAAGGGAACATCCATCTCTTTATGTGCTTCGCGATGCGTTAAGCCTTGAAAATACACCAACTCTAAGGCTTGTTGGTGATGTGCTTCCAGACTTTTAATAGCACCGTTTAATTTCGGAAGATCTACTTCATTAATTTCTTCTGCTCCTCTATTAGTATATACACCTAAATCATCGTTTTGGATGAGGTCTTGTGTATTTCTTATGGCATTTAAGGTTTTGTTTTTGGCAATTCGGTAGGCCCACGTATAAAAACGTCCTTTTTTTGAATCGTACTCTTTAGCTTTATCCCAAAGAGTGATAAATGTTTCCTGAAGCAAGTCTTGGGCTTGTGCTTCGTCTTTACAAATTCTTATGATAACCCCATAGAGTGCCCCAGAATACTTGTCGTATAAAGTAGACAACGCCCGTGTATTCCCACTTTGAAACTGGGAGATAAGTAAGGATTCTTCCGAAGGGTTAGAATTCATTTGTTAAAGTTAAGCAAAAATTTGAGTGCTGCTCATCCACAGGGTAAATATGAGTGTATATATAATAAAAGCGCTTAAACTTTAACAATTAACTTAAAAAACACATTATGAAAAAGATTGTATTAATTATGACAATGATTGCTGCTTTTGCAGTAACAAAAACAAATGCTCAAGAAAAATCGATTGTAGAAATTGCTGTAGGAAACGAAAGTTTTTCAACTTTAGTAGCCGCTTTACAAGCAGCCGATTTAGTAACTGCATTACAAGGAGAGGGGCCATTTACCGTATTTGCTCCCATAAACGATGCCTTTGCAAAAATTGATTCTAATGCTTTGAACTCATTATTAGAGCCGGCCAACAAAGAAACACTTTCTGGAATTCTAACATACCACGTAGTCTCTGGGAAATTAGCTGCTGCCGATGTAGTAGCTGCCTTAGAAAAAGGAAATGGTAAAGCTGAAGTAAAAACTTTAAACGGTGCTACCTTAACCGTAGTTCAGAAAAAAGGTAAGATTTGGTTAGTTGATGCAGCCGGTAATTACAGCGAAATTGTAAGTACCGATGTCATGGCAAATAATGGTGTTATCCATGTGATTAACTCGGTAGTGATGCCGAACTAGGTTGTTTAAATTTTGCTATGAAGAAGAGGCCTCCCCGAAAGGGGAGGTTTTTTTGTTTCAGTCTATTTTGTAGTGAAAGGGCAACGCCCGGTTTACGTGCGGTCTACTTGCGGTGTACGTGCGGTATAAGTGCGGTCAAATCCTAGTAAAACTATTCACTATTTCCAATTCACTTATCACTAGCAACACAATTCAGTCATTAAAATTGACAATTCAGTAAAACCCTTTTTTAAATCTGTTGGCTTGCATAGATATTTGTCCTATCAATTAAAAACAAACAGTTATGCAAACCGTATTACATTTTCTCACTTTACTTCTTACAGGAATGTTGCTTCATGCGCAGAACACAGTAGAAGTTACCATGACCCATTTCGACAATAACGACGGAAAAGCTAAGGTAGGGCTTTACAATACCGCCGAAGACTTTTTGGATAAAACGTATTTGTCTTTAGAAGCACTCATTGATAACCAAACAGCCAAAGCAGTATTTAAAGACGTGCCCGATGGAATTTACGCCATTTCTTGTTATCACGATGAAGACAACAACGGACAACTCAATATGCGTTTCGGAATGATCCCTTCAGAAGATTATGGCTGTTCCAATGGTGCCAAAGGATTTTTTGGACCTCCAAAATGGGAGGACGCCCAATTTGAAGTCAAAGGGGGCGAAGTAAAGACCATTGCTATTAAATTATAATTAGGAAATCGACACTAACTTTAATAAATTCACAAACCATTCATGCCTTCCCCCTTTGATAGGGGATCGAGGGGGATGTTAAAACCTATTAACTATTATGAAACATTTAGTATTCTTATTTATCGCTTTTATTTCCTTTACTGGGTTTTCACAGAGCAAATATGAACAAGGAATGGAAAAAGCATTCGACCTTTGGAAAAACAATCAGCCTTGGGAAGCTGCCAATCTATTCGAGCGTATTGCACAAGCCGAACCCGATAACTGGCTACCGCCATTTTATGTAGCTCAAATTAATGTACTGTATAGCTTTTCTGAAAAAGATGAAGAAAAACTTACGGCACAATTAAAGAGAGCGCAAGACTTTTTGAATGATGCCAAGGCTATTTCTAAAGACAACGCAGAAATATTAGTAGTACAAGCACAGCTCTATACTGCTTGGGTGGTTTTTGACGGTGCCAAACACGGAATGACCATGTCACCTAAGATTAATCAATTATACCAAGAAGCCTATAAAATTGAACCTGAAAACCCCAGAGCCGCTTTTGGAAAAGTAGAATGGGAGTTGGGAACCGCCCGTTGGTTTGGACAAGACACAAAACCTTTTTGTGAAGACTTAAAGAAGGCTGTAGCACTTTTTGACACATACGAACCTAAAGGACAATTTTACCCTAGTGGTGGAGGCGAATATGCACAACAAAGCTTAGCACAAAACTGTAAAGAAGAATAATGAATATACGTAAAGAAATAGGGAAAGCTTTATTTGTAGGGGTACTCATTTTTATTGTGGTGGGTGTCATCGAATACCTTAATGGTTGGAAGATTTCATCTGGTATAGAACTATTGTTTCGTTTTATCGTCAATCAAGTCTATACGGTAGCACTCTATATGGCCAATGCCTTTTTCTTTTACTTTATTATTACACGTTACAAAAATGAATGGTTTAAAATTCAACATCTTGCGAAAGGGATAGTAGGTTCGATAGCTATTTCATTAGTGACTATATTTTTATTGAGACTTGTTGGCGCGATACTTTTTGAAGGAGTTTCACTTAAAGAATTCTTTGAAAATGAGCAGCCTACTTTTTACTATGTCACCTTATTGATTTCGGTAGTAGTTACAGGCATTTTTTACGCGGTTTATTATTACCGATATACACAGGAGCGAAAGGTAAAGGAACAGAAAATAATTGCCGGAACCGCTTCAGCTCAGTTTGATGCGTTGAAGAATCAATTAGATCCGCATTTTCTGTTTAATAGTTTGAATGTTTTAACCAGTCTTATTGAAGAAAACCCACATGCTGCCACCCGATTTACTACCTCCCTTTCGAAAGTGTATCGGTATGTTTTGGAACAGAAAAACAAAGAATTGGTGACTGTTGAAGAGGAATTGAAGTTTGCGCAGTTGTATATGTCGTTACTGAAAATGCGGTTTGAAGACAGTATCATTTTCGATATTCCTGAAACGCTTTCCAATCCTGAAGCAAAAGTAGTCCCTTTATCGCTTCAGTTGTTATTGGAGAACGCTGTTAAGCACAATCAGGTAACACCGGCAGATAAGCTACATATTCGCATCTATGAAGAAGATGGTAATTTGGTGATAAAGAATAACCTTCAGCCCAAAAAAGTATTAAAAGAGAGTAGTGGGGTAGGACTTCGGAATATTCATCAACGATATGGATTGCTCACCAATCGTCCTGTTTCGGTACAAAAAAGTAATAAAGAATTTTGGGTAACGATTCCGTTGCTCACACAAAAAACAAATGTTATGACAACACAAACAGAATATATTTCAGCAAAAAGATACGAACGTGCTAAGAAGCATGTAGAAGAATTAAAAGGATTCTATATCCATTTTAGCATTTACCTTATTATGGTGCCTGTATTTATCTTTTTAAATGTAAAATCTACAGGATTTCCGTGGGCTATTTTCCCCATTGTAGGTTGGGGAATGGGTGTTACTGGACATGCGATGGAGGTATTTAATTGGAATCCTTTCCTAGGAAAAAATTGGGAAGAGCGTAAGATACGTGAATTGATGAAGGATGATGATTAGGTAAAGGGTAAAGGGTAAAGGGTAAAGGGTGAAGGGTGAAGGGCGAGATGTTAGACCAAAGACCCAGGACCTAGGGCCTAAGACCCAAAAATTCAGTTCAGTATATAAAAATGACAATTCAGTAAAAGGGTTTTTTAAAACAGACAGAGGGATTGTAGTTTTACAGTATCAATTAAAATAGAAGCATTATGTATTTAGATAATAAAGAAAATAGAGAGAATCGGTACTTACGCGCCAAAGAGCAAGTAAGGGAGATGAAAAAGTTCTATACCAGCTTGGTTTTTTATGTAATCTTCATCGCATTCTTAGGATGGCTTAATTATTACACTAACGAATGGCGTTATATGTGGTTTCTATGGGCAGCTTTTGGATGGGGAATAGGACTTGTTTTTCAAGCCTTAAAAGCCTTTAATTGGGCACCGTTTATGAATAAAAACTGGGAGGAACGAAAGATTAAAGAACTTATGGATAAAGAGGAACAATACCCTAATGATCGTTGGAAATAAAAACCTTACCTATGGAACCGAATAGCTATAAAAAATACGAACAGGCACAAAAGCGAATGAAGCAAATAAAAGACTTCTACGGGCATATCACTATCTTTTTAATAGTTGTTCCCTTGGTGTTAGTTGCTCGATTTTGGGTCCTTCCTGCCTACGGAATTATTAGCGAAGACGCAGGATTTGAAAATTGGATAAACTGGAATACCTATGTCTTTCCTGTGTTATGGTTAATGGCCATTGGCATTCACGGTTTGGTTACATTTAAACCAAAACCACTGAAAGATTGGGAGGATAAAAAGATTCAAGAACTTATGGAAAGAGAAGATGAAGAAATTCAAGAACATTGGAAATAAAATAGTATGAAAACATTTAACGAAGATAAATACGAACGCGCCCAAAAGAAGGTAAAAGAGATAAAAGGCTTTTACACACATCTTACGGTGTACCTTTTAATAAACACTTTCTTAATTTTAGTCCATATGGGATTATTTAGCGGTAATTTTATGACGGGTCTACCTGCTTGGGGCTATTTTACGACGCCCTTCTTTTGGGGGATAGGATTGGCTTTTCACGCGCTGTATGTGTTTAAAGATAAATTCTCATTACTTAAAGACTGGGAAGAGCGTAAGATTAAAGAATTTATGGACAAAGAAGAAAGAGAGTTTAAAAACAACTTTGACAAAGATTACTAAGCACTATGAATATCTTAATTATTGAAGACGAAAAACCTTCTGCTCGACGCTTACAACGTATGCTGGAACGGCAGAACGTAACAGTGAGTAACATGCTTCACAGTGTTGCTGAATCGGTGGCTTGGTTTAAAGAACATCAGCATCCCGATCTTATCTTTTTGGATATTCAATTAAGTGATGGGTTGTCTTTTGAAATATTTGATGTCGTAGATGTAAAAAGTGCTATCATTTTTACAACCGCCTATGATGAATATGCCCTACAGGCTTTCAAACTTAATAGCATTGATTATTTGTTAAAACCCATTGATGAAGATGAATTAATTGCGGCAGTTAAAAAATTCCGTGAACGTACACCACAACAACAAAATGTGCAACTCAATTTTGAAGACATTAAAAAACTACTCACCAACCCTGTTGAGCGAGAATATAAAAAGCGATTTACGACCAAAATTGGGCAGCACATCAAAATGATTCCGGTGGATGAAATTGAATGCTTTTACAGCGAAAACAAAGGTACTTATGCTCATACGTTCGAAGGACGAAATTATTTACTAGATACAACTTTAGAACAACTAGAGGACGAGTTATCACCTGAAGTATTTTTCAGAATTAACCGAAAGTTTTACGTAAACATCAACGGCATAAAAGATATTATTAGCTATACCAATAGCAGACTCCAACTGAAGCTTCAAACCTATAAAGAGGATGAGGTCATTGTAGCGAGGGAGCGTGTTCGCGATTTTAAATTGTGGTTGGAGTAATTTTATCCCCGAGGCTCCATTTTCATATTAATTTTTATTTCTCCATCCACAATCATTCTCACAAAGTACGCTTTGTTTTGATATAAAGAGACATCAAATTTAAAAGCTAACTCATGGTATCCAGTCTTGACATTAGGATTATTATATAATTCTCTAACTACCAAATTATTTTCATCAAACATAGCAATAGAAACAGCACTGTCTTCACTAAATGTAAATTTGAATTTACTTTCAGCAGCTCGTTTTATGAGTCCGTCGTTATGATAATTGGTTGCATAGTCATAAGGATCTAGTAAAGGAACGGGTACCCCCAAAAGATTAGCGACAAATGTTCTAAGATGTAAGGCTTCGGCTTCATCAAAACCGCTTATGGTGTTTAAATCATTATCATCAGTTAAGGCCCAAACGGCATATTGACCAAGGGTAGTAAAATCTTTTCTTTTTTCAATTTCTTGTGTAAGTTTTTGTAGTTTTTCTTCAGCCATACCATCCAAATGAAACTGGGTTTCTAGATTATTTCCAGAATTACTAGACTCAATACACATTCCATAGAGAGGGACCTTTTTTGTTTCATTTGCTTTTATAGCAATTAGTTCTTCTTTAACAATCACAATATCTTGTACAGTAGTATCTTCTGCTCGAAAGATTTGTCCGTTTCCAATGGAAATACGAAGGGGATTTTTTGTAGTATTAGTAAGGGTTGCAATGATCGGTTTGGTATAATGTGTGCTATTTTCATACCCTGTTACCTCAAGGTGTAGCCAATTATTCTCAATGGCTGAAGCAAGATCATACACATTATTAACAGCAGGGTTTTGCGCGATTCCGAGGGAAATAATAAAAAAACAAACTAAGGTGGCTCTCATAAACAGGATTTATAAGAAAACGAATGTTGTATTTAAATATTATTTAACCAGTCCCCATGATTATTCAAATAAATTCAAAAACTTAAGTCCGAAGATAAAAGCGCCTTTGGTTTCTCCTTGATAGTAGGATTGCACATAATCTAGTCGGAGTAATCGATATTTCCCCCAGCCAATGTTGTCTAATCCGATGGAAACTTCACCATACGGAGTGTTGTCTTGAGTGCTAAGAAAATGTCCTCCTGCAACCAAATTAAAACCAAGCTGATTAATTCCTGGTATTTTATTTAATACCCATCCCTTAAAATGATGCTCTGCATGTGCTTCAAAAAAGCTTTTGTTTGTGCTCAACGAGTAATAGGGCAAGAGATTAAACACATTGGTATATGTAAAGTCTGTACCAACTCGTGTCTGATTCCCATTAAAATGTTGGTAATCTACAAATGAAATTCCTTCAGCATTAAAAAAAGTGCCTCCTTTTAGATTATAGGAGAACTCACCTATATTTCCCAATTTCAAATCTTGGTCTATTCTTGCTCGAACCTGTGTAAAATTATATTTACTATCACTTGCTGCTATAGCATTTTCAGCCTCTAATGTAAGAATTGGGTAAGCAGAATCTCCATAATTAAATTTCCCATCGGGATAGGTCATATATTTTTGAGCAAAGGAAATACGGGCAGAGAAATTTGTTTTAATTAAACTGTGTTCCGCAAAGGCGGGATTACTGAAATCAGAAGAGTTTAAAGGATTATTACTAGTATATTGAATATTTTCTTGCGGAAAAATCACCTGATTGGTATTATTGAATAAGGGCTTTCGGTTTTGATAACTCACCGAAAGCGTAGAACGCACCCCATTAAACAATTCCTGAAACCAAGATACACCAGCATAATTGAGTTCATACACCTTCATATAATTTCGTTCAAAAAAAAGGGTAGAAATACTATTTACTAAAGGCGAAATAGGATTGCTGCTGTTAAACTGTCGCACTTCGCTACCACCAAAGACAGAAAGTTGCAAACGATTTACTCGATTAAATCTTTTTGAAATAGTTCCTTGCCAACGTAAACGATCTTCCGCAACGCCATAATTAGCATTTACACTCGCATATAACCATTGTGATCTACTGTCATCATACCATTTATAAAAGGTAAGACCTGCATTGCCATTCCAACCTTGCACCGTGTTAAAGTTTATCCCGGGTATTGGTGCCTTATAACTAAGCTCCCATTTTCTAAAGGTATTTTTGTACGAATAGCCTGTTAAAGGACTAAGCAAATTGAATTTATTACTTTTTGCATCTACCGAATCGAGATAGGTTTTTGATTTCCGAAGCTCTTGAATGCTATCCTTTTTAATATAATCGTTGGTTTCTTCATCTGTAAGTTGCACGGGACGTGTTTTTTCCCAGAAAAGGGAGTCTTTTTTATTGGCTTCAGGTTCAAAATACAAAACTTCATTACTGAAGGTTTTCTTTTCAAAAACTGGGTTGAAATCGTAATTACTATAAACCGCAATAAAGCGCCCATCTCCATTAAATCCTAAAAATCCGAAGCTAAAGTCTATAGTTTGAGAAATTTTAATCCAAGTATCTTCGGTGGAATCAAATTTAAAATTTTGCTTAAAAATTAAATCTTTTACAAAAGGAACCTGTATCGCTGCACCTGTTGTTTTTAAATCAACTCCGTAGAGTTGCCAATCGTCTTCCACTATGTAAACAGTACCTTCCCAAATACGGTCGTTGAGACGTTTAGGGATCACTTTGATTTTATTGATAAGTTTGGCTCCTTCATAAAAGACACCGTCTAATTTATAACGATAATAGCTTAATGCATTACTTGCGATAGGGGACACAATTTGGGCGTTGAGGTCTACTGTATTTTCATAAAAACTGAAGTTAGCATCCTGCGCACTATTAAAACTGAAGCCATTGTCATTACCGCTTACTTTACTAGCGATAATAGTTTCTTTAAAATCGTTAGGCTTTTTATATGCTATGTGGCTTATCGTTTCAGAAAGGTAAATAATTCCCGTGCGGGTAGAATCCAATGCGCCATCAAAGTCACCCACTTCCTGACCTAAAATCTTTTTTGGAACACTGTCCACACGCCAAATCCCTCGAGAGTAGAAATCGGCTGTGTATGCAGAGATTTTGTCGAGGTTTTCTTTTCTTTTGGCAATGGTTTTTCGAATAATTCGGTACGCAGGATCTTCGGTGGAATTGATAACCACTTCATCTAGGCTTATGGTAGATTCCTTTAAAACAATATCCAATCTATACGGAAAGGACGAAACAGCAATTTCCTTCTTAACCGTATTGTATCCCAAAAACTGAAACACGATCGTATAATTTCCCCTTTCTGAAATCTCTAAGGAATAATTACCCTCTTCATTACTCGTAGTTCCTGTATAAGAATTTTCTAAATAGATATTTACGTAGGGCAGAGGTTGGTTGTTTGCATCTGTTACTTTCCCAATAATTTGTGCTGAGAGGGATACATTTAGAAATATAAAAAATAACAGTATCGATTGTTTCATAAAACTAGGGTCTATATTTTAGACGAAAATTTAAGATATAGGGTTGCCCACGATGTTAAATTAGGGAAAATTTGGTCCCTGAGCGGAGTCGAAGGGACTATTGGATGTCAAAATTTTTAAAATGTGAGATGTTTTGGCATTTTGATAAGTTTGAGAGCTCATTTTCATTATTATTTATTAATGCTTCTTTCTTTTTTCTACTCCAGCCCTGAATCTGTTTTTCTCTCCTAAAAGCTTCTTCAATATTCTGGTATCCCTTAATATATACTAATTTTATTGGCGGATATTTTTTTGTAAAATTAGCTCCTTTTCCTTCAAAATGATTCGCCACTCTTTCATTTATATTAATCGTACTACCCGTGTAGTATTGGTCGTTTGAACATTTTAGTATGTAAACGTATCCTTTCAAAAATATAATTTTAAAATGATGATCTCAAATCCCTTCGACTCCGCTCAGGGATCGACTCAGTAATCCGACTTAGCTATTAAAAGCCTTTTTAATTCTACTTAAATCACGTTTGGTATCTCGTTCTTTGATTACTTCACGTTTGTCAAACTCTTTCTTTCCCTTAGCTAAAGCTATTTCTATTTTAGCAAGTCCTTTTTCATTGGTAAAAAGTAGTAACGGAACAATCGTTAACCCAGAATTCTTAACTTCTTTCTCAAGTTTTTTAAGTTCGCGTTTATTTAAAAGAAGCTTACGTTCACTCTTTGGTGCGTGATTAAAATGTGTGGCGTGAGAGTATTCCTGAATGGTCATATTAATCACAAATAATTCGCCATTAGAAAATTCACAAAAACTTTCGGCAATAGAGGCTTTACCCTCACGAATGGCTTTAATTTCGGTACCCCGAAGCACAATTCCTGCAGTGTATTTATCAAGGATTTCGTATTCAAAACGAGCCTTGCGGTTCTTTATTTGTACATTTTTCTGAAGTGCCATAGGTGGCAAAAATAGGAAGATTTACAGAGTTTTACATCATAGTTCAACGTTACTTACACTTGCACATTTTTTTTCTTTTGCTAATGTAACAACATAAAGGCGTGAGTTGTCATCGTCTGGGATATCTTCAAATTTTCCATTTCCTATCAATTGGTTAACAAGCATAGGTGTTGTATTACTATGTCCAACAATAAGCACTTTTTGGCCTTTGGAGTTATTTTTAAAATCTTCAGTGATGATAGCATTTGGACTATAACTCTCAACGGTAATTTTCTGTTTTTCGGCAACGTATTTTGCTGTTTGTTGAGTGCGCTGGTAGTCCGTAGAATATATTTTATTCAGTGGGATACTATCAAAATAATGTGCCCAATGTTTGGCTCTTTCTAATCCTTTTTCAGTTAAAGCTGGATTTGTATTAGTAGAATCGCTTCGGTCTTTTTCAGCATGGCGAATTAGATAATAAGTAGTTACTATTTCAGGTTCAGGAGCTACTTTCTCCTTTTTTACCTCTTTACAGGATAGCAGAGAAACAAAAACGAAACAAAAAAGAATAATTGTACGCATATTCTGGTTTTAAAAAAAAAATGAAATTCAGTAAAACCAAAGATAAAGTTATTACGTAAATGTAATTGAGGTTTTAGAGTTAAAGTTGTTTGTTTGATTGTTGTGAAAAGGAGGAAAACCCTTCAAGGCATTTGCTAAGAAGGGTTTTCTGTTTTATGCATACGTTACTATGGTAAGCGTAGTGTAGACTGCCATAAAAACTGTAATTCCTAAAATATACATAGCTAGAATTTGGTTTCTACGGTGTTGCTTCTGATTGTGTAATGTCTTGGTTTTCATTTTGTTCGTTTGATTGATTGTTATATTATATAGACGAACAATGTGAAATTTTGTTACATTTTTACTTTTTTAAATGCTGAAACCCGCGCTTCAAAAGTGGTTTCTTCTACAGGAGTTTTTACCGAAGCAAATAATTCCATAAAATCTGAAGCATGTGTTTCACGGCGTTGCTCCAATAAGTTGAAATGCACATAGTTACTCCACATCAAGGCTTTTAATTCTGTTTTAGTTGCATTGAACATACGTAATTCTACTTGTAAACTTGTATCGTTATATGAAAGTAATTGTGATTGTATGGTGACCTCCTCCATTAACCAAGCAGGGCGGAGGTATGCAATTTGATTACTTCCCACAACCCAACTCTTTCCTTGCTCGCGCCCCATTTTATAAATATCTATATTGTAATGCTTAATTAATTGATCTTCTCTGGCATTCACCATATAATTGAGGTACTCTGAATTATTTAAATGATTGAAAGGATCGCAATGTTGAAAGCGAATAATTGTTTTACTTTCTAAAATATTTAATTTCTCGTTCATAAATTGTTATTTATACCAATTGGTATATTTACATTTTTAATTCTTTGGTAATTCTTTCTTCTAAGCTATTAGCAGCTTCTAGTAGATAACTGTGATCATTCATGGTATGACTCATAAACACAGCCCCTTGAATATGTGTATAGGTTTGTTTTGCAAAAAGTGTAGCATCCACTTCAGGTTTTATTTCTTTAACCTCAATACCCCAACTCACTAACTTTGCAATATTATTCTGTGTTTTTTGAATAATATATTGAACGCGTTCCACCAACTTTGAGTTTTGTTGCTGACTATTCACTCCAATATTTAAAATGGGACAACCCCCGGTATGCTTACTATAATCGTAATAGGTTTTGTAAAAATCGGCAATGAGATATAATTTCTTAAGCGGTGACGAACTTTGCTCTTGATGTTTTCCTATTCGTTTTAAAAGATCGTTTACACTTTTATCAAAGGCGGCAATCGCAATCGCTTCCTTATTTTCAAAATTTCCATAAATAGCACCTTTTGTTAGTCCAGTTGCAGCTGTAATATCTGCCATAGAGGTAGCTGCATAGCCTTTTTTATTAAAAAGTGGCGCTACTTTTTCTATGATAAATTGAGTGGTATGATCGGCTTTTGTTAACATCTGGATGCAAATATAATAAAAATATACCGATTGGTATATTATAAATTGTAAACTATAATTACTATATTTAAAAAAACTTTAAAATCAATTTGTTATGCAAAATAAATACTCCCAAATTTTAAAAACTCTTTTTTGCTCTTTTTGCTTGGTAACAATGCAAAATATATATTCACAAGAAAGATTTGGTGGGGGGTGTGTTGACCCTGTCATTACTGCAACTTCTGGCCCTGGTGATACTTGTGACGGACAATCTGTTGTATTAACAGCAACTCACAATGGAGACGATGTTAATTGGTTTGATGCCGAAGTAGGTGGAAATCTGCTTGGTACAGGTAGCCCATTTGAATATGGACCATTGAGTTCTACTATGTCCTTTTGGGCAGAAGCTTATACCGATGGTACAGGTGCACCTATTACAGGTGGTGCTCGCGTAGCACCTACAAATACTACAAATTCTTCAGTAGTTCCAGCAACAAGTCCTTGGGGACTCGCATTTAATGCTGATGTAGATTTAACTATTAATGAAGTAGATGTTTACATTGCAGATACTAATCCTGGCTCTGTGGTTATTCAATTAAAAGATAGCGGACTAAATGTACTTGAAGAAGTTACAGTTGCTACACCAGTAGGGAATAGTACTACTCCTGTTCAGTTTACAATTACATTGGATTTCTTTGTACCTGCAGGCCTAGATTATAACTTGGTGGCAGAAAGTAGTCCAGAAATGGTAAGAGAGTTTTCTAGTGGACACCCAGGGTTTCCGTATCCATTAGGTACTGCCGGATCAGTAACTAACGGTACTATAAACGATAATGATACTAATCCTAATGTTTATTACTTTTTCTACAACTGGACAGTAACGCCTGGTCAAACGTGTTATAGTGATAGAGTTGAGGAAACCGTCATTGTTAACCCAATACCTGCAGCTCCAGTTGGGGATGCCAATCAGAATTTTAATGCTGGGGAAACTTTAGCCGATTTGGATGTTACAGGAACTAATCTCACTTGGTATAGTGATCCTGCGGCAACAATGGTTATACCAGACACAACACCATTGGAAGATGGAGAAACCTATTATGTAACCCAAACGGTTGCCGATTGTGAAAGTGAAGTTATTTCAATTACGGTAACCGAAATATTAGGGGGTGTCTCTCCAATTTTTAAAAATTTAGCTCTGTTCCCTAATCCAGCAAGTAAATTTATTTCAATTGAAAATGAATTTATTATTGATAAAGTTGAAGTCTTTTCAATATTAGGGCAAAGAGTACAAACAATGGATGTAGGTAGTAAGGCCTATGCATTGGATGTGTCCAAACTTGCACAAGGAAACTATTTATTAAAAATTTATTCCGAAGGAAATACCATCACAAGAAAGTTTGTAAAGCAATAAAAAAAAAGCGCCTATAAGGCGCTTTTTTTTAACTATTCACTAAATCCTGCTGATTTCTAAAAACCAAACTATCATCAAAGCTATCTAACAGTATAATACTATCCGTACTTATCTTTCCTGAAAGAATTTCTTTAGAAAGATTGTTCAGTACTTCTTTCTGAATCACTCTCTTTACAGGACGTGCTCCATATTGTGGATCGAATCCTCTTTTTGAAAGATACTCAATGGCTTCATCAGTAGCATCCAAAGTGATGTGTTGCTTTGCCAACATTTTTGTTACTCCTTTTAATTGAAGACCTACAATTTTCTTGATGTCTTTTTGTGTTAACGGTGTAAACATAATAATATCGTCTATTCGGTTTAAGAACTCGGGTCGTACCGATTGCTTCAATAATCCAAGGACTTCCACTTTGGCAGCTTCCATAGCGGTGTCTATGTCTTTTACGCTATCAAATTTCTCCTGAATAATATGGCTTCCCATATTACTTGTCATAATAATAATCGTGTTTTTGAAATCGGCTACACGTCCTTTATTGTCTGTCAATCGTCCTTCATCAAGCACTTGTAAAAGTATATTGAAGGTATCTGGATGTGCTTTTTCAATTTCATCCAGCAGCACCACCGAATACGGTTTTCTTCGCACTGCTTCGGTTAGTTGCCCACCTTCATCATAGCCCACGTAGCCTGGAGGTGCTCCCACCAATCGGCTTACACTGTGGCGCTCTTGGTATTCACTCATATCAATTCGGGTCATCGCATTTTCATCATCAAACAAATATTCTGCTAACGCTTTTGCTAACTCGGTTTTACCCACCCCAGTCGTTCCTAAAAACAGGAAGGAACCAATAGGTTTTTTAGCATCTTGTAAACCTGCTCTGCTTCGTCTAATGGCATCACTCACCGCCACAATCGCTTCTTCTTGCCCTACCACTCGTTTGTGCAATTCATCTTCCAGTTTCAGCAATTTATCGCGCTCACTCTGAATCATTTTCGTTACTGGAATTCCAGTCCATTTGGCAACGACCTCGGCAATATCCTCATTAGTCACTTCCTCTTTTATTAAAGAGCTTTCGCCTTGATTTGCTAATTCAGTTTCTAATGTTGAAAGTCTCTCTTGCGCTTCTTTTATTTTTCCGTAACGGATTTCGGCTACTTTTCCAAAATCGCCTTCACGTTCGGCACGTTCTGCTTCCAATTTGTATTCTTCAATTTCCGTTTTAGTATTCTGAACGTTTTCAACTACTTCTTTTTCGGCTTTCCACTTCGCATTTAGCTCATTTCGTTCTTCTTTTAAGTTTGCCAAATCAGACCGAAGGGTTTTCAGCTTTGCTTCATCTTTTTCACGTTTAATAGCTTCAATTTCAATTTCCAACTGCATTACCTTTCTATCCAAAACATCTAATTCTTCAGGTTTGGAGTTGATTTCCATTCGTAGTTTTGAAGCCGCTTCATCCATCAAGTCAATGGCTTTATCGGGTAAAAACCGATTAGTAATATAGCGTTGCGAAAGTTCTACCGCAGCGATAATGGCTTCGTCCTTAATGCGCACTTTATGGTGTGTTTCGTACTTTTCTTTAATTCCGCGTAGGATAGAAATCGCACTTTCGGTATCGGGTTCGTCCACCATCACTTTTTGAAAACGACGCTCCAAAGCCTTGTCTTGTTCAAAGTATTTTTGGTATTCGTCTAAGGTAGTGGCACCAATCGCACGGAGTTCGCCACGCGCCAACGCAGGTTTTAAAATATTGGCTGCATCCATGGCGCCTTGCCCACCTCCAGCACCTACAAGGGTATGAATCTCATCGATAAATAATACAATGTCTCCATCGCTGGAATTAACTTCTTTAATGACCGCTTTTAAGCGCTCCTCAAACTCTCCTTTAAATTTTGCACCGGCAATTAAAGCGCCCATATCGAGGGAATAAATCTCTTTGCTTTTTAAGTTTTCGGGCACATCGCCATCTACAATGCGGTGTGCTAATCCTTCGGCAATGGCTGTTTTACCTGTACCAGGTTCACCCACCAACATCGGGTTGTTTTTGGTGCGACGGGTAAGAATTTGAAGGATTCTTCGTATTTCTTCATCACGGCCAATCACGGGATCTAACTTTCCGTCGCGCGCTAACTGATTTAAATTACGTGCGTATTTATTTAAAGCGTTATAGGTTTCTTCCGCACTTTGCGAAGTTACTCGGTCGCCTTTGCGTAATTCTTCAATCGCTGCTTTTAGGGCTTTTTCGGTAACACCTTGATCTTTTAAGCTCTGTGAAATGCCGCTTTTGGAAGCAAAAATTGCCAATAGTAAGTGTTCGACACTTACATATTCATCGTTCATTTTTTTAGCAATGATACTGGCTTCATTGACAGTTTTTCCAGCTTCGCGCGATAGCATAATATCGCCCCCAGACACTTTGGGGAAAGATTCCAACTGTTTGTCTAATAGTTGCTGAAGTAACGTTACGTTTACGTTTAGTTTTTTAAGGATAAATGGAATTACATTTTCATCTACTTCAAAAAGAGCTTTGAGCAAATGTTCGTTTTCAATTTGTTGATGCCCTAAGCTTTGGGCAAGCTGTTGCGCTTGCTGAATCGCTTCTTGTGATTTTATAGTAAAATTATTAAAGTTCATAGTCTTGTTTTTTGATAAGATTAAGTCAAAAGATATGCCCCTTGTTATTTACGACAAAATGGCGTATAAACGCACTGATGGAGAGGACATTTTGGCTGATTTTTAGCTCTTTTACACCAAAATCAATTAAAAAATTAGGCTAATGATGAATAATATTAATAATTAACCTAATAGTATTAACGATTAGCCTAAAAGGTATTAGCCTAACGTTTAACTTTATTACCTGTTTCCCTAACAGCTATTAGCCTAATGATGAATAAGATTAACAATTAACCTAATAGTATTAACGATTAGCCTAATAAGTATTAGCCTAATGATAAATAGTATTAACAATTAGACTAATAAAATTTGATAAAAGAGCATAGTATGTTATGAAAGGTTTCTATAAAGGGTAAAAATTATTTATCGTCGTGATTGTTAAATCATTTACTAAATTGCATTAGTAAATAATCAGCGTTTATGAAATTAATTATAACAGTTTTAGTTTGTTTCATTTATATAAGTTGTAAAACTTCTGATAAAGCAAAACCTGATTCAAAATGTATATATTCTAATAAATATGAATCGGGCTCTATCAAGTATATAGGAGAGTTAGATTGTGATTCCAAACCTATTAAAGTAAGAAAAGGGCTATGGAAAGAATTTTATGAAAATGGTATACTAAAATCAAGTGGGAAATATGCTAGTTCTAGTTATACTGAGTGTTGTTTTTCAGGCTACTGCAAGCTTGAGTATAGTTACAAAATTGGGGAATGGAATTATTATTATGATAATGGAAAAATTATGGCTTCTGGAATTTACGATAAAGGAAAGCGTCACATACAAACTAATTGTGAAGGTGGAGATATTATTTCATTTGGAATAATTGGAAATAATTGGCAATATTTTAATTCAGAGGGAGAATTACTAAATAAGGCAAATGAAGAAATCATTAATAGTATAAAAAATGTGTTTTTGACAGATTGGAATATGTTAGAATAAGATTTATAAAATGAATAAAGAATTAATACCAATTACTGTTTCTGTTATTTTAATTATGATATCTCTTGGAGCAAAATTATTTAGAAATGTTTTGCTTAATGAAGCACATTATTTTGGAATAGCATTACTAACTATCTCTTTACTTTTTTATTTCGTCTCAAAGAAAGTTTACATAATCCTTTTTGGATTGACTTTAATAACAGGATTCTTCGGATTTATTAAATTTTTCTTTGTGGATATTTCTATTGGCTTTGGCGATTTTGGTATTAATCCATTATTTATATTCCTCTTAATTTTATTCTTTTATTTCAATCGTGATTTAATGAATAAAATGTTTCCAGAAAAAAATTAACATTCTTCCATCTACAACCACCGCTTCTTCCTAAAATAATACAACATTCCAATAAAGACAAGTATCATAACTCCCCATAAAATATAGTAGCTGTATTTGTAGTGGAGCTCGGGCATGTGTTCAAAATTCATCCCGTAGATTCCTGCAATAAAAGTAAGTGGGATAAAAATAGTAGCAATAATAGTCAACACCTTCATGATGTTGTTCATCTTATTGCTTACCGTGGTCATATACATATCCATAAGCCCCCACACCATGTCGCGGTAGATTTCAATGTTTTCATTTATTTGTATCACGTGATCGTAGGTATCTCTAAAATAGTCGCGATTCCGTTCTTCAATAATAGGGTTTTCAGACTTTTCCAATCGGGAAACCACCTCACGTAATGGAAACACACTTCTTCTAATTTTTAACACTTCTCTTTTTAAAAACTGAATGCTTTTTGGGGTTTCGTCATCTGGATTTTCATTAAAAACTTGGTCTTCTAAGGCTTCAATTTTTTCACCAAAATCTTCAATCACAGCAAAGTAATTATCCACAATAGTATCTATTAAGGCAAAGGCAAGATAATCGGCTCCAAACATTCTAATTCGAGATTCAGGATTGGCAATACGCCCTCGCACAGAGTCGAAAATATCTTCTTCAGATTCTTGAAACGTAAGCACATAATTTTTACCTAATACCAATGAAATATGCTCTACTGTAAACTGCTCCTCCTTATTAAAATACAGCATTTTTAATACCACAAAAAAGTAATCTTCATACTCATCTACTTTAGGCCGATGGTCTGTATTGAGAATGTCTTCCATCACCAAAGGATGTAAGCCGTAATAATGGCCAAGCTTCGAAATTTCTTCGGTATGATTTAGTCCGTTTACGTTAATCCACGTGATTTGGTCGGTTGTTTTAAACTTGAAAGCATCCTCAACATTATTGGTATTTATAACATGGGCGCCATCTTTTGAGTAGTCCTGAATTTCTATATCGGTGGTTTCGCGGAATTTTACACCCACGTAACCATCGGTTCCTGGTGCTTTACCAATGGTTTTGGCAATTCTTTTTTTTCTGGATTTGTGTGGTTTTTTCATATCTCGAAATAAATATACCATTTATACAGAATATGTTTTTGTAAACTCTATTATTTTTGTGCGACTACCGCAAAAAATATTGAAATGGGATTATTTAATTTATTCGGAAAAAAAGAAGAGCGCACCACTGAAAAGGAAACCATAAATGTGCCTTGGTTAAAGCTACATCGTTTAGAACAATTGGATGAAATAGCTGAAATCTCTAAAACCACTCCCATTGCAATTTTTAAACACTCTACTACTTGTGGGATTAGCCGAATGGTTATTCGAAATTTTGAAAATGAATATGCTATTCCTGAAGATAATATGAAACTGTATTATTTGGATTTACTCGCTTTTAGAGATGTTTCCAATGAAGTGGGGTACAAGTTTCAGGTAATTCATCAAAGTCCGCAGGTATTGGTAATTAAAAATGGAGTAGCGGTGTATCACGCTTCGCATCATAGTATTCACGCCACCGACCTAGAACGATTTATATAAAAAATCCCCCTTTGAAGGGGGACTTAGCGGGATGTATTACCTAAAATGATTATTCCTTAAAATTTCCTTGAGTCGTTCTTTAATTTCTGTTCCCGCATCCAAAACCATTTGCGGATTGGATGGAAATGGAAAGAAGTCATTTCGGCTAAATTGTAAATCTTCATCTGTCAATGCTCTTTCATCACCACGATAGCGAGCAAAAATATTCTCGAAGATAAATTCGGTGCCTAAAGGATGACGATTGATAATTCGGTTTCTATCCAATTCAATATACACCACATCGCCACCTACTTGCACAGCTTTGGTCTGTTCGGTATAGGTAACATCTGCAGTTACAGTAATAAACTTATCCACCTTTATATCATTGCCAAGGCTATCTTTTACCACATTGCCATATCGGTCTAACACATATTCCCAGCCATCTTTAATGGTTTTCTTTCTTTCGTAAGTTGTTTCTGAAATACGTTCTGGTGAAATATTGATTTCTTTAAAATTTAAATCAATTCCAAAATTATACTGAATACCATTCTCTCTTCTTGTGTGATATTCGGTCCAGAAATCATCCAATCCATAAGTGTTGAAATCCAATAATTCTTGTTCCAAACGAAACGGAATAATTTGCCCAGAATGATTGTTCAGTTCCACAAAAACGAAGTCGGTTCCTTTAAAGTGAGCATCATTCAGTTTTTGATCCAATCCCAAATACTCTGGCTGAAGACTCTTTAAGTCGCTAAAAAAGGCATACGCCTCTCGAGCATCAAGAATGGTGTTTCTATTTAAATATTTAGTTCCTTCAGCAAAAAGATAATCGGCAAAGTTCTTTTTGGAAGCAATAATTGCATCATTGTAATTTTCAAATTGAATGTTAAGATTCACCAATGATGTTAAAGGGCGAACAAGTTCCTGCCTTTTACCTAAATCACAATACAAATAATAAATTTCACGGGTATTTGAAGGACGATTTTCTTGCTTTAGAAAACTGATACGGCGTTTATCTTCTTCGACCACACGGGTAAAAGCTTCTTCAAGAAATGAAGCATGCGCATCACTATTTTTTCCGTGAGGGTCTTTCTGAAGTTTTTTTACCGCCAAATCAATTACTTGATCGTAATTGCCTTGTGATAAAAATTTCTGATTTCGTTTTACACTATTACAACTCCCTAGCAATAGTGCTAAAAATAAAAGGGTAATTGTTGTTCTCATAACAGAAATAGTTTGGTTATGTATTGTAAATTACAAGTGTTGTGCCAAACTAAATTTGCCTTGCTGGGAGTACCTTTCCTTTACACTCTCCAAAACCAATTCGCACCTGGTCATTTTTACAGTAACCCCGAAGGATAACGGTGTCTCCATCATTAATAAATTTACGCTCTGTACCGTCGTTTAATTTAATGGGTTTTTCACCTTTCCAAGTAAGTTCTAGCATGGAACCATAACTATCGGGTGTAGGACCAGAAATAGTTCCGCTACCCATCATGTCACCACTTCGTACGTTACAGCCATTTACCGTATGGTGCGTTAATTGCTGCACCATGGACCAATACATATATTTAAAATTAGAACGAGCTATAACATTTTCGGTTCCGCCAGAAGGCTTTATACTTGCTTCTAAATGAATGTCGTAATTTTTATTTCCCGTTTGCTGAAGATAGGGAAGGGGTTTTGGTTCTTGCTCAGGCCCTTTTACTCTAAAAGCATCCAATGCATCAAGAGTGACAATCCAAGGTGAAATAGTAGAAGCAAAGTTTTTTCCTAAAAAGGGTCCTAATGGCACATATTCCCACGCCTGAATATCACGAGCGCTCCAATCGTTAAATAACACTAAACCAAAAATATTTTCTTCAGCTTCATTAATAGGAATAGGTTTACCTAAATCGTTAGATGCTGTGGTGATAAACGCCATTTCCAATTCAAAATCTAATAGTTTTGTAGGGCCAAATCCAGGTACGCCATCGTCTCCGGGTTTTGTTTGTCCCACAGGTCTTCTTATAGGCATTCCTGAAGGAACAATAGATGAGCTTCTCCCGTGATAGCCAATAGGAAGGTGTAACCAATTAGGTAATAACGCATTTTTTGGATCTCTAAATAAAGAACCCACGTTGGTAGCATGTTCTTTACTCGCGTAAAAGTCGGTATAATCACCCACATCTACGGGTAATTGCATTTCAATTTCATCTAAATCGAAAAGTACTTTTTGGCGATGATCTGGATTATCCCTAAGCTTAGGGTTATCGTGTAAAAATATTCTTGAAATTCTATTGCGCACCAAACGCCACGTTTTTCTTCCGTCGGCAATAAAATCGTTTAACGTATCCTGAAGAAAAATATCATCGGTAAGTTCAATGCCTTCAAAATATCCTAATTGATGTAAAGCTCCTAGATCAATAGCGGTGTTTCCTATTCGTGTTCCAATAGTAATAATATCGTCACGAGTTAAAAAAACGCCGAAAGGTATATTCTGAATGGGAAAATCACTATTTTCAGGTACATCCAACCAGGTTTTTCTAGATGGGTCATTGGCAGTGAGAGGCATAATTTGTTTTTTTTATTGTTGGTAAAATGTTAATCAAATATATAATTTCTTAGCTAGTAACCATAAGCTTTTAGTATTTTTGATTTTTATTAACTTTTCTTCAACAATGATAGCTAGAGACGAACAAATCTTCGAATTAATTGAAGCCGAAAAAGACCGACAATTACACGGATTGGAGCTAATTGCTTCCGAGAATTTTGTAAGCCCACAAGTAATGGAAGCTGCGGGTAGTGTGTTAACCAATAAATATGCCGAAGGATACCCCGGAAAACGCTATTATGGAGGCTGTGAAGTGGTAGATGAAGTAGAACAAATTGCTATTGATAGAGCAAAAACGCTCTTTGGTGCAGAGTATGCAAACGTACAACCTCACAGTGGTTCGCAAGCAAATACAGCAGTATTTGCAGCTTGTTTACAACCTGGGGATACTTTTTTAGGATTCGATTTGTCTCACGGCGGGCATTTAACCCACGGTAGTCCTGTAAACTTTTCAGGAAGGTTATATAATCCAGTATTTTATGGCGTAGATGAAGCCACAGGAAGAATTGATTACGACAAAGTGGAAGCCATTGCAATTAAGGAAAAACCTAAAATGATTATCGCCGGAGCTTCAGCCTATTCTCGTGAAATTGATTATAAACGTTTTAGAGAAATAGCCGATAAAGTAGGTGCGATTCTATTTGCAGATATTGCGCATCCTGCGGGATTAATCGCAAAAGGAATTATAAGTGATCCCATGCCACATTGTCATGTGGTAACTACCACAACGCATAAAACCCTTCGTGGCCCTCGTGGGGGAATGATTTTAATGGGAAAAGATTTCGACAATCCTTTTGGCATAACTTTAAAAAATGGAAGTCTACGTAAAATGTCTTCACTGCTAGATAGTGGTATTTTTCCTGGAAACCAAGGGGGACCTTTAGAGCATATTATTGCGGCTAAAGCCATTGCGTTTGGGGAAGCTCTAACCGATGATTTTCTTCATTATATGATTCAGGTAAAAAAGAATGCCGAGGTTATGGCAAAAGCATTTGTAGATAAAGGCTATCATATTATTTCTGGCGGAACCGATAACCATATGATGCTTATTGACCTCAGGAATAAAAATATTTCTGGAAAAGAAGCTGAAGAGGCGTTGGGCAAAGCAGACATTACTGTAAATAAAAACATGGTACCTTTTGATGATAAATCGCCTTTTGTGACTAGCGGAATTAGAATTGGAACTGCTGCTGTGACTACCAGAGGATTGGATGAAAAGGATATGCTTCAAATTGTGGAGTTGATTGATGAAGTGATGATGAACCATACAGAAGAAGCAAAACTAGAAGCGATTGGAGAAAAAGTTAATGCAATGATGGCGGGTAGACCGTTGTTTAAAAATTAAGATGCTTTTTGAAACCCAACGGTTAGTCCTTCGGAAGATTTCTAACAAAGATGCCTCCTTTGTTTTTGAATTGCTCAATAGCCCTGGTTGGTTGCAATATATTGGAGATAGAGGCGTAAGTGATTTAAAAAAAGCTGAAACCTATATTGAGGAACGTTATGTACCCAGTTATGAAAACGGCTTAGGTAATTTTATTGTTGTGCTTAAAGAAACAGGAAAGTCTATTGGTTCTTGTGGTTTGTATAAAAGAGATAATCTAGATCATCCCGATATTGGATTTGCTTTCCTCCCAGAATATTTAGGAAAAGGATATGGGTATGAAGCTGCTTCGGCAATGCTGGATTATGCATTAACCGATTTAAAACTTCAGAAAGTTTTAGGATTTACGGTCGATTATAATGTGGCTTCCATCAAGCTTTTAGAAAAATTAGGATTAAAAAAAACTGGAATTTTTCAGTTTGAAGACGATGACGAAGAATTGTTGCTTTTTCAAATAACCAAAGAAAAAACCTGATTTACTGAAAATTAGCAGTATCTTTGCAACTTAATTAATTTAATATTTTAAAATGAGTAAAGGAACAGTAAAATTCTTCAATGATTCTAAAGGATACGGATTTATCACTGAAGAAGGCGTAAACAAAGATCACTTTGTACACATTAGTGGATTAATCGACGAAGTTCGAGAAGGTGATGAAGTAGAATTCGAACTACGCGAAGGTAACAAAGGATTAAACGCAGTGAACGTAAAAGTAATCTAAGCAGATATTCTTTAAGACAACAAAAGCCCCGCCATTGGCGGGGCTTTTTATTTATTTATTTTTTATCTAATCCTCTTTTGGAAAAACAGTAGCTTCATAAGCACCTGCATCTGGACTAGTACTATTTCTAACCGTTCCGTTTAAATCGAAAGGTGGTAATACACCACTTAACCCAATTCCTTGGGCACCTGAGGTTCCCTCTTCAATATTTAAGTTATTCACTGTGACATCTTGGAATACGGGATCTTGATTGAAAACACAATCTGTGTATAAAGCGATATTATCAAAATTGTAATTGGGGACTCCGTCAAAATCACCTTGTGGGTCATCAAAACGAATGAGGCTATTCGTAAAATTAAAGTTAAACGCTGCGCTAGCATCTTCAACAAAGGCAACTTCCCTTTGCTCACTTCCGTAAATAATACAGTTATTAAAGTTTGCTTCTACTAAATCTGCCACAAGAATTTCGGTATCACTAATAGGGAGTGAATTATCTAAAGTTACTGTTGGGAAAGTTCTAAAACTATTGGTCCAATAATTTCCAAATGTACAGTGATTAAATGTATAATGCCCACCTAACTGAATCGCCAAAGAAGATTGACCACTATTACCAATCACCATGTTTTCTGCATAAACATCACCAGTTCTTGCAAGTAACCCTACATTGGAATTATTATAAATCTGAACATTAGAAAGTGTTAAGGTTCTATTGCCATCATTACCTTCCATTAAAAGTCCTACTACATTGTTTTTAATGGTTGTATAACTAAATTCATTATCGGTACTTCCTGCCGTAAGCCAAATAGTTCCCCATTGCCCTGGGATATCGGCATAATCGGGTTCGAGTCGATCACCTTCAAAAATAATTTCGTTTTCTAATAATTCTGGGTCGTTACTAGGTGCCCCATTCGATTTAATAGAGCCTGTATTGGCTACTAAAATTCCACTAGTAGAATGAAAGTGTACTCGCGCTCCAGGTTGAACATTTAATGTTTTTCCAGGCGGAACAGCAGCATAGCCATAAATTACATAGGGTTTTTCGTTAGTAAAGGTAAGTTCGTTGTCATCTAGAAAAAAGCCTTCAATCAAAATATCATTTCCTTCTTCATCCATTCCTAAATTTAGAGTTTCATAAATACCATTTCCTAAATCGGCTGGAAATAAAAAGACTGCATCTTGAATAAGCGTCACCAATTCTACTTTTTGTTCGTTGTTTCCACTATCGAAAACAATTTGGTCGGTGTATAAAAATTGGGTGTTGTTTCCTTGATTGGCAATATCTACGGTAGTTTCAATAAAAATGAAAATACTATCATTGGCTAATACCTGAACATCTTCAAACGTTTTTCCAGGAATCCCATCTACGTTAAGTCTGTAGTTTGAAGCTTCACCTTGGGCTAAACGCACCGTGGGAATATTAATATCCTTATCGCTATTGTTATAAACCTTTAAATTGTAAGTGCTGGAGCCAATATTAGTAAAAACCGTATCGAGATACACTGTGTCTTTTGAAAATTCTAAGTTTCCTGTGTTAGGACTTGTTTCAAAATCGTTTCTGCAAGAGCTCCACAATAAAACGGAGGCAATCAAAGCCAATCCATATAAATACTTCATTCAGGTAATTTTTTGTAAAAATATAACTTTTTATGAAGCATCTTATTGTGAAAGGAAAAGAATTAAGTAAGGGAGGCAGCGAAAATTTCCCTCAAAACTTTTTATTCACTGCCTCGGATGCTTACTTGTTCTTTTTAGGAGTCGCGTTGCTTTACCTCTTGCCGCCTTAACTTTTTTAAAGGCATTTTCTTTTTCGGCATACGCACGGCGCTTTTCTCGATTCTCTCTTTGTTCTTCATCGTAGTAGCTATCGGATTGATAAGGATCGACAACTACTTTTTCTGAAACGGAGATACCGCCAGCAATAACAATCAACTCTCCTAGAATATCGTGTGATGGTTCCATAGCTAAATTAATCGAGTTTGAAATATTCGAGACAACAACCTCTTTAGTTACATAGCCTAAATATGAAAACATTAAAGTCTGATTTGATTCTACTTCAATTTTGTAATTGCCGTCAAAATCGGTTTGAGTTCCCATAGAAGTTCCTTTTACAATGACATTAGCGCCAGGTAAAGGGATATTGTTCTCATCGGTTACCGTTCCTTTTATGGTAACATTTGTGGAATCTTGTTTCTTAATATTTTCAATGGTGTCTAATCCGCAAACAGGTGCTCTATTATTTAGAATTTCAGTCAAATCTGATTCTGGTTTTTCAACACTTGCAATTTTTCCGACAGTTACAGAAATAGTTCTTACTTCAGGAATTAGGGTAATATCGACTCTTTCATTTTTACTTCCTAGAATAACATCTTGAGAACGTAATTCTCCTTTTTTTACAAATAGAGTAGAACCGCTAACACATTTTAAAGAGTAAAACCCATGTTCATCCGTGCGTACCCAATTACCTTTTTCTAAAATAACCACTTCGGCATTCTGTAAGGGGTTTCCATTTTCATCAGTCACATAACCTGTAACAAAAATTATAGATTTTATAGGATTACTTCCAATACCCAACGATACAAATGGTTTCTCAATAGTTGATGAATCATTTTTTACTTCTGAGGCCATCATAGAAAGTGGCATTAACAAAGAAGCAGCATAGGGTAGGAGACTGTTTTTAGATTTACGCTCAAGCTTCACTTCTCTATCCAATTGTGATTTTTTGAATCGTCCACATAAGTTTTTTCCTTGAGTGACTCGTTTTACCAATTCTTCGTCGCTCGTTTCAGTAAAGTCGAATACTTCTTTTGTGCACACACTGCAAAACTTTCCTTTTTCAGTAGGTGTCATTGTTGCCCAATCTTCGTGGCAAGGCTCTGGAATGGATATTTTGATGGCCTTTTTCATAATGTTGAGGTTTTTACGTTGATACCTCAAAGCACCAAAAAACTTGCCATAAAAAAAACGTCCATTGAGGGAATGGACGTTTTGAGTTAGGGAAACAAACGTTTCAGTACTTATTTTTCAATAATTTCAATTTTAAAGAGTTTGTCCCAGTTCTTTCCAGTGACATATAATATGTTTGGCTCACCTTTATAGGCTATTCCGTTTAAAACATCAAGTGTAGTGTGCTGTGTAACTTCGTCTTGCAAGCCTTTTAAGTTAATGACCCCTTCAACAGCACCACTTTGGGGATTTACAATAGCTATCGCATCTTTTTGGTAGACATTGGCGTAGATTTTATCTTCAACCCATTCCAGTTCATTTACGTTGTCAATCACACTTTTATTGGTGTAGATTTCGATAAAATCTTCCTCAGCTAGGGTATTGGAGTTCAACGTCCATATTTTTTCGGTACCATCACTTTTAAAAATGGTAGAACCATTATTACATAAGCCCCAACCTTCTTTGCTTTTATCATAGACAAAAGTGCCTGTTTGCTCAAGTGTTTTTAGATTATAGATAAACCCAGTGTTTTCTTGCCAAGTAAGTTGGTAAATTTTATTATTTAGAATGGTGATTCCTTCACCAAAGTATTGGTTTTGCATGGCTACTTTTTGAAGCACTTCTCCCGTTTTATAATCGGTTTTTCGCAATGAAGATCTCCCTCGTTGTCCAGTGCTTTCATATAGGGTGTCATTTTCAAACTCCAGTCCTTGCGTATAGGCTTGGATGTCATGCGGATAAGATTCAAGAATTTTATAGGTGTAAAGCTTTGGTGTTTCTGTAGCAACCACTTTTATCGATTTGCTTATCTCATAATTCTTTCCTTCAGTAGCAATATACGCTCGTATGGTTCTATTCCCCATTTTGGAATTGGTAAGTGAAAGGTTGTCACTTTCAATTTTCCCACCAGCATCTAAGGTGTATGCTACTTTTTCAATCGTTTTTCCTTTTTTGTTTGAAATACTTAACAAAAGGACATCTTCCTGTGTATAGCTTGTTTTTGCATCTTTAATTTCTATCGAAAAAAGGTCATTTGCATTTTCAGTTGCATCATCACAAGCTGTAATAAAAATGACCAAAAAGGTATAAGTCAGAAACTTAAGTATAGGCTTCATTTGTTTCAAAATTTTTGGCAATATAACTAATAATAATTGATGCTTAAAATGTTTGCGGAAGCTCAAAAAGCGCCTTATATTTGCATCGGCAAGTCCTACACAACCAGCTCCTGTTGAATCCCCCAGGGCGGGAACGCAGCAAGGGTAGATGGTCGTAGCGGTGTGATGTAGGTAGCTTGCCATTTTTTATTTGGAATACTTCGTCCTTCTACGCATCTTTGCTATCTATATTTTTGTTATGTCAAAAGTTGTACTCATCACAGGAGGTTCGTCTGGAATTGGAAAAGCCATTGGCGAATACCTTAATCATTTTAGCTATAAAGTGTATGGTACAAGCAGAAATCCCTCAAAATATTCTGACACTGTTAAAATTCCATTGTTGGCATTGGATGTAACAAAACCAGAAACTATTTCACAAACCATTGCTGAAATCATTCAGAAAGAAGGAAGGATTGATGTTTTAATTAACAATGCTGGAGTAGGTATTACGGGACCTATTGAAGAAACTCCCACTGTAGAAATTAAAAAAGCCTTCGACACCAATTTTTTTGGTCCACTAGAAGTTATAAAAGCGGTAGTGCCGCACATGCGAAAGCAAAAAAGCGGACTCATTATCAACATTACTTCCATTGCGGGTTATATGGGGCTTCCATATCGCGGCATTTATTCTGCAACCAAATCTGCATTAGAAATTACTGCCGAAGCGTATAGAATGGAATTAAAACCCTTTGGGATTAATATGACCAACGTGGCTCCCGGGGATTTTGCTACTAATATTGCTTCGGGGCGTTATCATGCTCCCGTTTTAGAAAATTCACCTTATAAAAAGGAATATTCAGACACCCTTGTGATGATGGATGAGCATGTGGATAACGGAGAAAATCCATTGGAAATGGCCAAAGCCATTCAAAAAATTATTGAAGTTAAAAATCCGAAAGTACATTATAGAGTAGGATCGAAGCTTCAGAAGCTTTCTATTTTCTTAAAGAAAGTACTTTCAGACAAGCGTTATGAAAAAATGCTGATGAAACATTATAGGTTGAATGGTAAAAGGTAAAAGGTAAAAGGTAAAATGCATATATTATAATAAATTACTTTTACCCATAACCCATAACCCATAACCCATAACCCATAACCCATTGTTAAAAACCTCTTGAAACTTTTTTCAGAAAGATTTTAAAGCTTCCGTATTTTTGTACCCTAAAACAATAACTAAAAATACTTTTCATGAAATTTTTCATTGATACAGCCAATCTTAATCAAATCCGTGAAGCCCAAAATTTGGGTATTCTTGATGGTGTTACCACCAATCCTTCGCTTATGGCGAAAGAAGGAATCACCGGGCGCGATAATATTTTAAAGCACTATGTAGACATTTGTAATATTGTGGAAGGCGATGTTTCTGCCGAAGTCATTGCAACCGATTTTGACGGAATGGTAAAAGAAGGAGAGCAGTTAGCCGAATTGCATCCTCAAATTGTTGTAAAAGTGCCGATGATTAAAGAAGGTGTAAAAGCTATTAAGTATTTTTCGGACCACGGAATACGTACCAATTGCACTTTAGTTTTTTCAGCAGGACAAGCTTTATTAGCTGCAAAAGCTGGGGCAACCTATGTGTCGCCATTTATTGGAAGACTGGATGATATTTCTACCGATGGTTTAAACCTCATTGCCGAAATTCGTTTAATTTATGATAATTACGGATTTGAAACCCAAATCTTAGCTGCGTCTGTGCGTCATACCATGCACGTGTTAGAATGTGCTAAGATTGGAGCCGATGTGATGACGGGGCCACTTTCATCTATTGAAGGACTGTTAAAGCATCCTTTAACCGATATTGGTTTGGAACAATTTCTTGCAGATTATAAAAAGGGAAATTAAAGAAGAAAAGCTCCATTTGGAGCTTTTCTTTATTTGTTGAGATACCCCAACAATTGTTCTTCGATGGAAGTGCTAAATATGTTGGAATTTCCATCTAATATTTTGTGGTCTTTATCTACTATAATAGTTTTATTAACGTAGTTGACCAATAATCGCATCTCCGCATCGGCAAAGCTTTCAAATTGAAATTCAAATTGGTCATTATAGCCCGCATTACCAACTATGCGTCGCCACTTTTTAAAATGTTTGTCGATATTAATTCCCACAAAGTGATATTCGGGGTATTTTTCACGTAATTCTGCCGCACGTGTATGTATCTTTCTATAGTGTTTAATAGATTCTCCAGACCAAAAAAACAATACAGTGGGTTTTTGAATAACAGAATGCAGGTCTTTTAAAGTATTATCTGTGGTCACCACGGCAACATTAGGAATCACCTTTCCCGGAGCCAAATTAATAGTTGCGCTTGTTAATTTTTCAACTTCTGCGATGTCAGCTGAGTCTGTGTTTAATTTTTTAAATGCATCCAGCATCAGCATTTCTTCTTCCACATTTTTACCATTAAGCAAAAAGCGAACAACCGAATTTTTATACAATCTGTTTTTTAAAGATTTATTGGTTATAAGCGTATCTATAATTTTAATTTTATGCTTGTTGTGGGTAAAGGAAAAGCGATCAAAATGTTCTTGATCTTTGTATTGCTCGTAGGATAAATTGTCTAAATGGTTTCCTAAAAAACGGTAATAAGGGTAATAATTTCGTAGTGCTTCATTTCCATAATCGATACTGTCTCTAAAACCGTAAAAACTTTCGGGGATATCGATACTTTCATCATATACCTTCTTTTTTGAATTCGCCGAAATGTATAATTCCTTTTTTGAATAAATACTATACTTAATGGAAGCTTTCGCAATTTCACTAAAGGCCTTTGAGGCTTTGTTTTTAGTACTAAAATCTTCAAAAAGGCGATGTCTAGCACTACTTACCGAATCCATTTTTGCCTGAAACTCCTCCGGCCCATCATTGTAATAGGCAAGCATATTATCATCTACATCTTCATTTAAAAGATAGAGCTCCATTAAAAAGTTATTTTTCTCGGCACCTCTACCAGAATAGGAGAGCGACTCGTCAAATTCTATAGTGTTTACATAAATCATAACACTATCCCCAGGCTCTAAGAAAAGCGCTTGATATTCGTAATGGCTAAAGAAATAAATGCCTGGATCGGTATTGTCTATTTTGTAGATAAAGCTATCGGTAGAATCAAGTGCAACAGTGTCAATAACATTCCTATTGTGAGAAATAACTACATAATCCAATTTTGGATTTACAATCTTTCCGCCAATCCAAGAAACGCCACATTCACTTTTTTTAGAAGCATCGTTACAGGATAAAAGAAATGTTACCGATAAAAAGAGGAATAGTATTTTTTTAATCAATCGCACGTGTTTTGTCTTCAGTAGCAAAAGTAACGGACAAAAGCCGCCAATTTTGTTAATTAGTCGTTAAAAGATTTTAAAAAGCACTTCTCCTTTAATTATCGCACTTATTTGGTTATTTTTGCACCCAATTTGAAATTTTAATTTTTCACTTATGTTATCAGTTTCCAATCTATCGGTTCAATTTGGCAAACGTATTCTGTTTGATGAAGTTAACACACAATTTGTGCAAGGTAATTGCTACGGAATTATAGGCGCAAACGGTGCTGGAAAATCTACTTTTCTGAAAATTATTGCAGGAAAACAAGATCCAACTTCGGGCCATGTGCATCTTGAACATGGAAAAAGGATGTCGGTTTTAGAACAAGAACACAATGCTTTTGATGAATTTCAAGTGTTGGATACCGTAGTTCGTGGAAACAAAGAACTATACCGTATAAAATCTCAAATCGATAAACTATACGAGGACTACAGCGACGAAAATGCCGATAAAATTGGGGAGCTACAAGTTGCCTTTGAAGAAATGAACGGTTGGAATGCAGACAGCGACGCTGCGGCGATGCTTTCGAACCTTGGGATAAAAGAAGAGTTTCATTATACTTTAATGAAAGACCTTGACGGAAAGCAAAAGGTGCGTGTACTTTTGGCACAAGCGCTTTTTGGAAACCCCGATGTGTTGATTATGGATGAGCCTACTAACGATTTGGATTACGAAACTATCTCGTGGTTAGAGAACTTTTTGGCAAATTACGATAACTGTGTGATTGTGGTATCTCACGACCGTCACTTTTTGGATGCGGTGTGTACCCATATTAGTGATATTGACTTCGGAAAAATAAATCATTACAGTGGTAACTATACCTTTTGGTACGAGAGTAGCCAGCTAGCAGCACGTCAACGTGCACAGCAGAACAAAAAAGCCGAAGAAAAGAAGAAAGAATTGGAAGAATTCATCCGAAGATTCTCTGCCAACGTTGCCAAATCGAAACAAGCCACCAGTAGAAAGAAGATGATTGATAAGCTGAATGTTTCAGATATAAAACCTTCCAGCCGACGTTATCCAGCCATTATTTTTGAAAGAGAACGTGAAGCGGGAGACCAGATTTTAAATGTGGAAAATCTTTCGGCAAGTATTGATGGGGAAGTGATTTTTCAGAATGTAGATATCAATTTGGCAAAGGGAGATAAAGTGGTGGTGTACTCGAAAGATTCTCGTGCAACTAGCGCCTTTTACGAAATCATCAACGGAAACCAAAAACCCGATTCTGGAAGTTTCCAGTGGGGGGTAACCACCAACCAGAGTTACTTACCGCTAGATAACAGCCATTTCTTTGCAAGTGAAATGAACTTGGTAGATTGGTTACGCCAATGGGCAAAAACCGAAGAAGAAAAAGAAGAAGTATACATCCGAGGATTCCTTGGAAAAATGCTCTTTAGTGGTGAAGAAGCCCTTAAAAAATGTAGTGTGCTTTCGGGAGGTGAAAAAGTACGTTGTATGCTAAGCCGTATGATGATGATGCGTGCCAATGTGGTGATGTTGGATGAGCCTACCAACCACTTAGATTTAGAGTCGATTACAGCGTTTAACAACTCGCTAAAAAACTTTAAAGGTACCGTGTTGTTAACTACTCATGACCACGAATTTGCACAAACGGTGGGAACTCGCGTGATAGAATTAACACCTAACGGCGTGATAGATCGTTATATGACCTTTGACGATTATATGAGCGATAAAAAGATTAAAGAGTTACGTGAAAAAATGTACTCGGTGGGGGTATAAGGGAAGCCTTAAAGAATTAGTTACTATAAGGTAATAATATTATACGCTTTTGTAAGCAAGAGCTATTTATTCAACTTTCTTTTTTGGCATAAAGTTTATTATTTCATTTCCATTTGAGTCTGTTTTTATAATTCTATATGGTTTCTGTTCACCTTTTATCAATTTGTGAACTTTATAAAACAATTCCAAATTTCCATTTAAAAATTCCTTGCCATGTTTCGACAATTTGTTTTTTGCAAACTCCAAACTTTTCTGAGTTTCAGAAGCCTTTGGGAAGTCAAATTCTGATTGTTTTTTATTTGAATTCATTATTCTTTCAATTTCTAAAATTGATATTGAATTCCAGTCAGATTCAAAGAAATCTTCACTGTCGCCATGTCCAAGTAAGATTTTAAAGTGATAAGGATAATCTGTTGGGAAGTCAGTAGCGAAAAATCTGATGTATAATTGATCATTACGCCAAATAATATTTGAAGAATATTTGTCAATCGTTTTTCTATGAAATTTAAATCCGTATTCTTGAACAAATGTTCCTATTATTCCTAATACTGCTTTTGAAAATCTAATATGTTTTTTTGAAGGTTTGGGTTTTCTGTTAAATTTTAAAAAATCAAATAATCCCATAGTTATTGTTCAGCATTACTAGCTATTGTATATTAAAAATCTAAAAATCTAAAAATCTAAAAATCCAAAATAGTAGCCCATCTTAACACAAACATAGTTATTACGGTTAATCCCGTACTATATAAGATTACAGCTTGCCAATAGGATAATCTCGAGGGCCAATGTTTCCAGGCTTTTTTACCGTATTCTTTTTTGATGTCTTTATTGGTAAATTTCCAAAAAAGAAAAGCAAATCCTAAGAAAATAAGTATTGCTATAAGTACTACCCAGATATTTTCCATGTGTTGTTTTTATATTATTAAGTCAATATAATACATTTTCGCCGTAATTGCGGTTATACGTTGTTGTAACACGTTTTTATTCATTTATTATAATTGGATTTTGAACGAATTCATCAATTCTTGTTTTTCTCCAAAATGGGAATACCCAAAAAAGCATTGTTGCAAAACTTTCAAACCTACCATTTCGTTCAACCAAATAGTCAGTCCGAAAATGAAAATTACCCTTATACTTAACTTGTCTCTTTATTCTAGAATTCAATACTTCAATGAATCGATTTATTCCATCATTATAAGTTCTGCCTTTTCCATATTTGTCCGAATAATATTCTTTAACATGGTCAATTCCAACTCTCACTTCATCAAATTCATATCGTATTGAAATCGACGAATATTTCTCATTTTTGGGTTCAATGTGAAACCATTGAGGTTCAATCCATTTAGCTTCAATTTCATCCAAATTCTCGAGAATTTGTTCAATTTCTTTTACCCTATTCTGAAATTCTCTTAATTCCAATTGTTTTGTTTTCAAATGTCTTGTCCTGAAATATGGCTACAGGTTAAATTAGCGATTATTTTTGGTTTGGCGAATTGTGAGTCTTGGTTTATAGGTGTTGATGTAAGTAGTTATTTATTCAAATGCTATCAATTACAACTACTTTTTTCTCAAAGTAAGTTTTATATCCAATTATGCTATCTATTTTTCTCCCATTTTTATCTAATTCAGTTGGTCCAATGAAGTACTGTTGATAATATCCACGGATTATTTTTTCTCCAGTTGTATCAAACCATTTTCCGATTACAACTAAATCATTGAAATCAGCACCTGGAAACCATTTTTGATTTTCGATATCAATCGTTAAATCATAAAAAGTATCAAGTTTTATTTCGTTTTTATTGGAAAAATCATAGTTGAAATTATTTTTTTCTTGTGCTATGAAGGCTCTCACATTTGGAGGATAGTCTCTTATAACTGGAGACCAAATCTCTATATAACCCTTTAGAGATTCGTTTAATTTGATAGTATCTTTATTAAAATATATTACATCGTATTTGGTATTACGAAAATAAATTGTGTCATTAATGAACTCTTTCTGTTTATAAATTGTGTCTTCAGTTCTCCAAGCAATAGTATCTCCTTTTTTGCTTAAGTGCCAAACTCGATTTGCCCTTGATTTACCATTTATTGTAAACCATTCCCGGATTTCTCTTAAGTTCGCTTCTTTGTCATATAATTGCCAAATTCCAAATTTTTGATTTTCTCTATATTGTTTTCCTTTTTTAAATAAAGCTCCATTGTCGTAATAAAAGTAAACACTATCGAAGTCAGTTTTATGAATTATTTTTTTAAAAACTACTTTTGGATTGTGTGGATAATACTCAATTATTTCATTCTGATTAAATTCGGTGGAATTTTCTCTACAAGCTAAAATTGCAAAAGTCAGAATGAATACAATAAGTAGTTTTTTCATCATTGTGTACAACGTGTTTGTGTATGGCTTGTTGCGGAAAATCAGCTATGATTTTCCACCGTAACCGAAAGATAGCAAATTGCAATGAATTCCGATTAGGAATTCAGCCGCAATGAGCTATACACGTTGTTGTGAGCTGGCTTTTTATTCAACATTATATATTTCTTTATCAATCCTTTTTCTCAATTCCAAAATCGATATGCTGTCTCTAACTATTTGTCCTTCGTCCAAATGAAAAAAATCGGCGTATCTTATTTTCGTAATTGAATTAAATTCGCCGAGTATGTTATCCAAATAAAGCCAAGCCATAGTTTGGTACTTTTCTTTGTCCAAATTCATATTCTTTATATAAACTCGAATATCTACTTTTCCCTCTTCATTCACGAATTCAGGAATAATTTCAACGTCCGAACTCGGATATTCAAGTCCGTCATATTCAAATTTCAAATCGTCTTTTGGTTGTCTAAATTTTTCGACAATCCAGTTTTCAATTTCAGGTTTTGAGTTGTATAGTTTTTCGACGTCAGGAATCCCGCTTGGTTTTCCGTCTGGTGTTATAATCAAAACGAACTTTCCATCACTGTTTTGAGTTATTTCTGGGAATATCAATTCAGAATATTTGTGAATTGTATCTGTCAGATTATTATAAGCTGTGTAATCAGATAAGTCAGAATTAATAAATTCCTCAAGCGATTTTTTATTCCTCTCAAAGTATTTCCAGAACTTGTCTTCTTTTGATAATCTCTTTTTCTTAAGGAATTCAAACATTCAGATTTGGTTTTTTCAGCTTGCTCACAACTAGTAAATATCAACCTGTGTGATATTTCTCCTATATATGCTAATATACTATTTTTCCCGTTTTACGATTGCTTACACTAAAAAGTTAGTTTTTTTCTAACCCAAGTTAGCTTTTTCCTAACCCGAGTTAGCTTTTTCCTAACCAGAGTTAGTTTTTTGTTAACAGGAGTTAGACTTTTTCTAACACGTGTTCGATTTTACCTAACAGAGGTTCGAAATTACCTAACTGGAGTTAGATTTTTTCTAACACGTGTTCGAGTTTACCTAACAGATGTTCGAATTTACCTAACACTTGTTAGCTTTTTACTAACATTTATAAAAAAATGGATTGTTTATAGCTTAAGAAGACTAGCCGTTATTTTCGATAAAGGCAGTAATAATATCGGCAGCTTTTTCGTACTCATCTTCTCTAATAAATAACTGTGATTGGTCGGGCACAGCTCCTGCAAAACCCGCAATGGATGCACTATTTAAATCGTTACGTTCCACGGGTTGTATGCCAATTTCGTTGAGTTCGGCAATCAATCTTTTGGCAACTAGAGAGGGGCCTGTGTATATTCTTTTCATCGTATTGTTTTTTTTTGTAATGTATAAGATAGGTAGAAAAAGCTAGTATTCAAAAACCAAGTGGTCTTTAATTTCGTTTATAGAAGTACATAATTTATTGGATTATAATTAGCCACTGCTATGGTTTCCCAAATCGTATTGGTTAATGTGAATTTACCTACACTAGAGTAGCCTTCGGGCTGCTCTTTTTTTTATCGAAGCGTGGCGCCAAACTCCTTTTCAAATGTTTGCTGAAGCTTTGCCATGATTTTGTCAATCTGCTTATCGGTAAGTGTTTTGTTTTCATCCTGAATAGTAAAACTAAGCGCGTAACTCTTTTTACCCTTCGGAAGATTTTTACCCATATACACATCAAACAAAGACACTTCTTTTAATAAGTTCTTTTCTGTTTGTAATGCAGCCGATTTTAAATTTTCGAAACGGACTTCGTTGTCAAGCAACAAGGCAAAATCGCGTTTCACTTTTGGAAATTTCGGAATAGAAGTCACTTGCACATCGCTACCTGTAAGCTCTTGCAGCACTTGATCCCAGTGGAAATCTGCGTATAATACTTCAGATTCAATACTGAAATGTTTGGCAATCTTTTTTGAAATAATTCCGAATTCTACTAAAAGCTTTTTGTTTTTCTGAAGCGAAATTCCTTCCGAAAAAATATCGTTTTTTAATTCACTTTCAGCATACCCAGTAATACCAAGCCCTTGTAAAATAGATTGCACCACGCCTTTTAGATAAAAGAAGCTGGTTTTTTGTGAAGGAAATGCCCAAGTATCATTTGTTTTATTTCCCGAAACAATAAGCGAAAGATGCTTGTGTTCCTCTCGATTGTTTGGAAATTGATGATAGGTCTTTCCAAACTCAAAGAGTTTAATGTTTTCAATTCTTCGGTTCGCGTTAAAAGCCAAAGATTCTAATCCGCCAAACAACATCGACTGACGTAAGACCTCCAAATCCTTGCTTAACGGATTCAGCATTTTAACCAAATGTTCTGGGTGTAAGGTTTGGGTATGCTTGTAATAGGCTTCGTTAGATAGCGAATTGTTGAGCATTTCGTGAAACCCTAATGCCGTTAACTGGCCGCCCACTTTGTCTTGTACTTTGTAGTCTTCAATTCTTTTAATAGAAGCCATAGAAGCATTGAGCTTTGTGGAGGTTTTAATACGGTTATAACCATACACGCGTAGCACTTCTTCTATCACATCTGCCTCTCGCGTAACATCATTTCTATAGGCTGGAATGGTGATTCCAATTCCTGTTTCGGTGACGTTATTAATCTTTATTTCGAGCGAGGTAAGTATTTGTTTAATGGTTTCTCGAGGAATTTCTTCACCAATAAGTTTTGTGGTGTTTTCATAACTCAAGAAAACCTGATGGTCTTCAATCTTTTTTGGGTAAATATCAACCACGTCACTACTAATTTCTCCACCTGCAATTTCTTCCAACATAATAGCGGCTACCATCAAGGCATATTCTGTAATGTTTGGGTCTATCCCTCTTTCAAATCTGAAAGAAGCATCGGTATTGAGTGCGTGTCTTTTAGCCGTTTTTCTAATACTAACAGGATTAAAATAGGCACTTTCCAAAAAGATACTCGTAGTTGTTTCTGTAACACCACTATTGATACCTCCAAAAACACCTGCAATACACATAGGCTTTTCGGCATCACAAATCATAAGGTCTTCCTTGTCTAGTTTGCGTTCTACTCCATCAAGAGTTGTAAAAACTGTTCCAGCTGGGAGCGTTTTTACAATCACTTTTCCGCCATTTATTTTACTAGCATCAAAGGCGTGAAGCGGTTGTCCTAATTCGTGTAGAATATAATTGGTGATATCCACCACATTATTTATTGGGGAAAGTCCAATAGATTTTAACCTATTTTGAAGCCAAGTAGGGGAGCCCTCTACTTTTAAACCACTTATGGTAATTCCGCAGTAACGAGGGGCTAACTCATTGTTTACAACCGAAACATCCATCTTTAAGGAACGGTTGTTTACATGAAAACTACTTGTGGATGGGGTGATTAATTCTAATGAAATCCCTTTTTGAAGCAATCCAGCACGTAAATCTCTTGCAACGCCCCAATGGCTCATGGCATCGGCACGGTTAGGGGTAAGTCCAATTTCGAAGATATGATCATTTTCAATACCGATGACTTCAGAAAAAAGAGTGCCAGGCTTTAATTGGGAATCTAACACCATAATCCCGTCGTGACTTGTTCCAATATGTAGTTCATCTTCGGCACAGATCATTCCTTGGCTTTCTTCCCCTCGTATTTTCCCTTTTTTTATAGTCCAAGGATTTTTTTCGGCATCGTATAAGGTAGTTCCTATGGTTGCTACAGGTACTTTTTGACCCACAGCCACATTGGGCGCGCCGCATACTATTTGTAAGGGTGCTGCTTCACCTATATCTACTTTGGTGAGTTTTAGTCGGTCGGCATTAGGATGTTGAATACATTCTAGCACATGGCCTACAACAATGCCCTCAAGACCACCAGGGATAGAAGTAAATGCTTCAATTCCTTCAATTTCGAGACCTAAATCGGTAAGTAATTCGCCTGTTTCTTCAGGACTTTGATCTACTTTAATGAATTTTTTGAGCCAGTTGTAAGAAATCTTCATCTTCTATTTTGCCTTTTAAAGATGCAAAGATACGCTTTCGGATTTTTTACCCCAGCTAAAAATTAAAAATTGTCGGTTTTTGGGTAGGGAAAATTGTTTTTGAACTGTTATATAAGTAATCAGGCAAAATAGTTTGATTATTTGTTTGGTTGTTTAGTTAGCTGTTGAGCATACCTCTCGTTTTTTCAATTAGAAAATACAGGGGTATGTTTTTTTATTATAAATAGTTTTAAAGTTGTAGATTTGAACAGTATAACATAACTAAAAAACTATGAAACTTGTAACAAAAATCTTTTTGGCATTGCTTTTTGTAGCGTTTATCTCTTGTAGGGATACTGCAAAAGAAGAGGCCGAATTGAACGCAGCCATTGAAGAGGTTGAAAACATTGAAACAGAGATTGAAACCATATCTGAAGAGGTTAAATCTAATGCTGATGAATTAGAAGAAACTCTTAAAGAATTAGACAGCATATAATTAAATAAAAAACAATAAAATTTAAATAAAATGAAAAATAGCACATTAAAAATAGTAGTAGTGTTTTTCCTAGCACTTGGATTGACTACTGCAAATGCTCAAGATAAGGTAGTTAAAAAAGATGCTCCTAGTAGTCTAAAAGCTGCTGATAAAGTTAAAGATCAGAAAAGTGATTTTGATGAAAAACTAGATGCTACTAAAGGTTCGTTGAAAGAGTCGGGTAGTACTGTAAATGGTACTCCAGACCAAATAAAAAAAGATGCTATTAACAAGGGAGATAATACAGATGATGAAATTAAAAAAATAAAAAACGCATACTCAAAAAAAATAAGAAGTACAAAAGATCCCAAGGAACAGGCCAAACTTAAGGAAGAGATGATGGCTAAAATAAATGAAATAAAAGCTGCTAACCAGACTACTATTAAAGAAGGTGCTTCTAGTTCTGCAGGAAACGATAGTGAGTCTAGCAGCAGTGCCTCTTTAAAACCTAAAGAAAAACCAAAAGCAGATACCCAAGTAAATAAAGGAAAGCCAACAGTTGCTATTAAAAATGAAAAAGTTTCTGCAACAAAAGCTAGTATTAGCAATAGAAGAAAGAGCCTTGATAACAGAAAAGCAATGGTAGAAAATGCCAATGCTAAAGTGGCTGCCGCTCGAGCAAAATTAGATGCTGCAAAAGAAGAGGGTTCTTTATCTAAAGAAGAAATTGCCGCTAAAGAAGCTAAAATTGTTAAGGCCGAAGCCCAAATTAAAAAGTTGGAAGCCTCAATAGATAAAGCTGAAAAGAAATTTGATGAAAATGATTCAAAACTATCAGATTTTGAAAAAAATAAAGAGAACTAAAAATTAGTTTTCAATTTTAAAAAAGCACCCATTGGGTGCTTTTTTTATATCGATACTTTCATTTTTACTAACATCCAACAAAGTTTTCCCAAGAAATAATAAAGTAGTTTTGTTTTTTGTCATAGGTGTACGGTACAACATTACCTTCTTTACAGTGAAGCTGCAAAGCATTCGATTCCAACTGTTGGTTACTTTCGTATCCCATTAGGGTGCTTCCTTGATATAACGGGCGACATTGCTTCCGTTCTCTACGCTTTAGTTGTTTGTATTCTTCAATAGTGAGTTGTTTATATTTTGGAAGAATAACTTTTCCTAAATCTAGTTTTGCTGAAGCCTCCAATGGGCAATTAACAATATGAAGGTTAATTCCGTTATAGCTTAAAACTAGGGTGTTAGAGATGGAATCCTGCGGAATTTTTAATGAAAAGTTACCCTCAAAATCACTACTCACCTTGGGCTTTATGTCATCAAAATAAATTTTCACCAAAGGGTAGGGATAGCCATCTTGATAAAACTTTCCACTAATTTGTGCTGTGGCTGAAAAATTTCCAGAAAAAAATAAAACAATCGGTACTACTACTAAAAAAATGAACTTTCTTCTATGCATCTAAAAACTCTTTTAAATTCTGATTTATAAAATATTCCCACCCAGCTTGGCAACTTTCTCTAGTAAATTCTGGCACATTTCTTGGGAAAGTTTCAATGCCGTAATTGGTTACCCTAAGCTTTGTGCCTTTTTGTTCTTCAAAAATTTCAAAAGAAACTGTTCCTAAAACCGATGGATATTCGTTAAAACGCCATTCGTATGTAATTTTTTTGAAAGGGATTACTTCCGTAATTTTCCAGAGGTGTGTAAAGCTTCTTCCTTCATTTTCAATTAAAAAGGCAGTTTCAAAACCTACTTCCGTTGTAAACGCTGGAATGTTATTAAAATACCATGTGTGCATTTTATCTAGGACAGTAATTGCCTCCCAGACTTCCTTACTAGGCACATTAAATTTTTGTTCAACAAGTACAGGAGTTTTCATGATTTTTTATTTAACCGAAGAATCATTTTAATATTACTGCGTTTATACGGACTATTAGATTCTACTGGAATTTCCAAGAAGCCGTATTTTCTATAAATATAAATGGCATTTTCCAGTTTGGTGTTGGAATACAACATTAAATTAAAGGTATGATCCTTTGCAAAATCGATACAGTATTGCATTAATTGCTGTCCAATGTTTTTTCCTCGGGCTTCGGGGACTACAGCCATTTTGGTGAGTTCAAAAAACTCTTCGTTATGTGGCATTAAAGCAACGGTACCCAAAACAGTTTCGTTTTCTACAGCAAAAAAGATATGTCCGCCACGGTTTAAAATATATTGTTGCGGTTTACTTAACACTTCTCTATCAAAATCTTCTACGTAAAAATAGGTCTCTAGCCATTCAATATTTAAATCGTAAAAGGCTTGCGCATATTTTTGCTGAAAGGGGACAATCTTTAGTGCCATACTACATTTTACTATCAATGAACGCGATGGTTTCCAATTCAATTTTTAAGGTGTTTTCGTAAATAGTTTTTGCTTTTGAAAGAATTTCGTCGGCAAAAACTCGGTCTTTTATATCCTTTGCATTAATACGGACATTAAAATAAGCACCTACCACAGCAGCTCTAGCACATAGGATGCCCACGCCAGCATCAGACAATGAGCTTTGTAACCCATCCTGAAGCATTGCCTTTGCCACCTCGATAGATTGGTAGGCTGTTTCCATCACCTGAAACGGAATTTCGGTTGCGTATTTGGTGGCTTCTTCAATGGCTTTTTTACGTGCTTCAATTTCTTTTTCACTACCCTTTGGCATTCTAAAACCATCTATAATTTTATTAAAAGCGTTAGTATCTTCATCTACCAAAAACAGTAGTTTTTCTTTATACGCTTGTCCTTTTTCCGCCCACTTTGAAAAAAATTCCCATTTGTCATCCCAACCTGCTTTGTGTGCCGATAAGTTGGCAACCATGGTCCCCAATGAAACGCCCAAAGCACCTACATACGCACTGATAGATCCGCCTCCCGGCGCCATCGATTCGCCAGCGGTTTCATCGGCAAAGTCATCGAGTTTAAAATCGATGAGTTTTTTGGTGTCGTCTTTCAGCAAATATTCTATGATGCGTTCTTCAGGATGGAAGGGTTTTAAGTCATCTAACCCCAAAGACTTTATCGCAATTTTTATCTTTTCCTTTTCTGAAATTCCCAAAGAGCGTTCCTGTTTCACTAAAAAGTAATCGGCAGCATCTAGCATGGCTTTTAAAGGCACCAATCCCACCAATTCTGAACCCGTAACTCGTAAGCCTCTATCGATAGCGGCTTTGCAGGTTTCATCAAAAACTTCATGCATAGAAGTGATGGAAATATTGGTAAGATTGTACGAAATCTGTGCAATCCCATATTCTTCAATATACCAGCCAATACCTTTTACCGCTTTTAACTTCCCAGGAATACGAACAGGCTCTCCATTTTTATCCAACACTGGTTTTCCCGTAATAGGATTGCCCTCTCTTTTGGTGCGTCCCGCTTCTCTTATATCAAATGCGATGGCATTGGCTCTTCGGGTGGAAGTGGAATTTAAATTGACATTATAGGCAATTAAAAAATCACGCGCAGATATAGCTGTGACACCACTTTTGACTACTTTGTCGTTAAATTCGGCTGGGCCAAAATCGGGTTTCCATTGTGGGTCAACCAATTTTTTTGCTAGTCCTTCGTATTCGCCAGAGCGACAATTGGCAAGATTTTTACGTTTTTCTTCAGTAGCAGCTTTTTCATAATAATAACCGGGTATGCCTAATTCTTTTCCAACGCGTGCTCCTAATCTATGGGCATACGTTGCCGCTTCTTCCAAAGTGATGTTAGCAATAGGCACCAACGGACACACATCGGTTGCACCAAAGCGAGGATGCGCTCCGCTATGTTTGCTCATGTCAATTAATTCGGATGCTTTTTTAATGAGCCGAAATGCAGCTTCAATCACAGGCTCGGGCTCTCCTACAAAAGTAATCACGGTTCTATTAGTTGCTTTTCCAGGGTCAACGTCCAATAATTTGACACCTTCTACGGTTTCAACAATTTCTGAAATGGCTTTTATTTTTGCTGCATCGCGTCCTTCGCTAATATTTGGGACACATTCAATTAATTGTTTCTGCATAATTTTTTGGTTATATGTTTAAGCAATCACATCTGAAATTAAAAAGGAAATGGTTTTTCCCACTTGTGCAGGAAAACTTCCTAAGCCTGGCGCTCCTTCACAAATATGAAGATACACACAGTGTTCTTTTTTTGAAAAATACGTAATAAATTTTCGCGCATCGTTGATAGAATACCCTCCCGGAGTCATAGCGCTACTGCCCATATCTTCTAAGGCGTCTAAATCCAACTCTAGTCCGAAAGGGGCTTTTGTGACAAAGCTTTCAGCCGATTTAATAGCTTTTTGATAAGGGATGTTATTGTTTATCTCAATATCTTCAAAAAGGCTAAATTGAATTCTATCCACATGAAGCTGAAGCCTATCAAATACAAATTGGGAGGTATAATTTCTATGAATTCCGAAAGTGTAATATCGATCTAAATAGCCTTCTTCAAAGGCATAGGAAAATCCGTTCCCGCTATGACGATGTTCCAAGGCACGAAAGTCGGTGTGGGCATCAAAATTTAAACAATGGATGGCTTTTCCGAAGGCTTTAAAAGCACCTTTTAAATTTCCGTAGCTATTGTTGTGACCCCCGCCAATGATGATTGGAAATTTTCCTGCGTTCAGAATTTTTTCTATTACAGAAGCCACTTTTTCATCAATGACTTCTACTAATTCCCCTAATTTTTCATAGTAGTTTTCTTCTTTGGAAGAAAGGCGAGAAGCACTTTTCATTTCATTCTCGCAATCCACTTCGCCTAATACAGCTAGATTTTCGGCTTTGGTATATTCATTTTTCTGAATATTACAGAGTACCGTTAAGGCAGCTTCCCAGGCTTGTGCTGTCCCTGGATTTCCATAATTGGCACGAACGCCAATGTCCTCAGGAATACCAACTAATACATACTTTGCCGTCAGTTCTTTTAAATTTTCCCAATAGGAAACAGTTGCTAACCCTTCGCCAAATTTACTTTCGCCCTCACGTTTTCGAACTAATTTTAATATATCTTCTTTCGAGTAAAACTTTACCAAACTCATAACAGCCTTCCGTTAAGAATTACTTGATTGATGTAGTCTGTCCCAAACGAATACGGTAAAAAACTATACGATGGAATTTCTTCCGTAATGATTACACTGGCCGCTTTACCCTTGGTAATACTTCCATGAGAATCACTTAAACCCATGGCATACGCACCGTTGAGGGTGGCTGCGTTAATGGCTTCTTCGGGTGTGAGTCTCATTTTAATACAGGCAGCGGCTACGACAAAATTCATATTTCCAGAAGGGGAGGAACCTGGGTTAAAATCGGTTGCCAACGCCAAGGGTAATCCTGCATCAATAATGCGTCTTCCCGGTGTATAAGGGATACTCAAAAAGAAAGAACATCCGGGCAAGGCTACGGGCATGGTTTCAGAATTTTGTAGTGCCTTAATGTCTTCATCAGTAATAAGTTCTAAATGGTCCACACTTAAAGCCTTGTGTTTTACTCCTGCTGCGACACCGCCAATGGCGTTAAATTGATTTACGTGGATTTTAGGAATAAGTCCGTATGTTGCGCCTTCGGAAAGGATGCGTTCCGTATCGGCTACAGAAAAATAGCCTTCTTCACAAAAGATATCGATATAATTGGCGAGTTTTTCTTCGGCAATCTTCGGAAGCATTTCGTTACAAACTAAGTCCAGGTATCCATCTTTATTATTTTTAAACTCGGTAGGTAATGCATGTGCCCCGAGAAAGGTTGTCTTTATGTCGATGGGGTATTTTTTAGCCAATTTTTTAGCTACCCGAAGCATTTTTAATTCGGCTTCGGTAGTAAGTCCGTAGCCACTTTTAATTTCGATGGCGCCGGTTCCCATATAGATTACTTCTTCCAAACGCTCAGCCGACTGACGAAACAATTCTTTTTCAGAAGTTTCTTGAAGTTTTTTAGCACTATTTACAATCCCACCACCTTTTTCGGCTATTTCTTGGTAGGTGAGCCCGTTGATTCTATCTACAAATTCCTGTTCACGATTGCCCGCATACACAATATGCGTGTGGCTATCGCACCAAGTAGGAAGAACAATTCGTCCAGTACAGTCTAAAATTTGAGTGAATTTTCCCTTGGGAGGATTATCCATACTCCCAAAATCTTCAATCTTTTTGTCTTTTATGAGTAACCAAGCATTTTTAAGAGTAGGGAGGTGGTTCATTTCCTTTCCGCTAACTTTAGAAGGAGGATTTTCACGAACTTGAAGCAGTTCTTTTATGTTTATTAACAAAAGTTTCATCATTCAAAGATAGCAAACCTGAATAGGATTTTATACATTTAACTCACTAAAAGTCGCACTCATGATATCAAAAAAAATAGGGGTCAATACTATTTGCACGCACGTTGGTGAAATAAAAGACGAGCAGTTTAAAGGAGCCATATCTCCATTGTATATGTCCAGCTCGTATGCCTACGAAAATGTGGAGATTAAACGATATCCAAGATATTTTAACACCCCTAATCAAGAGGCATTAGGGAAGAAAATAGCTGCTTTAGAGCATTGTGAGGCGGGGATGATTTTCGGTAGCGGAATGGCGGCGGTAAGTACAGCATTACTGGCTTTTTTGCGAAGTGGAGATCATGTGGTCGTTCAAAAAACGATTTATGGGGGTGCGTATAATTTTATGGTAGAAGAGTTTCCGAAATACGGAATTGAATTCGATTTTACCGATGGTTTTTCTGAAGCTGATTTTGCTTCAAAAATAAAACCGAATACGAAGGTTATTTATGTTGAAACGCCAAGCAATCCTTTAATGTTGATTACCGATTTGGAAATGATTTCGAAACTTGCAAAAAAACACAATCTAGTTTCAATGATTGACAATACGTTTGCTTCGCCAATTAATCAAAACCCAGCCGATTTTGGTATTGATATCATGATTCACAGTGCCACCAAATATATGGGAGGGCATAGTGATATTTGTGCAGGCGCTGTGGCGGCATCAAAGGAACATATGGATAGCATTTGGAATTTGGGTAAAAATTTAGGCGGAAGTCTAAGTGATTATACTGTATGGTTGCTTGAGCGAAGCATTAAAACGATGGGCATTCGGGTAAAAGCCCAAAATAGAAATGCTAAAAAGATGGCTAAATGGTTGGATGCTCACCCTATGGTTTCAAAAGTATATTATCCAGGATTAAAGTCACACCCCGATTATAAAATTGCAAGGAGACAAATGTATGGTTACACGGGAATGCTTTCATTTGAGTTAGTCCAATCAATAGATGCGCAGGTCTTTATGGAAAAGTTATTGATGATTAAACAATCTATGAGTTTAGCAGGCGTTGAGTCAACCATACTTTCTCCAGCAAAAACTTCCCATGCGTTGTTATCTGCAGAAGAAAGAAAACGTCAAGGAATTGCAGATGGATTGTTACGTTTTTCGGTGGGAATAGAAGACAAAAATGATTTAATAGCCGATTTGGAACAAGCTTTTGAAGCGGTTGCAAAAAAACAAACACAAAAGGTATGAAGTTAGATATTTTAGCAATTGGAGCGCATCCCGATGATGTAGAAATGAGTTGTGGTGCTACCCTTGCCAAAGAAATTTCATTAGGTAAAAAAATAGGTATTATAGACTTAACCAGAGGGGAATTGGGTACAAGAGGAAGTGCCGAAATTCGAGACAAAGAAGCACAAGAAGCTGCAAAGATTTTAGGAGTGTCCTTGCGACATAATCTAGAATTTGCAGATGGCTTTTTTGAAAATAACCTCGTTACACAACTGGAAGTTGTTAAGTTAATAAGAAAGTATCGTCCAGAAATTGTTCTATGCAATGCTATAGAAGATAGGCATATTGACCATGGGAAAGGGAGTAAATTGGTTAGTGATGCGTGCTTCTTGAGTGGACTTCGCAAAATTGAAACCTACCATGAGGGGAATAATCAAGGGGCTTGGCGACCCAAACACGTATTTCATTATATACAATGGAATGAAATTACGCCAGACTTTGTGGTAGATGTAACCGGATTTATGGAGAAGAAGTTGGAAGCAGTTTTTGCTTATAAAAGTCAGTTTTATGATGAAAATAGTAATGAGCCAGAAACACCTATTTCTTCGAAAAATACCATGGATAGCCTGAGTTATAGAAATCAGAACTTAGGGCGTCTTATTGGTACAGAATATGCAGAAGGCTTTACCGTTGAGCGACCTGTTGGAGTGAATACGTTGGAAGATTTAATTTAATTTTTTAAAACTATTGTAGATAGTTGCAAATTCAATTATATTTGCACCCGCTTATTTAGCGAAATAGTATATGGTGGTTGTAGCTCAGTTGGTTAGAGCGCTTGATTGTGGTTCAAGAGGTCGCCGGTTCGAACCCGGTCTTCCACCCAAAAGCACAAAGCTCCTCAGAAATGAGGAGCTTTTTTTGTTTTGATAACTACTGTAAATTCTAATTATAGCTTATCTGCGGTAATTCTTCCCTCACGGTTTGCTATTTCCCAAGTGGTTTGAAATATTAATTGCGCACGTTTTGCCATGAGTTCATATTCAATTTTATCGGGAGTATCTGTGGGTTTGTGATAATCTTCATGAACACCATTAAAATAAAATATTACGGGAATATTATTTTTTGCAAAGTTATAGTGGTCACTTCGGTAGTAAAAGCGATTAGGATCATTATCATCATTAAAAGTATAATCCAATTCTAGATTTATGTATTCTTTGTTTACCATTTCAGACACATCGTGTAGTTCTTGGCTTAGTTTATCACTTCCAATAAGGTAAATGTAGTTAGGATTGTCCTTTTTATCTGGATCAATTCGACCTATCATATCTGTATTTAAGTTACAAACAGTATTTTCTAATGGAAAAATTGGGTTTTCTGTGTAATACTTTGATCCATATAATCCAATCTCTTCACCTGTTACGTGTAAAAATAGAATAGAACGTTTTGGTCTATTTCCATCTTTTACTGCTTTTTGAAAGGCTTGTGCTATTTCTAGCATCGAAACTGTACCACTACCGTCATCGTCCGCACCGTTATAGATCTCACCATCGTGTTCCCCTACGTGGTCGTAGTGTGCAGAAAGCACAATAATTTCGTTTGGTTTTTCAGAACCTTTAATAAAGGCTACCACATTTTCAGAAGGTTTTGGTTCTTTCATTCTTCCAAAATAATCGGCAGGGATGTCTTGAAAGTAATTATCATTTTCATACGGTGAAGCAATGCCTTCAGCAACATAAAAGTTTTTTAAATATTCTGCCGCCATTTTTTGACCCGGTTCTCCAGTCATTCTTCCTTGCATTTTATCATCGGCAAACTTGTAGAGATGTGTTTTAAGGTCTTCGGCTGTAATAGTGTTGGCATAATCTACCCGAGACATATTCTTGGTAGCTGTATAATTTGATTGTGCAGAATTACACGAAACTAAACCAAGCGTAAGAAGTAAAAAAAAGATGTTTTTCATTTTCTAAATATTAAGGTATAAATATACATATACTTCAATCTGGGTTTCATAAAAAAAATATAAAATCTATATCGATTCTATCTACTTATATGCTAACAGATACAAAATCAATTATTTGAAGTAGCTAAAGCGTTAAATATTTATTAATTAAATAAACCTTTAAAGATGATTAAAAATATTTTGTTTAAGTTTGAACCGTAAACATTAAACAAAAACTATTATGAAAAAATTACTCTTTACTTTATTTACAATGGCCACTGTACAAATGGCCTTTTCTCAAGCTCGTGTAAACGTAATACACAACTCTGCAGATGCAGCAGCAGCAGTAGTAGATGTCTATCTTGATGATGCGCTTGCAGTAGATGATTTTGCATTTAGAACTGAAACAGGTTATATCGACTTTCCTGCTGGAGTTGAAGTTGTTATAGGTATTGCTCCTTCAACTAGTACTGGAGCAGGGGATGCCATTGCTACATTCCCAGTGACTTTAGCCGATGGTGAAACATACGTTGTAATTGCTACAGGAATTGTAAGTGCAACGGGATATGATCCAGCTCCAGCATTTGGATTAGCTGTTTACGATATGGGTCGTGAAACTGCAACTGATCCTGCAAACACCGATGTGTTAGTATACCACGGTTCTACAGACGCACCAGCAGTTGACGTTTTAGAAACTGGTGTGGGTGCAGGATATTTAGTTGAAAACATATCTTATTCTGAGTACGCAGGATATTTAGAATTACCAACAGCAGATTATGTATTACAAGTAAATGCTGCAGGAGGATCTGGAGTAGCTGCTTATGGCGCACCTTTATCGACTCTAGGACTAGATGGAGCTGCTTTAGTCGTTTTAGCATCTGGATTTCTAGACCCAACTAACAATAGTGATGGTCCAGCTTTCGGTTTATGGGTTTCAACTGGCGCTGCTGGAGGACTTGTAGAATTACCATCAGCTCCTCTTGGAGTGGATGATTTTGATACTTCAAAAATCGCATTATATCCAAATCCAGCTACTGACATAATTAATTTATCTTCAGAAGATGGAGAAAACTATAGCATTCAAATTATAGATATGCTTGGACGTACTTTAATGACAGATGAGGCTGCTTTCGAAAGAGGTTACGTTGACATTAGTAACTTTGGAACTGGAATTTATAACGTTGTAGTTATCGATAACAATAGAGTTCTTGGAAGCAAGAAATTTGTGAAAAACTAAATCGTAATTTCTAAGATAAAAAGGCTCGTTATATCGAGCCTTTTTTTATTTCAAAAAAATTAAATCACGTACCTTTATGGTAGTAAGTTTGACCTCAAAAATTGCTACTATAAAATGAGAAAAGTTCTTCCAAAAGTTGTCATTATTGGTGCTGGATTTGGTGGTATTGCCATGGCAAAGTGCTTTAAAAACAAAGCTGTTGATGTTTTATTGATTGATCAAAATAACTTTCACAATTTTCAACCTCTAATGTATCAAATTGCCACTGGTGGTTTGGAGCCTTATAGTATTGCTTATCCTGTGCGAAGGATTTTTAGAAGTTACAAAAATGTAAGGTTTAGAATGGCGAAGGTGCATTCTGTGAGTATTTCCGAAAAAAAGATAACTACTTCAATTGGTGAAATAGAATATAATTATTTAATTATTGCTACGGGTGCTCAAAATAATTACTTCAATTTTGAACCCATCAAGGATAAATTACTCACGTTGAAGTCTATTCCTGATGCGTTAGACATTCGAAGTTTTTTGTTTCAAAACCTTGAAAAAGCACTATCCAACGAAACTCAAGATTTACCCGAAGTATTAAACATTGCCATCGTAGGAGGAGGACCTGCAGGCATTGAATTGGCAGGTGCTTTAGCCGAAATGAAACGCTATGTTATTCCGAAGGACTTCCCAGAATTAGATACTTCAAAAATGAATATTAATCTTTACGAAGCTAGCTCAAAGTTATTGGGCGCTATGTCTGAAGAATCTTCAAAGAAAAGCTATGAGTATCTAAAAGACTTGGGGGTAAATATATTTTTAAATACTCGTGTTAATGGATATGATGGAAGTGTATTATTACTTCCTAACAATACTACTTTTTCTACAGATACGGTTATTTGGACTGCAGGTGTAAAAGGAGCTCCTATTGAGGGATTGCCAAGTACTTCTATTATTGGGGGCAATAGAATTTCGGTTAATGAATTTAATCAAGTTTTAGATGCGAAGGATATTTATGCCATTGGCGATGTAGCTGCTGGTATAACTGCTGAAAACCCGATGGGATTACCCATGTTAGCCCCTGTGGCACAGCAACAGGGTAAACATTTGGCGAAAAATATTTTAAACAGTATAAGCGGAAAATCTTTTAAACCATTTACCTATAAAGACAAAGGAACAATGGCCACCATAGGTAGAAGGAAAGCGGTTGTTGATTTACCTAATTGGAAATTTCAAGGCACCTTTGCCTGGTTGGTGTGGATGTTTATTCATATTATGTCTTTGGTAGGATTTAGAAACAAACTTGTAGCCTTTTTAGGCTGGATGATGAGCTACTTTACATACGATAAACCTCTGGGGTTAATAATTAGAAGATTTAAGAGGTAAAAGAATTACAAGAATATTATTCAATAACAACTTTTAGTGTTTCTCTTCTGTTTGTTTGGGAATTTAAGATTAGTAAATAAATTCCTGAAGGGTGTTTTGAAACGTCTATTTGAATTGAATTTTGATTGTTATTCTCGAAGGTATCCAAATGAACACCCTTTAAATCGTAGAATTCGATAGCTGAAAAGCTTTCGATATTTATTATTTCAAAGATGTTTTTTTCAGGAGTTGCTATTGCTTTGATGGAACTCCTTTCAAAAGTATACTTAGGCGAATCAAGAATAAAAAAAGGCTCACATTCATCAATAATATCTAAATCTGAATAAAAGGATTCACCATTTTTAAAGACACAAGCTACACGTCCCACACCATCAATATCGGGATCTCCACTTGGCGCTGTAATAATGGATAGCGACCCAACACCTTCTACCCAAATAGCATTATTAGTGCTAACAGTGTTAGATGCTGAAGGAGAAAAATAAAAATGGTCATAAGTATTTCCGTCGACTAAGGGTCGTGGTATAATAGAATCTACTTTAAAATACCCTGCATCTTCTGGAAAGGGTGTAATGGGGTTTTTCATATCAATGGAGTCACCCACTTCAAGAGAGAAATCATATAGCAAGTAATCGTATGTTCCATTTGGTAAAAAAGCCTTTAAAAATACTTTTTTTGAAGCTACATCTTCTCGTAATAAGAATCCTCTAGAAATATAATGGTAACCGTCAAGGACTTTAAAGTTCATTCCATCCACAAGAGTATCTCCATTGGTGTAATATACATCTGTATCGCATAAACCTGCGTAACAAAATCTCACATTCCATTCGTTATAAGTATCTAAGAGAGGTTTATAATCTTGTGAAAATATATTTATTGAAAAGAGTAGTAGAAAATAGATTAGGTGATGCTTCTTCATTTTTAATTTGTGAAAGATCAAATATAAGGATTATAATAAAGTAGCTTCAAATTATAAAATTCTAATTCTCATATTCTTACATAAATGGAATGATTTATTATTGAATTATTTGACTAGAAATTAGAAATTTAATTCAATTTGTTATTAATTTTTAGCAAAAACAATAGTCAAAGTAAAAAAAACGTGTATTTCATCGATATTCTGTGCTTTTGAGCGATTAATAATTTGAAATAATCTTTTTATTGTAAGAATATTCATATAGGTTTGTTGTAGAAATTAAACGATTATGAAATATTTTCTACTCATTATCACAATAATCCCCTTTTGTGTTTTACATGCTCAGGGGGTTGGTATTAATACCATAGATCCCCTTGCTACTTTACATGTAAATGGAAACTTTATGTTTGAGCCAAAGCTGTCTGTTACCCCAACAAGATTGGTAGGTGTTTTAGAGAATGGTGGTGCAAGAGAGTTTGAATTAGGAGAGGCATTCAACATTACAGATGGTACCCTTGAAGTGACAGAAACTGTTGATCCCAACATATTTCTTATTGGAGATATTGACCAATCATTAACTAGTGGAATTAGCCAATATAATAATTATGATATTGGATTAGGAGATATAAATAGTGACAAAGCTGTAATTAGATTTACGGGTGAAACAGCAGGTTATACAGTTACAGGATTTAGTGGGGGATATGATGGTCGTATAGTATATTATTTTAACTCTCAAAATCAAAGTGTAACATTTTATAATTTGAACTCAGCTAGTAATATAGAAAATCAAATTATTACGGGTAGTGGATCAAATGTGAGTATAAATAATATTGGCATGGCTGAGTTTATTTATGATGCGTCCATTCAGAAATGGATTTTAGTAAATCTGCGAGGATAGATAAGGTAATCACTTTAAATTTTTTTAAAATGAAATCAACAATTTTAGTATTAATTTATTTTATGTTACAAGTAAGTCAAGCTCAAGTTGGGATTGGCACTACAGACCCTCAGGAAGATTTACATATAATAGGGGACTTAATTGTTGAGGGTTATAGTTTAATAGATAATTCTACATCTTTAATTGGGGCAGATGAATTGGGGAATCTTACCATATTAAATTTGGATAATAATTTAACTCTAGAAAATAATAAATTAGAGTTAAGTAGAAGTATTTATTATGGGATAGGAGATATAGATTTGTCTGGAATAATAACGGTTGGTGGAAATCTAGCGCATAATGTGGATTTACAATTAGGGACTGGAGAAATTAATGAAGGGAAGATAATTTTGAATGTTACGGGACTCCCATCCAATATTAAGATTACTGGAATCCAAGATGGAGTAGATGGGCAGCATATATTTTTTTATAACTCGGTAACAAACAATATTGTATTTCTAGATGAATCAGACCCTAAAAGCCTAGGCTCATTACCACAAAACAGAATTAAAGTTCTAGCAAGCTCTGAAACATTAGCTGGAAGCGGTAGTGTAGAGTTAATTTATGATGGAAATAGCCAACGATGGATATTAATTTCAATACATGATTAGTTATGAAAAAATCACACATTATATTAGTAGTTGTTTTTGGTTTAGCATTACAATCTATTTCTCAAGTTGGAATTGGCACCAACAACCCACAAGCTACATTAGAGGTGGCTGGGACTGTACGAATTACTAATTTACCCGTAGGGGATTCAAATGAAATAACCTTGGCTGGTCAAACAACTACAAGAACTTTAAACAAGACTTATCTAGGGGCTAATTTGATAATTACAGACAATAGTTTAAATACGGCTCCAGTATCTGGAACAGTTGGCGACTTTAATCTTGGTCCATTGCAGGGAGGAACTATTCAAAATCTAGACCTTGGTCTGGCGCCTAGTGCATATAATTCTAGAGCTACATTTATTCGAGTATATGGCTATACGTTAGGAACCAATATTTCGGGCATTACAGATGGAGTGGATGGTAGGCATATTGCTTTATATTTTTCAGAAACTTCAGGAGTTTCAATATTAGAAGATAGTCTATTATCACAACCAAAGAATAGAATTAAAACAGCAGCGACATCACAATTATCAATTAGCGGGGAAGGGTTTGTAGATCTTGTATATGATGCTGATGCAGGCTCTGACGGACTTGGAAGGTGGATTGTAATTAAATTTCGCGGTTAAAAGAATAATCATTTTACTTAAATAGTCTCTAGTAGGTTATTTTAGAATACAATATTTTACAATCTTATAAAGAGAAAGCCCAATTTCTAATTAGAAATTGGGCTTTTTGCTTTGTGGAGAAAGAGGGATTATAAATATGATCCCTTAAGGGGTAAAAGACATAACAATTAATTACTTCAAGCTTCGCTTTGGAATATTTTCCATTTTACTTCACCATTGAAAGCTGTGCTTTCAGTCTTTGTAAAACGAAAAATGCTCCACATCTATGATGTGAAGCATTAAATATTGCGGAGAAAGAGGGATTCGAACCCCCGGAGGTGTGACCCTCAACAGTTTTCAAGACTGCCGCATTCGACCACTCTGCCATTTCTCCTTGAGTGCCTTATCAAGCTATTTGCCTGAATGCGGGTGCAAATATAATACCTTTTTTAACTCTTTGAAATCTTTTGATTAATAATTTCTTTTATAAATTTTGTATCTATATTACATTAATAAAAGAAACTATCTTTTGGTATAAGTTGAAGCGAGTACTCTAGAGTGCTGAGCGTATTATTTTTTATTTTTATGTATCATTTCCATTTTTTGGACAAACGTATCGGGATTAATAGGTTTCTCAATATAACCATCTGCTCCAGCTTCTAAAGATTTTTCTCTATCACCTCCCATTGCATAGGAAGTAACTGTTATAATTGTAGTGGTCTTTGGGATACCATTATGTCTTAATTTAACACAAATCTCATACCCATCCATATCGGGTAATTGAATATCTATTAAAATAATTTCTGGCTTATAATCGTGAGCCAGTTGAAATCCTTCAACTCCACTAAAAGCTTGTATAACGTTATACCCATTTTGTTCAAGAAGGTAGGACAACATATACATGTTTTGCTTGTTATCCTCTATAATTAAAATATTCTTTTTCATTTATTTTGGATTGGATTAATAGGGTTATATAATTATCATTCTAAGGGTAAACAAAAAGTGAATGTGCTTCCTTGACCTAATTTACTTTCTACTTTAATTGTTCCACCTAATTTTTCAATTAAATTTTTACTAATAGCTAGTCCTAGTCCTGTACCCTCATGACTACGGGAAAGACCACCATTTAGTTGAATGAATGGTACAAATAGTTTATCTAAATTTTCTTTGCTTATACCTATTCCTTCATCAATTACTTGCGTGCAAAGCATAGAATCAACTAAATTTACTTTAATAAAAATAGTTCCCTTTTCAGAAAATTTAATTGCGTTGGATATTAGGTTTAGTAGTACTTGCTCTACTCTTCTTTTATCACTTTTCAGTATAATTTTTTCCTTATATATGTCTGTTTTAATTTCAAGTCCTTTGCTTAAAAACTGTGGAGATAGAAAATCAATTATATCGATAAGAGATTCAGCAAAATCGAATTTTTGAAATGAAACCGTTAATTCTCCTGCTTCAATTTTTGAAATATCTAAAATATCATTTATGAGGCCTAATAAATGTTGACCACTATTTTTTACCATAGCCAACTGTTTAGCTTGTTCTTGGTTTAATGGACCTGCATATTCTTTCAATAGTAGACTTGTAAATCCTATAATCGAATTCATAGGTGTTCTTAACTCATGTGACATGGTTGCTAAGAAAGCTGATTTCATTAAATCTGCCGATTGTGCCTTAATCTTTTCCTTTTCAAGTTCAATGGATTGTAAATTTAAATCTTCTAATAGGTTTAATAAAGCCTCTTTACTTTCACTTAGTTCATCGGTTCTTAAGCGTACTAATTTCTCTAAATCTCTTTTATAATGTAATAATTCTTTTTCATTTTTAACTCTTTCAGAGACGTCAATCGCTATTCCTATATGCCCAAGCAGGTTGTTATTACTATCTACAAGTTTTGTTGCTTTTGCTGAGAGCCAAGTTATTTTCCCATTTTTATTTAGGAATCGAAGTTCAGATTGAAATTCTTTGTTATTAGTAACAGCCTCCTGCCATTCGTTTATAACTCTTTCTTTATCATCTGGATATATTGCATTTGTATAGCCATACCCAAGTGCATCATTAAATTCCATACCCGAATATTTCAACCATTCTTCATTTACATAGGTACATTCACCTTCTTCATTTGTGTTAAAAATAGCTACTGGGGCATTTGAAGTAAGAGTCCGGTATAAAAGTTCACTTTTTTCTATTTGTTTTCTGGTAGTTTCATGAATTGTATTTAATTCATATTCTTGTTCTTCCAATTTGGTATTTATTAATTTATTTACTCGCTCAGTTTGCCCTGTAAAATACCAAACTGCCCAACTACTTAGAATAGTTATTAAAAAACCAATTAACGAAAACCAAATAGCTGTATTTAAATTTTTTTGAAGTGGAACTACGTATAATTTCCATTCCCCAAAAGAAAGCTCTATGGGCACTGCAAAGGATGTATAAGAAGACATATCATTTTCTAAGAAAAATTCTTCCTCACCCGTTTCAAAATTGACTCTTGAAAGTTGATACATGAAGTCATTATCACCAGAGGTGTTAATATTTAAATCATCTAAAAAAGTAGAAAGCTTAGTAATAACGGCTGAAAATCCTTCGAATTTGCCATTAATATAAATAGGGTATCTGCTTATTATACCAACTCCACCTTGTTTAAGGTGAACAGGACCTGCAATAAAAAAATCTTTTCTTTCTATAGTTGTGCGTGCACCACTATTAGCTGTAGTACTTGTAAAAATATTATAACCAATGACTTCATTCCCTTTTAATGGATACACATGTGTGATAAAGCCCTCTCCATCTACTAATTGTACTGCATCAAAATAACTTTGTTCTTTTAATAATTCATTTGCAATGCTATCAAAATCATCGGGTATTCCATTTCTTTCAACAATATATCCCAGTGTTCTAGTTGAAGAATAACTATACATTACTAATGCTTGTAATTTTTCCTTAATTATACTTACTTGATTGTTTATTTCTTTTTTTTGATCATTTTCATTAAGTAAGTATTTCTGATAAGCAATATATTGGGATGTAAAAAGCAGTATAATAAAAGTTGAAAACCCTAAAATGAAAGGGTTTTTAAAAAAAAGATATAAAGGTTTTCTTTTCATTTACTTAGTATCTTTTTTTTGTTCCAATTCTTTAATAATATTTTTAAGTTCTTTCATTTTTAATTCTCTTCCTACAAATAAGTTATTCATACGTTGTAATTCTTCATTTTTTAAATTCACCTCTTCGGTTCTTAGTTTTACTAATTCTTCAAGATTATTTTTATGTTTTTTCAACTCTTCTTCTACTTTTTTTCGATCTGTTATATCTCTAATAATTCCAATTAGATATTTAGTCCCACTATTATCAATAAACCTAGTTTTTTTTGTAGAAATTATCCGGGTATCATTACCCTTTAAAGTTAGAGTCTCTTCGTTAATATTTTCAATACCACTTTCTAGTACTTGTTTGTCAATATTTAAAAAGCTTTCTCTTTCCTCCTCTGTTACATTTTCGGCTAGTGTCTTCCCAAGAATATCTTTCCTTGATAGGTTAAAAATATTACAAAAAGCATCGTTTACGAGTAGCAATTTACTTTGGTCATCTTTCACAAATATGGGGTCTCCAATGTTATTAATGATATTGTCTAAATAATTTTCACTTTTTATTAAAGCAGCTTCTGCTTGTTTCTGTTCTGTGATATCGGTAAAATAGATGGTAAGTCCTTCAGAGGAAGGATAAATTCTGTTTTCAAACCATTTGTCAAGGGGTTCATAATATTCATTAAAGTATATAGTTTTTTTGGTTTCCATGGCTTTATAATATGCATCATAAAAAGGAAGCTCAATGCCTTCGGGGAATTCGGTCCAAATGTGTTGACCAATCAAATCTTCGGGTTTTCGTCCCAGTAATTCCCCGGCTTTATTATTTACAAACGTATAGCACCATTTTTTATCTAGTGTAACAAAACCATCAGAAATATTATTTAAAGTAGTTTCAAGTTGTGAGGTAAGTTTTTCTTCAACTTGTTCTTTTTCGATTTGCAAGTCTTGTAATTTCCTTTTGTAAGTAAGAATTGATAAAACATCTCTATTTTGATTGGCAATAAATGCTGTGTTTTCTTTGTCAACATCAATATATCTTAAGTATATATATAGGATTACAGAAAATATAAATGCAGAAACAGTTTTTCCTATAATGTGCCCAACTAATGAATTTAATAGCTCTGAGGAATTATACTTTAGGATTATGTTAAAGGCTAATGAATCAAAAAATAAAACTGTAAATAAAGATATAAAGAGAACGACAAAGAAGTTTAAATTTTTGATTTTCGAAATTAAAAATTGATAAATAATTCCTAGGAGAATAAAATCCACTAGAAGTATAAGAGTTCCAGTTAAAAAATATTTATAATTTATTAGGAACGCAGATACAGCATTTTGATCTTGGTAGTTTCTAATAATAAGTTCTTGCTGGTATGTCATTCCAAAGATTGCAGAGAGAATAAAATTAGAAATTAAAATTCCCAAAATAAGCATGCGAGCACTAATGACACCCTCCTTAATATAAATTAATAAAACAGCAAATAAAACTGCAGAGAATAGGATGACAGAACCTGGGTAAATTGTAAATCTATTAAAGACCTCAACTTGTATCATAGTCGTTGAAAGGGCTTGTACATATTGAACGGCTCCTAAAAGAATGTACAATGGAGCTAAGCCTATTTTCTTTCTTAACCTAAATAAGATGAGAATACTCGTTGAGATTAGTAAGAATTCTAGAAATATGTTGGTATAAATGTCCATTAGAAACTACATTTTTTGGCATTACAAGTTACACAAACAGAACAATGATAATAAACTAGAATCATTGTGAATCTCAAATCTTAAAGAGGCCTAATATCATTCATCCTCAAAAATAGTATTATAAATTGCATACTATTTAGCATCAATAAAAAGAAAGCCAATATCCTATCACTTACGAGGTTTTTTTATGCCAAGTTTGGTCATTTTATCTGTTAATGTACTAGGTTTCAAATCTAAAATTTCTGCGGCTCCTTTAGGGCCACTTATTTTCCAGTCACATTGCACTAGTACTTGTAAAATATGATTTCGCTGCACCATATCTAAAGTTAAATGATCTTTTTTATTAGCGATACGTTGTTTTGAAGATTGGATAGTTGATTCAAATCCTGGAATTTCTAAAGTTTCATTATTTGATAAAATAGAAGCTCTTTCAATTAAATTTTCAAGTTCTCTAATATTCCCAGGCCAATTATATGCTTTTAGTTTATCCATGGTTTCATCAGGGATAAACTTGATTTTTTTTGAATAGGCCTTATTGAATTTATCAACAAAATGCTCAACTAAAATTGGAATATCCTCAGTTCGATCTCTTAAAGGAGGAATATCAATTGGAAATACATTAAGCCTAAAATACAAGTCTTCTCTAAATCGTTTTTTTGAAATATCTTTTTTTAACTTTCGGTTTGTGGCGGCGATTACTCTCACATCTAATTTCTTAAGGGTAGTACCTCCCACGACCTCAATTTCTCCTTCTTGTAAAAAGCGCAATATTTTTGGCTGCATATCAATGGGTAATTCACCTATTTCATCTAAAAATAAAGTACCTTCATTTGCTAGTTCAAACTTTCCAATTTTATCTTGTACTGCTCCGGTAAATGATCCTTTTTTATGCCCAAAGAATTCACTTTCAATAAGTTCTCTAGGTATGGCAGCGCAATTAACCTTTATTAATGGTTTATTGTTTCTAGAGCTTGCGTTATGTAATGCTCTGGCAATTAATTCTTTACCAGTGCCAGACTCTCCTTGTACCAAAACGGTAGCATCTGTTGGTGCCACTTTTTCAACTTGAGTAAGAACATTGCTAAATGCGGCACTTCCATATACCATCTCCTCATAATTGAATACTAAATCGAGCTCATTTCTTAAATAAACATTTTCTTGTTCCAATTGTTTTCGCAAGTGATTTAGTTCTAAATTTGCCTTAGATAGTTTTTCATTGGCGTCAATTAATAAATCTTCAGCTTTTTTGCGCTCTATAATTTCGTTTTCAAGTTCAATATTTTTAAGCTCTAATTTGTTAACTAATCGTTCACTATAAAGCTTTAAAACTTCTTTATCATTAAATTTAATATTTTTTGAAGTGTCCATTTCAAAGTTATCCCCTGCAAAAATTGTTTGTATCTCCTGTATCAACTTTTCGTGATCCATAGGTCTTCTTAAAAATTTGGCACCGCCCAATTTTAATGCAAAATCTTCATCAAGCTTATCTGTGTAAGTGGAGGAGAAAAAAACGAAAGGAATATCTTTGAAATCTTTATTTTTTTTACAAGCTTGGCAAAACATATAACCATCCATAACAGGCATAAGTATATCTGAAATAATCAAGTCTATTTTATGCTCATTAAGCACTTTCAAGCCTTGTTCACCATTTTCGGCTTCTAAAACATGAAAGCCCTTTTTCTCGAGTATTACTCTAAGTAAATATAGATTTTCAAAAATATCATCTACTATTAAAATACTTTTCATATAAAATTAAGGGTGGGGAGCTAAACGTAAATTTAAAAAATTGGGGGATAAAACTAAAATGTTAATTGCTTAATTTAATATAATTATTTGAATATTTTATGTTAAATTTTAAATACTACCATTGATGTTACATACTTATAATAATATTCATCTTTTGTGAAAAATAGAATACTTAACAATAATTAAAATCCCTTGTTTTATTTTGATTCCTAGTGGTTCTAATTTCTAATATTAGTTTTAATTCTAATAGTATAAGTATATGCTATAAGTGCAAGATGCCTAACTATTTTCTATATTGTAATTTTGCAATTAATAACATTTTTAAATGACTTCAAAAATTATTGAAAAACTACAATGGCGCTATGCCTGTAAAAAGTTTGATCCTTCTAAAAAACTTTCTTTAGATAAACTGAACATTTTAAAGGAATCCTTCAATTTAACCGCTACCTCTTATGGATTACAACCCCTAAAAATGGTTGTTATCGAAGATGAAAGTATCAAGGAAAAATTGGTGCCTATGAGTATGAATCAACAGCAAGTAAAAGATGCGTCCCATGTGTTGGTGATTTGTATTGAAAAAGAAATAAAAGAGAAGTATATAAAAGCTCATTTTGAAAGAGTTGAGGCTATTAGAAATACATCTAGGGTTATTTTAGAACCTTTTGAAGCTTTTTTAGTTGAATCATTTTCTGGCAAAACTTCAGAAGAAATAAGCCTATGGATGATAAATCAAGCTTATTTAGCATTAGGAAACTTATTAACGGTTTGTGCACTGGAAGAAATTGACGCTTGTCCTATGGAAGGTTTTGAACCCCAACAATATGATCAATTACTTGGCTTGGATGCTTTAGGCCTGGAATCTGTTTTGGTATTACCTGTTGGGTATCGTGCAGAAGATGATTTCTTTTCCAGTTTAAAAAAAGTAAGAAAAGGAGTAGAGGAAGTAATTATTGAAATGTAATGCCATAAAAAAACACCCGGTAAAGGGTGTTTTATAATTATTTTGATTTTTAATTATTGAATTATCCCTCCACAACTTACTCTACCTCCCGCATCACCTGTGGGTTGTGTTGTAAAGTCATCAGCACCTTGATGTACAATAATGGCTTTTCCCAAAATATCTTTGTTCTCATCACCACAACCTATACACCATTCGTTAGTTGTTAAAGTAATAGTGCCTTCTCCGTTTTCATCAGCTTCAAAATTTCCAATATCTCCTTTATGATATCCTTCTTCTGCCCCCCATTTACCGTGAGGTGCAAAGGTGGGATTCCAATGTCCACCCGTTGAAGTTCCATCTGCAGCAGAGCAATCGGCTTTTTCGTGAATGTGTATTGCGTGTACCCCTGGAGTGAGTCCATAGATGCTCGCCTCTAGTGTAACTTCTCCATTTTTTTCGGTTAATAAAACTTTTCCTACGGCTGTTGAACCGCTTCTAGACTCCAATACAAGCCCTAACTCTTTCACTTCTACTTTTTCTTTAACCACTTCTTTTACTACTTCATCCGTTGTTTCTTGATCTTTCTTTTTTTCATTTTTACAACTTAAAAAAGATATAGCTATTAAACTAAACAATGTAAGTACTACGTTTTTCATATTATTCTGTTTTAAAAATTATTAGCTTTCAGTTTTTGTTAAATTAATATTCCAAATAGCAGCTAATACCATTCGGTTAAAACCTGCATTTTCTGTATGTATATGAAAGTAACCTGTTCTTACTTTCCAAGCTTCATTAATAGAATAGCTTATACCACCACCAAGCCAATTTTGTGCAAAATTAGGTTTTTGTAAATTTAAGAATACTTCATCATATATATCAATAGTCCACTTAGAATTTATTTGAATATCAATTTCAAGCATATAACGTATCCAATGACTTACATCCTCATTATTGTTAAAAAAACGATGTTCTGACATATATCGATGCGTAAGATTTATAGGGTATATTATATTTTTAAATGTGAATACTTCATAAATTCTATGTTCATCAAAATTTACTGGAAAATCATTTAAATACGACGGGTCGTTTCTAAAATAAGCATATCCTAGACCACCCGAAAACCCTTTGACTATTTGATACGTGCCACCAATTCTAAATTTAAATTGTTGTAATTCACTTGCTAATTCATAAGCGCGTAACTGGGTTTGAGCTTGCAGACTAAATTTTTGTGAAACCTTGGTATTCGTTGCAAATATATACCATGTGCCTACAGAATTTGAAGCATTTTCTTGTGCATTAAAGGATAAACAAAAAAATAAAAAAAGGGTGACACATTTATGCTTTAACATTATAATAATTTATTTGTATTAATTTTCATTACCCTTTTTTCTGAAATCTGTATTTATCCAAAACCCTAACTGAAATCTATCAAAGTTTATTCCTGTAAAGTGATTTTTAAGATATCCTATTTGCGTTGATATTTGAGGCGAAAAGTTATAGCCTACGGCTGCATATAATCTATTTTGGCCAAAAATAGGCTCTTGCAGATTTACAAAAATTTCATCGTAAGCCGTTAAAAACCATTCCTCATTTATAGGGTAGGTAACTCTCAGTAAATAACGCATTCTATGTTGGGTGTCTTTCCCCGCTATTGGGTTATTAATAAATCGTTGCTCTACTCTGTATCGATGCCCAAGTTTAAATTTTCCAACCGAATTATTCACCGAAAATTCTTGGTAGATTCTATTTTCAATACTATTTTCTTCACCATCAATTTCCATAAACGTTGGATCCGTTGGTATATAACCATACCCAAGTGTAACGGTAGCATTTTCAGCAAAATGGTAATTTAATCCAGTTCGTAATAACAACTGATTAAAATTACTTCCAAACTCATAGGTGCGATATTGTGCTTCGGCGTGGATACTGAATTCATCTGAAATAGTATTAGTTGTAAAAACCATAAACCACGAACCCCATTTATCGTCACCTTGTTCTTGACTGAAGCCGTTCAAAATTGATAAAAAAGCAATAGAAAATATGATAATTTTTTTCATTCTCATTATAGATTAATCGATTGTAAATGTTTTAGTTTCTTTAAAAGGGGAGAGGTCGATTTGCTCCATTTTTGTTTTAAAATCCAACCACTCATTATTGTAAAAGGCATTGGTTGTTTGTAATGCTTTTTGAAGTTCGTCCTTCGCTTGTTGTATAAGTAGCTCCTCGGTTGCAGTTAACCCATTAGGACGACTACCACTGTACCAATTGGCAATGCCCATGCGTTGCATAACACTCACTTCTAAGTTACGCGTGATTCCTTGTCGTTTATCTTCTTTTCCAATATAAAAGGCAACGATGGAATCGAGTTTCTTCACAATTTTATTACTTGCTTCAATTTCATCTTTGTATTTTTCTTTGTCTTCTTTTTTCAGTTTTTTACTGAATTCTTCAACCTGCATTTTGCTTTCAACTATTTGTTTTACAGCATCAGCAGCAGTTTGTGTCATTTTTTCAATTTGTTTACTAGCAGCATAACTTTCATCAATCGCCTTTTGAGAAATCGTTAATCGTGGATCGCTTTCCACTGTAACTGAAGCGGTAGAAACCTTATCCATATACTGAAGCTCCGCTTTATAATTTCCAGGTTTTACTTGTGTACCTCCAGGTTCATTTTTACGATCTCTTATGTTTCTTGAAGGTCTGTCGACTCCAGCTTCGTCCATAAACCACCGCCACGAATAAATTCCTGTACTATCTGGGGTTTTCCTTTTTAAGGTTCTAATTAATCGCTCTCCATCGTATACTTTTAAATACAAAGAATCTTTACTTGGGCCTTTTGGTTTCTCTGTATCATCACTTTCTTCTTCATTTTCTTCTTCCATTTTTTCTTCTTCTTTTGGCATATCTTTTTTCTGAAAATAATATTTAAAAATAGCCCCATACTCCCTGTTTTCTCCATTATAAATAGCATCGGCTCCAAATCGACTTCCTGTGGGTTGCTGATATGCTGCTTGATAGGCAGTAGGAGGATTAAATAATTTTACATCCTCATTTAAAACAGAGGTATTTCTAGCAATTTCTCTTAAAGGGCGAATATCATCCAAAACCCAAGCTGCACGTCCAAAGGTTCCAATAACCAAATCATGTTCTCTTTCTTGAATCACCAAATCCTTAACCGAAACTGTTGGGAATCCTTTAGTCCATTTCTGCCAAGAATTTCCAGCATCAATAGAAACATACAATCCGTCATCGGTTCCTAAAAAAATAAGATTCTTTTCTACAGGATCTTCAACGATACTCAAAGCATAACTCTGTACATCATTGCTATCAACAATTCGCTCCCAAGTTTTTCCGTAGTCTTTTGTTCTGAATGCATACGGTGTGTAATTAAATCTTCGGTAGTCATTGGCAACTAACAATGCTTCACCCTTTCTTTTATTGGATGCTTTTATTTGCACAATCCAGCTACCTTCGGGTAAGCCCTTTATGTTCTTTGAAACATCGTTCCAACTATCTCCACCATTGATTGTGTAATGAACTCGGCCATCATCGGTTCCTACCCAAAGCATATTACGCTCAAGAGGTGAAGGTTCTATTACCAATATTGTGGTATAATTTTCGGCACCCGTCGCATCCATTGTAATTCCGCCACTTTCGTGTTGTTTTTGTTTTTCGGGATCATTTGTAGTTAAATCGGGAGAAATAATGTTCCAAGTAAGTCCTTTATCGTTGCTTTTATGCACAAACTGACTTCCAAAATAAATAGTACTATTATCAAAAGGATCAATATTAATGGCACTATTCCAGTTAAAACGCAGTTCCACTTCTGGGTCTGGGTGGGTAGGGCGTACCGTATAGTTATTCCCCGTTTTCCAATCGTAACGGCTTACATATCCCTGCTGACTCATGCTCCAGCCGTATTGACTGTCATCTTTATCTGGGACTACATCAAAGCCATCACCAAAAGAAATTTCTTGCCAATAATCGTTTCTTATACCTTGCGATTTCCAAACATAAGCAGGACCTCGCCAGCTTCCGTTATCTTGCATTCCACCATAGACGTTATAAGGAATTTCATTATCTACAGCAATGTGATAAAATTGTGCTACTGGTAAGTTTCCGATAAAGCGCCACGTTTTTCCACCATCCTTGGTAATGTTTAAACCGCCATCATTTCCATCAATCATAAAGTTACCGTTGGAGGGATGAATCCACCAAGCGTGGTGGTCTGGATGAACGCCATTATCAACGCCATAAGCTGGCATCAATTGGTTAAAGTTTTTTCCACCGTCTTCAGAAACATTTACATAGGTAAAAACTGAATATACTCGATTTTCATTTTGGGGATCTACATAAATTTCAGAATAATAAAACGGTCTGTTTCCAATATCATCTTTATCGTTTATTTTTTTCCAAGTAAAACCACCATCTTCGCTTTTGTATAAGGCATTCTTTTTTGCTTCGATTAATGCATAGACCACATCGGGTTTATTTTTAGCGATAGCGATTCCTATTCTACCTAAATCACCTTTTGGCAAGCCGTCCTTATCCGTTCGCTCTTCCCAGGTTTCTCCTCCATCGTGTGTAATATAAAGACCGCTTCCTTCGCCACCACTATTGAAGAACCAAGGGTCTCGTTTGTGTTCCCACATAGCCACAATTAACTTGTTAGGATTGCTTGGGTCCATCACCATATCGGCAACCCCAGTTTTAATATTATTGAAAAGTATTTGCTTCCACGTTTTACCACCATCTGTAGTTTTATAAACCCCTCTTTCGGGATGTTCTCCCCAAGGCGATCCAATGGCTCCCACATACACCACATCTGGATTGGTAGGATCAATAATAATTCTATGAATATGACGCGTTTTCTCCAATCCCATGGATTGCCAAGTGCGTCCACCATCTAAGGATCTATAAATACCGTAACCTCCATTCAAGCTATTACGAGGATTTCCTTCTCCAGTACCCACCCAAATTACGGAGGGATTACTCTGCTGAATGGCCACTGCACCAATAGAAGCAGTAGGTTGGTCATCGAAAATGGGCTCCCATTTTATGCCGCCACCCGTAGTTTTCCATAATCCACCGGACGCTGTACCCACGTACATAATATCTGGATTGGAGGTCACAACATCTATGGCAGTTACACGACCCGACATCCCCCCAGGGCCAATATTTCTGGGTTGCATATCTTTTAAAAGGTTCATGTCTAATTTCTGAGCGGAAAGAGAGGATGCTATGCAAAGCAGCATCAAAAAGAGGATTTTTTTCATCGGTTTTTTCCCAAAACGGGAGTGTTTTTGGTGGTTATTATTATTTTGGATTTTAAAGTTAACAAAATATTGATTGCATATTCCTAAAACCGTGTTAAGGCACTTATTTTTTATTTCAGAAAATAGTATTTTTAAGGAATGAAAAAGAAAAATAGACTTTCGGGATTTGTTTTTACAAAGCATATCCCAAAAGAACAGTCTCCTTTTGAACGTTTATTTGAAGTTTTTCAAGAGCTCATTACCTATACTTCTGGCGATTTTGATGAAGCCATTGAATGGTTGCGGCAGTTGGACGAAGAATATAAACTCACCACAGACGATTACACCATTGAAGATTTTATTGAAGATTTAAAAGCGAAAGGATACATCCGTGAAGTAATTGTTCCGGATGGACAGGGAAGTGGTGATGGAAAGGGCAATTTAAAAATGTCTGAAAAACTGGAACGTTCCCTTCGTAAAAGAGCCTTGGAGCAAATCTTCGGAAAAATAAAAAGAAGCACTGGCGGGAATCATAAAACAAAATATACTGGGCAAGGCGATGAACAAGCAGGGGAGTACCGAAACTATCAGTTTGGAGATGCCTTGGAGCAAATCTCGATGACCGAAAGCTTGAAAAATGCTCAAATTAATCATGGCTTCGACAATTTTCACCTCACCGAGAATGATTTGGTGGTTGAGGAAAATATGTACAAAGCACAAATGAGTACGGTACTCATGATTGATATTAGTCATAGTATGATTTTGTATGGAGAAGACCGCATTACGCCAGCAAAGAAAGTTGCTATGGCGCTTTCCGAATTAATCACCACTCGCTATCCAAAGGACACCTTAGATGTTTTGGTTTTTGGAAACGATGCTTGGCCAATAAAAATTAAAGATTTACCATATCTCAATGTTGGTCCTTACCATACCAATACAGTAGCGGGATTGCAATTGGCAATGGATATGCTTAGACGCAAGCGCAATACCAATAAGCAAATATTTATGATTACCGATGGAAAGCCTAGTTGTCTTCAGTTGCCCGATGGGCGCTACTACAAAAATAGTGTAGGACTAGACGAGCATATTGTAAACAAATGCTATATGATGGCACGCCAAGCTCGAAAATTACATATTCCTATTACTACGTTTATGATTGCTGAAGATCCTTATTTAATGCAGTTTGTGGATCACTTCACAGAAGCAAACCAAGGAAAAGCATTTTATACGGGACTGAAAGGATTAGGGGAAATGATTTTTACAGATTACGAACAAAATAGAAGAAAAAGAATACGATAATATGAAAATTGAAAAAATAAAAACCTTGGGTCAGTTGAAAGAAGCTGGCTTCGAATATAAATCGGTAAAGGAAGAATTACGCAGAAATTTGCTTCAAAAATTGATGAAAAAAGAACCAACTTTTGAAGGAATTCACGGCTATGAATTTTCTGTAATTCCGGAATTAGAGCGCGCCATTCTTTCAAAACACAATATCAACTTATTGGGGCTTCGCGGACAAGCAAAAACGCGTTTAGCAAGACAAATGGTGTCTTTGCTAGATGAATATATACCTGTTGTTTCAGGAAGTGAAATTAACGATGATCCATTTAATCCTATATCCCGTTATGCGAGAGAATTAATTCAGGAAAAAGGTAATGATACCCCAATTTCCTGGCTACATCGCGACGAACGCTTTGCTGAGAAATTAGCCACACCAGATGTTACTGTAGCCGATTTAATTGGTGATGTAGACCCTATCAAAGCAGCAAATTTGAAATTGACGTATGCCGATGACCGAGTGATTCACTTTGGAATGATTCCACGAGCCAATCGATGTATTTTTGTAATTAACGAACTTCCCGATTTACAAGCACGAATTCAGGTGGCGTTGTTTAATATATTGCAAGAGGGCGATGTGCAAATCCGTGGGTTTAAATTACGATTGCCATTGGATATTCAGTTTGTATTTACAGCAAATCCTGAAGATTATACCAATCGTGGAAGCATCGTAACTCCGTTAAAAGACCGAATAGGCTCTCAAATCTTAACCCACTATCCCGAAGATATTGAAACCGCTCGCATTATCACAGAACAGGAAACAGCTGAAGCTATTGCCGAAAAGGGAAATGTGTATGTCCCAGACTTGGCGAAAGATATTTTAGAACAGATAAGTTTTGAAGCTAGAGAAAGTGAATTTATCGACGCTAAAAGTGGTGTAAGTACACGATTGAGTATAACGGCTTTTCAAAATTTATTAAGTACGGCAGAACGAAGAGCACTTCAAAATGGGGAAGACAAAACAACGGTCCGATTGGGAGATTTTATGGGAATTATCCCTGCCATTACAGGAAAAGTAGAATTGGTCTATGAAGGAGAACAGGAGGGAGCTTCCCAAGTAGCACAAATGTTAATTGCCAGTGCGATTAAAAATCAGTTTTTGGAGTATTTTCCGAAGATTGAAAAACTAAAAAAAGATACTGATATGGACCCTTATGATGAACTGGTTTCTTGGTTTTTTGAGCAAAGTGGTTTTGAATTGCTAGATTCCATGACTGATTCTCAATACCGAAAAAAATTAGATAGTATTAGTCCGTTAGAAAGTTTACTTCAAAAGCATGTTCCAGATATCGCATCAGAGGATCGCTATTTCTTTAAAGAATTTGTGCTTTGGGCACTTTCAGAATACAAAAAATTGAGTCGTCACCATTTAGGCGATGGGCTTCATTTTAGAGATGTGTATGGTGGCTATATAAGTGGTCTTTAATGACATAACTGAAAAATTTTCAGTGACATTTTTTCATTTTTATTCTGAAAATGTAAAAGAAATATTAAAGATTTTATAAAATTTTGAGTGTTTACCTCAAACTTTGACTTTGGAATATATTTTGCTCGTAATTAACTGAAATTTTAAACGAATTGTTGAACTAAAATTTTTTAAAATTATGAGTAATCTAGTTAAAAATGAAAGAAATGGAAGTTTGGCAAATACAGGAGTAACTGGAACATTTCCAACTTGGTCTTCTTGGATCGATGAAATGTTTAGCAATGACTTGCCAAGCGTATTTAAATCGAACTTTAACACTGGTATGAGCCTTCCAAAGGTGAACATATTGGAAACTGCAGAAGATTTTACGGTAGAATTGGCTGCACCTGGAATGAAGAAAGAAGATTTCAATATTGAAATCGATAATCAAGTGCTTTCTATTTCTACAGAAATAGAGCACAAAAATGAAACAGAGAAAGAAAATTACACAAGACGTGAATTTGAATATGCTTCGTTTAAGCGTAGCTTTACACTTCCAGAGTCTGTTGACAGTGAAAAAGTAAAAGCCAAATACCAAGATGGTATCTTAAGCTTAGTGCTTCCTAAAAAAGAAGAAGCAAAGAAAAAACCAGCTAAGATTATTAAAATTAGCTAAGTTTCTAAATATGTAATTTTTATGGGTCGCTTCCTTTAGCTTTTAAGGAAGCGATTTTTTTATATAATTTCTGATAGTGCTTTTATAAGTAACACAAAACCACTAATCACCATAATAGTAATTACCCACCTTCTAAAGGAAAGCTTACTCATTTTCTTGAGAATTCTTTTTCCGAAGTAATTCCCGAGAGAAGCTCCTAGACCGAGTGCTATTCCGTAGATCCAAAGTTCTTTACTCAACAATCCAAAAAAGGTATAGCCACTTACTTGTGAAAGCCCTAAAAAGAAGGATTGTGCTGCTTTGGTAGCGACCAATTCTTCTTTATCAATGCCAACATTCATTAGAAAAGGATTTAGTATGGGGCCCATTCCGCCTGTGAAAGTTCCAATAATGGAAATAATAAATCCCAAAGGAATAAAATACCAAAGATGCACAGGGAAGGAGCGCTCTTTTTTTCCGAAGCGATACTGAAAAAAAGTACTTATGAGGAACAAACCTACAAATATTTGAATCCAATAAATTTTTGCTTCCGAAAAAAACCAAGCTGCTAATAATGCACCCACCATGGCTGAAGGCACAAAATACCAAAACACTTTCCAGTTAATATACTTCCAAAAAAGTGCAATTCGTGCGGGTCTGCTAATAAACGCTCCTAAATTTATAACGGGAGCTGTTTGAGATGTACCTATAAGAAAATTAAGAATAGGAATTTGCATCATAGCACCGCCACCACCACTAATAGTAGATAAAGTAAAGGTAGCTGTTCCTAAAACGAACAAACCTATGAGTAACCATAGTGATATTTCAGAAAAAATTTCCATAAAAAAATCCCGCTGTAAGCGGGATTAAAATTACACTATAAATTTATTATAAATGCGGAATTACTAATTCTTGCCCTGGATGAATAACATCTGGGTTAGAAAGTAAGTTACGGTTTGCATCAAAAATAGCGTTGTATTTCATCGCGTTCCCATAATAATGCTTTGCAATTTTACTTAAAGATTCACCACTAGCAACAGTATGTCTTGCATACACAGACTCATCTGCTACTTTAATATCAGCCATAATATCGCTTGGGTTTTCACCTCCCACTTTTTTTATTTCATCCCAAAGTAGGTTTTTATGATGAGGGGTGGCTGCAGTTCCCCATACTTTTAATTTTCCTCCTTCTTCTTTTACATCACCGTCTTGGATGTTTAGTTTTTCTCCTAAATCGAGAACGCTTTGGTATTTTGCTTTAATCATTGTTGTAAAAATTATTAATTGGATTTAAAGTTACAAATTTTCACTAAAGCACCCAATATAATTGAGCGCCAATGATATAAAATTCAAAGGGTTTTCGATGAACGGAAGGTAAATTAGGTTTTTGAAACCATTTCAACAGATTTCTTTTGGGTAGGGTATTGTCAGAATTTACTTTTGAAGGTAAAGGCATATTCACTTTCTCCATGTTTCTGAAGATATTCCAAACGTTCTTTTCCTTCAGCAAGCGTGGGAATATGTCCTTTTTCAATATACCAAAGGACCATATGCATTTCCTTTACATTTTTAAACCATTCTTTTTTTCGCTTAAAGATTTCCACGTGATTTGAACTGTACACATAGTTAAAAAGACTTTCACGATCTTTCCAAACACTCATATTGGTTAATAAAGCTGGATTACTAAATACTTGAATAGAATATGCATTATCATTTTCACCGTCTGTAAGCCTCCAAATAAATCCTGGGCTTTCTTCGGCAAGTGCATTAATTCGGTCTGTATTATTGACAAAATCTGCCATTATTGGGCTATCCATAGGTGCTATAGCGTGCGCTATGTTGAGTTGTGCTAACTGCATTTTTGAAATTAAAACGGCACCCTCTTTAAGCTTAATGACCAGCTGACAAAAACAATTAAGTTTTGGTCTGGGGAGACGGCTGGACACTTAAATACAGGTGCCTTTTTTTAATGGTTATCAAATATATGATAAACCATGGAATAATTTAAATGATATACCTTCAAAAATTAATTATGAGAAGCATGACAACCACACCCTCCGTCCATAAAGCCATTGGTGTCTTCGTGCCACGGAAACGCTTGGTTATATGCTTCATTTTCCCAAAAGAAAAGAGCTCTCTTTTTTGGGTGGTTACCAATTTCGTCCATGGTTTCAGCGTCGTACAAACGTCCGTTTGCCATGACCATTTCAATGGTTTGAGTGTTTTCAATATCCTCCAGAGGATTTTCTGAAAGTACTATCAAGTCTGCTATTTTTCCTTCTTTTAAAGACCCAATATCATTGCCTGCTCCAATATAATTGGCAGCATTTATTGTGGCTGTTTGCAGTGCCTCCAAAGGAGTCATTCCACCCTGAGCCATCATCCAAGTTTCCCAGTGAACACCCAATCCTTGCAACTGTCCATGAGCCCCCATATTCACTTTTACACCTGCATCACTTAAATTCTTTGCTGTATTAGAAACTAAAATGTGCCCGTTATCGTACTCTTCATTAGGCACCATAGTTCTGTGTCTTGATCGACTATCAATAACTGCCCTTGGAGTAAATCGCAAGAGTTTTTCGTTCTCCCAAACATTGTCTCTTTGATAGAAATAATATTCACCATTTAATCCTCCATAGTTTACAATGAGGGTAGGTGTATATCCAGTGCCACTTTTACCCCAAACTTCCAGAACGTCTTTATAAATAGGGGCAACAGGAATATTATGCTCAACGCCAGTATGCCCGTCAATCACCATGGTGATGTTATGATAAAATGTAGAACCACCTTCTGGAACCACATTAATTCCTAATTCCCTGGCTGCTTTTAGCACTTGTTGACGCTGGTCGCGACGCGGCTGATTATAACTTTTTACACTTTTTGCTCCAAAGGCTTTAGTACGTATAATACTACTTCTTGCGTCTTCTAAATTATTAATCACAGCCTTCACATCGGCATCTGCTCCATACAAAATAAACCCTGTAGAGTAGAGGCGTGGTCCAACAAGCTTTCCGCTTTTTTGTAATTCTGAAAGTGTGAAGACGGTTTCAGTATTGGCAGAGGGATCATGAGCGGTGGTAACACCAAAAGCTAAGTTAGCCATAAATTGCCAATTTTGCTGTGACGTTAGATTTGTTCCGAAGGCACCAATATGCGCATGGGCATCTACAAAACCAGGAATGATTGTTTTTCCTGAAACGTCATAGACTTTGGCATCAGCAGGTATTTGAATATTAACGCTTTCTCCAATGCTTTCAATCCTATTTTGATTGATAACAATGCTTCCTTTTTCGTACATCGTATTTCCTTCCATGGTAATTATCCTCGCATTGGTAAAGGCAATTTTACCCGTTGGTTTATCCATAGAAGCTGTTAAGCCTATTTTTATACCTTCGGATTGCATTTCGGGAACTTCTTTGGGGGAGTTGGGTAAAAAAGTAAATCGATCTTTTATTTCATTACTGAAATACTCATCACCTAAGGTCCAATGTACTTTTTTACTATCACCAGACCAGTGTAAGCTAATCCCAGCATCTTTTGAAAGTTGTGAGATAGGAACGTAACCAGACTTGTTGTCCAGATCAATGGATTGACCGTTCATAACCAATGGAGCGATATACACTTTGTGTAAATGATTAAAAGCAATCCAATTATTATCTGGACTTGGCACTAATCGGTTGGCATATTTTGAAGAGATATGCTCTTTTTCATCATTTCCGTTGAGGTTTACACTAATCAATTTTTTTGTTAATGAACCAAAATAGCTACCTCCAGTTTGCAAAAATATCCGTTTTCCGTCTTTGCTAAATAAGGGATAGTCACCATCTTCAGTAACCATTTTTTCATTACTTCCATTAGCATTCATTATATAAATTCCAGTTTTTTTTGTGTAGGAAAATCCAAGTTTCATGTTTCCATCCCCTTTTTTAAATACTATGGAATTTCCGTCTGGTGAAAAAGAAGGATCTCTATAAATTCCCTTTTCTGAAGTAAGTTTCACAGGGGTTCCACCTGCAACTGAAACTTTCATAACGGCTCCTTTTTGAGCATCGTTCCAAGTAACATACACAATTTCATTTCCGTTAGGAGAAAAGGATGGTTCAAATTCAAAATCTGAAGAAGTAGTCAGTCGTTGTGGCGTTCCGTTGGGAAGTGCCTTTTTCCAAAGATGCCCTAATGCTTGAAATACCAAAGTATTGCCATTGGGAGAAGTAACCGCTTGACGAATCATTTTAGGTGAAAAAGTGTTGTCTTCAATGGGTGTATTAAAATGTACCGTTTCGGCCAAATCGATAGTAACATTGGCTTCAAATGGGATATTGGTTACGGCAAGTGTGTTGACATTAATCTTCAAAATTTTTCCGCCACTCCAAAAGACTAATTCAGTATTGTTAGGCATCCAATCGAAATTAGGATACACTCCAAAAATAGCCCAAGCTTCTTGTTGGTCTTTATTCAAACTATCATAAATAGGCCATTCTTTTCCAGTTTCTAAATCGTGGATGTACAATACACTTTTCGTGCGCACTCGTTTTACAAAAGCGAGTAGTTTTCCATTTGGGGAGACTGCGGGTCTTGCTGCACCACCTGGTCCACCTGTTATTGTTTCGGTTTCACCATCTTCAAAATTATAGCGTTTTATGGCATAAATTTGTTTGTTAGGGTCTTTGTTATACTGAAAAAAGCCTCCAGGATACACGTCTTCACTGTAATAAAGATATTTTCCATCTGACGAAACAAAGGGTTCGTTCACATCTTGTTGGTCATTTTTGCGTTTGGTCAATTGAAGTCCACTTCCGCCTGTAATATGGTATTGCCACATTTCGCCAGCGCCCAAACTTCTTCTAGAAGTAAAATGTTTGCGTGCAATTAGGTAGTTTCCGTCGGGCATCCAAACTGCATTATTGAGTAATCTAAAGTCTTCTTTTGTAATCTGTTTTGCATCGCTACCATCTGCATTCATCACCCAAATATTATCACCACCGCCAGCATCGCTTGTGAATGAAATTTTAGTTCCGTCGGGACTAAAACGTGGCTGAATTTCAAAAGGAATTCCCGTTCGTATGGCTTTGGCCTTTCCGCCATTAATTGGAATGGTATAAATATCGCCAAGCATATCGAAGGCTATGGTTTGTCCATTGGGACTCACATCAAGATTCATCCAGGTTCCTTCGTTAGTGGTAAAACTATGAGGCTTATAATTAAAGTCGTCACCAGGATTGGCAACATCCCATTTTTGGGGTTCTTCTTTTTTGTCTTTCTTTTTTTGAGCCTGAGTTGGTATAATTAAGAAAAAGAAAAGAAGTGTTAGTAATATTCTCATTGGGTTGGTTTTAGGATCGTTTTTAAAGGTACTACTTTTAAAAGTTATTGCCTTGATTTTATATTTTGATTGCAAAGGCGAATGATTTCTATAATTCGTTTTTCTATAGTTTCTTCTCTTTTGGCCTGATACAACCAACTTAAATATCCTTTTCGATAGCCAGGAGCAAAATTTTGAAAGTTTTCGAAAGCAATAGGGTTTCGATTAAATGCCTCTTTAAGCTCTTTTGGAATTACTAAATTTTCAACATTGTCCATTGCGGTCCAAGTACCCGTTTTCTTGGCCAATTTTATCATTTCCCAACCACTTTTGTGGATGAGTCCCTCTTTTTTTAATTCAAGGATGTGTTTTTTATTGAGAGCACTCCAATTACTTTTAGGCTTTCTTGGGCAGAAATACTGTTTTCTTTTTCCATTACCTAAACTTTTCACGGTACTGTCTATCCAGCCATAGCAGAGTGCCACGCGAACGGCCTCTTCCCAACGCATCGTGGGAACATTGAGCTCTAGTTTGTAGAAAATTAGTTCAACGCCTTGTGTATGTTCTATATGATTTATATGAAGCCAATCGCGCCATTCTACATCCCTAGGAAAATATAGTAGCGGGCGTTCCATTAATTTTCAACTTTTGCAGATTCAATGTAGAAGTCGGCTTTTATCCTAGCAGATTCAATTGCTGTTTTGAATTCTTTCGTTTTCCATTCTGAAGTTGGAAAAATCCATTCTTCTTTTCCATTTACAATCATAATCACAGGCATATCAAATTTTTCAATGATGTTAGTATATCTGAAGCTTAGCTGGTTTTCCACAATTTTGTATTCCACTTTAGGAATCATTGTGGTGCGTAAATATTGCTGCCAAAATTCGGTTAAATCAATCCCAGATTTTTCACTGATGTATTCTTCCACTTGTTGGCTAGTTACAGTTTGGTGATAAAAATCTTTATTCAATCCTCTTAAAATGGAACGCCATTTTTCATCGTCTTCAAGTAGCTGTCGAAGTGTGTGTAATATGTTGGCCCCTTTATAATACATATCGATACCCCCTTCGTTATTAACGTTGTATTTACCAATAACCGGGATATCGTTCTGAATTAGTTGCCTTGTCCCAATAACATATTCTCGTGATGCTTGTTTCCCAAAATGGTAATCCAAATATAAATTTTCAGAATAGGCTGTGAATCCTTCGTGAAGCCACATATCGGCCACATCTTTATTGGTAATGTTATTGGCAAACCATTCGTGCCCAGCTTCATGAATAATGATAAAATCGAACTTTAGCCCCCATCCACTTTGGCTTAAATCTCTTCCTAAATACCCATTACCATACCGATTTCCATAGGTAACACTGCTTTGGTGCTCCATTCCTAAATAGGGAACTTCCACCAATTTAAAGCTATCTTCATAAAAAGGATAGGGGCCAAACCAATGCTCAAAAGCTTTCATCATCAAAGGCACTTGTTTAAACTGCTCTTTTGCTTTTTCTTCATTTTCCCGAAGCACCCAATAGTCCAAATCAAGCAGTCCGTTCTCACCTTCATAGACTTCAGAAAATCTAACGTAATCTCCTAGGTTTACATTAATTCCGTAGTTATTGATAGGATTTACTACTTTCCATATCCAAGTTATTTTGGTATCAAACTCTTTTACATCAACAAATCTTCCATTACCCACAGCTACCAAATTCTTTGGCGCTGTAATTTCTAAAATGACTCCCTCATCGGGTTCATCTGCTGGGTGATCTTTATTGGGCCACCAGATACTCGATCCAATACCTTGATTTGAATTGGCAATAAAATGATTTCCGTTACTGTCTTTTTGCCAAGTGAAACCTCCATCCCACGGCGGATTACGAGCCACTCTTGGGGTTCCTGAAAAATGAATGGTTAGCGAGTTTTTCTTTCCAATTTTCTGCTTTTCTTTTAGCTGAATGAAATGAGCACTCCCTTCCGAAGTGAAAGAAAGTTCCTTTTCATTTTGAGTAATTTTTTCAATCTTCATAGGTTTTTGAAGATCAATTTGCATGACATTATAAGATTCCAACACCGTGTACGAAATAGTATTGACTCCTTTAATGGATTTTTCTTCGGGAAACACCTCGACCGAAAGCGCATAGTGTTGTAAATCCCACCAAGCTCTTTCTGGGGTAATGCTTCCGCGTAATGTGTCTTGACGACTAAAGTTTTGTGCAATGGAAACATTACACATAATAAATAGGAATAAATAGAACACCCCTCTGTATCCCCCTTTAAGGGGAGAAAAATTGTTTAATTTCATATTATTTCATGATTGAATTTGGAAATACCACGACACTTTCGTGACCGTCTTTACCTACTGAAGCTACCCCAAAAAAGAAATTATCTATCACAATTCCTTCCAACGTAAACTCTGAAACATTGCCTACATACCTGCTATAGTCCCAAGTAGGAGAAGTAGTATCGCGCCAGTAAATTTTATATCCTTTTGCGCCGTCCACTTTGTCCCATTTCAGTTTTGCCGAGGGTTCAACAATGCCTCCAATCGCCACATTTTTGGGTGCTGGAGGTGCCCAAGCTAAACTTGCAAGATTGATGGCATTTACAGCAGTAAGTTTTTTCGCGTATTCAAAATTGACAAATTTTAATTTATCGCCGTACTCTATACCATCTTCCATTCTAATATCTTGATGCTGTTGGGTATAATTTTCATGCGCTTCCATAATCCGAATACCAGCAAAACCAGCATCGTTAAAAGGGCGGTGATGTCCGCCACGATCAAAACGGTCCAAGCGATAAATCAACATAGGATTCATTTCGGGCATATAGGTTTTTGTGGTGGTATACACATAACGCGCCAGTTGTCGTGAAATGCCGTCAACTTCCCCGCCATAGAAACGGCGTGCTCTACGTTCTCTATCAGTTTCGGTGGGAGGGACGGGTTCACTAAATATTCTGAAATCTCTGTTGCTTTCCACACCGTCAACACCTGTGGTGTTGCCAATCATATCGTTGTTAAACACCCCTATGATTTCCATGCTGTTTTGTTGGGCGTATTCAGCAAAACCCTTTCCGCCAAAGAGCCCTTGTTCTTCACCACTTAAGCCTAAGTAAATGATGCTATTTTCAAATGTGTAGTTAGACAAAACTCGTGCAGCTTCGATAGTTCCCGCCATTCCGCTGGCATTGTCATTGGCTCCTGGTGCATCATCTGTATAATTATTGGGGTCGCTAATACGAGAATCGATATCCCCACTCATAATAATATACCGATTGGGGTATTTTGTGCCTTTTTGTATTGCCACTACATTCACGACCCAAACATCAAATGGAATACGTTTGCTTTCACTATTTCTCACCAAGTTTTTCTGATAAAAAACGTCCAAACAGTTATTGCAATCCTTAGAAATAGTTTCAAATTCTTTTTTTATCCATCGTCGAGCAGCACCAATACCCCGAGTGTTGGAAATCGTATCACTTAAGGTATGTCGGGTTCCAAAATTAGCGAGGGAAGTAATATCCTTTTCAATTCTTTCTGAAGATACTTTTGCAATAATATCGTACAATCGAGTATCGGTTTGGGAATATCCCAAACTTAGTTCGAAAAAAGTGAGAACCAATAAAAACATCCCCCTTGTTCCCCCTTCAAAGGGGGATATAAATACTTTCATAAATTTATTTTTTTGTTTCAGCTACGAGGGCTAGTTTAGTACCGTCTGGACTTATGGCTAAACGTGTAATGTTAGTGATATTGTTTTCAGAAAAATCGGCAATTTTATTCCAATCCCCATTTCCGAATAGGTCATATAAAAAGAGTTGTGCGCCGCTACCAATAATGATTTTAGAATCGTTAAACCAAACCATATCTTGAATGCCGATGGGTAACTGACACACAAAAAAACTTTCTAGGGTTTCCATGTCAAGTTGATACACATCAAAATTCCCTTCTTCGTTTTTAGCCGTATAACTTGTAGCTTTCGAATTGGGAACACAATGTATAGAGCGTCCACTCCCTTTAAGTAATTTATAGTTTTTCTCTTCTTTGAGATTGTAAACCACCAGATGTAAATCGTCTCCTTCAATTATAGAATTTACCACGGTATGTTCATCGTAGTTGGTATAATAGGCAACCACCAAATCTGGGATGAGTTCTTCAGATGTTCCATTTTCAGCATAACGATACAATCGTTGTTTGCCGTCCGGATCCAATCGCACGGCGGTTATATCATTGCTATTGGGAAAAGGCTGAGGGGAGTATTCGCCACCTTCGGTTTTGGTGTTGAAAAAGCGTTCTGTATTTTCAGAAAGATTATAGACGCTTATATCAGTTTGACCTACATTGTTTCTGGCATAGAGTAGAGTAGCATCATCTTTAAAATACGGCTGATTGTCATACCCCTCATTATTTGAAATAGTTCTGAAGTTTTCAAAAGAGAACCCATTGGTTGTTTCATGTATGTCAACTAGATAGACATCGGAGTCTCCTTGCGCAAAAAAAGCGGTTGTACTAAAAAGGAAAAGGAAAAAGAGAAATTTTTTTGGAAAACTTACTAAGTGATGCATTAATTATTTTTATAGTTTTACATTTTTACTTTAGAACCCTAAAGATACCATAAAAATTAATTCAGAAAGTATCCAAATACAACTTACAGGCCCTTCAGGAATCCAAATGGAAGTCACCAATTATGGTGCCACACTCATGCGATTGCAAGTGCCTAATACACAAGGAAAATTAATAGATGTGGTCGTTGGTTTGCCAAAAGCTGAAGACTATGCTTCAAAAAAGTATCAAACACTTCAATTTTGTTTAGGGGCGACCATTGGGCGGTATGCAGGGCGCATAAGTAGTGGTGGTTTTAGATTGAATAACAATTTTTATGCTCTTGAAAATGACATCACAATTCACGGTGGGAGAAATGGTTTTGATACACAAATGTGGAAGGTGGAAGAAATTAATAAATCCGGTAATCCTTTTGTCATGTTTTCTTTGGAAAGCAAGGCAGATAACAACGGATTTCCAGGAAATTTGAAGGTTTTTGCAAAGTATCAATTACTAGAAAATAGATTGCAAATTACCTACACTGCCATAACAGATTCCCCAACGGTGATTAACTTGACCAATCATTCGTATTTTAACTTAGATGGAAAAGGAAGTGTGAAAGGGAATACACTGTATGTAAATAGTGACCAAATTTTAGAAACCAATGAACGCCTTATCCCAACTGGGAATTTTCTAAATGTAAAAGACACTCCATTTGAGTATAAGAATCCTAAACCACTTCATTTTGAAGGACATTATGGACTAGACACTCCTTTTGTATTGAATGAAGGTGAGGTAAAAGCTTCGTTGTTTTCTGAAACTTCGGGCATTGAAATGCAAGTGTGTACCAATCAACCAAGCTTGGTGTTGTTTACCCCCCAAGATTTCCCAAAGATGGGATTGCGAGACAATGATACTTTTACCCAGTTTCCTGCTATTTGTTTTGAGTGCCAAAACTTCCCTGATGCGCCTAACCAACCTAGTTTTCCAAATTCGGTATTGCTTCCTGGGGAAACCTATGTAAATGAAATTACGTATTCCTTTACTTTAAGGTAAATGGGTTTTGCTAGATATTAGGAAACAGCAATTATTTTAAATACTGTATTAAAATGGCTATTACCACACTTACCACGAGTCCAATATTTACTTTCCCAAAATCCTTCGCAATAATAATGTAGGTGTATTTTATTTTCGATTTATTTAAAAGATAGGTTATGGCTAACTCTCTACCGGCCAAAATTCCAACAAAAACCCACGTAGTACTCATAGGAATAGCGTTTAAGTTTCCAAAAACAAATAAGAACACACCATAAATTAAATCGATGATTGTGGCAGAACGAATATTTTTTGTGTTCGATTTTTGATTCACTATATCCTGAATTTTACCTCCCCTTTTCCTAAAGATATAGGCCATAATTAGGATGATACATGATAAGGATAGTAAGAGTTGCTCAAGGGACAATTTTCTGGGAAGAAACACAAAAATATTGGCAAAGTCCTGAATAAGCCATTGCGACCATAAAAATCCAGTAGAGAACCATTGAGCTACCAGCCAATAATGTTTCCTTTTCTGTTTGTCTAAATTCTCTAACGATAAAACAGACTCTAATTTTTTGGAAATAACAACATATACCACAATAGCAAATACAAAGGAAATGGCGTACCCATACACCGACTTTAAAATCATTTTCTCAATAATTAAACCTGAAGAAAACACACTTAAAATCATAAATGTGGTACTAACAGGAACTCCCAATCGGGTGATAATTAATAAGGAAATGGGTGCCAACAGGTACCACCATGCTAGATTGTCTGGTAAGGGAATATTATCTAATCTTCCATAAGACACATCCCCCATATTTACATACCACCCATAGATTAAGGTGATAGATAAAATGCTAATAGCAAAAAGCCAAAGCCACCACCACTTTACTTTAGCGTTTGAAGCGATAAAGGTACCTAGTGTTTGTATAACATCGTTTGCTATTACAGCATAGGCAGAGATAATAAAACCAATATAGATAATAATTAATTCCATGGCAGCTCATTTTAAGCGGCGCAAATGTAATAGGAAATAGCATTAAAAAAATGTTACCTATCCTAAATTTTTTTGTTATTATTTTGAGTGCCAAAACTTTCCAAATGCGCCCAATCAATCGCATTTCCCTTCTTCTGTAGTACTTCCAGGCGAAACCTATGTTAATGAAATAGGTTATTCATTTAAAATGAGCTAATTACGTATAAATACGTATAGTATTTTCAATTAGCATCTAGCAACTTTGGGATGCTGAATGTAACATATTCAGTAACAACGCTAAATCTTCCCCGCTAGCGTAAGACATTGTAGCTAATTAATAAAATATCATCTTATGAATAAGTCTTCCATTATTAGTATCACTATTCTTACTCTGTCGCTGTTTCTTTTTGCGCAATGTAAAGAAGATAAAGATTCCAACAAGTTTACTGAAGTAGCTAAATTTGAAGCCGTTTTAGATACGGCAATTACCGTTTCATCTAATGTGCCAACCGATTTACCAAGTGGGGCTCAAAATGCTTCATTATCTGAAGCCGCTAACTTTGCTTGGAACGAATTTATTGCCCTTAACTGGCCAGCGTTGTCACAAACAGGAGCTGCCAATACACGGGACTATCCAGATACATCCAAGCTTTTTGGAGACCAAAGTGTGCCTTTAGTTTGGCATACGTATCGTTCTAAGGTAGAGATGTATCCGTGGGGTAAATTACCAAGTGGAACCACCTTACAAGGGGATACGCTTTATGTGTTTAATTATGATGCAAAACCGCAATATTTCTATAAAGATTCCATTCCGCCTTGTGCCACTGCAAGTAGCGATGTAGCTTTTATTAACCTTGATGAAACTTCAGAAATTTCACTCAATTTTATGTTTGCGGGAGTTACTCCCAAAACGCCTACTGCTACTAATTCCTCTCCGCAATTGGTTCGTTTTTTAGCCAAAGGAAACCGTAACTATTTCGATTATATTACAAGTAAAAGTTATTTTAATCACGGAGGAAATTATTACGATGCTATCACCAATTTCAACAATGCAGTTGCCAAAGATACTGTGACACCAGATAGTACCAGAGTCTATTTCCCCGAAGGAACCATTATGTTAAAAGCCGCTTGGCGATTATTGACTTCAAAAGATAGTATCAATCAGTACCATACAACCAAAGTGCGGTATTATGAAACCAAAAATGGAGACCCTTGTTATTATGAAGATGCTACTTGGGGATTAATCGCCTTGCATATTGTACACAAAACACCCACTGCACCCTATTTTACCTTTGCCACTTTTGAGCAAAAAGACAATATTTTAACGACAGATGGCAAACCTGTGGAAGATGCCAACGGAAACATTCTTAATCCATTTACGACTCCCACTACACCAGTAGTTATGCATACCGATTCACCTGATTCTACAAAAACTACTGTTTCAGATCCCTATTGTGATGCCAATGATAGTAGATTGTATTACCAAAATACGGCAGCAGGTCTTCCTAGCAAAGGAAGTATTTGTGTGAATGGTCGTTACCACAACATACCTCAAGCTATTATTAACGCTAATAAAGCCGCACATAATGCCATTAAGGCTTACAATAGTACTAACGGCGTAACTTCTTCGCCTTGGGAAAATTATAAGTTGGTTAATATTCAGTATAAGCCATTTGACTCCACTCAAATTGACCAAAAGAACAATTTAAGAAGTACCTATTATCAAGCCAATATTCTAGTGGAAACCAATTATACGCTTCAAAAATTTTCAGGACAGCAAATAGCCCTTGGGAATGGCGCAGGGCAGACCACAAACTATGATGTTAATGGGGGTAATTCAAACAATCCATTTTACAACATCTATTTACCAAATACCGAGAACAGCTACGATAAAATAAATATGGGCGGCTGTATGGGTTGTCACGGAAATGCACAGTTTTCAGGAAATGATTTCAGTTTTATGCTACGAGGTGGTCCTGTAATAGAGCCCGATGTCCCCGAATTTGATCGTGCAAACGTAGAGAAGCTTGTTAAAAAATATAGATCCAACTAACTACTAAACTAAATAAGTTATGAGTTCAACATATAAAATACATCCAGCCATTGGTATTGCCCGAGTAGGAGATAGTGACGATTATTATATCGCCCCAGATACTGCAGGGGGATTGCCAACAACGTATTCAACCAATCCACCTCAAGGAAAACATTTTCGCGATGCAAATCATAAACTCCTTCGGCAGGCGGCACAGTTTAAAATTTATGAGTATTCTTCCGCAAACCCAGAGGGTGTGGTGATTACACCTGGGCAAAACGGTGTAAAATCCATTCAATGGACCACTTGGATAGCCAGTAAAAAAGCCAGTTGGTTTCAGTTTATGCAACAAACAGGCTCAGGAATGGGACCTTATGTAGATGGGGTAAATGTTCCAGATGCGCCCGCCAATGCTCCTTATGTGTATAAAAATGATGAAGGCTATGTAAAAAATAATGCAAATAATCCTTTTACCTCATCAGGACAGCGCCCTAGTGGCTATGACTCAAATGCACCTACGTGGCCTTCAGATGCTAACAAACCTAGCAATCCACTGCGGTATAATCTTAAGTTAGGAACAAGTAATGATCCTTCTACGATGAGTGATCCCTCTAGGCAAAACCTCATTTTAGATCCTGGACCTATCACTCTTAATGGAGCAAATCAGTCTGATGATTTTACACTGGATCCAACCACCTATCCTTTTCTTTCGGGATTAAGTCCATTTCCTATAAGTTCATTGGGTTCTGCCAAAACAGACGCCAACGGAAATCTACTCGTATTGGGAGGAAAAGGAAATTCAGGTTCTACCAGTGATAATGGCTCTATGATTACCGCTTATGCCAATAATGAAGGATGGTTCGATGATATTGCCGATGGTCCCGTAACGGCGACTATTATCATGGACGATGGCTCGCAAGTGGTGGTCGATGTACCTGCTTGGGTAAGTGTGGGGCCGCCTGCCTATGCACCTCAGATTTTAAATCAGGTGAATTTATACGACGACATTTATGATATTTATGTACGTGAGCTAAATGCCAACCCAGCGCTTTTTAGCAATGGCGAGTTTCAAACAAGCTATGTGCCTAATTATTTTTCTGAAGTACAACCTATTCTCACGCGACCCAATGCCTATCAATACGTAGCAGCGATTCCAAGTTTGGGTACGGTGAACCATGCAGAGATTATTAATGATAATCCTGAAGCCTTTGCAGGCTTTGCGGCAAAGTATTTACGTGGACGTGGCGCGCAAGGGGATCCACAATCGGGGCCAGCCGAAAACCAACCTAGTTTAATGCCATTATTGGCGGGTGATAACCCCATTAGTAATTTTACAGCTTCCAAGTTTTTGGGCTTAACGGCAACACAGTTTTTTATCTTAAGTCAGTTTACCAATGGAAAAGTAGATATGACGAATCCTTCAAAACCATTACCCGCGGGTCCTGCTTTAGATAAAGCTACTCTTGAAAATTGTGTTGGCGGCGCTTTTTGTCCGGGGATTGAAATCACTTGGATTACCAGAAATACATCTATTTACCAAGCGTTACCTTCTGGGTTTGATGCTTCCGATTTATTCCGAATCAAACAAAAGCCCATGAGCCAATTAACGCAAGGGAAACTATCCTTAACCAATGGTGCCGATAATGATTACTCTGGCGGATTGGAACCCGGCGACCTTACCAAATACATGGCACAGCCGTGGCAAGCCGATTTTAATGAGTGTTCTATTCAAAATATCAATACCGTAGGGCCTAACAAACCTGCTATCCAAAATGGGCAGGTGAATATTTGGTGGTGGCCCGCACAGCGTCCCTACACTGTAGCAACAAACGAAAATAAAGACCAAAAGGTACAATGGACTCGCGGATATGCCGAAAATACCAATGCTAACAACTATGGCGATGTGCAAATGGTAACCTGCTGGAAATACCTTGGCTTTATGTATGCTCCAGGATCTTTTCCGGGTGCGTTTGAAATTGAACGCAATACAGCAGCCATTAATGCGTACCAACCGCCCACACCGCCTGCAGCAGCAACCAACGTAGTAGCCAAACAAAAGAATGCCTAATGGAAACTCCCACTTTTGATGTCGTCATTATTGGGGGTGGATGCGCAGGTGCGTCCACCGCTTTGGCGTTGCTTCAAAAAGGGGTTACCCATATTGCCATTGTGGAAAAAAGTGATTTTACAACCCAAAGAGTAGGGGAAACCATTCAGCCGCCTACATCTGACTTGCTTAAAAAACTAGGCGTTTGGGAAGCTTTTATGGCAGAAAACCACTTACCCTCTTCGGGGGTGGCTTCGGCGTGGGGCACTAGCGAATTGGAATACACCGACTTTATTTTTAGAACCTACGGAAAAGGTTGGCACCTAGATAGAAATGTCTTCGACGCCATGCTGCTTCGCTTAGCCGTGGAAGGGGGTGCAACACTATTTAAAGAAACACGCTTAAAAAAAGCTATCAAAACCGAAACCGGCTGGACGCTCGACTGTGGTGATACCACACTCAATGCAACCTTTGTAGTGGATGCCTCGGGGCGTGCCTGTGCCTTTGCCAAACAGCAGGGAAGTAGCAAAATACAATTTGACGATTTACACGGCATCTATACCTATTGGAAACCCACCGATGCTGCGAAAGAAGCCTTTGGCGTATCGCATACCTTGGTGGAATCTGTGGAACACGGTTGGTGGTACTCGGCTTTGTTGCCCAACGGAACGTTGGCAGTGGCTTTGATGACGGATACCGAAGTGATCAAAACCCACCAACTCACCCATACCGAAAACTACATACAACTTTTACAAGAAACCACTCATACAGCGGCACGAATTAGCCCGTTGACCCAAGTGTCACCGCCCGCTGTAAAAGTGGCACATGCCTACGAACTTGATACTATGGTGGGAGACGGCTGGATGGCGGTGGGTGATAGTGCCTCTGCCTACGACCCTTTGTCGTCCTATGGTATCCATAAAGCGTTAGACAATAGCATGGCGGCGGGGGAGGCTATCCATGCGGCGCTTTGTGGAGATACCACCTTACTTAAAACTTATGAGCAAAGCGTACACCAAGCCTTTGGAAGCTTTCTAGAAATGCGCTATGCCTATTATGGGATGGAAAGCCGTTGGCCCGAGCGCCCTTTTTGGAAAGCACGACAACAAACGGTTGGCATACACCCCTTGCAAGAAGTACAAGCCACCCTTAGCCAGTACCCCAAACAGTGGAATAGAATTTTACCCAACAGTGCCATACGCTCGTTATTACAAAACTGTGCGCAACCAACCACCGCTGCGCAATTGGTACAAGAGTTCCAGCAGCAAACCCATAAAAAATACCCCGATTGGCGGGTGATACAGGCGGTGAGTTATTTATATGAGAAGGAATTGGTTTGATGAAGGTGTATATTGGTTTTTAAAGAAAAAAGTTAATTTTGTTATTTGTTACTAATAACTATTTACACTTTAGCTTGAAATTTTAAGAAATAACAGGAAAAGATGCTAACTAACCAAGAAGCAAAATATTTACTGGAACTTGAAAAGGTTTTAAGAGATCCAAATCAAGTTATAGATTTATCGAAAAAGAAAAATAGATTAGATTTAATTTCTCATCAAGATTCTGATTATGAATTTTGGGTAGAGATTACGACCAATCAAAAAATTATTCTAAAAACTTCCATTCATCATTTAGAAAGTAACTCATATATTGGATTATTAAGAATTGACTATAAAGGTGGACATCATAATCCACCAAATATTGAACCTACACTACCAGAGTTTTTAATACCATATGCTGATAAATGGTTTGACCCAACGGAATCTCATATGCATATTTATGTTGAGGGCTATAAGCCATTGGCCTGGGCAATTCCATTAAGAGATATTGATTTTCCAATTAAAGATATTACTGAACCATCAGACTTATCGGATTTAATAATTAACTTTGCTAGACAGATAAACTTGAAATCTTTAATAAATATTCAGCAAGCAATACTTTGAATTGGGTTAACACATATGTAAACGAATATTACCAATGGTTAAGGGAAAAAACCTTTATTCAAAAGGATACAAATACTGATTGGTTCCTAATAAACACACCCTTTGTTGGAGCATTTAATGATACTATCGAAATTTACGCTCAAAAAAATGGAAATAGTTTACGTTTAAGTGATAATGGAGAAACGATGTCAAATTTAGAGCTTCAAGGTCTACATATTCAAGGCTCTAAAAGAAGAAGGGTTATATTAGATACAATATTACTAAACTATGGAGTAAGGGTTGAAAATGAAGAATTAATTATCCAATCCAATATTGAGAGCTTTTCGCAATCAAAGCATAATTTCCTTTCTGCAATAATTGAAATTAATGACTTATACGTTTTGTCAAAACACAATGTTGCTTCAATCTTCAAAGAAGATGTTAGAAATTATTTAGATTCTCAAGATATAATTTATACTCCTGATTTCATTTCTAAAGGAACAACTGGTTTGGAATTTAATTTTGATTTTCAGATAGCAAAAAAAGACAAGGAAATAGTTATAAAATCTTTTAATACAATTAATAAATCTAACTTACCTAGTTTTCTTTTTTCTTGGGAAGACATAAAACCAGTTCGTGAAAAAATAACAAAAAAGGATGTGAACGCAATTGCAATTATTAACGATATTGATAAAGAAGTACGTACTGAGTTTCTAGATGCTCTTAAAGCAAAAAACGCTGATTATATTCTTTGGTCTGAAAGAGAATCAGAAAAAAACAAGGGATTAATATCCGCATAAACTATCCTAAAAAAGTATATTATTAATTTATTATAATACCCACCCCCTCGGTGGGTTTCTTTTTTAAGGCATGTTTTAAAAATATGCTCTAAAAGTCATATAGCTTGTCTTTTTGGTTAGTAGAGTAGGCTTAACAGTCAGTTTAGTAGTTTTAGAAGTTAGTTGAGTAGTTTTAAAACTCGGTTTCTGTGAGTTCTAAAACAACACAACTTATCAATAGCACAAGTCGAGTTATTTAAAAAGTTAGTGAGGTAGTTTTAAAAGTCATAAACTATTACTAATTTAGCTAATAGACTAACCTTTAAGGCATTATCTATGAAAAGACAACCCACTATTGAGATTCCGCCTATGCCGCATATAGGCAACATGTTTAGAGAATATGTAAAAGAACACCGTATTTACCAATCGGCGTTAGCAAGAGTGCTTGGTAAAACGCAATCGGTGTTATTGCGCTATCGTTTTAGAAAAAGTTTACAGTGTTATTTGCTTTGGGAGCTATCGGTAGGGCTAAAGCACAACTTTTTTATGGACGTGGCGGCGCAATTGCCAGATACGTACTCTACCAACGCCCCAGACCCCACGCTGGAGCTTAAAGCCCAATTGGCTGCGGTACAAAAAGAGCTGGAAACCGTGACTCGCGAGCGCGATTTGCTAAAAGAGGTGATGGTGCAGAAGGGGTAGGGGTTGTCATTCAGAGCGTAGTATTTGTCATTAAGAGTGTCACACTGATACTGCCTGCCGTGGTCATTGAGCGAAGTCGAAATGCAGGTAGGCTTGTCGAAGCATCGAAGTGCTGCCTTCCTAAGAGTTAACAAACTGTCACTTCGAGTGATTTTTGCTTTAGCAAAAATTGTATCGAGAAGTTTTTGATAAGGTTCTCGATACACCTCGCAAGCTCGGCACTCGAACTGACAAAGGTTCTCAATACAACAACTTGTCCTGATCCTGCCTGCCGTGGTCATTGAGCGAAGTCGAAATGCAGGCAGGCTTGTCGAAGCATCGAAGGGCTCGAACTGGCAATGTTCCAAACGTGCAATGGTTCTCGATACACCTCGCAAGCTCGGCACTCGAACTGACAAAGGTTCTCGATACACCTCGCAAGCTCGGCACTCGAACTGACAAAGGTTCTCGATACACCTCGCAAGCTCGGCACTCGAACTGACAAAGGTTCTCGATACACCTCGCAAGCTCAGCACTCGAACTGACAAGGTTCTCGATACACCTCGAAAGCTCGGCACTCGAACTGACAATGTTCCGAACTGACAAAAAGAAAAACCGCTCCTCATTTACTGAAAAGCGGTTTTAACTAACTAACCAAAATATCCTAGAACGGATACTTATTTTCTGCCGTTACTTTTTCGGCAATAAGGTTACGCAAATCTACAATATCGGGGTAGTTGGTGTATTTTACAAAACGCTTTAAGCCCATAAGGAGCATACGTTGTTCGTCACCTTCGGCAAAGGAAATAATACTCTCTTTTCCGTTTTTCTCTACAATAGACACTGCGTTATACAAATACAATTTCGCCATGGCAATTTGTACTTCTTGTGCTGCTTCACCAAAACGTTTGGCATTCTTTTCGGTACGCAATAAGGTACTTTCTGCCATATAGATTTCGATCAAGATATCACTGGCAGCAATCAATAATTGTTGGTGATCTTCCAAATCTGGACCGTATTTTTGAACCGCAGCACCTGCTACCATTAAGAACACTTTTTTCATATTGGCAATCATCTTCTTTTCTTCGGCAAATAGCTCGCTAAAATCAGGCGTTTCAAACGAAGGAATTCCTGTCAACTCATCGGCTACCGCTTTGGCAGGGCCTAATAAATCGACGTGACCTTTCATCGCTTTTTTCACCAACATCCCTACCGAAAGCATTCGGTTAATTTCGTTGGTGCCTTCGTAAATACGAGCAATACGTGCATCACGCCAAGCGGCTTCCATTGGGGTGTCTTCACTGAAGCCCATCCCACCAAAGATCTGGATACCTTCATCAGAGCAGTTTTGCACATCTTCCGAAACGGCTACCTTTAAAATCGAACATTCAATGGCATATTCTTCCACACCTTTCAATTCGGCTTCCTGATGGCTGTTTCCTTTTTCTATACGAAGGGCAATTCTATCTTCAATATCTTTTGCTGCTCTGTAACTCGCACTCTCACCCGCATAGGCTGAGGTTGCCATTTGCGCAATCTTGGTTTTTATCGCACCAAACTGAGCAATAGGGGTGTTGAATTGCTTACGCTCATTCGCATACTGAACCGCAGTCGTAGTGATTCGGCGTTGCGAATCTAAACAGGCTGCTGCCAATTTAATTCTACCTACGTTAAGGGCGTTCATTGCAATTTTGAAACCATTCCCTCGTTCTGAAAGCATATTCTCCACAGGTACTTTGGTATCGCTAAAGAATACTTGACGGGTAGAGGAGGCTCGGATTCCGAGTTTGTGTTCCTCTTCCCCCATGGTGATTCCGTTGCTCGGGTCGTTTTCTACAATAAACCCAGTGATGTTTTTATCGTCTTCAATTCGCGCGAAGACAATAAACAGTTTACAGAATCCCGCATTGGAAATCCACATTTTCTGTCCGCTAATTTTGTAATGCGAACCATCCTCGCTTAACACTGCTTTGGTTTTTCCGCTGTTGGCATCACTACCTGCACCAGGTTCGGTTAGGCAGTACGCACCAAACCACTCTCCAGTGGCTAATTTTGGCACGTACTTTTGTTTTTGTGCTTCGGTTCCGTATAGGGTGATGGGCATGGTACCAATTCCGGTGTGTGCACCAAAGGCAGTACTAAAGGAACCCGTTCCGCTAGAAATATAATCACACGTAAGCATGGTAGAAACAAAGCCCATTCCCAGTCCGCCGTATTCCTCAGGGACAGCAACCCCTAAAAAGCCAAGGTCTCCAGCTTTTTTCAAAACGGATTCGGTTAAGGCATAGTCTTTTGCTTCAAAGCGTGGTTTATGCGGAATAATCTCACGGTCGTTAAATTCGATGACCGCTTCTTTCATCATTTTTTGCTCCTCGGTAAAGTCTTCAGGAGTAAATACATCTTCGCAGGCAGTTTCTTTGACTAAGAACTGTCCACCGCGAAGGAGGTTGTTTTCTTTTGTTTCTGTACTCATAGGTTTTTTATTTAGGATTCAAGAGTCAAGACAAAAGAATCAGGACTTTAAATTTGTTTGAAAACTTGAAATCATTTTTTGAATTTGTTTTATTTTCTCTTCTAACATTTTAAAATTTTCTTCAGGAATATATCCTTCTTTGTTTGCAATAAGCAGTTGTGTTTCCCATTCAAATGCAGAACCAAGGCTTACTTCAAGATACTTTTTAAAATGAATATCACTACTTTTACTAGAACCTTCAGCAATATTTGAAGGAATACTCACTGCACATCGATTCATTTGTGATGCCAAACCAAATTTCTCAAAATCTGGAAAGTCCTTAGTTATCTTATAAGATTCGGAAACGAGTTCCATACTTTCTTGCCATATTTTCAACTTTTTAAAATTATGCATCTCTCCGTCATGTTTCGATCATTCTTGGATCTTGGTTCTAGAAGTCTTGGCTCCTAATTAAGAAATTCATAAATAGCAGCGGCTCCTTGTCCTGTTCCTACACACATCGTTACCATTCCGTATTTGTTTTTCATATTTCGTTTTCGCATTTCGTCAAATAATTGCACCGATAGCTTAGAACCCGTACATCCTAAAGGATGCCCTAATGCAATGGCGCCTCCATTAACATTGATGATATCTGGGTTTAAATCCAATTCGCGAATCACTGCAATAGATTGTGAAGCAAAGGCTTCGTTTAACTCGATTAATTCGATGTCTTTTTGTTGCAATCCTGCTTGCTTTAATGCCTTCGGAATCGCCTTTACGGGACCAATTCCCATAATTCTGGGCTCCACTCCAGCCGCCGCAAAATTGACCAAACGAGCAATGGGCTCTAGATTTAATTCTTTCACCATATCTTCGCTCATAATCATCACGAATGCAGCACCATCGCTCATTTGTGATGAGTTCCCTGCTGTGACGCTTCCATTGGCAGCAAACACAGGACGCAGTTTTCCTAAAACCTCCAAAGAGGTATCGGCACGTGGTCCTTCATCTTTTGTAACGGTGTATTTTTTGGTTTCTTTTTTGCCAGCAGCATTTACAAAAGTTTGCTCTACTTCAATAGGTACGATTTGATCTTGAAAGCGATTTTCGGCTTGCGCTTTTAATGCTTTTTGATGCGATTCGTACGCAAATTTATCTTGGTCTTCGCGAGATACTTTAAATTGGTTGGCGACAGCCTCAGCCGTGTTTCCCATACCCCAGTAATAATCTTCGTGCCCTGCTTTTACGATGTCGTAATTAAGTTCAGGTTTAAAACCAGACATAGGCACGGCGCTCATACTTTCGGAACCCCCAGCGATAATGCAATTTGCCATTCCCGACTGAATTTTGGCAGTCGCCATAGCAATGGTTTCCACTCCTGAAGCACAAAAACGGTTTACGGTTACTCCCGGTATATCTACCGAATCTAACCCAATGAGTGAGATGAATCGTGCCATGTTTAAACCCTGTGAGCCTTCTGGCATGGCATTCCCAACGATGACGTCGTCTATGCGAGTTTTATCGAAGTTAGGCAGCTCCTTCATCATATACTGAATGGTTTCTGCGGCCATTTCATCGGTTCTTTTAAAACGGAATACCCCCTTAGGTGCTTTTCCTACGGCGGTTCTGTATGCTTTTACTATATATGCTTGTTTGTTCATAGCTCTGTTTTTTATTTTGAAAGAGAGAGATGAGAAAATAGAATAGAGAAAAAAGACTTTAAATTCTGTCTCTAATAATTATCGGTTATACTTCTCTTTTCTATTCTCTTTATTCTTTTTTCTAATTTCTTAATGGTTTCCCTTTTTGGATCATATGTTGTAATCTCTCTAAGGTCTTGCGTTCTCCACAAAGACTCAAGAAAGCTTCTCGTTCTAGATCTAATAAATATTGCTCAGTAACTAAGGTGGGTTCACTTAAATCACCCCCCGCCATAACGTAGGCTAATTTATTTGCAATTTTTTGGTCGTGTTCGCTAATGTATTTACTGGCTTCCATAGAATCTGTTCCTACTAAGAACATTCCTAAGGCTTGTTTTCCCAGCACTTTTACATCTTTACGCTTTACAGGCTTGGTGTAGCCTTGATCTGCCATTTGGCGTGCCACAGCCTTTGCCGTTGCAATTTGTCGGTCTTTGTTTACGACAACGATGTCTTTTCCTTTTTTCAGAATGTCCAAATCATAGGCTTCGTAGGCCGAAGTAGATACTTTTGCCATTCCAATGGTTAAGAAATATTCCTGAAGTCTGTTTAGCTCTACATCATCTTTCATAAAGCTGTCTGAAGCTCTAAGCGCCATTTCCTTACTTCCTCCACCGCCAGGGATAACGCCAACTCCAAATTCTACCAAACCGATATAACTTTCGGCAGCTGCTACCACGCGATCTGCGTGAAGTGTCATTTCGCAACCACCTCCTAAGGTCATTCCGTGGGGAGCAACCACTGTTGGGATTGAAGAATAACGCAATCGCATTACCGAATCTTGGAAGAATTTAATGGCTGCATTGAGTTCGTCGTATTCTTGTTCCACTGCCATCATAAAAATCATTCCAATATTGGCACCCACCGAAAAGTTGGTGCCTTGGTTTCCGACTACTAATCCGTCGAAATCTTTTTCAGCTAAATCAATCGCTTTATTCAGACCAGTTAGTACATCCCCTCCAATGCTATTCATTTTGCTTTGGAATTCACAGTTTAGGATTCCATCACCTAAATCTTCTACCACCACACCCGAATTTTTAAAGACTTCGTTGCTTTTTCGGATGTTATCTAAAATGATAAAGGCATCTTGGCCGGGAACCTTTAGGTGTTTTTTCTGCGGAATGTCATAATAATAGGTAGCCCCATCTTTTACTGTGTAAAATGACGTTGCACCAGCATCTTTCATTTCTTGAATCCAAGCCGCTGGCTTTTTGCCCGCAGCTTCCATAAGCTCTAAGCCTTTATCGAGTCCCACAGCATCCCAAATTTCGAAGGGACCGTGTTCCCAACCGAATCCGGCTTTCATAGCATCATCGATTTTATACAATTCGTCTGATATTTCAGGAATACGATTTGTTACATAGGCAAACATGCCTGCAAAATTTTGTCTGTAAAAATCACCTGCTTTGTCCTTTCCATTAATAAGGATAGGAAAGCGATCGATGACTTTATCCACACTTTTGGTGAGTTCCAGCGTTGCAAAAGAGGCTCTTTTGGAAGAACGATACTCCATGGTATCTAAATCCAAGGTAAGGATTTCGCTACTGCCATCGTCTTTGCGTACTTTTTTATAAAACCCTTGTCCGCTTTTGCTTCCCAACCATTTGTTGTCTACTAAGGTTTGAACAAAATCGGGTAGTTTAAAAAGGTCGTGTGCTTCATCCTTTGGGCAATTTTCATAAATTCCGTTGGCTACATGAACCAACGTGTCTAGTCCAACCACATCTACCGTGCGGAAGGTAGCGGATTTTGGACGCCCAATCACAGGCCCTGTCAATTTATCAACTTCTTCCACCGTTAATCCCATTTCTTTCACAAGATGAAACAAACTTTGAATACCAAAGATTCCAATACGGTTACCGATAAAGGCTGGCGTATCTTTAGCGATTACGGTTGTTTTTCCGAGGAATTGTTCACCGTAACCATTCAGAAAATCCAGAATTTCAGGATCTGTTTTAGGTCCAGGAATAATTTCGAACAGTTTTAAATAGCGTGGTGGGTTAAAGAAGTGCGTTCCGCAGAAATGCTTCTGAAAATCTTCACTTCGACCCTCACTCATAAACTTAATAGGAATTCCCGAGGTGTTGGTTGTAATAATAGTTCCAGGAGTTCTGTGCTTTTCAAGGTTTTCGAAGACTTGTTTTTTAATATCTAATCGTTCTACTACCACTTCAATAATCCAATCGACGTCTTTAACTTTTGAAATATCGTCTTCCAAGTTTCCTGTCGTAATTCTATTAGCAAAGCTTTTGTGATAGAGTGGTGCAGGGTTCGATTTTATGGCTTTTTGAAGCTCTGTGTTTACAATTCTATTTCGAACAACAGCATCTTCTAACGTTAAGCCTTTGGCTTTCTCTTTTTCGTCGAGTTCTCGGGGAACAATATCGAGCAGAAGTACTTCCACACCAATATTGGCGAAGTGACAAGCAATTCCACTTCCCATAATTCCGGAACCAATGACGGCCACTTTATTAATTCTTCTTTTTGACATGTTATGATATTTTTTCGGTCGTAAAATTATTTTTCGTTTGTACCATTTCCATAATGGTATTGGCTACTTTTTTAAATGTTTTTAGGTCTTCTTCCGAAACGTTTTGTTTCACGGCTTCATCAAAGCGAAGTACCACTCCTTTTGAAAATTCTCGCATTTCCTTTCCGAAGGGGGTAAGGTGAATTAGTACGCTCCGTCCATCGGCAGGATTAGGTTTACGTTCAATAAGACCTCGTTCCTCCATATTTTTTAAAGTACGCGAAAGGCTTGTGGCTTCCATTCCCATTTTTGGACCTAAGGAAGTAGAAGGGGTGTCTTCATCGGGATCTATGCTTATTAGAGCAAATCCCGTAGCCATGGTACTATCCATCTTGCCGGCCTCTTCGTTGTACATTTTAGAGACTGCCATCCAAGTAGCTCTTAACACATAATCTATGGTTTTTTCTTTCATTTAAAAAATTGAGATACCAAAGATAACTAAAAATACTATGCACGCATAATAAACTTTCAATTTTTTTATTTGTTAAATTAATATTAATACTTACATAGTTAATAGTAATACTATTATATTTGCGATGTTAATTTTTAAGTATGAAATATTTAGAAAATTCGGTTCGCGTTTTAGTACACGAGGGAGTCTTTAAAAAGGACCCAGAGACATCGGATCTTGGAAAGAAGATAGTGGGTGAGAGTATCAACCTAATTGATACGATTGGTTTTGAGGCCTTCACCTTTAAAAAATTGGGTGAGCAAATTGGTTCCAACGAAAGTTCAGTATATCGCTATTTCGACAATAAGCATATGTTATTATTGTATCTCGCCTCTTGGTATTGGGGTTGGAAGGAATACAAATTAGCATTTCAAACAGCTGAAGTTGTAGACCCAAAAGAAAAACTTAAAAAAGCATTAGAAATTCTTTCTGGAACTAAGTTTAGAGATGACAACTTTACTCATATAAATGAAATTCTACTACACAGAATCATTATTAACGAGTATTCAAAGTCTTATTTAACGAAAAATGTAGATACTGAAAATGAAGAAGGTTATTTTAAGGTATATAAAAGGCTTGTGCTTCGATTAAATGATATGATTGTTGCTATTAATCCCAAGTATACTTATTCATTAACGCTTGCAAGTACAATACTTGAAGGAATTTTACACCAACAATTTTTGAAAGATCATTTCCCAACTATTACAGACTGTGGAAAAGAGGTGTCTTCCCACGAATTTTTTACCGATTTAGTTTTAAAATGTCTTAAAGAATCTTAATGAAAAATAATTTTTTTACCTCTTGGACTCGCTTATTGAATTTACTAAAAATGGAACGGGAGGATATCCTCCAAGTATTGTATTATGCCATTTTTGCTGGAGTGTTAAGCCTTTCGCTTCCTTTGGGGATTCAGGCTATTGTTAACTTAATCCAGGGTGCACAAATTAGCACTTCTTGGATTGTGCTTGTTGTATTGGTGAGTCTCGCTGTTGTATTTGTGGGCGTTCTCGAATTACTTCAGTTTCGAATTATTGAAAACATTCAGCAAAAATTATTTGTACGTGCTTCGTTTGAGTTTAACAATCGCTTTCCGAAAATTAAAATGTCTGAATTAAAAAACGATTACCCGCCAGAGTTGGCCAATAGGTTTTTCGATATTTTAACGGTGCAAAAGGGAGTTTCTAAACTACTAATTGATTTTCCAGCTGCTTTGCTTCAAATCTTATTTGGATTGGTGTTACTATCCCTGTATCATCCCTTTTTTATTATTTATGGATTGTTACTACTAGGTTTAATTTATGTGTTGTTTAAATACTCTGCTCAAAAAGGACTAGAAACTAGCCTCGAAGAGTCTAGAAATAAGTATAAAGTGGCACATTGGATTCAGGAAGTAGCTCGCTCTATAGTGAGCTTTAAATTGTCGGGTAAAACACGTTTGGCATTGGATAAAAATGACAGATTGGTAACCAATTATATAACAGCTCGTGAAAAACACTTTAATCTGTTGGCTTTTCAGTTCTCCAAAATGATTGTGTTTAAACTATTGGTGACAGCGGGGTTATTGGTTGTGGGAGGATTGCTGGTTTTGAATCAGCAAATGAATATTGGGCAGTTTGTTGCTGCAGAGATTATCATTCTTTTAATCATAGGATCTGTAGAAAAACTCATACTTGGACTTGAGAGCTTTTACGATGTTCTTACTTCTTTAGAAAAAATTGGGCAAGTTTTGGATAAAGACCTTGAAAATCAAGAAGGTGATGTTGATATTAGCAATACTCCTGATTTATCTATTGAACTGAATAATATTAGTTTTAAAGATGACGACAAAGTAATATTACAAAATGTCTCTTTAACTATTCCGTTTAAAGAAAGAATATTATTAAGCGGTAACAATGGAGCAGGAAAGTCTACATTACTAAAACTTCTCGCAGGAATTATAGAGCCTACCGAGGGTAATTTTTATATAAACGGCACCAATCAAAACAATATTATTCTTAATAAGTACCGAACATTATTAGGGCTTTGTTTGATAGAAGAAACACCTTTTGAAGGTACTATTTTAGAAAACATAACAATGGGGGATACCACTATTGATACTAAGTTTATTAATGAGGTAGTTGAACTTGTGGGCCTTTCAGAATTTGTGAAAAATCAAGAAAAAGGATTTCAAACTATTCTGTATCCAGAAGGTAAGAAACTATCGTACACCATTTCCAAAAAGATTATTCTGGTAAGGGCTATTCTTAAAAGACCCAAGTTATTTATCCTTAAGGAACCCCTAGACCAATTTGACGCAAAAGAGGTGGAAAGCATTGTAAACTATCTCACTAACCCTAGTCGTGATTGGGGACTTATTGTAGTAAGTCAAGATTCTTTCTGGAAAAATAACGTTGATAGAATCATTGAATTAAGTAACGGAACTTTAAAAGCATAGGTATGTTTAAAAATGATTTAGATGCTAAGAAAGCAACTTTAGATTTACAACAATTTGAAGTTTCAAAAAAAGTATTCAATAGAAAGCATTACAAGTATTTTAATAGAATGCTGAAGATATTTACGGTATTAGTATTAATAACCTTATTACTTCCCTGGACCCAAACAGTAAGCGGGAGAGGGTATTTAACCACACTTCAGCCAGATCAAAGACCGCAAACCATTCAATCACCCATTCCTGGTAAGATTGAAAAATGGTTTGTAAAGGAAGGACAGTTTGTAAAGAAAGGGGATACTATTTTGCATATTTCAGAAATAAAAAGTGAGTATTTCGACCCTAAATTAATGGATAGAACCGAAATGCAGATAGATGCAAAAGAATTGTCTGTAACTTCTTATAAAGAAAAGATTAAAGCCTTAGAAAATCAGATAGGAGCCTTATTTAACGAAAGACAATTAAAAATAGAGCAGGCAAAGAATAAGTTGAAGCAAGCTGGGTTAAAAGTGATAAGTGACAGTATCGATTTGGAAGCCGCTAAAACCAATCTTACTATTGCCGAGAAACAATTTAATCGAACCAATGCCTTAATGGAAGAAGGTTTGAAGGCAATGACAGATGTGGAAGAAAAACGTCTTAAACTTCAAGAAAATCAGGCAAAATTGGTTTCACAGGAAAATAAATTATTAGCTGCACGCAACGAAGTTATTAATTGGCAAGTTGAATTAAATAGGATTGCGGCAGAGTATACCGATAAGATTTCTAAAGCACAGAGCGATCGATTCTCGGCTCAATCTGGTGAGTTTGAAACCCAAGCCCAAGTAGCAAAATTGGAAAACGATTTCAGTAATTATGAAATTAGAAATAGTATGATGTACATACGTGCACCTCAGGATGGGTACATTAATAAGGCTATACGAGGTGGAATAGGTGAAACCTTTAAAGAAGGTGAAGGATTGGTGAATATAATGCCTTCCAATTTCGAATTTGCGGTAGAGACTTTTGTAGACCCTATCGATATTCCATTAGTTCATTTAGGTGAAAAAGTGAGAATCCAATTTGACGGTTGGCCTGCGATCATTTTTAAAGGATGGCCCAATCTTTCTTATGGAACTTATGGAGGAAAAGTTGTTGCCGTTGAAAATTTTATTAGTAGTAATGGAAAGTTTAGGGTTTTAGTATCCCCAGATAACGAAGACCATCCTTGGCCAAAAGCAATAAGGGTTGGTTCTGGAGCCTATGCTATTGCTTTACTGGAAGATGTTCCTATTTGGTTTGAACTTTGGAGAAAACTTAACGGATTTCCGCCTAATTACTATCAGCCTACAGCAAATAATACTGAAAAAACGGCTAAAAATATTTCTCAAGAATAACTGTCTTACAATACTGAATGCTATGAAATGGATGCTACTATTTTTCTTCTCAAGTACTTTATTGTTCTCACAAGAACAGCCTAAAGAGGTACTTAATTTTGAAGAATATTTAGGTTTTGTAAAACAGTTTCACCCCTTGGCAAAGCAAGCTAATCTTACTTTGAAGCAAGGTGAAGCACAACTTTTAAAAGCTAGAGGTGCTTTTGATCCTAGGATTGAAGTGGATTATGATAGAAAGAAATTCAAAAACACAGAGTACTTCGATAAGTTAGATGCGGCTTTCAAAATCCCAACTTGGTACGGAATTGAATTAAAAGGAAAATTACAGCAAAATACTGGCGATTTTTTAAACCCAGAATCATTTGTACCCACAGATGGATTGTATAGCGCTGGCATCTCTTTTTCCTTGGCAGAAGGGTTGCTAATAAACGACCGTATGGCGCAACTAAAACAAGCTAAGATTTATGAAAAGCAAACCGAAGCCGAAAGAGATTTGTTGTTAAACCAAGTGCTTTATGAGTCATCAGTTGCTTATTTTGATTGGTTGTTATCTTATAAGGAAATTGCCATATTTAAAGATTCGTATAATAACGCGTTAGTTCGTTTAAATGCTGTTAAAAGAAGTATTCAAGCTGGGGATATACCTGCAATTGATAGTACTGAAGCCAAATTAACAGTGCAAAACAGACTTTTAGGCTTACAACAAGCAGAATTATATTTTACTAAAAACGCTCTCAAACTATCCAACTATTTGTGGTTAGAAAATGATATTCCTATAGAATTGCAACCTAATGTTATTCCGCAGGAAGTAAATGAAGAAATACTGAATAGAGTTTTTCAAATTGAAGCCATATCTTATAATGATGCAGTTTTAGAAAATCACCCAAAACTTACTATTCTCAATACTAAAGTGGATATTTTAACGATTGAAAAAAGACTAAAAACTAATAATTTATTACCTAAAATAGACTTGGAGTATAATTTTTACTCAGAAACTCCAGACGAGCTAAACTCCTTTAATACCGCTAATTATTTTGCGGGAATCAATGTGTATTTTCCATTGTTTTTAAGAAAAGAACGAGGAGAACTCAATCTTGCCAAGTTTAAGCTTCAGGACGCACAATTTGAACAAATGAGTACAGAGGTTAGTCTTCGAAATAAAATTAAACAAACTATAGCCGAAGTAAATTCATATAAGGAGCAAAGCATCTTGACTGCCGATTTAGTTTTAAACTATCAAAAAATGGTTACCGCTGAAGAAAGAAAATTTTCGATGGGCGAGAGTAGTTTGTTTTTAGTAAATAGTCGAGAAAATAGTTATATCGAATCTCAAATGAAACAGAATATTCTTCAGAATAAACTCTTTACTTCACAAGCGAGATTGTTTAATATTCTAGGTATTGATCTTTAATTAAGACTCCCGATCATATATTTTATTATAAAGGTCTAGATATTTTTCCTTTATCACTTTACGCTTCATTTTCATGGTAGGAGTGAGGTGACCCGATTCGATGCTCCAAATATCTGAAGTGAGTTCAAACCTTTTAATTTTTTCCCACTTCCCAAAACGTTCGTTATAATAATCCACTTCTTCTTGAATACGATCTATTAACTTTTGGTTAGAAACTAGATCTGAAGGATTATTTGGTAGGTTTAATTTTTTTCTTTTATTCCAGTCGGCAATAAATTCCCAGTTGGGCTGTATTATAGCTGCTGGCATTTTTTCTCCCTCACCAATAACCATCACCTGTTCTATGAAGCGAGATTGCTTTAATGCATTTTCTAACAACTGCGGTGCAACATATTTTCCACCACTAGTTTTAAACATTTCTTTTTTGCGATCGGTGATTTTTAAAAAACCTTCTTCATCTATTTCGCCAATATCACCTGTATGAAAATAACCGTTCTTTAAAACCTCGGCAGTTTGATCTGGATCTTTGTAATACCCCATCATTACTTGAGGTCCTTTGATGAGGATTTCGCCATCTTCAGCAATTTTCACTTCCGTTTCGGCTATGGGTTTTCCTACAGTTCCAATTTTAAATCCGTTATTACGCATATCATTAACCGAAACAACTGGAGAGGTTTCTGTAAGTCCGTAGCCTTCCATAACTGGAATTCCAGCAGCATTAAAGACTCTTGCTAGTCGTGGTTGTAAAGCAGCACTTCCCGAAGCAATGGCTTTTAAATTTCCTCCTAAGGCTTCTTGCCACTTACTAAAAATAATTTTTCGGGCAATTTTCAGTTTAAATTCGTACCACCAGCCATTTTGACCGTAAGGTTCATATTCTAGCCCTAAATCAACCGCCCAAAAGAAGAGCTTCTTTTTAATTCCAGTTAAATCGCCTCCTTTAGCGTAAATTTTATCATAGACTTTTTCAAGCAATCTAGGAACCGCTGTCATTACTTCCGGCTGAATTTCCTTTAAATTATCGCTAATGGTTTCGAGTGATTCAGCAAAATGAATACGAACCCCACAATATTGATACATATACAATAGCATGCGCTCATAAATATGACACACGGGTAAAAAACTCAATGCTTTAGAATGCCCTAAGTCTATGGGTAATCTATCTGCACTATAAATGGCATTGCTAGCAATATTTTTATGGGTAAGCATCACACCTTTTGGACGTCCTGTCGTTCCTGAGGTATAGATTAAGGTCGCTAAATCGTTTTCATTGACAGAGTCCTTCAGCATTTCGACTTCCTCTTGATTACTTTCATCTTCGCCCAACTTGAGCACTTCATTCCAATTGGGGCAGCCTTCAATTTCATCAAAAGAATAGATGGCTTTTAAGGTTGGAACGTTGTCTTTTATCTTGGATATTTTTTCAAAAACCTCTTTGCAAGAAACAAAACAAACAACACTTTCGCTATGATTGAGCACGTATTGATAATCTTCTTCAGAAATGGTTGGGTAAATAGGCACATCTTGTGCGCCTAGTTGTAAGATGCCAATATCACAAATATTCCATTCGGTGCGATTGGTCATGGATATAATAGCGACTTTATCATTTTTTTTGACTCCCAATCGTAGCAAACCACGGCTTATGGCATTCGCTTTATCAATATAATCTTTGGTTGACGTGGCTACCCACTCTCCGTTATACTTGGTTACTAAAGCTTTATCTAAATTGTATGTTGAAAGCTGATAATAGGGAAAGTCAAAAAGTCTTTTAATGTCGCTCATGGTCAAATATTCAATCCTGCAAATTAGAAAAAAATATTCAGTTTGTACCTAAAAAAATGAAGCTCTGTGCAGAGCTTCATTTATAATAATGTATGTTTTACCAATTTACAGCCTAACGATTTTGAAAGATTCTGAAATATCTCCTGAAGTTAACTTCAAAAGGTACATTCCGCTAGCTAAATTGCTATAATCAACTGTTTGCAGTCCGTTATTGTTTTTTTGAAAATTGACTACTTGACCTAAGGAGTTAATAATCTCGATAGAGTAATCTTCTAATTTGGTATTGATACTTAAACGATCTTCTACAGGGTTTGGATATACACTAAAATGTGCTGTAGACGATTCTGTAATAGCAACAGGACTTTGGTCATTTTTATCTTGGGAAAAAACAGAAAAACTCACAAAAAGGAGTAGTACTAATAATAAATTCTTCATTTAGTAGGTTTGATTTGTTTAATTGATTTGGGGGCTATTAAACAAGATTTACGATGCTAAGATATTCTAAGTTAATTAAATAAACAACATTTAATCGATTATTTATATCATTTAGGCGGTTATTATTTTTTTTCCAACCATTTTCGGGCATTTACAAAGGCTTCTAGCCAAGGTGAAACCTCATCCTTTCTACCACTTGGATAATTTGCCCAATTCCATTGAAACATGGATCGCTCAATATGCGGCATAGTTACTAAATGCCTTCCTGTTTTATCACACAACATAGCCGTATTATAATCACTTCCATTTGGGTTTGAAGGATAACTATCATAACCGTATTTTGCTACAATGTTATAATCGTTTTCTGGCATGGGTAAGTTAAATTTTCCTTCCCCGTGACTAATCCAAACACCCAAAGAGGTTCCCTCTAACGTAGAAAGCATCACACTATTATTTTTCTGAACTTTCACACTCGTAAATGAACTTTCGTGTTTATGTGAATCGTTATGACGCATCTTTGAAAACTTCTCGTGCTCTGGATTAATGAGGTCTAATTCTAAAAATAACTGGCAACCATTACAGATTCCAACGCTGAGTGTGTCTTCTCTTTCAAAGAATTTTTTTAGCGCCGTATTTGCCTTTTCGTTATATAAAAAGGCTCCGGCCCAACCTTTTGCCGAGCCTAATACATCACTGTTGGAAAAGCCACCAACGGCACCAATAAACTGAATATCTTCCAATGTTTCACGACCGCTAATTAAATCGGTCATATGCACATCTTTTACATCAAAACCAGCGAGATACATGGCGTGTGCCATTTCTCTCTCACTGTTACTCCCTTTTTCACGGATGATAGCCGCTTTTAATTTTCGTTCACTTTTGCTCCAAGTTGAAGAGGCAGGTAATTTACCATCAAAATAACTAGGAAACTGATATTGTAAAGGTTGTTTTTTGTAATTGTTGAAACGTGCCGTGGCCAAATCGTTTGCCGTTTGTTTTTTATCTAATAAATACGATGTTTTGTACCATGTATCTCTAGTTTCAGTAATAGTAAAACTGAAGGTATCCTCTCCATTTTTAAGTACTAATGACTTGCCTTCAGTTACCCTTCCAATGTTATGGAATTGTATATTTTTTTCTGAAAGAAGCGTTTCTACTTTTGCATCGTTTGATGCTTGAAATACGATACTGCAATTTTCTGAAAATAAAAGTTTTACAGAATCTTTTTCAGTTAAAGCACTTAGGTCAATTTCTGCGCCCAAATTCACATCAGCAAAACACATTTCCAGCAATGTTGTAATTAATCCACCGGAAGCCACATCGTGTCCAGCTACGATAGCCCCTTCAGCAATTAATTCTTGAAGCGAGTTGAAAACAGTTTTTACATAAGCTGCATTTCTTACAGTAGGAACTTCATTTCCAATGACATTTAAAATTTGTGTAAAGGAAGAACCACCTAATTTGTAGTCATCTTGGGAAATATTAATGTAATAAATACTTCCACCATTTTTTTGAAGCACAGGCTCCACAACTTTGGTAATATCGTTACAATGACCAGCCGCCGAAATGATCACTGTTCCTGGCGCGATGACTTCTTCGTTTTTGTATTTCTGCTTCATCGATAGTGAATCCTTTCCAGTGGGGACATTAATTCCTAAATCGATAGCAAAATCACTAATACCTTTAACAGCTTTATACAGTCGAACATCTTCTCCTTCGTTATTACAAGGCCACATCCAGTTTGCCGAAAGCGAAACACTTTGCAACCCATTTTCTAGTGGTGCCCAAACAATATTTGTTAAGGCTTCGGTGATGGAATTTCGGGAGCCTGCTATGGGATCCACCAAAGCACTAATGGGAGAATGACCAATGGAAGTTGCAACGCCTTCTTTTCCTTGATAATCCAACGCCATGACACCACAATTATTTAAAGGTAATTGCAAAGGTCCAGCACATTGTTGTTTTGCCACAAGACCCCCCACACAACGATCCACTTTGTTGGTCAACCAATCTTTACAGGCAACGGCTTCCAATTGTAGAACTTGAGCTAAATAGTCCTTTATTTTTGAAGTTTCATATAAAGACGATTTATAATTTCTTTTTATGGAAACATCATTCATAATGGTTTTTGGAGAACTTCCAAACATATCTTCCAAAGCAAAATCCATAGGTTTTGCACCTGTGGTTTCACTTTCAAAAATAAACTTATGATCACCCGTTACATCACCCACAGTATACATTGGGGAGCGTTCACGTTCTGCAATACGTTTTAAAGTTTCAATATTTTTTTCTGAAATAACCAACCCCATACGTTCCTGTGATTCGTTACCAATAATTTCTTTTGCTGAAAGCGTCGGGTCTCCCACGGGAAGCTTATCCAAATCTATTTTTCCTCCAGTTTCCTCTACCAATTCACTTAAACAATTAAGATGTCCACCTGCTCCGTGATCGTGAATGGAAACAATAGGATTCTCTTCGCTTTCCACCATGGCACGTATGGCATTGGCAGCTCTTTTCTGCATTTCGGGATTGGAACGTTGTACGGCATTTAATTCAATTCCGCTAGCAAATTCACCCGTATCTGCACTTGACACGGCAGCACCACCCATACCAATTCGGTAGTTTTCGCCCCCCAGAATGACTACTTTATCACCTTTATTAGGAGTATCTTTAATGGCTTGGCTTTCTTTTCCGTAGCCTATTCCGCCAGCCAACATGATTACTTTATCAAATCCTAGTTTACGAGCTTCCTCTTCATGTTCAAAAGTTAATACAGAACCTGCAATAAGGGGTTGACCAAATTTATTTCCAAAATCTGAAGCTCCATTACTCGCTTTAATAAGGATGTCCATAGGAGTTTGATACAACCACTCTCTTTCTTTCATCGCTTTTTCCCAAGGACGATTTTTTTCTAAACGGGAGTAGGAGGTCATATAAACCGCAGTTCCAGCAAGTGGTAAAGAACCTTTACCGCCAGCTAAACGATCTCTAATTTCACCACCACTCCCAGTAGCTGCACCGTTGAAAGGCTCAACAGTGGTTGGGAAATTATGAGTTTCGGCTTTTAATGAAATAACACTATTAAAATCTTTCTTTTCGTAAAAGTCTGGTTTATCTGCTGTTTTTGGAGAGAATTGTGTAGCCTTAGGCCCTTTTATAAAAGCAACATTGTCTTTGTATGCAGAAACAATTCCGTTTGGATTTTCTGCAGAAGTTTTTTTAATTAACTTGAATAGAGAAGAAGGCATTTCTTCTCCATCAATTACAAATGTTCCATTAAAAATTTTATGGCGGCAGTGTTCACTATTTACTTGACTAAAACCAAAGACTTCACTGTCGGTTAATTTTCGATTTAACTTTTTTGAAAGATTTTCTAAATACTCAACTTCATCTCCGTTAAGTGCTAAACCTTCAGATTGATTATACGCTGATATATCGTCAATCTCTTTTATAGATTCAGGCTGAATATTGATGGTGTATATTTCTTGATTTAATTCAGCATACTTTTGAGAAAGCATGGGGTCAAAATCCTTAAAGTCTTCAGAAATATTTTTAAATTCTTCAATACGAATAATTCCCTCAATGCCCATATTTTGGGTTATTTCAACAGCATTGGTGCTCCATGGTGTTATCATAGCTGCTCTTGGGCCAATAAAAAAATCCGCTATTGCGGACTGTTCTATTTTGGGTTGGTTGCCAAACAACCAAACAAGTTTTTCTACATTTTCTTTGGATATAGTTCCTAGGGTTTGGACAGCAAAAACAGTGTTTATTACGTCTCCAAAAAAGTGAATCATGAATGCCAGTTTTTGAAAGAGCAAAGATACTTAATTATTACCATTTCTAAGAAATTAAACAATTGAGTTTTTTAACAGGTATTTGTTTAAAAACTAACTATTTCTAAAATTTATTGCTAATTCCATTCTAAAAGATGAATAAATTTCATTTTTTGTTTAAATAGTTAGTATAAACTACTATTTTTTTTATGAATATTCAATATATTGTGCGTTCAAAAAATTAAACCAATGAGAAAACATCTTTTACTATTATTAATGTTATTATTCGTGGGATTTGGTTCCTATTCACAGGAAAAATACCCGCCAACTGAAACTATTACTGGAACTTATATTGGAAAAACAGGACGTTTGGATGAATTTCCAAAATACACTAGAAATAGTGAATCAAACGTTCCTACTATGGTTGTTGATCAACGTGTATCGACCGTTCCAAATAAAGTTAAGAAAGCCCCTAGTGTAATTCAAAACCTTCAAACAGAACCGGGAGGGATTACTAGCTTACCTATACTTCAAAATTTTATTGGAGCATCTCAAAACGAATCTGGATTTTTGCCGCCCGACCCAACTGGAGCAGCTGGTCCAAATCACTATGTTCATTCTGTAAATTCCCTTGTTAAGATTTTTGATAAGTCTGGAGCTTTACAAGTAGGTCCAGTAAACCTTTCAACTTTTTTGGGTATTGGATCAAATAATGGAGACCCGATTGTACTTTATGATCAATTAGCAGATCGATGGGTTGTAAGTGAGTTTGGAAACTTAGGATCTAACCTTGGTTTAGCTATTGGTGTTTCTGAAACCAACGATCCAGCAGGATCATATAACGTTTGGCAATATGCTTTTTCAGGACTCCCAGATTACCCAAAATATGGGGTTTGGCATGATGGTTACTATGGAACTGTAAATCTAGCTGGATCTATTACACAAGGATTCGTTATGGAGAGAGAAGAAATGCTTAATGGAGGGACATCACCTCAAATTATTATATTTAATTTTCCAGATATTGTAAATAACCCAAATACAGTTAAAAGTGCAGAACCTGCAAATTTATTAGGAACTGAGATTAATCCAAACACACCAGGTTATTTTACATATCTACAAGACGATGATTGGACAACGGCAATTACTTTTGACCATTTAAAAATATGGGAAGTTATACCTGATTGGGATAACACAGCTAATTCAACTATTTCTGCTCCTTTAGAAATTCCGACAGATCCTTTTGATGCTGGAGAGTTGTTTGGAAATGGTAATGGCGCAATACGCCAACCAGGTACAAGTCAAAGACTAGCTGGCCATGGTGGTATAGTATCATTTGGTGCTAATTATAGATCTTTCGCAAATCACAATTCCTGGCTAATCACATTTAATACATTTATAGACGGTAATGAAACTGGTGGAATTAGATGGATTGAGTTACGTAATGATGCTACAAACCCTTGGAGTATTTATCAAGAAGGTACCTATTCTATTGCAGATGGCCATAGTAGAGTTATGAGTACCTCTGCAATCGATGTAGAAGGAAATATAGCGCTAGCCTATACAACCGCAAGTACAACTTTACCTGTTTCTTTAAGATATACTGGGCGTTTTGATGGTGACCCTCTTGGACAAATGACAGTTGCAGAAACTGTCATTTTTGATGGACCAGGTGTTAGAACAAACACATATAGATATGGTGACTATGCGCATATGACAATGGATCCAGATGGATTTACTTTTTGGACTACTGCAGATTATTTTTCATCAAATAACTTTTGGAGATCTCGTATTGCTGCTATTAGAATCTTAGGCCCTTTTACAAACGATGTAGGAGTTAGTGCAATAAATGATCCATCTAATGGGATATTAACAAATGCTGAAGTAGTTGAAGTTAGTATAAGAAACTATAGCTTAAGTTCTGTTGCAAATATTCCACTAGAACTTAGAGTTGATGGAAATTTAGTGGCGTCTGAAACGTATGTTGGTACCATAAACTCTAATGAAGCTGTTACTTATCAATTTACACAAACTGTAGATCTATCTAATGCTGGACAAACTTACAGCATTGAGGCAAAAACGACGCTTGGTGGTGATGGTTATACTCCAAATAATGAATTTACTAAAGAAGTAACACATTTATTTGCAAATGATGTAGGAGTAATTGCAATTGTGGCTCCAACTAGTGGAGATGAACTAAGCGATGAGACTATTACTGTAAGAGTAAAAAACTTTGGTGCAGCGACTCAATCAGGATTTGATTTAGAGTATAATGTAAACGGAGGAACACCCGTTGTTGAATCATTCCCTGGGACTATAGTTTCTGAAGAAGAGCTTAATTTTAGTTTCGCACAAACTTCAGATTTTACTACTGTTGGAACTTACACAATAACCTCAAGTACTTCATTATCTGGAGATCAAGAAGCTTCAAATGACGAAACAACTGTTATGGTTGAAAACCAACTATGTTTCCCTACATCTAATTGTGATGCGGGACATGGATTTAGACTTTTTGAAGTTGGTGGAATAAACAACCCTTCTGGTTGTGAAGGTTATGGTGATTTTACAAGTCAAATTGCAAATCTAGATAACGGAAATATTACTCCACTTACGGTAACTTCTGAATATGGTAGTCAATTTATAAGTGTTTGGATTGATTATAATGATGATCTAACTTTTACAGCAAATGAACTTGTTGTTGATAATTATGAGTTTGCTCCTGGCCAAAATAGTGGAAATTTCACTGAAACTATTGATTTAGTAGTTCCTGCAAATGCTACGCTTGGAGAACATCTAATGAGAGCTAGAGCTAGTGGTGTTGGACCTGTCCCAGCGAATGCCTGTGATGAAGTTTTATTTGGTGAAACTGAAGATTATAGAGCTAATATTGCAAACCTAGGAATTGATGATTACACAATAAATAATGCTAATTTAGTTGTTGTGTCTAATGATAATAACCAATTTGAAGTAGTTTTTGAAACTGATTACGACGAAGGTGTGTTTTTAGCAGTTTATAATGTTTTGGGTCAAGAAATTGGATTCAACAAAAGCGTACCAAAGATTGATGGAGCGTATAGACTAAACTTGGATATGACAAACGTATCTAGTGGTGTTTACATTATAAGAATTGGAGGTCAAGCAACAACTACTTATAAAACAGCTAGAATTATTGTAAAATAGATAGTTCTGTAAGATTAGTAAACAAAAAAAAAGCGGGCATTGCCCGCTTTTTTTATTCAACAATTATTTTTTTAAGTATTCGTTTTTCTTCTGAAGAAAATTCAATTAAATATATTCCGTCTGGCAAAAATGAAACATCTATTAATCTATTAGATTGATTAATTTTGTTTGTAGCTATTCTATTTCCTAAAATACTATAAACCGTATATTCATTTAATCTGGTATTTGTTTCGAAATAAAGTACTTCATTAATTGGGTTTGGATAAATAGTAAGAGGTTCTTTGTTGAAATCATTTATTGAGAATATATCCCATCTATCTTCTGCTGGAGTTCCACCCCAAATAATCGTAGCTAAATACGGATTATCAATAAAAGGATTTCGGTTTCCGTATAGCGTTTCAAAATAGTTGTTTCGTTGGTCTTCAAAAGTTGTTACAGGGTCTTCTGCATTCCATTGTAAAAACAACTGAAGCATATCTGTACTTCCTTGTAAATTTCCTACTCCTGTTAGTGATGGTAAACAACGGTCTCCGTATCGTGTATACATATACATAATCATTCTTGCCACATCACCTTTCCATTCATCCCCTGGATACCAATTTCCACTACCTACATTTCCTGCATTTCCACTCCCAGTAGCAAACTTCTTATTCGCTTTATTGTTGTTCATTTGTTGGTCACTTGGGCGAATGTTATGTGGGTCGGCTCCAATCCCCGTTGTACCGTTGTCAACATCTCCCATAGGCGGATTTGTATTTGACCGTGCAAACACATGCTCTCGGTTCCATTCGCAGCTTGTACCTCCAAAATCATCTTTATCTCGACTTCTATCGGTAGTACAATTTCCATCCGTATCATTATATCCGTAAACTAGTAAAACGTTATTACTGTTTGATGTGTCTTCATCACTAATTAAAACTGCATCGCGCACATCACCATACGTAAAGCTACTACTTGCTTGGTCTATTTTGTTTTGAAGTTCAAAATATAAATCTTGCCCTGTTAAATCGAGATTTACATCATTGTAGTAAGACTGCTGTGCAAAAGTTGTTGAAATGAATAAAAATGCAAACAGAGATAATAAAATTGATTTCATTAAAGTAGAATTAGTTATCTATTTTTTAAAAGTGCCATATAAAACCCATCAAATCCAGATTCACTTGGATAGATAGTTTCTTCTTTTACTAAAGTAAATGATTTACCTGCTTCTGAAGCTAGAAAATCCTTAACCTGAAGGTTGTTTTCCGAAGGTAAAATAGAACAAGTAGCATACACTAACTCACCTTCTTCCTTCACCATTTTTGAATACGATTGAAGAATTTCCTGTTGTGTTTTCCTAATTTCTTCGAGGAATTCTGGCTGAAGTTTCCACTTTGTGTCAGGGTTTCTTTTCAATACACCTAAACCCGTACAGGGTGCATCAATAAGTACTTTGTCAGCCTTACCAATTAATTTTTTAATAGCTTTTGAAGAATCTATCACTCTAGTTTCGAGATTGTGGATGCCGTTTCTGCGTGCTCTTCTTTTAAGTTCGTTTAACTTGCTTTCATAAAGGTCCATAGCAATAATTTGGCCTTTATTTTCCATAAGAGTGGCGATGTGTAAACTTTTACCTCCCGCTCCGGCACATGCATCCACCACGCGCATTCCAGATTTTGGATTCAGTAAATGCGCTACCTTTTGCGAAGAGGCATCTTGCACCTCGAACCAACCTTCTTTAAATTGTTCCGTAGTGAAAACGTTAGCTCGTTCTTTTAAAACCAAAGCACTGTCCAGACCAGAAATAGTTTCGGTATCAATTTCTTGATCCCTCAAGGCATTTTGAAGCTGTTGTACATTTGTTTTTAAGGTATTTACCCTTAAAACTACATCTGCTTGGCTATTAAGGTGTTTTAATTCCTTTTCCCAACGGTCTTTGCCTAACTCTTTTAGCCCTAGCTCATCTAGCCAATCTGGAATAGATTCTCTAAGTTTTCTCACTTTAGAAAGTTCATCAAAACGCCCTTTAATTTTACGGGTTGGGGTGCCTTCAAATTGTGGCCAATCTGGAAGTTTAATTCCGCGAAGCGTTGCCCAAACTACAAACATTCTGAAAAGATTCTCTCTATTAAAAGGTTCTTTTACTTCAGCAATTTCGGCATAAAGCCGTTTCCATCTTACAATATCGTATGTGGTTTCGGCAATAAAACTTCTATCGCGAGAACCCCATCGCTTATCACGCTTCAAAGTGTTTTTCAACACCTTATCGGCTTGCTTTTTTTCATTGAAAATTATATGAAGGGAATCGATGGTTGCAAATACCAAATTTCGGTGCAGTCTCATAGTCAAATTATAGGCTGCAAAGTTAGTATTCTTTCTCGCTTTAATTACTTTTGCTAAAATTTTTTTAAATGAAACTTATTTCCGCAGTACTTATTATCTTTTTATTCCTTTCCTGTTCTGAAAAAACTAAAACTTTTGAACGTGTTGAAATACAAACAATTTATACAGATAGTTTAAGTATTCGTGCCATTGCTCCCTTAGATAAAAATAGAGTCTGGTTTGCTGCAAATAATGGAATGGTAGGATTGATAGATGGAGATACACCAAAATTGGCTACAATAAAGTATGAAGACTCTTTACTTCACTTTAGAGCATTGGCTACAACAAAAGATAATGTGTTTGTTTTAAGTATTGCTAATCCCGCTGTGTTATATAAAATTGGATTTAACGGAAATGAAGCTACTAATATTGAAGAAGTTTACGTTGAAAAGGGCGAAAAGGTGTTTTATGATTCTTTAGCCTTTTGGAATGAAAATGAAGGGATTGCGATGGGAGACCCAACCGAAAATTGTTTGTCCATACTTATTACAAGAGATGGAGGTAATACGTGGACAAAAGTAGCTTGTTCACAACTACCAAAAACGGAAGATGGTGAAGCTGGTTTTGCAGCAAGCAATACCAACATTGCATTGTATGGTGATCACGTTTGGATAGCCTCTGGAGGAAAGCGTGCAAGGGTGTTTCATTCTGCAGATAACGGAAACACTTGGGAGGTTTTTAATACTCCAATAGTTCAAGGAAAAGCAATGACGGGGATTTATTCTATTCGATTTTATAATGAGGAAATTGGAGTAATTTTTGGGGGAGATTGGGAAAATAAATCTTTTAATGAAGGCAATAAAGCCCTTACAAAAGATGGTGGTAAAACTTGGAAGCTTATTGCCAATGGGGAAGGACCAGGGTATCGATCTTCGGTTGCTTTTGTGCCAAATTCTAACGGAAATGGAATAGTTGCCGTGGGTTCTCCAGGGATATCGTACAGTCAAGATGCTGGTGATTCTTGGAAAGAGCTTTCAAAAGAAGGATTGTATGCTATTGAGTTTGTAAATGATTCAGTAGCTTTTGGAAGTGGTCAAAACCGTATTGTAAAGTTGAAATTCCAATAAAAGTTAAGGCCTTTCTCCACGTCTGTCTTTCATTTTTCTTAAAAGCATACGTTTAAATTCTTCTTCGGCACGTTTTAGTTTCAAAATTTTTTTTGCCGGTAAAATTCCCTTCAAATTTTGAATCAACTCCTTTTGGTATAAAAGTTCTTTTTCTTTAATGCTAATGGCTTTATCGATGAGTGCATTTGCTTCAGCTTCAGAAAGCGAATTAAAATCTCCTTTTATGATTTCAAAAATTTCTTTGCGTTCTTGTCTTCTTAATGTTGTGAGTTTTTCTTCAGTAGCATTATAAACAGGCCAGAACTTTTCCGCTTCGGCAGAGGTTAATTCCAATGCTTCAGTTAAAAAAGCAGTTTTATAGGCTTTAATTTTATCACCCCGCTGGGCTAAAGCAGTGGTGGAAATTGCTAAAAAAAGGATGAGTATATTTTTCATATTATTCGATTAATAGTGAGGTGTCGTCTAGACTTTCTAATAAATAATTTTCTATGGATTCTTTTGTGATAGAAAGTATTTCTGTTTCTAAACTTTCTAAATCTTCTTCGTTTAATAGTTGTGCAATATCTTGGGCTTCTAAATCCAAATGATCACTGTTTATATAGGTTTCTATTTCGGCGAAATTAATGGTATTTGGATCTATTGAATCATTATTCAAGGTTAAAAATAATAGCAATAAGATTGCCGCGGCTATTCCAGATACATACCAAATATTTTTTTGACTAAATATTGAAACAACCTTTGTTTCTTTTTCCTTAAGTGTTTTTGAAAGTATTTTTTCTTCGATCGTTTCAAAATAATCCACAGGTACTTTATAGCCTGTTTCTTTTGGAAGTTTTTCTTCAGAAACAATAGAAAGCAACTTATCGCCTAACTCCTCAAAATAGGAGTCAGGCGTTTTAAATCCAGATTTGTATTTCTTTTTATCGTTTTTCATTTAACATTTGACTTCCAATTTATTAAAAGGTTTCATTGTTTTCTAAATGTGCTGTTATCTTTTTTACAGCAATGTGATAGCTACTTTTTAAGCCACCCACAGAGGTTTCTAATATCTTTGAAAGGTCTTCGTAAGTAATATCGTCAAAATATTTCATATTAAAGACCAGTTGTTGCTTTTGCGGAAGCGTGGCAATGGCTCTTTGAAGTTTTAACTGAATCTCAGAACCTTCAAAATAAACATCCTCTTCTAAATTTGAAAGAGCTGCTTGCTGTACTTCTTCTGAAGTGATTTGCATTTTCTTCGCCCTTTTATTGATAAATGTAATAGCCTCGTTTGTTGCAATGCGATACATCCAAGTGTAAAGTTTGCTATCTCCCTGAAACTTATCAATATTCCTAAAAACCTTAATAAATGTATTTTGAAGCACGTCGTCGGCATCATCGTGGTTGAGTACAATCTTTCTTATATGCCAATATAAGCGTTCCTTATAGGTAGTAATTAACTCCCTAAAGGCTTGCTCTCTTTGACTTTGAGATTTTAATGCGGTTAGTAATGATTGTTCTTCTACCAATTAGCACGCTTTAAGTTTGGACTACACAAGTTTAAAATAGTTTAAACGAAAGGTATTACTTTTTCTTAAAACGTTAAAAAACCGATTAAATGCTTATTATTTTGGATTAAATACATAAAATATTTTTTTGTAGGAAAATATTTACTAAATTCGCATTATACTTCTTATGTATAGGTTCTTATATCAGCCCCAACTGTATCAAGAACTGCATTAAACGGGCCTAAGCGGGGGCTGGCCCGTTTTTTAATTTCTATAAAAAACAATACTACAAGCCTAAAATAGTAAGAAAAATATTTCAAAACAGTAATAAATTATCGACGAAATACATAATATATAGATTAACAGTAAAAAAATATTTGGAATATAAAATTTTCCGTGTATATTTGAATTCTATTTATGCAAAGAATAGTAGTTCATCGCGTGCCCCAAATGCGATGGACATTAAAAAGAGAAGCAGTGCCCCAACTGCTTCTTTTTTTTTTAAACTAATGATTGCATTTCTACGAGACTGTAATAAGTCCCTTTTTTCTGAAGTAAATCAACATGCTTTCCTTGTTCTACAATTTTACCTTTAGAGAGTACTACAATTGTGTCGGCATTTTGTATCGTAGAGAGCCTGTGAGCAATAACCACCGAAGTTCTATTCTTCATCATTTTTTCTAAAGCATCCTGAACTAGTCTTTCACTTTCAGTATCAAGTGCTGAAGTTGCTTCATCCAGAATCATAATGGGAGGGTTTTTCAATACAGCACGGGCGATACTTAATCGTTGTTTTTGACCTCCACTTAACTTGTTACCACTATCTCCAATATTGGTATTAATTCCTTCGGGTAATGTTTCTACAAACTCCCATGCATTAGCCACCTTTAAAGCGTCGATAATTTCTTCATCTGTAGCCTGTTCATTAGCAACAAGAAGATTTCCTTTTACGGTATCGTTAAATAAAATGGAATCTTGCGTCACAAGTCCCATGAGCCCGCGAAGAGATTTTAAGGAAATATCTTTTACACCAAGTCCATCTACTTTAATTTCACCCATATTGACATCGTAAAATCGTGTAAGAAGATTGGCAATAGTACTTTTACCACTACCACTTTGCCCTACGAGTGCAATAGTATGCCCTTTAGGGACTTTTAATGAGAAATCTTTTATGACCCATTCTTTCTCGTATTTAAAGGATATGTTTTCAATGGATATTTCTTCATTAAAATCTTCTTTTACAAAAGCACTTGGTTCATCTTTAATGGTAGATTCAGTTTCTAAAATCTCCAAAATCCTTTCCGCAGCGGCGTTTCCTTTTTTAACACTGTAGGTTGCTTTGCTTATCGATTTTGCGGGATCTAAAATTTGATAGGCTAGGAGCATATATACTAAAAATAATTCTGTGTCAAGCGTTCCTTGTACTAGTACCATACGTCCTCCATACCATAGGATTATTGCTATTACAGATATCCCAAGAAATTCGCTTACGGGTACTGCTAAGTTTTGTCTATTCAATAATGAATTTGAAAATTTGAATAACCGATTGGTAGTATCTTTAAATTTATTATTAAAAATAGGTTCTGCATTAAAACCTTTTATGATTTTAAGTCCGCCTAAGGTTTCTTCCAAAATGGATAAAAACGCGCCTTGCTCTCTTTGAACTCTGTCCGATTTACTTTTTAAGCTTTTTCCAACACGTGTGATTAAATATCCAGATATGGGAATAAATATAAATACAAATAGCGTTAATTGCGGGCTAATAATAATCATGGTTACTAACGCAAACAGAATGGTTAGCGGCTCTTTAATAAACATTTCTAAAATGGATAGAAATGAACTCTGAATTTCATTTACATCACTAGTAATACGTGACATCGTATCTCCTTTTTTCTTTTCAGAAAAGAAGGAAATGGGTAACACAAGGGTCTTTTTATATAGGTCGTTACGAATGTCTTTTATTATTCCGTTTCGTAAAAATGTAATAAAGTACATGGATAAATACCCAAAAATATTCTTAATTAAAAAGGTACTAATTACCAAAATGATCATAAATAGCAAGGCATCACCTACACCGTCGTTGGCTCGTTGTGTTACAAAATAATTTAAGTAGTCTTCAACAAAGCGACCTATATTTTTTAATCCAGTAAATTCTGGCTCTGTATTTAGTTGTTCTGTTTTATTGAACAAAACGCGTAGCATAGGAAACAGCGAAAGCATCGCTAGTGTCCCAAATAATGCATAGAAAATATTACAGATAATATTTAAGATTCCATACTTTTTGTATGGAAGGGCATAACGGATAATTTTTTTGAAATAGTTCATTAATATATTTTCAAATCTTGAATGATAGCGGCTATTTTTTCCTGAAGACCTTCTTCTTTTTCGCCGTTAACGCTGATGTAATATTTTATTTTTGGTTCTGTACCACTGGGACGAACTGCAATTTTACTTCCGTCTTCGGTATAAAAAATGAGCACATTGGATTTTGGGATTTCTATGGTTGAATTTGAACCGTTTAGTATGTTTTTTGAAAGACTTGTTTTATAGTCTTCAATACGTACAACGCTACTTTCAGCAATTTTTAAAGGTGGATTATTTCGATAGGTTTTCAATATTTCCTGAATTTCCTCAGCACCCGATTTCCCTTTTTTCACCATTGAGACTAATTTCTCTTGGTAATACCCAAACTCCTTATATATTTCTTGAAGATACGCATAAATACTACTTCCTTCAGCTTTCTTTTGTGAAGCTATTTCACAAATAAGTAGGGTAGCGGTTACGGCATCTTTATCTCTCACAAAATCCCCAACCATATACCCGAAGCTTTCTTCACCACCTCCAATAAGTTGTTTCTCTGGAAAATCTTTAATCATCTTAGCAATCCATTTAAACCCAGTAAGGCCTTCCATGTATTCTACATCATAAGCTTCCACAATTTTTTGAAGCATGGGTGTAGATACAATTGTAGATGCAACAAATTGCTTTCCGTTGAGTTTTCCTTCAGTTTTCCATTGTTCGAGTAAAAAATGAGTTTTAACTAGCATGGCTTGATTCCCATTTAAAATGGTCATTTCACCTTGGCCATTCCTAACTGCTATTCCCAATCGGTCACAATCGGGATCAGTACCAATAACAATATCTGCATCTAAGCGATTAGCTTGTTCAATAGCCATTTTTAATGCTTCAGGCTCTTCGGGATTTGGGGATTCCACTGTTGGGAAATCTCCATCGGGTTTTGCCTGTTCTTCAACGATGAATAGTTGTGAATATCCGGCCGATTCAAGCACTCGGGGAATCATAGTTATCGAAGTTCCGTGAAGGGAAGTAAAAACTATTTTCAGGTTTTCCTTTGATTCTTTTGAAGTGTTAAAGCTTCCGTTTTTTAAGGATGCTTCTGCAAAAGGAGTGTCAACAGCATCATCAATAAACTCAATTAAGCCTTCGTTAGCCTCAAATTTTATATCTGAATATTCCAACGAATTTATTTCATCTATAATTTCTACATCCTGTGGGGGGACTAACTGGCCGCCATCTTGCCAGTATACTTTGTAGCCATTATACTCTGGCGGATTATGCGAAGCTGTCAATACAATCCCACAGTGGCAATTTAAATAGCGAACGGCAAAGGAAAGTTCTGGGGTAGGCCGAAGATCTGAGAAAAGATAGACTTTAATTCCGTTTGCTGAAAACACATCGGCTACGACCTTTGCTAGTTCTTTACTGTTGTGGCGACAATCGTATGCGATAGCGACTTTTAATTCTTCATCCGGAAAAGAATTTTTCAAATAATTTGAAAGACCTTGCGTATTTTTTCCGAGGGTATATTTGTTAATTCTATTATCGCCAACACCCATAATACCACGCATTCCTCCGGTACCAAATTCTAAACTTTTATAGAAACTGTCTTCTAGCGTTTCAGAATCATACGCAATAAGTTCTTTAATTGTATGCTGAGTTTCCGCATCAAAAGTAGGCGTGAGCCATGTATTGGCTTTTTCTAAAATAACAGGATCAATGTATCTCATTGGTTGAATTATTCTCGATAAGAAAGTGCAAAAATAGCGATAATTAACGTTATTCTTTTAAGTTTAGCACTTCTTTAATATGGTAGTTTTTTGCCTGCTTTTTGTTCCGAAGAATTAATTCGCCCAAAAATCCTGCTACAAAAAACTGACTTCCAAGAATCATAGCCACTAAGGCAATGTAAAATTGTGGGCGTTCTGTCAATAATCTACCCGAAGTATTAATAAATAGCTTGTCAATTCCTAAGTAGAGTGCAAAACAAAAACCAATGATCAGCATAAGGGCGCCCCAAGCACCAAATAAGTGCATAGGCCGTTTTCCAAATTTTGAAAGAAACCAAATGGTGATTAAATCTAAAAAGCCTCGAATAAAGCGTTCCATCCCAAATTTGGTAGTACCGTATTTTCGAGCTTGATGTTTTACTACTTTCTCGCCAATTTTACTGAAGCCTTCATTTTTTGCTAAAACAGGTATGTATCGATGCATTTCGCCTGTAACTTCTACCGTTTTTACAACCTGACTTCTATAGGCTTTTAAACCGCAATTAAAATCGTTGAGTTTTACGCCCGATGTTTTTCTTGCGGCAAAGTTGAATAGTTTTGAAGGTAGATTTTTACCAATTACAGAATCAAATCGCTTCTTTTTCCACCCCGAAACAAGGTCGTAGCCTTCTTCGGTAATCATTTTGTACAATTCTGGAATCTCTTCTGGGTTATCTTGTAAATCAGCATCCATAGTGATTACCACATCGCCTTGTGTACGTGCAAAACCCGCATGAAGGGCTTGAGATTTTCCGAAGTTTTTCAGGAAGCGAATTCCTTTTACGTTAGAATCCTTTTGCTGAAGCGATTCTATCACTTCCCATGAATTATCCGTACTTCCGTCATCAATAAACAGAATTTCATAAGAAAAACCATTGGATTGCATAACATCTGCAATCCAATGGTGTAATTCGTTAAGTGATTCTGCTTCGTTTAAAAGCGGAATGACGATGGATAGATTCATGAATGTTTATTTCTAATAACCTTCTGGGCGGTTTTGTTTCATAATTAATCCTGAAATTAATGAAACAATAAATCCTAAAAACAAAGTAAAAATGATTGCCATAGCAGACATAATACCTGGACTCATAAACTTTTCAGTCATTGAAAGTCCCATTTCCATTTGTTCTTCAGTCATTGTTGGATTTTGCTCTATCATTTGCTCTCTTGTAACTTCTAACATTTGAGCAACAAAATCGGGTTCAATAACAGTAACAAATAGGTAATTGTAAATAGCACCTATAATTCCCGCTATCACAGATATTGCTAGTCCTACCTTTATGGCTTCGCCTAAAGAAAGAAAACCGCCATTATCTTGCTTAAAAGCTTTTAGTCCGTAAACAATAAAGACTACCATTATTAGTATTCCTAGTACAGAAGTCCACCAAGGTCTTTCTAGGTGCACACCCATAACATAGGTTACAACAGATAAGGCAATGGATGCAAGACCCAGCAATAATCCATAGTTAAGTGCAATTTTTTTTAAAGAAGCTTTTTGATTGTCCATAGTTTTTAAGTTTTTAGCCTACCAAATCGGCACGCAGGTTTGCCAGTTAGTAAACAAATGTACTAAAATGTTACGTTATAATTTTTGGTAAAAAATTACTTAAAGTATTGTTCATTTATAATTAATGATTAAATTTGCACTCTCAAAATTATAGAGTACTAAATACGTTAAAGCGATGAGAAAAGGAATTCACCCAGAAAATTACAGATTGGTAGCTTTTAAGGATATGTCTAATGAGGATGTGTTTTTAACTAAGTCTACTGCAGATACTAAAGAAACTATTGAAGTAGATGGAGTTGAGTACCCTTTAGTAAAATTGGAGATTTCAAGAACTTCTCACCCATTTTACACAGGGAAACACAAATTGGTTGATACCGCTGGTCGTATCGATAAATTTAAGAACAAGTACGACAAGTTCAAAAAGCCTGCAAAAAAGGAAACTAAGACTGAAGAATAAATTCTTTGGAATTAAAAAGATATAAAACCTTCGAGAAATCGGAGGTTTTTTTATTTAAATGACCTTTCGACTTCGCTCAAGGTCCACATAGTTTTCTTATTTTTACTTTTTATAAGGTCACTGAGCAAAGTCGAAGTGACCATAATAACAACTAATGAATTACATTCTTTTTGACGGAAGCGTTCGCAATCAGTTACTGCCTTTTACATTTACACGTCCTGTGGCAGATATTCGTGTAGGGATTTTAACCATTCGCGAGAAATGGGAATTATTATTGGGCTCAACTACCACTACTGTGACGGAAGACTACCTTTCTGAAAAGTGGCCCCTTGTGGAATTGGAAAAAAACATACTCATTAATGCTAGTTTTATTCCTTCGGAAAATTTGGTGAATATCATTAAAAACCTTTCTGAAAATCAAGCGGTTTTCTATAATGACGAACCCATTGCCTTTTTTTCGGAAGAAGATCAAGAGGTTGATTTTGACACCTATGAGGTGATTCAATATTCGCACAACGACGTGTTACGAATAGAACACACGTGGGATATTTTTAGTAAAAATCATGAAGCCATCACTCGTGATTATAAACTTTTAACCGAAGGTAGAACTTCACAACCCATTCCTGAAACTACGGTCGCTTTTTATCCTGAAAATATTTTTATTGAAGAAGGAGCCGAATTACCACTTTGCTCTTTAAACGCGAAAGAAGGTCCTATCTATATTGGTAAAAATGCTGAAATTATGGAAGGCGCCATGATTCGCGGTCCTTTTGCCCTTTGTGAAAACGCTACCGTAAAAATGGCAGCAAAAATATATACAGGAACCACCATTGGACCCTATTGTAAAGTAGGTGGTGAGGTCAATAATAGTGTGTTGTTTGGCTATTCCAATAAAGGACACGATGGGTTTTTAGGAAATTCTGTGATAGGCGAGTGGTGCAATCTAGGAGCAGACACTAATACTTCCAATCTTAAAAATAACTACGATCAAGTGCGTCTTTGGGATTACGAAACCGAAAGCTTTTCACGCACCGGATTACAATTTTGTGGTTTAATGATGGGCGATCATAGTAAATGTGGCATTAACACCATGTTTAATACGGGAACCGTGGTTGGTGTGAGCGCTAATATCTTCGGAAGCGGTTTTCCACGAAATTTTATTCCAAGTTTTAGTTGGGGCGGTGCCTCGGGAACGACCACCTATAAAACCAACAAAGCCTTTGAAACCGCCAAAATAGTAATGTCACGCCGTGGTGAAGAATTTACAGAAGATGATGCTAAAATTCTTCAACACGTTTTTGATGAAAGTACAAAATGGCGGAAGGGTTAAAACTCCGACGATTTCAATAAACTGAAATCATAGGTATTCCAAAAAATCAAAAAACCAATTACAATTAGAATAGTAAGTACTACAGAAATTAAAAGTATCATTTTTCGTCTTTTTCTATCCTTTTTCTTTTGAAGGAATATCTTTTTCTGAAAAGCAGCAAACTCATGACCTTTCATTTTTGAGTGGTCTAAAATAGAATCATTATTTATAAGAGAATTCCTTTTTTTGTCAAAAGCAGTTTCTCTATTCCTAACAAATAGTTTATGACCTAATCTCGTACCTGTTGTTCTGTATTTCATAATGATTGGTTCCTAAAATCTAAGAAAACTATCAATATAAGTCTACATGAGTACTATTGAAGTTACATTATTTTCCCTTTTTAACTCGCTTTAAAAACAAAAAATTCTGTGGATTTATTCCCAAACCACTAACCTTTTTATTGACAAACCGAATGGCTTTATCATAAAATAAAGGTACTACGGGAGCATCGGCAATAATTAACGAATCCATTGTGGTATATAATAGTTTTCGCTCTTCAATGTTGTTGATGGATAGTGCTTTTTGATACAAACTATCGAACACTTCATTTTTATAATGCATATAGTTGGGGCCGTGAGGAACAAAATTGGGGCTGTAAAAAAGTGATAAATAATTTTCGGCATCGGGATAATCTGCCACCCAACTGGCACGGAATATATCCAATTCGCCACTACTCTTCATTTGCCGAAGCGTGGAAGGTGGCATCACATCTACCGTTACCGATATTCCAATCTTTTCTAATTCCCGCTGAATGTATTCGCAAATATCGAGATACTGACTATTAGTCCCTATCACAATTTTAGGATTTTGGTCGCCCGTTTCCATTTTATATTGCTCAACTAGTTGTCGTGCCTTTTCTGGCTGATAGTTGTAGCCATCAATTTCGGCAAATCCAGGAAGTCCTTTTGGGATAAATCCGTGGACGGCTGGAATTCCCATTCCGTTGCGCAGATAGGTCACCATTTTTTGTCGATCGAAACCGTAATTAATGGCTTTTCGGAGTGACTGTGATTGAATTTCAGCGGTTTCAGCTTCCATAAAAAAGCCTAAGTATTCTGTGTTTAAGTATGGAGTTGTTAATAGCTTTATCGTTTCTTCATACTTGGGCTGTAAGTTTCCAGTGGTTGTTAAAATTTCATCTTTGTATGAGTTATCTAAACCTGAAATAAAATCAATTTCACCCTGCACAAACTGCAAAAATTCACTTTGTTTATCAGGTAAAAATGTAATGGTAACCGCTTCGAGATAGGGAAGTTGCTCACCGTTGTCATCTTTTTCAAAGTACAGCGGATTTTTCCGCAAAACTAGTTTTACATTTTCTTCCCACAATTTAAACTGAAAGGGACCTGTTCCTACGGGATTTCTTCGGAATTCATTTCCGTAGAATTCCACCGCTTCTTTGGGAACTACTGAAAAATAACGCATTCCCAACATTCCTAAAAAGGCAGGAAATGGTTCTTTTAGCATAATCTTAAATACCGAATCATTTTCGGCAACCGCCAAATCTACATAATTCATCACCCAGCTCCCAGGCGAGGCCACCTGCGGATCGATTAAACGGTTAAAACTATATTCAAAATCCAATGGAGTTACAGCTCTCGTAGAATCTGTTCCGAAAACTTTGTTTTTATGAAAAAAAACGTCCTTCCTCAAATTAAAATAGAATGTGCAGGTACTATCCACAATCTCCCAATCTTTGGCGATGTCGGGTTGTATGTTTAGCGAATCGTCCAATTGAACCAATCCATTAAACAGTTGGTTGGTAGGCCAAATATTTTGCGGATTTCGAGCAAAAGCTGGGTCAAGGGAGGAAATGTTACTGTGTTCGTTATAGCGAAAAACGAGGTGGTCTCTATCGTTTTGTGTATCATTTCCACAAGAATTAAAAAAAATAGAAATACAAACTATTGATAAAATGAAAGTTAACGTGAATGGTAGTTTCTTCATTGGTTTTAAGGATACAATTATAGTTTGTATTTTTGCCTTCTCGTTTGCTAAAATACAAGAATGAACGGTACAAAAAAAGCAGCTTTTTACACTTTGGGTTGTAAACTTAACTTTAGTGAAACTTCTACCATTGCAAGAGGTTTTTCTGAAGAAGGATTCCAGCGTGTAGATTTTTCTGAAAAAGCCGATGTTTATGTAATAAATACCTGCAGTGTTACCGAAAATGCCGATAAACGCTTTAAAATCATTGTAAAGCAAGCTCTTAAGGCAAATTCTGAAGCTTTTGTTGTGGCAGTAGGATGTTATGCTCAGTTGAAGCCACATGAATTGGCAGATGTAAATGGGGTGGATTTGGTTTTGGGTGCCACCGAAAAATTTAAAGTTACAAGTTATATTAACGATTTGCTAGAGAACCCAACAGAGGAAGCACAAGTACATAGTTGTGAAATAGATGAAGCCGATTTTTATGTAGGTTCCTATTCCTTTGGTGATAGAACCCGTGCATTTTTGAAGGTTCAAGATGGTTGTGATTATAAATGTACCTATTGCACTATTCCATTAGCTCGGGGGATTTCTCGTAGTGACACTTTGGAAAATGTGTTACATAATGCTGCTGAAATTTCAGCAAAAGGCATTAAAGAAATTGTGCTAACAGGAGTAAATATAGGAGATTACGGAAAAGGTGAATTCGGAAATAAAAAACACGAGCATACTTTTTTTGAATTATGTGAAGCTCTTGATACAGTTGAAGGTATTGAGCGCTTACGAATTTCTTCCATCGAACCCAATTTACTGAAAAACGAAACCATTGATTTTGTGGCACATTCTAAAACATTTGTTCCGCATTTTCACATTCCATTGCAGAGTGGAAGCAATGATATTTTAAAGTTAATGCGCCGTCGTTATCTCAAGGAACTCTATGTGGATAGAGTAAATAAAATAAAGGAAGTGATGCCACATGCTTGTATTGGGGTAGATGTTATTGTAGGTTTTCCGGGTGAAACAGAGGAGCATTTCTTAGAGACATATAACTTTTTAAATGAATTAGATATTTCCTATCTGCACGTTTTTACGTATTCTGAAAGGGATAATACTTTGGCTGCAGAAATGGAAGAGGTTGTTCCTCAAAATATTCGTGGAAAAAGAAGTAAGATGCTTCGAGGGCTTTCCGCTAAAAAAAGAAGATCTTTTTATGAAAGCCAATTAGATACAACAAGAACAGTTTTATTTGAAGGAGAGAATAAAGAAGGCTACATTCACGGCTTTACAGAAAATTATGTAAAAGTAAAAACTCCTTGGAATCCGGAGCTAGTTAATACACTACATAGCGTTAAACTCACCAAAATTGATGAAGATGGGTTAGTGAGATTCGATTTTATTGAAGTACCTCTTTTCGTTTAAATATTGATTCCCACGGGAAGCAAACTTTTATATTTTCTACGATTTTTTCTTAAGAAACCTACAATTTCTGGACACGTTGGCATAAGGCTAATACCCCGCTCTTTTATTTCTTCAAAAACCGCCTTAATAAAAATATCTCGAAAGCCTTGCTCTTCCATATCATCCGGCATATCATATTTTGTTAGAAATATTTTTCGGTCTTGGAGTGCATACTCAATTCGAGCCATATTATCGCCTACTTCAAGCTCAAACTGTCTCAAGAATTCATTGTCTGTAATATCAACATCTTCAATCATAATGGGGGAGTTTTGTTAATTCATAGGTACTTCTATTAATAATAGCCTAGTGCCTTTAGTTACCGAAATATTTACTTCTTCGGTATCCCAAATTCCAATGGCATCTCTATCTTTTAATGTGTGTTCTTCAACAGTAACTTGGCCTTCAATAACCATGAGGTAAATACCATGCCCCTGTTGCTTTAATATATAGTTTGTGGAGCTATCCTCCGTAAATTCTCCAAGATTAAAATAGGCTTGTTGATGTATCCAAAGCTCATTTTCCTGAGCTTCATTTTTTGGTTTTACTACTGGGCTTATTTTATTAGGAGTGAGTAATGATGCTATTTTTTTTTGATCGTATCTTGGGGTAACATTCTGTTCTTCTGGAAAAACCCATATTTGAAAAAGCTTCAAAGGCTCTTTAGCACTTGCATTCAGTTCGCTATGCTCAACACCACTGCCAGCACTCATTACTTGAATATCTCCAGCAGCTACTACACCTTCATTTCCCATAGAATCTTTATGTTTTACAGCTCCATATTGCGGAATAGTAACAATCTCCATATTTTGGTGTGGATGTCTTCCAAAACCCATTGCGGGTGCAACAATGTCATCGTTTAGGACTCGTAATAATCCAAATTGCAAACGATTTGGATCATAATAATTTGAAAAACTAAAAGAATACTTAGCCTGCAACCATCCATAATTGGCATTTCCGCGTGTGGAAGATGGGTGTACAACTTTTTTCATTGCTTTTAGATAGTAATAGTATCTTTACAAAGTTACAAATTTTATAAGTTCCCTTTGCCAAAAGGACTGTTAAAGGATTAATATGGATAAAATTCATTTGTATTTTGTGCCAGGGCTTGCTGCGAGTAAAGAAATTTTTAAAAATATTGTTTTGCCTGCAGATGTTTATGAGGTACATATTATTGAATGGCTACTACCAGAAAAGAAAGAATCTCTTTCTTCTTACGCGCAAAGAATGGCGACGTTTGTAACTCAAGAAAATGCGGTATTAGTAGGTGTTTCTTTTGGCGGAGTGGTGGTTCAGGAAATGGCAAAATACCTTCAATTACAAAAACTCATTATAATTTCTAGTGTTAAATCGAAGCAAGAATTGCCAAAACGTTTTACGGTTGCAAAAGTTACTAAGGCCTATAAACTTTTACCTACCAGTATTATATCATCTGTTGGAGATTTAACAAAATTTGCCATTGGTCCTCGAAGTAAAAAAAGATTGCGATTGTATAACGAATACCTTTCAATTAAGGATAAAGACTATTTAGATTGGGCGATTGAAAAGATGGTAAACTGGAATAGAAGTGAAGTAGATAAAAATGTTTATCATATTCACGGAGACCTAGATGCTGTATTTCCTATCAAGAACATAAAAGGTGCTATGATTTTGGAAGGAGGCACCCATATTATGATTTTAAATAAAGGAAGTAAAGTGAGTAAAATGCTACAAAATATTATTGAAAACACTTAGTTAGCCATTTGCTATTTTTTATCTTTAAACAAAATTTAAGTTATGAATATTCTATCAAAAATTGGATTAGGAACTGTGTTAGTAGCTGTGTTTGTTTTATGTACAAATGCCGTACAAACACCTGAAAAATCTTCAGATGTTGTTTCAAATAATTTAGAAGAAAAGCTTGTAAACGATTATAATGTTTATGCATTGGAACTTCCAGAAACTATGGATTTTGCTGGGGAATCTGTTCCATTAAACGACCCTGATATTCGCGAACGAATGGATAGAGAGCTCTTGGTAAATACCTATTGGCAATCCAATGGATTACTCATATTTAAAAGAGCTCATAAGTATTTTCCTATTATTGAACCATTATTAGCGAAATATGGAATTCCAGATGATTTTAAATACTTGGCAGTAGCAGAAAGTGCTTTAGAGAATAATAGTTCCCCAGCGGGTGCTGCAGGCTTTTGGCATTTTATGAAAGGTACTGGACGAGAATACGGACTTGAAATTAACGACTATGTGGATGAGCGCTATAACTTAGAATTAGCGACAAAAGTAGCAGCAGATTATTTAAAAGACTCAAAAAGAAAGTTTGGCACTTGGACACTGGCCGCTGCAGCTTATAATGCTGGTAACGGAGGAATAAATAAACAGATTGAAAGACAAAAAGTAGATGACTATTACGATTTGTTGCTTAATTCTGAAACCAGTAGATATGTTTTTAGGATTTTAGCCTTCAAAGAAATTTTAAGCAACCCCAAAAAATATGGCTTCAACTTTAATGAAAAAGATTTGTATACCGAAATCCCTTCATTTAAAGTAAAAGTAGATACAGCAGTAACAGACTTTGCAGACTTTGCAAAGAAGTTTGATATCAATTATAAAATATTAAAAATTCATAATCCTTGGTTGCGTGATACATACCTGAAAAACGCAAGTGGAAAAGAATATTTTATAGAAATTCCTGAAAAGGGTTATTACAAAACCAATTAATATGAACTTTGAAATTGCAATCTCATTAATAGCAATTGGGGTATTAGCAGGAATCTTAAGTGGTTTTATGGGCGTAGGAGGAGGTGTGGTTATGATTCCTTTAATGATGTTATTATTAGGGTACGATCAACACCAAGCACAGGGAATGAGCCTTGCAGTTCTAGCAGTTCCAGTTACTTTTATAGCAGCATATACATATCATAAATCTGGATACCCCATCAATTGGAAGTTTGCCGTTATTGTTGCAGTATTCTTTGTTGTAGGTGGTTTTTTAGGCTCAAAATTAGCCGTGAAAATTGATCAAGCCATTCTGAAAAAAGTATTTGCCGTGATATTGCTTATTGTGGCTATCAGACTATTCTTTTCGAAATAAAAAGATTAATCCTTGTTTTGAAGTAAAGATACCCCGCTTGTAAATGCTTGGTAGTTTGAATTATACGAAGTAGTATATTCTTCGCTGTAATGATGTAAAAAGTTCCTTCGAACATCAAGAACTTTCTTATCTGAAGCAATAAAGAAAGACGTAGGGAAACCTAGTGTGTGCTTCATACAGCGGATAACGAAATCATTCTTATTCTCTTTTTCATCAACATAGAGAATTTTAATTTTTTTATTCATTTTCTTTTTTAGCTTCCTTACCTTTTTCTTCGGCCCCCAAAATAACATGACAAAATCAATTTCATCACTATAGGTGTCAACAACGTCATTAAGTGCTGGTATTTCTCCAATACCAGGGACACACCAAGTTGCATAAGTTATTAAATAAATTGGCTTTTCGAACTCGTGTAGTTCAATTTTTCGACCACTAAATTTCCTAACCTTAAAATTATCTAGATAGGTGCCTTTTACCACATGATTTATAAGGGAATCAAAAAGAAATTGAGCTCTTTCCAAATCATTTTTAATATAGGCTCTTTTAGCATTAACCCTATATTTCCTAATGTTTTTTTCGATGGCATCAGAAAAGTAAGTCTTGGGCTCGAAATCTTGAGCATAGGAAACTAGTGAGGTAAAAATGAATAGGGCAAGTAGTATTTTACCCATAGGCACTAGATTTGGTTAGCTAGCAAATGTAACAATGCTTTGTGAGAAAATTAAACAAAAAACGGAGTTTTTGTGTAGTTGAAAGAAATAACCGATTAATAACCAATAATTTATTATCTATATCGACCACCTCTTCCAGTTCTTCCAAACTGTTGTCTTGGGATATTAGCTTTCTTCATTTGCTGCTGCATCATCTTAATTTGATCCCCAAGCATATTATGCTTATCAAGTTTTTTGGCTTCTGCTAAAAGTGCTTCAGCTTCTCTTTTTCGGTTTTTGGTCATTGCTACCCCAGCAAGGTTAAGTTTTACCATTGCCATATCTGAGCTCATACTTAATCCAAGTTTTTCAGCTTTTTTGAAATACTTTTCGGCTTCATTCATATTGGTTTGAGAAACCATAAGTCCGTTAAGGTAGTTGTAATACCCTTGTTGCTTTGTAACTAATGCACCTTCTGGATTTTTAATTCTATCCAGCCATTTCTTAGCTCCTGGAAAATCTTGTTTGCGAAGCCTTAAAAAGGCTAGTAAAATCATTTCATTTTTGAAATAGAGAAAAACAAAAACTAGGGATAGGAGAATGTACATGATCCCATTGCCAATGTTCCCTTCGGTAAATTGCCAAATAGATAGTCCTAAAATAAGGGCTGTGAGTACTAATTTTATATTTTTATTGAACATGAATTGTTTAATTATAATAGGGAGGCAAAGGTACTAAAAACAATCAAAAATATTTTCACATTTCGGTTTGTCTAAGTAAAAAATGATTGTATATTTGCACCCGACTTTAAGAAAAGGTCTTAAGGAAGGAAAATTTCAGAAGATTTAACCTAATTTACAATGAAAAGAACATTTCAGCCATCAAAAAGGAAAAGAAGAAATAAGCACGGGTTTAGAGAGCGTATGGCTTCTGTAAACGGACGTAAAGTATTGGCTTCGCGTAGAGCGAAAGGCAGAAAAAAATTGAGCGTATCTTCTGAACCACGTCACAAAAAATAATGTTGATAACTCATACATAAAAAGGTGTTGTTTTTAAACAACACCTTTTTTTTATACCCTAACGAATCGTATTTTTAAACGCCAAAAAAAAAAAGAAGTAAAAATGCCCAAAAACAACGATTTAAAATCCATCTTAATTATTGGTTCAGGCCCTATTATCATTGGGCAAGCGTGTGAATTTGATTACTCAGGATCTCAGGCTTTACGTTCGCTACAAGAAGATGGAATTGAAACTATTTTAATTAATTCCAACCCTGCCACCATTATGACGGATCCGTCTATGGCGGATCATGTGTATCTTTTGCCTTTAACCACAAAATCGTTGGTTAAAATTCTAAAAGAACACCCTCAAATTGATGCGGTTTTACCCACAATGGGTGGTCAAACAGCATTAAATCTTTGTATTGAAGCAGATGAAAAAGGCATTTGGGCAGACTTTAATGTAAAAATTATTGGTGTTGATATTAATGCCATTAACATTACTGAAGATAGAGAACAGTTCCGTAATCTAATGGAAAAAATTGGGATTCCAATGGCACCTCAAGCAACAGCTAACTCTTACTTAAAGGGAAAGGAAATAGCGCAAGAGTTTGGTTTTCCATTGGTTATTAGGTCTTCTTTTACACTTGGTGGTGCTGGTGCTTCCATTGTTTATAAAGCTGAAGATTTTGATGAACATTTAAAAAATGGACTAGAAGTATCGCCTATTCACGAAGTGATGATTGATAAGGCGATGATGGGATGGAAAGAATACGAATTAGAATTGCTTAGAGACAATAACGATAACGTAGTTATAATCTGTACTATAGAAAATATGGACCCGATGGGAATCCATACAGGAGATTCTATTACTGTTGCGCCCGCAATGACTTTAAGCGATGTGACTTTTCAACGAATGCGTGATATGGCAATTCATATGATGCGTAGTATTGGTAATTTTGCTGGAGGGTGTAATGTTCAGTTTGCTGTTAGTCCAGACGAAAAAGAAGATATTATTGCCATTGAAATTAACCCACGTGTGTCGCGTTCTTCAGCTTTAGCATCAAAAGCAACGGGATATCCTATTGCAAAGATTGCGGCAAAATTAGCTATAGGGTATAATTTGGATGAATTAGATAACCAAATTACTAAATCTACTTCGGCATTATTTGAACCTACTTTGGATTATGTTATTGTGAAAATTCCTCGATGGAATTTTGACAAATTTGAAGGAGCAGACCGTACTTTAGGACTGCAAATGAAAGCCGTAGGGGAAGTGATGGGTATTGGGCGTTCTTTTCAAGAAGCACTTCATAAAGCCACACAGTCGCTAGAAATTAAACGAAATGGTTTAGGCGCCGATGGTAAAAGCTACACCAATTACGATCAAATTATCGATAAATTAACCAACGCCAGTTGGGATCGTGTATTTGTGATTTATGATGCAATACAAATGGGTATTCCATTAAGTCGAATTCACGAAATCACCAAAATTGATATGTGGTTTCTACGCCAATATGAAGAACTATACTTGTTAGAAAAAGAGATTTCAAGATTTACTTTAGATACGTTACCTAGAGAATTACTGCTTGAAGCAAAACAAAAGGGATATGGCGATAGACAAATTGCCCATATGCTTAAATGCTTAGAGAGCCAAGTATATAAAAAACGAGAAGAGCTGAATATTCAAAGAGTTTATAAGTTGGTGGATACTTGTGCAGCAGAATTTAAAGCACAAACACCGTATTACTATTCAACCTTCGAAAATGAAATGGAAACTTCCAATGGGAAGCCTTATTCAGAAAACGATAGCATAGTAACCGAAAAGAAGAAAATCATTGTACTTGGATCTGGGCCAAACCGTATTGGACAAGGAATAGAGTTTGATTATTGTTGTGTTCACGGAGTATTAGCAGCAGCAGAATGTGGCTACGAAACGATTATGATTAATTGTAATCCTGAAACCGTTTCCACCGATTTTGATGTTGCAGATAAGCTTTACTTCGAGCCAGTATTTTGGGAACATATCTACGACATCATCCGTCATGAAAAACCTGAAGGAGTCATTGTTCAGTTAGGTGGGCAAACCGCTTTAAAGCTTGCCGAAAAATTGGATCGCTACGGAATAAAAATTATGGGAACGACCTACCAGTCTTTGGATTTAGCTGAAGACCGAGGAAGTTTTTCGAAATTACTAAAAGACAACAATATTCCTTACCCTGAGTTTGGAACTGCCGAGACGACTGAAGAAGCTTTAGCACTGGCAGATGTGTTAGATTTTCCATTACTAATTAGACCTTCCTATGTATTAGGAGGGCAGGGTATGAAGATTGTTATTAACAAACGTGAATTAGAAGAACATGTAGTTGATTTGTTGCGTAAAATTCCAAATAATAAATTATTACTAGATCATTATCTTGATGGCGCCATCGAGGCCGAAGCAGATGCTATTTGCGATGGCGAGAACGTTTACATTATCGGTATAATGGAACATATAGAGCCTTGCGGGGTGCATTCTGGAGATTCCAATGCAACGTTGCCACCCTTTAATTTAGGAGATTTAATTATTCAGCAAATAAAAGACCACACCAAGAAGATTGCACTGGCATTAAATACTGTGGGACTCATTAATATTCAGTTTGCCATTAAAGATGACCACGTATACATAATCGAAGCAAATCCAAGAGCGTCAAGAACAGTTCCTTTTATTGCAAAAGCCTATGGGGAGCCTTATGTAAATTACGCCACAAAGGTGATGATAGGTCATAATAAATTAAGCGATTTTGATTTTAATCCTCAATTAAAAGGATACGCAATTAAACAACCCGTTTTCAGCTTTAATAAATTTCCGAATGTAGATAAAAAGCTTGGTCCAGAAATGAAAAGTACTGGTGAAAGCATATTATTTATCGATAGCTTAAAAGATGATGAATTTTATGAAATATATTCAAGACGAAGAATGTATTTAAATAGATAATTAGAAGTTTAATTCCTTACATTAAGTATAAGCCATCTATTTAAAACCCCGTCATAAACCATTTCAATAGCTCCTTGACCCGAGGTGGCTTCAGTTGGTGTTCCTAGTGTATTAATTCTATTTGATGATGTAGATTGAACACTTTCATTATCCAAAGTCATATTACTTGTATTAATATTTAATAACAAGACATGCCTTCCATCTGTACCACCCTCTATACCAGTAATTGTAAAACTAGCATTTGCTCCTGTTAACCGAAAAACTGTTTTAAAAGCATTAGCCCCTCCTAAGTCTAAATCTAAATCGTGAATCTTGGTATTAGGGGTATTTGCAGTAATTGCAATATTTACAATGCCATATTGCCCAGATCCATCTGCATAGAGTGTATTATTATTAATAGTGATATTATCACCAACATCAATGGTACCAACAGTACCATTAGTGTCACGCCCCAATATTTTTGAAGAATTAATCGTGCCCGTATTTTGAATTCTTAACGTACCATTTATATCCAAAGTTTCATTAGGTGATGTAGTATTGACTCCTACCTGTGTGAAACCATAGTAAAAAGAAAAAAAGATCAAAAAGTAAAATATTCGCTTCATAATCAACCCCAATTGATTAATAATCAATTAAATATAATCAATAACCATACATATTAGAAAATATTACGACATAACACACATTTAATCGTTAAAGTGTTGAAAATTAACATAATAAGAAGGTATTTTAAAATATAATTATTTTATTTTAAAAGTGTAACATTTTATTATAACTCATACTAAAAAAAAATGCCTTCTCTAGAAGGCATTTTATAATTCGTAAATTATACTTTAAAACTTAGTTTCTAAAATTCAAAACAATCCAACGGTTAATTGTACCATCATAAACTAATTCAACCAATCCTGCACCAGAGGTTTGTTCAAATCCGCCTGCCATAGTGATAATTCTATTTTGTGGAAGTGATAATGGGCTTTCGTCTGATACTTTAAAGTTGTTAGCAGAAACGTTTAATAAAATTATGTGTTTTCCATCGGTACCACCTGAGACACCAGTAAATTCATAATTATGAGATGATCCTGACAATCTAAATACAACTATATCTTTATTTGTAGTTGTTAATTCTAAATCTACATTATGAAATGGGAACCCAGAAAATAGAGTAGGAGTTGATTTAGTTGCCACAAAATACTTTGTAGAGCCATTACTGTGTAGTGTTCCGCTTGTAAGTTGTAAATTATCACCTATATTAACTTGACTAACCGTTCCATTAACATCAGTTCCAATTACTTTAGCTGCATTTGAACTTGGGACATTAGCAACTCTTAGAGAACCATTAACATCTAATGTCGCTTGGGGTGTTGTTGTGTTTATTCCTACTTGACTAAGAGCCACAAAAGGAACTAAAATTATAAATAGTAATATTGATTTCATAAGTGGTTTGATTTGGGGGTTAAACTTCTTATGGGTCAAAGATATGGCGAAGTAGGAAATATCTTATAGCAATATTGAGTCTTTTCGTTCAAGAGTATATATAACCGTTAAAACGCAACTTTTTGATAATTAATGAATTAGTTTAGTAGGATATTTAAGAATTTCTAGTGAATCTATTCTTCATATTTAATCTTATAAAAAGATATTTATTAATTATAAGGTAGGGTAAAATGATTTCGGGTTGTTTCAGTAATAACTAAAGCCAATTAACTAACTAAACATAGGATTTAATGAACTTTCGAATTACATTTTTACCATTCCTACTTTTATTCCTAGCAAGTTGTAGCAGTAATACCATTGATGATGTTTCAGAATTTATTGAAGAAACACCCGAGGTTACTACTTTTCAAGATGTAAAATCAATATTTGAAAATAATTGTTTACAATGTCATTCAAACCCTCCTCAAAATGGAGCTCCTATGCCCCTGGTATCTTTTGAGAATGTAAGAGATGCTGTGATTTCTAGAGGTTTACTCGATAGAATTAGCCGAAATGAGGGGGAGTCAGGATTAATGCCTCTTGGTGGCCCTAGACTCCCTCAATCCACAATCAATCTTATTGTTTCATGGGAAGAAGATGGTCTTCTTGAAAACTAAAAATATGAAAATGAAGTACTTTATAATTTGCCTAAGTTTTCTGTTTGCAACTTCCATTGTTGCACAAGAAAAGTATAGTACCAAAAACGGTACCATTGTTTTTGAAGCTTCGGTACCTTCTTTTGAAGAGGTAAAAGCTAAAAATGAAAATGTAAGTGCCATTTTAAATGCTGAAACTGGTGACTTTGCCTCATTAGTGTTGATTAATGGATTCCGATTTAAAGTAGCTTTAATGGAAGAACACTTCAATGAAAATTATATGGAGTCTTCAAAATTTCCAAAAGCTATTGTAAAAGGGAAGCTGAAAGACTTTTCAGTATCAGAGCTTTCAAAAGAATCAACAAAATATACACTCGAAGGGACGATTACCCTTCACGGAGTGACCAATCCATTTGAAACAGTATTATCTATTTCAAAAGAGGGTGATACATTAAAAATTGAATCCAATTTTGTATTAAAACCAACCGACTTTAACATTGAAATCCCAAAAATTGTGAGTAACAAGATTGCGGAAGAAGTCAACGTTAATGCAAAATATTCGCTATTACGATAGTATCTATGAAAAAGAGGAATTACATACTAATAGCGTTTTTGGTGATTGTAGTAGGTGCTTATACAGGTTATAAGTACCTCTACAAAAGCCATAGAAACATTGAAACTGAAGTTGCTTCGGTGAATGTCAATGCCAATGAATTGGTAAAGATGTTTGCTTCAGAAAATTCGGAACTAGTTTTAAATAAAACGGTTGAAGTTACTGGAACAATTACCGAAATGGATGCACAATCGGTAACGCTTGATGAAGCTGTTCAATGCACTTTTTCCGAATTACCACAAAACCTCTCACTTAATGAAAAAATAACTATTAAAGGACGTTGTATAGGCTATGACGACCTTTTTGAAATAGCCAAACTAGACCAATGCTCACTAACCAAACAACCATGAAAAAATTAGTACTTATATTATTTTTGCTTCCTATTTTCGTTTATAGTCAAGATGATTTACTTGACGAATTGGAAGACGGAATAGAAATAGATAATACTGTATCTTCAGCTTTTAAAGGCTTAAAAATTGTCAATTTCGAATCAACCAAACTTGCTGGAAAAAAAGATCTTTTCTTTATCGTTTCTCACAGATTCGGAACAGTAAAAAACGGATTTGATGACTTATTCGGTTTGGATAATGCCGTTACCCAAATAAAATTTATTTACGGAATTTGCGAAGGAATTAATATTGGGGTTGCGAGGAGTTCGTTTCAGAAGAAATATGGATTTCACGCTAAATATAGATTGCTTCAGCAGGAGAATGATGGATTCCCCTTTACTGTTGTAGGCTACAATTTAGTGACCATTAATACTTCGCTGGATAAGGATTTATTACCCAAATTAGAGTTTGCGGATCGGGTGAATTATGTAAATCAAATTCTGATTTCAAGAAAATTTTCTGAAGACTTTTCGTTCCTTATTGCTCCTACTCATGTACACGAAAACTTAGCAACTCGAAGTTTTGTTGAGCTAAACGATACAGAATTTGAAAACTATGACGAGGATAACAACCAGTTTGCTGTTGGAATAGGTGGTCGCTATAAGTTGACAAAACGTTGGAGCGTAAATGTAGATTATGGAATTCACTTAAATCGAAACAGCAATTCAATTTATAAAAACCCACTTTCTATTGGTGTTGATTTGGAGACTGGCGGTCATGTATTTCAAATGCATTTTACCAATGCACAAGCCATGTTCGAAGATGGATTTATTGTCCAAGGACAAGGTGATTGGGGAGACGGCGACTTTTTCTTTGGATTTAATTTAAGCAGAGTATTCTAAATAATAAATACACTGCTTTAGACTTTTGTATATTATAAACCAACATATTTAAATTTAACCTTAAACTTTATTAAAATGAAAAAAGTTACTTTATTATTCGTCGCACTTTTAACTACCGTGTTTGTTAGTGCACAAACAACTCACGAAATTCTTTGGAAAGTTGGTGTTGGAACCGACGCAAGTATTACAATTGATGTAGGGGATACTGTTACTTGGATCTGGGATGATACAGTGCCTCATTCCGTAACAAATGACTCTGGATCTACAGAAGTTTTTGACAGTGGTGTAGAAACTGGACTAGGATTTACTTTTTCTCATACATTTACAATGCCAGGAGAAAATCCTTACGGCTGTGATGTTCATTCTGCCATGGAAGGCGTTATTACGGTTGAACAGATTGCTAGTATAGAAGAAAATTTTGCATTAAGTGTGAATCATTTTCCTAATCCAGTAGTGAATAAACTGACTGTTTCATCAGAATTTCCGCTAACCTATTATGAAGTGTATGATGTTTTAGGAAAAAAAGTTGCAGCACAAGCAGTGGAAGGAACTTCTATTGCAATTGAAATGGCACAATTAAAATCTGGAATATATTTCGTGACTGTAAAATCGAATGATCTTCAAAAAGCATTTAAAGTGGTTAAAAACTAGTAACTACTATAAAACTAAAAAGCTCCCTAAATTGGGGGCTTTTTTTATTCTTCTTCGTCTTCTTCAGCTCTTTTTAAGAGCTTTTGGTCAATGTTTTTACTGGCTTTGGCTCCAAGTTTTTTCAGTTTTTCAACCCGAGTAATTAAGTTACCCCGTCCGGTGAGTTTTTTCATAGCAGTTTCGTAGGTGCCTTGGACGGTACCTATTTGTTTGCCTACTTTAATGAGTTCATCGGTTAAGCCTGTGAAACTATCGTAAAGCGCACCAGCCTGTGTAGCTATTTCCAACGCATTTTGTTGCTGTTTTTCGTTGTTCCACATACTATCAATCGTGCGTAATGTGGCAAGTAGTGTGGTAGGTGTTACAATCACAATATTTTTCTCAAAAGCCCAATTGTACAAACCGTTATCTTGATTTATAGCTACCGCAAAGGCGGGCTCAATGGGGACAAAAAGTAACACGAAATCTGGACTTTCAATCTTATAAATATCCTGATAGTTTTTGGCACTTAATTGCTCTATATGCTTTTTTAAAGAACTTATGTGCTCTTTTAAAAACTGTGATTTTAAATCATCTTCCTCTTCATTTACAAACCGCTCATACGCGACTAAGGAGACCTTAGAATCGATAATCATTTTCTTATTGTCTGGTAAATGAAGCACGACATCAGGCAATACTCTTTTTCCATCTTCGTTGGTAAAACTAGTTTGTACAAAGTACTCTCGGTCTTTTTCCAATCCGCTTTTTTCGAGTACTCGTTCTAACACCAATTCTCCCCAATTTCCTTGTAATTTACTATCACCTTTTAAAGCTTTGGTAAGGTTCGTTGCCTCTTTACTCATCTGCTCGTTAAGCTCCTTTAATCCAATAATCTGCTGACGCAGCATCGCATGACGATCTATACTTTCTTTGTGGGTATCTTCGACACGCTTTTCAAATTTCTCTATTTTTTCCTGTAGGGGTTTCAGTAATATATCTAAATTGTCTTTGTTTTGTTTGGTGAATTTTTCAGACTTGGTATCTAGAATTTTATTGGCTAAATTTTCAAACTCCTTTGTAAATTTTTCCTGAAGCTTTTCTAATTCCTCTTTTTGCTCATTCAGTTTTCTTTCCAGATTTTCATTTTGGGCATTTCTTTTTACCAATTCGGTATTTAAAAAATCTTTCTCTTTACGGATAGTTTCACGTTCATCAATAGTATACTGGAGACGCTCCTGAAGTTTTTCTTCTTGTTCTTTTAACTGATTGATCCGTTCTTCCAGTTTTCCGGTTTGTGTTTTATTTCGCAATTGTGCAATTAAATTACCCAAATAAGCTCCTGCAAGGGCTGAAAGAGATCCAATAAGAAAGACGATAAAAGTTTCGCTCATTTTATATAGAAAATTTTAGTAAAGATACTTAATCCTTTATAGTAAACCGCCCTGTTTTGGCATCAAAAAGAATGGTATCCTCAGGAAATAACGAATTAAATTTCCCCTGTTCAATTAGGTTACAAGGTTGGTCGAAATAAAAACTGGATGCTGTTAACACACCCATTTTATCACTTAACTGTATCGCCAAATCTATTTCGTGCGTTGAAAAAAGAATGATTTTTTCAGTTTCTTTGGTGAGTTTTTTTAGCAATTTCAACACATAGGCTCTATGATATAAATCTAAGTGTGTGGTAGGTTCATCCAAAATAATGATGGGGGTGTCTTGCGCCAAAGCTCGTGCAATAGCAACACGTTGTAATTGACCGTCGCTTAATTCAAAACACTTACGTTGCGAAAGTTTTTGCGTATCAGTAATTTCCAAAGCCCAATCTATTTTTTCTTTATCATTAGGAGTAAGGGTTCCCATCCAGTTGGTATAAGGCTGCCTCCCTAGGGAAACAAACTCTAACACAGATAAATTTTTTGAAGCAGGAGCTTCGGTAAACACAACACTTAATAAGGAAGCTAATTCTAAGGGATGATACTCTTCTAAGTTTTTTCCGAAGATGGAAACATTCCCCGAAAGTGACTTTTGCATCCCGGTTAGGGTGCGAAGGAGGGTCGATTTCCCAATTCCGTTGGCACCAACCATTCCAATGAGTTCTCCTTTATGTAATTCGAAAGAAAGATTTTTAGCCACAACAGTATCTTTCTTTTTACTGGAATACCCAATAGAAAGTTGAGATGCTTTTAAAACGCTATGTTGTTCCTCCGAAGCCATTTTTAAAATTTAACTAATTTTTCAATTGTTCTCATAATTTTCATTTCAACTGCGCTCAATGACCAGAAATGGGTAGCTGAGCGGAGTCGAAGCTAAAACAATAATTTTTTCTTTCTAACCAGTAACCAAATCACTACGGGCGCACCCACTAAAGATGTTATGGCATTAATAGGTAATGTGTACTCACTAAAAGGAATTTGCGCAATACTATCGCATATAAGCATCACAATGGCACCTAAAAGCAATACGGCAGGTAACAAAACTCGATGATTGGAGGTAGTTACCCATTGCCGGGTGATATGCGGTACTGCCAAGCCAATAAAGGCAATAGGACCTGCAAAAGCAGTAATAGCCCCTGCGAGAATACTTGTTGAAAAAATGATGAGTAAGGTCGTTCGCTTTAATTGAACGCCTAAGCTTTTCGCATAATTCTCTCCTAAGAGTAGCGCATTCAAAGATTTCACCGAAAAGAATGCAATAAATAGTCCAACAAGCACACAAATAGTAAGAATGAGCACGCCGTTCCACGATTGGTTTCCAAGACTTCCAAACGACCAAAAAACATATTGCTGCAATTTTTCGGCATTGGTGAAATAGGATAATACCGCTACTACCGCCGAAGTCACACTCCCAAACATTAACCCTATAATGAGTATTGCCATAGTGTCTTTCACTCTAAAGGTGACTGCTAACACTGCCAGTAGTACTAAAAAACTACCTAATCCCGAAGCTACCACCAAACTCCATTCACTCACTAAAGCATTACTCATAAAGCCTCCAAAAGCACCAGCACCTAAAATGAGAAACGCAACTCCCAAACTCGCACCACTACTTAACCCCAGAACAAAAGGTCCTGCCAACGGATTACGAAACAAAGTTTGCATTAACAATCCAGCAGCACCTAATCCACTACCCACTAAAATGGCTGTGATGGCTTTAGGGACACGATATTGAGTAATGATGTATTCCCATGAAGATTTTGAGACATCCCCTCCAAAAAGGCTTGCAAATAGCTCTTTTAACGGAATGGCTACAGATCCCAAACTTATGTTTATAAAAAAGAAGGCTATTAGTAAAAGGAACAATAGCAGGAATACTTTTCTATACGATTTTTGGGTTTCCATTATTGCAAAGGTGCAAAAAAGAATAATTCATAGTCCGGTAAAAGCTCGGGATGTAAGATTTTTATCATGTCTTTCAATACTAAATCGGGACGATTGGGTGCTAATTCATAATAAAGAATCCCGCCAGTAGCACCTTTTTTGGTGGTAAAACTGAATACTTTTTTATCTTCAAACGCTTTAAATTGAGAATAGACACTGTGTGCTTCTTCCATTTGTGTGTAGCTCGAAAACTGACTCGGACCGATCCAGAAATCGGCGTGTTGCGCTTTTTCCAACACACTTTCTAAATTAAGGGAAAGACTCCCAGTTCCTTCGGTGTTTGCCCATAAATATTCGCCGTTAGCATCGTTGATAAACTGTGCCGCCCAGCTATTTCCTTGGGGTAAATACCAAATGTCTTTATACATCGCACCGCTTAAAACGGTTGGTTTTGAAGTTGTTTTTGAGGCGAGCTCTTTCGCTTCATTATAGTTTTTTTCAATGTCTGAAAAGATACTATCGGCTTCTTTTTCCTTTCCGAAGAGCACTCCAAAAAATTTAATCCATTCGGCTTTGCCAAGCGGGTGTGTTTCGGTCCAATCGGCATTGTACAATACTGGAATCCCTGTTTTTTGAATGGTTGCCACCGTTTTATTTTGCCCTTCCACAGCAAACGTAACTACCGCATCTGGATTTAAATCGATAAGGACTTCAGTATTAATGTCTTCGTTTTTTCCTAATTCTTTAATGGCTGAAGCATCAATGAGGGCTCGTGTTTTTTCGGAAGAGATATAATCGAGATTGGGAAAACCTACCAATTTATCTTCTACTTGTAGCATTTCTAAAGAGGGAATATGAGTCGTGGAGGTCACCACAATGCTTTGTAGTGGTACTTCAATCACTGCACTCACATTTTTCGCATCTGGAATAACGCTTCCCTTTGGCGCTAAGGCATAAGAATAGGTTTCCGTAGCACCTGGCCACGGATTATTAATCGTCACTATTTTATAGGTATCAAAGTCTTCGATTTCAAATCCCTGAGCGTAGGTTATGGATTCTTTTGCTTCGGTTTTTGATACTGAATGGGTTACGGATTTCTCTTTACAACTACCCAAAAGGAAGACGACACAAAGACTAAAAATGATTTTTTGCATCTTCAAAAATAAAGGATTTTAAAGGGTAAATGCAATCAATAAAAATGTATTTTTGCTTCGAATTTTGGTTTTTCCTTTTTGGTAAGGGAAAATGAAAAGGGAATTCGGTGAAAAACCGAAGCTGTTCCCGCAACTGTAAACCGTTACGCCTTTAGCGTAATAGCGTTATTCTTCAAACCACTGTTTCTTTTGAGACGGGAAGGTAAACGCGATAGGTAAGCCAGGAGACCTGCCAGATTTCAACGATATGTCAAACTTTCGGGATAAAGGTTTGGGTCCTTCGACGCCGCTCAGGAACCGCAGTGTATTTTGAGCCCTCGCAAGATTCAAAAAGTACTTTTTCCGTTTTAAATTATTTAAAATGAGAACTATTTTATTTTTTTCAATGAGTTTCCTTTTGGGAACACACTTTCTTTTTTCGCAACAAACCACCCCATTAGATTCGGTTCAAAAATTGGATTCGGTGTATTTGGACACCAAAATTTCGATTGATCGAAAAAACAGCGGAAAAACCATTACCGTCATTTCCCAAGAAACCCTTCAACAGAATGCTGGCAAATCGGTAGCGCAAGTGCTGAATGAAATTGCAGGTTTTGAAATTAACGGTAGCAATAGCAATAACGGACAAACCCTTGGCTATTTTGTGCGAGGGGGTCGTAATAGGCAAGTAGTGATATTGCTGGATGGAGTGCCTATTAACGATGCCTCTAACATTTCAAACGACTTTGATTTACGATTGCTTTCCCTTGAAAATATTGAACGTATCGAAATAATGAAAGGCGCTTCCAGCGTGCTTTACGGAAGCGGTGCTGCCACGGCTGTGATTAGTATCACGACCAAGAAAGCTTCCAAAAAGCCTTTTGCAGTCAATACCACCAGTGTTTTTGGCACCGACAGAAGCGCCGAAGACGATGGCTATCCTATGGAGAGCTTAACCAATAATATTCATATCAACGGAACGATAGGGAAGTTTTTCTATCAAGCGGAGGCCAATCATCGATACACCAACGGACTTTCGGCTATTGAAGCGCCTGAGGGGGAAACCCCTTTTGAAGCGGATGTCTATAATAATTTTACCTCATGGGTCAATATGGGAGTAAAACTTACCAAAAACATTACTGTGAGTCAGTTTGTGGCTTTTGATAAATTACGCACAGGCTTTGATGATTTTAGTTATACCGATGCCAACTATAGCAACGAGATGGAGCAGTTTAGAACGGGAGGACATTTTGAATGGAAATACAACAAGGGCGTGTATGTGTTTAACGATAGTTATAGTAGCATTAAGCGAGAAATCGCCTCTTCTTTTCCTGCACAATACGACTCGAAAGTGTATAACTTCGATACTTATTTGCAGTATAATCTAGCCAGTAGTTTAAAAGCGATTGTGGGATTGGGTGGTAATTTGAGCCGCATGAACTCCTTTACCATTCCGTTTGGGGAAACGCAGTTTGCTCAGGATGTGAATGAAGACACCGCCAAGTTTAACTATTTCGATCCGTATGTCAATCTGCTGTATGCCTCGTCATTTGGTTTAAACATAAATGCTGGGGCGCGAATGAATATCCATAGCTTGTACGGTAACCACTTAGTGTATCAGGTAAATCCGTCGTATAATATTGATTTGAGTACTGTAAACCTAAAGCTTTTAGGCTCGTATAGTACAGCCTATATCACGCCGTCCTTGTTTCAGATTTACGACCCTGTGTATGGCAATGAAGACTTACAGCCCGAAGAAAATGCCACGATTGAAGGCGGTTTTGAAATCTCTAAAGGCAAAGGGCTACGATTAAGCGCCGTGTACTTTACACGGAAGGAAGAAAACTTTGTGGATTTTGTGGTGGTAGACCCCGATATGTTTACCTACCAATACCAAAATACCATCGAAACTTTTGAAACGAGTGGGGTAGAAGTAGAGTTGCAATCCAGCCTTAGCCCACAGCTTACTTTTACCGCCAACTATACCTTTACCCAAGCCGATGCCCGTTTTGCCTTGCGTATCCCAAATCATAAAGCCAACGCGGCAATAGGCTATACGCCCGATGCCAAAACAACGCTGGGGCTTAGTGCACTCTATGTAACCGAGCGTGACGACACCTTTTTTAACCCAGAGACCTTTGAGAGTGAAACAGCGGTATTAGATAGTTATAGCCTTGTACACTTTAACGCAAGCAGACAGTTGACCAAAAACCTCAAGGTATTTATAGGGATAGATAATATGTTAAACACAGATTTTGAGGAACTCTACCGCTACCAAACCAAAGGACGTAATGTTAGGCTAGGGTTTGGGTTGGGGTTTTAGTAGGGGAACGGTCTTGACTATGGTAAGTGCGGGATTTTGAAACCGAATCTTTGTCCACCAGACCGAATGTTATTTATTTTTCAAACCGTCCAAAAACTGAAATATTTTAATGTATGCAGCCTCTAATTCCTCTTCAGTTGGACTATGTTTTCCATTAGGTATGTAACTTAGAACATCTTTACTTTCACGTAATTTAGAGGTGAAATCAGTAAATGTTTCAGGTGGAATTTGATTATCCATTCCTCCGTGCCACAAAAAAACTGGTGGGTCTTTCTCGTCAAAATAAGTCATGGGTTCGTAAACGGATACTACCTCTTTCTTTTCATAGCCTTCTGATGGGAAAAGTGCTTTACCTGCATTACTAAAAAGTTCATAATCAAAATCAATAAAGATTTTTTCAATAACATCTAAGTCATCTACTGGACCTGAAAAATTAATTATACCTTTTATTTCGATTCCGTTATTTAGTTTATCAGGAAAGGAAGAATTGTTTTGCGATAATCCAACATTTGTGGCGATTTGAGCTCCAGCAGAAAAGCCCGTTACAATAATATTGTTTAAATTTAGGTTGTAAGTGTCATTCTTTTCTTTAAGGAAATTGAGCGCATTTGAAAGGTCACTTGTAGCGAGTGCAACTCCTCTTTGTAATCGATAATTTAAATTAACAACATTTAGACCTTTTTTGAGATACGGCTCTATGTATTTTTCCTCTGCACTTTTGTCGCTTAAATAGTAAGCTCCGCCATGTAGGAAAACAATTGTGTAATTATTTTTTCCGAAAGACTTAGCTTCTTTGGAAAGATAGATGTCCATATTCTGCTCGGCATCTGTTCCGTATGAAACATCTTTTTTTATTTCATAGGTAGCCGAAATTTGGTCCGATGTTTTATCTGGAATCGAATTCAAATTCTTTGTGCAAGATGTTGTAAGCAATAAACAAAGAATTATGAAATAAATTATCGATCTTTTTATTAAGCTTGTTTTTTTAATTCCCATTCAACTGTTTTTCATATTCTTCCGCATCGTATGTTCCAACTGATTTTTGGACGAGTCCTTGGTCATTCATAGTCCATTCTTCAAATCCGCTGAAATCAACTTTATTTCCAGTTCCATTTGGTCCAGAATTAGTTCCTTTAAAAGTCCAATAATATCTGTAAGTGCCATTTCCCTTTGTCAGGCTATCCATAGTTAATTCCAAATCAGGGAATGCCTCCATATAGGATTTGGCAGTTTCCGCTAATTGTTTTCTTCCTACTGCTGGTGTTCCGTTATTTACAGTTAGTGTTCCATCCTCTGCGTAAAATGAAGCCATTTTTTCAGGCACTTTACTGTTCCAAGCATCGGTATATTTTTGTCCGAATTCGACCATTTTATCCAATTCCGACTTATCAGATTTACATCCTATCATTATGATTAAGGTTAATAAAAATGTTGGTAAAAATGTACGTTTGGTTTTCATAATATTCGTTTTTTCAAATTGGGTACAATGTGTGTGGATATGACGGTGCCGACCTTATCGAGGCACTGAACATTATCCACATTGTTGTTGGTTCGTTTTTATTTTAACTCATCCTGAATTAATTTGAGGACTCTTTCACATTCTTTTATTAATTTTTTGTCGGTCTCCATTAAATAAACTCTCCCTTGATTATAAGCCTTAATCCAAGAGATATAAAAATTGTCCGTAAATAAAGCTTCATAATTATTTGGAGTAAGCCCTTCACCTTCAATATATTCAAAATTCTGAACAATGTGATTATCCCATTCAGGGTATAATTCATTTACTAAATTGTTAGTGGATAAAGTACTTGGCATTGTAGTTTCGTATAATTTGATGATTTCTGATGATAAAGCTTTGTTTGTAATTATTCCCAAGCCCTCATCTTTATATGCTTGATATCCGACTTTTGATAAAAATAAGTTTTGTTTTGTTACTCTTGCTGAATGGAAGTAATGCTTTAAACTATCTGAGTACTCCAATTTATTTTCTAAGGCACGAATAACTATTTCGCTTGCATGATTCCATTCTTTTAGTAGTTCTATATCATCTTGAAAAGTTTTGGTATTGATTTTTATATTATTTGCCAAATCCTTTAAAATAATTTTTTCTTTCACTCTGTCTTTTCTCCACTCGTTTCTGTTGTTAATCTGTAAGGCAATCAAAATACCAATTACGACAAGGAGGATTTCTCCAATTGCATAGAGTACATATTTACTGAATTTATTTTCAGTCAGCAATTTGTGTCGAATTTTTCTAAAGAATTTTATCATTGGTTAATAGTTGGTCATAGTTTCTACTACGTAGCTTAAGCGAAGTAGTAATGAAGCACAACAGTTAATATATGAAAAGTAGGCGAGAACCTGTCTGCCGACAGGCAGGCAAGCAATTACTTATAGCCATTGTTGTACGTAGTTTTTATTCCGATATATTTTTTATGAAATTATAACAAAACCAACCATCTAAATTTTTAAAGACTTGTGGTTTGGCTGTAACTCCATCTTTTGTTATTCCAATTCCGTCTGAATATGGGTCAATTGTAATAATCTTATTGTAATTAATTCTAAAATTCTTGATTGAACTCGCAAAATAAATATGCTTTTCTGTCAGCGCTACCATTCCAGTTGCAATTGGAACAATTTTAGTTGTTTTAACAGGATGACCTTTAAAACTATTTGTCCGATAATAAACTCCTTTAGCTATACGCAAACTTACTCCTTGTGAACCACCTTTGTAAGTTGTTTTTATTCTTTGCTCAAACAACTCTACATTTTGGAAAAGCCAAATTAAATTTTCGCTTTTCTGGAATTTGAAAGGTAGGTTTCCATTTACTTTAAGTCTATTCGTTATCTCATCTCCATTCAGTAAGTCTCTTAAAATTGATGCTCTTACTGTTTTACTCAATGAGTCATTTTTATCAAAAACATCCTGCGATAAATTCGATTTTTGCATAAAACTTTCGAGCTTATCTTCTTCCTCTTTCGATAAGACACCATCGTCCAAATATTGGTCAAGTACGTTTGAGTAAGATTCAGAAATCAGGTCTTGAAATTCAGTTTCGGATAAGTATGATTTGTTCGCTAATTCTTTTAATTGGTCAAAATTGAGATTGTTCAAGTCCTCAAATTTATCAACTACAGTTTTTGCAATAGTTTCTTTTGCACTATTGTATTTTTCCTCACATTCTTTGTGAAGTTTCCTAAATATTCCTGCACTTTTATTGCAATAAGGACATTTTCCCATAAGTGTTTTTTAAATTACGTACAACTCGTTATATCCTAAGTTTTATCATGGTTATCCGGGCAATTTAAGGGGGATATCACAAGTTTTTTATCATGGTTATCCGGATACCTTATTTCAAATATACAAATTTACCCTTTCCTCATGACCTCTTTTAGGGCGTCTAGGATATAACATTATTACACTCTGCTAGTATCTTGTTTAAAATGTATTAGTCGGTTGTTTAATTATATTAATTATCTGTCTAATATAGATAAGAGGTTTGTTTAATTTAATTAGTCAATTTGTTAATTTCATTAATCATTTGTCTAAAATGGATAAGAGAGTTATTTAACTTTATTAAAGATTTGTCTAACGGCTATTAGACAGTTTTTTAATTTTATTAGTTAAATCGTTAATTTTATTAAATGTCTGTCTAATTTTTAAATTCTGGGGAGTGAAAAAAAGCAAAGGAACTGTCATTCAACAAATTGTGATGCTCTATAGAGGATTCCCTGTTAAGCCTGCCTGCATTTCGATGCTTCGACAAGCTCAGCACAGGCAGCACTTCGATGCTTCGACAAGCTCAGCACAGGCAGGCTCAGTGTGACAGCTCAGTGTGACAGCACAGCACAGGCCTGCCTGCCGGAAGGCAGGCACGGAATGACAAGTGCACCCTTTTTTTGTCACGCCCAACTCGATTGAATTGGTATTTTAAATTTTTGTATCTTGTTGAAAACTAACAAATTAAATTCTTCGTTATGAAACAAATTACTCAAATTGTGTTTGTCATTTTAGTAAGTATTTGCAGCACGTTGACCTCACAAACAGAACGCCCCATAAATGAACTTTTAGAAGTACTATCTCAAAATCATATGGGAAGTGTAACAGATGTATTTAGTCTGGAGGAAATTCAAGTCATAAAAGAATATTTTGCAGCCACTACTTTTCCTTCTAATGCTGGAAGTGTTTTGGAAGAAATAAGATACGGCGCCACACAAACGGTAACTTTGTTTGAGGCTTGCGATATAGATCCAGGAAATATAAGTACCATTGAAGTCCTCGCAAACTCGCCCATTATTGAATTCCCTGGAGCGGGTGCTCCCATAAATAGTATCATTCCCGGACAAAATGACTTTATCATCATCGATAATAGTAATAACTTCTGGAATAGAGATATGGGGCCTCCACCTATAGAATTTCAAAATATGGGGATATTATCGGGTGTTCCACCCGGGCATTCGGTCACAGGGCTTGAAGTTCTACCAGGCCGTACCGACCAATTGTTTGGAATAACCACCAATGGTGTTGATAATAGCCAGCTTATCATTATTGATGTCCCTGGGATGACAGCTAGCCCGGTAGGTGGAAATAACGGACTTATACTTCCTATTGCGCTCGCAAGAGACGGGGACAATAATCTTATTACGGGCGATATAGATGATGATATAACCTATAAAATAAACCCAGATACAGGTACGGTTACTCCTCTAGGAACTCTTGGGTATGATGCTAATTTTGGTCAAGGTTGGTTTTATGATGAAACATCGGGGGTGATAATAAGCTTGGCCTATAATGGCGTCATTGGAGATTCTGAAATGCGAACAATTAACCCGGTTACTGGTTTGTCAACAAGTATGGGGACTATACAACCAGGCACTGTGCAACAATTTGGTTGGGGAGCATCCTATGATAGGGATCTTCTAGGCATAGGCGAATCGATTATTGATGGTTTTAGTTTTTACCCAAACCCAGCTTCAGATTTTGTTACTATAAAAGCAAATGAACAAATTAAAACGTTGGAAATTTATTCTGTTTTAGGGCAAAGGGTGCTTACACAATCCATTAATGCGCAGACTTCTAAAATCGATATTTCTCAACTGGTTTCAGGAGCCTACATTTTGAAAGTGGCTACCCATGATGAATCTCAAGCTTATAAGTTGATTAAACAGTAATATATCCCGAAATTGTTTTCTAAAAGGTCTTTTATTTTGAATAAAAGACCTTTTAATGTATTTCTGGTTTCAGCTTGTGTACAACAGCCTCGACTAATAGTAGTTGTGCCTGCCTCCAGGCAGGCAGGTATAAAATCGAAATAATTTTCAGAAGTAGTTGATTAGCAATGAATTATAAACATTGTTGCCTAACGTTTATTATAAATAATTAAAGAATAATTCTACAGAAACCCCAAGGATAAAACTAACAATTACCCCAATGAATGATATACGCCCTAATTTAAAGGTATTTGAAAAAGCAAGCCACAGCGCTATTAAAGCACAAATTACAAAAAGAACCATGGCATAGGCTGGTACGCTACTAGTAAAAAGTCCAATGGTGTTAAATATAGGGTCTAACAAGGCAGTAAATCCAAATAGCGCTAACGTAAAATTAGATTTAGGATGTTTCGTAAACAGATAAAAGCCAGCGAACAATAGCTCAATACTAATTGCCAGAGGACCAAATTGACCATAAAATTCTTTTTTAAAATAGACTTCCAATCCCTTTGGAAAGTCAATTTTAGTATAAAAAATGACCCCAAGCACAATTGCTATTATTATGAATATTGTTGCAATAATCTTCCTAATCTTCATCATAATTTATTAATGTTTGTTCCGCCTCTTGCAAATGTTTGCTAACGGTTTTGTGCATGATTTCGTTGCGCCTGCCTGCCGGCAGGTGCTTCAAGCAACTAATTTAGCAAATAAATACCGAACCTGCCGGCACTTCGACAAGCTCAGCACAGACTAGCCTGCTTGCTGGCCGGCAGGCTCAATGACCATGACAGGTAGGTGCGGAATGACAAGACTATCAATTATATAATGACAAAAGTCATTAAAAATATGGGCTACCTTTTATACTTTTATCTTGTATTAGTTACCATAAGTCGTTATTTAAAAATTGATACCTATGTGGAAATATATAGCAGCTTGGTTTCCTATGATTTTAGTTGCCATAGCAAATGGTTTGTTTCGTGAGAAATTTTTAACAAGGCATTTTAATGAGCTTCAGGCGCACCAGCTATCTACGGTGAGTATGATTGTTTTGTTTGGGGTGTACGTTTGGTTTTTATTTAAACTATGGGCGCCAGCATCCACCCATCAAACCATAGTAATTGGGTTAGTATGGCTATTGCTCACCGTCATTTTTGAGTTTTTGTTTGGGCACTATGTTGCAGGGCATTCTTGGGAAAAACTACTCCATGATTACAATATAGCCCAAGGAAGGGTTTGGGTTTTGGTCCTTATATGGATCACCATGGCACCCTATATTATCAATCAAATTCAAAAGTAGTGTATTCCACAGTTAATAGAGTTGTTGAAGTGGTGTGGAAGGGTTGGTAAGAGCAAGCAATAAATTATATGCGTTGTTTACTGTAACTTTTAAAACTTAAAGTCTATATCAAATCGAATTCTGTTTCCATTTTCTTTTACAGCTCCAAGAGGAATGAGCTGTTCCACAAAATAATACTTAACGACTAAATTTATTTTCTCATCAATTTTATAGCCAGCAACCAATTCTATTCCGTTTAGGTTTGTTAGTCTACCATCTGGAGACCCAGAAGAAGAATAATCCCATCTTGCCCAATCATTTTGCGCAAGAAAGTCTACTGCCGAATATTGCTGAAGATTTGCATACGTGCTACTAAATGCCCAATCTCCTTTATTGGATAAATCACCATATTTTAGACCGATTACATACCCCGTTTTCTCACCTTTAAAATTGTTAGGAATGGAATCGTTAGTGTTATAATCTTGCAGATTGCTATAATAATCTAATTCAACACGTAAAGGTGCTTTCTTTAATACTTTAATTTTTGTACCAAGATGTGCAATAGCATAATCGAGTAAGTATGTATCGTTACCATCAGGAATGTTAGGAACATTTTTAAATAGGTAAAACGAAGGAAATAGGGCGATTCTTTTTTCTAACAAAGAAGTTGACGCTTGAAAGCCTTGAAAATAGGAATCATTGCTTAAGGATTTATTGGAAATACCAATAATATAATGACCACCTTTAATACTAACGAAATCAATTACTCCAGAACTAACATTGAAAGTTTTACTTAACGAAATTCCTTCGGGAAACACATTATCGCTCCAAAATAATTCATTGTTTTTTTCAAAAGGATAGGTATTCTTACCAATCCAGAAATAGAATGTCTCCCAATTCCCCTGAAAATAGGCTTTTTCTAAGCCAATAGGGAGCGTTCCAAATTCCTTAAATCCATCTCCCAGTGTTAATTGAGGGTCTTGTTGCTTACCTGGATTTCCGGTTCGTATTCTAAGGCCTGCTTGGTACCATTTGGCTTTATAGGTAGCTCCTGCGCGAAGTCTATAACGAAGTCTGGTTCTGTCGTCTCTTAAAGTACCATCAGGTTTTTTTGAATCCCAATCTTGCTCGACACGGAAACGGAAATCGGCTTCAAAAGAAAGTCTAGATGTAAGAGAATCTATTTGTGCTGTACTAGTTATAGGAACTATCAGCAATGTCAGTATACATAGTAGTCTTTTCAAATTGTTGCTAACAATTTAGAGGTTGGTTAGTTGTGTTTTCGGCAACTAATTTAGAAAAATTTAAATAATCATAGTAATACTATCATGGAAAATAACAAACAGGTGGAAAAAAGCAATTGCTTAAGCAAATTATTGTGACTAGTTTACTTTTTCAACTTGACAATGACTTTAGGTATAAATTTAAACAAATAGATTGGGGTACAGTCCATTGTGACAGCTTTAACTTAACATAGTTAGATAGGTGATTGTTAGATCTTTGCTAATTGTTTTCTCCATACCAACCAGAACTCTACAAACATTAACGGATATACCCAGCAAATCCATTCATACACAGTTCTTCTCATGGTGTCGTCTTCAATAAAATTAAAAATTCCTGTAACATCATTTATTTCTGGTAAAAGCCTAATAAAAACAAATGCCAAGCCACAAACATAACTTCGTATCATGAACTCCTTATGTAAAATGATTTTACGTTTTCGAATAAATCGATAGGCAGCGATGGTTGTAAATAGCCAAATGGCGGCTAATAAACCAAGTGACAAAATAGCGCCTTCTAGCGTATAGGTTGTTACTAAGAGTACATAAACAGTAAGTGCAGAAACAATAGAGCCAATAATGTAAAAACGCCCAGCGAATCGATGAAACGTAATAAATCTATTTCTAATAAAAGGAACAAATTGTAGCGGTCCAATAAAGAGAGTACATGCTGCAAAAATAAAGTGAGCGATAATCCATCCTTTATATTTTAACCTTATCTCGCTAAATTCACTGTCTTCTGCAAATAAATAAAAACTGGTATCTCGTTGGTAATAATAAACTGAAAATGCCACAACTACCGTTAATATAAATAGTAACCAAATATTATTTCTAGTCTTGCTATTCATCGCTTTAAACTTTAAAACTAGTTGCAATAATTATTTTGGGTCTTTAGGCCAAGCCTGACTTATCATATGATCTGTTATAAGCCAAGTTCCGTTTACTTTTTGGTAAATTCTTAAATGGTTTATATACCTATCGTCCATTTTAGTGCTATCTGCCCACATTTGGTTTTTTCTTATGTTTAATGATCTTACTGTGGCTATACTATCGTTTAAAAACGTTATTTCGTTTTCTCCGTAATTATTTTCACCTGCCATAACAAAGTCCATATTAAATATAAAATCGAGTAGTTCTCTTAATTCTTTTTTCGATTGTACTCTGTCACCAAATGCGTTGGTCCAGTCTGTGTCGTCTGCATAGTGCTTTAAAGCCAATTCCAAATCCTTTGTCTCCCAAGCTATGTCCCAATCATTAATAGTTTGATTAATTAAAGAATCTTGGACTGCAAAATCTACGGGAGATTTTTTCACTTTGGAATCACAACCTATCAATACAGTTAAAATGAATATGAATGCAAGTGTTCTCATGATATAGTTATTTTAATTAATTTCTGGTTTGCTTTTTCGGTTTCTTTACTATTATATTTTTGTGTGGTTATTTTGCCTGCTTGGGGAGGCAGACTTTTGTTATTTTTTTAGTTCGCTGTCTATTAAAGCTATTATAGTTGTGTTTTTTTCTTTTATGTTTACCAGTGAGGTATTCATTCCCTTAAAGTACATGGCAGCAAAGACAAATCCATTTTTTTGTTTTTGGTCTTTTAGCATTTCTCGAAAATGATCTTCACTTAAATTACCCAAAAAACCATTTTTGCCATCAGATTTTTGATAGAAGTAATTGTTGGATAACGAATGAATATCTGTCATTGCGTACGAAGGCTCGTAGAGTGTTATTTCTGCATCGTATCTAAAATGGTCTTCAGAATATTTTAGTTTTTTGTAAAGTTTATCTACGGTAAGGAGTTCGTTTTTAATGGAATCATTTGAAATAATGGCAAAATTTCCAGAATTCATGAGCTCTTGAAAGGTATTATCTGTTTGATAAAATCGTTGCCAAGTATATACATCTATGGTGTGTTTGTTAAATTCATTCCAATCGGTTACAGGCTTTCCATTATAATGTTCAACAACACTACTGGCAGCACTTGCACGTTGCGCTCTTGTAGTAACATATTGGTCAATTTCTACATTGGTTACTTCTAGATCTCGCTTAATATTTTTCAAGTAAGCCACTTCTTGAGATCTGGTATTTTTTGCTTCGTTAAGGTTATTGATTTGTAGTGCAATTAAAATCCCAATCACAACAAGAACAATCTCTCCTATGGCATACAATAGATATTTATTAAACTTGTTTTCAGTGAGTAATTGTTGGCGGATTTTGCGGAAGAATTTAATCATTGTTTAGGAGTTTGCTATTTCTTGTAGAGGGATTTATTTTAATTATTTTTTGGTGTATTGTTTTTTACGTGTAAGTCCAGTTGAGGGAAGGGAATGGTAATATTGTTCTTTGCTAAATTTTTATGGATGGTTTTTCTAATATCACTTTTTACTTTTCCAATTCTAAAAATATTCTCGCTAAAGAACAACAATTGAAAATCTAACGAAGAATTGCCAAAATTGACTAGCCGGACTTCTATTAGTTTTTTATCAGAAATATCAGATTGTTCTAAGAGACTTTCTTCAAGTACTTTTATGACCAAATCTACATCGCTACCATAGGCAACGCCAATATCTACTCTAAACCGCGCTTTTTCCGATTGATGACTCCAGTTAATTACTTTATTGGTGGTTATTAACGAATTAGGAATAATCATAGAGATTTCATCGGTGTTAATTCCTTTGGAAGTCCGTAAGCCTATACTTTGTATTTTCACAACCATCCCATCGATATCTAAGATATCATCTACGCGAATCGATTTTTCTGAAAGGAGGATGATTCCCGAAATGATATCGTTAAAGGTTTGTTGTAGTCCTAAGCCTATACCCACAAGTAAAGCAGCAGATCCAGCTAACAGTAAAGTGACTTTAACCCCTATGGTTTCTAATATAAAACCAATGGCAATCACCCAAATAACATATTTAATTATTTGAAATAGCGCATACGAATCTTTTACATCAATTTTTTGGGTTATTCGTTTACGGTAAAGAGCTCTTTTAATAATCCATAAAATGGTTTTAGTGACTATAAAAATGAGAACAATGGAAAGAATGGAATACACTCTTAATGTATTTTCGCCTATACTTATAAGCTCAAATTCTAAAATGTTTTTTATTGTTTCCATTTTATTTTTTTAGTTCTGTATTAATAGACTTTAAAACGGCATCACATTTTTTTATTAATTCCTCTCGGTATGTATTATTCACTTTTTGATAAAATGCCGCTGAGGACATGGCTCTTACAAACAATTTAAATTTTGGACTTTCCTTATTATTTAGGAAATCGTAATCATTTTCATTAAACATTTCTTGCGTTGTAAATACATCTGAAACCATACTTCCAAATTTTATAAAATCGGTTTCAGAATCCATTTGTGAAGCAATGCCAATCATCCATTCACCAATGGATAATAGCAATGTTTTAGTTTGGTCATATTCACTATACAAGTCAAGGATTTCTTCTTTTAATTCTGTGTTTTGTATGAGTCCTAGGGTCCCAGAACTAATCATGCTTCTATAAGTATTATCGTTTGGAGAAAAGGCTTGATCCAGCAATTGATCCCAAGTGTTACTCATCTTTTGCACCTCATTTATACTGTCTATGCCGTCGTAAACGTCCACAAGCAACTCTTTAAGTTCTTCCCTCAACTCATTATTACGAATAATTGCATTTCTAAAGTGAATAGTATCTTTTACCAAATCGTGATGAATCCTTACTAGTAAATCATCTCCAAAGCGATGTTCTTGCTTTTCTTGATTCCAATTATTAACACCCAATGCAATTAAAATTCCAATCACCACAAGAATAATCTCTCCAATGGCGTACAAAAGGTATTTACTGAACTTGTTTTCAGAAAGTAATTGTTTGCGCAGTTTTCTGAAAAATTTAATCATTACTTCTATTTTTATATAGTGTATGTCCGCAAGCGGCTATCTCAACCAAATGTCCACTGGACATTTGATTTTGCAAATGCAAAATAATGTTTCGATAATGGAAGAATTTAATCATTTGGCAGGTGGTTAGTCTTTTATTATTTCTTTATTTATTAATGCAACTACATTTTGATTGAGATCTTTCATCCTTTTATAATCATCAATAATTAATGAATTTGTAAATACAGATAGCACAAACCCATTCTTAAAGACGTTATTATTTAAAAGTGTATCTAATTCGCCTCTTGAAAGGACAACTTTTTCGTCAAAATCCCCATTATTAGCGTAGAATAAGAAGCTTTGAGCCAAAGGGTCCAAATCAACAGTTTTAAACCAAGGGTCGTAAAAATATTGCTCTAAATCATTTCTTAAATGCTCTCGATAGGATATAATTCTTTTATACACCAAATCTAAATTTAGGAGACCATTTTTAATTGAATCATTTGAAATTATGGTCAAATTACCCGAATTTATTAATTCCAAATATGTGTTATTATTTCTTTGAAATTCTTGCCATATACCTACATTAAAAGTATGGTAATTAAACATTTGAATATTTTCCACAGGCTTACCATTAAAATGCTCAAGAGCAACTTGGGCAGAATTTACGATACTTTGTCTAATCTCAATGTAGCGTTCAAGTTCGCTTTCTTCAAAGATTAAATCACTCTTTAGATTTTTCAAGAATTGCACTTCTTTAGCCCTTTGTTTGTTTAATTCATTAGAATTATTGATTTGTAGCGCTATCAAAATCCCAATTACCACAAGGATAATTTCGCCAATGGCATATAATAGATATTTACTGAACTTGTTTTCAGTCAATAGTCTTTGACGAATTTTACGAAAGAATTTAATCATGAAAGGTTAGTTTCAATAAAGATATTATTTTTATCAATATAGAAAATAAAATAAATAGGACACAGCTTATTTATGATGGAAACAGTAGAGGAGTTATTAGATTTTTAAATACCACCAGCATAATCCAAACGATGTTTCGACTGTGATTGAAGATACAGATACTTTATTTTAAAAATTTGCCTAAAATGAAAGTAGTCATGCGCCAGCCAATTGGTTAAAAATAATGACGCTGTCATCTTGCCAAAATGCGCATGTTCAAAGGCATTATTCCAAGGGGCATTTTCTAAACTCTTAAGCCATTGAATGGATTTGCTGCGTTCTTCAAAAAAACGATTGAGTACCTCACTATAATCTTGTTGTATGTAATTTCTTTCGGTTACCCATCCTTGTGGATCAATGGCAGGGGGGTGGGTATTAGGATATTCAAAAAGATGTTCAATTCTGGCTTTAAAATCTTCTTTTTCTTCATCGAGTAAGTGGCAGACAAGTTCTAATAAACACCAAGTTTTTTCATCTGCTTTCCAAATTGCTTCTTTTTCTGAAACGTTCACTAAAATCTCCTTATAGAAATCTAAGTTCTTTGCAAGGGCTTCTATGACGGCTTTTTCGGTCACTATTTTTCAATATACATAATTTGATAATTAGGCAATCCAGCCTTGCTTTCCGAAATAACTTCCAACTCATTCACTCTTCTAGGCGCGGGAGAAGGTATCCCTGTGATATCTGCAATGGCAGTAGCTAAAAGCGGTTCGTTTACATCGCCTAACATTCCTAAATTGCTGTAATCTTCAGCTTGCTCAATGTCTGGTGCTAAACCATCTACAAAATCAGTATTCCCCACCGAATTAGCTGTTTGAAACACCAAAGGAAGCATGGCATAGGTATGATTGATATTAGCTTGACTTCTACTGAAATTGGGTGATGGCGCATCGTATAATAAAAAGGATGCTTGATATTTCCCGGTAGTATTCGTCCCAATTTGGATCACATCAATATAGGGAGCTAGACCGTTAATCACCAACTCACTTGCCGATGCAGACCTTCTGGTTGTAAGCACGTAGACTCTGTTTAAGTTAAGGCTGTTAATGGCTTCGCCACCACCTTCAAAAGTACTTACAAACACACCATCTTCAGCATAGTCAGCTTGGCGGTCTTGGTTCCAGGCTTCGGTATAAAAAACCTGCCCTGTATTTTGGCCTGTAATCATACTCGATAGATACGTAGCAGTGCGCACAGAGCCACCGCCATTATAACGTAAGTCCAAAACCAAATCGGTGATTCCTTCGGCTTTAAACTGCCCAAAGGCTGCATTGAGTTGTGAATCGAATTCGTTGGTAAAAGCATTGTATAAAATATATCCTATTTTATTTCCATTAATATCAAAGGTTTGTGTAGTAAAAATAGGATTTTCTGCATACTCTGCCTTGATAAGCTGCACTGTATCCCCAGTTGGAGTAATGGTTTGCCCGTCGAAGGTAGCTAACCCAATCCCATAGGCATCGGGTGCTAATAAATCGCTAAAGTTATTTTCGGTGAGTTGCGTCCCATCAATAGTATTAAAAATATCGCCTCGTTGTAATCCTTTAGTGGCGGCATCGGTATTGGGTGACACATAACGCACATAACCAAAGACATTCCCACTTCCATCGGGATATACTACAAGTCCAAAATTCATTCCATTGGTTTTAGAAACACCCGCAAGGGCATTTTCTAACTCAACATAATCATCCACCAAAAGGCTAAAACGGTCTTGCGAAGATTTTAAGTAGGCAAAGAAATCTTCTGGCGTGGCATAAGCATTTAGAAAATCGCTGTATTCGGCATCCGAAGCAAAGGCATCGTTTGCCAATTCTGGTGTATCTGCCTTGTAGAGATAAAAGAAATTAAGTCCGCGGTAAATAAAATCATTTATTTCAGAAACAGAAGCAGGGGTAATTTCATCATCAAGATCCTTAAAACAGGATGTAAAAAGCGGAAGGACGAAAAGCAATAGTAGGAGGTAGGATTTTTTCACAGTACTTTAATTTTGTTTTCTTTACAACCCCTAAAATAGTTACATTATTGCGTATTGCAATTAAAATGTAACAAAAAATATAGTTATTCGTCGTAATGAAAGAACGGCATTAATAATGCGTTACACTAACCCACTATGAACCAGAAAGAGTTTACAGCCTTGGTGCTTCCTTTTAAGGACAAGCTATATCGTATGGCAAAACGCCTTTTGGTTTCTAGCGAAGAAGCAGAAGACGCCGTTCAAGAAGTTTTTTTGAAATTATGGAAGGGTAAAAAAAGTATTAAAAACTATAAAAACCCGGAAGCATTTGCAATGACGATGACCAAAAACTATTGTTTGGACAGGTTAAAGTCGAAGCAAGCTTCCAACTTAAAAATTGTACACAGTAACTATCAAAACAGTGAAAACTTACAACGTACAGTAGAAGTAAACGATGGGGTGTCGATGGTTTTTAAGATTATGGAAACCTTGCCAGAAAAACAGCGAATGATTCTTCAATTAAGGGATGTAGAGCAGTTTGAATTTCACGAAATTTCTGAAATGCTAGACATAAACGAAACGGCGATTCGAGTGAATTTATCGCGAGCTCGTAAAGCCGTTCGAGATGAACTATTAAAAAAATACAACTATGGAGTTAGCTAAGATTACAAAATTACTGGATGCCTATTTTGAAGGGAATACGTCACTGGCAGAAGAAACTCAATTACGAGAGTTCTTTTCTTCAGGAAATGTACCAGAGCATTTACAAGGGTACACGGCTATGTTTGCTAGTTTTCAGGAAGCTAAAGCTGAGACTTTTGAAAAGGAAATTACATTGCCTTTAGAAAGTAAATCAACTAACTTTTGGAAATGGAGCATTGCAGCATCGGTAGTACTGTTTTTAGGAATATCAAGTTTTATGTATTTCAATAATAATAGTTTATCTGCCGAAGAAGAGGAAGCCTTAATGGCGTTTAATCAGGCCAAGGAAACAATGCTATTGCTTTCAGAAAATTTAAATAAAGGCACCTCGAAAATTGGCTACATAGATGAATTTAGCGAAAACACAGCAACCATCAACTTAATCAATCAATTTACAAAATCTAAAAATTTAATTTTAAAATAAACTCTTACTTAAACACTAGAAATAATGAAAAATGCAATCTTAATTATAGCAATGATGTTAGCCCCAATGGTAGGCTTCTCTCAAGGATTCTTCGATAAATTTGAAGATGAAAAAGACGTTACCTCGGTAATCGTTACCAAAAATATGTTCAAACTTTTGGCAGAAATCGACATTGAGTCAGATGATCCCGAAGTGCGTGATTATATGGAAATGGTGAATAACCTAGACAACATTAAAATATTTATTACCGAAAACAAAGAAGTGGGTGCTCGTATGAAGCTTGCTGTAGATAAGTACTTAACTTCTTCAAAAGGATTGAACGAGCTAATGCGGGTAAAGGACGATGGTAAAAACATCAAGTTTTACTCCAAAGAAGGTAAAAGCGAAAGCCACGTAAGCGAGTTGTTAATGTTTCTTGTGGGTGATGTTGATGGTAAAGACGGTACTATTATTATGAGTATTACTGGAAACATTGACCTAAAACAAATCTCGAAGCTTACAAAAGATTTAAACGTTCCTGGGAGCGAAGAGCTTAAAAATGTTGAAAAGAAAAAAGGATAAACCATGGCACTATTAAAATATATAACCGTATTAGTGATTGCCGCCCTTACCCTAATGAGTTGTGATAACGGAAAATCTTTGCAACGCTATTTAGTGGATAAACAAGAAGATGATCGCTTCTTAAAAGTAGATATTGCTACGAGCTTGTTTCAAAGTGATGATAGTAAGTTTACCGAAGAAGAACAGGATATCCTAAAAACCATTAAGAAGATAAATGTAGTTGCGTACCCTGTAAAGAACGGAAACGTAGCAGAATATGAAAGTGAGAAAGGAATCATAAAAGGAATCATTGATCAAGAGGAGTATAAAACACTTGGCTCTGTAAAGTCGAAGGATATGCATATGACGATGAAGTATGTTGGTAAAGAAACTGCCATCGATGAAGTTATTGTGTTTGCAAGTAGTTCTGAAAAAGGTTTTGGAGTTTTTAGATTACTCTGTGATGATATGCGACCCGATCAAGCCTTAAAATTAATGAAAACCATGGAGCGGGGAGATTTAGATTTATCTAAATTATCTGGAATAGGAGATGTGTTTTCAGAAATGTAATTAGTAGTAATTTTTCAAATAAAAGCCTCGATACGTCGGGGCTTTTATCGTTTACCGAAAATTTACTGCAACTCACCGAAAACCTAAGTCTATCAAGTACTTACATACAATTTTGGCAAAGAAATTGAATTAAAGCTACTATAATTATTAATGCCCCCAAGATTAATATTATTCCATTTCCTGTCCAGAGACCCCTGCATAGATAGGGATAGGTTGTGAAATGACAAGGCTTCAAATTTTTGGAGCCTTTTTTTATATCCCGGTGTAATTACTTGGAGTGATTTGTTTCATTTCAGCTTTTAACTCATCCGAAACATCCAATGTATTAATAAAGTCTGTAATCGATTTTTGTGTAATAGCTTCGTTTGTTCTTGTTAAACCTTTCAAAGCCTCATAAGGATTAGGATAGCCTTCTCTTCGCAAAATAGTTTGTAAAGCTTCGGCAACAACTGCCCAATTGTTTTCTAAATCTTCAGCAAACTTAGGTTCATTCAATAATAATTTATTCAACCCTTTTAGCGTAGATTGGAAACCAATCAATGTGTGCCCCATAGGTACGCCTATGTTTCTCAACACCGTGCTATCGGTTAAATCACGTTGTAATCGGCTAATAGGAAGCTTACTTGCCAAATGCTCAAACATAGCATTGGCAATTCCTAAATTTCCTTCGCTGTTTTCAAAATCGATAGGATTTACTTTATGCGGCATGGCACTGGAACCAATTTCTCCCTTCTTAATTTTTTGCTTGAAGTAATCCATAGAAACGTACGTCCAAACATCGCGATCCAAATCGATAAGAATATTATTAATGCGCTTTAACCCATCAAACAAGGCGGCCATATGGTCGTAGTGTTCAATTTGTGTGGTTGGAAACGAATGGTGTAATCCTAATTTTTCTTGCACAAAATTTGTTCCGAAGGCTTTCCAATCAACATCTGGATAGGCTACTTTATGGGCGTTAAAATTACCTGTGGCACCACCAAATTTTGCAGCACTTTTTACGTCATTCAATAAATCTAATTGTTCTTCGAGACGGACTACAAATACATTGATTTCTTTTCCTAAGCGAGTAGGGGAAGCCGGTTGTCCGTGGGTGCGAGCAAGCATAGGAATGGTTGACCATTCGGTGGCTAAGGCTTTAAGTTTGTCTTTTACTTCAAAAAACAACGGAATATACACCTCATTCATCGCTTCTTTAAGCGATAGTGGAATGGAAGTGTTATTAATGTCTTGCGAAGTCAATCCAAAGTGGATAAACTCCTTGTATTGCTGAATACCCAAGGCATCAAATTGCTCTTTTATAAAATACTCAACTGCTTTGACATCGTGATTGGTTACTTTTTCAATGTCTTTTATTTTTTCAGCATCTTTAGTAGAGAAGCCAGTGTATATTTTTTGAAGCTTCGGAATAAGTGTCGTGTCAAAATCTTTAAGCTGAGGTAAAGGCATCTCGACTAAAGCAATAAAGTATTCAATCTCTACTAAAACACGATATTTTATGAGGGCTTCTTCAGAAAAGAAAGGAACCAATGCCGATGTTTTTGAGGCGTAACGTCCGTCGATAGGAGAAATAGCTTGTAGTGATTGAATGGACATGAGTATTTTTTTAAAAACGCAAAGATACGGAAGCCACAGCAGTTAGGATGTATGTAAGCTAGAATTTTTGACTTATAAAAGTTTTCGAAATATCATTATCTTCGTTACGCTATCTTGTCTAATAGAATTCTTCAATATCATTGGTCTATGGAAAAATTAAACTTTTTAAATACCGTCAAAGGTTCGTTACTTGAAAACTTTTACCCCTCGGGATGGGATTTACAAAAAATAGACGATTGTTGTGATTTAGGACTGGAGAAACTATTAAAGCCAGCACCGCATTGGAATAAGGACTTTACTCCAGAGGCTTTAGATTCGTTAGTCGATTTAGAATATCATATGGGGGCTGAGATTGCCAATGAAATTATTAGAGCCAAAGAACACAATCAAAAGCTAGCCATTATTTTGCCAGTTGGTCCAATGGGAATGTACAAGCACGTTGTGGACATTCTTAAAGAAACTCAAGTTACTTGCGACCACGTCCATACATTTAATATGGATGAATGGTCTAACAAGAATGGGGACACTATGGACACCACCCAAGACGGTGCTTTTGAATTAGCCATGAGCACAGCACTTTTTGATCCTTTGGGTGATTTAACTATTCCTGAGAACCAACGCAATTTTGCCACTAAAGAGGTGCTACCCCAATATGAAGGTAAAATAAGAGCTATTAAAGAAGAAGGTGGAAAATTGGTCACGGTTTACGGAATTGGAAGAGCCTGCCATATTGCTTTTTGGGAACCACAGATAGGAGATGAGTTTAATACTGACGAAGCATGGAAATCTGAACCTTATAGAATTGGGCAAGCCCTGCATCCATTGACCATTGAGCAAAATTCATTGCATAGTTTTTCTAGCCGATTTACATTAATTCCGTGTTGGGCAAATACCATAGGACCCGGATTATTTTTGCAAAGTGATTATTGTATAGGAGGGGCAGATGGCGTATACACTAATCGAGGTGCATGTTGGCAAGGAATGAGCTTGTGTGTCACATTACAATATGGACCATCGCGATGGATACCTTCAAGCTGGATGCCTACGTTGCCAGGAAAATTATTTTTTCTGAAAGAATTAGGAGGGCCATTACTCCCCGAAGCACATTAACCTATTTTTGTAAGAATCTTTTTACCTCTCGCTTTGTAACCCGCACTGCTTGTGTGAATGTTTTGATTTATAATGGTTTTCAACTCAGGGTGAATCCAGTCTTTTTCGGTACCTAAATAATACAAACAGGTCATAGCACGAACTTCACACGCTACTTTTTGATTGGTAATGAGCCAATCGAAGCAGTTTTCAATCATTAACTCTTTATGCTTTTCTGAAAAATAATTCAGTAATACAGCATCCTTATCCTTATAATAAGCAATAGCAAGTAGTTCACAAATATGGGATAAAGGGCGTACTGAAGAATCTTCCTTCACAGAGGATAAATTTTCAAAAAAATAATCCAAGAAAGGGAAAAGTAATTCCAATTTCTTTAAGCAAACAAATTCCAACACCCAATTGGCTTTATGCGAAATCTCTTTATCATTTTTAAAACAAAAATGTAGTAATTCTTCAATGGTTTCAGGATGGTCCAATACCCAATGAGCTGCTTTTAAACGATTACTGCGAGCAGCGTTGGCGAAATTTAAAACATCGTACAATTCCATTACCTTCTTTTTACAATTTCTGAAATGGCTTTTGGAACACCCGTGGTGGCTTTTTCGGCAAAAACCCGAATTCTTTCTGAAGCTTCAATCGAAGGGTTTGGGTCAATAAAAAAAATGGGAATATGTCTTTTTGCATATTGTACAAGACCTGCGGCGGGATACACCTGCATCGAGGTACCAACAATCATTACAATATCTGAAGCATACACCAAATCGATGGCTACCTCCATCATAGGGACTGCTTCCCCAAACCATACAATATGGGGGCGAAGTTGGTGTCCATTTTCACAAACATCTCCTAGGTTGATATCTTTTTTCCATTCAAGTACGGAGTTTTCAGAATAGACATTTCTGGCCTTTAACAATTCCCCGTGCAAATGAACAACTCGAGAGCTGCCCGCACGTTCGTGTAAATCATCCACATTTTGCGTTATAATAGCAACGTCATAGTTTTTTTCAAGTTCTGCTAAGGCAATATGTGCTTCATTGGGTGAGACTTCCTGTAACTGTCTTCTTCTCTGATTGTAAAAATCCAAAACCAATGCTGGGTTTTTAGCAAACCCTTGTGGTGAAGCCACCTCCATGACATCGTGTCCTTCCCATAGACCATTGCTATCCCGAAAGGTTTTTAATCCGCTTTCGGCACTAATTCCTGCTCCTGTAAGCACGGTAATTTTCATAACAATCAAATTATTTATCTTCGTTTTAAAATTAAACAATCTCATTGGATTTACAACTGTTTGAATATTTACAGACCTATCTTACCGAAAGACGTAAAACGTTATTTAAGGAAGTATTAGCACAACGGACAAGGCATTTTACTGTGGTGACAGAAGATGTATATCAATTACACAACACTAGTGCGGTGATGCGAAGTTGTGATGTGTTTGGCATACAAGATTTGCATGTGGTGGAAGAACGCTTCGGAAAAAGAGTCGATAAAGAAATTGCAATGGGAGCCCAGAAATGGGTGGATATTCACAGATTTAGAAGCACCAAAGATTGTATTCAGAGTTTACGAGAAAAGGGATATCAAATAATTGCCACAACGCCTCATGATAATTCCACGTTGTTACACGAATTTGATGTGTCTAAAAAAAGTGCTTTTTTCTTCGGACAAGAAAAATACGGTCTTAGTGATGAGGTCATGGAACATGCCGATGGATTTTTAAAAATACCTATGTATGGCTTTACTGAAAGTTTGAATATTTCGGTTTCGGCTGCCATTATTCTACAAGAGGTGGTGACGCGCATGCGTATTGAAAATGTAAATTGGCAACTCACTGAAAATGAAAAACTTGAATTAGAATTTCAATGGACTCAAAAAACAATAAAAAGCGTCGATAAAATTAAAGAACGGTATTACAATCAAAAAAAAGTGTAATTTTATACTTCAACTAAAAACTCCTCATTATGTATATTGCTATCTATATTATTGCAGCTATTGTGGTGCTTATCATTCTGTTAGCTGCAATCGCACCAAACAAATACGATGTTAACAGAAGCATAGTTATAAACAAACCTGTTAGTGATGTATTTCAGTACCTAAAATATGTGAAAAATCAAGACTATTGGTCACCATGGAAAGAGCGTGACCCAGGTATGAAACAAACGTTTACTGGACAAGATGGTACTATTGGGTTTATTTCTGCTTGGGAAAGTGACCATAAGCAAGTAGGCTCGGGAGAGCAAGAGATAAAGAATATTACTGAAAATGAAAAAATTGAAACAGAACTTCGTTTCCTTAAGCCATGGAAATCTGTAAGTCAAGCCTACATAAAAACGGAAGACCAAGGAAATAATAGTACAAAAGTAGTGTGGGGTTTCCACGGAGTTAGTAAGCCTCCAATGAATATTATGATGCTATTTATGAATATGGACAAAGCCGTTGGAAAAGACTTTGAAGAAGGATTGGCAAAACTGAAAACCATTTTAGAAAAGTAAGTATTATGAAACACAACACATTTGCGTGGATAGAAATCCCAGTGAGTGATATGAAACGAGCTGCCGCATTTTACGAAAAAGTATTTAAAGTACAGTTGCACCAAGTAGATTTTGGCGGTGTATTAATGGCATGGTTCCCAGGACAAGGTGAAAATATCCCTGGGGCAACGGGAACCCTAATTCAACAAGAGAGTTATATCCCAAGTCAGGAAGGGGCTCTCGTATATTTTTATAGCGAAGATGTCCAAAACGAATTGGATAGCGTAGTAGCTGCTGGAGGAAAAATCTATCAACCTAAAACTCAAATCTCTCCAGAACATGGGTATATGGGTGTATTTATTGATACTGAAGGGAATCGTGTAGCATTGCATTCTAATAACTAATGCAACTCGTTTTCGCCACTCATAATCAGAACAAATTTAAAGAAGTACAACTGCTACTTCCTAAGCATATTGAATTGCTAAGTCTTACCGACATTAATTGCCACGAAGATATTCCTGAAACGGCAGAAACCATAGAAGAAAATGCTATCCTGAAAGCTGAATATGTAAAAACACATTACGGTTACGATTGCTTTGCAGACGATACAGGTTTGGAAGTAAAAGCACTTGATGGAGCGCCCGGAGTGTATAGTGCACGCTATGCAGGAGAAACCAAAAGTGCCGATGCCAATATGCAGAAATTACTTCAAGAAATGGACAGAAAAGAAGACCGTACTGCCCGATTTAAAACAGCTATCGCGCTAACAATGAATAAAAGACAAACCATGTTTTTAGGTATTTGTGAAGGCGTCATTACACAATCCCCAAGAGGAGAGATGGGTTTTGGATACGATCCTATTTTTCAGCCAAAAGGATTTGATAAAACCTTTGCCGAAATGTCGCTTACACAAAAAGGAGAAATTGGCCATCGTGGTAAAGCCATGAGAGAACTCATTGCCTACCTTTCCTTAAATAATTCCCAATAAGCTTTATTATTCGCTATTAAAATCTATCTTTGCCGCAAATTCCTCAGGGTGAGGAAGTGTTGCGGTTGAAGCGTAAGGTTTACTAGAGTCGATTGCTTCCTATCAACACACTAACTAGTAAATTTTTATATGTCTACATTTCAATCGTTAGGGTTGGAGGAACAATTCCTTCAAGCCATTACAGACTTGGGTTTTGAAACCCCAAGCGAAGTTCAAGAAAAAACAATCCCATTACTTTTAGAATCTGAAACCGATATGGTTTCCTTAGCCCAAACGGGTACAGGAAAAACAGCCGCTTTTGGTTTTCCAATGCTTCAAAAAATTCAAGTGGAAAGCCGCACTACACAAGGCTTAATTTTATCACCAACACGCGAATTGTGTATGCAAATTACTTCCGAATTAAAACTATACGGAAAGTATATGCAAGGCTTAAACGTGGTTGCCATTTATGGAGGGGCAAGTATTAGTGACCAAGCCAGACAAGTTAAAAAAGGAGCGCAAATTATTGTGGCAACTCCCGGAAGAATGAAGGATATGATTGGTCGAAGAATGATCGATATTTCAAAAATTGAATATTGTGTTCTTGATGAAGCCGATGAAATGCTGAATATGGGTTTCTATGAAGATATCACCGAAATCCTTTCACATTCGCCTAAAGAAAAAAGTACTTGGTTGTTTAGTGCGACCATGCCTAAAGAAGTTTCTACCATTGCCAAAAAGTTTATGAATAACCCTAAAGAGGTGACTGTAGGAACAAGAAATGTGGGAGCAGACAGTGTTTCTCACGAATATTTTATGGTAGGTGCTAAAGATCGTTACCCAGCGCTAAAGCGTTTAGCTGATGCTCATCCCGATATTTTTTCGGTGGTGTTTTGTAGAACCAAGCGTGATACCCAAAAAGTAGCCGAAATGCTAATTGAAGATGGCTATAACGCAGCTGCATTACACGGAGATTTAAGTCAGAATCAACGTGACTTGGTGATGAAATCTTTTAGAAATCGTCAAATTCAAATGTTAGTGGCTACCGATGTGGCCGCTCGTGGAATTGATGTGGATGATATTACCCACGTAATAAATTACCAATTACCAGACGAAATAGAAACCTATACCCACCGTAGCGGACGTACTGGACGTGCAGGTAAGAAAGGGGTGTCTATGGTGATTATCACCAAGAGTGAAATACGTAAGATTAAGGCTATTGAGAAAATCATTTCTAAAACATTTGTAAAAAAGGAAGTTCCTTCGGGAATGGAAATCTGCGAAATGCAATTGTTTCATTTAGCCAATAGTATAAAAGAAACAGAGATTAATCACGAAATAGACTCATATCTTCCTAAGATTAATGAAGTCTTAGAAAGCTTTACAAAAGAGGAACTTATTAAGAAAGTATTCTCAGTAGAATTTACTCGTTTTTATAACTACTACAAGAAAGCGAAAGACCTAAATGTAGATGCAGGAAGCAGAGAACACGATGCAGAGTTTTCTAAGAAATTTTCTGATGAGAGCACTCGTTTCTTTATTAATTTAGGACGAAAAGACGAACTACAATGGATGGACCTAAAAGATCTAGTTCGTGAAATTACACAGCTTGGAAAAGACGATGTATTCCACGTAGATACCATGGATACTTTTTCATTCTTTAATACCGATGTCGCCCATACAGATAAAGTAATTGAAGCTTTTAAAGATATTCAATACAATGACCGCAAGGTAGATATCGAAATCTCTAAAGACCGCGGTGGAAGAAACCGTGGTGGTAAAAGAGGAGGCTCTGGAAAAGGAGGCTTCAAGAAAAAAGGAGGCTTTGGCAATAAGGGAAGATCTGGTGGAGATGACCGTCCAAAGTTTGGTGGAGATAAACCAAAGTTTAAAGGAAAAAGCAGACGTAGAGATGACCGTCCAAAAACAGGCGGTACAGGAGGAAGAAGAAGAAAACGCATGTAATTTTCTAAAAATAATTTTACCTTAACGAAACTTTGGCAGGAATTTAGAGTCTAAAAACCTAAATTTGTCATGCTTTTGCTATGAAGAACGTTTTATTTATCCTACTTCTCTTTGCTATATCGCTTCCTGGGTTATCTCAGGAAGAAGATGAAATTCATGGTGTTGTTGTTAACGACGCCACCGAAGAACCCCTAGAAAATGTAAACATTGTAAACCTTAATCAGGTAAAGGGAACATCTACAGGAGTAGAAGGAAAATTCAAAATAAAAGCGACTGTAAACGATACGCTGTATTTTTCATATCTAGGATTTAAGTCAATTCGTGTTCGTGTAACCAACGACTGGTTAAAGTACGGTGACATTAAAGTGAAAATGACCGAGCTTGGTATCGCACTTGAAGAAGTAGTGCTTCGTCCTGTACAACTTACAGGATATGTTGAGGTAGATGCGAAGCTCATTCCTATTTACGATAATTACCGATATCGAATTGCTGGACTAGGCGGTGGCTACGAAGGTGGTCAAAGTCAACCTGGTGCGGTCTCCCGAGTGTTAAGTTCTATTTTTAATCCAGCCGATTTTCTCTACAATGTCTTTGGGAAACGACCCAAACAGATGCGAAAACTTAGGCAAATGAAAGAAGATGATGAAATCAGGAATTTGCTTCAATCCAAGTTTGATAGGGAAACGTTAATGGCTGTGCTTCAGTTGGAGCGTGTGGATATCGACGAGATTATGAATAACTGTAGCTATTCCGAAGATTTTATACGCACTGCCAACGACCTTCAAATACTTGATGCTATTAGTGAATGCTACGAAGAATATCGCGTCCTTAATCGTGAAAAGGGCAAGGGTTAATTAGGTGCTGGGTTAAAGGTGCTAGGTTAAGGATAGTGGGTATGTTGCTTCTAGTGTTTTTTTAACGCTGTGTAATATTCTTTTTGAGAAGTTTAACTTTGCTTTATGCACGAAATCGTTTCAACACAAAGAGCCTACTTCCATGCTCAAAAAACGAAGGAACTTTCCTTTAGAATTAAGCAATTAAATACACTTGAAAAGGTTTTAAAGCAAAACGAAAGCTTGCTTTTTGAAGCGATCCACACCGATTTTAAAAAATCGGAATTCGACACCTTTACTACCGAACTAGCCTTACTGTACCACGAAATATACCTTGCTAAAAAGCATTTAACATCTTGGGCAAGACCCAAACGGGTTGCTACCAATTTGGTGAATTTTCCAGCGAAGAGTTATAGTATTCCCGAGCCTTTGGGCGTGTGCTTGGTGATTGGGGCTTGGAATTATCCTTATAATTTATCATTAAGTCCAGCCGTTGCAGCTATTGCTGCAGGGAATACGGTGGTGCTAAAACCTAGCGAAATCCCTTCGGAAAGCTCGAAGGTGATGCACAAATTAATTTCAGAACATTTTGACGAGGCATTTTTCACCGTTGTGGAAGGCGGTGTCTCCGAAACAACCGAACTTTTAAAACAAAAATTTGATAAAATATTTTTCACGGGAAGCACCCCCGTAGGAAAGATAATTTATAAAGCAGCTGCCGAAAACCTAACGCCAGTAACGCTTGAGCTAGGAGGGAAGTCGCCTGCTTTTGTCACTGCTTCAGCGAATTTAAAAATGACTGCCAAACGACTGGTTTGGGGAAAATTTTTAAATGCTGGGCAAACCTGTATTGCCACAGATTATGTGCTGGTGCATCAATCTGTTGAAGCCAAGTTTTTAGAAGCCTGCAAAGCCGAAATTGAAAAAGCCAACTATGCTTTTGAAAATGATAATTATGTTCAAATAATTAATGACAAGAACTTTGAAAGATTGGTTTCATTAATAGATACAGACAAAGTGTATTATGGTGGCAACACAGATGCTTCGCAACGCTTTATTCAGCCAACGATCCTTCAAAACGTAACTTTTGAAGATACGGTGATGCAAGATGAAATCTTTGGCCCTATCCTTCCTGTTATTACGTACCAAGACCTTTCCGAAGCCATTCAAAAAGTACAGCAATTACCAAAACCCTTGTCGTGTTATGTCTTTACTACAAAGGCTTCCGAAAGAAAACAAATTTTAAAGACTCTTTCATTTGGTGGCGGCGCTGTTAACGATACGGTGATGCATATTACCAATTCCAATTTACCTTTTGGGGGTGTGGGTTTAAGCGGATTAGGTAGCTATCACGGAGAAGCGGGCTTTAAAACTTTTAGTCACAATAAAAGTATTTTGCATAAAGCTAACTGGCTGGAATTGCCTTTAAAGTATTCGCCAGTAGGTAACAAAAAGCTATGGTGGATTAAACAATTTTTTAAATTTTAAAATAGTAGTATCTTCATCGGGTAAAAATGTATACCGATGAAAAAACTTTTCCTACTGCTGTTTATTCTTTCTTTTCAGTTTTCACAAGCACAATTTCGTTTTTTACCAACGCCAGACCCTGCACAATATCCAGAGCGTGGTGTGGTAACTACTATTGTTGCTAATGTTGCCTATCAAGGCTATGATGAGTCGCAAGCCTATTTTGGTGAAGGGGAATATGAAATTTTTTTAGATTTAGTCGATGGGGTGTTAGACCATCCTATTATCGTATTAGACGGATTTGACCCAGGCGATGCAAGAGACATAGGAGGCTTATACGCCAGTTTAAGTTTTGGAGGACAAAATATGGCCGATATCCTTCGTGCCGAAGGCTACGATATTGTTATTTTGAATGCACCGCTTTACACTACAGACGGTAAAGACATTGATGGAGGAGGGGATTACATTCAGCGAAATGCCATGGTGCTTGCCGCTTTAATTGAAGAATTGAACGCCCAAAAAGTAGGAGATGCAGAATTGGTGGTGTTAGGTCCAAGTATGGGTGGACTCATTGCACGTTATGGTTTAGCCTATATGGAAGCCAATAGCATTCCTCATGAAACGCGATTATATATTTCGTTTGATTCGCCACATCGAGGTGCCAATATTCCTATCAGTCTTCAGTATTTAATCAATTATTTTGCGCAGGAAATTGGTGATGCAACCGCTTTGGCACTTGTTGAGCAAGTTTTAAACTCCCCAGCCGCAAAAGAAATGTTGATGGATCATTTATTAGGACATTTATTGGCTGGAGATCCTATTCAGCAAGACCCAACCAAGCTATTACCCTTAGGAGCTCCCGATTTTCGTGATGCCTTTCAAACCGAATTAGACGCACTAGGGTTTCCGCAAAACGTACGTAATGTTACCATGATTAACGGAAACGGAACAGGAATAACTACAGGACTTCCCGGAGCCGAAATTGTAGATACCAATTTAACCATAGACACTTTTACCAGTGTGGATGTTGCTTTATACTTTACCCCCGAAGCCAGCCAAACTATTACGGCTACCGATGTAACCGCTTATTTTCTTGGCATTCCTGTAGCGACCTATAGTGCCGATGCAGAATCCCCAGCAGATACCGATGGGGTAGATGCCTCACCGGGCGGAACAGGAAGCATTGCCGATGCCTTAGGTGATGGCGGTGGTAATCCAGTGCTAGAAGAATTTTTAGCCGCCTTACAGCAAGATTTATATTCGTTTATTCCTACGATGAGCGCCTTGGCAATCGATAACCCAGATTGGTATGCTACGCCTAACTTAGGCGATTCCCCCTTTGTAAATACCTATATCCCTGCGGAAAATGAACCCCACGTAACGGTTACTGCCGAAAGTGCCGAGTGGGCACTGGAAGAAATCCGTTTGCCTATTGCCAGTATTAAGGATAACGCCTTGGCAAACAACATACGCTTAGTTGAAAACCCCGTTACCAATGCCATACGTTTAGAAATTAATCCAACTTCTCAATACGCAATACTCACTACTAAAATCTATAATTTAACCGGACAACAGCTTGCTGAAAAAGTATGGAACCAACCTAGTGGAGAAATTGTTTGGGAACAATCTTTAGCGAGTGGCATCTATATGTTAGGTCTAGAAACTACCGAAAGTAGTGCACAGTTTAAGTTGGTGGTAAAATAATTACCGTTCCCCAGTTAGTTTTGTAAGGACGCTCTAGGGCGTCCTTTTTTATTTCCAAAACAGGAAAAACCCTGTATAGAAACAGGAAAAACCCTGTCTATTTTCACAGGAAAAATCCTGTATAAAAAAGGGGTATTTACCTCTTGACTCAAAAAACTCGGTTTTTTTATTTAGTGGTTTACTAATCATTAAATTTTTAAAACTATGAGTAATACAAGTCAAAACCTACTCAATCAAGTACTAGACGGTGCCGTAATCACTCAAATTATGGACAGCCTTGCGGTAATAGAAGCCGCTTTACCAGACAGCACCCTTACGCCAGAAGAACGCAGTAGCCTTAATGCTATAAGCGTAAACAACAAAGTCTTTGCCGAGGAAGTGCTGGACGAGATGAACACCAACCCACTTCCAGGCATTACGGCAACGTATAGCAAAGATTCCCTAGCCAATGACTTACAGTTGTTTGAGCAGGTAGAAACCATTATTAGCCGTACGGGAAACATTGTGCAAAAGCTAGACGACCTTAAACGGGTGGCAGGACACGAAGCCTACGGGATGGCAACAGGGGCTTATAATATGTACGAGAGCATGGCAAAAACTGGGATACCTGGTGCGCAGAATAGTTATGATAGGCTAAAACCACGCTTTGCAGGACAAGGGGGAAGACCCGCAGGAAGTGGTGAAACCGAGCTTTAACTCCCCACTCCCCAGCATGGGCGGGCCATTGTGCCCGCTTTTTTAGAATCCAACTCAGTATAAATATTACGCATAGAACCCAATAAAAAGGGCTTCGAAACTAATAATAAGGGTTTAAAAACAAATAATAATGGGATGAAAACCAATAGTAATAGTCTATAAACAAATAAAAAAAGTTTAGAAACAAAAAATAAGGGTTTAGAAACAAATTTTATTGGTTTAGAAACCAAAATTAATAGCTTATAAACCAAAATTAATAGCTTATAAACCAATAATAATAGCCTGTAAACCAATAATTAGTGCTAATTATGAAAAAAAGAAAATATTCCACTGCAACTAAAGCTCCACATATAGGAAAGTTGTTGCAAAATTATATTCGTAAACATAGGATACATCGCGGTGTACTCGCCAAACTTTTAGGAAGAAGTTATAGTACCGTGTATAAATATCAAAAAAATGCTAGTACACAAACCCATATCCTCTGGGAGCTATGTGTAGCTATGAAACACAATTTCCTGTTAGACCTCGCCGCACAACTCCCGGCAGACTTTACCACCTACGCCCCAGACCCTACCCTTGCCCTGCAAGAGGAACTAGAAAACCTACGGGATAAAAACAAAATCTTAGAAGCCAAACTAGAAGAGCTACGCCATGCATTAGGGAAACGGTAATTTGTTATCTTTGAAATAAGGTTTCCGGATAACCATGATAAAACTAAGGATATAACGAGTTGCCAGTCATTAAACCAAAAACTTAGAAATGAAAAGATATAAAATCATCATAATTACCTTAATGTTGATGTTTGGTGGCAAAATAATAGCACAGGATACCATTCAAAATATTTTTGCAGGTGGAATGGTAAATCCTGAAAATGAAGCGCTGGTCGAAAATGTCTTAATTACGATTACTAACGATAAGATTTCAAATATTGAAATTAATCCAGATCTATCAAGAATAGATAATTATATTGATTTGTCTGAATATACCATATTACCCGGGTTAATTGATTGCCATACCCATTTAACAGGAAATTGGTTTGACAAAAAATTTGACCCATACACTTTACCTGCTCCATCATATGGAATAATCGGTACTGTTAATGCCGAAAAAACATTAAATGCTGGTTTTACAACTGTTCGAGATTTACATAGTTATTTTTATGCTGACATATCTTTAAGAAATGCTATAAATGAAAAGTTTATAGTTGGCCCAAGAATGATTGTGAGTGGGCCAGGAATCTCAATTACAGGAGGTCATGGTGCTTGGGGAAATTGGTTGAGTCCTCAGTTGGAACTTAAGGAAAATCCGGGAATAATTGCTGATGGGAAAGATGAAGTAAGACGTGAAACTAGAAATCTAATCAAAAATAATGTTGATTGGATAAAAGTGTTTGCGACAGGTGGATTTTCCTCATATGGTACAATTCCAGGTGCTGCTTCTTATTCTGAAGAAGAACTTCTAACAATAGTGGAAGAGTCAAAAAAAAATGGGCGAAATGTTTGTGCTCACGCACATGGAGCAGAGGGAATTAAGAACGCTTTAAAAGCAGGAGCAAAATCTATTGAACATGGGACATATTTAGATGACGAAAGTATAATGTTGTTCAAAGAAAAAAATGCTTTTCTCGTAATGGATTTGAAAGGGGCTTATTATGATTTAATTGAGTCTAAAGGCGATTCCAAAGACAATTCAGCCAACGAATCAGAGTTTCTAGAAATGACTAAAAGATTTAAAAAAGCATATATAAATGGTGTAAACATAGCTTTCGGTACAGATGCTGGAGTATATCCTCACGGTAGAAATGCTGAACAATTTATTCTTATGAAAGAAGCAGGAATGACAGAAATTGACATTATTAAAAGCGCGACAATTCAAGCGGCGAAATTGCTCGAAATAGAAAACGAATTAGGTAGTATACAAACAGGAAAGATAGCTGATATTATTGCTGTTAAAGGAAACCCTTTGTCCGATATCAGGATTTTAGAAAATGTTGTTTTTGTTATGAAAGGTGGCACAATTTATAAAAGAAATAAATAACGCCTGCCAACACCGTGTAAGCGCAATAACGGCTGAATTTCCTAATTGGAAATTCAACTCGTTTTGCTAAATTAGGTGTGTCAGCGGAAAGTACTCGTGCACTTTCCCGTTACTGACGCTTACACAAAACCGTTAGCTGTAACTCAATCACGACAATACAAACTTCAAGGAAATGATAATAAAATTGAACATAATTAGTTTTTTCAATTTATTGGTTTTATTAACCTCTTGTAATGGACAAACCACAAAACAACAACTTAAAACAGACAACATTGTAAAAGGCGATACTGTAACAAAACTTGGAAATAGTATTATGGTTATTCATCAAGACAAGAATGATATTTATTGGTTTGGCAGTTGGGAGACAGGAGTGTATAGATTTGACGGTAAAACAGTAACCAATTTTACCACAAAGCACGGTTTACCAAGCAACAGAATTGACGAAATTAAAGAGGATAAATTAGGCAACATATATTTTAATGGCTTCTATCCCAATTCAACAATTGTTAAGTTTGATGGACAGACTTTTACTACTTTAACCACAACACCAAGTAATGAATGGGAACTTCAGTCGGATGATTTGTGGTTTAAACATTCCTATGAATTTGAAAATAAAGTATATCGGTATGACGGTAATACTTTATACGAATTGCAGTTTCCCAAGCCACCAAACCTACCCAATCCTTTTGGAATCTATTGCATTTATCAAGACCAAAAAGGAAATATTTGGTTTGGCACAAACCCAGTTGGAGTTTGCAGATACGATGGAAAATCATTTACATGGATTACAGAAGAGGATGTGACAGAATTTCGCAACGAAGGTGCAAACGGAGTACGTTCCATTGCCGAAGATAAAAATGGTGATTTTTGGTTTAATACCGAATATAGATATGGCATTTATGACAGAACAACATTAGAAAGCAATACTTTTTACACTAGACACGAAAACATAGGCGGTTTGGATGGGAAAAAGGACAGCGCTTTGGACGAGTATCTATCAACAGTAAGAGACAACAATAACAATTTGTGGTTTGTGACTTATCTTGATGGCGTTTGGAAATATGATGGAGCTGAAATAACTCACTACCCTGTTCAAGACAAATCCAAACAGATTGCATTATTCAGTATTTACAAAGACAACCATGGTGACCTTTGGCTTGGGACACACGAAAACGGAGTCTATAAATTTAATGGAACAACATTTGAAAAACTTCAACTGTGATAAATAATAAAATAAGTGGGAAAAATAACGGTTAAAACCTCTATTAAAGGAGATATTAATAAAGTTTGGGACTATTGGACAAAGCCTGAACATATCATACATTGGAATTTTGCATCAGACGAGTGGTGCTGTCCAAAAGCGGAAAATGACTTAAAACCAAATGGAAAATTCTCATACCGTATGGAAGCAAAAGATGGAAGTATGGGATTTGACTTTGAAGGAATCTATGATGAAGTCATTGACAAAAAGCGCATTTCTTATCTATTGGGGGACGGCCGAAAAGTTGACATCAAATTCACCCAAAGCGAAAATGAAATACATATTAGCGAAACTTTTGATGCAGAGGAAATAAATACTGAAGAACTGCAACGTACAGGTTGGCAGGCGATACTCGGGAATTTTAAAAAATATTTAGAATCGAAATAGTAAGCTACGTGTAGTCCTACAAAAACTCCCAGAATTTAATTTATTATCATACATTTAGGGAAACTAACCGCTTGTGATAAAATTCTTTAGACGCATCCGCCAAAAATTAGTATCTGAAAATAAGTTCAGTAAATATTTACTGTACGCCATAGGCGAAATTGTTCTTGTGGTTATTGGGATTTTGATCGCCTTGCAGATAAATAATTGGAATGAGACAAATATAATAGCAGATCAAGAAAAAAAGATGTTACGGGAACTGCTAACAAATTTGCGGAAAGACTCTATAGATAATGCCATTAATGCACGATGGTATGAAAGGGTCGAAAAATCAGCAAGAATTATAAATAAAACGCTAGAACAGAAAACACCTTGGCACGACTCTCTAGCTAATCATTATGGAAATATTTACACCCATGGAATTTCAACCTATAATACCTCTGCTTATGATAATTTAAAATCAATAGGCTTTAATTTAATCAAAAATGATAGTATACGGATTGCTCTCACTAATCTATATGGTATTTCATATAAACTTGTAGAAAAAACTGAAGACCAGATGTCCAAGGATAACTTTAACACAATGATTGCCCCAGTATTAACTACAAGATTGAAAATGGAAAGGTGGTTTCATGCGGTTCCTTATAATTACGAATTATTAATGGAAGATTTAGAATTTCAAGAAACTGTTCGATTTAGAGGAATTACTATGGGCTATGTAGGCAGTAATACAAGAGATGCTAATACAAGAGTGAGTAATTTGATTAGAATGATTGAACGTGAATTAAAGAATAAATAACGAAAGCTTGCCTAACGGCAAGTAGGCCTACCGAAGGCAGGCGCAACACGATGTATAATTAATTGCTAACCAATGATAAAATTCTTCCGAAAAATCCGACAGAACTTACTTTCAGAAGGTAAAACTGGAAAATATCTCAAATATGCAATTGGTGAAATTGTGCTTGTGGTTATTGGGATTTTAATAGCGCTCTCCATTAATAATTGGAATGAGGACCGGAAGAAAAGAGAATTAGAACGATCCATTTTAGCGGAATTGAACTCTAATTTACTTGTAGATATAAAAGATGCACAAGACGATATGCGAGGGTATGATATTGCTTCAAATTCTTCAGATATTATTATAAAATATATCGATGGCAAAATCCCTTTTCACGACTCCTTACATATCCATTTAGGGAAAATCCCTGTTCAAGGAGTATTTGCACCCAATAAAGCTACCTATGAAAACCTCAAAGTAATTGGAATTAAACTAATTTCGAATGATTCTTTACGAGCTGCCATAAGCGATTTGTATGAAGGAAGGTATTATTATGTACAACAGTATTTGGAAACAGAATACCAGGTAGATCGTGAAAAATTTGGAGATTTTTATTTAAAAGAAATGGAAGAATATTCTTTTTTCAAATATGCAAAACCCATTGATTCTGAAAGATTGGTTGGAAACCAAGAGTTTAGGAACCTTATCATGCATCGAAAATTAAAAATTAATGGTTGGTTTAAAGTGCAATATGAACTCAACATCCGGAAGGCAAGTCAATTGATTGAAATGATTGAATTAGAACTAAAAAAATAAAGAAAGCCTGCCTAACAAAGGTTGGCATAACCTGTAACCAATGATAAAATTCTTTAGAAGCATCCGCCAAAAATTAGTATCTGAAAATAAATTCAGCAAATATCTACTGTACGCCATTGGAGAAATTGTGCTTGTTGTTATTGGGATTTTGATTGCTTTGCAGATTAATAACTGGAATGAGCAAAGAAAGGACAGAACAAAAGAAACTATTTTACTCAATCAACTTCGAGAAGATTACCAGGCTAATCTAATGCAACTTGAAGAAAAAATGGCAACAAGAGAAAAGATAATAATTTCAGCAGTTGCATTATTAGAAGCATTTGATTACCCACAGAGAGCAAATAGAGATAGTGTTATAAAAAAAATTGCAGTTATTGGGAATGACCCAACGTTTGACCCTATCCAGAATGATTTAAATAGCTCTGAAAATTTAAGATTGATTAGAAACGTAAAATTAAGTCGTTTGCTATCCAATTGGTCATCAGATGTAGTTGCCGTAAAAGAGGTTGAGGACGTCTGGACTAAAATAGCTTATAATCAATTTGATTTAACAACATTAGAATTAGGTATTGGCAGGGATTTATCAAATAGTTTTATGAACGAACAAGACCATCTTTGGTTATTGGATAAAGATGCAAATTCGCTTAAAATTAAAATTGGTAAATCAAAATTAGGAGCTACATTAAATGAAATATTGACCAATAAAAATTTGGAAGGTGTTTTAGGGAATGCCATTACTATAAACAAGGCAGCCAATTTGCAATCAGAGGCATTACACAATAGAATTAGGGACATACTGGATATAATCGAAATTGAATTAAATAAATAACGAAAGCTTGCCTAACGGCAAGCAGGCCTACCTAAGGCAGGCGCTATACTGTATTTGAGATATTAAAGCGACTCATAATTAAGACCGTTGGCAATCATAATGAAATCACAATGATGAAATCTTCATTTCTAATAATTTTTATTCTATGTGTCTCTTGTAAGCAGAAGGATTCTGATTGGATTGATAGATCTAAACACGAAGGATTATTTGAAATTAATGTTACAGATAAATTTGAAACGTACTCCTCTGTTGCTAAACCAGAGCATATCGAAAAAACTATTGGCAACCTTGAGTTGGCAAAAATATACTTCGACAAAATATTTGAGGAAGATTTAAAGTTTGCTGTCCTTTTTGTTGATAATAAGAACTGGAATAAATATGCCTTTGCACCGCCTCCGGGAATGCCACAAGCTTATTATGAAGGCAATATGGTGCTTGGACTAGGAAAATCTATTATGGCGCAAAGACACGAGACTGCCTTAAAAAATGCATCTGAACTTGATATAGATAACTTGAAAAACTATTTTGGTGATGAAATCGATTTAGATTTATTTTTCAGAGATGCCCTATCTATTCACGAGCTCGGGCATTTGTATCAATCCTTTCGAACTGGTAGAAACTCACAACGAAAGTGGCTTGATGAACTGTTTGGTAATCTTTGTCAAGTTGCTGCAATTAAAAATTTTAAAGACCAAACTACTTTTAATCGAATGGACTCTTATCAAGAATATGTAATAAAGTCTAAATCTTGGGGTGAAGTAAAATACACAACACTGAACCAATTTGAAAATGACTATTTTGAGATTTTCAAAGAAGGACGAAATTATGGTTGGTATCAAACAAAATTTTACTCAAAAGCCAAAGAGTTATATACAATATATGGAGACAAGATTCTTGTAATGTTTCGAGATTTTCAAATAAAAATTACTGCCGAGAACATAGGAAAAATTGACGACAAAAAATTATACGAAATGATGCTTGAAAAGTTTGGTCCTGAAACAATGAAAATATTGGAATGGAATTACGATAGCTAACCAAGGCTATAAACAATATAAATTCTTTAATCAATCCCGTATTATTTACTTTAAATTTATCGATGATGATAGGGCTCATTGCGTAAAATGGTAAACCCACGATACAATTGCTCAATAAAAAATAATCGTACCATTTGGTGGCTAAAGGTCATCGCAGACAGCGACAATTTCCCCTGCGCTTTGGTATACACAGCTTCACTAAAGCCATAAGGCCCGCCAATCACAAAGACTAGGTTTTTAAGTCCGCTATTCATTTTTTTTTGTAAAAAGTTAGCAAAAGCGACAGAGCTGTGTTGTTTTCCTTTTTCGTCCAGTAATACCAGAGCATCGCTGGGTTGGATGCGTTTTAAAATTTCTTCCCCCTCGGCTTCTTTTTGTTGGGCTTCACTTAGGTTTTTCGCGTTTTTAATATCGGGGATTACTTCCAAAGTAAAACTTAGATAATGCGATAGCCGTTTGGTGTAGTCGTCCATTAAGTTTTGGAGGTTTTTGCTATCGGTTTTCCCTATGGCGAGTAAGGTGATTTTCATGGGTGGATTATTGGATTGTTGGATTGTTGGATTGTAGGATTATTGGATTGTAACATTAATAGATAAATTAATCTTATCTCTTATCTCTTATCTCTTGTCTCTTGTCTCTTATCTCTTGTCTCTAGTTGTCGCAATAAAAAAACCAAAATACCAAAAATCTAAGATACCAACAATCTAAGCTTCTAAATTTACTAACTTCGCATAAATTGTACATTCTATGATTTCCAAAAAACAATTTCAGAAAGAGATAGACCTCATTATCACCAATGCTATTCGAGAAGATGTTGGGAGTGGTGATCATAGCTCGTTGGCTTGTATTACTGAAGAAGCCGAAGGAACCGCAAAATTATTGGTGAAAGATAACGGCATTATTGCAGGAGTGGATTTTGCGAAACAGGTATTCGATTTTGTAGACCACGGATTGGAAGTAGAGGTAAAGATTAAAGACGGAAGCCCTGTAAAATATGGCGATGTGGTGTTTTATGTTTCGGGATTAAGTCAGTCTATTTTAAAGGCAGAAAGACTTGTCCTCAATGCCATGCAACGTATGAGTGCCATTGCTACCAAAACAAACGAGTACGTAAAATTACTTGAAGGCACGAAAACGCAAATCCTCGACACCCGAAAAACAACGCCTGGTATTCGCGCCTTAGAAAAATGGGCGGTAAAAATTGGAGGAGGAGAAAACCATCGATTTGCCCTTTATGATATGATTATGCTGAAAGATAACCACATCGATTTTTGTGGCGGAATCACCAAAGCGATTGATAAAACAAAGGCGTATTTAAAGCGAAACAAACTTAATTTAAAGATTATTGTGGAAGCCAGAAGCCTAGATGAAATTGAAGAAATTTTAAAGAGTGATGGTGTCTACCGAATTTTAATAGACAATTTTAATTATGAAGACACTAAAAAAGCAGTCAAAATGATTGGCGACAAATGCCTTACTGAGTCGAGTGGGGGCATCACGCTGGAAACAGCACGAAAGTATGCAGAATGCGGCGTAAATTTTATTTCTAGTGGTGCGTTGACGCATTCGGTATATAATATGGATTTAAGTTTAAAAGCCGTCTAAATGAGTGCCGAAGTAGAGGAAAAACTTAATAAAATACCCATTGTTAGGAATGTTGTAAAGTTGCTGCAGCTTATCAAGCTTCCGGGATTTGGTGGATTTTCACTCTACGATTTATTGGAAACTTATACGCTGGGAATAATAAAAGGTACTTTTTCTTCACGAGCGAGTTCTATAGCTTATAGTTTCTTTATGGCTATTTTTCCGTTTTTGTTATTTATCTTAAACGTGATTCCGTATATCCGTGTGGATAATTTTCAGGCACGTTTTTTAATATTTATTCAAGAATTATTACCGCCACAAACGCAAGATTTCTTTTATCCGGTAATAGAAGATATTGCGCTTAACCCCCGTAGTAGTCTGCTTTCGGTAACCTTCTTTTTAACCATGTTTTTAACCGCCAATGGGGTAAACGCTATTTTTAGCGCTTTCGAGTATTCGTTTTATGTCACCATCAACCGCGGATTTTTCAGACAATATTTTATATCGTTTTTAGTGTCTCTTTTCTTGGCAGTCATCATCCTGTTAACTGTGGGAGCTATTTTGTATGGGGAGTATTTCATTAATTTTTTAATGGCGGATGAATACATTAAAAATGACATATTTTGGATCAATGTACTTCAGTTTTGTCTTTTTGCATTGATGCTTTATATAGTGGTCGCTACCTTGTACCATTTTGGTGTAAAAGAAGGGCGAGAAACAAGCTTTTTCTCGATTGGGGCATTGGTAACAACCTTGCTTTTTGTACTCACCACGTATTTCTTTGGGGTATATATTAATAATTTCTCTCAGTATAACGAATTATACGGCTCCATTGGGGCGTTGTTGATTATGATGGTGTATATTTGGATTAACTCCAATCTGCTGCTATTGGGCTTCGAATTGAATATATCCCTTCAGCGATTAAAAGAAAAAAGTATATAATTTTTGCCAGTGTATTTTATCGATGTCATTTTGCCCATTCCGCTTCGTCAGGCGTTTACCTATAACGTTAATAAAGACGAAGCAGGCTTCCTTAAACCTGGGATGCGCGTGGCGGTACCCTTCGGAAAATCGAAAATCTACACTGGGATTGTGTATGCCATTCACCAAAACGATCCTCCAGCCTACGAGACCAAGTCCATCGACCAAATTTTGGATGAAACACCCATCATTACACCCACGCAGTTAAAGCATTGGGAATGGATGGCGAGTTACTATATGTGCACTTTGGGCGAAGTGATTCGCGCAGCATTACCCAGTGCCTTTTTGCTAGAAAGTGAAACGATTATCTCGCTTCGGAAAGATGCAGAATTTGATGAAAGTTCATTAAACGATGAAGAATTTGTGGTGTTTGAAGCCTTGCAGAATCAGTCGTCTTTACATATTAATGACATTCGGAATATTTTGGACCGAACCCATGTGGTGAGAGTGATTCAAAATTTAATTGAAAAAGGAGTAGTGACGGTTCAAGAAGAACTATTTGAACAATACAAACCCAAACTGAAGCGCTACCTTAAGCTAAAGGCTCCTTATACCGAAGAAGAATCTCTAAAGCAGTTGTTGGACGAAATGACCCGTGCACCCAAACAACGGGATGTATTAATGACGCTGTTTATGCTCTCTGCCACCGAAAAAAATGTGGAATCGGTTTTGCTTCAAAAGAAGTCGGATAGTACCGCGTCTGTGATTAAAACACTGATTGATAAAGGGATTTTGGAAGAGTATTATCTTCAAAAAGACCGAATGGAATATCTGGGCGATGCTCCTTCCGAAGTAAAAGGGCTAAGTCCCGCACAGCAAACCGCTTTTGAAGAAATTGAAAAATCCTTTAAAGAAAAAGACATTACACTTTTGCATGGTGTCACCTCCAGCGGAAAGACCGAAATCTATGTAAAACTCATTGAGGAGATGCTTGAAACAGGAAAGCAAATTTTGTATATCCTCCCTGAGATAGCATTAACCACGCAACTTATTTCTAGGCTTCAGCATTATTTTGGAAAGAAGGTAGCGGTGTATCACAGTAAATATTCCAATAACGAAAGAGTAGAAGTGTGGCAGCAAGTGCTTCAGCAAAAACAAAAAGCACAAATTGTGATTGGTGCTCGTTCTGCTTTGTTTTTACCATTTCAGAAGTTAGGATTCGTCATTGTGGACGAAGAGCACGAACCTTCGTTCAAGCAATACAACCCTGCACCTCGGTATCACGCCAGAGATGCTGTATTGGTATTGGCACAATTACACAAGGCCAAAGTGTTAATGGGCTCCGCGACGCCTTCCTTAGAGAGTTATCACAATGCGAAAGATGGAAAATATGGGTTGGTGACTTTAAAAGAGCGCTTCGGAAAAGTATTAATGCCCGAAATGGAATTGGTGGATATTCGAGATAAGCTGAAGAAAAAGAAAATGACCGGTCATTTTAGTGATCGATTACTCGAAGAAATAGAAGAAGCCTTAAAAAATGAAGAGCAAGTTATTTTATTTCAGAATCGAAGAGGGTATTCACCCATTGTAGAGTGTACTACCTGTGGGGTTTCACCGCAATGCCCTAATTGCGATGTGAGTTTAACCTATCACCAACATAAAGACCAATTGCGATGTCATTATTGTGGCTATAGTATGGCGATGCTTATTTCTTGCATGGCGTGTGGAAGTGAAACCTTGGATAGTAAAGGCTTTGGAACAGAACAAATTGAAGAAGAGTTAAAAGAATTATTTCCAGAACAGTCCATTGCGAGGATGGATCAAGATACGACCAAAGGAAAACACGCCTATGCTAAGCTAATTGAACGAATGGAACATAGGGATATCGATATACTCGTGGGAACACAAATGCTGGCGAAGGGATTGGATTTTCGAGAAGTAAGTTTGGTGGGCGTTATGAATGCCGATAATTTGTGGAATTTTCCTGACTTTAGAGCGCATGAGCGTAGCTTTCAGTTATTACAACAAGTAGCAGGTAGGGCAGGACGTACGCAAAAAAGAGGGAAAGTGATCATACAGAGTTATAACCCATATCATCAAATTTTACGACAGGTAAGCACAAATGATTACGAAGGGATGTATAAGGAACAAACCGAAGAACGCTATCAGTTTAAGTATCCGCCTCACTATCGAATCATAAAAATAACGGTAAAGCACAGAAACTTTATGACGATGGATAAAGCCTCAAAATGGTTTGCTGAAGTATTGAAAATGCCTTTAAAGGAACATGTGTTAGGGCCTGTAAGTCCGCCAGTGGCTAGGATTCGGAATGAATTTATTACAAATATATTGGTGAAGATTCCAAAAGAAAATTCCCTTTCAAAAACAAAAGGGTATATTTTAAAAGCGCAGCAACGCTTTCATGCTGTAAAAGAATTTTCGCGAGTAAAATTAACGGTAGATGTAGATAATTATTAGTCTATTTTGCTGTAGCCGCTAAAGCTTCTACCAATTCGGCTTTGCGATTTCTACTTAAAGGAAGTTGTTCCTTGTCAAGCTCGATGACCTTACTATTGTATTTTTCAACTTTATCTAAGTTTACAATATACGATTTGTGAATGCGCAAAAAACGATCTTTTGGCAATAGGTTTTCAAAAGCTTTCATCGTGGATAATACGACCAACGCATCGTGCTCGGTTACAAGCTTCACATAATCTCCTAATGCTTCAATATAGCGGAGTTCATTGAGAAATACTTTACGCTTTTTTAGGTTGCTTTTTACAAAAATAAAGTCTTCATCATCGAAGCCTTCTTCGTTTTTCATTTTGTAATTAACGATTGCTTTATGAACCGCATTCAAAAACCGCTCTTTTGAGATAGGTTTTCTTAAATAATCCACAGCATCGTAATCAAAGGCTTTAAAAGCGTATTTGGTTTTACCTGTAACAAAGATAATTTGTGGTTTATTGGTAAGGTCGTCTAGTAAATCGAATCCCGAAAGAATAGGCATTTCAATATCTAAAAAAATAAGGTCAATCTCATTTGTAGCCAGGCCCATCTTGGCTTCAATTGCGTTGTTGTATTCAGCAACTAAGTCGAGAGACGGGTGATTCTCAATAAGTTTTACTATGGAAAGTCTCTGCAATGTCGAGTCATCGACAATAGCACATTTTAGCATAGGTTTCTCCATGGGTGTAAGGTTTAACTCACTACAATGATAGATAAAAAATCGATGAACTGCAACTTTTTTCTTTGTTCACCGCTAAAATTTAGCGTTTTAACTATTTGTGTAGGAAATTGTTTAATAATGAATATGGGGTTTGTTAATTCTAAATAAAGTAGTATTTTTGCACGCTCTTGGCAAGGTGCTAAGAATTAATAAAAATTTATTTATGAGTCATTACGAAACTGTTTTCATCTTGAATCCCGTTTTATCTGAAGACCAGATAAAGGAAACAGTTAAGAAATTTGAAGATTTTCTTGTTTCTAGAGGTGCCAAGATGATATCCAAAGAAAATTGGGGGTTAAAAAAATTAGCCTATCCAATTCAACACAAAAAAAGTGGTTTTTATCACCTTTTTGAGTACACCGCTGAAGGTGAAGCTATCAACGAATTAGAAGTTGAGTTTAAAAGAGATGAACGTATTATGCGTTTCTTATCTGTAAAATTAGACAAGCACGCTATTGCTTGGGCTGAGAAAAGAAGAGACCGTAACAAAAAACAAACTGCCTAAGATATGTCTACAATAGAACAACAAGCTAAAGGAAAGAAGGACGGAGAGATTAGATATCTTACACCGTTAAACATTGAAACTTCAAAAGCAAAGAAATACTGTAGATTTAAAAAATCGGGTATTAAGTATATCGATTATAAAGATCCAGATTTCTTATTGAAATTTGTAAACGAGCAAGGAAAAATTCTTCCTCGAAGACTAACTGGAACGTCTCTTAAATACCAACGTAAAGTGGCTGTCGCTGTAAAAAGAGCGCGTCATTTAGCTTTAATGCCTTACGTTGCAGATTTATTAAAATAAAAGCAGAAAGAACATGGAACTAATATTAAAAAAAGACGTTGAAAATGTAGGCTTTACAGACGATTTAGTATCTGTAAAAAATGGCTACGCAAGAAACTTTCTTATTCCACAAGGGTATGCTGTATTGGCAACGCCTTCTGCAAAAAAAGTATTGGCAGAAACGTTAAAGCAACGCGCACACAAGGAAAAGAAAATGATCGATGACGCTCAAAAAGAAGCGGATAAATTAAACGGGCTAGAAATTAAGATTGCTGCTAAATCTGGGGAAGGTGATAAGTTGTTTGGTTCTGTAAGTAATGCAGACCTTGCAGCGGCACTTGCCAAAGAAGGTGTAGAAATCGAAAAGAAATACATTAGCATTGCGGGTGGATTAATTAAGCGTACTGGAAAGTACGATGCCACTATCCGTTTTCATAGAGATGTGATAACCGATTTCTCTTTTGACGTGGTAGCAGAAGCTAAATAATTAGAACAAACATTAATTGATATAAAAACCCTCCTATTTTGGAGGGTTTTTTTGTGGGAATTTTTGAAGGAATTTATATGTTATATACGGGTGTTGCCACACGTGTTTTTTCACTCCTCGTAGGGGTTATTGGTGTTAGAATACTTGAAATTCGAAAAATCTTTATATCTCCAATAATTTCTTTCGGACGATAAATCTACATTTAAAATTCTAAAAATTCCGTTTGGAAAACTAATTTGGTTGCCAGTTTCAACATAAGTCTTTCCTCCATATTTACATTCGCAAAGTTTTCCGATTACTGGTGTGGCATAAACCGTAATTTTTTCTTTTCGATTTCCGCTCCAACGTTTTTTTATTATTTGGATTTTCTGTCGATTTTCTTTTATCAATTCACGAAGCTTTTTCAAATTTTGACTGTAATCTTTTGGAAAGTCAAATTTGTCGCCAACATATGAATTGAACGGATATGATAATTTACCCAAACAACAATTTTCAAGTTGATTACTACTGTATCCTTCCCTCAAAAAAATCGGATAAAATACTTGCTTTTCATAATCGTCAAGATTTTCGAGTGATTTTAATTCCGCAACCCAATAAAATCGCGTGTCAGGGTGACTGCTCAAATTTTCTTCAATTTCGAATGTCAAAATCACTAATTCTTTTTCATCTGAATTCTGTGAAAATCCGCTGATTGAAAATAAAATTATTAATAAAAAAGTAAAAACTTTAATCAAACTAACGGTTTTTTTTAAATGTGTGGCAACTCGTTATATAATGTATTTTGTCGTCGATATACGGCAAAATAGCCATGCTATCGACAATTTTTCATCGTCGTTATATGGTAACGTTATTTCAAAGATACAAACTTACACCTTTATAAGATACAATGCTCGTGAGTGGGATTTCTCGCTACGCTCGAAATGACAGTTATTCTTTCTTAGCATTCAATAAAGAAACATAGACGCCTGCAGCCAAGCAGAGTACAATAAAAGTAAGGGAGAACCATTCGGGGATTTCAAACCAAGTGGCCGAAATTAACTTTAGTCCTACAAAGATTAAAATGGCAAAAACGCTGTATTTTAAATAGTGGAATTTCTCGAGCATATTGGCTAAAAAGAAATACAAGGAGCGTAGTCCCATAATGGCAAAAATATTGGAGCTAAACACGATAAAAGGATCGGTAGTGACCGCAAAAATGGCAGGAATACTATCAAGCGCAAAGAGTAAATCGGTAAACTCAATAGTCACTAAAGCACCAAATAGTGCAGTAAAGACTCTTTTTCCATCTACATGAGTCACAAACTTATCGCCATCTATTATTTTGGTAAATCTGAATATTTTAGAAAGTCCCTTGGGCTGCTTAGGCTCTTCATGTTCGGCTTCTTTTTTAAGCATTTTAAAGGCTGTAAACAACAAGAATAATCCAAAAATAATACTCATTTGGTGAAACTTGTTAATGAGTACAATTCCAACACTTATAAGTATCGCTCTAAATACCAATGCGCCAAGGATTCCTAAAAATAATAGTCGGTGTTGATATTGACTGGGTATTTTAAACGAAGTAAAAATAACGGCAATGACAAATAGGTTATCAACGCTTAACGAAAGCTCAATAATATACCCTGTTAGATAGCTTAACCAAGCTTTTGTTGGGGTATAGTTACTCGCATTGTCTACCAATCCTTGATCAAAAAACCAATACAATGCTCCCGAAAATAGCAAGGCATTCGCTACAAAAAATAATGTTTCGTACAGTGCTTTTTTGGAAGTAGGTGTTGTCCCTTTTTTATGTAATACAAAGAAATCTAAAAATAGGAGTAATAGCACATAGACTATTAAAACGATCCAAGGGACATAATGTTCGGGCATATGTAAAATTACAAATTATCCTTCAAATCCTTCACCATCAAATTCACCATCACCTCCACGATTTCGTTGTCTTTCTTTTTTCTGATTGAAACGGTACGTGAATGATAAATTAAATTGGCGCTCTCGCCATTGAAACGCACTATCGCTGGTAAAAGTACTTGTGTCTGTAAATGAACGTCTTTTACGAGAATTAAATAAATCACTTACATTAAAACCTATGGTAGCGTTGTCATTAATAATGTCTTTACTGAAAGCCAAATCGACAGAGAGAATACCTTCAAACTCTGTTTGGGCATTGTTATAAGGACCGCGATAGAAAACATTAGTTTGCCAATCTATTTTTGCGGGTAAGGTAACTTTTGCGCTACCACGGGTAAACCAACTGGTGTTTTTAGCTCCGTAATCTACCCCGTTAAATTCACCTTCGGTTTCAAACTGAAAGAAATTAAAGCTTCCATTTAATCGCAGCCATTTAGCTGGATTGTAAAGTACTCCAGCTTCAAACCCTATACGCGTATTGGTAGAAAGGTTGATGGGAATCGTTCTAATAATTGGAATACCATTAGGAGTGACCAATCCCGTTTCCTCTTGTACTCTTTCAAAAGAATCGGTTTCGTATTGATAGTAAATAGAGGATGTTAAGGTTAGTTTTTTCCATCTTTTTAAGTACCCCAAATCAAACGCACTTGCATAGGCTGGATTTAAATCGGGGTTACCTTGAAACACATTGGCTTCACTAGAACGAGAAGGGAAGGGGTTTACAAACCAGTTTCTCGGGCGATTAATTCTACGGTTGTAACCAAGGGTAATATTTTCTCTTTCAGAAAGTTCGTAGACTAAATTTAAAGTTGGGAAAAGCCCTAAAAAGTCTTTGTCAAAATTGATGTTTAGTGCTGCATTATTTGCACTTACATCTGTTGCTGTTACTTCCCCTTTTAAAACGGTGTTTTCCAGACGTAAGCCTAATAAAAAGGAAAATTTACCAAACTTATTTCCATATTGACTGTATACAGCGTGTACATTTTCAGTATAATCAAAAATGTTTGAAAGACTATCGTTTCTTACAAAAGCACCACCAGCAACAAGTTGCTCTTCTAAGGTATAGTCTGTAATAGTGTTTTCTAAGGTACTTCTAAAACCTGCTTCAAATTGTGCATTTTCACCAATGGGTAATACATAATCTGCCTGAAATAAATATTCACTTTCGTCTTGTATTTGGACAATATTTTCTGATGGTAAGGTTTCGTTTTCGGGTAAAGTATTGAACTCCTCAATGAGTCCAGTTTCAGTTTCAGAACCTTTTTCCCATTGGAAATCAGCCGTCAATTTATGTCCGTTGGTATCAAACTCGTTTACATAATTAAGTGATAATTGAAAATTTTCGTCATCCTCTGTTTCATTTTCATTACGAGTTCGGGAAACCGCTAAATTTCTATCTGCATCAAATTCGTTAGTAAGGTTGGTAGTAAGATCATTATCATCACTCATTCTATAAAATCCAGAAGCCGTAATGGAAGAACGCTCGGTTAAAAAGTATTCCATACCTAAATTGGTATTGAACCCCTGTCTTTTTCGGTTGTATTCTCGCGTTTCATCTACAAAAGGATTTTCAATAAAATCACTGAAATAGACATTCTCGAAAGTGGCATTTCCTGGGTTTTCATTATAGCGAACCCCAGTAGTATTGAATATGTTGAATTTATCTGTACGTATGTTAAGATTGGCAGTGGCACTGCTACCTAAAGGATAATTAAAGTTGGTTTGTATGGAGCCGTTGAGCCCTAAGGTCTTTTCTTTTCGGAGGATTATATTTAAAATTCCTGCGGTTCCTTCGGCATCGTATCGAGCAGAAGGGGAGGTAATCACTTCCACACGTTCTATCGCTTCGGCTGGAAGTTGACGCAACGCATCGGTATCACCAAAACCAGCAATAGCAGAAGGCCTTCCGTTAATTAAAATACGAACGTTTTCATTTCCTCTTAGGGCAATAGCTCCGTCCACATCAACCGTAACAGATGGCACATTGTTTAATGCATCACTTACTGTTGCCCCACTGGTAGTAAGGTCTTTACCTATGTTGTATATTTTTTTATCTAATCGAATTTGAACCTCGGTAGTTTCGGCACGAATCACAACTTCATCTAAGCTTTCCGAGTCCAATGATAACGCCATTGAAGGGAGCGTTGTGTTTTTAAACAAACGTTGATTTTTTAAAACTTCAGATTTATAAGAAATAAACTCAAACTGAACATTATAAACACCGGCTTTAACTTCGATGTTATAATTTCCACTTGCATCTGTAATTCCTCCACCAATAATTTTTCCATTGGTGTCTGAAAATGCAACCGTTGCATATTCCAGAGGATAATTGGTGCCTTCTTCCAGTACTTTACCAGAAATAATTATATCAGATTGTTCGCTTCGTTGAGAAAATGAAAGAAATGAGAATAAGAGGCAAATAGTCAAAAGGAGGTGTTTCATTGTATATTTTTCCAGTTCGACTACGAAAATAGCTTTAGGTTTAAGCTTAGAGTGCTAATTTTCTGTTAATGTTTTTATAGAATTTTCTTAACAGAATCGGTAGGTCTAGCAACAATCCCTTTTTCATTTTTTATAACGATGGGACGTTCAATTAATTGAGGATTTTTTGAAAGAATTTGCAGTAATCTTTTTCCACTTAATTTCTTATCTCGATACTTCTCTTTCCAAAGCTTTTCTTTAGAACGTACAATGTCTTTAGGCTTTTTATCGAGTTGCTTTAGTAGTTTCTGTAATTCTTCCACCGTGGGTGGGTTTTCTAAATATAGAACTACTTCTAGGTCTTCGTTTCTCTCTTCTAATAATTGTAATACTTCGCGTGATTTTGAACAGCGAGGATTATGATAGATGGTAATCAAATGAATCAATTTTTTATGAATGGCAAATATAAAATTACTTTTCAGAAAAGGGTAATTGCAATAATTCTTGGGAATAATCATACTGAAGATCCTCGTGCAATCCTTCCAGTTTTCTTTCAATCAATTTAATTTGGTTGTGATACAAACGCATCATTGCTGCGTTATCTTCAATGGAAGGCTTAAAGGTACTCATTGCTTTACAAAAATGAAGAAGCAACTCTATTTCTGTTTCTTTTACTGATGAATACCGAATGTATTTTTTTGTTTCCCTAAGGATTTTACGGATACTCTTTTTAATATAATGAAAACTGTGCGTATTAATTTCTGTAAAAGCTTCAGAAATGTATTTTTTTACCCCTAACACATAATGAGTTTCGTCATCCACTTCAAAAAGTAAATAACCCAAAAGTTCTTTGTTTTCTTTTTTGAAACGTGCTAGTCGTAAACAAATAGCTTCTAATTCTTCGGGTGAACGATGCTTTAATTCTTTCTTTAAAATGGCTAGGGAAGGGGCTTTCAAGACGAAGATTTATAGGTTTCAGCAAGAATTTTTTCAGTTTCTGAAAGTGATTTAAAGACTTCGAAAGTTTTACCCTGTGTACGTTGCGCACCCATAGCATTTCCAAACTGTGCGGCTTTGATAAAATCCTTCGGATTATCTAATAAGCTGAAGGCAATTCCGCCAGCAAAAGAATCCCCACAACCCGTGGTATCTATTACAGTTTCGACAGGTACCGATGGTACCAATTCTTGATGCAACACCCCATTTTGAAGCGTATAAACCATAGTACCTCGTGAGTCTAAGGTTACATATAAGGCTTTGAGTCCGTGTTGGAGGCAATATGCTGCAAACTTGGGAAGTTGTTCTGGGTCAATTTCTTCATTGTGTTCTAGTTCTTCCAAGCTGTATTCGTTTTGAAACCAACTGCAATTAGCTTCTTCCAAATTCATTTTTAGGACGTCGATATACGGAAGCCACAAATCTCTATCTACCCAAAACTTGGTCACTCGCTGTCCGCGTACCGTAAGCGCCGTAGTAGGACCGTGGGCATCAAAAACAATCGATGCGTTGCTGTTTTCTTTTATATAAATAAGTGTTTCGAGAGGGACTTCAAAATCGGTTACGGGAACACACACAAATACTTCGCAATCGAGGAGGGGTTTTACATCTTCTGGGCCAATGGGTTTCATAAATGCCGTTTGGGTTTCGATGCGTTTATTTTGATCTACAAATTTTAACTGAATGACATCCCCTTGATCTGCTTCCGAAGAAATATAATCCGTATCGATATTGGTATATGGTGCAAAAAGATCCTTTATTCCCTGTGCATCTTGCTTTCGAACGTGTGTAACGGGATACACAACACCCTTATTCTCTAATAAATTTGAAATTGCAATGGCAGTGTGCGTAGCACCACCATACTTTTGAATAACCTCGTTATTGTGCGTAATTATATGATCTCGGGGAATTGGGCCTAATACGGCAACTTTGTGTTTCGTCATTTTTTATGCTAAAGGTTGAAGTAAAATAGAAAACTACAAAAAAAGTAGGAGATACGTGTTAGTTAACGCTTCAAAATTATAAAGCGATTCCTAAGGCTATAAGTTCTTTTTTAAGTGAAGATGCATTTGTAAAGTGAATTCCTTTAATTCCAACCGCTTCACTACCTTCCACATTTTTAAGGCTATCGTCTATAAATATAGCTTCGTGGGGTTTGATGTTATAGCGGGAGAGCATTAATTCGTATATTTCTTTATGGGGTTTTCGCATGCCTTCATCACCACTTACCAAAATCCCTTCGAACCATTGCAACCAGGGAAACTTTTTTAGCGCTACAGGAAACGTTTCTCCACTCCAATTGGTTAACGCATAGACTCGATAATTCGGATTTTGCACCACACTTTTAAGGATTTCTAAGGTGTCTTCGTGCGTATACCCTAGCATTTCTTCCCAACGGCCATAATACATTCGTATTAAATCCTCATATTCTGGAAACATCGCTACCCGCTCCTTTGTGGCTTTTGAAAGGGGATAGCCTGCGTCTTGATTCATATTCCATTCCCAAGCACAGATTTCGTTTAAAAACCAATCCATTTTTTCACGATTTCCACGGAATTCTTTCAGAAAAACATATTCTGGGTTCCAATCGATAAGCACGCCGCCAAGGTCGAAGATGATGGTTTTAATAGTAGGCATAAATTGTTTTTGGTAAAGATATTATTTACTAGGTAATTATTTTAAATATAGCCTACTTATGATATTTTAGAAATAAAGAATGTTTTATAAACCCTACCTATGATAAAATCTACATTTGTCACAATAGGAAATATTTTCATAAAAAGTAATTGTATTTAGTTTATATTCACAACTATTCTCGTCAATTTTTGATTTTTTTAAGCTTGTTTTTATTTTATTCATAATGTAATTATTTTTTTATTTACTTGAGTTGAAACTTTAGTAAATGAGAGTAAACGGTATTCTTTAGTTTATTAAATTCTTGTATTATGGAGTATTGATTATCTTGTTTATTTTCGTGCACTTTTGCCCGTGCAAGAGTATATTCTTTTTTCCCATATTGATATTCTGTTTTAAGTTCTTGTTCATATTTACAAAGCATACCTAATAGCAAAGTGTTTTTTCTTCTTAATCCAATAATATGGTTTTCAATGCGACTATTTTTTAGTAGCTGCTTCTCAATTAATTTTAATTGTTCTAACTCTGAACTTATTGCTGTGAGAATATCAATCCATTGACTTAACTCTATTAAATCCTTTTTAATACAGAGCCTCCTATGGACGTCTGTCTTGTATGATAGTTCAATATTCACTATAACTATGTTGTGGAGATTTTACTTTCTATAATAATTTTGCCTTGAACCTTACTATAAAACTCATCCTTTACTTTCCTATATTTATCCAAATGGTATAAATAACCTCTTCTATAGTTTTCATGTTTGGTAATGTAAGCCATATCGCAATGGGTGTCTTCACACTCGATGATATTCCTTCTTGAGTTCACATATTTATGAAGCGCGTGTAAAAGGATTTCATTTTCAGCTTCCTTTTTCTTGAATTTTAGTAATATACTTTTGCTATCCAATTTGTTGTTTAGCCCCTTACCACAAAGAGCAATTAAATTCTTCAGCTCTTTTTTAATATAATTGAGATGATTAATCCAATTGTCTAACTCTATCGAGTTGGTTTTATGAGTTACATCTACATCAGAGTCGTGTTGATAGATTTCTGTTTGTAAAGCTTTCATTTAAATATTTCTTTATTCGTTTGCTTTTCATTTTGAGTTACCATTACAATTTTGAGTTGTTGCTTTCCAGAAGGGAAGTCCCATTCTATAAAATCTCCTTCTGAATAACCAAAAAGAGCAGCTCCCATGGGCGTAAGAATAGATATTTTATTTTGTTTGGTATCTTTTTCTGACGGGATAACAAGTTGAATTACCCTCTCCCAGCCATTTTCAGAATAAACCATAATCTTACTGTTAAAGCGAATTACGTCTTCTGGCATTTCTTCTTCATTTACAATTTGGGCGTTTTTGAGTTCATCACTTAGTCGTTGTAGAGACTTTTGTGTTTCAAAATCTTCGGCATATCCGGAGATATTGAGTACGCGTTTTATATACACATACTCTTTTTTTTCTAATATTAAACTTCCGTATTTCATTTTATTAATTTTAATTGTTAAAGTTTAGGGGAATATTCCTCTTTGTATATAGGCTTTTTCGATACGTTTTATAGCTATGCAGTAGGCTGCCGTGCGTAAATCCATCCCTTCTTTTTCTGAAAATTCAAAAACCTTATCAAAAGACTCCTTCATTTTCTTATCAAGCTTTGCCATAACCTCATCGAGTTGCCAAAGTTCTCCATTCCGGTTTTGCAACCATTCAAAGTAACTTCCTACAACACCACCAGAATTACATAATATGTCTGGAATAATTGTAACCCCTCTTTGCAGTAAAATTTTCTCACCCTCCACATTGGTAGGGCCATTAGCACCTTCAGCGATAAGACGAGCTTTTATTTGTGTAGCATTTTGCTTAGTTATTTGATTTCCTAGTGCTGCTGGAATACATATATCACATTCGGTGGAAAAAAACTTTTCATTATCTAGTTCAAAGGCCTCTGGAAAACCTGCTACACTACCATTATTTGCTATGGTATAGTTAAACAAATCTTCTACCTTGATTCCATTGGGATTTCTAATACTTCCAAAGGCATCTTGTACGGCAATTAACTTTGCACCCTCTTTTTCTAAGAAATGAGCCGCCCAATAGCCCACATTTCCGAATCCTTGAACGATAAATTTCTTTCCTTTTAGTGTTTCATTATTCTTTTCTGCCCAAAATTTAATATTTAAAAATACGCCATACCCAGTCGCACGGTCACGACCTTCTAGGCCGCCACTACCATTAGGTTTGCCAGTAACTACATGCTGATTTGCAGTCCTTTCTGCTGGAGGTCGTGTGCTCATATAAGTATCTGCAATCCAAGCCATTGTTTGGCTATTAGTGTTTACATCAGGGGCAGGAATATCGTGTTCGGGTCCAATATTATCGGCAAGTGCAAATGTAAATCTACGTGTAATACGTTCTAATTCGCTTTGTGAGTATTTTGAAGGATCTAATTGGATACCACCTTTTCCACCTCCATAAGGTAATCCAGCCAAAGATGATTTCCACGTCATCCACATGGCAAGTGCTCTTGCCGCATCAATATCAACTGTAGGATGATAACGCAGTCCCCCTTTGTAAGGGCCTAAGGCATTGTTGTGTTGCACTCTATACCCTGTAAAAATTTCTACTTCACCATTGTCCATTTTTACAGGAAAGTTAACGACAATTTCATTGTTGGTGATACCTAATATTTTCCTGATATTTGGATGTAGATCAATATGATCTGCGGCGCTGTTAAACTGCTCCATCACATTATCCATCATACCTTTTAGGGGTGCTTTCTTTTTCTTATTATTTAATGTTGCTGTTATTGTTGTCATAAGTATTTACCGTTTCAAACGGATTTTATTAGTTGTTTTTATTTAAATAGGCGATTAACGATACTTCTTTCGTTGTATCTTTCTTTAATGTATTTATTTATTCGTCTCTTGATTTCGGACTTAATAAATATCTTATTTGTAACTATTGCTTGTGAATTCATAGTGTTATATTTAAAAAGGATTAATTATTAAGCCTCTATTTCTTAAATGACGTTTGTTTGCAAACCTGTAAGGGCTCATTCGAATAGAATCAAATTTTAACCTTGTTTTTTCTTTCTTTCCTAATAGGATAGTTTCTAATTCATTAAAAATCATTTCATTTTGTTTTATGAGTTATGCCAGAGCCATTACTGCTTGGTCTTTTTTATCACTTAAAAATGGGAGTTCAACCCGTGTTTCTGGAGCTAGTTCTTCATACTCACTACAGGACCATACTTGACTTTTTGAGTCGGTTAGGACACATGAGTCCTTTTGTTTACAAGTGGGACATATGTTAAATGGGTTTGTTTTCATAGTTCATTGTTTTTATTTATGAACTTAAAGGCAACCTGTATGCCAGTGGTTGTGCCAAGAATGGATAAAAGAGATAAACCCCTTGCTATTACACAGTTTGTTGGGTAATATTAGAAGTAAGAAAAGATTGGGTGCCGATACAAATTTACCCAGTTGGGAGTATTAGTATCATTATTGGATGTATTTAATCGTTTAGTTTTTGACGAATGGTCTTGCGGTCAATTCCTAGAATTTCAGCTGCTCTGGTTTTGTTATTATTAGTAGAGTTGAGTACTTTTCGGATGTACCTTTTTTCCATTTCTTTCAAGGGAAGAAAAGCATCATCTGGAAAAGCAATTGTATATTTAAGGGAATCGGGCAAATGCTCAATTCCAATAACTTTGTCACACATAATGACAGCGCGTTGGATAACATTTTCTAGTTCTCGAATGTTTCCAGGCCAGTCGTAACGTTCCAGTATAGCCGAAGCTTCCGGGCTTATTTTAATAAAGCGGTCTTTGTATTCTACACCGTATTTAAATAGAAATTTTTCCACCAATAGTGATATGTCCTCCTTTCGCTCGCGTAGGGGAGCTACTTCAATTTCAACCACAGTTAATCTGTAATAAAGATCTTCTCTAAAAGCTTCCTTTTTAATCATCTCTTTTAGGTCGCTATTGGTTGCCGCTATAATGCGAACATCAATTTTTACAGCTTTTTGAGCTCCTACTTTTACAACTTCTTTTTCCTGAAGAACGCGTAGCAATCTTGATTGAACTGCTTTAGAAGCATTGCCTATTTCATCGAGAAAAATAGAACCTCCATTTGCGGCTTGAAAAAATCCATCACGTTCTTTTTCGGCACCTGTAAATGCGCCTTTGGTGTACCCAAAAAGTTCCGATTCTAATAAATTTTCTGGTATTCCACCACAGTTTACCGCAATAAAAGGTGCTCGCGAAAACTTCCCTTGATAATGAATGGCTCTTGCCACGAGCTCTTTACCCGTTCCGCTTTCGCCCTTTATAAAAATAGTTGCTTTATTATCCTTAACTCGTTCTATAACTTGTATAACCTCATGTATTTTTTCTGAATTGCCAATAATATCACCATATGCATAGCTCTTTTGATTTTGTGCTTGAGCTATTGTAGGTTTTTTAGAACTTGTTTCTGTATTCCCCAAAGATTTCTTTATGGCATTACTTAATTCTTCTTTGGTAAAAGGTTTAGTTAAGTAATCAATAACGCCAGATTTTATGGCAGCAAGTGAACCCTGTACTGATGGATAACCAGTGATAATGAGTTTGGGTAAGGTAGGGTAGTGTTCTGATACAAATTTGATAAGTTCCGTACCGTCTATCTCGGGCATTTTTAAGTCGGTAATAAGCAAGTCTATCTTTGTGTCTCGAAGTATTTGAACAGCTTCTTTTACAGAAACAGCTTTGTAAGAGTGAAAACTCCACGATTGTAAATGTCGCTGCAATAACTCCAAAATATGGATGTCATCATCTACAATGAGTATGTTTTCTTTTTTAAACTGCATCTGAGTATAAAAGTATTATGTTTTTGGGAGTTTTACAGTAAAAGTTGCACCCTTTTCCGAGTTATTTTCTACTGTTATATTTCCTTTATGACTTGCAACAATACCATGCACTACACTTAATCCAAGTCCAGAGCCATCGCCAGTGGGCTTGGTAGTAAAAAATGGCTGAAACACTTTTTCCAGCGCTTCGTTACTAAGCCCCGCACCCTCATCTATTATTTTTAATATAATGTAACCATTTGACTGTGAGGCTTCGATGGTCACTTGTCCATTTTTGGGTGAAAAATATATGGCATTAATAATTAAGTTAAATATTATTTGGGTAAGTTGTATGGTATCTGCTTTCAATAAAAGTTCTTCATCTTCAATTTTTACATTGTACTTTACATTTGATTTTTTAAAAGAAGCATCAAGCAGTGTTAAGGCATTTTTAATACTTGGAACTAGATTGACTTGTTTCATCTCTTGTGGCATCTCACAAGCAAAGAACATTAGTTTCTTAACCACTTCACGTGAGAAAATTGCATTATCTATAATTTTTTCTAAATCTGCCGAAACTTTTTTGTCGGCTTTAAAATTATCTTTTAACAGTTCGGCAAATCCTAATATGTTGGCTAGTGGCGTGTTAAGTTCGTGTGCAATACCCGCCGTAATCTCTCCAAGAATAGATAGCCTATCGGTTCGCTCCATTTGACGTTTAAGAGAGGTTTCGTTTTGTTGAATTTCTATACGCTCAAGAAGGTTACCTATTTTTAATGCCACATTATCTAGCAGTTGTTTTTCTTCATTTAAAAAGTTTTTTTTACTCTCCTTTAAGGAAGCAACAATTTCACCCACGGCTTTATTAAATACGTATATTTCAGAAGTTATTTTTTTAGGATTGTTTATAACTCCTGTTTTGATAGAACTAAGAGGGGTTTTAATACTAATTTCAGTTTGATTTGGAAACTGAACTCCCTTTTTTATACTTAGTGCTATAGCCTTAAGTGTTTCGTGCAATTGTGTGATATCTACATTGACAATAATCGACGAAACTTCATAGAGACAAGTAAGTTCTTTAATACGTTCTTTTAATGCTTCTTTAGTTATATCCATTTGTATATTAATGACTTCCAATTTCTCTCAAAAAAGTTATTGGTAAAGATAGTAAAAGTAGTGAGTAGTGAGTAGTGGGAAGAGATTATGGCTTTACTTTGCTTTGATTGCTCTTTTAATTTATTTGTGTTGATTTCCTAGTATGGGAAATATGTAGGATTCTTCAAATTGAAAATGGGGGGCGAGATGGTTCTCCCAGAACCAATTTGTGTATTTTTTAATTCGTTCTGGGGGAACTTCACGTTTAAACCCTTCTCTAATTTTCCAAGAAAGTAGTAGGCCATAATGATGTTCTCTACTAAGGGATTGCAGGGATGGGTGACGTTTAATAGGTTGAGACATGATTTAATTCTTGTTCAAGTTTTATTGCTCTTGGAAACAGGATGTTGTTTTCTAGGTGGATGTGTAGGTGTAGGTCTTCTTCAAATTCTTTAAGTAGGGCGAAAGTCACTTTATAGGTATTGCATGCATGGAATGGTGGTGTATAATTGTTTGTTAGTTCTTGAATTTTTAAGAAACGTTCTCCCTCGCTAGAGTGTTCTAACATCATTTTATTAATAGGGTTAAGAACAGTGCCAAAAAGGGGAGACTCTAACGAGTTGTTTTCTTGGGTTGCTTTTTCCATTTTTCGGATGAATGGAAATAGTAGCAGTTCTTCTTTTTTCATATGCTTTGCTAGTTCTTGAGCAGACGATTTAAAATGTTGGCTTATTTCAAATAACTCTGGGTTGTGGGCTCCATGGACTTTACATACTTTGTCTAAAAAAGGGATTATTTCGTTTGTTTTTTCTGCTACATAGCGATGGTGTTTTTTTTCGATATAATCTGTGATTAAGTCGAGAGGCCAAGATAGGTAGTCGATACTAGATTCAGTAGATGTTTGTGCTAGCATATCGATTTCTTCTAATACTTTTTGAGAATCTATTTTTTTCTTTTTACAGGCCTCGTTAATGGTTCGGTTTCCTTGACAGCAAAAGTCTATTCCGTATTTTTTAAATATTGATGCGGTGCGGTAATCTTGCGCTACTAACTCTCCAATTATTTTATTTTCTTGTGTATTCATAATTATAGATTTTACTAATGATTAATATTTGAGGTTTATGGTTTTTATTATGTTTTATAGTGGATAAAAGTATCCGATTTAGATATAAATTTTTTTATCTTTTTAGGAATGCTACACCGTTGTGCAATCCGTTTGCCAATTCGTTTATATTGGTGGTTTGTAACATATTTTTTAAATTATCTCTAATGGCTTTAAATTGAAAATGAATAGGGCAAGGTTTCAGTTCGTTACATTGATTTAAGCCTAAGCCACAACCATTGTAAATATTGTCGCCGTCTATAGCTTCTACAATTTGTAGTAGGGTTACTATGTCATGGTTACTTTGTGGGATTTCGTAACCACCTGTTGCCCCTTTTGTAGAAACAATGATGTTGTTATTTGCTAAGGATTGTAAAATTTTTGCAGTAAAGGCAACTGGAGAATCTATGGCTTTTGCAACTTCCTTTAGGCTTACACGCTGTCCTTTTTGAGACTGGTGTGAGATATGAATGGTTGCTCTAATGCCATATTCACAAGCTTTTGAAAACATACCTTGGGTTTTATATAAGTACAAAGATAGTCTTTTTATTTATAGCGGACAAAAATATCCGATATAAAATTATATTAAATTTTTAGTAGTGTGTTATTCCTAATAATATAATGTGATGCAGTTTTAGTCTTTCTAATGAAGTGATTAGTGTTTTTTTTTATACAATAGGGTTTAACAGTATTTAATAGGGTTGTTTGTTAGTGATTGTTATTGTTACCCAATACGAGTTCCATTTTCTAAATTTCTTTCAGGTTGAAGTAGTGTTACTTCTTTGTTTTCACCAACACCGCCTAGAACGAGACATTCGCTCATCATAGTGGCTATTTGCTTGGGTGGGAAATTAATAACGGCAACGACTTGTTTACCTATAAGTTGCTTTGGTTGGTATAGTTTGGTGATTTGAGCAGATGTTTTTCGCATTCCGAAAGGACCAAAATCTACAGTCATTTTGTAGGCTGGATTTCTTACTTCTTTGAATTCTTCGGCAGAAATGATGGTGCCAATTCTCATTTCAACCTTCATAAAGTCGTCCCAAGTGAGGGATTGGTTTGTTTCTATTTGCATTAGTTTCCTTTTTCAGTAAAAATAGGAATAGAAATGTAAATCCAAAATTGTATAATTAAAAAAGGCTTCTTCAAATTATGAAGAAGCCTCTCAAATAAATTAGTTAAGATGGATTAACAGCCCATCGTACCAAATGAAACAACCAATTCTTGATCTACTTTTTCTCCTTTTGCATTTTCAGCAGGGAGCCAGGTTCCGGGTACTTGCTTGATGAGTTCTTTCATTTTTTCATCTACTTCGGGATACCCAGATGATCTGTCGAGACGCACATTTTTAATAGACCCATCTTTTGTAACAGTAAAAAACAACTTAGCGGGTTTAAACTTTTCGACATCCACATTTTTTCGAACTTCCTCGGTACTCATTTTAAGAAATGTCTTTAGAGCATCTTCACCGTCCACAAAAGTGGCTTGTTTGTCTGGGACAATGGTTAGATGAGGTGTTGTGTATCCTGTGATCAATTCTCCGGTAGCTTCACTTATTTCTGTAAAATCAACTCTTAGTACAAAACTGGAAGAGTAGCTAAAATTTTGTAGCATTTTTAGTTGTGATTCGTTTAATTCTTTAGTAGTTCCGTTCGCATGAAGTGCTAGTCGTTCTTCTTTTAGAAAAGGAATAATACTTACTGAAGTAATGGACTCCATTTTTTGTAATTCCTTTTGATTTAAAAAGGCTTCAATGATTGTGGCAGTATCCACGTCACTTTTTTTAATGGAACCAAACCGTGGGCCAACATCATAAATAAAATCGTGGAATACATTTTTATTGGGTTTTGTTTCGGTTGGGGTAACGCTCGCTATATCCTTTTCTAATACTACTTCTTTTTCAGAATTATTTGCGTTATTACAACTGAAAATAAATACCGTTAAAAGGAAGAGACCTACTAATTGAAAGTTCTTTTTCATAACTGTTTGTTTTTGATTAATAGCTCAAATGTAGCCGTTCTTTCAAGTGAAATATGCAAACCAATTGTAAAAAAAGTGTCAATTTTTGATAAAATCAGTATTTCAATTTACAGCTCATCACTTGTCTCTCCTTGTCCAGTCATCATTAAATAGGCTTTCAGGAATCCATCTAAATCGCCATCCAGTACTGCATCAGTATTTCCTGTTTCGTGCAAAGATCGTACATCCTTAATGAGTTTGTACGGGTGTAGCACATAGTTACGTATTTGGCTTCCCCATTCAATGGCCATTTTACTGGCTTCAATTTCATCACGCTGTGCTTGCTGCTTACGGAGTTCAATTTCGTATAACTGCGACTTTAGCATTTGCATCGCCTTTTCCCGGTTTTCAAGCTGAGAGCGGGTTTCACTATTGTGAATCACAATCCCGCTAGGGTGGTGTGTTAAAATGGCTTTGGTTTCTACCTTGTTTACATTTTGCCCTCCCGCACCGCTACTTCTGGCAAAGTCCCAAGAAATATCGGCTGGGTTAATGTCGATTTCGATACTATCATCTGCCAAGGGATACACATACACACTCGCAAAACTGGTGTGACGTTTCGCATTGCTGTCAAAAGGAGAGATTCGCACTAAGCGATGAACGCCATTTTCTCCTTTAAGCCAACCAAAGGCAAACTCGCCATCAATTTCAAGTGTCACGGTTTTTACACCTGCTACATCACCAGCTTGAAAGTTGAGTTCTTTTACTTTGTAATCGTTTTTTTGCGCCCACATCATATACATACGCATGAGCATACTTGCCCAATCGCAACTTTCGGTACCACCAGCACCGGCAGTAATTTGAAGCACCGCAGAAAGATCGTCCCCTTCACTACTTAGCATATTTCTAAACTCGAGGGCTTCAATAGCTTCTTCAGCTTTAGAAAATGCAGCATCTACATTGGCTTGGGAGCCTTCACCTTCCTTGAAAAATTCGAATAGGATTTCAGCTTCTTCAGCAAGAGAAGTCGCTTTCTCATAATCTTCCACCCATTTTTTTAGGGTTCGAAGTTGTTTCATAAAGGCTTCCGCCTCTTGAGGATTGTTCCAAAAATTGGGGTCGAAGGTTTTTTCTTCGTCGTTGGAGATGGTGATACGTTTGCCATCTACGTCAAAGATACCTCCTTAACGCATCCAGGCGATTTCTGAGATCTTTAAGTTGATCTATAGTGGTCATAAATTGGTAGAATTTTATACAAAAATAGAATTAAAGAACACAAGCCGAAACACTTTCAAAGAATTTTAATAGATTTATCCCCTATAACCTTGGGAGACAAACTTATGAGACACCTACTACTTGCCCTAATTTTTACCTTCGGAATGACATTTGTCCATGCTCAATTTTTGGACGGAAAGGAAAATGTCCAGCATTTTGAAGGTTTTTTTAATTTCCACTATGTTGAAGATGAAGGAAATATCTATCTGGAAATTCCTTTAGCAAAGCTTAATACTGAATTTTTGTATGTGCATTCGTTAAGAACTGGATTGGGCTCTAACGATATTGGATTGGACCGCGGACAGTTAGGTGGTGGAGAATTGGTGAAGTTTATGAAAAGCGGGAATAAAATTTTGTTGCTGCAACCCAATATGAATTATCGTGCCAATACTGAAAATACTTTAGAAAAAAAATCGATTGAAGAAGCTTTTACGCGTTCTGTATTATTTGGTTTTGAGATAAAAGAAACTAAAAATGGAGTATATCTTATAGATTTTACTCCATTTTTAATGGAAGACGCTCACAATGTGGCTCAAACTTTAAAACGAAACAAACAAGGTACTTATAAATTAGAAAAAACACGCAATACTGTTTGGATGGAGCGCACCAAAGCGTTTCCAAAAAATGTAGAATTTGAAGCAATGTTAACATACGTAGGGGATTCTACAGGTTGGAATCTGCGTAGTGTTGCACCCAATTCACAAGCAATTTCTGTCATACAGCATCATAGTTTTGTAGAGTTACCAGAAGCTGGCTATGTCCCTCGTGAATTTGACCCTCGTTGTGGTTCGTATCCAATGACCTACATGGATTATGCAACTCCAGTTCAAGAGCCTATTACAAAACGATTTATTACTCGCCACCGACTTGAAAAAAAAGACCCAACTGCTACAGTAAGCGAAGCAAAAGAACCAATTATTTATTATCTAGACCCAGGAACTCCCGAGCCTATTCGGTCAGCTCTCTTGGATGGTGCAAGCTGGTGGAATCAAGCGTTTGAATCGATTGGCTATAAAGATGCCTTTCAGGTTAAAATGTTACCCGAAGATGCAGACCCCATGGATGTGCGGTATAATGTCATTCAGTGGGTACATCGTTCTACAAGGGGATGGAGTTATGGTTCAACGATTAACGACCCAAGAACAGGGGAGATTATAAAAGGTCATGTAAGTTTAGGAAGTTTACGCATTCGTCAGGATTTTATGATAGCCCAAGCCTTACTCAACAAACCGTTTGCAGTTAGTGACGATAATTACGGACCAATGCTAGAAATGGCGTTGGCGAGAATTAGACAATTATCGGCACACGAAGTGGGGCATACCCTTGGATTTGCTCATAATTTTGCTGCAAGTACTAAGAATAGAGCCAGTGTCATGGATTATCCACATCCAACCTTGCAACTAATTAATGGGGAAGTTAATTTAAATAATGCCTACGATATTGGTATAGGCGAGTGGGACCGAGTGACGGTGGCTTATAGTTATGGAGTGGCACCTAACGGTGATGAAAAAACCTATTTAAAAGCCCTATTAGAAGGTGCTTTTGCCAATGGGTTACGTTATATTACCGATAGTGATGCTCGAGCAAAAGGCGGAGCCCATGGAAAGGCCCACCTTTGGGATAATGGTGAAAGTGCTTGGGAGGAATTGGAAAATTTATTGAAAATTAGAGAGGTAGCCATTAATAATTTTTCTGAGGATAATATTCGAACTGGAGAGCCTTATTCGGTCTTAGAAGATGTTTTTGTGCCACTATATTTTTTACATCGATACCAAACCGAAGCTGCAGTTAAGTTAATTGGTGGAATGGAATATGATTATTTAGTAAAAGATTACGCGGGAGTACAACACGACTATCTACCCAAACCCGAACAGAAAAAAGCATTGTATGCCGTATTAAAAACCCTTTCAGCAAAGAATTTGAGTATACCTGAAGCGAAACTGAAACTGTTTCCACCGCGAGCATTTGGATATAGTAGAACACGCGAATCTTTTAAGAGCGACATGGGCGTAGCATTTGATGCTTTGGGAGCTGCAGCAACGGCTAGTGATATGACTTTAGAATTATTATTACACGCGCAAAGAGCCAATAGATTAGTTCAGCAGAAAGCCTTGCAACAAGATAATTTAGGTTTTGACGAAGTTTTAGAAGATTTAATCGATACCGTTTTTGAAGACGATTTAAAATCCCCGTATCAAAAAGAAGTGCAGCATATCATTCAATATCAAACGCTTCAGCATTTGTTTGCACTTTCGCTAAACAAGGATGCTTTACCCCAGGTAAAGGGTAGTTCCTTGGAGGCAATTGAAGAAATAGCTTCAGAATTAAAAAGAGATAAAAGTCCTTTTGCCAAACAACTTTTAGTTGAAATTGATGCCTTTGAAGACGATCCGGATGACTTCAAAAAAGGAGAAGTCCCTGAAATTCCAGACGGAAGCCCTATTGGAAGTTTTCAATGCGATATGGGATATTAAAAACATCTTTGTGTAAATTAGCAATTCAAAATTAAATACCTCACTTATGAAATCACTAATATTTTTTTTAGGCTTGTTCCTTACACTTACAAGCTTTTCTCAAAATGATGAAGCCTATGTAGATGAATTAACTAATGAATTTGCTACGAAGCTCCAAGAAAGAGGAATAACACAGTTTTTTGCAACCAAGCATTATTGCTCAGGAACTATTAAAATGTTTACCATAGACGGTAAAATGTGTACGTCTAAAGAAACCTATTATGAAGTTTTTATCTTTTGGCAAGAAGATGGACGACCGTTAATGAAGAAAATTGATAATTGTGGTTTATTTAGAACCGTATTACTTTCTAATGACAGTGTTTTTAAGTTTGTTGCAGACAACCTTGAAGAACTGAAAGTAAACGAGGTAAAAGAATATGAATCTTCTACAGAATCTGATGGACCAGAATCAAGTGCTCCTGTAGAACCCTGCTTTAGCGGCTTCACCTTTTGGAATGATGAAGATCGTTTTGAAAAAAGTTTTAATTTATTTCATCTTACCAACAAATTTGAAGGAGATAACCTAAACTTTGATTATAACCAATCCCTCGCTATTGTAAGACTCAATAGCAAAGTGAAGGCGTTTATTTCTGAAGCGGGTTTTCAAAGGCAATAAATCGTAAGAAAATTTCCTATGACGATTGATTTACGCAGCGATACCGTTACCAAACCTACAAAGGGAATGTTGGAAGCCATGCTTGCGGCTAAAGTAGGGGATGATGTCTACAAAGAAGATCCTACCGTAAACGAATTGGAACAACGAGTAGCAGTCATGTTTGGTGCGGATGATGCATTATTTTTCCCAACCGGGAGTATGGCAAATCAAGCAGCGATTAAACTCCATACACAGCCAGGTGAACAATTAATTTGTCACGAATGGGCCCACGTATATAATTATGAAGGGGGAGGGGTGTCATTTAATAGTGGTGTTTCCTGTAAATTATTACCAGGAAAAAGTGGAATAATAGATGCTAAGTCGGTTGAAGAAGCCATCAACCCGCCTGATTTTTACCATAGTCCGTTAACTTCATTGGTCTGTGTAGAAAATACGACCAATAAGGGAGGTGGCGCTTGTTATGATTTTGAAGCGCTACAAGAGATAAAGACTGTCACAGAAAAACATGGGCTAAAATACCATCTTGACGGTGCCCGTTTATGGAATGCTTTAACCGAAAAAAACGAAGACCCAAAGCAATATGGAGCTATGTTCGATACTATTTCATTGTGTTTTAGTAAAGGACTTGGGACACCTTTAGGAACTGTACTTGTAGGTACAAAAGACGCCATGAAAAATGCCATGCGTGTCCGAAAAGTGTTAGGAGGAGGGATGCGTCAAGTAGGATATATTGCAGCTGCGGGATTGTATGCCTTGGATCATCATCTAGATAGGCTGAAAGAGGATCATAAAAGAGCTTCAGAAATAGCAAAGGTACTTTCAGAGTTGGAATACGTTAAAAAGATTGAGCCTACCCAAACCAATATTGTCATCTTTTATTTAAACGAATCACTTTCCGAAGATCTGTTTACAAACGATTTGCTTAAGAAGAATGTAAAGATTAGTAATATGGGACAAGGCAAGTTGCGTCTTGTTACCCATTTAGATTACACAGAAGAAATGCACCAAACTTTTTTGAATATCCTGAAAAACTATAGGAAATAAAAAAAGCCCTTCGAAGAGGGCCTTTTTATAATTATAGTAAGTAGTAATTATTCTACTTCTTTTACATCGGCTCCTGGAGCATTTTTTTGTACTGAAGCAATTCCGTTTTTCATTCCGCCTTCATCAGCATACATCTGGCTGCTTCCTACAATTTGTCCGTTAGTAGATTTTAAGTTAAAGTGGAATTTTCCATTTTTCGCTGTTTTTGTCTCCCAACATTTTTCGTCTCCACAATTTTTCTTAACAGATTCAATACCATTCATGGCAGATGCTTTAGAGGCATACATTTGGCTAGTTAAAATTACTTGTCCATTTCCTGCTTTTAAAACGAAATGAAATTTATCGCCACTTTTCTTTAATTCAAACATATTCTTTATGATTTAGAGTTATACATTTTGATAATGCAAATATCCGAAAAAAAAATAATGTAGGGTAATTGGTTTACTGTCAATTAATTAATGAAATGTGTTTTTAAACGAATTTAAGATGCGATTAGGCGAAAACCAAAGTTTGACATTTTAGAGGCTATCCATTTAGCTATGAATTTGTAAAAGATTGATCAACTAATCCAGAAGCGGTAACATGCTACGTGCGTTGTTCTACACCAGATGTGAATGTAAATGAGACAATACAAGTTATGACTCGTCCAACTACAAAAAGTTACGTAAAGTTCCTACAGCGTAGGCTAATATTACCAAGTAATTATTTTAGCATATCAAGCCCAGGAATGTTTGGCATCCCTTCCTTAGCTACCGCAGCAATTTCAGCTTCATTAATTTTTGTAGCTTTTTCTATGGCTTTATTCAGACTAAGAACAAGATAATCTTCTAGCTGTTCTTTATCTTTCAAAAGGCTGTCGTCTATTGTAATACTTTTAATTTCGCGATTCGCAGTAATCGTAACCTCTAGCAAGCCATCGCTGCTTTTTTCATCAATTAAAACCGTATTAAGTCGTTTTTTTGTCGCTTCAACTTTGGCTTGGGTTTCTTTTAGTTTACCCACCATTCCCATAAGATCTCCAAACATATTTCTTGCTTTAATATTAATCACTGCAAATTTACTATTTTAGAGCCATAAATAATACTCGATTGTTATGAAAATTTATCCCTATATTTTATTGATATCCCTTATTTTTGCCGCTTCGTGTAAAAATTCTGAAACCTCAGACAAACCTATGAATATAACTCCCCCTAAGGCAGATAAAAAGGAAAAACACCTTGAAATCCATGGCGATGTTCGAATCGATAATTATTATTGGCTAAACGAACGTGAGAACGAAGAGGTTATTGACTATTTGGAGCGTGAGAACGATTATTATAATAAGATGACCGCTCATACTAAAGATTTTCAGAAAGATTTGTTTGAAGAAATGAAAGGGCGAATTAAAGAAGACGATGCCTCTGTTCCTTATTTCTACAATGGCTATTACTACATCACGCGTTACGAAGCAGGTAAAGATTACCCTATTCACTCCCGTAAAAAAGGATCTTTAGATGCCAAAGAAGAAATTATGTTTAACGTAAACGAAATGGCAAAGGAGTTTGCCTATTATAGTTTACGAGGTGTCAATGTAAGTCCTGATAATAAGTGGGCTGCCTTTGGTGTAGATACCCTAAGCAGAAGACAGTACAATATTTATATTAAAAACTTAGAAACAGGCGAAATCCTAAAAGACGAGATTGCCAATACCACAGGGAGCTCTACTTGGGGAAATGATAATAAAACACTGTTTTATACATTAAAAGATGAGCAAACCCTTCGAGCCGATAAAATTTATAGACATACCGTAGGAGGAGACCCAGAAAAAGATGTACTCGTTTTTGAGGAAAAAGACGAAACCTTTGGAACCTATGTCTATAAAACGAAATCTCATAAGTTTTTAGTTATTGGAAGTTATAGTACGCTTACTTCCGAGTTTCAGATTCTAGATGCAGATAAGCCCGAAGGTACTTTTAAAGTCTTTCAGCCACGTACAAAAGGCTTAGAGTATAATATATTTCATTTTGAAAATGATTTTTACATTGTTACTAATAAAGACGATGCTACCAATTTCAAATTAATGAAGACTTCTCAAAACAATACCACGATGGAGTATTGGGAAGAGGTTATTGGGCACAGAGACGATGTACTACTTGAAGATATTGATATTTTTAAAGAATATTTGGTGATAAGTGAACGCACTAATGGTTTAAATAAAATTAGAATTAAGCGTTGGGATGGGAAAGATGATTATTATCTACCATTTAAGAGCGAGACGTATACAGCCTATCCTTCACAGAATATTGAGTACGATACAAAAACACTTCGGTATAGTTATAATTCTTTGACTACTCCAGCTTCGGTAATCGATTTTAATATGGAAACCCAAGAGAAAATGGTAATGAAGGAAACGGAAGTATTGGGAGGGAAATTCAAAAAAGAGAATTACGAATCGAAAAGAGTGTGGGCCACAGCCGCAGACGGAAAGAAAATTCCCATTTCTATGGTGTATCGTAAGGGTATAGAACAAAACGGTAAAAACCCTTTGTTGCTTTATGCCTATGGTTCTTATGGTGCTATTGTGGACCCTTATTTTTCAACCACTCGTTTAAGCCTTTTAGACCGCGGATTTATTTTCGCCATTGCTCATATACGTGGAAGTGAATACCTAGGAAGAGCATGGTACGAGGACGGAAAGCTCTTAAAGAAAAAGAATACGTTTACAGATTATATAGATGCTTCAAAATTTTTAATTGCTGAAAAATATACTTCCCCAGAGCATTTGTATGCTTCGGGAGGATCGGCTGGAGGTTTGTTAATGGGAGCGGTGGTCAATATGGCTCCAGAATTATATAATGGGGTAGTAGCTTCAGTACCTTTTGTGGATGTGGTAACAACGATGCTGGATGATAGTATTCCACTAACAACAGGGGAATATGACGAATGGGGAAATCCTAATGATAAAGTATATTACGATTATATGAAATCCTATTCACCTTACGATAATGTTGAAGCGAAAGCCTATCCAAATATGTTAGTGACTACGGGCCTACACGATTCTCAAGTTCAGTATTGGGAGCCTGCAAAATGGGTGGCGAAACTTCGCGAAATGAAGACTGATACTAATATTTTACTGTTGCAAACCAATATGGATGCAGGTCACGGAGGTGCTTCAGGGCGTTTTGAATCCCTTAAAGAAGTCGCGATGGATTATGCTTTTTTACTTGATTTGGAAGGAATTAAGGAGTAATTAATTTTTTTGCCGTAACTTTGTGCGGTTTTAATCGTGGGTTCGCTCACGTAGCTAATTAAACTATCTATATGAAGAACATTCAGGCCCACGAGAGTGTGTTAGAGCTAATAGGTAATACACCCTTAATTAAACTCAACCACATTACTTCAGGAATGAAAGGGAGCTTTTACGCTAAAGTAGAAGCATTTAACCCTGGGCATTCTGCTAAGGATCGAATAGCACTATACATTATCAATGAAGCTGAAAAGCAAGGAATTTTAAAGCCAGGCGACACTATTATTGAAACTACCAGTGGTAACACAGGTTTCAGTATTGCGATGGTTAGTATTTTGAAAGGCTACAAATGTATTTTGGCTGTTTCTTCAAAATCATCGGCAGATAAAATTGACATGCTTAAAGCGATGGGAGCTGAGGTTCACGTATGCCCTGCACACGTGCCAGCAGATGATCATCGTTCGTATTACGAAGTAGCCAAAAGAATTCACGAAGAAACACCAGGTTCTATTTATATCAATCAATATTTTAATCAATTAAATATCGATGCACATTATCACTCTACCGGACCCGAAATTTGGGAACAAACAGGTGGTCAGATTACGCATTTAGTAGCGTGTAGTGGAACTGGCGGGACTATTTCAGGTACCGCAAAATATTTAAAAGAGCAAAATCCTAATATCGAAATATTAGGAATTGATGCGTATGGGTCTGTGATTCAGAAATATCACGAAACCCGTGAATTGGATAAAGACGAAATCTACCCATACCGTATTGAAGGTTTAGGGAAAAACTTAATTCCTTCGGCTACCGATTTCAATTGCATCGATCGCTTTATGAAAGTTACTGACGAAGACAGTGCCCATACGGCTCGTGAATTAGCTACCAAAGAAGGGCTTTTCCTTGGCTACACTAGTGGTGCTGCTATGCAAGGGATAAAGCAGTTTGACGAAGAAAAATCATTTTCAGAAGATAGCGTAGTGGTGGTGATATTTCCAGACCATGGCTCACGCTATATGAGCAAAATCTATAAAGATGAATGGATGGAGCAACAAGGCTTTATGGATACCCAAAAGGAAGCACAAAAGCCCATTACGTACGTAAAATAATTATTCAGAAACATATTAAAACACCGTTACAGAAATGTAGCGGTTTTTTTATGCCTCTTTCTTTCTGAAAAAGAATGTTGCTATCCTCTTGAAAATAACTATTTTTGCAACTTATATAAAAATAAATGTTGATGAGAGATTTATTCGACAAAATTTATAAAGACAAAGGTCCGTTAGGAAAATGGGCCGAACAAGCCGAAGGATACTTCGTTTTCCCAAAGCTTGAAGGTGAGATTTCTAACCGAATGAAATTCCAAGGGAAAGAAGTAATTACTTGGAGTATCAATGATTACTTAGGGCTCGCAAACCACCCAGAAGTACGTAAAGTAGATGCTGAGGCTGGTGTAAAATACGGTTCGGCATACCCAATGGGTGCCCGAATGATGAGCGGTCACACAGATCTTCACGAAAAACTACAAAGAGAATTAGCGGCATTTGTTAAAAAAGAAGCGGCTTATTTACTAAACTTTGGGTACCAAGGAATGGTTTCTACCATTGATGCTTTGGTGTCTAAAGACGATGTTATTGTGTATGATGTAGATGCCCATGCCTGTATTATCGACGGGGTGCGTTTACACTTAGGACAGCGTTTTACGTATAAGCACAACGATATGGAAAGCATTGAGAAAAACTTAATGCGTGCCGAAAAGGTTGCTGAAAAAACAGGCGGAGGAATTCTTTTAATTTCTGAAGGTGTTTTTGGAATGCGTGGTGAGCAAGGAAAATTAAAGGAAATCGTTGCGCTGAAGAAAAAATTTAACTTTAGACTGTTTGTGGATGATGCACACGGTTTTGGAACCCTTGGTAAAACAGGTGCTGGAGCAGGTGAGGAGCAAGGCGTGCAAGACGATATCGACGTGTATTTTGCCACCTTTGCTAAATCTATGGCAAGTACAGGAGCGTTTATTGCGGGTGATGAAGAGATAATGAATTACCTTAAATACAACCTACGTTCTCAAATGTTTGCCAAATCACTGCAAATGCAGTTGGTAGAGGGTGCTTTAAAGCGTTTGGATATGTTACGTACTATGCCAGAACTTAAAGAGAAACTTTGGGAAAATGTAAATGCATTGCAAGGTGGGTTACGTAAACGCGGATTTGACTTAGGAACTACACAAAGCTGTGTAACGCCGGTCTATTTAAAAGGAAGCATTCCAGAAGCGATGGCGTTGGTAAAAGATTTACGTGAAAACCACGGAATCTTTTGTTCTATCGTAGTATATCCTGTAATTCCAAAAGGGTTAATCTTATTACGTTTAATACCAACGGCTTCTCACACGATGGAAGATATTGAGGAGACTTTAAATGCCTTCTCAGCCATTAGAGAACGACTTGAAAACGGAACCTATAAAAGACTCTCTGCACACGTTGCTGCGGCGATGGGAGAGTAGCATTTGGGCATTGAGCGTAGTCGAAATGCCAACCGGTTCCGGAATCTCATAAAAAAACAAAAACCACCTTTTTAAGGTGGTTTTTGTTTTTTTATCAGGAAAAATCCTGTATAAAAAAGAGATAATGCAAAAAGGGTAATTTGTTATCTTTGGGAAAGTCAATCTGTATATCGACGACAAAATAGTTTATATAACGAGTTATGTGCAACCAGTGAATCCCAAAAAAAAGGATTCTTTAAAGAAATGAAATACTTAAAGAATTATTATTTCATTGCAGTGAGTATTCTACTTCTGGTATCTTCTTTTATTGCTTTTTCTGATAATCTAATTACAGACATAAGTCAAGAAAGCAACAGTGACCCAAAATTTATTGTGCATGGACTTTTTATGTTCGCTTGGTTTTTAACATTTGTTTTTCAATCGTATTTTATACTTAAAAAAAAATATAAAACTCATATGCGATGGGGAAAAATTGGATTTGTCATCGCGATAGGAGTATTTCTCAGTACAGTTTATGTATTTATTGACATTTTTAAGGGTTGGGACGCAATGGCGCCTTTTGTAAAAGCGAATCGACTGTTAATGATAAGTTTTGCTGTTTTTTTAATGTTTGCTTATATCAATCGAAAAAACAGTGAAAGACATAAAAGATTCATTTTTTGGGCAATTATATTACCCATAGAACCTATAATGGGTAGAGTCTCTGGTGTTTTTCAAATTGACAGTTGGGAAATTTTTTACATACTAGTTTGGCATATGTTTTTTGCATCATTCTTCATTTATGACTGGCGAACTTTGAAGAGAATACACTCGATTAGTTGGATTGGATTAATTTGGTTCTATCTCGCATGGACCATTTCAATATATTCTTAATTGATAATGACAGTACCTAGCACCCGTATATACCCTATAAATTCACTCAAAAATCCTACAAAATTATCCTGCTACAACGATTTCCTAAACGTACTTCGCTCTTTATGTTGTATGGGGTCGTAGTCTTTCCAAAGTTGTTGTACTGCGGTGTTTTCTTTTAATTCTGGGTTGGTTTCTACTTTGTCAATGCCTTTACTATTAAAGAGATTTTGCATTTCTTCAAAAATAATGGCCGTAACGCCTTTTCCTTGATATTGTGGGTCAATGCCAATAAGGTAGAAAGCCGCACGATCGTTTTTACGTTGTGCTTTCCATAAATGGTACCACCCAAAGGGGAACAAGCTTCCGTTGGCTTTTTTAAGGGCTTTGGTAAAGGAAGGCATCACAATAGAAAAGGCGATAAGTTTTCCTTCCTTGTCTTTAATGCAGGTAATATAATCTGGATGAATAAAATTAAAATACTTTTCCTTGTAATAATCGATTTGGTATTGCTGGATGGGCACAAAGGTTTGTAGGGTATTGTAGGTTTTATTCAGCAAGTCGAACATTTCATCTACATACGGCAGAATTTCCTTTTTGTTTTTAAATCGGATCACAGAAAGTCCATACCGCTCTCGCACAATACTCGAAAACTTTGCCACTTTTTCCTTAATAGAAGGTGGGATGCTCAACTGAAATTCTACCCACGTGGCTTGTTTGTCAAATCCTAATTTCTCGAAATGCTCCACATAGTAGGGGTGATGATACCAGGTAATCATGGTATTCATCTCTTCAAAACCTTTGGTTAAGATTCCCGCTTTCTCCATATTCGAAAACCCTACGGGACCTTCGGCATACTCTAGGTTGTGGGCTTTTCCTATTTCAAAAACTTTATTGAGTAATGCTTTGGTGACTTCGATATCATCAATCACATCAAACCATCCAAAACGGACCTTCTTTTTGCCAATCTCATTCACCTCCAGATGGTTAATGATCACTGCAATTCTTCCTACGATTTTGCCGTTTTTTTTGGCTAAAAAATAGTCAGCCTCAGCATTTTTAAAGACTGGGTTCTTTGTTTTATCAAGGGTTTCCAGCTCATCTTTAATCAAAGGTGGCACCCAGTATGGATTGTTTTTGTATAACTGAAACGGAAAGGTTACAAATTGTTTCAGTTGTGTTTGGTTGGTTACAGGTAAAATTTCAATCATAGGCATATTAAACTATATTCCACCATTATCATCTCCTTCGTTGTCATCAATTTCAAAACTGTCTTTGCGTTTTCTTTTATTCTTTTTCTTTTCTTTCAAAGCTTTTTTCAAGGCTTTGTTTTTGTCTTTTTCAGCACGTTTTAATTCTCTTCCGGCTTTTCCTTTTTCTTCCAAAAATTCGTCTTCACCGTGCATATCAAATCGGTAGGCAACACCCACTCTTCCGTAGAACACAGAAGGCGTGTCTTTAAATCCTTTGGTTAATGAGACATCTACATGTAAATCTTCGTAAATAAGTACTGCTGCTCCTGCACGTAATAATTGATCTGAATAAAAATCACTCTTAAATCCTTGATTTTCAACAAAAATGGAGAAATATCTATTTGTGGCGTGGGTTAAGGTAACGATGTATCCGTAGGTTGGGAAATCGGTCGTGATTCTATCGGCAAAAATATTAGTCACCAACACTAAGCTTCCCACAAAATTATTTTGAGTCGATAACACTACTTTAGGAGAAATGGTGCTTTCTTGATAGGGCAAAAACGGATTATCGGCAAAATCGAAATTGGCGCCTGCATACACTGAAACTGCTGGAATTAGGTCTGCCCATTGAAATCGGTTATTGGCTTTCCAACTGTATAAATTGGGTCCCTCTAAATCTCTTTTTCGGTAAGGATCGTACAAAAGGTATTTTGCTCCTAAGGTGTTGCTTTTAAAGTTAGAAAAGGAATCTTCTCCTGTAAATCCTTGCGTATAGGTAACTTTATTTCTTTGAAAAGAACCCATGAGACTTACCTCAAGTTCTTCTTTAAACAATCCATACCGAATGCTATAATCCCAGTTTAAAAGATTGGTTTCGGTAAACAATAAATTATGCTTCTCCTGTCCCAGGGTGATACCACTCTCAAACTGAAGCACTTTCTTCCCTACTGCAAATGCTCCTTGTGAACCTCCTGGCTGGTTGGTGTTAATCATATCGGTGTATTGAGAAATAGCTGAAAAGGGTAGGAAAACAAGCAGAGCAAGAAGTAAACGCATAGAGTTTAGGTTTAAGCCAAAGATATAAGATTTTATCATTTATTTAATAGTTCAAATTACACTTTTTATATTACAATGTGTACTTTTGTTAATGGGTTAAAGGTAATAGACAATGGGTGATAGGTTATTTTCTATTATTGTTTTATTATTACCTTATACCCTAGACCTTAAACCTTAAACCTTTATAATGATTTCTTTTCTGAAAACGGTTTTAATTATCCTTTTGGTATATCTTGGACTAAAGATTATCTTAAGACTTGCAAAACCATTTTTACTTCGTTTTTTAGCCAAAAAAGTGAACCAACGGTTTGAAAGTGCTTTTGGACAAAATCCCTTTCAGCCAAACCAAACCAATACCGACGAAAGTACTAAGGTGCATAAAACCTCAAACAAAAACCCAAAGGCTAAAAAAGTAGTGGGTGAGTACATCGATTTTGAAGAAGTAGAATAATAGCTAATTTCTACCACCTTTTTCATCTACATCGCGATATTTTTTATAATTTCCCCAAGTACTAAAAAATCCTTTTATGGCTTTTAATTTCAAGCGATTTATTCCGCATTTAGTCGTTGTTGTTTTATTTATTATTGCTTCCTTGGCCTATTTCAGTCCTGTTCTAAAAGGAAAGACCATTTTTCAGAGTGATATTGTGCAGTATACTGGAATGGCGAAGCAGCACAATGATTTCCGAAAGCAAACAGGGGAGGAAACTTATTGGACCAATGGAGCCTTTGGCGGAATGCCAACCTATCAGCTTGGAGCCCAGTATCCGCACAATTATATTAAAAAATTAGATTTAACGCTTCGGTTTTTACCGCGTCCCGCCGATTATTTATTTCTCTACTTTATAGGAATGTACATCTTGTTTATGGTCATGAAAATTGACTATAAACTGGCATTTTTAGGCGCTTTAGCCTTTGGATTTTCGACCTATCTCATTATTATTTTGGGAGTTGGACACAATGCAAAAGCACACGCTATTGCTTATATGCCCTTAGTTTTAAGCGGAATAATACTCACATTCCGAGGTAACTATTTACAAGGATTTTTGTTAACAACCGTTGCCATGGGACTGGAATTGGTAGCGAATCATTTTCAAATGACCTACTATTTATTTCTACTCGTGGTGTGTTTGGGAATTGCCTATTTAATCGATGCCTACAAAAAGAAGATGCTTCCGCATTTTTTTAAATCGGTTGGAATAATGATTGTTGCCGTGATATTGGCTCTGGGTTTAAACAGTACTAATTTAATGGCAACGAAGGAGTACGCCGATGTTTCTACCCGTGGAAAAAGTGAGTTAACCATCAATCCGGATGGTTCTCAAAAGGTTTCTACAGACGGATTAGATTATGGATATATTACAGAATATAGCTACGGAATAGCAGAAAGTTTTAACCTTTTCATTCCCCGTTTTATGGGAGGAGGCACTTCTGAAGCCTTTCCAGAAGATTCTGAAACCATAAATGAACTCCTAAAAATGGGAGCCAATCAACAGGAAGCCAATCAGATTTTAAATCAAATCCCAATGTATTGGGGAGAGCAACCCATTGTCGCAGCACCTGCCTATATTGGCGCTGTCGTTATCTTTTTGGCAGTTATTGGGCTGTTTTTAATTAGAGGAAGATTAAAATGGTGGGCTGTTTCGGGGCTATTGTTAAGTTTGCTTCTATCGTGGGGTGATAATTTTAAGTTTTTAACCGAGTTTTTCATTAACTATATTCCATTATATAATAAGTTTCGGGCGGTTTCTTCCATTCAAGTGATTATAGAATTGATAATGCCCATTATAGCCGTTGTAGGACTTCACCAATTTTTTAATGATGTTAATTCAAAAGAAAAAAAGAAGAAGGCATTACTATTCAGCACCTATATTGTAGGAGGATTGGGGATCATTTTTCTTTTAGGAAAGTCTTTATTATTCAATTTTTCAAGTCCGTATGATTCGTTTTTTATTGATGAAATGGGGATGGAGTTTGTCGATGCGATAAGAGCAGACAGAATGAGTCTTTTTACAATGGATGCCATTCGTTCCTTAATTTTTGTGTTGGTTACAGCTGGAGCATTATGGTTATTACTTCAGAAAAAAATAAAAGAAACGTGGGCCGTTGCTGCTTTAGCTTTACTGGTCGTTATCGATTTGGTGGGCGTCAATAAACGCTATGTTAATAGCGATGATTTTGTTTCCAAGAGAATCATGGAGCAACCGTTTCAAATGACTGAGGGGGATTCTGAAATTCAAAAAGACACAGATTATTTTAGAGTGTATGATGCTACAACGGATGCCTTTAACAGCGGTCGCGCGAGTTTCTTTTATAATGCTTTAGGGGGTTATCATGCCGCTAAAATGGGTAGAATGCGAGATTTGAATGACTTCTATCTGGACAGAGGAAATATTGAGATTCTTAGTATGATGAATGTTAAGTACATTCTCGTCCCAGATAAAAAGGGTGGCATGGGAGTTCAGGAAAATCCGTATGCAAATGGTCCCGCTTGGTTTGTAGAAGGGGTGATGCCAGCCAATAATGCCAATGAAGAAATATTGAATTTGGATAGTCTAGACACCAAAAAAATAGCGGTGATTCATAAAGACTATTTAGATAAAATTCCTGTAAAAGATGTGGTTCGTGATTCTTTGGCAACGATTGATATTACATTACACAAACCCAATAGACTTGTGTATGAAACCTCAACAGAATCAGATCAATTAGCCATTTTTTCTGAAGTGTATTACCCCAAAGGATGGAATGCATTTATTGATGGTGAGCCAGCTGAGCACTTTAGAGCAAATTATGTGCTTAGAGCGATGGTGATTCCGGCTGGAGTGCATACCATCGAATTTAAATTTGAACCCGAAGTTATTTCAAAAGGGAGTACCTATAGTTTAATCAGTTTTATACTATTGTTAATCCTTATTGTTGGAGGACTATTTTTTCAGTGGCGGAAATCTAAATCTGTAAAAGAAGCTTAATATGAAACGCGTGCTCATCATTTGTTACTACTGGCCGCCAGCTGGAGGACCTGGAGTGCAACGATGGCTAAAATTTGTGAAGTATTTTCGAGATTTTGAGATTGAACCTGTTTTATTTATTCCCAAAAACCCACATTATCCTATCTTAGATGAAAGCTTATTTGCTGAAGTTCCCAAAGGAGTGGAAATCATTAAGCACCCAATAAAAGAACCTTATAAATATGCGAAGCTGCTTTCCAAAAAGAAAACCAAAAAAATAAGTAGCGGTATCATTGATGAAAAAAAACCATCGGTAATAGAAAAACTGCTTTTGTATGCTCGTGGAAACCTTTTTATTCCAGATGCAAGAATTGGTTGGGTTGCACCTTCGGTGGATTTTTTAGAGAAATACCTTTCAGAAAATAAAGACATTGATACCATTATCACAACAGGCCCACCGCATAGTCTTCATTTAATTGGAATGGAATTAAAAGAACGATTACAACTAAAATGGATAGCCGACTTTAGAGACCCCTGGACAACCATTCATTATCACAAGTCCCTTAGGTTGAGTACATCGGCTCAAAGAAAGCACAAAAGGTTAGAAAAGAAAGTTTTACAAGCTGCAGATAGCATAGTGGTTACGAGTCCTACTACGCAACAAGATTTTAAAAAGCTCACATCAAAACCAATTGAAGTAATTACTAACGGATTTGATACTTCAGAAAATAAAGAAGTAGTATTAGATTCAAAATTTAGTTTGGTGCATATTGGTTCGTTGTTAAGCAATCGAAATCCTAAAGTTTTATGGAAAGTCCTTTCAGAATTAAAGAATGAAATGGAAGGATTTTCAGAAGATTTAGAAGTTAAAATGGTGGGTTTAGTTTCCAAAGAGATAAAAGAAGAAATTCAGAAATACAATCTTTTTGAAAATGTAATATTGCCTGGATATGTATCTCATCAAGAAGCTATTTCCTTTCAGAATAGTGCACAGGTGTTACTGTTAATTGAAATGAACAAAGAAGAAACAGCTGCTATAATTCCTGGAAAAATCTTTGAATATCTGCGTTCCAAGCGCCCCATTCTTGCCATAGGCCCAGAGAAAAGTGATGTTGAAGGTATTTTAAAAGAAACGGAAGCAGGGGAGTACTTCACTTATAATGATGGCGTTACATTAAAGCAATCTATTGTAGAAAAATACAATGCCTACAAAAATGGGAAGCTTACAGCGATTACTTCGAACATTGATTCCTTTAGCCGAAAATCGCTTACCAAAAGGATGGCTACGTTAATTAAAAATAGTTAAAAAGCGAAACCCCCACCTAGGCTATGAAGCTTCGGCGAGGGTTTCTCACTAACCAACCAAAAAATCTTTATCCGCGACCTCTTTTTTGTACGGTACTTCTTGAATTAGAAGTAGTGGTCTTTCTACTACTTGTAGTAGATCGTGTGCTTTTATTTGTACTTCGTTTTACAGTAGCCTCTCTTTGAGTTACCGTAGGCTTTGATCTACTTGCCTTTGGTTTTGCATACGTAGAAGGTTTGCCACGATTCACAGTTGGACGACTTTTACCATACTCCTTTGTTACTTTAGGACGTGTGGTAGTTGTATTAGGTCTTCCTTTTGAGGAATTACCATTGTAGCTAGGTTTTGTTCTATCTACTTTTGGATTTTCTCTCGATACATTACCATCGTATTTTGGTCTTGTATTAGAAGGGTTTCCACGGTTTATTGTTGGGCGACCTTTATTCTCTTTATCCACTTTTGGACGAGAGTTTGTTGTTACAGGTCTTCCTTTGTTAGTATTACTAGGTCTAGTATTACTTGCAATTCCATCTCTATCTTTTCTTTTGTTATAGCGTGCCGCTGAATTTTCACGGTTAGGCTTATAATCTCTATTTACAGCTGTTCTTCCATCTTTATAGTGAACTCTACTTCCTACACGAGCAAAATCTCTACGTCCGTTTCTGTAGTTTTTGAATCCTCTTCGATAGTAATCTCTGTGGTGGTGATATGAATATCTCACAGGACTATAATATCTTCGGTATGGATAATCATATACAATACAGTGACTATAAAATGGTCTTGCATAATATACGTGCCAAGGGCGATATACATACGTAGTATACCAAGGGCTTATAAAACCAGTATAGTGTGAGTAATAACCATAATGATTATAATAAATGTGCATTCCGCCTACACGTACAATACGCCTGTTGGTATATCGAATTTCCACACTTCCAGCCTGAACGATTCGTCCAAACTCGTCATAATAAATAGGAACTTCTTCTACTTGTATTACAGCACCATAATCATCGTACTGTACATAAGCATCATAATTATATCCTGAGTTGTAAGAGATACTTACATTAGGAGAGTTAATGCTTACGTTTACATTGCTACCTTGATTAGGTCCTACGTAAACAAAGTCAAATTGACCATCTGGAAATACTGAAAACTCTACGCCACCTTCCACAAAAATGTAGGATTGGCCATTGTTTAAACTTCCATTAAAATGGTTTGCATTTTCGCTGGCAGCGTTTACTGAAAAGACTGCTGCGAAGAGTCCGAGTACGAGTGCTGTTACTTTTTTCATAATCTTAATTTTTAAAGCCTGTCTGCATTTCGACTTCGCTCAATGACAGCGACAGGGAGGGTTTGTACTTGCATTCTTTTTTGGTTGCCGTGTACAGTTTTAAATAACCAACGACCGTGCCAAAAATGAAAACCATTGATTTTAAAGGAGTTTTCGAATGGAGTAAAGTAAAAAGGGCGAATTAGAATGAGCTATAAAATAAAAACCCGCCGAAGTCTTGAGAACTTACGACGGGTAATTAAAAAACTAACCAACCAAAAAACTATATTTTTTTAAGTCGCTGCAGTGAACGTTAACTAAAACTGCAACTGCTATACATAATACAATTGGCGTGCCAAAGTTTTTAGCTAGTATTAAAGTTTTCTTAAAGATAAAGTAATTAAACTAAATTTTTTCCTTTAAATAGCTGGCAGTATACGATTTTGTATTTTTCACTATTTCTTCGGGAGTACCTTGAGCAATGACCTCACCACCCTTTTCTCCACCTTCAAGACCTAAATCAATAATGTGGTCGGCACATTTAATCAAGTCCAAATTATGCTCCACCACAATGACGGTGTGACCTTTATCCAATAGTGCATAAAAGGATGCCAATAGTTTTTGAATATCGTGAAAGTGAAGTCCTGTAGTAGGCTCATCAAAAATAAAGAGTGCTTTGTCTTTGGTATTTCCTTTTATTAAAAAGGAAGCTAATTTAATCCGTTGCGCTTCACCACCAGAAAGGGTAGAGGAGCTTTGCCCTAATTGCACATAGCCCAAACCTACATCCTGAAGTGGTTGTAGCTTATTGGTAATCTTTGTTTCGTTATGAAGTGAAAAGAACGCAATGGCATCATCCACGGTCATTGTAAGTATATCGTGGATATTTTTTTCGTGAAATTGTACTTCCAACACTTCTTTTTTAAAACGTCTTCCATTACACGTATCACACTCCAAATGAACATCGGCCATAAACTGCATTTCGATAGTCACTTCACCTTCACCTTTACAGGTTTCACAACGACCTCCATCTACATTAAAACTAAAATGCTTCGCCTGGTACCCACGAATATCGCTAAGTTTTTGGGATGAAAATAGATTTCGGATATCATCGTATGCTTTAATATATGTCACCGGATTGGACCGACTCGAACGCCCAATAGGGTTTTGATCAATAAATTCAACGGTTTTAATACTGCTGAAGTTTCCTTTCAGTTCACTAAATTGCCCAGGTTTTTCACCATAACCTCCTATTTCACGAAGTAATGCAGGGTACACAATCTTTTTTACCAATGTACTTTTTCCACTTCCTGAAACACCAGTTACGGCAGTAAAAACTCCTAAAGGGAAACGAACATCGATATTCTTCAGATTATTGTGGCGTGCACCAATCACTTCAATGGCCGATTTTGATGTACGTCGCTTGGCTGGAACTTCAATCACCATATCGCCATTTAAATATTTAGCAGTCAGCGAATCGCTTTTCAGAATATCTTCAAATGTACCTTCAGCAACTATTTCACCCCCGAAGGTTCCCGCTTCGGGACCAATATCGATAATGGCATCGGCAGCTTTCATAATTTCTTCGTCGTGCTCAACGACAATTACTGTGTTTCCTAAATCGCGTAGGGATTTTAATACACCAATCAATCGTTCGGTGTCTTTTGGGTGCAACCCAATGCTAGGTTCATCGAGAATATACATCGACCCCACTAAACTACTCCCCAACGAAGTGGCTAAATTAATTCGTTGGGATTCCCCTCCCGAAAGAGTATTACTCTTTCTGTTCAGGGTGAGATAGCTTAGTCCAACTTCCATTAAAAAACGAAGTCGGTTATTAATTTCTATGAGTAGTCGTTTTGCAACAGTTTGCTCGTAGTTATTCAGTTCTATGTTTTTAAAGAAATCGGCTACTTTATCTAGCGGAAGCTCTACTAATTCTTGAAGCGATTTCCCGTTTATTTTTACATAACCCGCTTCTGGTCGTAATCGCTTGCCTTTACACGTAACACATTTTGTTTTTCCGCGGTAGCGTGACAACATAACCCGATTCTGAATTTTATAACTCTTCGATTCTAAAAAGGAAAAGAAATCGTTTAAGCCTTCAAAATATTGATTGCCTTCCCAGACTAATTTTTTCTGCTCTTCGGTAAGTTCAAACCAAGGTTTGTGAATGGGAAAATCAAATTTATAGGCATTATTTACCAATGTATCTCGATACCAACCCATACTTTCACCGCGCCAAGGGAAAATTGCATTTTCATACACTGAAAGTCCAGTGTTGGGAATCACCAAATCCTCATCAATTCCAATAACATTACCATAGCCCTCGCAGGTTGGACAGGCTCCGTAGGGATTATTAAAACTGAAAAGATGCACATTGGGTTCCATAAAGGAAATCCCATCGATTTCAAATCGGTTGTTGAATTCCTTTTGAGTGCTATCGGAAAGATGCTCGATATATAATTCGCCTTTTCCTTCAAAAAAGGCAATTTGAATAGCATCTGCTAAACGATTGTAGAAATCTTCATCATTTTTGGTAATGACTCGGTCAATAACTAATTGAATGCTCTTCGGAAAAGAAGACCCTTTTAATTCATCCAACCTCACTACATTCTCTTCCATTTTCACTCTGGCATATCCTTGTTGGGCAAGCGTTTTTAACTTGTTCTCCATCGTTCTGCCTTCTTCTAAGTGAATAGGAGCGAGGAGAAGGAGTTTTTCGTTTTCAGGTAGTGTTTTGATGTAAGTAACTACATCCGTTACAGTATCTTTTTTTACAATTTTTCCTGAAACAGGCGAATAGGTTGTACCAATGCGGGTGTATAGTAGTTTGAGATAATCGTAAATCTCTGTGGAAGTTCCAACGGTCGAACGCGGATTGGTAGCATTCACTTTCTGTTCTATTGCAATGGCGGGAGCGATTCCTTTAATAGCATCCACTTTAGGCTTATCGAGTCTGCCTAAAAACTGACGTGCATACGAAGAAAGACTTTCTACATAGCGTCGTTGGCCTTCGGCATATAAAGTATCGAACGCCAAGCTTGATTTCCCGCTCCCAGAAAGCCCAGTAATGACCACGAGTTTGTTCCGTGGAATAGCAACGGTAATGTTTTTAAGGTTGTGTAATTTTGCTCCTTGAATAAGGATGCTTTTTTTAATATCTACAGCAGTTTCGACCAATTTTTATAGCAATTTTCGCAAAGATACTATTTAAGAAGGAGAATAATAAGCGACTACATCATAAAGAAAAGTGAAACGATGTGTTTTATAACCTATTGTATTTATTAAGGTAATTTAACAGTAGAATAGGAGGTTTAACGATATATTTTTCAGAAAAAACGTACTTTTTTTTGTTTTTGTAAAATCTTTGTTGTTATATTTACTCCCAATAATACAAAACCCGTTGCCTATAGCATACCATTACTTTTAAATAAACAGATTTACTAGACAACCAAAAACCAATAGTTGTTTATTTATTAAAAAAAGTATGGATATGAAACAAAGCACAAGTTGTGATGCGCTTTTGGTAAGCGATTACATGAATGGTAACGAAGCTGCACTGTGTGAATTAGTCACCCGACACAAAGAAAGAATTTTTCGTTTTATCTACTCGAAAGTGTATGATAAAGACGTTGCAGAAGATATTTTCCAAGATACCTTTATTAAAGTAATTAGAACTCTCAAGAGGGGAGCCTACAATGAAGAGGGTAAGTTTTTACCTTGGGTTATGCGTATTGCGCACAATCTGGTTATTGATCATTTTAGAAAAAATAACCGTATGCCTAAGTTCGAAAACAAGGATGACTTTAATATATTTTCGGTATTAAGTGATGGCGCTTTAAATGCTGAAAAGCAATTAATTAAAGGACAGGTAGAAGAAGATGTTCGAAAACTTATTGAAGAACTTCCCGAAGACCAAAAAGAAGTATTAATGATGCGTATGTATCGTGATATGAGTTTTAAGGAAATTAGCGAGCAAACAGGCGTGAGTATTAACACTGCGCTGGGTCGCATGCGTTACGCGCTCATTAATATGCGCAAAATAATTGATAAACACAACATTATATTAACCAATTAGACAATAAAGTATAAAAGCCTGCGTTATTTTGTAACATTAACCTCAAAACAACGCTCTATGGCAAACTTGTACTCTGAAACTTCACGTCCGGAACGCGTGAATAAAAACTTAGTTCCAAAAGAAGAAACGATTAGGTTTCTTCTGGATTACTCGAAGGCTTTAAGTGTTATAGATTATAATAAATTGAAGTTTGAAGCACTTCTAAACTAAACTTTGGAAAACCCCAGAACCCGATTGTTTCTGGGGTTTTTTTATGTCATAATTTGATAGTATTAATCTTTTACTGTAAGTTTAAAAATATCATTTACAGGTTTTCCAAACAAGGCCGATAGCTTTAGTGCCAAAACAGTTGATGGCACATAACGGTTGGCTTCAATAGAGTTTATAGTTTGCCTTGAAACACCTATTTTTTGTGCTACATCGTCTTGGGTTAAATTGTGAATTGCTCGTTCTATCTTAAGAGAATTTTCCATTATCGGTATCGTTTAAAGTTGTGATAGAACATTAATTGCATAAGCAACATAAATAGTAACACCTGAAAATCTTTTAAATCTTTATATATCTCACCACCATTATTAACAACGTTAGATACACTTAACTCTACATACGGCATTACTAATGCATATATTACTCCCATCACGAATGCTACCATATAGGATTGAGCTCTTAATTGGATTGTCATTTCGTCTTCTATTTTATCACTAGAAATAGACATTAAAAGCATGCCTACCAAAAGTATTTTCTGTAAAAATAGTTTAAACCACTCCGTGTCACCGTCCATAATAAATGCTCGAATAAACATCATAATAAGTGCTATCACACTAATGCCAATTCCCACATACATAAAACGATGCGGTAGGCGAAAATTAATGATCTTCTGAAAGCGATTCCGTTCACATTCAATAAAGGATTTTTTATTCATTTGTTCGATTTTTAAGATTGATAAATGTTTTTTACATATAGTTAAATATGTTTTACACAATGACAAATATACTTTACATTTTATAATAATAAAAACTTTTACTCATTTTTTTATTATTGGAAGATTTATATCTAAAATATATTTTCTATTTGCATTTTTTATAGTATTCTTTAATGACACTCTTCCTTCCAATCGTTTTTGTAATAATATCCTTTTCCAAATCCCATCCACGGGCAGGGGAGTATTGGCGGCCGTACCAAATTATTTGTAAGTGTAATTCATTCCAAAGGTCTTTAGGGAAAAGACGTTTTGCATCCTTTTCGGTTTGCACTACATTTTTTCCATTGCTTAACCCCCAGCGATACATTAATCTGTGGATATGCGTATCTACAGGAAAAGCAGGTATGTTAAAAGCTTGTGCCATCACCACACTGGCTGTTTTATGCCCTACAGCAGGAAGTGCTTCTAGGGCTTCAAAACTTTGAGGAACTTTTCCATTGTGTTTGTCGATAAGAATGTGAGAAAGCCCGTGGATACCTTTGCTTTTCATGGGTGAAAGCCCTACAGGTTTTATAATTTCCCGTATTTCTTCTACGGTGAGTTTTATCATATCGTAAGGGTTGTCGGCTACTTCAAAAAGGAGGGGGGTAATCTGGTTTACACGAACATCGGTACTTTGTGCAGAAAGTAAAACAGCTATAAGTAGTGTGTAAGGATCTTTATGATCTAATGGGATAGGAATTTGGGGGTATAATTCTTTTAATTTTTTTATTACAAATTGTACTTTTTCTTTCTGCTTCATTTTGTGTACTTTTGTGATGAAGGTGGCTTGACTAAATTTAGTTTTACTAAACGCATAGCCACTTATTTATTTTCACAAAAATACATAAATGCACACACTAAAACCGGGAGATAAAGTACCAAATTTCATAGCTCAAGACCAAGATGGAAATACCATTACTATGGCAGATTATAAAGGAAAGAAATTGGTCGTTTTTTTCTATCCCGCTGCAAATACGCCTACCTGTACTGTTGAGGCTTGTAATTTAAGGGACCATTATGCTGAGCTTCAGGAAGCTGGTTATGAAATCTTGGGCGTTAGCGCCGATACTCAAAAGAAACAGAGTAATTTTAAAAAGAAATTTGATTTTCCATATCCTTTATTGGCAGATGTGGATAAGAAAGTTATCAATCGTTTTGGTGTTTGGGGACCTAAAAAATTTATGGGGCGTGAGTTCGAGGGAATTCATCGTATCACCTTTGTTATCAATAAAAAAGGAATAGTCGATAAAGTTATCGATAAGGTAAAAAGTAAAGAACATGCAGCTCAAATACTAGGCTAGTTTGTTATTTCTTTTTTTGAAGTTTTGTGGTAATTAAATAGTTCTTTTTCTTTAATAAGATTAGCTACACCTTCAGGAAGCATTTTTTCCCATCCAGAATCACTTTCTTCAATCTTTTTAAGCACTTCTCGAGAGAACACACTTAAAATTTCGGGATTATAGTCTTTAATATCCACAAGCTTTCCGTTGTATTTAAAGAACTTATATAATTCTTTCATACGTGGATGTACTTTCAAATTATCGCTATTAATAAGCTCTCCCGTTTCTGGGTCTAGCATAGGATAGAGATATACTTTTAAATCTTTAAAGAAAAGTTTTCCGAAGGCTTCTAAGATTCCCCCACTTAGGTGACGGTAGTATTTTTCGTCAAAAATATCGACCAAATTATTAACTCCCATGGTTAATCCCATACGAGCACGAGTATAATTTGAAAAGTATTCAACGAGTTTATAATATTCTTTGAAGTTAGAAATCATTACGGTTTGCCCTAAAGAACACAATAATCTAGCACGATCCATAAAATCTTGTTCGTCAATTTCTCCTTCGGCTCGAAGATTGGATAAAGTAATTTCAAAAATCACCAAGGTTTTCTCTGGATCTACTTTGTTTTCATTTAGATATAGCTGAAGTGATTTTTCATACATATCCATATTTACCTTTGTCACCGGGCGGAAGCTTCCGCGTAGCGCAAGTACATTCTTTTTGTAAAGAATACGTGCAGGTAAGATATTGTTTCCGTCGGGTCCAAAAATAACCGCTTCGGTCATTTCATTTTTAATCAATTGAAGGCTCATCAATCGGTTATCGACTGTTTCAAACTTAGGGCCTTCAAAATTAATGGTGTCTATTTCAATTTTATCTTTATCAATATGGTCATATAAATAACGTAGCAATTTTTTAGGTTGATCGTGTTTGTAATAAGCACCATAAATAAGGTTTACACCAAGAATACCTAGGGTTTGCTGTTGCAAAACAGCTTCAGTTTCTTTAAATCGAATATGCAATACTATTTCGCTATAATCTTCATTAGGATCTGTTTGAAAGCGTATTCCTACCCAACCGTGACCTAAGTATTTTTTTGCAAAATCAATTGTTGCCACCGTATTGGCATAGGCAAAGAACATTTTATTTGGGTGCTTTTCACGTACAATTCGCTCTTCAATAAGCTGAATTTCGTGCGACAACATCTTTTTTAAACGTGACTCGGTAACATAGCGCCCGTCCTCTTCAATCCCATAAATAGCATCACTAAAGTCTTTGTCGTATGCAGACATTGTCTTTGCAATAGTCCCTGAAGCCCCACCTGCTCTAAAGAAATTACGAACCGTCTCTTGTCCAGCCCCAATTTCTGCAAATGTTCCGTAAATATTTTCGTTTAAATTAATTCTAAGAGCCTTATCCTTTACAGATGGAATAGTCTCGAAATTCTTATCGCCTGGAATGATTTCTGGCATAGCATTTTTATTAAGTACCCTTTTACAAAGGTAGCAAATACCATAGGCTAACAAAAAAAATACTGTTATTTTTGTGCCAATGAAATTACCCCTTACAGTTACATTTTTAGGAACGGGAACCTCCCAAGGAATTCCTGTTATTGGAAGCTCGCATCCTGTTTGTTTAAGTAACGATTTTAAAGATAAAAGATTGCGAGTGTCGGTATTGATTCAGTGGGGAGAATACCAATACGTGATTGATTGTGGACCCGATTTTCGACAACAAATGCTTCGTGAAAACGTTCAATATATCAACGGAGTGTTGTTAACCCATGAGCACAATGACCATGTGGCAGGGATTGATGACATTAGACCCTTTAATTTTAGGCAAGGGGAACTTGCTTTTTATGCTGAAAAAAGGGTGTTTGAAGCTTTAAAAGTAAGGTTTGGATATGCTTTTGAAACAATCAATAAATATCCCGGAGCACCCACTATTAAAGAAGTTGAAATTACTAAAGATCAACCTTTTGAATTAGGTGGAAAGACGATTATTCCTGTGGAAGCCATGCACGCCAATTTACCAGTATTGGGTTTTCGAATAGATGACTTTGCTTATATGACCGATGTAAAAACAATTTCTGAAGCTGAAAGAAATAAATTGAAAGACCTAAAAGTATTAGTGATTAATGCGCTTCGTGAAAAACCTCATGAGTCTCACCTAAATATAAAAGAAGCCTTAGAATTAATTGATGAATTAAAACCCGAAACGACCTATTTTACGCATATAAGTCATGTAATGGGTTTTCATGAGGAAGTAGAAGCCAAGCTTCCCAATCACGTTCATTTGGCGTATGACACTTTAAAAATTACCATTTAGTATGAAGTCCAAAATCTTTATGTACCTGTTTTTCTTTGCTGTTTTGTTTATTCTGTTTCAGTATATGAACGAAAAATCGATATTTGAATCGCAAGAAAATAAAATCGATTCGCTTTCTGAAAAATTAACAACGGCAAAAGATTCCATTGATGCGTTACAAGATAGAATTACCGACCTTAACTATTTTACTTTATTAGGTAATGATAATGCTATGACTTATTTGGAGAATCTAGGTTTAAATGCTGCGGAAGTTGAAAATGCTGTTGCAGAAACTATATATGAACGAAACCTCGAAAAAGGAGGGAACACCTTAATTCCATTGGAAGGAATGTACGGTGAAATGCGTGTAAATAAAGTAAAGTTTTTAAATCACCGTTGGATTTTGGCCGACTTTAGCGATGGAAAATACTGGGGCGAAATGATTTTAGAATATTTCTATAACGACAAAATGGAGTTGGAACTTACACCTATATCTTCGGTGTTATACCCAAATTAAGATTGATTTTTTAACCATTCCTTAAACTCATAAAAGTTTTGTGGCGCTACTCCGTGACCTACTGGAAATTCAGAATAGTGACAATCCATACCTAAATTTTTAAGAAAAGGTTTTGTTTTACGAGCCCAATCCACAGGAATGACTTGATCGACACTTCCATGGGAGCTGTAAATATTTAGATTGCTAAAATTGTTTTCAGTATAATCTTCTTTTAAAATGGCTTCGTTGATGTAGCCACTTAATCCAATAACATTCTTAATTTTTTCAGGATAGCTTAATGCCACAGCAAAGCTGAGAATCGTACCCTGGCTAAATCCTAATAAAGTAATATTGTCTTTATCTATAGGATAGGTTGAAATAATCTCATCTATCACTTTTACTATGGTTTCTCTAGATTCTATAGCTTGTTCTTCATCACTCCATTTTCCTTTTGGATTGTCAAAATATATATTGTACCAAGCATTCCCATAGGGTTGAAGTCTATGAGGTGCTTTTAAAGAAATGATGGCATATTCGGAAGGTAATTCGGAAGCAAAAGAAAACAAATCGTTTTCATCACTTCCATAGCCATGAAGCATAATGATTATTGGGGCGTTTTCAGTGAAACTACTTGGACGATAGTTATGTTCTAAGGAAAGGGATTGTTTCATTTTATTATAAAAAATAGATGCCGCAAAAGTACGGCATCTATTCAATAAGGAAAATATTTTTATCCTATTCCTTTAAACCATTGCTGGAATTGCTCCCCAAGAAGGGGTACAGGTTTCTTTTCGCCATTAAAGGCGCCAATGAGTCCCATAATCCACAGTGCAAAGACTCCAATTTGTAATACCCATACAACCACAGGGATACCAACGACTCTCGCGATAACGGAGAGGGCAATCCCTAAAAGCAAAAGGCCTAACATTTGACGAAGGTGATACGCACCGAGTTCGGTTTTGTTATTATTGTGCATAATAAAAGCAACAATCCATCCTATTAATGTTAAATAGGAAACAATAGCAACGGTTTTTCCGTTATCTGAAGCAGTTTCTGACATAATATGAAAAGGTTTAGGTTAGTGATTAACTAGTTAAAGATAAACTTTCTAGCCTAAAAAAGTGAACCATTGTTGAAATTTTTCACTTAAAAACGGAATTCCCTTTTTTCTTTCCGCTATTGCCATAATCAAAGAAAATAACCAAAATATGGCACATGTCCAGTAAATGTAGAAACCTATAAAGCTACTTTGAAGGGCTACCGCAATAAAAAGAATAATTAACAATCCAAACATATTTTTAATATGCCAAAGGGTGAATTCTTCCTTTTTTTCTTGATTCATCGAAATAGCAATGAGCAATCCAATAAAAGTTAGATAAGCAATTATAGCTTTTGTTTTTGCGGAAGGATTATTCATTTATAACCAACTGATTGTTATTAAAAACACCGTACACATTGCCTTTCATTGTTTGGTTAAGCATTGCGGCATTTTTTGAAGCCGATAGGATGGATTCTTCGGTAAAAACCCATTCTATTTCAGGGTTGAAGACCGTAATATTGGCTAATTCACCTTCAGAAATACTTGAGGAATTTATTCCAAATGTACTTTTTAACTTTGTTAGTGAATGAATGGCTGTTTCTAAATCTGTTACTTTTAATAAAGCACCTAAGCAGCTTTCTAAGCCTATACTTCCAAACAGTGCGTGGTCAAACTCGGTACGTTTATGTTCAACATCAATAGGGTTGTGGTCGCTAGTGACTCCATCGATAGTCCCGTCTTTAAGACCTTTTAGCAAGGCTTTTCTATCTTTATCAGTTCTAAGCGGAGGAAGTATTTTATAATGGGTGTCGAAAGTGTCGAGTACGTCGTCTGTTAAATACAGATGATTTATACTTACACTACACGTGACTTGTAACCCTTTCTTTTTAGCATCTTTAATAAGTTGCACAGAAGTAGCTGTAGAAATAGTAGGGATGTGTAATCTTCCACCTGTATATTGAAGTAAGTATAAATCTCGTGCAATTTGAAGTTCCTCGGAAAGTGCTGGAATCCCTTTAAGACCTAGTTTTGTCCCGTTAACCTCTTCATTGACCATTCCATTTTTTGCAACTGAAACTTCTAACGGAAAGGACTGTACCAAACCGTTAAAACTTTGAACATATTGCAGCGCAATTTTCAACATATTGGCATTGGTAATAGGTTTTTGATAATCGTAAAAACTCACAGCTCCTTCATTTTGCATATCGTAAAGTTCTGCCAAATCTATTCCTTGGCTTGCTATTGTTAATGCTCCAATAGGGTACAAATCCACGGGGCTATTGTGAATTTTAGATTTTAGGAATTTTATATCCGATTTAGAATCGGTTACGGGATTGGTATTTGCATTTACCGCAACTGCAGTAAATCCGCTTTTGGCTGCCACTCGAATTCCATTTTCCAGCGTTTCTCTTTCTTCAAAACCAGGTTCTCCAAAAGACACGCTACTATCGAACCAACCTTGTGATATATGTAAATTCTTGAGTGAAATGGTAGTTGCTGACGCTTCAGAGATAGAAGCAGCTATTTTTTTAATAATTCCTTTTTCAATGAGAACATCTCTTTTCTTTAAGTGATGCTTGCTGGTGGGGTCAACAATAGTGGCGGATTTCAGTAAAATCTTCATTTAAAGAATTTTAGGATAAACATTTCAACTAAAAGGAACAGCACTGCAAAAATAACAAACCATTTCCAAAAACTCGTAGTATTATTTTCTTCGGCTATAGAATTAAACAAATCTGAAACCGATGAAAAACGCTCAACCCCTTCCCAATCCTCTATATTGGCATAGGTAAGCAAGCTTTCGGTTCTTGGATAATTATAACTTACATATTGTAATAATTGCTCATTTTGATAGATTCCATAACTTCCAGCTTTACTTGGCTCATTATCAGTTGTGATTTCGACGCTGTTTGCCTTGGTTTGCTGAAGTGGAATAAAAGATGAAATACTGTCTTTTAAAGTCACAATCTCATCTTGAGTAAGCTTCACAGGAACTGCAAAGGAGTTTGGTCTACCAGCTTCAAAATATAACTTTGGAAGTGATAAACTTTGTTGCGCCATATTAATGAGCGTGGGCACGATTAGGGGGGAGGTCTTAAAATTTGAATTTTCTTGATTAAAAGCAGCAGTGGCTAAAAAAGTATTTCCAGTTTGAAGTAAAAAGGGTTTGTCATCTTCATACGACAATACTTTTGATGCATTGGATGTCACTTGTAAAAATGATTGTACCGACGGGAATTGAAAGTTATTGACTTGCTTTTCAAATACATTACTATATAAGGGATGCGAAAAGTTAATTTTTGCAATTTTCTTTTCAACAGAAATAGGGTCTCCTTGGATTGTACCTACTTGCAGTGCATTAAGAAAAAGGTTGTAGCTAGCAATATCCAAGTCTTTGGAAGGGATGATAAAAACACTTCCTCCTTGACTACTAAACTCTCTAAGTGTTGTTGTTAGCGAAGCTGGAATAGATTTTAATTCGTTTAAAACGATGAAGTTTTGCGACGGAATAACACTATAATTTAACTGGTTAAATTCTTGCTGAATATAGTCGTATCCTTCATTATCAAATAGCTTTCGTAAGAAATCTGAGTTAGACTGATTTATGGATAATACCTTTATCCTTTCTTTAGAACTAATACTAAAAAACAACGAATTGTCGTAGCTAAGTTGAGTGTCGTTAATACGAACTTCGCCTAAAAAAGCATCTGGGTTTTCAATGTCGAAAACAATCGTATTTTTAGTACTTTCTGAAAAATCCACAGCGGTTTTAGCAATAAGTTTTCCATCGTTAAATAATGATATGGCAGCTGTTTCTGGAGATTCTCCCGTTTTTGAAACATTCACTTGTAATTGAACATCGTTTGCGTTTTTTGAAATGATATACGCAGTGTCAATTGCTATGTTTGCTGTTACCACAGCTTGTGTTTGTACGACATTGATTGAAAACGTAGAATCGACCGCTGGAAAGCTACCCTTTTGCTGAAAATCTGAAACTAAAATTAACCTTTTATCTGCCGTGGCACTTTTGGAAAACAATTGCTTTGCTTTTAATAAAATGGCTTCCAAGTCCATTTGATTTTGTGAATAGCCTAACGATAGGATTTCGTTTTTTAAATCGGTTTGAGAAACATTTTTCTTCGATTCATCATTAGTAAACCAACTTAGTTTTTCATCTCCTTCAAGATTTTCATAGATGTCTTGAGTGATTTTTTTGAGCATTGGCCCATTACTTCCTTTGGCCTCCATACTAAAGGAATTGTCGAGGTAGAGAACCGTTTCTTTTTCGGTATTTAAAGCTTTTTTTGAAGCCGTAAATGGTTGTGCGAAGGCTAATATAATACAGGCAAGGGCCAACAAGCGGGTGAGGAGCGTAAGCCATTTTTTTAGGCGGGAACTTTTACGAGTTTGAAGCGTTGCCTTTTTTAGGAACGCCACATTAGTAAAATCTACTTTTTGAAATCGTCTTAATTGAAATAAGTGAACAAAGATAGGGATGAGCAGTAGGAGTAGGGCATAAAGAATTTCTGGGTGTTTAAACTGCATTCCTATTTTTATTTGCCAAAGATAATCATTGATTTTAAATATGAATGATATGTAGGTTTAAAGTATAAAAAAAGCCTTCAAATTTGAAGGCTTTTTTTAAATAGTTTATTTTTTTAATTACAAAAGTCGTATTCAAAATACATTGCCCAAGAGTTGCCTCCGTAGGGTAGGCCGTCTGCCCATGCAGTTTCACTTCCACCAGAAGCGTTACTTACTTCTGCATGTGCTGCAACACAACCGGAGCAACCTACTTCTGCGCTATCGAGTGTATAAGTAAAATCTGTTGTACCATTGGCGTGTGTATCTGCATATGGGAAATGTCCAATTAATGGATTCCCTGGATTATTGGCAGGACGATCCTCGCAGGCTCCAACATACAAATGTGTAGCATCAATTTCCCATCCATTAATAGTATTGTAAGTAACGGTTGTGAATGTTCCATTTGATTCTATTGTAACTGTTCCTATAATTTCGTTTTGCCCAGCAATTAAATCTGTTACAATTGGATCACCAGAAGGATCGGGCTCTTCTCTACGTTCTGTTGAAGAGGTTGTTTCTGGGATAATTAATTCCTCCTCATTAGGTTGTTCAATTGAATCTTTCGAACAACCAGTAAATGAGATAATAGCAATCAATAAAATAGTAATTTTTGATTTCATAAATAGTTTATTTTGGGATTAATGGAATCAAATGTAAGTAAAAGATTACAATATATCGATAAAATGAATAAAAAAATCGATTAAGTGTAAATAAATTACTTTTTAATGGTAAAGGTGAAAGTGCTTCCTTTACCTACTTCAGACTCCAAAGAGATAGTACCTCCTAATTTATTGACTAGGTTTTTTACAGTGGCTAATCCAATACCAGTTCCTTCTTTTCCATTTCGGTCTTTAATTCCACCTGTTTTAAAGATTTCAAAAATATCTTCTAGTTTATCTTTTGGAATCCCTATACCATTATCTTTAACCGTAAAATTATAGTAATCTGTTGTTTCAGAAAACAGTACTTTCACGCTTATGATATCACCTGTATTAAATTTATATGCATTATCTACTAAATTTAATAGAATTTGGCTAATGGCAGATTTATTAATGTGTATGATTGTGGGGTCATTAGGATAATCAAATTCGGTTTTATTTAAAATAAGCATCTCTTTAATTTCTTTAAAAAGGCTAACTACCGATATGTTATTTTTTTGTTCCTCAAGGAGTTCTGTAGATTTATAAAACTGAAGCATTCCATCGATATAATTTTTTAAAGTGACGCTGGATTCTTCAATATAATTGAAGTACAACAAAGATTCTTCATCTAAATTATCTTTATTTTGCTCAATAAGCATTCGTGAAAGCGATGTAATATTTGCCAGCGGGGATTTTAAATCATGAGAAACTACACTAGCGAAACTTTGTAATCGTTCGTTACGTAATCGTTGTTCCTTCTGAATTTCTAATAGTCGTTGATTTTTAAGATGAAGCTCAAACAAATTAACAACTTGCTTTGCCATGAGCTTAAGCATATTTATTTGTTTTATAGTTAGTACACGAGGTTTTACGTCATACACACACAAAGTGCCTAAGGGATACCCTTTTTCATTAATTAAAGGTGCTCCTGCATAAAATACAACGCCATTTTCTTCAATTAATGGATTGTCATGAAAACGATTATCTTCTCTAGCATCCTCTACAATAAAAATATCTTCATCTCCTAAAATAGCATGGCCACAAAATGAAATATCTCTGGGAGATTCTGTTAGGGAAACTCCAAAGTGAGATTTTAAAAAATTACGATCAAAATCGAGCAATGTTATTAATGAAATGGGGGTATCGCAAATAGAAGCAACTAATGATGTTAGGTTGTCGTAATGTTCCTCTGGTAAAGTATCGAGTAGGTTATATTTTTTTACTTCGTTTAGTCTTTCGGATTCATTTCTAGGGAGTTTGGGGATAATCATATATTATTAACGAGAACTTATGAGATTTGGTTTTAATAAAATGATATCTTTTTAAATATCATTATATCAACTTTAAAAATATAATTTATTATACGGTATCTATGTTAAAGGAATGATAATTAAAATTTTTCAAAAACCCCTAAGCCAAATAAGGCATAATCATACTTTACAGGGTCTTTTGAATCTAGTTTTCTGAGATTAGTATCAAGTTCCAACAATGCTTTGGCGTCATTTTGCTTTCGTTCTAGAATACCCAATTTCCTTGCAATATTGCCACTATGTACATCCAAAGGACAGGAAAGCTGGTTAGGTTTTAAATTTTTCCAAATCCCAAAATCAACCCCTCTATTGTCGTCACGTACCATCCATCTAAGAAACATGTTAATGCGTTTAGCAGCGGAATTTTTTAAGGGATCGCTTACATGCTTTTGTGTTCTTGGTACGTGGGGAATACTGAAAAATATTTTTTTAAATTCTGAAATAGATTTTTGAACCGAATCTTCTTCAGAATGCAATGAAAACACATCTTCCAAACCTCCGTGGTTCCTATAAATATTTTGAAGTGCTTTTATAAAAAAAGAAAAATCATCTCCATTAAAAGTGCGATGCACAAAGGAAGAGAGTGGTAGTAAATCTTCTTTTGAATGATTTAGTATAAAATCGTAGGGTGAATTATCCAGCATCTGCATCATTTTTTGAGCATTATTAATGATGCTTTTTCGGTTGCCCCAAGCAATGGTTGCTGTGAGAAAACCTGCTATCTCAATATCTTTTTTTTGGGTAAATTGATGTGGAATTTGGATAGGGTCGCTTTCTATAAATTTTGGCTGATTGTATAAGGCGGCTTTTTCGTCAAGAAATTCTTTGAGCTCGCTTTGCTTCATATTTACGAAATAATTTTACCGTCTTGCATCACTAATTTTCTATCGGCCATTTCGGCTAAATCTTCATTATGGGTAACAATGACAAAGGTTTGTCCAAACTCATCGCGTAACTTGAAGAATAACTTGTGTAGGTTTTCGGCGCTTTCGGTGTCAAGGTTTCCGCTGGGTTCATCAGCCAGAATAATGGCAGGATTATTCATTAAAGCTCTAGCCACAGCAACACGTTGTTGCTCTCCACCAGAGAGTTCGTTGGGTTTGTGGTTTTCCCGATGGGATAATCCTAAGAAATTCAATAATTCTTTGGCTCTTTTTTCGGCTTCAGCCTTTGAAGTGTTTTTTATAAACGCCGGAATACAAACATTTTCTAGAGCAGTAAATTCTGGTAATAATTGATGAAACTGAAAGATAAATCCCAATTTTTCATTTCTGAATTTTGCCACTGCTTTTCTATTCAAACTATCTATGGATGTGCCGTCAATTTCCAATGATCCTTCAGAAAAGCTATCTAAAGTACCAATAATTTGTAATAAGGTGGTTTTACCTGCTCCCGATGCTCCTACTATGGAAACTATTTCTCCTTTATTGATAGATAAATCGACTCCTTTTAATACGTGGAGCGTTTCAAAATGTTTATGAATATTCTTTGCTAAAATCATTAGGTAGAATTACTTTGTGAAAATAGCATATTCGTATTGAATGCACAAGGGAAGTGGGTTAGGAGTTTTTCTTAAATACATTTTTGATGTTGTTGTAATCTATAAAATAGACCACTCTCAATGAGAACACATGCTCGATGGGTTGCTCAAAAAGTTTTTCTACACTTTCGAAATAGGTTGCTGAAGATTCTGAATTTGAATTAAATAACGAATTTCTATAAAGTGCTGTTAATTGGCTTCCCGGTGCAAACTGCCAAGTATAGCGAAAGTCTAAATTCCAAGTGTTAAAATTAATGTTTGGGTTGCTTATATCTGTTGTTAAAATATTGTCCTCTGTTGAAAGTGTTCCATCTTCTTGCAACACAAACAAAGGATTGTCGTAGGTAACCGTAGCCCAGTAATTACGAAAGGTAAGGGTTAATCCATGAAAGGGATTAAAATTATAATCCCCTGTAATGCTGTTTGTTATGGTTACTTGATCGCGCTCACCAAAAATTATATCGTCATCAAGATTGGTAACAAACCCGCGACCACCACCACCGCCTTGATAATTTAAGTTATAGTTAATGGAAAACTTATCGGTAAAACGCATTCTTGGGCTAATGCCAATCCAATAATAAAAGAGGTCTCTTTCTGGGTCAAACTGAGAGGCAAATCCAGTATTGAAGAATGTCGCAAATCTTTTAGCATTGTTTGTACCCATATACGTTGAAACGTTGAGCTCATTCTGAAAGGTAAAGAAGTAACCTTCACGACGTGGTTCAAAATAATCGTGTTGTTTTCCAATTTTATAATTAACATTCATCCCATATTCCCAAAGCTTTCGAGTTTGGGTATAAATATCAAAACCAACCTCATTTCCTGTATACTTACTTGGTTTGAAGAGTGATTGGTATTGTGCCCAGATATACAGATTTATGTTGTTAAACGTTTCTGTGGGTTCAAATATTCGATAGGAACCAAATGCGTGGAAATTATTGTAATTATTTCTGAATAAAACTCCTAAGTCGTTGATGTTGTATTCTGTATCTGCAGTAACATTTTCAACCCCATAACGGTATTGCCCACTCACTTTTTCAATTTCAAGAGAGGTGCTAAAACCAGTTTGATTGTCAGTAGAAAGATTTAATTGGCTCATCTTTACGGCACCATCTACATTCCATTTATTGGCTTTGTCGGTAATATCAAATAAAGCTGCAGTTACGTTGCCGTCTCTAAATCCGCCATCCCTTATTACGCTTGTGTTTATTAAACTTACAGATGAGTTTTTATTAAACTGCTGATCTACTACCAAAATATTGTAGTTGGCAAAAGGCTCTACAACTTCTTCTCGTATCTCACCGGTGTTTATATTTTGAATTTTCGCTGATGTTTTTTCAGTAATGGCATTAAAAAAGCCAATTCCTAATCCTTTTTTTGTTCTTCCCGAAACTTTAACTGCATTTAATACCTTAACTTTTGAGGGCAGCTCTATTACCTCTTCGGTTTCTTCATCTATTTCTGGGGAACTTGATGGACGACCGCCAATCCTGCGGGAATAGAATAGGTTTCCTTTGCTAAAAAGATCAACACCTTCGGTAAAGAATTGACGTTGTTCTGAAAAAGTTTGCTCAAAGGGTCCTAAATTTAGTTGCACATTATCAAATCCAGCTTGACTAAAATCTGGTATAAGGGTTGCGTCTAGCGTAAAGTTTTCGGTAAGCCCATATTTTACATCCATACCCACACTATAATCGTCTGTTGTTTCCCCATCAAAAGAACGTGCTAACACCGAAGCAAACGGATAAAAGCTCAAGCGAGTAGGAGGCGAAATATTTTCAATTCCGTTAAGGACACCGTGGTAGAGTCCAATGTTTCCTTTGGTTCTATCGATAGGATTCCAAGAATACTGTGAGTTATCTGTTCTAAATCGCCTGTGAAACTGCAATCCCCAGGTTTGAACTTCCTTATTAGCAAAGCGTAAGTTAGCATACGGAATTTTCATTTCAACAATCCAACCATCATCTACAATTTGGACACTACTATCCCAAACACCGTTCCATCCAAAATCTTCACCAATACTAGGGTTTGCAATAGCATCTGCCTGTGTTCCAGAACTAAATACAAAAAATTCGGTATCGTTTTGCGCATCGTTATTAGGGTTTAAAATAACACCAAAAAAATCGGATTGCCCAAAGTTATCCCTACTCGTAAACTGCTTCATAATATCTTGGCGCTTATCACGAAGATAAGCTCCTACATAAATAGCATTATCATCATAGACCATTTTTACTGTGGTTTTTTGATGTTCTTTTTCCGCAACACCCATTTCAGGTCTAAACTGAGTGAAGTCCTTTGCTTCATCCACATTTTGCCATGCTTCATCATCAAGATTACCATCTATTTTTGGCGCGTTCGTTGTTCTATTTATAGTGAGGGATTTTCGATCTTGAGATTGTACTAAAAAAGAAATGCAAAGGGCAAGAAGCAATACTGCTTTTTTCATTGACGGTTGTTTTTGTTTAATAAAGACATGCTTTAAATAAAATTGTTACAAACTCAAAAAAGAGTGTAAATCATTGACTTGCATAATCACTTCAGAAAAAAAAGCAGTAGTGATTGGTTAAGGTGGCTGTTAAACAAAACTAAGAGTATCCTATGGGATAGATTACTAACAAAAAGTTAAAACCCCAAATAGCTATCGATTTAGTAAAATTTAATTACCATATTGAAGAAAAAATTGCAATACCTTAACAAGAAAGAACTATATGGGATCTTACAATTACTTTGAAGAATACGGTGAAAAGGTTACTGATAGCTTAAAAAATAACTATTCTGAAATCTTAAAAGGAATAGGAGAGGACGTTGATAGAGAGGGCATTTTAAAAACTCCCGAAAGAGCTGCAAAAGCCATGCAGTTTTTAACTTCTGGACATTGTCAAGACCCAGCCGAAATTCTTCGAGGGGCTATGTTTGCTGAAAGCTATAATGATATGGTTATTGTAAAAGACATTGAACTATATTCGCTTTGTGAGCATCACATTTTGCCTTTCTTTGGGAAAGCCCATATTGCCTATATTCCTAATGGATATATTGTTGGGCTGAGTAAAATTCCTAGGGTGGTGGACGTTTTTGCAAGAAGATTGCAGGTTCAGGAGCGATTAACACACGATATTCTGGAATGTATAAACTCAACGTTAAAGCCTAAAGGCGTAGCTGTGGTCATTGAAGCTTCGCATATGTGTATGATGATGCGAGGCGTTCAAAAACAGAATAGTGTAACAACCACGTCTGGTTTTCGTGGGCAATTTGAAAAGATAGAAACCAGAAACGAATTCCTAAAATTGATAGGAACAGACCTATCGTAAATTTGGCATGTTTATTGCTTAATTAAAACTAATTAAATAACTGAAAATGAAAAATAATAAATTCAAATTACTAAGAAAAGGTATCTTGTACGATCTTATAGGTATGGGGACCATGTTTATCCCTGTTGTAGGTCCTTTTTTGGACATAATTTGGGCGCCCATTGCAGCAAAAAAAATGAGTGATATGTACGAAGGAACCCCAGGAAAAATTGCTGCTGTGATTGTATTTATTGAAGAGATTTTACCCTTTGACTTTGTGCCAACATTTACACTTATGTGGTTATATACCTATGTCTTTTCTACCGATAAGAAAGAGATGCAACCTATTGAAGTTAAAGTAAACGAATAAAAAAAAGCCCCAATTTGGGGCTTTTTTTATAGGTTAAATCCTAAATTAAAATTAATGCTTCTTCCAGGATTAAGTATCTCATCAACTTTTAACCTAGACAAATGGTTGATATAGCTTTCATTTGTAATATTAGTAGCATTAATTCCCCAATTAAAAGCTATTTTATTCCATTTTATAATAGAGCCAAAACCTAGACTTAACAAGTTGTAACCTTTAGTTGATGTTTCAAATTCACTAGGATTATTTTGAATAAAAGTATTCTCAAGTGTAATAAATCCATAAGGAGACTTAAAAAAACCACCATCATTCAATTCTAATCTAATGGTATTGTTAAGGGTATTTGCAGGAATGAGAGGCAAATTACCACCTTCTTTTAACTCTCCCATAACCATTTCAAAACTACTTTCCCAATGCAACCAATCAAGTGGATGAGGGTGTAAGTGAAACCCAAACTCGCCACCCCACAAATTAGCTCCAAATTGTAAATAGTCAAATACAGGATTGTCTTCAATAACTTCACCTGTAGGAGTTATAAATATGAAATTGTTTATAGTGTTGTAGAAACCATTCGCATAAGCTTGAAAATGTTCGCTACGGTATTCAAAAGCCAAATCTGTTTGGAAACTTTGTTCGTTTTTTAAACTTGGATTTCCAATTTCATATCTATTGGTTCCTTCGTGTACACCGTAAGATGCTAATTCGGCTAGATTAGGGGCTCTAAAGCCACTTGCCAAATTAAGTCGTCCAGTAAATTTTTCAGAAAAATTATATTTACTACCCAATGCCACGTTAAAACTAGTGAAGTCTCTATTAATGGCAGAGATGTAATCATCATCTTGAGGATCTCTAGCAGCTTCTGTTTCAATTTTTCGCATATCAAATCGAATTCCGCCCTGAAAATCCCAATCCTCTAAATGCAAGTGAGTAGTGGAAAATATTCCGAAATCTACTTTTTTTGCATCGGGAATTAAAATCTCTTCACCAAAATTTTTATTATTCTGAAACATTCCTTGAATTCCAGCAATGGTAGTAAACATTCCAAACTCTGGGAGGTTGTATTTTACATCATAGGTAAGCGTATTCAGTTTCAATCTAAGCGCAGCTTCGTCTGGAGTTTCCTCAAATTCTCTGCGATCGTTGAAAAGATATCCAACTTTTATATCCACACTCGAATTATTCAAAAACACCGTATTGTCTAAACTTACTATATGATTATCAATTTCCTGAAATGGAAGCAACAGTTCTTTTGAAGTATTTTGAACTTCAATTTCTTCAGGAATGCCAATATTGGAACGATTGTAATTATATCGAAGTGTAGACTTTAGTTTGTTGTTTTGAAAACGTACTCCTGTTTTTATATCATATTCATTATAGCGAGTATTTGATACGCGGTAATCACTTCCCGTTTCATAATCTGAAAAAGTGGATCGACTTCCTCTCAGTAAAAATTTGAGTTTTTCACCAGAAGTTTTTAACCCCATAGTGCTATTAAATCCTTCTGTATTAGAAAAGTAGGTTGCGTTCCCACTAACTTCCGTATTGTTTTCCGAAGTAAACCCTTCTGGATTTAAGTAAAGCACGCCACCAATAGCATCACTTCCGTAGAGTAGGGACGCAGGTCCTTTTATTACTTCAACGCTTTCAATACCGTTGCCACTAATGCCAAGTCCGTGTTCGTCTCCAAACTGCTGATTTTCTAGTCGAACGCCCTGAGTATAAGTAAGCACTCTATTGCTACTTAATCCTCGTATCACGGGTTTGCCAATTCCGTTTCCCGTGCTCACAGTAGAGACACCAGCAATATTCGAAATTCCTTGCGAGAGGTTTACAGCACCATTTTTTGTGAGCTGATCTGTAGTGATTCGTTCCACTTTCATCACATTCTCACTTTGTAATTGGTGAAAAGGAGTAGAAATGATAACTTCTTCCATTTCCACAGCGCTTTCTTTTAGAATGATGTCTTTTCGAATAGTGGAATTTTCTGAAAAATTATATTTAAATGATAGTGTTTCGTAACCCAAAGAAGAAACTATTACGGTATAATTTCCATTTGGAATTTGAGTTACAGTATATTCTCCGTTCACATCGCTTCCTGCTCCTTTTTCAATTTGAGGGAAGTAAACAGTCGCTGTTACGGGTTGATTGTTTTCATCGATAATACTACCTTCCAAAGTAGCTTGTGAAAAAGTAATTTGGGATATAAATAATATGCCAAATAGGCTATATATAAATTTCATATAGTCTTAATTTTTAATTGATTAAAATAATTTATTTAAACTAAAAAATTAAGCTATAGCGGGAGGACCTCTTCGGAGAAAATAAGATGAATTTTGAGTAGAATTTTCACTTTTGTAGTGATTGATTTTTTCAATAAAGTTTACTTTTTCAAAAAAATCAGGGTATTCAAATATTTGAAAAGAAAACGAATTTAAATGAAAACTTTGAATAGAACATTCAAACTCCTTTTCATGAAGATGCGTAGTGATATCTCCACAGGACTTATGCTCATGGTGTTCAAATAAGTGTGAAAACTGAAGTGCAGTAGGTAACAACAACGTAATGCAAAGCGAAAGCGCAATGGATAATGAAAAAGCAGTATGTTTCTTAGACGTTGTCATTTTGTTAAAAACCCTAATCCTAAATGTCGAAGCATTTTTAATACAAATTGTTTAAAGAAGTAGTATTCTCCAAACAACCATCCAAAAATAACTAATAACACCTTATAAATAGGCAAGATAATAATAATTCTAATTGGCCAATAGATAAAAGGATTCATCTCTTTTGTGATTCCTACAAAATCTGTTAATGGACCTGCAAACTTAGCAGCTGTGGTACCCGTAATTGCAAATACAGTAAAAATGACAAATACTCTCCAATTAGTATCAACGCCCCATCTGGCCTTTAATCGCTTCATAAAATTAGTACCTTCTGCCACCTATAAAGTTTTGGTCGTATTTCTGCTGAAAATAGACAAAGTAATTATAGAGCATATAATTTACCTCGTATCCATAATCAATGTTAAACGAATAATTTATTTCTTGTTGGTACAATAATGGGTCAAATTGTAAAGGATTTTGAACTCTGTAATTATATTGCTGAACAAACTGTTGATTTCTACTTTCTAGAAAGGATTGCCCATAATATCCTCTTGGTTGTTGCGTAGCTAGCCAATTATTAAAGCCTGGCTCTATAATCATGATTTCGTATTCTAGCGAATCATTCTTTATTTTTATAGTATCGTTTGTAATTTCATTAGAATCTTTATCGGCATTAGAGTAGGTGCTCTTACAACTTGCAAATGCGATAATGGTTACTAGTATAATAATGACCTGTTTCATAGCAGTGTATTTTATCAAAATTACAAAAATACTTCCGCTATTTTTCGAATTTAACGGTGTTTAACAAAAAAATGCCCTTCATAAAAAGAGCATTTTTCACTATCATTTATTAATATTATTATCTTCTCCCGAAAAGCCCTCCTAGTAATCCACCAAGACCACTTTTCTTTTTTCCACCACCACTCAATACCATCCCAGCAAGATCATCTATAATACTTCCGTCGTTGTCTCCGTCTAAAATAGATTCAATCAAGCTTTGCTGTTTCTGTTGTTTTTTTCCACCTCCTAAAAGGCCACCAAGTAGTCCTCCTAGTGCATCTGGTGATTGTACATTTTGTTGTTGCTTTTGCTTTCCTAAATACCCTAAGATAATAGGCGCTGCAATTTGAAGAATATTCATTACAGATTGTGAGTCCATGCCATATTTTTTTGACAATGCATTAGCAACATTTCCCTGTGACCCACCTAAAACGTGGCCTAAAATGCCCATTCCGTCTTGTTTAACTTCTTCATTTACTCCACCTCCAAAAAGGCCTCCTAAATTATCAAGGATGCTACCGTCGTGTTTGCTATTTAATGCTCCCATAAGACCAGCGGCTCCCTCTGGAGTAGAAGCATTTTTCTTCATTGCTCCCATTAAAACAGGGAGTGCCATTTGTAGTACTGATGCTGTTTTATCTGCTGGTTGTTTGGTTTCATTGCTAACACCCATTACTATTTGGCGTCCTGCTTCACTATTTAATAAATCTAGAATTCCTGACATTATATCTGTTTGTTTTTATTGTTTGCTTAAAAGTAGCAAAAAATGCTAGTGCAGTGACTAATCTTAAACTGTGTTTTCGTTGAATTTCATTCTTTTAGGGTTAAAAAGAATTGGTTGTAATTGACTATGTTTTTGATAAAGAAATAATTTGTTCTGCTAGCTCTTCTCCAATCCTATCTTGCGCCTCTAAGGTAGCTGCACCAATATGTGGACTTAATGAAATCTTTGAGTTCATTAATATTTTAATTTCGGGCGTAGGTTCGTTTTCAAAAACATCTAAAGCAGCAAAGGATAGTTTTTTATTTTCCAAAGCATCGATCAATGCAACTTCGTCTATAACACCACCACGAGCAGCATTAATAATAGCAGCTCCATCTTTCATCTTTGAAATCTCTGAAACCCCAATAACATACTCTTTTTGTGCAGGGACGTGAAGTGAAATAAAATCACTTTCCTGTAAAAGGCTTTCGAGCGTTTGAGTTTTAAATGAAAAATTTAATTTTTGACCATCAAAAAAATCAAGAGTAATATCGGCAGTTTCAACAAAGCTATCACTGTATACAACCTTCATTCCACAGCCTAGCGCAATTTTTGCAACCTCTCGACCAATACGCCCAAAACCAATAATTCCCATTGTTTTTCCGCGAAGTTCTTTGCCTTTTGCATAGCTCTTTTTGAGTTCTCCGAATTTGGTATCCCCATCTAAAGGCATATTACGGTTACTATCATATAAAAACCGAACGCCTCCAAAAAGATGGGCAAAAACCAATTCAGCTACAGAAGCAGAAGAGGCAGCAGGGGTATTAATTACTTTTAACCCTTTTTCACGGGCATAGGCAACATCTATATTGTCCATTCCAACGCCACCACGACCAATAATCTTAATACTTGGGCAAGCGTCAATAAGTTCTTTTCTTACTTGAGTAGCACTTCTAACCAAGATGACATCGATGTTATGTTCGTTGATATAATTAATTAATTGCTCTTGCGCTACTTTTGTTGTGATTACCTCAATACCTTTTGCTTCTAATGCAGCAATTCCAGTTTGTGAGATTCCGTCGTTTGCTAATACTTTCATTTATTATGATTTTCTTTCAAATTCTTTCATTACTTCAACCAATACTTGTACACTTTCTAACGGAAGTGCATTATACATAGAAGCACGGTAGCCACCAACACTCCTGTGTCCATTTAAGCCATTAATTCCAGCGTCTTTCCACATAGTGTCAAACAACTCCTTATTTGCATTTTCAACCAAACTAAAAGTCGCGTTCATTTTGGAGCGATCTTCTTTTTCAGCAAAGCCAACAAATAAAGGGTTTCTATCAATTTCTGAATAAATGGCTTCTGCTTTTTTAGTATTTATTTTTTCAATAGCACTAACTCCTCCCAAATTCTTCAGCCATTCTAACGTAAGCATCGAAACATACACTGCAAAGACCGAAGGCGTGTTAAACATGCTTTCTTTTTCAATGTGAATTTTATAATTCAGCATCGATGGGATACTTCGGCTTACTTTTCCTAAAATGTCCTCTTTAATAACAACCAATGTTGTCCCTGCTGGCCCCATGTTTTTTTGAGCACCTGCATAGATTATATCGAATTTTGAAAAGTCCAAAACTCGTGAAAAGATATCACTGCTCATGTCACAAACAAGAGGAGCATTAACTTCTGGAAATGAATTGATTTGCGTTCCAAAGATGGTATTATTACTAGTACAGTGGAAATAATCTATATCTGAAGGAATACCGTAATTTTTAGGTATATAGTTGAAATTTTTATCTTTAGAGGAAGCAACTTCAACCACTTCACCAAACAAGCTGGCCTCTTTAAGTGCTTTACTAGACCAAGTACCCGTGTTGAGATAAGCTGCTTTTTTTTCTAAAAGGTTATAGGCTACCATCAAAAATTGAGTGCTCGCTCCACCTTGTAAAAATAATGCTTTATAGCCCTTATTTTGAAGGTTTAAATGCTCTAATGCTAATGCAGAGGCATTATCCATCACAGCAACAAAATCTTTGCTTCTATGAGATATTTCGATTAAAGAAAGATCAAGATTGTTAAAATTTAAGACAGCTTCAGCAGATTTTTTTATAACCTCTTGTGGTAAAATGCAAGGTCCGGCACTAAAATTATGTTTTTTCACGTGTATAGAATTTACAGTGCAAAGATGTAAAATATACAAGCAAATAAGGGTATTTTATAGACAATTTATTAAGAGAATTTCAACAAATTAACTACTATTTGTTTCGAAATCCTTTTCGATTTTTTTAATGGAAATTATAAGTTTATTAAAAATGCCATTGTATCAATACCATCTGCATAATCCCAAAGTTCTGGGGATTGTGTTTTTCCGAATTGAATTTCATTTTCAATTCCACTTTCTGAAACGATACATTGAATTTTTTCAGCATTCTCAGAAAGGTCTTTTTTTACTTCTTGTAAAGAATCGTAATACTCATAAAATATTACTGAAATAGGTGAGGAGAGCCCTGTATCTTCTTTTAATAACATAAATTCATTATCCAATAAATTAACTCCACCCATTAAATACACCGCTTTGTTGTAATCGTAATTATTCATGTATTTGTCATTGTAAATAATGTCCTTTTGAGTGTACATAGCGTTAAAAAAAGCATCAAAATTATACCCTTTTGGCACGTATAGTTTTGATACATTTCTGCAACCCAACCCAAAATAGGTAAAAATATCGCGTGATAAAGCCTCTAATTGTGAAGCTGTTTCGGTACCAGAAAGGATAGCAACACTATTTCTATTTTTACGAATAATATTAGGGTATTTCCCAAAATAATGTTCAAAATACAAGGAAGTATTATTGCTTCCCGTGGCGATAACGGCATCAAAGTTTTCTAATTTATTTTCTGAAAATTGAATAAAATCTTTAAAACCTGCTTCAATTTCTATGAGTTTTCCAGCTAAAAAGGGTAATAAAATCTTATCATTTGAGGATAATTTTGCCAAAACTTTATTTCCTGAAATAAGAACTGAAATAAAATCGTGAAATCCTACCAATGGTACATTTCCAGCCATAATAATGGCAACCGTTTTAGGCTCTTTTTCTGAAAATTGATAAGATGAAACCCACTTTTCTAATTTTGATTGGGAAAGTGCACTGCTCCAACTCAACAATGCAAACCTAATATTGTCTTCTGTAAACCATCTATTGTAGTCTTGAGCTGTTTGGAGAATTTCTGAGTGTAAAGAATTTGCAGAGGCTAATTCTTCAAGAAAAGTCCCTAAATTTTTAAAAGCGTTAATTCTTTGTTGTAATTGCATGCTTTGTTTGGAGTTGCCCTAAATAGGCATTAAATTTGCGGCAAAGTTAGAAAAAGAAATCCTACTATGGCTATTATAATTACCGATGAATGTATAAACTGTGGTGCTTGTGAGCCCGAATGCCCAAATACGGCTATTTATGAAGGCGCAGACGATTGGCGTTATGCAGATGGAACTAGCTTAAAAGGGTCTGTTGTGTTACCAAATGGAAAACAAGTGGATGCCGACGAAACACAAGAGCCTGTAAGTGATGAGATATACTATATTGTACCAGATAAATGTACCGAGTGTAAAGGGTTTCATGATGAGCCTCAATGTGCGGCTGTTTGTCCAGTAGATTGTTGTGTTCCAGATGATGATCACGTTGAGTCTGAAGAAGTGCTCTTAGGAAAACAACGTTTTATGCATCCTGAATAAATATTAAAACATATAAAAAAAGCCCCAAATTGGGGCTTTTTTTAATTATAGAATTTGCTTAGTTGTCTTTCTTTAAAGGGGCAATGCCTTTACCTCTTTTTTCTAATTTTTTTCGATTTTCTTCTAAAGCTTTTAATCTAGCTTGTTTTTGCTCTTCAAGAATTTTTTTCTCAGCTTCAGCTTTGGCTTTTTCAGCTTCAATTGACGCTTTAAGTGCTTCTTCTTGTCGTTTCTTTTCAGCAGCAATTAAGGCTTCATTTTGAGCATCTATAGTTTCTTGATCTGTTACCACTTCTTTATCAGTATCTTTTACAATAGCCTCATTAAATTCCTGATTTTCATTTTCATCGTCGGCTACGATAACAGCTCCTGTTTCTTTATCCACCTCTTTAATTTCTTTCACAACTACTTTGCTACCCTCTTTTGTAACTACTTTTTTAACAGTTGTTTCTTTTTTTACGACTTTGTTTTCTTGGGCTTGAGCTGTAAAAGCAAACACAAAAAGAGTGAGGATTATTACTATATTTTTTGTTTTCATAATAATTCAATTTGGTTATTCTATAAATTTAATCATTTAAGTTATTCAATACTTAAAAGAATTGCTAAAAATGTTTAATCTTTTCCTAAAAATGTATCTTTGCGCCTTCTTAAAACAAAACAAGATACTATAAATGAAAGCAGGAATTGTAGGTTTACCCAACGTTGGAAAGTCAACATTGTTTAATTGTTTATCCAATGCAAAGGCACAAAGTGCAAACTTTCCATTTTGTACTATTGAACCTAATATTGGTGTTGTTAATGTACCCGATAAGCGTCTTTTAAAACTTGAAGAGTTAGTAAAACCAGAAAGAGTACTACCTGCAACGGTCGAAATTGTAGATATCGCTGGGTTGGTAAAAGGAGCTAGTAAAGGGGAAGGACTCGGGAATCAGTTTTTAGGGAACATACGCGAAACAGATGCTATTTTACATGTGCTTCGATGTTTTGATAATGACAATATCGTTCATGTAGATGGAAGCATTAATCCTATTCGAGATAAGGAGACAATTGATATTGAGTTACAACTTAAGGATCTTGAAACGGTAGAAAAACGCCTTGAAAAAGTATCTAGAGCAGCAAGAACCGGAAATAAAGAAGCTCAAAAGGAACAACAGGCATTTGAAAAAGTAAAAAAAGGATTAGAAGCTGGTATTTCTGTAAGAGCTATTGACTTGTCTGAAGAGGAAAGAGAGGAGTACATAAATTCTGCCCAATTGATAACCGATAAGCCTGTAATGTATGTTTGTAATGTTGATGAAGGCTCTGCTTCATCTGGAAATGCTTATGTAGAAAAGGTTAAAGCGGCTGTTGCTAATGAAAATGCAGAAGTATTAGTGCTTGCTGTAGGGACAGAGGCCGACATTACGGAACTGGATACGTACGAAGAAAGACAACTTTTTTTAGAAGATTTAGGCTTAGATGAAGCAGGCTCTGCAAAATTAATTCGTAGTGCCTATAAGTTATTAGATCTTCAAACGTATTTTACGGCAGGAGTAAAGGAAGTTAGAGCTTGGACAATACCAGTGGGTGCCACTGCACCGCAAGCCGCTGGAGTTATCCATACCGATTTTGAAAAAGGATTTATTCGTGCGGAAGTAATAAAGTATAATGATTATGTTGCTTACGGTAGTGAAGCAAAAGTAAAAGAAGCTGGAAAACTTTCAGTGGAAGGAAAAGAATACATAGTGCAAGACGGAGATGTGATGCACTTTAGATTTAACGTCTAAATAAAAAAAGCGGCTTACTAGCCGCTTTTTTTTATTTCTAAATCTTCTAAATTTAAATTTCTTTGAATGATTCTGCCATTTGTTTGAATGTGTCTTTATACGTATCTTCATTATCGCTCAAAGTCCATTCCATCACCATATAGAGTGTTTCTTTGCCTTCAACAAAAGTCATTAGATAATAAATATCGAAATCAATTTCAGGAACTCTACCTACAAATTCAACTTGTTCGGCATCCATTCCGTTTATTTTCATTTTTTTTGGAGTACTCATGCGACTAACCTCCATTCCTTCTGAAAAGAAATTCATTTGAATTGTTTGATAGTTGCCAGCGGCTGATTTTGCTTCCTCATATTGCCCTAAGTCTTTAAAAGTTTCAATAAACTCTTCTTTAGATTCTTCTATGATTGCTAAGTAGGTTTCTTTGTAAATATTCTGAAATTGCATGGACGCATCACTATTAAGTCCAGCAGTTGACGTCATATACTTTGGCACTTGTATTTCGTATAAATCCAAAGCAGACTCAGTTCTAAAGTCGTCATCTCCAGCTTTTTTCTTTTCACTATTACCAAGGCAAGAGGAAAGTGTTAGCGTAATTATTAGTAAAATAAGCGAAAGCGTTACTTTTTTCATAATGAAAAGGTTAGTTTGATTAAAGAAATGAAGATATAGTTTTCTTGAAAGATATAAAAATGAAAACCCCATATTTCTTAACAATTTCAAGCATTTTTTGTTAATTACTTTACTTGCTTTGGGTTTCTATTTTTATACCGAAATTTTATATTAGCCGTTATAGATTCTACACTTATGGCTGAAACACAATATACCGAGGATAATATACGCTCGCTCGACTGGAAAGAGCACATTCGTATGCGTCCTGGTATGTATATTGGGAAGTTAGGAGATGGTTCTTCGCCAGACGATGGTATTTACATTCTTTTAAAAGAGGTTATCGATAACTGTATTGATGAATTTGTAATGGGTGCCGGTAAAACCATTGAAATTAGAATTAAAGACAAAGAAGTAAAAGTTCGAGATTTTGGACGTGGTATTCCTTTAGGAAAAGTGGTGGATGTTGTTTCCAGAATGAATACTGGTGGAAAATACGATAGTCGCGCTTTTAAAAAATCGGTAGGATTAAATGGAGTAGGAACTAAAGCCGTTAACGCACTGTCTTCTTTTTTTAAAGTAGAATCGGTTCGTGATAACCAAATGAAAACCGCAGCGTTTTCAAAAGGGGATTTAACGCTGGATGCTAAAATTGAAGAATCTTCAAAGCGAAAAGGAACCAAAGTTGTCTTTACGCCCGATGAAGAAATCTTTAAAAATTATAAGTACCGTACAGAGTATGTGGCTAAAATGCTTAAAAACTATGTGTATCTCAATCCGGGATTAACCATAGATTTTAATGGAGAAAAGTACTTTTCAGAAAATGGTTTAAAAGATTTATTGGAGGATAATATGTCTCAAGAGGATATGGTATATCCCATAATCCATCTTCGTGGGGACGATATTGAAGTGGCATTAACCCACAGTAAAACTCAATATAGCGAAGAATATCACAGTTTTGTTAACGGGCAAAATACCACCCAAGGTGGAACCCATTTAGCGGCTTTTCGCGAAAGTGTGGTTAAAACGATAAGAGAGTTCTTCGGAAAGAATTACGAAGCAAGTGATGTTCGTAAATCCATTGTATCTGCAGTAAGTGTGAAAGTAATGGAGCCTGTTTTTGAAAGTCAGACAAAAACAAAATTAGGCTCTACAGACATGGGAGGTGACTTGCCTACTGTGCGTACGTTTGTAAATGACTTTGTAAAAACAAATCTAGATAATTACCTTCATAAAAATCCTGAAACTGCCGAGCAATTACAACGTAAAATTATGCAGGCTGAAAGGGAGCGTAAAGAGCTTTCTGGAATCCGGAAATTGGCCAAAGACCGTGCTAAAAAGGCGAGTCTACACAATAAAAAATTACGTGATTGTCGTGTGCATTTAGGAGATTTAAAAAACGAACGAAACCTGGAGTCAACACTGTTTATTACCGAAGGGGATTCTGCAAGTGGAAGTATCACTAAAAGCCGCGATGTGAATACCCAAGCTGTTTTCAGCCTAAAAGGGAAACCTTTAAACAGCTATGGACTAACTAAGAAGATAGTGTACGAAAATGAAGAGTTTAATTTGCTTCAGGCAGCATTAAACATTGAAGAATCTATGGAAGACCTCCGTTATAATAATATTGTAATTGCTACGGATGCCGATGTAGATGGAATGCATATTCGATTGTTGTTGATAACATTTTTTCTTCAGTTTTTTCCAGAGTTGATTAAGGAAGGGCATTTGTATATTTTACAGACGCCATTATTCCGTGTGAGAAATAAAAAGGAAACCATTTATTGTTATTCTGATGAAGAACGTTTAAACGCTATTGAAAAACTAAAACCAAAACCAGAAATTACTCGATTTAAGGGGCTAGGGGAGATTTCTCCAGATGAATTTAGACATTTTATTGGAGAGGATATTCGTTTAGAACCCGTGATGTTGGATAAGGCAATGAGTATTGAAGAGTTGTTAAGTTTCTATATGGGAAAAAATACGCCAGATAGACAAGAGTTTATTATCAATAATTTGAAAGTAGAATTGGATAAGGTAGAGCAGTAAGAATGAAAAAATTATTGATTTTCCTAATGATGCTTTCCGTATTTGTATCGTGTAAAAATGATGATGTTGATTGCAGCACTGTTATTCCTGCCCCACAGGAGTTTTTTTTCACCATTACAGATAGCGATGGAATTGTTTTAATTGGAGATGAAGCGCAATACATGGTTGCTAATATTGTATTGCTTGATGATAATTCTGAGAATGTAATATTTGAAGAGGCTTCAGATGATTCAAAAGCCGGCTTGCGCTATTATAACCTACAGAGTCAACAACCATATACTCTTTTATTAGGAGCTGATGACGATATTTTAATATTGAATATTGAAGATGGCGAATGCGGTTTCAGACAAGTAAAAGATTTGAAGTATAATAATACTACGTATCAAAGTGATGAAATAGGTTTTTTTACTTTGATTAAGAATTAGTTTTAAATGATACATGAGTGAAGAGTTAGAACATAACGAAGAAGAAAAAACAACTCCAGATTATCTAGGTGAAAACGAAGATACTTCTGGCGATACCATTACCAAAGTCACGGGCATGTACCGGGAATGGTTTCTGGACTATGCTAGTTATGTAATCTTAGAGCGTGCGGTTCCTGCTATCGAAGACGGATTTAAACCTGTGCAGCGTCGTATTATGCATTCTATGAAGGAACTGGATGACGGTCGTTACAATAAAGTAGCAAACATTGTTGGGCATACCATGCAGTACCACCCACACGGTGATGCTAGTATTGGCGATGCTATGGTGCAAATAGGCCAAAAGGATTTACTCATCGATACTCAAGGAAACTGGGGGAATATTTATACAGGAGATAGTGCCGCAGCCTCTCGATACATTGAGGCACGATTATCAAAATTTGCGCTGGATGTTGTTTTTAATCCTAAAATAACAGATTGGCAAGCCTCTTATGACGGAAGAAAGAAGGAGCCTATTAATCTTCCTGTCATGTTTCCTTTGCTTCTCGCACAAGGAGCCGAAGGGATTGCAGTGGGATTATCAACAAAGATCTTACCTCATAATTTTATAGAATTAATTGATGCTTCTATCAAGCATTTGGAAGGTAAAAAATTCAAACTGTTTCCAGATTTTCCAACGGGGGGAACTTTGGATGTCACTAATTACAATGATGGTCTTCGGGGAGGAAAAATACGAAGTAGAGCACTTATCAGTCAGCAGGATAAAAACACGTTGGTGATTACCGAAATTCCATTTGGCACCAATACGTCTAGCCTTATTGATTCTATTCTAAAAGCGAATGATAAAGGCAAGATTAAAATAAAGAAGATTGAAGATAATACTGCGGCACAAGTAGAGATTCTTATTCATTTGCCTTCAGGAATATCGCCAGATAAAACCATTGATGCTTTATACGCTTTCACTAGTTGTGAAACATCTATTTCGCCTTTAGGCTGTGTCATTGAAGACAACAGACCGCTGTTTATTGGGGTTACAGAAATGCTTGCTCGATCTACAGATAGAACAGTTCAGTTATTAAAAAGAGAACTTGAGTTTCAGTTAGATGAATTAGAGGAACAATGGCATTTTGCTTCTTTGGAAAGAATTTTTATTGAAAACAGGATCTACCGTGATATCGAAGAAGAAGAAACTTGGGAAGGAGTTATTTCTGCAATCGATAAAGGACTGAAGCCTCATATCAAGCATTTAAAACGAGCTGTTACAGAGGAAGATATTGTTCGGTTAACGGAAATTAGAATCAAAAGAATTTCCAAATTCGATATTGACAAAGCACAGCAAAAGATTGATGCATTGGAAGATAGCATTGCTCAAATAAAGCATCACTTGGACAATTTGATTACGTATGCAATCGATTACTTCAAAAGACTTAAAAAGGAATATGGTGCAGGAAAGGAGCGTAAAGCCGAGATAAAAATATTTGATGACATTGAAGCCACCAAAGTTGTTATCCGTAATACAAAACTCTATGTAAATAGGGAAGAAGGATTTATTGGAACGAGCCTACGTCGTGATGAATATGTCACAGATTGTAGTGATATAGACGACATCATTGTATTTACCGAAAGTGGCATGATGATGGTTACCAAAGTGAGTGATAAAACCTTTGTAGGAAAGGGTATTATTCACGTTGCTGTATTTAAGAAAAAAGATAAGCGTACCATCTACAATATGATCTATAAAGATGGAACACGTGGCTCAACCTATGTAAAACGTTTTGCTGTAACTGGTGTTACACGAGATAAAGAATATGATTTAAGTGCTGGAACTAGTGGTTCTAAAGTACTCTACTTTACAGCCAACCCAAATGGTGAGGCAGAAGTAGTTACCGTATTGTTGCGTCAATCGGGTAGTATTAAAAAGCTGAAATGGGATCTTGATTTTGCCGATATTTTGGTGAAAGGAAGAACCTCAAAAGGGAATATCGTTACAAAGTATTCTGTAAAAAGAATCGAATTAAAAGAAAAAGGCCTTTCTACGCTTAAGCCCCGCAAAATTTGGTTCGATGATACAGTTCAAAGACTTAATGTAGATGGAAGAGGCGAACTTTTAGGAGAGTTTACCAGCAAGGATCGACTATTGATTATTAAGCAAAACGGAATGGTTAAAACTGTCATTCCAGAAGTTACCATGCACTTTGATAATGATATGATTGTGCTGGAAAAATGGGACCCTAAAAAACCAATCTCAGTTATTTATTGGGAAGGAGAAAAGGAGCTTTTTTATGTAAAACGTTTTTTAATTGATACTCCAGACAAAGAAGAACTAGTGATTACAGAGCACCCAAAATCTTACTTAGAAAAGGTTTTTACAGATTACTTACCTATGGCCGAAGTTGTTTTTGTTAAGGAGCGTGGAAAAGACAGAAAGGATAATCTCGAGATTAACTTAGAAGAGTTTATCTCTGTTAAGGGAATCACCGCTATGGGCAATCAATTAACCAAAGAAAAAGTATTAGAAATTAATGCTTTGGAGTCTTTGCCATTTACTCCACCCGAACCTATAAAAGCTGAAGAAATGGAAGTAGTAGATGAAGAAAACGTCACTGAAGACGAAACTTCTGAAACTATAAATACAGGTAAAAAACCTACTTCTTCAAAAGAAGACGATATGTCATCTAACAATGATGAAGAAGGGCAGATTACTCTGTTTTAGCGTTTTTACTTCTTCATTATTTTGAATGTTTTTGACATCCCGTTTTCATTTTTAATTGTAATAAAATAAAGCCCAATAGGTAAGTCTCCTACATAAATTCTAGAAGTATTTTCGTTTATATTGGTTTCAATAATTCTTCCTAAAGCATCCTTAATACTGAAAGACCTTACTTCGGTATTTACAAAAATATAATCATTTGCAGGATTTGGATAAATGAACGTTTTATCAAGTTGGTTATCATTATTTGAAAGTACGCCTTGGCAATCCCTTATTAAGTTACCTATAGCTGCATCACTTAAGACTAAGTTGTTTGCTATATTAGGAGTTGGGCCTATAATTGCATTTGTGCTAGTAATTGCAACTCCATTTTGGGTTACGATAATTTCTTTGTTTTCACATTCATTTATCTTATTATTGGAAGTTTGGATCATGTTTGCTTCCGTAAAATTTACACCAGTATTTGTTCTGTAATCAATATGAAAATAATTTAGGGCGCCAGGGATGGACGGAGCAAAGCTAATATCGGGGAAGTATAAAAGTGGAAATTGCGAATTCCAGAAATTATATTCATCTCCAACTGGCTCCATATGTGGCACTAAGTACTGATAGTTTATAACAACTTGATTTCCTGTTGCTTTTTCAAATTCATATACAAACAGATTGCTCTGCCCTGTGAGCGAATTACCCGCTGTATCAACCCAGGCTTCAAAAGAGTCATACCCACTAATGACTAAGTGGTTTGGGTTACTAACAGACTCGATAAGTGTAAAACCATAAATGTCAAATTCAGAAGAGGTGCCAATCCACGTTTCAGCAGTATTAATTACCCCAGTTGCATTACTTAAAGAAGTAATGCCAAAAAAGTGTGCTTGCGAATAATTGTTTAACATATAAATTTGGTCTGAAACACTATCGTAATAAGCATCAACACTAATATCTCTACTATTTCCTCCAGAGTAACTACTATCCCATAAAGATGCGCCTGTAAAATCTATCTTACGAGCCAAAATACCCTGCTTAGCCCCTTCATTGGCGCTACCCGTTAAAAAATAACCATCGCTAGTTTCAGTAATGTCATTTACAAAATCATAATCATTTGTGCCTGAAGTACTATCAATTTCAATAGTCCAATATAGGTTTAAGGCCATGTCAGTCCTAATAACAAATCCAAAATTTGATGCTAAACTATCTACGGCATACGAATCACTAAAAAATCCTCCAACCACAAAACCAGGGTCAGGTACAGTGTCTGCATCAATATCACTTTCTGTATAGATAATATGAATTCCTGTAGCATTAAAATTTGGACTTACAATTTCAAAGTATTGGGAGGACATCATAACACCCGTAGCGGCATTAATTCTAGCAATAAAAGCCCTTTTGGTTCCGGCTACATCCACAGAGCCAGTAACTACAATCATGTCGAAAACGGAAACTACATCAAAAAATCGTAAATTTTGAAAGCCAGTCGCGCTATATTCCTTTATCCACACAACAGCTCCATTTTGATTAACTCTTTTAAGCACTGGAATAAAGGTGGTCATAGAAGCATCAAAAAGATTACTTGAGATTACAAAGTCTGTTGAGCCATCATCTAATGGGGCTGTATTTAAATCGTGAAAATGCATTTGGTTATTTGCATCGATACTCTTTTCGAAGGTTTGCGCTGAAATAGTTGAAAAGAGAAAGTAATATATAACTGAAAAAAGTAACTTAGTTTTCATAATGAAGTTATTAAGCGTTTCAAGAAACTGAAACACAGGATAAAACGATGAAATGTTCTATAAAGCTAAGCTATTTATTTAAAAACATCAATGAAAAGAAAGACTATTTTCCGAAACAAAATTTTCTAAAGTGCTGAAAAAGTGGATAATATCTTCTTTTTCGTTTTGAGCGTTAATGGTTACCAATCTAATAAACTCTTCACCTTCAAACATTCCGTAGCCTACTAATAATTGCGATTTTTCATAGAGTTGTGTACACAATTCTCGCGCTGGAATATCTTTATAATTAAAGCATACGGAAATTGAATCTTTAAAACTGTACAATGTATAATCTTTATTATTTTCGATATATTCTCGCGCCACATCGGCTAATTCAAACTGTTTATTTACAATAGATTCCAGCCCTTTTGTACCGACACTTTTCCACAGGGTCCAAAATTTAAGTGCGTCGTTTCTTCTTCCACATTGCAATGAAGTTTTACCTGGATTAAAATCATCTTCGTCTGTTTGATAGAGATAATCGGCATCATTACCAAAGGATTGATATAAGTATTGTTTATCCTTTACCAAAAGTAGCGAACAGGTAAGGGGAGTGCCTATCATTTTGTGTGCGTTAAAACTAAAAGAGTCTACCTTCTCAACGCCCTTAATTAAATGCTTGTACTTGTTACTAAATAGCACCGAACCACAATAAGCGCCGTCTACATGAAGCCAAATTGTGTATTTTTTACAAATTTCAGAAATAGGTAATATGTCATCAAAAGCTCCCAAAACTGTAGTCCCAGCAGTAGCATTAACCATCGTTGGAATAAATCCCTCTTTAATATCTGCTTCAATGCTTTCAACTAATTTTGAAACAATCATTTTTCCGAATTCATCAACGGGAATATAACGCACTTGATTCCTTCCAATACCTGAAAAGGCGGCGTTTTTTGGGATGCTATAATGGGATTGGGTTGAGGTGTAAATCGTCATTCTTTCAGATACACCATCTATTCTTACGTGGGTATTTTTTGAGTCACGGGCCATAAGCATGGCCATGAAATTGGTCATTGAGCCTCCAGGAGCAATAGAACCTCCGCTATTTTTGTCCCAACCAATGATGGAGCATACCTTTTCTAAAATTGCCTTTTCTATCCCTATTTGCGGTCCAGCTGCTTTATAGGTGTACATGCTATTATTAAGTAATACAGCTAATAAATCACCTAGAACAGCCTTGTCATTTCTTCCGCCAAATAATTGATTAAAAAAGGCACGAGTCGCTGTTTTTGGAGTATGCAGTGCTAACTCTTTTAATGAGTTTAGAAAAATTTCATCAAGAATAGGTTCATCTTGTAATGAAATATCGAGGGTCTCAAACACCTCTTTGGATGGAATAAAGTCTGCTACAGGCTCGCTTTTCTCTTTTTCGAGTAAAAGGGAAGCTATTTCATTAAACGTCTTTAGGGTTTCTTTCATGGGGTTACTTCACCTTAGTAGCTGTCCCTTTTTTCCTGATGGATTGTCCAACGATGGCATAATCGAAAGTATATTGATTGTTACTACTATTCAAAATTCGAATATGAACAGCTTTTTCTTCTGCCATGTTTTTAGGGTTTATTTTCTTTACAATATACTCGCAATCGTTAATCCACCTAATGCTAGAGGTATCGGCTTTTCCACGAAAATAGTCAATTTCTATGGAATCATTTCTTATAAATGTTGTTGTTTCTAGCTCTGTACCAACGAGCGCTTCAAAAGTAAAAGTCCCGGTTTGAAATTTTTCACAGTCTTTTTCTGGCTGTTGACAAGCGACTAACAAGATAAAAAGGAATAATACTAGAAATCTGCGCATTTTAGAAATTTTCAGCAAAGTTCTGAAAAATTTGACTTAAAAGAAGTTATTGATACGATTTAAAACTCCCGTCTTTAAAAAAGATGACAATTCTTTCAATGTTGGAATTATTCACTTTTTCATTTTTTATGTCTTTGTCAATTTTTTCTGAAACTTCATTTTCTTTAGGAATGATATTTTGTTTTTCTTGAGATAGGGTAGTAGGGAATATTCCTTTTCCATTTAATAACCAATATAATTCTACTTCAGGAAATTCTTGAAGGACCTTCATAATAAATTCTAAACTTGGCTTATTTCTACCCGACAATAAATGTGAAATAGTAGATCTATTAAAATCTATTTTTTCTGAAAATGCAGTAGCAGATAGACTATAATAATCTAATATTTTTTGAAGCCTTTTTGCAAAATCTGCACTGTTGACCATTGTAAATTCACTTTACATATTAATTCCATTACAAATGTAAACATTGTAACGAATAAGAGGATAAAACCATTGTATTTCTTTTTAATATACATAAATTAATACTTTACATTTGTAATCGTATTACACTGAAATACAATAATATAGAAATATAATTATTTTGTTGTTAAAATATTTGCCTTATGTAGAGATAAAATGTTTACAATTGTACCCAGATTTGTGTGATTATATTGTTTACAAAAGTAAACAGCACTTTGTTTACCTTTGTTAACATGATTTCGTCCTCTCTAATTTCAAATTGGTATTCTCAACATTTTGAAGCTCGATTATCGGGTCGATATATTTGTTCCAAACATATCAATCCAATCATTTTTGAACTTGATAAAATGAAGTTAGTTGAGGTGTTAGGAACCTCAGAAAATGGAGAAAATATTCATCTCATAAAAATTGGAAGCGGCTCAAAAAAAGTTTTGGCCTGGTCACAAATGCATGGAAATGAATCGACCACTACAAAATCGATTTTCGATTTTTTAAAGTTTATAATTCAAAAAGAACATTTTAAAAGTGAAATAGAGGACTTTAAAAAGGAGTGGACTTTTTATATAATACCAATTTTAAATCCTGATGGCGCACTTTTGTACACTCGTGAAAATGCAAATCAAGTTGATTTAAATAGAGATGCTCAAAACTTATCTCAAGCAGAAAGTGTCATTTTAAGAAATGTTTTTAAAAAGATACAACCAGATTTCTGTTTAAATCTACACGATCAGCGCACTATTTATGGGTTACCGGGTAATTATCCTGCCACTATTTCTTTTTTGGCACCTTCTGCCGATGCAAAGCGCACCGTCACTAAGTCGAGACGAAAGTCTATGCAGATAATTTCTGATATGAATAATACACTACAATCATTTATACCAAATCAAGTAGGTAGATATGACGATTCCTTTAATATAAACTGTGTTGGGGATAGCTTTCAAGCCGAAGGTGTACCAACGATTTTGTTTGAAGCTGGTCATTTCCCAAAGGATTATCAAAGAGAAAAAACTAGAAAGTACATTTTCTTTGCGTACTTATCCTTTTTTGGCTTTTTAAAAACAGAAAGACAATCATCTACTATTAAAGATTACCAAAAAATACCCGAAAACAATAAGAACTTTAGGGACATACTGCTTCGGAATGTGCTCCTAAATGATGAAATTGTAGATATTTCTATTCAATTTCAGGAAAAACTGGAAAATGATCATATAGTTTTTATACCTACAATTGATGAAATCTCAAAAAATTGCCAAAAAATTGGGCATCGTGAAATCGATATTGGACAAAATGTTATATTGATAAATTCTCACGAAAACGTTTTCGTTAATGAGGAAATTTCAACGATTTCCTTTAAAAAGACAAAAAATCGTATAATTCTTTAATTTTTATTGAATTTTCCGAAAAGTTTATTTGTATTTTTGCTTAACAAACCTAACTACTATGGCAAAATTCAAATTAGACGAAACAGATCATAGAATTCTCGATATGTTAATTGAGAATACGAGAACTCCCTTTACAGATATTGCAAAGAATCTTAAAATTTCGGCAGGAACAGTTCACGTACGTGTAAAGAAAATGGAGGAGTCGGGAATTATCATTGGTTCATCCCTCACATTGGATTATAAAAAGCTGGGATATGCTTTTATTGCTTATATAGGTGTGTTTCTTCAAAAAACCTCCCAAACACAATTTGTATTGGAAAGAATTAATGAAATACCGTATGTGACAGTGGCTCACGTTACCACTGGTAAGTTTAACATTTTTTGCAAAATACGAGCTAGAGATACCAGTCATGCTAAAGAAATAATATACAGTATAGATGATATTGAGGGGGTTACCAGAACAGAAACGATGATTTCTCTTGAGGAGAGCATAAATGATAAAAAGCGTTTAATGCATACTATATTTAAAAATATTTAATGGTATGAATTCTGAAGTTAATCAAAACGAGTATGCTCCATTCTATAAAGGATATATTAAAAAATCTGAAGGGATTGATATTTTAACAGGATTAAAGGCAGGATTAAAGAATACAAAATCCTTTTTTGAAACATTTCCTTTGGAGAAATTAGAGTATCGCTATGAAGAGGGTAAATGGACTCCCAAAGAGATATTATTGCATTTAATTGATGCTGAGCGTGTTTTTGCGTATAGATCATTACTTATTGCTCGCTCTGATAATGCTCAAATTCAAGGTTTTGATCAAGATGAATTTGTTATAAATAGCAACGCCAACCAAAGGGACATACGTAACTTAATAGAAGAATACAATAATGTAAGAAATGCAAGTATTTCTTTGTTTTCCAGCTTTAATCAAGAAACTATGATGCGAATGGGTGAGGCAAATAATGCAATGGTTTCTGTTCGCGCAATTGGAAGAATCTTATTAGGACACGAAATTCATCATATGGATATTTTAAAGGAAAGATATCTTTAATCTTCCTCTGGCTCAATATCACTAATTTCACCAATATCTAAATCTTCATCTGTAGCCTCCTTTTCTGGGAGTTCGCTAATGGGTTCCGAAAATTCATCTTCATTATAGTCATCTTCATCAAAATTAGCCATCGATACTTCTAACCTAGCACTAACTTTTACAAGATAGATGGTATCTTCTGTTTTAACTTCTACCGCCTCAATCCATTCATTTTTAGCATTTTTGAAGCTAATAATGTGATTGTCGTCATATCCATCAGGATATTTTTCTACTAAAAGGGATAGAATTTCTGGAGTTAATTTTTTGTAATCGACAATAATACGTTTCATAATCTTGGGGAGGTTGGTGCCATTTCAAATATATAATAACTTTTTATTTGGCAATAAAATTTTTATAAAATTCGAATGCTTTTTTTATTACATCATTAGAAACTACACAATTCGTTTTGGATTTTCCAATGTCTTTCAAAAGTACAAATTGAACAACACCATGTGTGTTCTTTTTATCGAAAATTAACAATTTAATAATCTCCTCAATGTCATTATCACTAAACGGAACTTTTGCAAAATTGGCTAGTATTTTTTCAGTTACTACATTTAGTTTTTCCTTCGGAAAACCAAGTATTTCTGAAGAAATAATGGTTTCTAAAATCAATCCAATAGCAATAGCTTCACCATGAAGCAGCATGGCTTTTTTAGGATGCTCTAAACAATAAGATTCAATCGCATGGCCTAAAGTATGCCCATAGTTTAAAGTTTTTCGAAGTCCTTTTTCAGTAGGGTCTTGGGTTACAACGTCATTTTTTATAATAATAGATTCCCAAATTAAATCTGCTGTTTCTTGCTTATTTTCTATCGAAAAACCCCAAGTTTTGTCTAGATATTTTTCAGAAGTAATTAAACCGTGTTTAATCATTTCGGCCATACCAGATCGTATATGTTCTTTGGGAAGTGTTTCCAGAAACGTACTATCTACAACTACCGTTTTTGGATCATTAATGATGCCTATTTGATTCTTTAAACTCCCTAAATCAACGCCGTTTTTACCACCCACAGAAGCATCCACCATGGCTAGTAGAGAGGTGGGAATGTTGATAAAAGCAATACCTCGTTGGTACGTGCTCGCTACAAATCCACCTAAATCTGTCACCACACCACCGCCTACGTTTATTACAAGACTTTGTCTGTCGGCGCCTTTCTTCGACAATTCTTTCCAAACAAAAAGACAAGTTTCGATGGTTTTATAAATTTCTCCTACGGGAATTATAATAGTTTCAATCTTAGAAATGGAAGCTTTTTCAAGGAATAGAGGGAAGCAATGCTTTTTGGTCTCGGTGTCAACAAGAACAAATATTTTCGAATAATTTGAATTCGCAATTAGGTCATTTAAATATTCCCAACTCCTTTCGTTACAAACAATTGTACTATTTTCTCTTTCAATTTTTTTCATGAGGGATGAAAAACATAGGTTTTGTGATTTCAAATCTAACTATATTTGTGATTATAACTTTCACAATGACTACAAAACGTTTGTTCGATAATACCGAAATAGCCTTTAAGCTCAAAAGTGACGCACAATTAGAGCGTGCTTATTTTTTATTTAAAATGATTGCAAACGAGCCATTGGTGAAGATTGGCTCTGCTGTTACTAAGTTTGCGCTCACGGTTCATTTACCAGTGGAGGGACTTATTAGATCGACCGTTTTCGATCATTTTTGCGGAGGAGTTAACGAAAAAGATTGTATGCCGGTTGTGGATAGTTTAATGGAGGCTGGCGTGAATTCGGTGTTAGATTTTTCGGTTGAAGGGAAAGAAGAAGAAAATCAGTTTGATAGTACCATGGAAAAGGTTTTGGAGCTTACTCAATTTGCTGAAAAAAAACCAGCAATGCCTTTTTCAGTATTTAAACCAACTGGATTGGGACGATTTAAAATTTGGCAAAAAATTACTGAAGATAAAACGCTAACGGCGGAAGAATCTGCAGAATGGGACAGAATTATTAATCGATATGAAACTATTTGTAAAGAAGCTCATGCTAGAAACATTCAGCTACTAATCGATGCAGAAGAAACCTGGATGCAAGATGCGGCAGATGATTTATGTGAGGTGATGATGGAGCGGTATAATAAAGAAAAAGTGATTGTTTTTAATACGTTGCAATGCTATCGTTGGGATCGTTTGGATTATTTGAAAGAGATACATCAACGTGCTAAGGCAAAAGGATATACATTAGGCTTTAAAGTAGTGCGTGGTGCTTATATGGAAAAAGAAAATGATAGGGCAGAGGATAAAGGCTATCCAACGCCCATTTGTGCTAATAAATATGCCACGGACATTCACTTTAACCAAGTGGTGCGATATATTTTAGAAAATATTGATGATATCTCGTTGTTTTTAGGCTCACACAACGAAGAGAGCAGTTATTTGGCAATGGAAATTATGGAAGAACTAGGGATTAAAAAAAACGATCCTCGTGTTTGGTTTGGGCAACTATACGGTATGAGTGACCACATAAGTTATAACTTAGCGGAAGCTGGCTATAATGTTGCTAAATACATCCCCTTTGGGCCCGTAAAAGATGTGATGCCTTATTTAATACGCAGAGCCGAAGAAAATACTTCCGTAGCTGGACAGACCAGCCGTGAATTGGAGTTGCTAAAGAAAGAAAAACTGCGAAGGGGAATTTAATTGATGTTGACTTTATAAAGTAGGTATTCACTTCCTTTTTCCGAAAGGCGAAGTACTTTTTCTTCGGTTCTTTCGTTAGGTTTTCCGTAATCATATTGAATTGTACACTTTAAGAATGTGGGTTCAACATCATCAAAAACCCTATTGCCAAGATATTTTGCAGTAATAAGCCATTGTCCTTTTGGACTGCCTTCAATTTCAAATTCTTCCTGATTAAAACCCAATAGCTGCTCCAATTGAATCCTTTCGAGGTTATTGGTTGTGTGTTCCCATTTAAAAAATAGATTAGAGGGATTCACAAAAAACAATTCAAATTCGGCATTTGGGTTACTCCATGCCACAAGTATTCTTGCATCCAAAGTAGTTTTTTCAAGATGTTTTACACCAATTTTACTTAGATCAATTTGAGTGTCCTTCTTAGCGACAATATTTCTAATTTCATTATTAACAGTTTTTAGGAGTGGAGCGAAGTTAATACTTGGATTTATTGAACCGTTATCAATAGCAAGTAACATATTTAAAGCAATTTGCTCATTACCAGCATTTTTTTGTGCTAAAGCAAGGTCTACATACGATTGTGCTTCTTCAGGATATCGTTCCAGGATATGAGTGGCTATATCTAAAGCCATATCATGATGCTTTTTTTCTGTTGAAGCGTACATCAGCCCTTTTAAAGATGATAATTTACTCTCGTCTCGCTCCAATACGTTATACCCAAGAGATTGAGCCATTTTATGATTAATTGGAATGAAATGATAATATAAATCTATAAAATACGCTGGTTCGTTCCAATAACGCTCCATCTCACTTAAAACCAAGTCATATGTTGCGTTAAAATCTTTTTGCTTTCTTAACTCTTCCAAATAAACTGCTTTTGCAGGAGGTATTGTAGTAATTGGATTTCCTTCATAAAAATTATCAGGCTTTGAAGGTGTACCACGTTTTTCAGCTTCTTCTCTCGCAGCAGCCATTTTAGTTTTAATTAAAATAACCCCGTTTGATCCTTCAGAGCCATATTGATTGGTTGCGGCAAGTCCTTTTAAAACGGTAACATCGGCCACATTTTTTGGGTCGATAAAATCTGTAATTTGAAGTCTTCCTGAAGTTGTAGAAAATGACCTAGCTATGGGAGCATCGTCAATAATAATTAAGGGGTAATTATTTCCTGAAATGGTTGATAATCCACGAATTAACGATTGACTCACGTCTTGATTAACACCTTTGGTAACACCGCTAAATTTGCCCTCAGTGGCATCACTAATATTACTAACGCCTTGGTTTAGGTCTTCTTCCTTTACAGTAGAAACAGCATAACCAATAGTTTTAGGGTCTCTTTCCTTTTTCACCACAACATTAGAGTTCTTTTCTGCTTTTTCGTTTTTAATAAACACTTGATCTAGTTGGATGCCATCATTTTTAACCCAAACATTTAGGTTGTTATCCTCTGTTACTGTTTTTTCGATTGGAGGAACGCCTATAGAACTAAATACTAAAACATCCCCAGGTTGGGCATCAATGGAATAAGTTCCATCTTTTTTTGCGGTGACCGAATTATCTGTCCCTTTAACTGAAATAACAACTTCTAACGGCTCATTGTTTTCTGAAAAAACGGTTCCATAGTATGTTAGGGTATTATTGGGTTGCGAAGTAATTAAGTTAATAAAGCGACCTTTGTTAGCAAGTGCTAAAAATTGTAAGTTTTTTAAGTCGTGATTTTTATTTCCATTTACAACATAGAGTGTTCCTTCAATTGATGGAAAATCTCTTTCAATATTCTCTTTTCCATCGGTAAATAATAGAGTAGTGCTAGTAGCTGAAATATTCTCAAGTAAGTGATACGAGGTAGCTCCGTTATATTGAGAGTTTTCTAAAAGTTTTTTTATAGCAGACCAATCACCATTAGAAATTATAAAATTGGACTCAGTAGATTGGATATTATTAAATTGAAAAACAGCTACTTGAGTGTTTTGGTAACGTTCAAAATAGGTATTAATAAAATCGAATTCTTTTTCAATAGACCTCTCTTTCATAGACAAAGAAACATCCCAAGCAATAACTGTTTTCGTTTGGGTATACACAGTAAAAGGTAAAAGAAGGAAGAATGTAAAAAGGATGCTTTTCATAATATTTAGTAATTATGCTTTGTTGCTAAAATTACAAAATAATAGGAGTGAAACAATTGTAAGTACTAGCTATCTTTTTAAAAGCTTTTTTATCATTTTCCCATTAGTAGTAATTACTTCTACAAACAATAGACCACTAGGAATGTTTGCTAAAGAAATTTCGGTAAAGTTTTTTGAATCCTCTTGTATTTTGCGCCCTATCATATCATAGAAAACCACTTTTGTAATGGGCGTTAGGCTTTCTATTTTTAAGATGTCTATTACGGGATTGGGGTATACTATAATGTCTAAGCCCTCAAAATCTGGTGTCGCCAAAATAGTGAGGTTTTCGTACCAAACAAGTTCTTGATTATCTACAGTAAGAGCGGCAGATAATAGGTCTAAATCTCCATCGTTATCTAGGTCTGCAAGATGTAATGTTCTTGGGCGTTGTAATGTAGCATCTATAATTTCCTGTGTACCAAAAGTACCCGTACCGTCTAGGTTTTTTTGCCAAGTGATAGTATTACTTGTGGAAAAAGATGCTAAAATATCATTATTACCATCCTTGTCAATATCATTAAAAGAAGCATCCGATGGATTAATGTTCTCGTCGTTAATAATTGTAAATGATGCATAATTACCTTGACCATCCAAGTTTTCTCTCCAGATAATTAAATCGCCTTTTTCTGAAAGAATGTCAAGGTCACCATCTACATCAATATCATATAAATAAAGAAAATTTTCATAAAAACCATCACTCTCAATAGGCGTTTGACTACCAAAAGTCCCTTGACCATCAATATTTTCGTACCAAGACACAGAAACACTACCAGAAGAATTGGTTAACACATCCAGATCTCCATCCCCGTCAATATCTCCCACGGCCTGTGTTCGGGCATTTTGGATGTTGATGTCTATAGGGATTGGGCTACCAAAATTGCCATTACCATCTTCGTTTTTAAACCAATAAAGTCCATTATTGTTAGAGATGCCAAATACCACATCATTATCACCATCATTATCTAGATCGTTCATACTGACTCCTGCAGCTCCAATAGCACTTCCAATAAGTTGCATGCTCCCAAAGGTACTCCCTAGATTGGGATACCATGCCAGTTTTCCTTCATCAAAAAAACTCACCACAATATCTATAGTGTTATTGTTGTCGACCCTTGCAAAGGCAATATTAAAACTTTGGCCCATTCCTTCCTGTATGGCTATGGGCGGTCCAAAAGTGCCTTGTCCGTCTAGGTTTTTATACCAGGCAATATGGTCAAAAGCAGCTATAGCAATATCCAAGTCTCCATCCCCATCAATGTCTGCACTACGGACCATACGTACCGAACTTGGTTCCATATCAATAATTTGTTGTGGACCAAAAGTTTGTGCATTTACCGAAATTGATAGTGCAAATAAGATTAATACTAGAAACCGAATCATATTAAAAGTTTTATACGTAATAAATGTAAAAAATTTCTATTGCGTGGTCATACCATTCACTGTAGCTCTTTTTTCACAGTTTTCAATGGTTAACTTAATAGTGCTATGGTCTATTTCTCCTTCAACCACATAAACCTTACAAGAATCTAACTCTGTATTACTTTCAGAAAATACTACATCACCCTCCCTTAGTATTTTGGATATTGAGGAAGTATCAAGACCTTTAGTTTTAAGCTGCGCTAGTACTTCGGGGCTTATAACTCTATTTTTAGATCTTATATTTTTAAGGGTACGTGCATTTGGGCCATAGTCGCAAGACGCCTTTTTTCCGCCTAAAAAGAAAAATAAAATGACCAACCCGATGGAGAATCCTCCAAAGTAATAAAGAAATCGTTTAAAAAGACTCAATGCTAAAAAATTAGAAGATTAATATCGCTATGTGGCATACTAAACCAATTACCAACCGTTTGATTGGTTAAAATACCGCGGTAAAAATACAATCCATTTTTTAAACCATTATCAAAACGAAGTGCATTTTCAATGCCGCCGGACTCGGCTATATCAAAAAGGTATGGTGTAAAAATATTACTAATGGCAATGGACGCCGTTTTTGGATATTTTGCTGGAATATTAGGTACACCGTAATGAATCACACCGTGTTTTACATGAGTAGGTTTATCATGAGATGTCATTTCGGACGTTTCAAAGCAGCCACCCATATCGATACTCACATCAATTATTACGGCACCTTTTTTCATGTTTTCGACCATCGTTTCGGTAACGACAACAGGAGATCGATTACTTCCGCGAAGCGCTCCAATAGCCACATCGCATCTTCGCAATGCTTTTAAAAGATATTTGGGTTGCAGTGTACACGTAAAAATGGATTGACCTACTACGAGTTGTAAATTTCTAAGCCTTGGAATAGAACTATCAAAAACCTTAACGCTAGCGCCTAATCCTATGGCAGATCTCGCAGCAAACTGTCCTACCGTTCCTGCGCCAATAATAACAACTTCTAAGGGAGGAACGCCACTAATATTTCCGAATAAAAGACCATTACTATTGTTACCATACGCCATCAATTCGGCAGCAATTAAGACTGAGGCAGTACCTGCTAGCTCACTTAAAGCCTTGACAGCAGGGTAGGTGCCATCTTCGTCTTTTATAAATTCAAAGGCCAGTGCAGTGACCTTTTTTTTGGCTAATTGTTCAAAATATTCTTTCTTTTGAGTTTTAAGTTGTAATGCAGAAATTAATAATGTTTTGGGCTGAATCCATTTAATTTCCTCTAAAGTAGGGGGTTCCACCTTTAAAATGATAGGGCAGCCAAATACTTTTTCGGTATCGTGAGTGAGTTGTGCCCCCGCTTCATTGTAATCTGAATCTGGAAAACCGGCTTCATCCCCAGCTCCTTTTTCCATGAGTACTTTATTTCCCTGTCCCACAATAGCTGCCACGGCATCTGGGGTAAGGCAAATACGTTTTTCTTGAAAGTGCGTCTCTTTGGGGATGCCTATATACAATTCCGTTTTATTTCGGGTAATCTCCAAAGTTTCTTCCTGCGGGATGAGCTGTGCTTTGGTAAATGGGGAAGTGGAGCTTGACATAGTATAGACGTATTGCTTACGCCAAGTTACTAATAAATTTTAAAAAATAGAATGTGATTTATTGGAATAAATCTTTGATTTGCTGCCAGAAGGTTTTTTGGGAACTTAACTCTTCTTCAAAAGACTTTAAGTCATTGCCCCTAACTTTATTAAATAGCTTTGCTCTAATTAAATAGACCGCTGGAACTAAGAATAGCATTAGTGGTACTAAGTAATATAATTCTAATTCGTCTAGATTGTTACTTTCGTTGATTACTCCCCATAATTGGAAGGCATACATGGCAATAGGAACAAGAATAATCCAGTGCCACCAATCGCGACAAGTAAAAAACCAAAGAAGTAGCAGATATAAGGGTATGGCCTTTCCAGTAAAGTACCAAGCAAACGAATACCAATCTGGAAAAGAGGTCTTTAGGGAAAATAGAGAAGTCTCCCAGACTTGAGATTCTGGGAAACTTTTATAAGAATAAAATAAAAATGGAGATACCGCAATTAATAAAACGATAATCCCTCCATAAGCTAATGATTTACTAGCCGTTCTGGAGTGGTTTAAGTGTTTTATCGACTTGTTGGTCGGTTTGTCCATCATTTACGCTTTCAGGAGTACAAGACACAAATAGTGCGGCTCCAAACATTGCAACGATTAAATAGTACTTAAGTTTCATAATACTAGGTTTTTTTGTGAGGTTTATATTACAAACCTATCACGAAAAAAAACAAGTATTTCAAATAGTTTAGTGGTATTTTGTATAGTTTACCCTATTGTGAAATATTCATACACTAATCTTATAATAAGATAAGTATATTTTCATAACTATTTAGTTTCGTACGCTCGTTGTTTAGTTCATTGGCACTATGTGTAATGTTCTGCTTCCGTTTTTATTTTTGGTCAATTTTACTATTGTTCTATTTTGTGGCATAAGACTATCACTCACCTTTTCTGGCCATTCAATCAATTTCCAATGATCTGATTCAAAATAATCTTCAATACCAATATCTAATATTTCAATGTCATCATTTATTCTATAAAAGTCAAAATGATACAATTTATCCTCTGGCAACATATATTCATTAACTATGGAAAAAGTAGGGCTGCTAATAGATTCTTTAACACCTAGCTTTAGCGCTAACTCTTTCACCAAAGTTGTTTTGCCAACCCCCATTTCACCATAAAGTAATAGTGTCTTGGAAGTTACAGTTTCAAGAATCATACTAGCAATGTCTGATAATTCTGCAAGTGTGTATGTACGTTTCATGATTCAAGGGCTGAAACAAATATAGAATTATTTTCGATTATAGTACATAAAATCGGATAAAAAGTAAGATTATATGTAAATTCCTACAAAATAATTATTTAGGAATCAAAGTTGAGAAGGGAATGAGCATTTCCTCTAACGAAACACCTCCATGTTGGTAGGTATTTCGAAAATAACTTACGTAGTGATTGTAATTGTTTGGGTATGCAAAAAACAAATCTCCTTTTGCAAATATAAAGGAGCTACTCATATTTATAGTAGGTAGGTGCACTGTCTTTGGATCCTTTACCGCTAATACGTCTTTATCTTCGTAAGAAAGGCTTCTTCCTGTTTTATACCTTAAATTTAAACTTGTGTTTTTATCTCCAATTACTTTTGAAGGATTTTTCACGTTTATAGTTCCGTGATCTGTAGTGATAATAAGTTTAAAACCAGATTGAGCCGCTTGTTGAATTATCTCCATTAAGGGGGAATTTCTAAACCAGCTTTTTGTTAACGAACGATACGATTTATCTGTGGATGCCAATTCTTTTATTACTTCCATCTCGGTTTTGGCGTGAGAAAGCATATCCACAAAGTTGTATACTACAACTGTGAGATCTTCATTTTTATGAGATTTAAAATTGTCAGATAGTTTTTTTCCTTGTCGCAAACTGGATATTTTATGATAACTCCAATTTAGATTGACGCCGAGTCTTTTCAACTGAGCTTTAAGAAAATCTTCTTCGTATAAATTTTTTCCACCGTCGTCTGTGTCATTAAGCCAAAAATTAGGATATAATTTCTCCATATCACTTGGCATTAAACCAGAAAATATAGCGTTTCGAGCATACTGGGTGGCAGTGGGTAAAATACTGTAAAAAATTTCTTCGTTTGTTTTTTTGTAAAAACTAGAGAGCATAGGTTCAAACGCTTTCCATTGATCATACCTTAAATTATCCACAACAACTAGTAAAGTAGGTGTGTTTTTAATTTCTGGCATTATCTTTTCTCTAAAAAGTGTATGCGACATTATAGGAGCTTCGTCACTTCCGTCGAACCAGGAGGCATAATTTTTTTCAATAAACTTACAAAACTGAATATTAGCCTCTGTTTTTTGGCTTTCCAGTATTTCTACCATACTGTTGTCTTCAATTTCTTCAAGCTCCAGTTCCCAATACACTAACTTTTGATAAAGGTCTGCCCATTCCTTAGGGGAATTTACCATAGACATATCCATGGAAATCTTTCTAAACTCTTGTTGATAGTTTGAAGTTGTCTTTTGAGAAACAAGTCTGGAATGGTCCAAATTCTTTTTTAAGCTTAGCAGAATTTGATTCGGATTCACTGGCTTTATGAGGTAGTCGGCTATTTTAGATCCAATAGCTTCCTCCATGATATACTCTTCTTCACTTTTGGTAATCATTATAACTGGTATAGAATCTTTTTGCTCTTTTATCTCAGCAAGGGTTTCCAGTCCTGTAAGACCAGGCATATTTTCATCTAAGAAAATAATATCAAAATCGTCTTTATGAATTTCTTCAAGAGCTTCCGAACCACTTTGAGCCGTAGTTACTTTGTAATTTCTATTTTCCAGAAATATAATGTGTGGTTTTAACAAGTCAATTTCATCATCTACCCAAAGTACTTTTATCTCGCTCATATATGTATATTTGTGAAGTTTTGTTTAGTACTGAATTTGTTCAGCTATGTATATAACAACAAAAATAGCTTTGTAGTATTCCAATACTAAAAGTAGCACTATTAATTTAAAGTTAAAGTTTGACAGGAACTACCAAACTAAAAATCGTGAATGACCCTGTGTATGGATTTATAACCATACCAAGTGAGTTGGTTTTTAAACTCATAGAACACCCTTTTTTTCAAAGGCTTCGAAGAATCTCCCAAATGGGAATGTCTTACTTGGTGTATCCAGGAGCACATCACACACGTTTTCATCATGCTTTAGGTGCTATGTTTTTGATGCAACGTGCTGTACAAGTTCTTAAATCCAAGGGTGTAGAAATATCCAAAGAAGAGGAACAAGATTTATATATTGCTATCCTGTTACATGATATAGGACATGGGCCTTTTTCACATGCTATGGAGCATTCTATTGTGGAAGGTATTGGTCACGAAGAGCTTTCACTTATTTTTATGAATGCCCTAAATAAAGAGTTTGAGGGTAAACTAAGCGGTGCAATTGCCATTTTTAAAAATGAATGCCCCAGGAAGTTTATGCATCAATTAGTGTCTGGACAATTGGATATGGATAGGCTTGATTATTTGCGACGTGATAGTTTTTACACGGGAGTAGCAGAAGGAAATGTAAGCTCACAACGTTTAATTGCCATGCTGGATGTGCATGATGATGAATTGGTAGTAGAAGAGAAGGGAATCTATTCAGTTGAAAAATTTATTGTGGCCAGACGTTTTATGTATTGGCAAGTCTACCTTCATAAAACATCTCTTGTAGCAGAACAATTGCTTTTAGGTCTTCTGAAAAGAGCAAAGTATCTTTCCTTAAAAGGAGAATCGTTACCAGCTAGTGAAGCATTATCCTATTTTTTAAATAAAAGAATTTCAAAAGAAGACTTTTCTGCTGAAACGCTAAAGATATTTTCAAAGTTAGATGATATAGATATTTTATCAGCGATAAAAACTTGGTCTAGCAACAAAGATGTAGTATTGTCGAAGATTTCTACAATGCTTTTACATAGAAACCTTCTGAAAATAAAAATTAAATATGTTCCTTTTTCTGAAGAGAAAATAAACGAAAAACGAATTCAGGTGATAAAGAAGCACAACCTTTCGGAAGAAGAAGCATCTTATTTTGTATTCACTGGCGAAATATCCAACCAAGCATACCGTATGGATAAAGAAAATATTTATCTGCTTAAAAAGAACGGTAAAGTAGTAGATGTGGCTAAAGCCAGTGATCAATTAAATATTAAAGCACTGTCAAAAACAGTAGTGAAACATTATCTATGTTATCCAAAGATAGATTAGCATTGCTTTTTTTATATTTGCACTCATAAACCTAAAAATGAACTTTACAGCCAACCAGATAGCAGGCATTTTAGAAGGAACCGTGGAGGGAGATGGAGAAATTGAGGTTTCAAGACTTGCAAAGATTGAAGAAGGAACTCAGGGGAGCCTCACTTTTTTGGCAAATCCTAAATACAAACCCTATTTATATACAACTGAAGCGTCCATAACAATTGTAGACAATGAGTTTGTTGTAGAAAGCCCCATTAAAACTACTTTAATTAGGGTAGAGGATGCGTATAAATCCTTTTCAAAATTACTAGAATATTACAACCAAGTAAAGATGAATAAAACAGGAATTGAAAAGCCTGCTTTTATTTCTGAAAGTGTCACCCATGGAGACAATATATATATAGGTGCATTTTCATATATAGGTGAAAATGTAAAAATAGGGGATAATGTAAAGATTTATCCCAACGTTTATATTGGTGATAACACCACTTTAGGCGATAATGTTGTTGTTTTTGCAGGAGCTAAAATTTACTCTGAATCTATTATTGGTAATAATTCAGTAATTCATAGTGGCGTTATCATTGGTGCAGATGGATTTGGGTTTTCACCTAATGAAAAAGGAGAGTACATTAAAGTACCTCAAACAGGAAACGTTATTATTGAAGATTATGTCGATATAGGTGCTGGTACAACCATTGATAGAGCGACCTTAGGTTCAACCATCCTAAGAAGGGGTGTAAAATTGGATAATCAAATTCAAATTGCACATAATGTTGAAATTGGTAAAAATACCGTTATTGCTGCTCAAACAGGTATTGCTGGTTCCACTAAGATTGGTGAAAACTGTATGATTGGGGGGCAAGTAGGTATTGTTGGGCATTTAGTAATTGGAAATAATGTCCGCATACAAGCTCAAAGTGGTATTGGTCGCAATTTAAAAGATAACGAAGTTGTTCAAGGATCTCCAGCCTTAAATTATGGAGACTATAATAAAAGCTATGTTCATTTTAAGAATCTTCCTAAAATTGTCGAGCGTTTTAATACTTTTGAAAAAAAATTAAAAGACAACTAACCGTATGGCAAAACAGCGAACCATAAGTAAAGAAGTTTCATTAACGGGTGTGGGGCTTCACACTGGAAAAGAAGTGACCATTACTTTTAAACCTGCTCCTGTAGATTACGGTTATGCCTTTGTGAGAGTAGACCTAGAAGGAAATCCAATTATAGAAGCAGATGCAAATTATGTTGTAAATACGCAGCGAGGGACAAATCTTGAAAAATTGGGCGTAAAGATTCAAACCTCAGAGCACGTTTTAGCAGCTTTGGTAGGGATGGAAGTAGATAATTGTTTAATTGAATTAAACGCTTCAGAACCTCCTATAATGGACGGATCTTCAAAGTATTTTGTGGAAGCAATTGAAAAAGCAGGCATTGAAGAACAAGAAGCAGAACGTGAAGAATATATCGTAGAAGAAGTCATTTCATTTCTAGATGAAGAATCTGGAAGTGAAATTACAATCATTCCTGCAGAAGAATACCAAGTTACGGCAATGGTGGACTTTGGGACAAAGGTTTTAGGAACTCAAAATGCATCATTAAAACATCTTTCAGAATTTAAAGACGAAATTGCTGATTCAAGAACCTTCAGTTTTTTACATGAAATAGAAATGCTTTTAGAGCACGGACTCATAAAAGGAGGTGATTTAAATAATGCCATTGTGTATGTCGATAAAGAGCTTTCAGAAGAAACTATGAAAAAGCTCCGAAGCGCCTTCAAAAAAGATAAAATTTCGGTGAAGCCTAATGGGATTCTTGATAATTTAACCCTGCATCACCCTAATGAGGCTGCGAGACATAAATTACTTGACGTCATTGGAGATTTAGCATTGGTAGGTACGCGAATTAGAGGTAAAGTGATTGCTAATAAACCCGGACACTTTGTAAATACTCAATTTGCAAAAAAGCTTTCAAAAATTATAAAAATTGAAAAGCGCAATAAAATTCCAAAATTTGATATTACCAAAACGCCAGTAAAAGATGTCAATGCAATCATGGCTATGTTGCCGCATAGACCGCCTTTTTTATTGGTAGATAAAATATTAGAGCTTTCTAGTAATCACGTGGTTGGTCTGAAAAACGTCACCATGAACGAACCTTTTTTTGTGGGACATTTTCCCGGAGCACCTGTAATGCCAGGGGTATTAATTGTTGAAGCAATGGCACAAACAGGAGGAATTTTAGCGTTAAGTACGGTTCCAGATCCAGAAAACTACCTTACATTTTTTATGAAAATAAATAATGTGAAATTTAAACAACAAGTAAACCCTGGGGATACTTTAATCTTTAATTTAGAGTTAATAACTCCAATTAGAAGGGGAATTGTTCATATGCAAGGTAATGCTTATGCAAATGATAAATTAGTCACTGAAGCCGAGCTTATGGCTCAAATAGTAAAAACAAAAAACACTGAATGAATCAACCGTTAGCATATGTTCATCCTGGGGCAAAAATTGCCAAAAATGTAGTAATAGAACCATTTACTACCATTCATAATAATGTAGTTATTGGCGAAGGAACTTGGATTGGATCCAATGTAACAATAATGGAAGGAGCTAGAATTGGAAAAAACTGTAACATTTTTCCTGGGGCCGTAATTTCTGCTATTCCGCAGGACTTGAAATTTCAAGATGAAGAAACCACTGCAGAAATTGGCGATAATACTACCATAAGAGAGTATGTTACTATTAATAGAGGAACTATTGACCGCGGTAAAACCGTGGTGGGTAATAACTGTCTTATTATGGCCTATTGCCACATTGCACATGATTGTTTTGTAGGTAATAATTGTATTTTTTCAAACAATAGTACGCTTGCCGGACACATCACCATTGGTGATTATGTAGTGTTAGCAGGTATGACAGCGGTACATCAGTTTTGTATGATAGGGAATCACGCTTTTGTTACTGGAGGTTCATTGGTTAGAAAAGACGTTCCTCCATATGTAAAAGCCGCTCGTGAGCCCCTTTCCTATGTAGGGATAAACTCTATAGGACTGCGAAGAAGAGGATTTGACCCAAAAAAAATAAGTGAGATTCAGAATATTTACCGAATCCTCTATCAAAAAAATTATAATAATACCCAAGCGTCGCAAATTATCGAAGCCGAAATGGAAGCGACTCCAGAGCGTGATGAAATCCTTCAGTTCATCAAAAATTCTAAACGAGGTATTATGAAAGGTTATTTTCAGAATTAAAAAACATTAAAATAATATGGCGAGTACATCAGATATAAGAAAAGGATTGTGCATTCGATACAATCACGACATTTTTAAAATTATCGAATTTCTTCACGTTAAACCTGGAAAAGGACCTGCTTTTGTGAGAACAAAACTAAAAAGTGTCACTACAGGAAAAGTCATTGATAATACTTTTTCTGCTGGACATAAAATTGAAGATGTTCGTGTTGAAACACACAAATTTCAATATTTATACAGTGAAGGTCCAACCTATCATTTTATGAATACGGAAGATTACACCCAAATTCAATTACAGGAAAGCGCATTAGACAGACCCGATTTATTAAAAGAAGGAGAAGTAGTAACAGTGATTATAAATTCTGAAGATAATATGCCACTTTCGGTTGAAATGCCAGTGCATGTAATTCTTGAAGTTACCGCTACTGAGCCTGGTGTAAAAGGAAACACAGCAACCAATGCTACAAAACCAGCCACAGTAGAAACGGGTGCACAAGTAAATGTTCCTTTGTTTATTAATGAAGGTGATAAAATTAGGATCGATACCGAAAAAGGTCAGTATCAAGAGCGTATGAAAGAATAGATTTTATTCTATGAAAATATAAATCCCATCTCAATCCTTTTTGAGATGGGATTTTTTTATATTTGGGATTCAAATTTTTTTTAAGTGAAATTTCAAAAACCACAAACGTTAGAAGACATTGCTCGCATAATAAATTGCGACTATAAAGGCGATGCCAATTTTCCAGTTCTTGGGATGAATGAAATTCATGTAGTGCAGCCTGGCGACATTGTGTTTGTGGATCATCCAAAATATTACGATAAGGCGCTTCAATCCTTGGCGACTATTATTCTTATAAATAAAGAAGTGGAATGTCCCAAAGGAAAAGCCTTGTTAATTTCTGAAGACCCTTTCCGTGATTTTAATAAACTTACCAATCATTTTCGACCCTTTGAAATGGCTAGAGCAGTTATTTCAGAATCAGCAAAAATTGGAAAGAATACTGTTATTCAGCCTAATGTGTTTGTAGGTAATCATGTAACTATTGGCGATAATTGTTTAATTCATCCTAATGTTATTATTTATGACCATACCGTCATTGGAAATAATGTTACAATCCATGCAGGAACAGTGCTTGGTGCCGATGCTTTTTATTATAAAAATAGACCTGAGAAATTTGATAAATTGATAAGTGGTGGAAATGTCGTTATTAAAGATGAAGTAGACTTAGGAGCCCTTTGCACCATAGATAGGGGAGTAAGTGCTTCAACAATAATAGGAGAAGGAACTAAAATTGATAATCAGGTTCATGTAGGTCACGATACAGTTATTGGGAAACGATGTTTAATCGCTTCACAAGTGGGCATTGCAGGCTGTGTTCTTATTGAGGACTTTGTCACTATTTGGGGACAGGTTGGAATTACAAGCGGAATTACCATTGGTGAAAAAGTCATTATCTCTGCGCAAAGTGGTGTGAGTAAATCGCTTGAGGCTAATAAATCCTATTTTGGAACTCCTGCAGATGAATTCAGAAAAAAATATAAGGAATTAGCTTCCATTAGACTTATTCCAGACATTATTGAAAAACTTGATAAACTATCATGAGCAAAACTGCCAAAGAAATTGTACGTAATTTCTACCTTTCAGATATATTAAAAGACAAAACAGTTCTAAAAAAATTCTTTCATCCAGAGTTAATACTTATCTGGAATAGTAGTGATGGGCTTTCCATCAAAAACTACGATGATCTGGTACAATTTTTCGAAGAAATTCGTCGCACCTATACTGGTTTACGAGTTGAAGTGAGTCATATGCTTCAAGATGATAATCACGTAACTATTCGTTATAAATATTATGTTCGCACGTTCGAAAACCCCGATGAAGAGTTGGGAATTTCACATTTTATTGCCATTTGGGAAGTAAAAGACGAAAAATTATACCGTGGATATCAAGTGAGTCAGCCAGTAACGGATAACGATGACACTACAGAATCTTACCATAAAGTAAAGGTATAATTCCTTTTATAAAAAAGGACAAAAAACTACCTTTGCACTTCAAAATTTAAAACCATAAGTACTCCATGAGTGTATTAGTTAATAAAAATTCAAAAATTATTGTTCAAGGTTTTACAGGTAGCGAAGGAACTTTCCATGCTGGGCAGATGATCGAATACGGAACCAATGTAGTAGGAGGAGTAACTCCTGGAAAAGGCGGTCAAACACATTTGGACAAGCCAGTTTTTAATACAGTTGCCGAAGCGGTTGCTAAAGTAGGAGCAGACACCAGTATTATTTTTGTTCCGCCAGCCTTTGCAGCAGATGCTATTATGGAAGCTGCCGAAGCAGGAATAAAAGTAATTATCACTATTACCGAAGGAATTCCTGTTGCAGATATGATTAAAGCAGCTGCCTACGTAAAAGATAGAGATTGCCGTTTGATTGGGCCTAATTGCCCAGGGGTGATTACTCCTGAAGAAGCTAAAGTGGGTATTATGCCTGGTTTTGTTTTCAAAAAAGGAAGAGTGGGAATTGTTTCAAAATCGGGAACACTTACGTATGAAGCGGCAGATCAAGTAGTAAAACAAGGACTCGGAATTACAACTGCCATTGGAATTGGAGGAGACCCTATTATTGGAACCACCACCAAAGAGGCCGTAGAGTTATTAATTAATGATCCTGAAACTGAAGCCGTGGTGATGATTGGGGAAATAGGAGGACAGTTAGAAGCAGATGCTGCCAACTGGTATAAGAATAGTGGAAGTAAAAAGCCTATCGTTGGATTTATTGCTGGTGAAACGGCTCCTGCTGGTCGTACTATGGGACACGCTGGTGCTATTGTTGGTGGAAGTGATGATACTGCACAAGCCAAAAAGATAATTATGAGAGCTTGCGGAATTCACGTAGTGGATTCTCCAGCAGAAATAGGAAAAAAAGTAGCCGAAGTCCTAGGTTAATCTATAAAGTATAAATTGAAAAGCCTTGCAAATAGCAAGGCTTTTTTTATGGGAAAGCCAAAGCGATTTCCTATATTTGAAATTCAACAGTAAACAAACGTATCATGAAATTATTGCAAGGTAAAACAGCCATTATAACAGGGGGAAGCCGTGGAATTGGAAAGGGAATTGTTGAAATTTTTGCCCAACATGGAGCTAATGTAGCCTTTACCTATAATTCTTCCGCAGAGGCTGCCGAAGCACTAGCAGACGAGATTTCAAAACAAGGAGTGAAGGCAAAAGCATATAAGAGCGATGCTTCCAATTATGATGAATCACAAAAGTTAGCAGAACAAGTTTTGGAAGACTTTGGTGCTATCGATATTCTTATAAATAATGCTGGAATTACCAAGGATAACTTATTAATGCGGATTTCAGAAGAAGATTTCGACAAGGTAATTGAAGTAAATCTAAAGTCTGTTTTTAATATGACCAAAGCCGTTCAGCGAGCGATGCTAAAACAGCGATCGGGATCTATCATTAATATGAGTTCTGTTGTGGGAGTCAAAGGAAATGCTGGACAAACCAATTATGCTGCTTCAAAGGCTGGAATACTTGGTTTTACTAAATCGGTAGCTCTAGAATTAGGCTCTCGAAATATCCGTTGTAATGCCATTGCCCCTGGTTTTATTGAAACCGAGATGACAGGAAAATTAGACGAGGCTACGGTACAAGGATGGCGTGATGCTATTCCGTTAAAAAGAGGGGGTACACCCGAAGATATTGCCAATGCCTGTGTGTATTTAGCGAGTGACCTTTCTGCCTATGTTACTGGACAAACCTTGAATGTTGATGGAGGAATGCTTACCTAGAATTTAAAATTTGACCGCACAAACCGTACTTTATATTGTCATTGCTGGCGTTGCTGCTTTTGCATTAGCGGTATTCATGTATGGTTATAAAACCAAGTACAATCGCTCCCTAAGTTGGTTATTTGGTATTTTGCGCTTTGTCACGCTATTTAGCTTATTTCTACTTTTAATTAATCCAAAGTTTAAAAGTGAAACTTTTACGGTTGAAAAACCCAAACTTCCAGTATTAGTAGACGCTTCAACGTCAATTATATCTTTAAATCAAGAAGAAAATGTAAGAAGTCTTCTGGAGCGAATTCAGAATAATGAAGCATTGCAAGGCAAGTTTGATGTAAGTTTTTTTGGCTTTGGAAATGAATTTGGTACTTTAGATTCAGTATCTTTTTCGGCGAAGCAAACCAATATTGACAAGGCATTTAAAACCACTGAAGACCTGTTTAAAAACGAAGTTGCTCCTACTATTTTAATTAGTGATGGAAATCAAACCTTTGGCAGCGATTATGAGTTCTCAAGTTTGACCTTTTCAAATCCAATATATCCTATTATAGTAGGTGATTCAACACAATATATGGATTTAAAAATTGAGCAATTAAATACCAATCGTTATTCCTTTTTAAAGAATGAATTTCCAGTCGAAGCTATTTTGGTATATCATGGAAAGGACGACATAAATTCTCGATTTGTCATTCGACAGGGTGGGAGTGTAGTGCATTCGCAAAATGTAAGTTTTACTGAAACTAACAATGCACAAACCATTGCTGTTTCATTGCCTTCCACAAAAGTAGGTTTACAGCGTTATAGTGCCACTATTGAACCGCTTCAGGAAGAAAAAAATAAAACAAATAATACAAAGGTTTTTGCTGTTGAAGTTATTGATCAAGCTACAAAAGTGCTTATAGTAAGTACATTAAAGCACCCTGATTTGGGAGCTTTAAAAAAGGCAATAGAAAGTAATGAACAACGAAAAGTTACTTTTATGGAGCCGGAAAAGGCCTCATTGGTTATCAATGATTATCAATTGGTGATTCTTTTTCAACCCAATAGAAACTTTACTATTGTCTTTTCAGAAATTGAAAAGCTGAAAAAGAATACTATTTCCATCACGGGTTTACAAACCGATTGGAATTTTCTTAACAATGCACAAAATTATTTCAGAAAGGAAGCCGTAAATGCTACCGAAGACGTTTCGGGTGTGCTTAATTTAAATTACGGAAGCTATGCGGTTGAAGATATAGGTTTTTCAGACTATCCACCTTTACAGACGCGGTTTGGTGAATTAGAAATTAAAATGCCTCATGAGGTACTTTTGCAACAACAAGTAAATGGATTTTCAACGGGCAGTCCTTTATTTGCTTCCATGGAGGTAAATGGTGTGCGTACTGCCATTTGGGATGGTGAAGGAATCTGGAAATGGCGCGCTAATACGTTTTTGAATGCTGAAAGTTTTCAGGATTTTGATGAATTTGTTGGAAAAATGATTCAGTATTTAGCATCCAATAAAAGCAGAACAAGGCTCGAAGTTAACCACGAAACATTTTATTATAATAATAACCCGATAGTCGTTTCTGCACAGTATTTTGATAAAAGTTTTGTATTCGATAATCGAGCGCAATTAGAAATTATAATTGTAAATACTGAAACCAAAAAAAGAGATGTATTTCCGCTATTGCTGAAAAATAATTACTTTGAAGTAGATTTAAATTCCTTACCTCAAGGGGATTATAGCTTTACAGTTTCCGTAAAGGATGAAGCTGTTTCCAGAAGCGGGAACTTTACGATACTAGATTTTAATGTAGAACAACAATTTTTGAATGCCAATGTAACAAAGCTTCGGCGTGTTGCGACAAATACAGGTGGTGAAAGTTATTTTTCAGATAATTTTGACGCCTTAATCAATTCTTTATTAAATAATGAAAGCTACAAAGCTGTCGAAAGAAGCCAGCAAAAAGTTGTACCTTTAATAGATTGGAAATACTTACTCGGACTCATAGCTTTTATGCTTTCCGCCGAGTGGATTATTAGAAAATATAACGGACTTATTTAAAATTTAAAAAACAAAATATATTATGGATAAATTACCCAAACTAGGAATTTTTAGCATTGTCATTATCATCGTTTTAGTGATTGTATTAGCAAAATCTGCAGTGACCATTGGATCTGGTGAAGCAGGTGTTTTGTACAAAACATTTGGAGGGGGTGTTGTCACTGATGAACCACCATTAGGAGAAGGGTTTCATGTGGTAGCACCTTGGAATGAAGTAATTATTTATGAAGTACGCCAACAGGAAGTTTTTGAGCAATTAAAGGTACTTTCTTCAAACGGACTAGAAATTCAAATTGATGCCTCAGCTTGGTACCTACCTGTTTATGATCAATTAGGATATTTACATCAAACCCTAGGTGAAAATTATTTACAAAGAGTAATTCAGCCAGCTATTCGCAGTGCGGCCAGAAGTGTGGTGGGACGTTATACACCAGAGCAACTGTATAGTAGCAAGCGTGATGTCATTCAGGAAGAAATTTTTGAAGAAACCAAAAAGATATTAGACAACCAGTATGTTCAACTCAATGAAGTATTAGTGCGTGACGTAACGCTACCAAACACGATTAAAGATGCTATCGAACGTAAGCTGAAACAAGAGCAGGAATCTTTGGAATATGAGTTTAGATTAGTTACAGCTGCCAAAGAGGCCGAAAAGGTAATTATTGAAGCACAAGGAAAAGCAGATGCAAACCGTATTTTAAGTGCTTCGCTTACCGATAAGATTTTACAAGATAAAGGAATTGATGCCACTTTAAAGCTAGCAGAATCGCCAAATACCAAAGTGGTTGTGGTAGGTTCTGGCGATGGAGGATTACCCATTATTTTAGGTAATAATTAATTCTATTTTAAGTGAAGATTATCATCATCAATGGTCCTAATCTCAACTTGCTTGGAAAGCGAGAAAAGAACATCTACGGAGACTTAACTTTTGAAGAGTTTTTTAAAACCTTGAAAGAAAAGTACCCACATGTAGAGCTTTCGCATTACCAGTCGAATGTGGAAGGGGAGCTGATAAATAAAATCCAAGAAGTTGGTTTTTCGTACGATGGTATTATTTTAAATGCAGCAGCATACACACATACCTCGGTGGGTATTGGGGATGCCGTTAAAGCCATTGAAACTCCTGTGATTGAAGTGCATATTTCCAATACGTTTGCGAGAGAGGAGTTTAGACATCATTCGCATATCTCAGCAGGCGCTAGGGGCGTTATCCTTGGATTTGGATTGCAAAGCTATGAATTAGCATTACAGAGTTTTATAACATAAAAAAAGCCGCTGCACTTCGACTTCGCTCAGTGACCAGCGGCTTTTTCTTTTCAATATTTTTTTATAAGTGAATTACTTCACCGTAGGCATCGGCTACAGCTTCCATCACTGCTTCACTCATGGTCGGGTGTGGGTGAATGGCTTTAAGTACCTCGTGACCTGTAGTCTCTAATTTACGTCCTAACACGGCTTCGGCAATCATATCGGTGACACCGGCACCAATCATATGGCATCCTAACCATTCGCCGTATTTGGCATCAAAAATTACTTTTACAAATCCGTCCTTAGCTCCAGAAGCACTTGCTTTTCCGCTGGCAGAGAAAGGAAATTTACCCACTTTAATATCGTAGCCTTGTTCTTTCGCTTGCTTTTCAGTTAATCCAACGCTTGCAATTTCAGGTGACGTATACGTACAACCTGGGATGTTTCCGTAGTCAATGGCTTCCACGTGCATTCCTGCAATTTTTTCAACACAAGTAATTCCTTCAGCAGAAGCGACGTGCGCTAGGGCAGGACCGGGAACTACATCGCCAATGGCATAATAGCCTGGGATGTTGGTTTGGTACCAATCGTTCACCATAATTTTACCTTTGTCGGTTACAATACCCACATCTTCTAACCCAATATTTTCAATATTTGAAGCTATTCCCACTGCTGAAAGGACCACATCTGCTTCCAGAATTTCTTCTCCTTTTTGAGTCTTTACTTTGGCTTTTACTCCTTTACCAGAGGTGTCCACACTTTCTACGGAAGAGTTGGTCATTACATTGATACCACTCTTCTTAAATATTTTTTCGAATTGCTTGGAAACTTCCTCATCCTCCAATGGGACAAGGTTTGGTAAAAACTCTACAATAGTAACTTCGGTACCCATGCTATTGTAAAAGTTTGAAAACTCCACGCCAATAGCACCGCTACCTACAACAATCATCTTTTTAGGTTGTTCTTTCAGCGTCATGGCTTCACGATAACCAATCACCTTTTTTCCGTCTTGCTTTAAATTAGGAAGCTCACGAGAGCGAGCTCCAGTAGCAATAATAATATGATCTGCACTGTATTCTTTACCATCTACATCTACTTTTTTTCCTGGCTTTATTTTTCCGAAGCCATCTATTACGTCAATTTTATTCTTTTTCATCAAAAACTGAACGCCTTTGCTCATGCCATCAGCGACACCACGGCTACGTTGTACTACTTTGGAAAAATCTTTATCAAATTCTTTTATGGTAAGTCCGTAGTCTTCGGCGTGTTTTAAATAATCAAAAACTTGTGCGCTTTTCAGTAACGCTTTGGTAGGAATGCAACCCCAATTAAGACAAACGCCTCCTAGGTTTTCTTTTTCAACAATCGCTGTCTTAAATCCTAATTGAGAAGCTCTAATAGCTGTTACATATCCGCCTGGACCGCTTCCTAAAACTATAATATCGTATTTGCTCATTTTCTGAAATTAAATCGTGATTATAAGAAGATACGAAATTACGAAATGTATCTATAACAAGGAAGTATTGTTTGCTTTTTGAAGTACAATAAAAAAAGAAAACCCTTCAGATTACGTTTTGAAGGGTTTATTATTACTTTTTAAAAAGGTTACTTACTGGAAGGAATAAATTTTAAGGCAGCACCATTAATACAGTGTCTCTTTCCTGTAGTTTCTCTAGGACCGTCGTTGAAAACGTGTCCAAGATGACCACCACAATTGGCACAATGCTCTTCGGTGCGGGCATAGCCAATGTTATAATCGGTAGCGTAGGCAACATTACCTTTAATTTCTCTATCGAAACTTGGCCAACCTGTTCCACTATCAAACTTATGTTTACTTAAAAATAGGGGCGTTTCGCAAGCTGCACAAACGTATGTTCCTTTTTCTTTATTAAAGTTTAATTCGCTGGTAAAAGCTCTTTCGGTACCTTCTTCACGAAGCACGTAATATTGTAACTCAGTTAACTGTGCTTTCCATTCGGCTTCCGTTTTAGTGATAGGAAAGGATTCTTTTTTCTTTTCGGTTTGCGCTTTTGAATTACAGCTTAATAGCAGTAAGCCAAAAAGCATCAATACAACTTTATTCATAAATTTTTGATTTTAGTTTCCTAAAAACTCCACTTGTGGTGAATTTTCTAACTGCTCCATGGTAAGGTCGGCTTGACCAAATTCTGCTGGAACAATGGCGATTCTAAAACTTTGGTCGTCTGTCCATTCTGAACCTAACTCGGCAACATCAAAATTTCCATCCAAAAAGAATTTAACATCAAAAAATGTATGGTTAAAAGTATATAAGAACGTATCCCCTAAAGAAAAGTAAGTCGCTGGAAGCGGAGTCCAGATATCGGCTCCATCAAAAGTGCCTTCCCAACGATAAACTAGGATAGCGTCACTTTCATATACTTCAATAGACGATGGAATTGATATTACTTGTTGAAAATTAGTATTTGTATTTAAATCTATAGTTACTTCAAACACTTGTCCTAAAATGTTTATTCCATCGAAACCTGGAGGTCCTGGAGGCCCTTGGGGCCCTTCACAAGCAGTTAAAAATAGAGAAATGACAATGAGCGGAAGAATGAGTATTTTTTTCATAGTAATTTTTTTAGTTTGAAAAGGTATTGCAAAAGCCGTTCCAATTTCAAAATTATAGATTTTAAAAACACTTAGGCATCGTATTTGTAAATATCGTTATATTTAACATCTAAATATTCTTTTAAATTTTTCAAAATGAAAAAATTCACTATTCTCTTTGCAATTGCTCTTTTTCTTTCATGTAGCACAAACCCTTTTACTGGGAAAAGCACTTTGGCGTTAGTGCCAAACTCGCAGTTATTCCCCATGGCTTTTCAAGAGTATAGCAGCTTTCTATCTGAAAATAAAGTGGTATCGGGTACCAAAGATGCACAAATGGTAAAAAGTGTAGGGCAAAAAATTGCAGTTGCTGCAGAACGCTATTTAAATGCGAACGGATATGCGGGATATTTACAGGATTACCAATGGGAATATAATTTAGTGGATAGCCCAGATGTAAATGCTTGGTGTATGCCAGGAGGAAAAATTGTAGTGTATACAGGTATTTTACCTATTACGCAGAATGAAGCAGGATTAGCTGCCGTTATGGGTCACGAAGTTGCCCATGCATTAGCAAACCATGGACAACAGCGAATGAGTGCGGGGCAATTACAGGCTTTAGGAGCTGTGGCTGGAAATATAGCGTTAAGTAAAGACCCAAAAAATCAAGAGATTTTTAATCAAGCCTACGGAATAGGAAGTACGGTAGGAGTGATGTTGCCCTTTAGTAGAAATCACGAAAGTGAAGCAGACCAAATAGGCTTGTATTTAATGGCTATTGCGGGGTATGAACCTATGGTGGCAGCTCAATTGTGGGAACGAATGAAAGCCAATGCTGGAGGACAAGCACCGCCAGAATTTTTAAGCACCCACCCCTCAAGTGATACACGAATAAACAATATTAAAGAATGGGCTCCAGCGGCAAAAGCTGAAGCAAAAAAATACGGAGTGACCACTTTCAAGAAATAACTAACTTTTATTAAAGCCGCCTTTAGCGGCTTTTTTGATACGATATGGCTAACTTACCAAAAGGAAGTAAAAAACTTCTTAACGCATGGGCGTTTTATGACTGGGCAAACTCTGTGTATACACTTACCATTGCTTCGTCTATTTTTCCAATATTTTATTCTGCATTATTTCTTTCAGAAATTAAAACGGTTGATGCTTTTGGCTTCACGTTAAAAAGCACCGCATTAATTACGTTTGTAACAGCTTTTACTTTTTTGGTGGTAGCGTTTACTTCTCCAATCCTTTCAGGAATTGCCGATTATGTGGGTAATAAAAAGAATTTTATGAAATTCTTTTGTTATGTAGGGGGATTAGGTTGTATAGGTTTGTATTGGTTTAGTTTAGACCATATTTATTTAAGTATTCTTTTTTATTTTATGGGCTTAATAGGGTATTGGGGTAGTTTGGTTTTTTACAATTCTTATCTCCCAGATATTGCTTTTCCAGAACAGCAAGATAGGGTAAGTGCTAAAGGCTTTTCACTTGGGTATTTTGGAAGTGTCATTCTTCTTATTATAAACCTTGCCATGGTAATGAGTCAAGATGATGGTGCTTCAAAAATGGAAATGATGCGCTATTCTTTTATCACCGTAGGTGTATGGTGGATTTTGTTTAGTCAATACTCTTTTTATTATCTCCCAAAAGGAACTTCTTCGGGTCATAAAGTAACAAAAGCAGTTTTTTTTAATGGGTTACGAGAGTTACAACAAGTTTGGAAGCAATTAAAAAATAACCTCAGATTAAAACGTTATTTACATGCATTTTTTGTCTTTAGTATGGCAGTACAAACCATCATGCTTGTAGCAGTGTACTTTGGCGAAGAAGAAATAGCATGGGGGAGTGATGATGCAAAAACGATGGGGTTGATTATTAGTATTTTAGTGATACAAATTGTAGCGGTGATTGGAGCCGTGCTTACCTCTAGAGCTTCTGCTAAGTTTGGCAATATCAATACTCTTATTTTTATTAATTTCATCTGGATGGGATTATGTTTTTACGCCTATTTCATGGAAAGCCCCTTACAGTTTTATATTGCTGCCTCATGTGTAGGTTTTGTTATGGGGGGAATACAATCTTTGGGGCGCTCAACGTATTCAAAATTTTTACCAGAAACAGAAGATACTACCTCCTATTTTAGTTTTTATGATGTTGCTGAAAAGATAGGAATTGTTATAGGAATGGGAATATTTGCCTCTATTGATCAATTAACTGGAAGTATGCGAAATGCCATTTTATTTTTGTTTATTTTCTTTTTAATTGGTATCATTTTATTGTTTAGAGTGCCAAGAAATCAATTAGATTAAACAATTTTTACTTATGTTTGCGTTACATACCTATGCGAATTAACTTACTTACTTTATGAAAAAAGCGATTATTTTAAACTGGATGCTCCTTGCCCTATTTGCATTAAGTTTTTCAAGTTGTACAAATGAGACTCTAGAAGGAGAATTTATTACCGATGACACAGGAACTGAAAATGGGGAGTTTACAGCAATTATAGACGGTGAAAACTTTGAGGCTACTGCTATAACTGCTGAACTAACAGATGGGGTTTTAAATTTAAAAGCAACTGATGCAGGAGGAAATGTAGTTACGCTACAAATAGAAAATACAGGAATCTGTACTTATGATTTATCTTTAGCTAGTAGCTCTGCAGAGTACTCTTTAGTTAATGACAATGATTCTTTTTCTACTTTAGGAGATGTTGGAGGTTCTGGTTCAGCAAGAATCATTGCTATTGACGCTAATAATTTAAAAATTGCAGGTACTTTTCAATTTAGTGCTATCAGGCAAGTAAATGGTGTAAGTGAATCTGTAGTTGTAACAAATGGTGTTTTCGTAGGAGTTTATTTCGAACTTGTGAGTGGTAGTGCAGAACCTAATCAATGTGAAGTAATCGTCGAAGAAAATGTTGATCCTGAAGCAAGCTTTTTTGCTAAGGTTAATCTTACTCAGTTTGTTGACGAAACTATTGAGGTGAACCGTGTCATTGTGTCTGAAACCCCTATGATTAACATCACTGCTACAACAGCTAGTGGGGCTCAGATAAGAATTGATATTCCAGAAGATATAGGTGGAGTAGGAACTTATACATTCCCACCAGCAGACATGCCTATATCTAATGGTGCAATACTTTTTGCAAGTTATAATGATGGCGTGGGAGGAGAATCCTTTACTGCTATACCAGAAACTGGAACTATTACATTTACTGAATTTGGTGCCAATACTGGAAAAATGACAGCAACTTTTTCATTTTCGGGACAAGACCCAATTGTAGGTGGAGAAATTGTTGAAGTTACTGAAGGTGCATTTACAATTGATTTTATTGAAAGTAGTGGCGGAGTAGAAGATATCTTTACTATTGATATTGATGGGCAAGAATACACTTATGATTCTATAGAAATAACTCAAAATCCATTTAATGGTGAGACTATAATAAATATTACTACAATAGATTCTGTTACAAATAGAAGCCTTACAATTTCATTCCCTATAGATATTGAAGTAGGAAATTATGAAATGTCTCCTTTTTTTGAAACAGGTGATGAAGTAGTGGGTATCCATAATCCAAACATTGGAGGCTCTATATTGTTTAAATCAAACCCAGGAGTGTTTTCTATTTATAGCTACGAATATAGCACTGGAATATTAGAAGGTGCTTTCAGCTTTTCTGCCGTAGACCCTTTAGGAAATGACCCTACTGTTTATGAAGTGACTAGTGGTTACTTTGTAATTACATTACAATAATCAAAATTTCAAAACAATAAAAAAGCCACTCGATGAGTGGCTTTTTATTTATATCATTTTCTTTTTAATAGGAAGAGATATCCCCAGAACCTGAAGTTTTAGTATCCTTACGCTCGGGATTTCCTTTATATACAATATCACCAGAGCCACTCACACGTGCATTTATACTTTGATTTGCAACTACTTTGGCATCTCCAGACCCGTTTACACGGGCTTCGGTGTTGTTAGATTGCAAATTGAAACCTTTAAAGTCACCACTTCCTGTAACAGTGACCGAAAGATTATTTGTTGAACCTTCCAGCGTTACGTCTCCAGACCCCGTAATCTTTGAGTCAATACTTTCCGCATCAATTTTTAGGTTGATATCACCAGACCCTGTTACAGAAATTTCAAATTCTTTTGCATTAATAGTATCCTTAGTATCAATATCTCCCGACCCAGTAAGGCTCACCTCAGAAAGCTCATTAAAAGGTACTGTTACGTGAATTCTTTTTTTGGTATGCAGATTATACCCTTTTTTGGTTTTTATGACGAGTTCATTTCCTTCAACTTCAATAGCAAGATAGTCGTGTAGGTTATCGTCCGTGGTTACAGAAATATTTCCTTCTGTTCCCCTTTCTAAATGCACATCCATAGAGCCTACCACCTTGATTTCATCGTAATCTCCAGTGGAAACAGTTTTCGTGGTAACATTTCCGTTACCAACTACTTTGTTTTTACCCCATTGTGCTGTGCTTTCTGTTACTGAAAACAATAAGAGTCCAGCACACATAATTGATTTTAACATAGTTTGCATAGTTTTTGGTTTTAAAGTTTTTTAAGGGTAACACCCCCATATTCTGAATTAATATTTATCGAATTTCCGGAGTCTTTTTTTCCGTAGTATCCACTGTACATTTTACTGCTATAATCTTTTGATGTCTTTAAGACCTCTAAATCCTCTTCGCCATTAAAACTGGCGTAGGAAAGGTCTACATAAAAATTGAAGCTGGCATTAGTATCGTAATACAATTTAACCCCGGCATAATCTGAATCTACAACAACATCTTTAACAGAAGAAGTCATTCGTTCTACCGTTACCGATCCATAATCAGTGTTCACATTTAGGCTTTCAGTAAGTATATTTATTTTCAACGGGATATAGTCGCCTCGACCTACTAGTTTTCCTACTTTTCCAACTTGTAGTTTACCATAATCATTATTGTAATTAATGCTTGCTACTTCATTAATTTCAGAATTGGTATAATCTGCATTTAACTCTAGATATTCTACCTTGTCCAGAGTAAAACTAGAATAATCTGCATTTATCTTTCCGCTTTTCATATAATTAATGGTAGAGTTTTTGGTATAATCGAAATTGAGATAGTTATTGTCTGCTAATAGTCTTCCAAGGTTTAGTTGCCCATAATCGCAATTTATTTTGGCATTTCCTCTTATCTCATTAAGGTTTATACTTCCGTAGTCATTGCTTAAGTCTACACTGTTAGTAATTGGCATCTTTATGGTGTAATTAATTTCCATATGGACATTTTTATTATTATTTCCCCACCAGCTCCACGAAGAACTTTTGCGGTCTTTAAAAATTGTTTTTGCAGTTACTTTTGATGCGCTACCTGAAAAGTCTACATCAATATTGTCCAATTTTTCTTGTACTCTTTCTTCATCATTGCCATTGGTTATAATATGAACTTCGATAACAATTTTATTTTCGTTCCAAGTGACAATATCAATGTTTCCATAACTATTATCAACGGTAAGCCCTGCTTCGGCATTTACAGTAAATTCTTTTTTCAGTTTTTTTTCTTTGGTGTATTTCCCGTTAAATTTGGGGTCATTATTGGCCGATACTAATGCTGGGATTAGTACTGCCAAAAGGCATATATTAAATAGTTGTTTCATCTTTGTTTGCTTTAAGTGTTTTTACTTCTTCCATGGTCGAGAATACCTGTTCTAAAATGTCAATTCGGCTTTGAAAATTTGCAATCATAGCAGCGACAACCCGTTTGTCGTTACCACTTTGCACCAAATCTACTTTTAGTTTTTCATAATCTTTTTCCAAGACTTCCAATCGCTTTAGAGCGTCTTGAACGAGATGCTTGGTATCCTCATCCTGAAAGCTTTTTAATGTTTCAATTTCCTGGTTGATGGTTGTCACGAAAAAGGATTGTGTCTTTTCCATTTCTGGAGAGATACTTGCCAAATCTGCAGTATTCTCTTTTTGAACTAAACTAAAAAAGCCTATTCCAATAAGTAAAAGAATGGATGCAGCAACAGATAATGGCTTCCACCAAGACATATGTGTTTTAGGTGGGTGCTGGGCCTTCAACTTTTTTATAAATCGTTGTTGATGACCTACTGGTGCCTCTTGGGTGTCGAAAGAACCTTGTAATCTTTCAAATAATTCTTCTATGGTGTCATTTTGTTTCATACGCTTACTGTTAATTTAGCTCTTAAACTCTCTTTGGCTCTGGAAATCATGGTTCTACAATTGGCATAACTTATTTGAAGTATGTCACAAATCTCTTCGTAATCATAGCCTTCAATAAAGTGAAGCGTAAGAATTGTTTTGTAACTATCGTGAAGCGTTTCCATACAATTTAGTAGCTGTGCTACTCTTGTATTACTATAATCTTCACTTTCAATCCCAAAACCTTCATCGGCTTCTTCCTTTATTCCATATTCGGGTAGTTCTGTAAATCGTTGGCTTTTTCGGTATTGCACAATGCTATTGTTGATTACAATTCGCTTTAACCAGGATCCAAAGGTTGCTGTGCCTTTAAAAGAATCTAATTTGCTAAATGCAGCTATAAAAGATTCTTGCATAACGTCTTCGGCTTCTGATGTGTTTTTAACAATTCGTAAGGCGGTATTATACATAGCCTTACTGTAACGATTGTACACCTCCAGTTGTGCCAACTGATTTCCCTTCTGACAAAGAGCGAGTAATGATTCTATTTTTTGATCGGTTAGTGCCAAAAAAACAATTGTTTAGTATAGAGATATACAGGGGTTAAAAATGTTACACTTACAACAAAAAAAATATGAGATGGCATAACTATTGAATTATAAGAATGAAAAAAATAGCTTAAAAGTTGATTTTACAACCAATTACAGCCTATTTACGACACTAATTTACTAAAGAAGACCGTTGCAAATTTTATTTTTGCGACAGAATGTCTTAAAAATTATTATGACGAAAACAAAATTGATACCCATAGACAGTTTGTCATTTCAAGATTTAAATGAAGATGCCGAGTTAATTCCTTTAATGACGCCCGAAGATGAGGATGCCATGGCAAAAGAAGAATTGCCAGAAACACTTCCAATTTTACCTTTAAAAAACACAGTTCTATTCCCTGGAGTGGTAATTCCTATTACAGCCGGAAGAGATAAATCTATAAAACTCATTAACGAAACCAATAAAGGAAGCAAGGTTATTGGGGTTGTTTCGCAAAAAGATGAAACTAAAGAAAACCCTGGTGTAGATGATATTAACACCGTTGGAACCGTAGCTAGAATTTTACGCGTTTTAAAAATGCCCGACGGAAATACCACCGTAATTATTCAAGGGAAAAAACGGTTCGAAGTTTCTCAATTAGTTACTACAGATCCTTATTTAACTGCTACTATTAAAGAAGTAGCCGAAGCTCGACCTGCAAAGGATGACAAGCATTTTGGTGCTGTGATCGATTCGATAAAGGAATTAGCCATTGATATTATTAAGGATAGCCCAAATATCCCATCAGATGCCGCTTTTGCTATAAAAAATATTGAAAGTGTACCTTTCTTAATCAATTTTGTGTGCTCCAATCTGAATATTTCAGTAAAAGAAAAGCAACAGCTTTTAGAGATAAACGATTTGCAACAACGTGCAATGGAAACGCTGAAATATTTAAATATTGAATTGCAAAAGCTTTCGCTGCGAATGGATATTCAGTCCAAAGTGGAAAGTGATATTTCTAAACAACAACGTGAGTATTTTCTTCACCAGCAAATGAAGACCATTCAAGAAGAATTGGGTGGAAGTTCAAATGAAGCAGAGATTGAAGAAATGCGATCTAGAGGAAAAGCCAAAAATTGGGGTGAAGATGTAAAAAAGCACTTTAATAAAGAACTTGCAAAGCTTCAGCGTATGAATCCGCAGGTGGCTGAGTTTAGTATTCAAAGAAATTATTTAGACTTAGTACTTGAGCTACCTTGGAACGAGTACAGTAAAGATAAATTCGATTTAAAAAGAGCTCGAAAAATCCTTGATAGAGATCATTACGGGCTTGATGATGTAAAACAACGAATCATAGAATATTTGGCTGTTTTAAAGCTTCGAAATGATATGAAATCGCCTATTCTTTGCTTGTATGGACCTCCAGGAGTGGGTAAAACATCTTTGGGAAAATCCATTGCTGAAGCCTTGGGACGAAATTATGTAAGAATGTCTTTAGGCGGTTTACGTGACGAAGCAGAAATTCGAGGTCATCGAAAAACATACATTGGTGCAATGCCAGGACGAATTGTGCAAAGCATTAAAAAAGCTGGGACGAGTAACCCTGTATTTGTATTGGATGAAATTGATAAACTTTCGGTTGGGAGTCAAGGAGATCCTTCTTCAGCAATGCTAGAAGTGCTTGATCCAGAGCAAAACAATGCCTTTTATGATAATTTTTTGGAGTTAGGTTATGACCTTTCTAAAGTAATGTTTATCGCAACTTCAAATAGTTTGAGTACCATTCAGCCCGCATTAAGAGACCGAATGGAAATTATCAATGTTTCGGGATATACCATTGAGGAGAAAGTTGAAATTGCAAAGAGACATTTACTTCCGAAGCAATTAAAAGAACACGGACTTTCATCCACACATTTAAAAATTGGGAAACCTCAATTAGAAAAGATAGTAGAAGGCTATACTCGTGAAAGTGGAGTGCGTACATTAGAAAAGCAAATTGCCAAGATGGTTCGCCACGCAGCAATGAAAATTGCTATGGAGGAGGAATATCAAGTAAATGTTTCTAATAAAATGATAATTGACGTATTAGGTGCTCCCAAAATGGAGCGAGATAAATACGAAAATAATGACGTTGCTGGAGTTGTTACGGGATTAGCTTGGACGAGAGTAGGTGGAGATATCCTGTTTATAGAATCGGCAATTTCAAAAGGTAAAGGGACTTTAAATATGACAGGAAATTTAGGTACTGTAATGAAGGAGTCTGCTACCATTGCGCTGGAGTACATTAAATCTAATGCCGAAAAACTTGACATCAATCCAGATGTTTTCGGAAAATACAATATTCACATTCACGTGCCAGAAGGTGCTACTCCTAAAGATGGACCAAGTGCAGGGATTACGATGCTAACTTCTTTAGTTTCGTTATTTACACAGCGAAAAGTAAAGAAAAGCATTGCTATGACAGGAGAGATTACGCTTCGTGGGAAAGTATTGCCTGTAGGCGGAATTAAAGAAAAGATACTAGCTGCTAAGCGTGCCAAGATTAAAGAAATTGTATTGTGTGAAGATAATCGAAGAGATATTGAAGAAATAAAACCTGAATATCTTAAAGGATTGACTTTTCACTATGTAAAAGAAATGAGCGAAGTGCTAGATGCGGCATTAACCAAACAAAAAGTAAAAAACCCAAAAAAGCTTTAGTTTCAATAAAACGATGCAGGGATAATCCTTTTTTACTCGCCGAAAATAAATTATCATTGTAGTCGTTTAAACTCCAAGGAACGTTTGCTAGGTTAATGGTTCAAAAACTCACTTTATTAAGTTGCCTTTTTTTTGCTACAGCTTCTTTTGCTCAAGTAGGGGGTAGAGCAACCTATCAATTCCTGAATTTAGGAATTTCACCCAGGCAAGTAGCCCTTGGTGGAAAAGTAGTTACCAATTACGATTACGATCCCACTCAAGCCATTTATAATCCAGCAAGTATTAATCCAGAAATGGATAATCAACTTTCCCTTAATTACAATAATTATATAGGCGATGTAAACTATGGGACGGCTTCCTATGCATACCTTTGGGACCGTAGAACACAGGTGTTGCATACTGGAATTACGTATATTAATTATGGAAAATTTGATGGTTACGACGAACAGGGAAACGCCACCAATAGCTTTGGTGGAGGTGAAGTAGCACTTTCTTTTGGTCACGCTAGGAATATTGCGTTTACTAATTTTCATATTGGTGGTAATGTTAAATTTATTTCTTCTAAACTAGAGCAATACAGTTCTTTTGGTGTAGCGGTAGATGTGGCGGTGATGTATGTTTATGAAGACTGGGATTTACATATAACTGCTGTCGCTAGAAACTTAGGAACACAAATTCAGCCTTACGAAAATACTATTGAAAAATTACCTTTTGAAGTTGTTTTAGGAATCTCACAAACACTACAAAATATACCTATTCGTTGGCATTTTACATTAGAAAATATGCAGGTTTGGAACATTGCATTTGCGAACCCTAATCGTGATGAAATTGACTTGGAGGGCAACACTACTTTCGAAAAAATCACCTTTGTCGATAATGCTTTTCGGCATATGATAGTAGGAATCGAGCTTTTTCCAGAAAGTGGTTTTAACTTACGATTGGGATATAATTTACGCCGAGCAGAAGAACTTAGAATTGTTGAACAGCGCTCCTTTGCTGGATTAAGCGCAGGATTTTCAATTAAGTTGAATAAGTTAAGATTGAGTTATGCGTATTCAAAATATAATTCGGCAGCGGCAACGAGCTTTTTCGGACTTAATATAAACCTTCAATAATGCGAAAAATTACTATTGCAATTGACGGGCATTCTTCCACCGGTAAAAGTACGGTCGCAAAGCAATTGGCAGATTATCTTGATTATATTTTTGTGGACTCAGGCGCTATGTACCGGGCTGTGACATTATTTGCACTTCGGAAGGGTTTTATTTCAGAATCCCACTTTGATAAAGAAAAACTTATTGATTCTTTAAATGAAATTCAACTAGCCTTTAAAAAGAATTCTAAAGATAAAGCTGAAATGTATTTAAATGGTGAAAATGTAGAAAAACAGATTCGCACATTGCAAGTTTCAGAATATGTAAGTCCCATTGCCACAGTTTCAGCAGTTCGAAAGAAATTGGTCGAACAACAGCAAGAAATGGGTAAGAAGGGAGGCATTGTGATGGATGGGAGAGATATTGGCTCTGTCGTTTTTCCAAATGCCGAACTCAAAATATTTATGACAGCTTCTCCGGAGGTACGCGCACAAAGACGCTACGAAGAATTAAAAGAGCGAGGCGATGTTATATCCTTCGAAGAAGTTTTAGAAAACGTAACAGAGCGGGATGAAATAGATTCTACACGAAAAGATTCTCCTTTAAAAATTGCCGATGGTGCTATTGTGATTGATAATAGCGAAACAAACCAAGAAGATCAATTTCACATTTTACTCCAACTCGCTAAAGATAGAATTGCAGGTAGGGTATAAAAAAAGCCACTCTATAGAGCGGCTTATGTTTACAATTTCCAGTTTAAATAGTGAAAAATTCACTGTATTTAGTGGTTCCTGTTGTTACGTTAGGGAGGCAAATTCTTTTAAGAAAGTGCATATCCCTTCGTTTGTGTTCTCTCTTCAATACGCTATGGTTTCTTAAAAGTGGGTTCATAGTTTTAAATTTTTAAAGGGTTTACCTTATCTAAATCTTCTTTTTGTATTCCATACAAATCCAATAGAGGTTTTTGGCTTTTCTGTTAAGGTGTTGCTGTTTAATGTTCTCATGATTGTTGTTTTTAAATTGTTCGTTTTTTGATTAATGATTGTTACTAGATAGACGACGCAATTAATATTTTGTTACAGTACTATGCATAACAAAGTAGTAATTTAACATATTTTAACTATTTTAATATAGATTAATAAGAGCTTAAGCATTCGAATTACTCAATTAATATATTATCGTAATAGTATTTATTAAAAGTATTTTATTAACTTTAAATTAGATATAGTCTATAAAATGAAGAGTTTAGCAACATATATTTTTATTATACTTTTTTGTAGTAATGGTATTTCTCAAAACAAACTGAATTTTGATACTTTTAAAATTTCAGTGGATTCAATATTAAAAAAACAATCAAAGCTTCAAAAACAAAATAGAGAGTCAAATACATTAGTGTTTTTAGCGGATTCTATTATCGATTTTTATTTTGATGATTTTTTTAAACCTTGTGAAAATCAGCCCACAAAAAATTATTATACCTATAATATTAATGGAAATGTTGCAACTAAAGAAACTAAAAATACACCAGAACCGGGATGTGAGGTTGATGCTTACTATAATAGATATACCTATAGCTATAATGGAAATCACCCAAATAATGTGACAGAGTATTTAAGAGAATCTTTCGACTTTATCACTAACGAATGGGTAAATACTAATAAATATAGTTATCAATATGATACCTACAACAATCAAATTGAAGTATTAAGTCAACAATGGAACGAAAATACCTCTTCTTGGGAAAATACGTCAAGACTTGAAAATACTTATAATATAAACCTTCTTCTATCAAGCAATAGATATTCGTGGGATTCAGACAGTAATGACTGGTTTTGGAACAGAAGTGAAACATACCAATATAACACAAATGGGAATCTTTTACAATACCTTTATAATTCTTGGGATTACACTTTAAATGAATGGGAAACTCTCAGAAAAAAAGTATATGAGTACGATGCCTATGAAAATGTGACAATGTATGCAGAGTACCAGAAGTATACTAGTGAAAACCAATACGAATGGAATAGAATTACCATTACAAACTCCGCTTATGACACGAGCAACTATCTAATTGAAGAAATAATTTATAGAGACTGGAATAACAATACTCAAAATTGGAACACTAAAAAGAAGTACGACTATACAAACAATGCTAATGGTAGTCCTATTGAAACTCATATATATTTATGGAACGAAACAACAAACAATTGGGATAACGAATCAAGACTTTTTACCACTTACAATACAAATAGTTATATTTTAGAAGAAATTACACAAGAATGGGAGTCAAATTCTTGGGAAAATTTAAATAGAATATTATTTACCTATAATTCATCAAATCTTTGGATAGAAAAACTACAGGAAACCTGGAATAATGAATGGGAAAATAATATAAAAGAAACTAGAGTTTATAATGAGTTTGATAATTTACTAGAATATAAATACGAATATTGGTACGGTACAAATTGGTATGTAGACTATTACACTTTATTAGATTATGACGATCACCAAAATTTAATACAATATATAGACAGTGGCATTTTTCATTATAATGAAGTTAATTTCTATTATTCGGAATATGATGTTGAATTAGGAATTTCTAACCTTAATATTAACAATGCTATTTCGATAGTTCCAAATCCTTCAAATCTGTTTATTTCCATACTTGGCTTGGAAAAAGAAGCGAGTATTTCAATCTATGATGTTAGTGGTAAGTTATTATTGAAGTCTGCTAACAAAAATCAAATAAATGTTTCTTCATTTGATCAAGGGATATACATAGTTAAGATTGCTTCAAGTGATTCTGTTATTTCTAAGAAGTTTATAAAGGAATAATTATATAATACAACTTTTTCAAAACACTTTGAAAATCAAAACTAAAGCATTACTTTTGCGACCCTTTTTGGCGACATTATCTGAAAGCGAAAAGGAATAGATAAAAAACCAAACCCTTCTATGGGATGGTCGCAACTCTTTCAGTAAGAACATAGAATACAAAGCACAAGCTTAATTTTCTAAAATTAATTGCGTGCACATTTAACTTAAAATGGCTGATAAAGCAAAAAAAGAAGAAGCTGTTGTTGAAGAAACGGCAGTAGCTCAACCTAAGCAGGAAGTTTCTGCAAAAGAAGCAAACCCTGAAAAATTCCTCAAAGATTTTAACTGGCACAACTACGAAGAAGGTATCGACCAAGTAGATGAAGGACAGTTGGAAGAATTCGAAAAATTAGTAGCCGAAAACTTCGTTGACACTTTAGATGATGAAGTAGTTGAGGGTGAAGTCGTTTACCTAACAGATCGTGACGCGATTATTGACATTAATGCAAAAAGTGAAGGTGTTATATCGTTAAACGAATTCCGTTACAATCCAAACTTAAAAGTAGGAGACAAAGTTGAAGTTTTAATCGATGTTCGCGAAGATGCAACGGGACAATTAATTCTTTCACACCGTAAAGCTCGGACTATTAAAGCTTGGGACCGTGTAAATAAAGCACACGATGACGGTACTGTAGTAAATGGTTTTGTGAAGTGCAGAACTAAAGGAGGTATGATTGTAGATGTATTTGGTATTGAAGCATTCTTACCTGGTTCTCAAATTGATGTGAAACCAATTCGTGACTACGATGTATATGTAGGGAAAACAATGGAATTCAAGATTGTAAAAATCAATCACGAATTTAAAAACGTTGTAGTTTCTCACAAAGCGCTTATCGAAGCAGATATCGAAGAGCAGAAAAAAGAAATTATTGGACAACTTGAAAAAGGTCAAGTACTTGAAGGTGTTGTAAAAAACATTACATCTTATGGAGTATTTGTGGATCTTGGAGGTGTTGATGGATTAGTTCATATTACAGACCTTTCTTGGTCTAGAATTAATCATCCAAACGAAATAGTAGATTTAGACCAGAAATTAAACGTTGTTATTCTTGATTTTGATGAAGATAAAACACGTATCCAACTTGGTCTTAAGCAATTAAACCCGCATCCTTGGGAAGCTCTTGGAAAAGAGATGAAAGTAGGTGATAAGGTAAAAGGAAAAGTAGTTGTTATTGCGGACTATGGTGCGTTTATTGAAGTTGCTGAAGGTGTTGAAGGTCTTATCCACGTGAGCGAAATGTCTTGGTCTACACACTTACGTAGCGCACAGGATTTCGTAAATGTTGGTGATGAAGTAGAAGCTGTTATCTTAACATTAGACCGCGAAGAGCGTAAAATGTCCCTAGGTATTAAGCAATTAACACCAGACCCTTGGACCGATATTACTAAAAAATATCCTGTAGGCTCTAAGCACAATGGTATTGTACGTAACTTCACAAACTTTGGTGTGTTTGTAGAATTAGAAGAAGGAATCGATGGGCTTATTTATATAAGCGATCTTTCTTGGACTAAGAAAATCAAACATCCAAGTGAGTTTACCAATATTGGTGATACTTTAGAAGTGGTTGTATTAGAATTGGATGTAGAAGGACGTAAGTTAAGCTTAGGTCACAAGCAAACAATGGACAACCCTTGGGATAAATATGAAGATGAATTTGCTGTAGGTACTAAGCACACAGCTGCTATTGACGAAATGGTAGACAAAGGGGCTGTAATTAACTTCAATGAAGATATTAGTGCTTTTATTCCAAAACGTCATTTAGAAAAAGAAGACGGAAGCGAATTGAAAAAAGGTGAAGAGGCAGAATTTGTAATTATTGAATTCAATAAAGAATTTAAAAAAGTAGTTGCATCTCATATGTCAATTCACAAAGAAGAAGAAGCTAAGATTGTAAAGCAAGCTGCTAAGAAAGCTGCACAACAAGCTGAGGAAGCTAAACCAACTTTAGGTGATGCTAACTCTAAGCTTCAGGAGATTAAAGACAAAATGGAAGGAAAGAAAAAGAAGTAATTCTTATTTCCTGCGGACCTGCCTGTCGGTAGACAGGGGCAGGGATCTAATCCTATTGTAATTTAGCCCTTCAGAAATGAAGGGCTTTTTTTATTAAATGCATCTGAAAGTATCATTATTCAACAAAAACCCTTAAATTTGACCCCTGAACAAGATTCAGAAACTTCTATGAGCCAAAAAGTGCTACTCAACGCCACTGAAATTAACATCGCGCTCCACCGTTTGTCTTGTCAATTAATTGAAAATCACGACACTTTTGAAAATACTGTACTCATAGGCATTCAGCCTAGAGGAATCTTTTTAGCAGAGCGCCTCAAACAGTTGTTGGAAAAGGATTATAAGATTAAAAACGTTCAGTTAGGATATTTGGACATTACTTTTTACCGCGATGACTTTAGAAGAAGTGGTAAGCCCCTAGAAGCCAATACTACTAAAATAGATTTTATTGTTGAAGACAAAAAGGTAGTCTTTATTGACGATGTATTGTATACTGGACGTAGTATTCGTTCTGCACTCACAGCAATACAATCGTTTGGTCGCCCTTTAGAAATAGAATTACTTACATTAATCGATAGACGATTTAGTAGGCATTTACCCATTCAGCCTGATTATAGAGGAAGACAAGTGGATGCCATAAATAATGAAAAAGTTAAAGTATGCTGGGAGGAGAATGATGGAGAGGACGCAGTTTATTTGATAGAGAAATAATATGAAGGAATTAAGTGTCAATCACTTACTAGGAATTAAATACATCACCGAGGATGATATACAGCTCATCTTTGAAACGGCAGATCATTTTAAAGAAGTGATTAACCGTCCTATTAAAAAGGTACCTTCACTTCGTGACATTACTATAGCAAACCTCTTTTTTGAAAATAGCACTCGAACAAGACTTTCCTTTGAGCTTGCTGAAAAACGTCTCTCTGCAGATGTCATTAATTTTTCTGCGTCATCTTCCTCAGTAAAAAAGGGAGAAACCCTAATCGATACGGTAAATAATATACTTTCAATGAAAGTAGATATGGTGGTAATGCGCCATCCCAATCCTGGTGCAGGGGTGTTTCTTTCAAAACATATTAATTCAAGCATTATAAATGCGGGAGATGGAGCACACGAACATCCAACGCAAGCGCTGCTGGATTGTTTTTCAATTCGTGAAAAGTTAGGTGATGTTGCTGGAAAAAAAGTGGTGATTGTGGGAGATATTCTTCATTCTAGAGTGGCATTGTCTAATATATTTGCGCTTCAAAAGCTTGGAGCAAAAGTAAAAGTTTGCGGACCTAAAACGCTTATTCCTAAATATATAGAAAAATTAGGAGTAGAGGTTGAAGGAAGCTTACTTAAAGCATTGGAATGGTGTGATGTAGCTAATATGCTTCGAGTGCAAAATGAACGAATGGACATTAGTTATTTTCCAACTACTCGTGAATATGCACAACAATTTGGGCTTAACAAAAAAATATTAGATTCTTTAGATAAAGAAATTGTGGTAATGCACCCTGGGCCTATAAATAGAGGTGTCGAGATTACAAGCGATGTGGCAGACAGTAAGCAAGCGATTATTTTAGATCAGGTGCAAAATGGAGTTGCTATACGTATGGCAGTGATTTATCTATTGGCTTCCAAAATTAAGCATCATGAAGATTAGCGAACACGATAACTTTGTTGTTTTGGCTGATGATCGCGGTGGGTTTTCAGACTTTGTACCCTTCTTAATTAAACAGGTTGAAACAAATTTTAAAGGAAAAAATCTTGTTATTGATCTCTTAAAATATACTCATATCACATTAGAAGAATTGCTCGAGTTAGTTGTGCTTTCTACCAAACATAGAGCAGCAAAAAATTCTTTTGTCATTGTCAATAATGCTATTAATCCTGACGATATTCCAGATGAAATGATTGTCGTTCCTACGCTTCAGGAAGCTGCAGATATTATTGAAATGGAAGAAATTGAAAGAGATTTAGGATTCTAGGATCCTATTTTTATTTTTCAGAAATACCACTATGAAATTAACCATTCTAGGCTGTCATTCTGCAACACCACGTGCGTATCATAACCCTACGGCTCAGGTTTTGGAGTTGAAAGGGCATATGTTTTTAATAGATTGTGGTGAAGGGACACAAGTGCAGTTACGACGAAATAAAGTTAAGTTTTCACGAATTAAGCATATTTTTATTTCGCATCTTCATGGAGATCATTTTTTTGGATTAATCGGTCTCATATCTACTTTCAGGTTGTTAGGCAGGGAAGCCGAATTAAACATCTATGGACCAAAAGGCATTAAAGAAGTCATTACACTTCAGTTGAAGCTAGGTAATAGCTGGACAAATTTTCCATTACTTTTTCATGAATTGGAAAGTGATGACCCAGAACTAATTTTTGAAGATGAAACTCTTTCTGTTACTACCATTCCTTTAAATCATAGAGTGTACACCAACGGATTTTTATTTCAGGAAAAAGAAGGGGAACGTAAACTTAATATTGAAGCTGCTGTTGCATTAAAAATTGACCACAGCTACTTTTCTAAACTAAAGCAAGGCTTTGATGTTAAGAACCGGGAAGGTCAAACTGTTTCAAATGCTGATGTTACTTTCGACCCAGACCCACTCAAGAGTTATGCCTTTTGTAGTGATACTGTATATTATCCAAAGATAGTTCCGCAAATATCGGGAAGTACTGTTTTATATCATGAAGCTACTTTTTTACAATCTCACGAAGAGCTTTGTGAAAAAACAAAACACAGTACAGCGGCACAAGCAGCAAAAATTGCCCAGGCAGCAAATGTGGAAACCCTTATTTTAGGACATTATTCTGGTCGTTATGCCGATTTAGAAGCGTTTAAAGAAGAAGCACAACTACATTTTGAGAATGTGGAATTAGCCGAGGATGGAAAAGTATTTGACTTTGATTAAAAATTGTTCAACTTTGTATTTGTATGAAGCCCAACATTACGAGTCATATTAAATTTCCTTTTCAATTTGATATTGAAAAATTGCTTCAGGATTTAAAAATAGCTTCAGAACATACTTGGATTCCACATTTTAACACAGGTGGTTATAAAGGCGATTGGAAGGTTATTCCTCTATATGCTCCAAAAGGGGATTCAGAAAATATTCTTGCTATTTCAGCTGAGAATGCGCAACTAACGGAGACGCCCATCTTGCAAGAATGTCATTATTTTAAAGAGGTAATCCGTTATTTTAAAGCACCAGTACTTTCCGCTAGAATTTTGAAACTAAGTCCGCAAGCAGTTATTAAACCCCATCGAGATTACCAATTGGGTTATGAAGATGGTTGTTTCAGAATTCATATTCCCATTACTACCAATAAAGAAGTTTCTTTTATTCTGAATGATGTTTTATTAAAAATGCTACCTGGGGAATGTTGGTACACCAATGTAAATTTTGTGCATTCTGTAGCTAATATGGGTACAACAGACCGTGTTCATTTGGTCTTAGACTTTCAACGAAATGATTGGTCAGATAGGTTATTCTTTTCTATGGCTCCAGTTGAAAGTTTCCGCGCAATACCTTTACAAAATGATAGTCCCGAGACTATTAGAAAGACAATGGAAACTTTAATGCAAAGCAATTTTCCTATTGCTACATCACTAATAGCAGATTTAGAAGAAAAATTAAAGAAACTTGAAGGAGGTTAATCTTAGCCATGTTTTATAGCATTTTAATACCTTTAAAACAGTATAGTAATTAAAATGATGAATACTAAGAAACTTTATTCCATTGCTTTTGGCTTAGCGGTATTTACTATTTTTTACAATATAGTTGAAGGGCTAATCGCCACTTATTTTGGGTTTGAAGATGAGAGTTTAGCCTTGTTCGGGTTTGGCTTAGATAGTTTTATTGAAGTTATTTCGGGTCTAGGAATTGCACATATGGTCATTCGTATCAAGAATAACCCAGATAGCCAACGGGATAATTTTGAACGAACCGCGCTTAAAATTACAGGGGTCGCTTTTTACATTTTAGTTGTGGGTCTTGTAGTTTCAAGCGTTTATAATATTTATATTGGTCACAAACCCATAACGACCTTTTGGGGTGTAATTATTTCTGCTATTTCAATTCTTATAATGTGGGCGTTAGTCTATTGGAAAAGACAAGTGGGTAAAAAACTAAATTCTGCACCTATTTTGGCAGATGCCAACTGTACATTAGTGTGTTTATATATGTCAATTATATTACTTGTTAGTAGCGGAATTTATGAGCTTTTTCAAATACCCTATATAGATAGTATAGGAACCCTCGGACTTGCTTATTTTGCGTTTAATGAAGGAAGAGAATGTTTTATGAAAGCTAAGTCGAATGCCCACTGCGGGTGTGATTAATAAGTATAAAATTTAGAAATGAATCATTCAAAACAGCTAGCCAGTCGATTTCGGGAAGTCCTTTTAAATGGGAAATGGGTGGCTAATACCAATGTAAAAGAACAAATTGAAACTTTGTCTTTTAAAAAAGCTGAAACAAAAATAGGGTCACTTAACACTATTGCTATGTTAGCACAACACCTTCATTACTATATCGCTGGGGTTAAAAAGGTGCTTCAAGGCGGAACGTTGGATATTCGTGATGCGTATAGTTTTGATTTCCCTCCCATGAAAACGCAACAACAATGGGAAGAATTTCTAAAGAAATTATGGAATGACTCTGAAGCATTTGCAGTATTGGTTGAGCAACTACCAGAGTCAAAATTAGCTGAAGCATTTGTAGATGAAAAATACGGTACTTATCTCCGCAATATTGATGGGATGATAGAGCATTGTTACTATCATCTAGGGCAGATAGTGCTTATTAATAAAATGTTTTTAGAAAACGAAGTCTAGGTTTTTACTTTTTAACCCAAATTTAATTAGGTTGCTATTTCACATGCGTGCGAAAACTCGTAAATTGCAGGAAGCAAATAAACCTATGCGAGATAACCTTCACGATTACCGTAAAAACTATAAAAAAGGAGCACTGGATGAAAAATCTGTAGATGAAAATCCTTTTCAGCAGTTTCGTACATGGTTTTATAATGTAAGAGATTCTGGTGGTGTGGACGAAGTGAATGCCATGACGCTTACCACAATTGGAGTTGATGGATTTCCACGGGGTAGAGTGGTGCTTCTTAAAAAGTATGACGAAAATGGCTTTTACTTTTACACCAATTACACCAGCGATAAAGGAAAAGCTATAGCAGAAAATAACAACGTATCACTTTCTTTCTTTTGGCCAAATATCGAAAGACAAGTTATTATTAAAGGAATTGCTGAAAAAACGAGTGAGGAGGATGCTAGTAGCTATTTTGCATCGCGCCCAAAGGGAAGTCAGTTGGGAGCATTATTAAGTGACCAAAGTAGTGTTGTGGAAAGCAGAGCGGTTTTGGAAATGGAATTAAAAGCTTTAGAAAGGGAATATGAAAACAAAGAGGTGCCAAAGCCAGAGCATTGGGGTGGATTTGTTGTAAAACCTTTAGAATTTGAATTTTGGCAAGGGAGGCCCAATAGATTACATGACAGAATACGATATCGATTGCAAGACCTAGATTGGATTATTGAACGCCTTGCACCATAATTAATATTACCTCATACAACAACAAATGAAAACACTTTACATGGTACGCCACGCAAAATCGTCTTGGAAACACGACGTTATTGATCACAAAAGGCCTTTAAAGAAACGAGGAGATAACGATGCAATTTTAGTATCTAATTATGTTTCTAAGGAAGTTAAAAAACCCAATAAGATTATTAGTAGTGATGCTGTACGTGCTTTGACAACAGCAGAGTATTTTAAAAAGGCATTTAATATATCTGAAGATGATTTTGTGGTAAATCATAACTTATACGATTTTAGTGGGCACAAAGTGATGGACATTATAAAAAACTTAGATAATTCCCTTGATCGAGTCATGATTGTAGGGCATAATCATGCATTTACATCGGTTGCCAATATGCTGGGAAACAAGTATATTGATAACGTTCCTACCTGTGGCTTTGTAGAGATTCAATTTGATGATACCCAGTGGAATACCATTTCAACAGGAACAACTATTCAAACCATTTTCCCGAGAGATTTAAAGTAATGAATCAGAATAAATCAACCAAAAAATTACACGATAGGTTTATTAACCGAGATTTAAGCTGGTTGCAGTTTAATGCTCGAGTTCTTCAAGAGGCAGAAGATCCAAAAGTACCATTGCTTGAAAGGCTTCGTTTTTTGGGAATTTTTTCAAATAACTTAGACGAATTTTTCAAAGTTCGCTACGCTACCATAAAGCATATTGTTGAAGCTGGAAAAGGAGGTAGAAGTGAGTTGGGAGGTATTTCGGCAACCGAATTACTCGAAGAAATCACACAGATTGTTATTGAACAACAAAAAACAAGTCTTGAAGTTCTTCGGGAAATAGAACTTGAGCTAGAAAAGGAAAATATTCATCTAATTAATGAAACGGAAATTACGCCTTCACAAAGCAAGTTCATTTCTGAATATTATATGCGTGTGGTAAGCCCAGCGTTGGTAACCATTATGTTATCTGAACTTGAAGAATTTCCTTCACTTAAGGATAGTGCTGCCTACCTTGCCGTGCGACTCGTCATGCAAGATGAAGACACTACGTTTCCTTCAAAGATTAATTATGCTTTAATTGAAATTCCTCGTGGGATTGATCGTTTTGTAGTGTTGCCAGAAGAAAATGGACAGAAATATATTATTATTCTAGACGACTTAATTCGTCATTGTTTGGGAAATATTTTCAGTATCTTTTATTACGAGAGTATTTCTGCACATATGATAAAAATTACTCGTGATGCAGAACTTGATATTGATAGTGATTTGAGTAGAAGTTTTCTCGAAAAAATTTCAAAAAGTGTTGCCAAGAGGAGCTCTGGCGACCCTGTTCGCTTTGTATATGACAGTAGTATTGATAAAGATACGCTAGACTATCTTCTTGATAAAATGGGAATTGACGTTATGGATAGCATAATTCCTGGGGGACGATACCACAACCGTAGAGATTATATGGGATTCCCAAGCTTAGGACGTAAGGATTTGTTGTACGAAGTTAATGAAGCGTTGCCTATTGCGGGTTTAAACATTCAAGGTAGTTTACTAGATAAAATTGCAAAAAAGGATTACTTGCTTTACGCTCCATACCATACGTTTCGATACATTGTTAAGTTTTTGAGAGAAGCAGCATTGGACCCTAAAGTACAGTCCATAAAAATTACCATTTATCGCTTAGCTGAAGTTTCTCATATTGCAAGTGCCTTAATTAATGCAGCCAAAAATGGAAAAGACGTAACAGTACAAATTGAATTACGCGCTCGTTTTGATGAAGCTGCTAACATAACCTATGCAGAGCAAATGCAGGAGGAAGGGGTGAAACTAATTTTTGGAATAAAAGGTCTTAAAGTTCACTGTAAAGCGTGTGTTGTGGAACGATTAGAAGAAGGAAGGCTGAAGCGATTCTCCTTTATAAGTACAGGAAATTTTAATGAATCTACAGCAAGAATTTATACCGATTATACGCTTTTTACGGCCAGTGAAAAAATAGGCAAAGAAATAAATAAAGTATTCAGTTTTTTTGAAGTAAACTATCAAATCAAAAAATATAGGCATTTAATTGTTTCCCCACATTACACTCGAAATGCTTTCTATCAATTAATTGATAAAGAAATTGAAAACCATAAAAAAGGATTGCCAAGTGGTATTAAACTGAAGCTAAATAGTTTATCAGATTTTAATATGATTGATAGACTGTACAAGGCAAGTGAAGCTGGGGTTAAGATTAAACTTATTGTGAGGGGAATTTGTTGTTTAATTCCTGGAAAAAAAGGACTTAGTGAAAATATTGAAGCCATAAGCATTGTAGATAAGTTTTTGGAGCATCCACGATTGTATATTTTTGAAAATGCAGGAACTCCAAAATATTATATTTCTTCGGCAGATTTTATGACAAGAAATCTCGATACACGCGTTGAAATATCTTGCCCTATTTACGATACAGATATTCAGAATGAATTATTGGAAACATTTGAAATTTGTTGGAATGACAATGTGAAAGCACGAATCATTACTGAAAAGCAAAACAATGTATATCGTAAAAATAACAAACCAGAATTTCGTTCTCAAATAGAATTATATAACTATTACCTAAATAAACTAAGTTAGTTTGCTAAACATAGAAAAATACGCTGCTATAGACATTGGTTCCAATGCAATTAGATTGCTAATAATGACCGTTACAGAATATGGCAAAAACCCACCACATTTTAAAAAAACGTCATTAGTGAGAGTCCCTATTAGATTAGGTGCAGATGTATTTTTGGATGGAAAAATTTCTGAAAGAAACTATCTACGTATGGTGGATGCTATGATAGCCTTTAAATTACTCATGAAAAACCATAGTGTAGTTCGATTTAGAGCCTGTGCAACTTCGGCTATGCGAGAGGCAAGTAATGGAGTAGAAATTGTAAAAAAGATTAAGGAAGAAACCAATATCGCCATTGAACTTATTGATGGGTCCGTTGAAGCTGAGCTAATTGCTTCAACAGATTTGCAGGACTTAATAGATTCTGAAAAAACATTTTTATATGTAGACGTTGGTGGGGGAAGTACCGAATTTACTATATTTTCCAATGGACACCCTATTGCTTCAAAATCATTTCAATTAGGAACCGTGCGTATATTAAATGATATGGTTCGAGAATCCATGTGGGCAGAGGTGGAACAGTGGATTAAAGTGAATACCCACAAATACGAAAAAGTGAGTCTTATAGGTTCTGGTGGAAACATTAATAGTATTTATTCCTCTAGTGGTAAAAAGCTTGGAAAACCACTTAGCTACTTTTTCCTTTCAGATTATTATGAAAAACTAAAATCCTACACCTATCACGAGCGTATTTACGAATTACAAATGAATGCCGATAGGGCAGACGTTATTATTCCTGCTACCCGTATATACCTTTCGGCCATGAAATGGAGTAGGGCAAAGAATATTTATGTACCAAAGATTGGGCTAGCGGATGGAATGATTAAAACAATGTATAATGAGAAGTTGAAAGGCAATTAACCATGTACGGTTTCTTCTTTACCCAAATCTTTCATAATCTGAGCTTCAAATTCTAGTAAATCTTGCCATTTTTTATCGACTTCTTTTCTGTCACCGTATTTTCTGGCAAAATTTAGAAACATAGTGTAGTGGCTGGCCTCGCTTATCATAAGTTTTCTGTAGAAACTAGCTAGTTTTTTATCTTCCAATTCTTCACTTAATAATCGAAAACGTTCGCAACTTCGTGCTTCTATAAGTGCAGCATATAGCAACCTATGTATAAGCTTAGTGTTTCTATCTGTACTCTTTGGGAAAAAGGTCATTAACTTATTAACGTACATATCTTTTCGTTCTCTTCCCAAATGCCATCCTCGTTCAATAATTTTGTCATGTACCATTTTAAAGTGGCTCATTTCTTCCTGAGCAAGCAAACTCATTTCGGTAACTAATTCACTATACTCTTGGTAGCCAATAATTAAAGAAATAGCTGTAGATGCTGCTTTTTGCTCACAATAGGCGTGGTCTGTTAAAATTTCTTGAACATTCTTTTCAACAATATTTACCCAACGTGGATCTGTTGGAAGCTTAAGACCTAACATTTTAATACTATCCTTTTCCATTTTAAATATCTAAATCAAATTCTTTGCGTAAGTTTTCAATGAGTGGATTTTTTTCACTCAATTTTTGAAACTTCTCCATAGGGGTGTACGCATATTTTTTAATTTCAGTTTCATCCACTTCAATAGATAAGTCAATATCGTAATTTTGAAGGGTAGAACGTAAATAGGTGAGTAATTTTGTTTTCGCTCTTTCCACTTCTACCTTAATGGTACTATTGGGAAACACCAAATGAATGAGACTTCCTTCAAGCTTAGGAACACCCATAGTGAGATGCGAATGCATATTAAATTGCCCTTGTTTCTCTAACTTTTTGGTGTATCTCTGCCACACTTTTATGAAATCTTTTTCTGAAAATTCTTCCGTTGGAAGTGCATCTTGATCGGGTTGTTGCGATACGAGAACTTTTTTAATAGCTTGTTTTTTCTGAATACTTTTTAAGGAAAAAGCAGAAACCTTTTGTGCGTTTCGTTCGGCAATAATTTGTGGACGATTAAGAATTACTTTCTCTTGAATTTCAATATCCTCAACGACTCCTTCATTTTCAGTGGCAACTATTTTTTCTACTTCAATTTCTTTTTCAACTATTTCTTCTACTTCTTTTGAAGCGTTTTTTTCAATAGGCTTTTCAGCTACTTTAAAAAAGGAGGGCGGAATTACTTCTAGCTTGTCGCTAGGATTTTTTTTTTCAGCCTCGTGGGTGAGACTGCCAAGTTGTAACAGACATAGTTCTACCAATAATCTTTGGTTTCGGCTATTTTTATATTTTAAATCGCAATTATTAGCCAACTCAATAGCATTTATTAAAAATTCTTGTGAGGCCTGTACAGACTGTTTTAAATACATTTCTTTTACCTGTTCACCTACTTCTAATAAATCGATAGTTTCTTTATTTATACAAACCAAAAGGTCTCTAAAATGAGATGCCAAACCAGAAATAAAGTGGTGTCCATCAAAACCTCTTGATAGAATGGCGTCAAACTGTAGTAATGCATTTGGAATTTTATTCTCCAAAAGTAATTGCGTCATTTCAAAATAATAGGTGTAATCGAGCACGTTTAAATTCTCGGTTACAGCCTGTCTAGAGAGCGTTTTCCCAGAAAAACTCACCACTCTATCAAAAATAGAAAGCGCGTCTCTCATGGCGCCATCGGCTTTTTGAGCTATGATGTGAAGCGCGTCGTCCTCTGCATCAATTCCTTCGGCTTTAGCCACTTCGGCTAATTGTAATTTTATATCGTTAACTGTGATTCTTTTAAAATCGAATATTTGACAGCGTGAAAGAATAGTAGGTATTATTTTATGCTTTTCGGTAGTAGCCAATATAAAAATGGCGTGTTTGGGAGGCTCTTCCAAAGTTTTCAAAAAAGCATTAAAAGCGGCAGAAGAGAGCATATGCACCTCATCAATTATATAGACTTTATACTTTCCAACTTGCGGCGGAATTCGAACCTGGTCTATAAGATTCCGTATATCATCTACAGAGTTGTTTGAAGCGGCGTCCAATTCAAATATATTGAAAGCAAAATCTTCATCCTCTTTATGGTTTTCATCTGCATTAATCTTCTTCGCCAAGATACGTGCACAAGTAGTTTTGCCAACCCCTCTTGGTCCAGTAAACAATAATGCTTGGGCAAGGTGGTCATTTTCTATAGCATTTTCTAAGGTTTTGGTAATAGCCTTTTGCCCTACAACACTGTCAAAAGTGGAGGGACGATACTTTCTAGCCGATACAATAAAATGTTCCATAGAAGAGAAACAAATATAAAAAGGTAGGAGAAGTTTTCTAAAAAACTAAGAACCTATTTTCTCTTAGTTATTAACATTTTGAAGTACTTTTGCCTTTGCAGGCCGCCTTATCGCTCCTGTGGTTAACACGGGGGAGGAAAGTCCGGACACTATAGGGAAGCATAGCGGCTAACAGCCGTCGTCACGCCAACGGCGTGATAGGACTAGTGCAACAGAAAGGATGTACAGGTAATGCTGTAGTGAAATCATGTAAACTCTATGCAGTGAAATGTCACGTATACCTACGCTTGAGGGCTCCCACCCGATGTAGGAGGGTAGGCAGATAGATTCCGTTAGTAATGGCGGAGCTAGATAAATGATAAGGGTCACGCCACTAGGCGTGATACAGAATCCGGCTTATAGGCCTGCTTTTTTAATTTTCTGTAAGTAATTCTTTAGACCAATCTATTGCTTCTTCAACAGAGTCAAAAATTTCGAAGGGACCGTTGTAAAAACTTTTTTCAAACTGAGCGGTTTGCCTACTTTGTTTATTATAACAGACCACCGCTATGCCTAGTAGGTTTGGATGCTTTTTTGTCTTTAAAAGATTAGGGTCTATGCTATAATCAAATTCTCTATTGGCAATCGATACAAAAGGTTTTTCGGAATAATAGGTATTGAATAGTTCAAAAAACTGACTTAACTGATTTTGTGTTAGGGTAACACCTTCGTGAATAGATGATACAACATAATCATCATATAATTGAATAGTGGCGAAGTCAAGATTAATTTTTTGAGGCGTTTTCATTTTGATAAGTAATAAAATTACTGAAATTCAATTACTTTACTAAAATAATGGCACAATTATTTTTGGAAAAAACTAAAAACAGATCCGCCATACTTTCTACTTTCCTGAAAGTATTTCAGTTCAGATAAATTATTTGCTTTAAAATGCTCGAGAATTAAAATTCCGTCATCTTTGAGCCAATTGTCATCAACAATTTTTAGTACAAGTCCTTCAAGTTGCTCTAAAGTAAATGCATAGGGAGGGTCTGCAAACACAAGATCGAACTGCTCTTTTTGAAAATCTAAATACTTAAAAACATCTGCTTTAAAAGCCTGGATAGGCATATCCAACTCTGCTGATGTTTTTTTAATAAAGTTTATGCAACCAAAATCTGAGTCAACAGCGATTATCTCTTTAGCACCTCTAGATGCTAACTCAAAGCTAATATTTCCAGTACCAGCAAAAAGTTCTAAGGCATTAATTTCAGAAAAAGAAATTCTATTATTTAGTATGTTGAAAAGACCTTCTTTTGCAAAATCTGTTGTGGGTCTCACAGGTAGCCCCTTGGGAGGATTAATCCTTCTGCTTTTATGTTTGCCTGAAATTATGCGCATTAACTGTGAATCTTTAAAACAAAATTTTTATGATTTTCTTCATTTTCAATTTGCAAGGGCACATCGTCTAAGAAAGATATATGCCTAATATATTTATATAAAAGTTTGTACCGTGGACTCGACTCATCGATATTACCACATAGCGTTACTTTAATAGTGTCTGGGTTCAATTGTAATTGTTCAAAGGCAAATAGTACGAAATAAATAAAATCCTCGGGAGACCTATATGGATAGCTGTTGCATAATTCCACTTTTCCGTAGGTAACAATAATACAATCAAACCAGCCTTTTTCTACGTTTAAAAATACCTTAGTCTCTTGCGTGTATTTCTCTTTATCTAATACGTGCTTTAGGAGAATTGTTATACCATGAAAATATTGAAAGTTTCCAAACTTCTCGTATAAGTAGTTATTTATATTTACTAAAGGGACATAAACCACCTGAATGTCATGGCTTTCAACTAAATCGTTGCTAACAAAATCATTACCAAGAAGTTTTGTGTTGAACTTTAAGTATTCACTTGCTTTTGTTTCATCAAAAAGTGGAGAAGGAACTAGTGTATATAAATCTGATCCAAAAATGACACTTATCTGCGTAAAAGATTCAGTAAGAATTTCTTCTTCAATAAAAGCCTTTTTTAATTCATCCAATAATTCTTCTGGAGTCTTAGCTGTGTCAAAGGATTTTTCAATAATAATTGCCTTCTCGGACTCTGACGATAGAATTAAAAAAGAAAGTCCGTACAAAGTTACTTGAACGGACAATCGATTTACTTGGTTGGTATTTATATTATTGGTCTTTTGCAGAATCGTATAGTTTAGGCCAGTTACCACTGGTATTTACTTCATTTAGCGAACCTACTTTTATAAAAGGCCCATTTACTCCATCTACCGAGTTTACTTGTTTCTCTTGAGCAATTAAATCTTTATTGAGTCCTTCAAGAATAATGTCTTTATCTACTTTTGCTTCAAAAACAGAATATACCCCATCATTCTTTTTAAGCTTTTTAGCTGCTAGTTCAAAATTCTTATCAGTACCTGGAACTTTCATCATTGTTTTGTAACGGTCACTTTTTTGATAGATAGAATCTTTAATGCTCGTAAAACGTAGCGTATCGATAATGATATCTTCTATATAATAACCCCCTTTTAATGGGTCAAGCCCAAAAGCTTTGTTTTTTTCAACATCGGCATAACTTGTATCTCTTCTTGATGTAATAGCAAATTGTGCGGTATCTAAGAATTGAACTAAACTATCAAAGTCTCCAGTAAATTTACCATTTAACTCTTGGTAAGCTAATTGCCCTGCTTTAATATCTTTTAATTTGGCAATAACCTTTTTGTATCTTTCTTCTTTTTCCTGATTAAAATGCACAGGACCAATAATAGATTGATATAGTTGATACCCTAGATAGGCGCAGAGGACAAGTAACAATATTGAAATTAAAGTATTGAATTTTGGGTTCACAAATTTTGCTACTAGAATGGCAAAACCTATCATTACAACGATGCTAAGAACAATGATTAAAATCATATTGAATAGTTGAAGAGTTATTTATTATTTACAAGCTAAGCAAATCTACAATTTTTTTTTAATCGTAAAAGTATATTCCGAAAAAAACCTGAGTATCTTTACCTCTTAATTCTTCAATTTTATAATGGACGTTACACAATTTTATGGTTTACTGAAAAGCGATTTTCCGCACACCGTAACGCCCAAGCAGGATATAGCCTTACAATTACTTGCCAAATTTACACTGGACGAAACAAAAAACTCCCTTTTTTTATTGAAAGGATTTGCAGGAACTGGAAAAACAACACTTACAAGTACATTGGTTAAAAACCTTTGGAAAGCTAAGAAATCTCCCATTTTATTAGCGCCAACGGGAAGAGCTGCTAAAGTGATTAGTAATTACAGTCAAAAGGAAGCATTTACCATTCATAAAAAAATATATTATCCTAAGGCTGAAAAAGGAGGAGGAGTTTCTTTTACACTGCAACCCAACAAGCACAGGAATACTATTTTTATTGTAGACGAGGCATCTATGATTCCAGACATTGCAGCCGATTCTAAACTTTTTGAAAATGGTTCACTTTTAGACGACTTAATGCAATATGTGTATAGTGGTCATAATTGCAAATTATTGCTTATTGGAGATACGGCTCAGCTACCGCCTGTAAAACTTGATATTAGTCCCGCATTAGATAAAGACACGTTGTATAATCATTACAATAAAGAAGTTACTGCCATAGAGTTGGACGAAGTAGTTCGACAACAAAAAGAAAGTGGGATTTTATTTAATGCAACAAAGATGCGAGAAGCCATTGATACTGGCTTTTTTGAATCCTTTAAATTTGAAAGTAAACAATACCCAGAAGTCATTCGTCCAATGGATGGTCAAGAAGTCATGGATGCCATTAATGATAGTTATTCTGAAAATGGAAATGAAGAAACTGTGATTATCGTCAGATCTAATAAAAGAGCTAATTTATACAATCAGAATATCCGAAACCGAATTCTTTTTCAGGAGGAAGAACTTTCTACAGGAGATTATTTGATGGTTGTTAAGAATAATTACTTTTGGGTAAAACCCCATTCTGAAGCTGGCTTTATAGCCAATGGCGATATTGTTGAAGTACTTCGAATTAATGCTTTAAAAGAGATTTATGGATTCAAATTTGCCGAAGTAGAAGTAAAAATGGTCGATTATCCTAAAATGAAACCCTTTGAAACCGTTTTATTACTAGACACCCTTACTTCAGAAACACCTTCACTTTCTTATGAAGATTCAAACAGATTATACGAAGAAGTGAAAAAAGATTTTGCCGATGTAAAATCGAATTATAAAAAGTTTCTCTCTATTAAAAACAACAAATATTTTAATGCGCTGCAGGTTAAATTCTCGTATGCAATTACCTGTCACAAATCGCAAGGAGGGCAATGGAACACCGTTTTTGTAGAGCAGCCCTATTTGCCCAACGGAATTGACAAAGAATACCTAAGGTGGTTATATACTGCCGTAACGAGGGCTAAAGAGAAACTGTACCTATTGGGCTTTAAAGACGATTTTTTTGTAGATTAGGGTTATGGATTCAGTTGAGATTTTATTCAGTGTGTTTTTGGGAATTGGCTTAGCTGCTGCTGTTGGGTTTCGAGTTTTTCTTCCATTGTTAGTACTAAGTTTAGCAGGTTATTTTGACTACATACCTTTAAATGAAAGCTGGATGTGGGCAGGAAGCTTAACTGCTGTCATTACCTTGTCTGTTGCTACATTAATAGAAATCTTTGGGTATTATATTCCGTGGGTAGATAACGTACTTGACACCATTGCTGTCCCTCTAGCTGCTGTAGCGGGAACGGCAGTAATGATGGCAACTGTAAGCGATTTAAGTCCTTTGGTTACCTGGTCATTGGCTATCATCGCTGGAGGAGGAACCGCAGCCGCAATAAAAGGGAATACTTCTGCCATTCGGTTAACATCTTCTGCAACTACAGGAGGTTTAGGAAATCCGGTAGTCGCCACAGCAGAAACAGGAACCTCTACGCTAATGTCCTTACTATCAATATTTTTGGCTCCGTTGGCATTTATATTGGTATTGTTTATTTTCTATTTGATGTACAAGTTTTATAAAAAGCTTCGGAAAAAGAACCCTCCAAGAGTATAATCTTGTTATTTTTGACGCAGTAAAAGGTTTATTCATTTCATTTTAATTTGAAGCAACCTTTTCAATTTCAATACATCTTAACAATAATACTCTAACCTCAAGAATGAAGATAATTGCGATGATTCCAGCGCGATACGGCGCATCAAGATTTCCCGGAAAATTAATGCAAGACTTAGGTGGAAAACCTGTAATTGTAAGAACCTACGAAGCAGCAAAAGAAACAGAACTTTTTGATGAAGTGTATGTGGTTACGGACAGTGAGATCATTTTTAATGTCATAGAAGAAGCTGGCGGAAAAGCAATTATGAGCAAAAAAGAACATGATTGTGGGTCTGATAGAATAGCTGAAGCAGTTGAGAATATGGATGTTGACATTGTGGTTAACGTGCAGGGAGACGAGCCGTTTACCAGTAAATCTGGATTGGAACAAGTACTTTCAGTTTTTGAAGGGGCCGACGCAGAAAAAATAGATTTAGCTTCTTTAATGACCGAAATTAACGACTGGAAAGAGATTAGTGATCCCAATGCGGTAAAGGTAATTGTCGATAAAGATAATTTTGCATTATACTTTTCACGATCTCCAATACCATACCCACGAGATAAAAATGTAGCAGTTCAGTATTATAAGCACAAAGGTATTTATGCATTTAGAAAAGATGCGTTGATGGACTTCTATCGATTGCCTATGAGAAGTACCGAAGCTGCAGAAAAAATAGAATGTATTCGTTATTTAGAATATGGAAAAAATATAAAAATGGCCATTTCAAATACCCAAGGAATAGAAATAGATACTCCAGAAGATCTAGTAAGAGCAAACAAAGTACTAAAGGAAACGAAAAATGTTTCAGTTAATAATAAGTACCGAAACTTCCCAATGGTACCAAAAGTAGTATTTGGAAGTGGAAGCTTTGATCAATTAACATCTATCATTTCTCCCGAAAGAAAAGACAAAGCTCCGTTTATTTTTATTGTGGATGATGTATTTAAAAATCATCAAGAATTCATTAACAGAATGAATTTACGATTTAACGATAAGTTATTATTTGTTTCAACGGCTCATGAGCCTAAGACAGAGCAAGTAGACACCATTGTTAAAAATATTAAAGCCGAATTTACCTATGCACCTTCAGGTATTATTGGAATTGGAGGAGGAAGCATTTTAGATTTAGCAAAAGCAGTATCATTAATGCTAACTAATAAAGGAAGTGCCGCAGATTATCAAGGATGGGATTTAATTCAGAATAAAGGAATTTATCACGTAGGTATACCTACAATTTCTGGAACGGGTGCTGAAGTTTCAAGAACGGCAATTCTTACGGGTCCCGAAAAGAAACTGGGATTAAATAGTGACTTTACTCCATATGATCAGGTTATTTTAGATCCTGAATTAACCAAAGGTGTTCCAAAAAATCAGTGGTTTTACACGGGAATGGATTGTTATATACATTGTGTGGAATCTTTAAACGGTACTTTTTTAAATGAATTCAGTAAAAGTTATGGAGAAAAGGCATACGACTTATGTATGCAAATCTTTTTAGAAGATGACCTTTCTGAACAAGAATCTCGTGAAAAACTTATGATGGCTTCTTGGCATGGAGGAATGAGTATAGCCTACTCTCAAGTAGGTGTAGCACACGCTATGAGTTATGGACTTTCTTATGTTTTGGGAACTAAACACGGAATTGGGAATTGTATTGTATTTGATCATTTAGATGAGTTTTACCCAGAAGATGTGAAGATTTTCAAGAAAATGAAAAAAAGGCACAACATAGAAATTCCGCAAGGAATTTGTAGTAATCTTTCAGAATCCCAAATGGAGACTATGATAGACATTGCCTTAAGTTTAGTCCCCCTATGGGAAAATGCGCTTGGTGATGATTGGGAATCTATTGCAACACGCGAAAAATTAAGAAACTTATATCTTAAAATGTAGTAAATTGCCCCAATGGGTTTACCTAGCTACATTTTTAAAAAAATTCTTGGGTGGAAGATTGAAGGCAGTTTTAATCAAAGCATCAAGAAAGCTGTTGTAATTGTTGTGCCTCATACCAGTTGGCACGATTTCTTTGTAGGTTTATATGCTCGACGAGCGTTAAAAACTCAAATCAATTATGTAGCGAAAAAAGAACTATTTACTTGGCCATTTTCATATTACTTTAAATGGACAGGAGGCGCAGCCTTAGACCGAACTTCAGGCCAAAATAAGGTAGAAGCAATTGCTCAAATTTTTAAAGAAAAGAATGAATTCCGATTGGCAATGGCTCCAGAAGGCACAAGAAAAAAAGTAGATACTTGGCGTACAGGGTTTTATTATATTGCTAAAGAAGCCAATGTGCCAATCATTCCTGTTGCTTTTGATTATGGAACTAAAACAGTAAAAATTGGAAATCCCTTCTTTATTTCAGAAGATATTGAAAAGGATTTAAAAGAACTTCGTAAGTTTTATGAAGGAGTAGTAGGAAAAATCCCTGCTTTTACTTGATTTCGGTTATCTTCAGAATTATTTGTAGATTTAGGAAAAATTGTTTTCTATGAAGACTTACTATACGGTTCTTATTACTTTCATATTTTTTAACCTTACAGCTCAAACACCCTGCGAAAATGGATTTGCAGGATCATTTCCGTGTAGTGATTTTGATTTAATTTCTCAAATCCCACTTTCGGTGATGAATTCGGTAAAAGCGAATGACTCATGGGGATGGACAGATCCACAAGACGGAAAGGAGTACGCTATTATTTGTTTAAATGAAGCTACCGCATTTATAGATATTTCAGATCCATTAAATCCATTGTATTTAGGTCAATTACCAGGGAATAGTCCAGACCACATGACTTGGAGGGATGCCAAAACGTATAACAACCATGTGTTTATTGTGAGTGAAGATAGCAATCATGGGATGCAGGTTTTTGATCTTACTCGCCTTAGAAATGTTACCAATCCTCCAGAGATTTTTACGGAGGATGCGCTATACTCAGGTTTTGGTAGCTCACATAATATTGCAATAAATGAAGAAACTGGCTTTGCTTATGTAATTGGGTCTTCCACATTTCAAGGAGGAGCGCATTTTATAGATATTTCAGACCCTACGAATCCTGTGGGAGCAGGGGGGTATGAAAATGATGGCTACACACACGATGCACAAATTGTAATTTATAATGGACCAGATACAGACTATACTGGGCAAGAGATTATGTTTGCTAGTAATGAAACTGAAGTTGCTATAGTGGATGTCACTAATAAAATCAATCCTACAACGATTTCTACAATTGATTATAATAATGTTTCCTATACACATCAAGGGTGGTTGACTGAGAATCAGCGTTATTTTTTATTGGGTGATGAAACTGATGAAATTGATTTTGGAAACAATTCTAGAACCATCATTTTTGATTTTGAAGATTTGGACAATCCGCAATTTCATATGGAACATTTTTGGCCAACTCCTGCCACGGATCATAATGGGTATGTAAAGGGAGATAAATTCTATTTGGCGAACAATGCTGCAGGGTTACGAGTGTTAGATATTTCAGAAATTGATAATAGTATAGTAACCTTAGATGGTCACTTTGATAGCTACCCAACCAATGATGCTGCAGGATTTAATGGTTCTTGGAATGTTTATCCTTATTTTGAAAGTGGTAACATTGTTATTAGCGATAGAGCAGAAGGGATGCTACTGGTAAAACGTTCTGAAGTATTGGGTGTTAATAATAATGAGAAAAATAATTTTTCAGTCTATCCAAATCCAGCTAATGATTATTTAACCATTCAAGCTCAAGATATTGAGATTAAATCTATTGAAATAGTCGATTTAACAGGTAAAGTGGTTTATTCGAAAACGATGAGTGGAAGTCAGTTGGAACGATTTTCAACCCAAAATTTAAGTAGTGGATTTTATATTGTAAGAGTAAATGAAACGAGTAGATTTAAAATTATGAAGGAATAAAAAAAGCGACTCCTAAGTCACCTTTTTCATAAATATATTTAACTATTCTCCTTCATCCATCGTATGGTACACGTTTTGAACGTCATCATCTTCTTCAATTTTTTCCAATAATTTTTCAACATCGGCTACTTCCTCTTCAGAAAGTTTTTTAGTTACTTGCGGAATTCTTTCAAAGCCCGAAGAAAGGATTTCAATAGTATTTTCTTCAAGATAATTTTGAATCGCTCCAAAACTTTCAAATGGAGCATAAATTAAGACACCATCTTCATCTTCAAAAATTTCTTCAACACCAAAATCAATTAATTCCAATTCTAAATCTTCCATATCCATTCCTTCAGCATTGATTCTAAAATTACAGACATGATCGAACATAAAAGAAACAGAACCTGAGGTTCCTAAACTTCCATCACATTTATTAAAGTAGGAGCGAATATTTGCAACGGTACGTGTGTTATTATCGGTAGCAGTTTCTACTAAAATAGCAATTCCGTGAGGTGCATAGCCTTCAAAAAGGACTTCTTTAAAATCACCCTGACTTTTATCGGACGCTCTTTTAATAGCACGCTCGACATTGTCTTTAGGCATATTCACCGACTTAGCGTTTTGAATTACTGCACGAAGTCTGGAGTTTGCATCTGGGTCTGGACCGCCTTCTTTAACGGCCATAACAATATCTTTTCCAATGCGAGTGAAAGCTTTGGACATAGCAGACCAACGCTTCATTTTTCTTGCTTTTCTGAACTCAAAAGCTCTTCCCATAAAGTATAATTTTGATTACAAAAATAAAAAAATGGCTTACACGAGCAAGTCTTAACCAGCTAACTCATCGATTATTTTTGCCAATTGAAAATCTTTTTCGGTGATGCCGTCTGCATCGTGTGTGGAGAGGCTGATTTCTAAATAATTATACACATTGGTCCAGTTTGGGTGGTGGTTTAATTGCTCTGCTTCAAAAGCTATTCGGGTCATTAAGCTAAAAGCATCCTTAAAATTGTTGAACTCAAAGGAAGTTTGAAGGGCATTATTGGCATATTGCCACTCATTTAATTCTTTTAGCTTGGCGCGTATTTGTAATTCGGTAAGTGCTTTCATAATTATAATGTTTTTAAGGTTTCAATTTCATCTTTTAAAGTACTGTCTTCAATCACCTCGTCGAGTGTTATTTGATAATTCTTTGGAAGTAAGTTTTCCTTTGGTAAAACAGCGAGAAATCGATCCTCGTTACTACTAAAAACGTTCTTAAAGATAGGTTTTTTGTGGCTTATTTTTTCCGAAATATCCTTAAAAAGCTCATCGTGGTGCATGACATCTTCACTGGAAAGATGAAAAATTCCGTTTAAATCTTTATTGATAATATAGTGAATTTGTTGTGCTAATTTATTTTGAGTTGTAGCACTTATAATCAGACTTGGAAATACTTCAAATGTTGCTTGGTGTTTTATGGCTTGCTTTAGCTGAATAATAGTAGGGGACGTAACTCCCAACACAAAAGGAAGTCTGGCAATGACAAATTTATTTATAGGTAGTTGTCTTATTATTTTTTCAAGGGAAACTTTTAATTTGCCCTCAGGGCTTTCAGACAAAGGGATATCGTTCTCGTATGATGGAAATTCTCCTTTGGCATCAAAAACCGAAGCACAAGAAATAAAAAGTAATTTACTTTCGGTTTGTAATACATAATTACACAATAACTCATGTGCTTTGTATAGTGCTTTAAAATCTCCTTTTAATGCTGAAATAATAATTGAAGGCTGAACTATTTCTAATATTTGTTGCAAGTTGCCTTCTTCAACTTCATATTTAAAAAACACTTGGTTTTCTGAAAAAATTCCCTCCTGTGAAGCGTAGGTTCCATAAACATCGTAGTAGGGAAGTAGCTCTTTGTATAAAGTATTGCCTATAAATCCACTCGCTCCTAAAATAAGGACTCTATTATGTATGACTGTTGTGTTCTTCAAGATTTAAAAAATGGAAAGGTTTGATTGTGTTGTAAAGGATTCAAGCGCTAACATTCCAAGTTTAGAGTTTCCTTTTGGGTTTAAACCTGGTGACCAACACGTTATTATAAATTTTCCAGGGAGGAGTGCCACTATACCGCCACCAACACCACTCTTTCCTGGTAGTCCAACCTCAAAAGCAAACTCACCAGCCTCATCATAAAATCCACATGTTAGCATAATAGCATTAATACGTTTTACTTGACTCGATGTTAAGTATGAATTATTATTTAAACACTTTCCTTTATTGGCGAACAAGTAAAATGCATTGGAAAGTTGCTTGCAATTCATTTCTAAGGAGCATTGATGAAAGTAAAAGTCTAAGACTTCATTCACATCATTAGTGAGGTTGTTAAACGACTTTAATAAGTTAGCCGCTGCAAAATTGTTGTAACCCGTTTTTGCTTCGGAAAGAGCCACTTTTTCATTAAAGTTAATAGATTGGTCATTTGCCAAATCTCTAACGAATTGTAGAAAATCTTCTTTCGGATTTTTTAATTCCGAAACTAAAATGTCGGCTATCACAATAGCACCGCTATTAATAAAAGGGTTTCTCGGGATTCCTTCCTCTAATTCTAAGAGGGATAAGTGGTTAAAGGGGTTTCCAGAAGGTTCAACATCTACTCGGTTTAATATTTTTGAAGCACCTAAATAGCTAAACGCCATTGCTAAGCTTAGTACTTTTGAAATACTCTGGATTGAAAATTTTGTGTCCCAATCACCCACAAAGTAATCATCTCCCTCTAGCATATTGAGATAGATACCAAATTGATTTTTATTTACACTTGCCAACTCAGGTATGTACGAGGCCACCTTTCCCTTTTCATGAGTGCTAATTGCTTTTTCATGAATGGAATTTAAAATAGTTTGAAAATCGTACATAGAAATGAATTAACCTTTGTAGAAAGGCAATTTTACAATAGTTGCTGGAACAGCATTTTTCCTAATTTGTATATGAATTTGTGTGCCAGGGTCCTTAAAAATTGAAGGAACATACCCTAAACCAATACCTTTGTTTAAAGATGGAGACATGGTGCCACTGGTAACATTTCCAATGATATTCCCATTGCCGTCAACAATATCGTAGCCTTGTCTTGGAATACCTCTTTCATCAAGCTCAAAAGCAACAAGTCTTCTTTTGGGACCCACTTCCTTTTCTTTTTGAAGGTTTTCGGCATTTAAAAAATCTTTGGTAAATTTTGTAATCCACCCTAAACCTGCTTCTATAGGAGAGGTCGTGTCATCTATGTCATTTCCATAAAGACAGTAACCCATTTCCAAACGAAGTGTATCACGTGCTGCTAAACCTATGGGTTTTATTCCGTAGGGAGCACCTGCTTCAAAGACTTTGTTCCAAACTTGTTCTACTTCGCTATTTTTACAATAGATTTCGAATCCGCCACTACCGGTATACCCCGTAGCACTGATCATTACATTTTCAATCCCTGCAAAATCGGCTACTTTAAAATGATAAAACTTAATGGCGCTTAAATCTTCACTCGTTAAAGATTGCATGGCTTCCACAGCTTTTGGACCTTGTATGGCTAATAGTGAAAACCCATCAGACAGGTCTCTCAACTCTGCACCCATGGTGTTGTGTTTGTTAATCCAATTCCAATCTTTTTCAATGTTAGAAGCGTTAACCACTAACACCCATTTTTCGGCATTAATTCTATAAATGATTAAGTCGTCTACAATTCCACCAGTGTCGTTAGGCAAACAACTATACTGTGCTTGATAATCCACTAATTTTGAAGCATCGTTACTCGTTACTTTTTGAATTAAATCTAGTGCATTAGGTCCAGTGACTAGAAATTCACCCATATGCGAAACATCAAAAACACCCACACCATTCCTAACGGTTTCGTGTTCTATAGTTACCCCTTCGTAGGAAACGGGCATGTTATAACCTGCAAAAGGAACAATCTTGGCGCCTAAACTTTCGTGAATGTGAGTAAGAGCAGTATTTTTCATAGATATATTCTAAAAAATTTTCAGCAAATGTAATTAATCTATAAAAAGGGAACGCCCAATTTGTTTGATTGTTTTCAACAAGGGTAGTAACTTGCATAAAAATTTCTGAATGAAAATATTTTCTTCAAAACAGCTTTATGGAGCAGACGAGATTACTTGCGAAAAGCAAGGGATTTCTTCTGTAGATTTAATGGAGCGAGCGGCAACGCAAATTTTTAATTGGTTACACCAAAGAATGCAAGGAGCACAGGTACCCATTCATATATTTTGTGGTATTGGAAATAATGGTGGCGATGGACTTGCACTAGGCAGGTTACTGATTGAGAGTGGTTACAACGTAAATATTTATGTTGCGAATTTCACCGATAAACGCTCCAAATGTTTCTTGATAAATTATGATAGAGTAAAAAGCATCACGAAAAAGTGGCCTATTTTAATGAAGTCTGAAGCCGATTTCCCAGAGATTCATCCAGATGATATAATTGTAGATTGTTTATTCGGAATTGGTTTAAATCGCGCACCTGAAGGATGGGTAAAGGCTTTGATTCAGCATTTAAATGCTCAAAAAGCTTTTCGGCTTTCGGTGGATATCCCAAGTGGAATTTCGGCTAATGAATCCTTACTAGATGCAGAGGCAGTGATAAAAGCCAATCATACATTAACCTTTCAAGCGCCTAAATTGTCTTTCTTTTTACCTCAAACGGGTAAGTTTGTACCTTATTTTGAAGTACTTGACATTGGCTTAGACCCGGAGCACCTTTATAATGAAGAGCCTTTGGCACAGCTTATTTACAAACCTCAAGCACAACAATTTTATAAACAGCGTGAAAAGTTTGCCCATAAGGGAGCCTATGGACACACATTGGTTGTGGGAGGGAGTAAAGGAAAAATGGGAGCTGTGTCGTTGGCATCCAAAGCGGCTTTGCGAATAGGAGCGGGGTTGGTTACAGCGTTTGTTCCTAAATGCGGAAACGATATTCTTCAAATTTCTGTTCCTGAGGTGATGACTATTTCAGATATTTCTGAAGAAAATATTTCTAAAATCAGTATCAATTTTAGTCCAACTTCCATTGCGGTAGGAATGGGGATGGGGCAACATTCTGAAAGTTGTGATGCGTTAAAAACTTTATTTTTAGATAAAAAAGAAACTCCATTTGTTATTGATGCCGATGCAATTAATTGTATTGCAATTGATAAAACTTTATTGAAATTACTTCCGAAGCAAAGTATTTTGACCCCACACGAAGGAGAATTAAAAAGACTTTTGGGCGAATGGAAACACGATTTTGATAAACTTGAAAAAGCGAAAAGTTTTTCAAAAAAGCATGAAGTAATAATTGTTTTAAAAGGAGCTCACACTATTATAGTGAATGGAGACAATCTTTATATAAATACCACGGGAAATCCAGGAATGGCTACGGCTGGTAGTGGTGATGTCTTAAGTGGAATGATTGCGGGATTATTGTCTCAAGGATATAATCCATTACTTGCATCTGTCTTTGGGGTTTATTTACACGGAAGTGCAGGAAATTTGGTTACTCAAGAAAAAGGATTTGAAGCCTTAATCGCTAGTGATATCATTGAGAATATCGGTAATGCCTTTTTGTCGTTGTTTCAAAAAGAGGAAGTGCCGCAAATAGAACCTGAAGAAGAAACATAAAAAAAGCTCCAATTTGGAGCTTTTAAAATCTATAACAATCCGTTTAGGAGCTCTCGAAGCTTAGGATTTGAAGGTCTTGGAGCATCTGGAGTAACAACATTGCCATCGGGATCAATAAGTATAAATCTTGGGATACCGTTTATAAAATACTCTTTTACAAATTTTGAGTTCCAATCATTATCGGCAAATAATTGAATTCCGCTTAACTCTTTTTCATTAACCATTGCAATCCATTTTTCATGGTCTTTTGCTTCGTCAATAGAGATGCTTACAAAGGCAATATTTTTATCGTGGTACTCTTTTTCAACTTCCTTTAAAAACGGGATTTCAACTTTACACGGTCCACACCAAGTAGCCCAAACATCTACATACACATATTTTCCTTTTAAATCTGAAAGGCTCGTTGTTCCCCCAGCGTGGTTTTCATACTCTTGAAAAGCAGGAGAGGGAGTGCCAGCTGGCAGATTTTCACGGAGTGTTATTAATTCGCTTAAATAGCCTTTGTACCCTTTAATATTGGACTCGATACTTTTTTTGGAACTATTAACCACCATGGTATCTAAGTTCTGTTTTGAATCTACAAATTGTTGAAGCTCGCTTTTTATTTCACTCAGTTTTTTATCAAGACTTTCTTGATTGTATTCCTCTACATCAATATCAAAAAGCTTTTCTTCTAAAAGTGCTTTTTGGGCTAAAAAGTTATTGTTTTCTGCCCCAATACCTTCATATGTAATAGTTTCATCAAACATTTCTGTGTCTAGTGTCAAAGTAATATCATAACCATTTTTCAGAAAAATACGAGTTCCTTCCACCCCATCATTGAATGAATAAAGCCCCGGTTCTAGATGAAGCGTATCACTAAAAGTCCCATCTTCATTTACAAGAATTGCCTTTAAATATTCTTTACTTCGAATTTTTACAGAATCGGTATTCTTGTTTAGAATCTTACCTGAAAGTGTTGCATAATCTTTTTCAACAGGTTGATTGCAGGAAAAAAGGAGTATAGTTACGATAGCAAGGATTGAATATTTCATAATTGATTGATTTACATTGCGAAAATAGTTTTTTGTTTAATGCAACACTAAATTTTATAAAAACCTTCACATTAAATTGTACTTTTGCGAAACAACCCTATTTCATGGAAACAGTCCATTATATAAGTTCAGATTTACTTACCCTTGCTACCATTAAGGATATTTTAGATACTAATAAAAAGCTTGATTTATCTGAAGAAGCTGTTTTAAATATTAAAAAGTCTCACGAATACCTTCAAAAAAAGATTAAACAAAACGACAACCCCATATATGGTATAAATACTGGGTTTGGGTCGCTTTGTGATGTAAAAATATCTTCGGAAAATCTTTCAAGACTCCAAGAGAATCTTGTTATGTCGCATGCTTGTGGAACAGGAGATTTAGTTCCAAAGGATATTGTAAAATTGATGCTCTTGCTGAAAATACAATCGTTAAGTTATGGGTATAGCGGGGTGCAACTAGAAACAGTAAGTCGCTTAATAGATTTTTATAACCATGAGGTTTTACCCGTTATTTATGAACAAGGAAGCCTTGGTGCATCTGGTGATTTAGCGCCCTTAGCACATCTTTCTCTACCGCTTTTAGGAAAAGGAGAAGTCTATGATGGAGATACAATTGTTCCTTCAGATAAAGTGCTAAAAAAACATAAGTGGAAGCCTATTGTTTTGCAGGCTAAAGAGGGATTAGCGTTATTAAATGGCACTCAGTTTATGAGTGCTTATGGGGTTTATTGTTTGTTAAAAGGATACAAATTATCTTATTTAACCGACTTAATAGCATCTATTTCTATTGATGCCTTTAATTGTAATATGAGCCCTTATAATGCGCTTGTTCACATGGTAAGGCCTCATCGAGGACAGGTAAAGACAGCAGAACAAATTTTAGAATTTTTAATAGGAAGCGAAATAGCAGCCTCAGAAGATAAAAAAGTACAGGATCCATATTCGTTTCGATGTGTGCCACAGGTACATGGTGCTAGTAAAGACACGCTTCATTTTGTGAACCGTACCTTTAAAACTGAAATAAATTCGGTAACAGACAACCCAAATATCTTTATAAAGGAGGATACCATTATTTCCGGAGGAAATTTCCACGGACAACCTTTGGCATTAGCGCTAGATTATTTGGCTATTGCTTTAGCAGAGTTGGGGAGTATTTCTGAAAGAAGAACCTATCAGTTAATTTCTGGACTTAGGGGTTTGCCTGCATTTTTAGTAGATAATCCCGGTCTCAATAGTGGCTTTATGATTCCGCAATATACTGCAGCTAGTATTGTGAGTCAGAATAAGCAATTAGCTACTCCAGCTTCAGTGGACTCTATTGTTTCATCCAATGGGCAGGAAGATCACGTAAGTATGGGAGCCAATGCTGCTACAAAATGCTATAGAGTTTTAGGAAATCTTGAAACTATTCTCGCTATTGAATTACTGAATGCTTCTCAAGCGTTAGAATTCAGAAAGCCCAAAAAATCATCTCCATTTATTGAAACCTTTTTGGAAAGTTATAGAAAAGAAGTCTCTTTTGTTTCTGAAGATCGATTGTTAGCGGTGGATATAAAAAAGACAGAATCTTTTATAAGTAGCTTTATTATTGAAAGTGACTTATTGTTTGAATAATTAGGAATAATTTAGTTATCAATAAGGTTCTTAATCCAAATTATTGCATCGTTTAATTCCTTAAAAGCTTTTGAAGGTTTTTTTATGAAAAACCCTTCAAAATCTGAGTTTTTTAATCGTTCTGTATTTTTTGAAACAATTGCAAAACCAACTAAGTTATCTATTTCTGCAACATCTTTATAAACAGATGGATCAACTGAATAGGAGTGAATGCGGTGAGTTATATACCCAAAGGGTTCAATTGGAAAATGCTTTTTTGCATATCCAATAATGGCATCACTTTTTTCTTTATCAACAACTATTCCTTCGGCAATAATTGCTTTAACATAGAAGTCATAAATTTGAACCTCTCCAAATTTTAGATGATATTGCTTTTTCAAAATGACATTTGTTTACTTTTAAAGATATGAAAAGTAAACACAAAAAAAAAGCTACGATTCCGTAGCCTTTTTTTGTTTTTTAATCTTTATCGTCAATTCGTCCTTTTTTTCATCGAGATCCATTTTTATCGTATCACCCTCTTTTAAAGTGGCGTTGATAATTTCTTCTGCAAGTGCATCCTCAATGTATTTTTGAATGGCTCTTTTAAGTGGTCTAGCCCCGTAATCCTTGTCAAAGCCTTTATTTGCTATATAATCTTTAGCCTTATCTGTAAGCTCCAAAGTGTATCCTAAATCAAGTATTCTTGCAAATAACTGATTTAATTCAATATCAATAATTTTATGAATATGCTCTCTTTCAAGTGGATTAAAGACCATGACATCATCCACTCGGTTTAAAAACTCTGGAGCAAAGGTTTTCTTTAATGCATTTTCAATAACGCTTTTTGCATTAGAGTCTACCTGACTAGCTTTTGCAGCTGTTCCAAAACCAACACCTTGTCCAAAGTCTTGAAGTTTTCGTGCCCCAATATTGGAGGTCATGATAATAATTGTATTTCTGAAATCAATTTTTCTACCCAAACTATCTGTTAAATAGCCATCATCAAGTACTTGTAGTAACATGTTGAACACATCTGGATGTGCTTTTTCAATTTCATCAAGTAGCACTACAGCATAAGGCTTTCTTCTAATTTTTTCGGTTAATTGACCTCCTTCTTCATACCCTACATATCCTGGCGGTGCACCCACAAGTCTAGATACGGCAAATTTTTCCATGTATTCACTCATATCGATACGTATAAGGGCATTGTCGCTATCAAAAAGTTCACGTGCTAATACTTTTGCTAGTTGAGTTTTACCAACTCCTGTTTGACCTAAGAAAATAAAAGAACCAATAGGTTTATTAGGGTCTTTTAATCCAGCTCTATTACGTTGAATTGCCTTCACTACTTTAGAAACCGCTTCATCTTGCCCAATCACCTTTCCTTTAATTCGGTCGGGTAGAGCGGCGAGCTTTGTACTTTCAGTTTGGGCAATTCTATTAACGGGAATGCCCGTCATCATGGAAACCACTTCGGCTACATTTTCTTCATCTACTTTTTCACGGTGTAGTTTAGATTCGGTTTCCCAAGCCTCTTGTGCATTTATAAGTTCTTTTTCAAGATTTTTTTCGTCATCTCTTAGCTTCGCAGCCTCTTCATATTTTTGTTTTTTGACAACTGAGTTTTTCTCCTCTCTAACTTCCTCAAGTTTAGCTTCTATTTCCAGAATTTTATCTGGAACGTGAATATTTGTAATATGCACCCGAGAACCAGCTTCATCTAAAGCATCAATAGCTTTGTCTGGTAAAAAACGCTCGGTCATATATCTGTTAGTCAACTTCACACAAGCTATTAAAGCATCATCTGTATACGTTACGTTGTGGTGAGATTCGTATTTGTCTTTTATATTCTGAAGGATTTCAATAGTTTCCTCTACTGAAGTAGGCTCTACTAATACCTTCTGAAAACGTCGCTCTAAAGCTCCGTCCTTTTCAATATACTGTCTGTATTCATCTAAGGTAGTAGCACCAATACATTGAATTTCACCTCTTGCGAGCGCTGGTTTAAACATATTTGAAGCATCCAAAGAGCCAGTTGCTCCTCCAGCACCAACGATAGTGTGTATTTCATCTATAAACAGAATGATGTCGTCATTCTTTTCAAGCTCATTCATAACAGCTTTCATTCTCTCTTCAAACTGTCCGCGATATTTTGTTCCTGCTACTAAACTGGCAAGATCCAGTGTTACAACACGCTTATCGTATAGAATTCTAGAAACTTTTCTTTGAATGATTCGTAAAGCCAACCCTTCTGCAATAGCAGATTTCCCAACGCCAGGTTCACCAATAAGTAATGGGTTGTTTTTCTTTCTTCGGCTTAAAATTTGTGAGACACGCTGTATTTCATTTTCTCTACCGACCACAGGGTCAAGTTTCCCTTCTTCGGCAAGTGCGGTTAAATCTCTTCCAAAGTTATCTAAAACGGGTGTTTTAGACTTTTTATTTCCTTTTGTACCTGATGAACTTGCAAATAAATTTTCTTTATCACCATCTGAAGGTGTATTGTCATCATCCTCATTAGAGAATTCTGAAGCCGCAGGTTCTATATAATCTTTATCTTCTGTTATCATAGATTTAAATTGGTCTTTCACCCCATCATAATCAACTTTCATTTTCTGAAGTAATTTTGTAGTAGGGTCATTTTCATTTCTTAAAATACACAATAATAAATGTGCCGTATTAATTGAATTACTTTGAAAAAGCTTTGCTTCTAAAAAAGTAGTTTTTAAAGCACGTTCTGCTTGTCGTGTAAGGTGTAAGTTTTTTTTATCATTTGCAGTATTGGCTGCATTTGGATTTGCAGGACTTAAGATTTCAACTTTTCTACGTAGATGATTTAAATCTACGTCAAGCGCATTGAGAATGGTCACTGCTTTTCCATTACCATCTCTTAAAAGTCCTAGCATTAAGTGCTCTGTACCAATAAAATCGTGACCTAAACGCAAGGCTTCTTCCTTGCTATAAGCAATTACGTCTTTTACTCTTGGTGAAAAATTATCATCCATAAACTGGGGTCCTTCGGTATAAATTTATTAAAAATAAAGTATGATAACGGCAAAATTTGTGCCTTATTGAAAAAGCATAAGTAAAAGGAAACAAAATTGCGTAAATATCAAAGGCTAAAGTACGATAGTTATTAACGGTTTGCAAGCCAAAATTTGTTAATAAAAATGTGAATTTTACACTTCAAAAGACCTTATTAAACCTACAAAATGCTGTATATTGCTCACTTAGTTTAATCCTCTAAAATTATAGATAAATACTTATGGCTGAAGGCGAAAAATTAATCCCGATTAATATTGAAGATGAAATGAAATCGGCGTACATCGATTATTCGATGTCGGTCATTGTGTCACGTGCACTACCAGATGTTAGAGATGGCATGAAACCCGTCCACCGAAGAGTTCTCTTCGGGATGCATGAATTGGGAGTTAGAGCAAACACTGCACATAAAAAATCCGCAAGAATTGTGGGAGAAGTTTTAGGTAAATATCACCCTCATGGGGATACCTCTGTGTATGATGCCATGGTGCGTATGGCTCAAGAATGGAGTTTGCGATATATGTTGGTCGATGGACAAGGAAACTTTGGGTCTATTGATGGAGATAGTCCTGCAGCAATGCGTTATACCGAAGCAAGAATGCAGAAAATTTCGGAAGAAATGCTTGCCGATATTGATAAAGAGACGGTAGACCACCAACTCAATTTCGATGATACGTTGCAAGAACCAACAGTATTACCTACCAAAGTCCCTGGACTTTTAATTAATGGTGCCTCTGGAATTGCTGTGGGTATGGCTACCAATATGCCCCCTCACAACTTATCTGAAGTAATCGACGGAACCATTGCTTATATCGATGATAATGACATCGATATTGACGGATTGATGCAGCATGTAAAAGCACCCGATTTTCCAACAGGAGGTGTCATTTATGGATACGAAGGAGTTCGAGATGCGTTTCATACTGGTCGCGGAAGAATTGTCATGCGGGCTAAGGCTGGTTTTGAAGAAGTAGATGGTAGAGAATGTATCATTGTTACTGAAATTCCATACCAAGTGAATAAGGCAGATATGATTAAGAAAACTGCCGACTTAGTAAACGATAAAAAAATTGAAGGCATATCCAATATCCGGGATGAGTCTGATAGAAACGGAATGCGCATCGTGTATATTCTTAAAAGAGATGCCATTCCTAATATAGTACTTAATATGCTGTATAAATATACAGCGCTACAGTCTAGTTTTAGTGTCAATAATATTGCTTTAGTAAAAGGGCGACCACAAATGTTGAATCTTAAACAATTGATTCACTATTTTGTTGAACACCGTCATGAAGTAGTCACAAGAAGAACCGAATATTTATTACGTAAAGCTGAAGAACGTGCTCATATTCTTGAAGGATTAATTATTGCTTCAGATAATATTGATGAGGTCATCAGATTAATTCGCGCCTCGGCAAATGCAGATGAAGCTAGAGAAGCTTTAATAAAAGCATTCGAGCTTTCAGAAATACAAGCGAAGGCTATTGTAGAAATGCGTTTGCGTCAATTAACGGGTCTTGAGCAGGATAAACTTCGTACTGAGTATGAAGAGTTAATGAAAACGATTGAAGATTATAAAGACATTCTTGCTAAAAAAGAGCGTAGAATGGAAATTATAAAAGAAGAACTTTTTGAAATTAAAGAAAAGTTTGGTGATGAGCGTCGTTCAGTAATAGAATATGCCGGAGGTGATGTTAGTATTACCGATTTAATTGCAGATGAAAAAGTGGTTATTACTATTTCACATGCTGGATATATTAAAAGAACTTCACTTACCGAATATAAAACCCAAAATAGAGGAGGAGTTGGTCAAAAAGCGTCTGCTACTCGAAATGAAGATTTCTTAGAGCATCTTTTTGTAGGAACTAATCATCAGTATATGTTATTCTTTACACAAAAAGGAAAATGTTTCTGGATGCGTGTTTTTGAAATCCCCGAAGGAAGTAAAACATCCAAAGGACGTGCTATTCAAAACCTTATAAATATAGAGCAAGATGATAAAGTGAAAGCCTTTATATGTACTCAGGATTTAAAAGACGAAGATTACATTAATAGTCATTATGTAATTATGGCAACCAAACAAGGACAGGTAAAGAAAACACCTCTTGAACAATACTCAAGACCTCGTACCAATGGAATTAATGCAATTACTATTAGAGAAGACGATGAGCTTTTAGAAGCAAAACTTACTACGGGCGACAGTCAAGTAATGTTGGCATTGCGTTCAGGAAAAGCCATCCGTTTTGAGGAAGCTAAGACAAGACCTATGGGTAGAAATGCCTCAGGTGTTCGTGGTATTACCCTCGCCAATGATAAAGATGAAGTTATTGGAATGGTAACAATAGATAATCCTCAAGAGGAAACCGTGTTGGTAGTTTCAGAGAATGGGTATGGAAAACGTACCTACATAGATGACCCTGAGGATGGTGAAGCAGTATATAGAATTACAAATCGTGGTGGAAAAGGTGTAAAAACTATTTCAATTACCGAAAAAACAGGTAATTTAGTAGCCATAAAAAGCGTAATAGATACAGATGATTTAATGATTATTAATAAATCTGGGATTGCTATTAGAATGGCAGTTGAAGATCTACGGGTAATGGGAAGAGCTACTCAAGGAGTACGATTAATTAAAGTGAGGGGTGAAGATTCTATTGCAGCTGTTGCCAAAGTAATGCATGATGAAGACGATGTAGATGAAACAGATGAAGGTGTTGAAAATGAAAACGGCACACCTATTGATACTACCGATGAACAAACCGAAAACAACGAATAATTAAATTTTTTATAATGAAAAAACAATTAATCTTGGCAGTACTAATGTTGGTTACTGCTTATACTTTTGCCCAAAAGAAGGAAATAAAAAAAGCAGATAAAGCTGTTTCTTCTTTAAAATATTCTGAAGCAATAACTTATTTAAAAGAAGCAGAACCAATGCTTGGAGCTGCAGATAATGAGTTAAAAGCACAATACTACACTCTTTTAGGAGAAGCTACTTTAGCAATGGCAGGTTCTTCTAATTTTGCCAAAATGAAGGAGGCAGGGGAAGCATTTAAAAAAGCTAACGAGCTTAATAGTGATGGAAAGATGAGTGAGAGACTTACATTAGGGATGGATAACCTAAGAGTGGCACTTGTTAACAGTGCTATTGATGATCAAAACAAAAAAAGCTATTTAACTGCTTCCGAAAAATTATATCAAGCATATATGGTGAGCCCTAAGGATACTTCATATCTTTATTATGCCGCTGGAAACTCAGTAAATGGTAGCGACTTCGATACTGCCTTAACTTATTACGAAGACTTATTAAGTAAAGGTTTTACAAATGTTTACATGGAATATTCTGCAACAGATCCTAAGACAGGTGAGCCAGTTGCATTTGGAAGCAAGGAAGAAAGAGATAATATGGTGAAATTTGCAGATTATACAAATCCTACAGAGCGAAAGACAAATTCTGTAGAAGGAGATATTCTTCAAAAGGTTACATTGATTTACATGAACAAGGGTGAAAACGAAAAAGCATTAGCCATTATGAAAAAGGCTCGTGAAGCCAATCCAGATGACACTAATCTAATGCGCTCTGAAGCCGATCTTGCCTACAAAATGGGTGATATGGAAAAATACAATAGTATTATGGCCGAAGTAATTAAAACAGATCCAAACAATCCAGAACTGTATTACAACCTTGGTGTAAGTTCTGCATCTATAGGGCAAATGGATAAAGCAAAGGAGTATTATTTAAAAGCACTTGAGTTAAAACCAGATTATTCTTTTGCTCAAATCAATATGGCAGCTTTAATTCTTCAAAATGAAGGAAAATTGGTTGAAGAAATGAATAGTTTAGGAACTTCAAGAGCCGACAATCTTAAATATGATGAGCTAAAAGAAAAAAGAAAGCAAATGTATAGAGAGGCTCTTCCGTATTTAGAATCTGCTGTACAGTCATCTCCAGATAACTTGGAAGTATTTAGAACCTTAATGAATCTCTATAGCCAGTTAGGCATGGATGATAAATATAAAGCTGCTAAAGCAAAACTTGCTGAGATGGAGGGTAATTAATATTTACAAAACTCAATAAAAAAAGGCTTCAATATTTGAAGCCTTTTTTTATATAATCTTTTTTATTACTCGAAGTTTATGAGAATACTTTTTTTCTTCGACATTATATATTCCACTGTGATCTATTCGGTCAATTCTTACTTTGCCGTGTGAATGGATAATATAATTGTCTTTCATGATAATTCCCACGTGAACAATATCACCTTCATTATTATCAAAAAAAGCTAAATCGCCTGGCTCACTCTCTTCAATAAAACTTAATGCTTCGCCTTGAGTAGCCTGCTGACTTGCATCGCGTAGCAAGGTATACCCATTGATTTTGTAAACCATTTGGGTAAAACCACTACAATCAATCCCAAAAGGCGTTTTGCCTCCCCATAAATAGGGACTGTTTAAAAAAAGTATTGCCGTTTCTGTTAGGTGACTTTTTGGTTGTGTTTCTGAAATAAACCTTCCTTCAAATGAATGTTCTAAGAATGTTGCATTATGAATAGAACTGCCAATAGGAGTTGTAAGTAATTGTTTTTTATCTGTAGCTACAAAATCTACTAAATCTGAAGAATATTTTGGTGTAGTGGCTTTCAGTTCTTCAAATTCTTCTTTAGAAATAAATTGGTATTGTTTGTTATCTATCCACCCCTCATATTGATCGAAATCCAATCTAATTTTGCTCCACTTTTTTTGAACTTCGAGTACTTTGAAAATTTCACCATAAAGCACTTGACTAACCAATTCACTTTTATCGGAAGATTCTAATCGTAAGGGAACAATACTAAGAGGACAAATGCCGTATTTCATTCAGAAGAGGTAGAAGTTTTTTAGATTCTTTCAATTACCATAGCCGAAGCACCTCCACCGCCATTACAGATGGCTGCCGCACCAATTTTAGCATTGTTTTGTTCTAAAACACTTAGGAGGGTTATCAGAATTCTAACACCACTACAACCTAGCGGATGGCCTAGAGAAACAGCGCCACCATTTACATTTACATTAGAATCATTTAATCCTAATATTTTCATATTAGCTAACCCAACAACTGAAAAAGCTTCATTAAATTCAAAAAAGTCAACGTCATCAATTGTAATGTTGGCTTTTGCCAAAGCTTTTGGAAGTGCTTTTGCAGGAGCCGTAGTAAACCATTTTGGTTCTTGAGCGGCATCGGCATAACTTTTAATATATGCCACCGGTTGTAATCCTAATTCTTTGGCTTTTTCTTCGTTCATTAATATCATTGCGCCAGCACCATCATTAATAGTAGATGCATTGGCCGCAGTAACGGTGCCATCTTTTGTAAAAGCAGGGCGAAGCGCAGGTATTTTTTCTATAAAAACATTTTTAAACTCTTCATCTTCAGAAACGATTACAGGGTCTCCTTTTCTTTGAGGAACAGCAACTGGAACTACTTCACTGGCGAATTTTCCTTCTTCCCAAGCCTTAGCAGACCTTTTATAAGATTGTATAGCAAAAGCATCTTGGTCTTCACGAGAGAAACTATATTCGGTAGCACATGCATCGGCACATACTCCCATGGCATTTTGGTCATACGCATCTACCAATCCATCTTTTTGCATTCCATCTATCATTGTAGAAGGGCCAAATTTATGAGCATTCCTTAAGTATGCATAATGAGGAATGTTACTCATACTTTCCATACCCCCAGCAACAACCACATCAGCATCACCTAACGCAACGGCTTGTGCTGCTTGCATTACCGCTTTCATTCCCGAAGCACAAACTTTGTTTACCGTAGTACATGGCACTGTATCTGGAATTCCAGCTCCTAAGGCTGCTTGTCTTGCAGGTGCTTGTCCAACACCAGCTTGCACAACATTTCCCATATAGACTTCAGAAACTAAAGACGGATCAAGTTTTATCTTTTCCAAAGCACCTTTAATTGCAGCACTTCCTAACTGTGTAGCAGTTAATGAAGAAAGACTGCCCATAAAACTACCTATGGGTGTTCGAGCGGAGGATACGATAACAACTTTTCTGGACATAGTAATATAAATTTAAGAGAATAATTAGGCTGCAAAATTACGGATTTAAAATGAAATATCCTTGTTAATAGATTACCGCTTGGGATAAATGAAAGCTTATTCATACCTTTACTTTTGGTATTATTATATATGAAAAACCTTGTCTTTTTCTTAACTCGAAATCAATCACTTATTTATAAGGTTTTTTTATACCTAATCACTACGCTATTAGTGATTTATCTTCTTCCCAAAGGAGGACAGTTTAAGTATAATTTTCAGAAAGGAAAACCTTGGCAGTATGAGAATTTGTTATCTCCTTTCAATTTTACAATAAAGAAAGACAAAGAGGCTCTTGAAAATGAAAAAGAAGAAATTCGTTCATCTGTTATTCCATATTTTGATGCCGACAACAAGATTCCTTCCATCGCTTTAGAGGCTTTTAAAACAAATCTTGATATTGAATATGTTGATAGCCTTTATCAAACCTCTAAACTTCGAACAGAACAAGTAGGGAAAGCTATTTTAAATGAAGTATATGCTAAAGGTTTAGTTGAAAATAGCTCTTCATTTTCAGAAGATAGAATTGTGTATTTGAAAAACGGAAATGAAGTTAGTGAAATGGTTTTTTCACAGTTTTTTAAAAAGAGTGATTTAGTTCAACTTATTAACGAAAAAGCGAACGATAGAAGGGATATTATTCCATTGTTACAAGAACTTATCCCCAACGTTGCAGCACCCAATATCTCATACAACCCACAACGTACAGAATCTGCTATAGAGAATGCCATTAATCAAATAAATCCAAATAAAGGAATTGTTGAAAAAGGGACTCGTATTATTGCCAAGGGAGAAGTAGTTGAGGGTGAAAAATACCAAATACTTAATTCTTTAAAGGAACAATTTCAATCTCAGGTTTGGAGTCAAAACAATTACTATTGGCTGGTTTTTGGTTATTCCATGCTAGTGTCTTTGGTATTCATCATGTTATTTTTATTTCTCCGAAAATATCGCCGTGAAATTTATACCAATGATACCAAGGTGAGTTTTATTTTCTTCAATATTATAGTCATGGTATTTGTTACCACTTTGGTTGTAAAGTATGATGCTACCTATGTTTATGTCATTCCGCTATGTATTTTGCCAATCATTTTAAAAAGTTTCTTTGATGCCAGATTAGGACTATTTGTACACGTACTTACGATATTATTATTAGGTTTTATTGTTCCTAATAGCTTTGAGTTTATGTTCCTTCAAATTATTGCTGGGATTGTTACCATTTTAACGGTTTCAGAATTATATAAACGGGCCAATTTATTTATTTCCGTAGGGCAAATTACATTTATTTATATCCTTGGTTACTTTGCCTTTTTCATCATTCAAGAAGGAAACATTGCACAAATTGAACTTGAAAACTTTGTCTATTTTATTATTTGTGGACTCGTAACACTTTTTGCATTTCCGCTCATCTACATTTATGAAAAGATATTCGGGTTGGTTTCTGAAGTTTCGCTGTTGGAACTTAGTAACACAAATTCAGCATTAATGAAGGAACTTTCAAACAGAGCGCCGGGAACATTCCATCATTCGTTAAATGTGGCAAATTTGGCTGAAGCTGCTGCCAATGAAATAGGAGCAAATTCTATGTTGGCAAGGGTAGGGGCGCTGTATCATGATATTGGTAAAATGGGTAATCCGTCTAATTTTACCGAAAATCAATTAAATCAGATTAATCCACTTAGCGAATTATCACCAAAAGAGAGTGCTAAAATTATTATAGACCACGTAATTAAAGGAATTGAAATAGCTAGAAAAAATAACCTCCCTGATAGGATAATTGATTTTATAAGAACACATCATGGGACTAGTATTGTGTTTTATTTTTATAAAAAGGAAGAGGAAATTAACGGAGAAGCAAAAAAGGAAGATTTTCAATACCCAGGTCCAACGCCATTTTCAAAAGAAACCGCCATATTAATGATGGCCGATAGTGTTGAAGCAGCGAGCAAAAGCTTAAAAGAACCTACAGCATCAAAAATAGATTCTTTTGTTGAGAATATTGTGAATAGTCAAATGGAGAATGGACAGTTTATAAATGCGAATATTACTTTTAAAGAAATTGAAACTATTAAGAAAGTATTAAAGAAAAAACTGAAAAACAGCTATCATTTACGAGTAGAATATCCCGAATAAAAATAGAGTGAAAAAAAATATAAAAAACGTTTCTTTTTTTTTGGGTTATTGAATAGATAAATTTACATTTGCAACCGCATTGAAAATATGTGGGTTCATTGATTTGGAGAGGTGCCAGAGTGGTAATGGAGCAGATTGCTAATCTGTCAACGGGAAACCGTTGCCAGGGTTCGAATCCCTGTCTCTCCGCAACAATAATTTGTGAAGATACAGCAATGTTATTTCACGGGGTGTAGCGTAGCCCGGTCATCGCGCCTGCTTTGGGAGCAGGAGGTCGCAGGTTCGAATCCTGCCACCCCGACAAGAACCGGACTTTTTCAAGTTCGGTTTTTTTTTAAGCTATGGTCGCGTAGCTCAGCTGGATAGAGCATCTGCCTTCTAAGCAGACGGTCACAGGTTCGAATCCTGTCGCGATCACTACTAAAACAAGAGCCTTAGAGAAATCTAAGGCTTTCTTATTTCTTCATTTGCACAAAATTTGCACAAAATTATTTTTATATTTTTCAATAGTATATCTGCATAAATGCACAACCATTGCACTAGAAAATCATTAACTTTGTTTTGATGAAAATTTTAGCATTCTTATTAGCTATGTCAATATTGGCGTTATCTACAATGCCTTGTTCTGATGGTCAAAATTTTGAAGATCAGCAAAACGAGGAAATTAGTGCTGAACATAATCATCAGGATGATAGTGACGATACTTGCCCAATGACTTGTATTTGTAATTGTTGCGGCATCTCAATCACTTATGAGCCATTGGTGACATTTGAATTATTAAATTTCCATAAAATTTCTACTCAATTAATATCCACATATCAGTCGAACTATCGTTTCGATTATCATTCCAATATTTGGCAACCGCCACAAGTTTAATTCAGTTTTTATAGGATAGCTATATCCTTTTTTGATGTTTTCATTTTCACGGAATCATTTATTTTTCTAACTGAATTAATACATTATATATGATTAATAAAATCATTGATTTTTCAATCAATAACAAATTCATCATTGGTTTGCTTACGCTTACCATAATTGGAGCAGGTATTTGGAGTATGACCAAAGTACCAATCGATGCTGTTCCAGACATTACCAACAACCAAGTACAGGTTATTACACAAGCACCCAATTTAGGTACAGAAGATATTGAACAGATTGTTACCTATCCTATCGAGGTAGCAATGAGTAATCTTCCCGATGTACAGGAAATTAGGTCAATCTCTCGTTTTGGCTTATCGGTTGTTACCATTGTATTTGATGATGATATGGGAACCTATCTACCTCGACAATTAGTAGCCGAAAAACTAAACGAAGTCAAAGAACAAATTCCTGCTGGTTTTGGAGAACCTATTATGGGACCTATTTCAACAGGATTGGGAGAGATTTACCAATACACCTTAAAAGTAGAGCCAGAGTATAAAGACAAGTACACTATTGCAGATTTACGCTCAATGCAAGATTGGATTGTACAACGCCAAATGGCAATGGTTGATGGTGTGGTTGAGGTAAACGCTATTGGGGGAAAAGTAAAACAATACGAAGTTGCGGTTGACCCAAACGATTTAAACGCAATTGGTTTGACCATTACAGATGTGTTTAATGCACTCGAAGCCAATAATCAAAATACAGGTGGTGCTTATATTGAAAAGAATCATCAAGCTAATTTTATTCGTGGTGAAGGCTTGGTGCGTAGTTTAGAGGATATTAAAAAAATCACAGTCAAGAATATTAATAATATTCCTGTAACTATTGGTGATATTGCAACTATGCAATTCGGTTCTGCAATACGTTATGGTGCATTAACCCAAGATGGTGAAGGCGAAGTTGTAGGTGGTTTGGTGATGATGCTAAAAGGAGCTAATTCCAATGATGTTATTGCCAATGTAAAAGAGCGAATGGCTCAAATAGAAAAGTCATTACCCGAAGGTGTCATTATAGAACCTTTATTAGACCGAAGTAAATTAATTGGAGAAACAACTTCTACTGTAACCACAAATCTTATTGAAGGTGCATTGATAGTAATTTTTGTACTCATCTTCTTATTGGGTAATTGGCGAGGTGGTTTAATAGTTGCTTCAACTATACCATTATCCTTATTATTCGCTTTTATTTTAATGAACGTTTTTGATGTTTGGGCAAACTTAATGAGTTTGGGAGCCATAGATTTCGGAATTATAGTTGATGGCGCTGTAATTATTGTAGAAAGTACAGTATTTCTCATTGCAACACAAGTCCTAAAAAAGAAACAGCTTACATCCAAAGAACGAGATAAAGTTGCTTCTAATGCTTCAAAAAAGATGATGAACGCTGCGTTCTTCGGTCAGTTGATTATCCTTATCGTTTTTCTACCCATTTTAGCCTTACAAGGTATTGAAGGAAAGATGTTTAAACCAATGGCATTGACCTTTATTTTTGCTATGATTGGTGCAATGGTACTGTGTTTAACGTATGTGCCAATGATGTCTGCTTTAGTGTTAAGAGCACCAAAAAACGATAAAAAATCTTATGGAGATAGATTTGTGCATTGGGTTGAAGACAAATATCAACCATTGTTGATTAGAGCCTTACGAAAAGGTAAATGGGTAATTGGTATTGCAGTTGTGTTGTTCGGGATAACCGTTTTTATGTTTTCAAGAATGGGTGGCGAGTTCATACCACAACTGGATGAAGGTGATATTGCATTTCACGCCATATTAAAACCCGGAAGTTCACTTTCTGAAACTATTGAAACGACTACTAAAATAGAGCAAATAGTAAAAGCCAAATTTCCAGAAGTCGAAAAAATTGTAAGTCGTATTGGTGTTGCCGAAATACCTACCGATCCAATGCCTATGGATTTAGCTGATGTTTTTGTAATCCTTAAACCTAAAAGTGAATGGACAACAGCAGAAACTAAAGATGAATTGATTGAGAAAATGAAAGAGGCCGTTGAAATTCTTCCTGGGGTAAATTATGAGTTTACCCAACCTATTGAAATGCGTTTTAATGAATTACTCGAAGGGGTACGGGAAGATATTGCCATAAAACTCTATGGTGAAGACATTGATGTGTTATCTCAAAAAGCCGAAGAAATATCTAAAATCATTGCAGGTACAGAAGGTATTGGAGATATGAAAGCGGAAGCTACAACAGGGTTGCCACAAATGACTATTAATTACAATAGAAATAAACTGGCACAATACGGACTTCAAATAAATACGCTCAATCAAACCGTACAATCTGCATTTGCAGGTGGTACAGCAGGTGTGATTTTTGAAGGTGAAAAGCGTTTCGATCTTGTGGTTCGTTTAAGCTCTCAAAACCGAAAAGATATTTCAGATGTTCAAAATCTGTACATCAATTTACCTTCGGGTGCTCAAATACCACTACGGGAAGTTGCAGATATATCATATAAAGCAGGTCCCATGCAAATAAGTAGAGACAATACCAACAGAAGAACTTATGTAGGTATCAATGTTAGAGGTCGTGATGTAAAATCTTTGGTAACAGAAATTAAATCAAAATTAGATGCGCAACTGGAATTACCATCAGGTTATTTTATTCGCTATGGTGGTGCATTTGAAAATCTGGAACGTGCCAGCAACCGATTACAAACCGTTGTGCCTATTGCATTGTTGCTCATATTTATATTGATATACTTTGCATTAAAATCTTTACCACAAACATTAATGATTTACATAGCCATTCCAATGGCAACCATTGGTGGTGTTGTAGCCTTATGGTTACGTGATATGCCATTTAGTATTTCGGCAGGTGTTGGTTTTATTGTGTTGTTTGGTGTTGCGGTATTAAATGGATTGGTAATGATAAGCGGACTCAACGAATTAAAAGAAGAAGGTGTAACCAATCTAAAGGATAGAATTGTTGAAGGTACTAAACGAAGAATCAGACCCATTATGCTAACCGCTTTTACGGATGTTTTAGGTTTTCTGCCAATGGCAATTTCATCATCAGCAGGTGCAGAAGTACAACGTCCATTGGCAACTGTTGTTATTGGTGGTTTGTTAACTTCAACATTGCTCACGTTGTTTGTGTTACCCATTTTATACCATTGGGTAGAAAACAAATCATTTACATTTAAACCGAATAAAAAGTTGGTTACAGCAACAGCATTGTTATTATTACTATTTGGCTTTTCACCACAAAGTAATGCACAAGAGTTGAATGATACATTTCCCGAAATTTCATTACAAGAAGCTGTTAAAATCGCAAAAAATAATTATCCATTATTGAAGCAAAAGCAGTTGGAAATTACAAAACAAGAACAATTAAAAGCGACTGCCTATGATTTCGGAACGACTCAAATTTTCACAGGTGGAGAAGAAATTGATAATGGTGGTGGCATCTATACAACCATTGGTATTGGTCAATCTAATATTGATGTGTTTGGTATAGGTTCTAAAAAGAAGCTACAAGAACAACGCATTCAATTGGCACAAAAAGCCTTTCAACTTTCCGAATTGGAATTAGAATTAGAAGTTAAAAAAGCGTGGTCAAAATGCTATCAAATGAAACGGAACTATGATTTGTATAAAGAACTGGATTCCATTTATTCCAAATTCGAACAAGCAGTAGCTTTAAATTATGAAGTCGAGGCGATTTCCAAGTTAGAGTATTCGGCAGCTAAAAATCAAGCGTTTCAAATTCAAAATAAAAAAGCACAAGCCTATAGCGATTATCTCATTGCTTTACAACAATTCAATTTGTGGTTGGTATCAGAAGAAATATTTACAGTTTCAAATGAATTTGATGCAACTGTAGATATAGATATGAAAACGTTTGATGTAGAAAGCCATCCGCTGTACAGTATATCACAGAACATTGTAGATGAAGCAGAAGCCAAATATAAAGCTGCAAAGGTGGATAATTTACCGAAGTTCAATCTACAAGGTGGTTTACAAAAAGTAAATGGCAATTCAGGATTTTACACCTATCAAGCAGGTATTTCCATTCCGTTTTTATCAGGTTCTAACAAAGCTCAAATTAGAAGTTCCAGAATTGATAAAGAAATAGCAGAAACAAATATAGCGTTCAAAAAACAGGAAGTACAATCAAGGTTTGTTCAGGCTAAAGAAAATTATACTAAATGGAAAACATCTTGGGAGTTTTACAAAGACCAAGTTTTACCATTAACAAAAGAGCAAAAAACAGGTGCATTACTGGCATATAGAGAAGGTGAAATAGATTATACTGCATTTACGCAGTTGATAAAAGAAGCCATTCAATCGGAATTTGAAGCACAGACTGCATTAGTAAACTATTTAGAAAGCACATTTCAATTACAATATTTTAATCAATAAGACAATGAAAAATACAATATATAAAACCCTAACGGCAATAGTGTTAGCCATATTTGTTTCAGCTTGCGGGAATAAAGAAAATCATAACGAAAATGATGATCATTCCCATAATGAAGAACAAAATGAAAGTGAAGAAGTGATGCTTTCACAACAACAATTCGATGCATTGAAAATGAAAATTGACACCTTGGCATTACGCAATATGAGTGGATATGTAGAAGCAAATGGAACGTTAGAAGTACCACCACAAAGTGAAGCTGCCATCACTACTGTTATTGGAGCTAATGTCGTTTCAATTCAAGTGATTGAAGGTGATAAAGTCAAAAAAGGTCAAGTGGTCGCTTATCTATCGCACCCAAGTATTATACAAGCGCAAACCGATTATTTAAACGCTTATAGTAATAGCAATTTTTTGAAAATGAATTACGAACGTCAACAAAAACTATATGAAGCTGGGGTAGGTTCTGGTGCTAATTTTCAGAAGGCAGAAGCAGAATATGAGGCATCAAAAGCTATGGTAAATGGTCTTGAAGCACAATTGAGATTATTAAATATTAATACCATTTCTGTTCGAAAAGGTACAATTATACAACGTATTGCACTACGTAGTCCAATAGAGGGTTTTGTTCAAAAAGTTGAAGTTAAAACAGGTCAATATGTAGAGCCACAAACCGAACTATTCGAAATAGTAAATACACATCACGTTCACGCTGATTTAATGGTCTTTGAAAAAGATGTCTATAAAGTAAAGGAAGGTCAAAAAGTAAGCTTTTTGGTACAATCAATTCCAGATACAGAACTTACAGCAGAAATCTATTCTGTAAGCAAAACGTTTGAGGACAACCCAAAAGCAGTACACGTTCACGCAGAAATAGAAAATAAAAAAGGTGATTTAATTCCTGGTATGTATATTCAAGGTAAAATTCAAGTAGATAATACCCAAACAAAGGCATTGCCCGAAAGTGCCATTATTAAAGAAGGAGATAGATATTATATTTTTTCCGTAGTAAAAGAAAATGACGATTGGAGCTTTAAACCTGTTGAAGTTATTTTAGGCTCTAAAGATGGTGATTGGGTGTCTATTCAATTTATTGAAGACCTAGAAAGTAACACAAAATTTGCCTATAACAATGCATATTATCTTAACGCAGAAATGAAAAAAGGAGAAGCAGAACACGAACATTAATTATGGAAACGATAGAACAAGTATTAGAATCAAATAATATACGTGTTACGGCAATGCGAATGCTAATTTATAAGTTTCTTGCAGAAAAAGAAATAGCGGTAACATTAAGTGACATAGAAAATGCCTTTGAAAAAGCAGATAGAACTACCTTATATCGAACAATTAAAACCTTTGAGGAAAAGGATATTGTACATCAAATTGATGACGGTACAGGGATTACCAAATATGCGTTGTGTGAACAAGGTTGTAATTGTGATATAAAAACCGATTTACACTTACATTTCCATTGTAATAATTGCAATGAAACTGTATGCTTAACAGACCATAAAATTCCACAAATAAAAGTGCCTGACGGATTTGTTTCAGAGAATGTAAACTTGGTTGTAAAAGGTATATGTGATAAGTGTAGTGGATAATAAATGCACTTCCATTGCACTTACTATTAAACTAATTTTATCCTAAATTAATTGATATGAAGTTTAATACTAAAATTCCTAAACATCGTAAACAGGCTTATAATCAAGAATTAAAACAATACAGTTACTATTTGGATCATAACCTGTATGGTAAAGCTTGGTATCATTTAGAGCGTAGTCATATAATAGGGCAATCCTACCCAATTGAGCATACCTATTCACATTGGTTAATGCTAAAATTTGGATTTCGACAAAAAGACACTAAAGAGGTAATAGGCCAAATAGTTAGGTTGCTTGTGGGTGGCTGGAAATCATTTATAAATCACGTTCCACTTGGGAATACAGGTGGTGCAAACGTGCCACCATTAAAACGTATGCCTATTCCTAGTGATATTAAATCATTGTTGTAATATCAAAAAGGTATTGCGTAATAATTTTAAAAAGACTTATTAATAGAATCATTATAGAAAATGAAAAACAAATTAGCGGTTACAAGTATCCTAACAGCAATCATAGCTTCATTATGTTGTATCACACCTGTTTTGGCATTAATTGCGGGAACAAGTGGTGTAGCTTCAACATTTACTTGGATAGAACCATTTAGACCTTACTTAATAGGGCTAACCATATTAGTTCTTCTCTTTGCTTGGTATCAAAAATTAAAACCAGAAAAAGAAATAGACTGTGAATGTGAAACGGATGAAAAACCAAAATTTATGCAATCAAAAACCTTTTTGGGAGTTGTGACAGTATTCGCAATAGTGATGTTGGCATTTCCTTACTACTCAAGTATGTTTTATCCAAATTCAGAGAAACAAATTGTTGTCGTTGATAAATCAAATATCAAAACAACAGAATATAAAATAAGTGGAATGACCTGTGCCAGTTGTGAAGCACACGTAAACCACGAAGTAAATAAACTCAACGGAATTGTAAACTCAAAAACATCATACAAAAATGGTAAGGCAATCATTGAGTTTGACGTAACTAAAACCAATGAATTAGAAATTGAGAAAGCAATTAATTCTACAGGTTATAAAGTAACTGATAAAAAAGAAAATTAATGCAAACTATATTAAAATCAGAAATCACTTGCCCTACCTGTGGTCATAAAAAGGAAGAAGATATGCCAACAAATGCCTGTCAATTCTTCTATGAATGCGAGAATTGTAAAACAGTTTTAAAACCAAACAAAGGCGATTGTTGTGTGTATTGTTCTTATGGAACAGCTCCTTGTCCACCAATTCAACAAAATAAAGGCTGTTGTTAATCATTGAATTGAATGAAAAAAAGGAAAGTCAATTTAAGAGATTTAAAACCAAATCGAGAAGAGAAACATTCTCACGATGACGGTCACGACCACGGGGATGGTAGTGCATTCAAAACATACATTCCTGCTATCATAAGTTTTGTTATGTTAATTGTAGGTATTGCAGTAGATTATTTTGATGCGATTCCTCAATTTGAAAGATGGATTCGAGTAGTTTGGTACACCTTAGCATATATCCCTGTTGGCTTTCCTGTATTAAAAGAAGGATTTGAAAGTATTAAAAAAGGCGATGTTTTTACAGAGTTCTTTTTAATGTCTATCGCTACAATTGGCGCATTTATCATTGGAGAATATCCAGAGGGCGTTGCGGTTATGTTGTTTTATGCGGTAGGTGAATTATTTCAAAATGCAGCAGTAAATAAAGCAAAAGGAAATATTAAAGCCTTGTTAGATGTTAGACCGAAAGAAGCCAATGTATTTCGTAATGGTGATTATGTTAGTGTTTCGCCAGAAGCAGTAAATATTGGTGAAAAGATTCAAATTCGAGTAGGTGAAAAAACTCCTTTGGATGGTATTTTATTATCGGATAAAGCATCTTTAAATACCGCAGCTTTAACAGGCGAGAGTAAACCCGATTCTATACAGAAGGAAGCAAAAGTTTACGCAGGTAGTATTAATTTAGAAAGTGTAATAGAAGTAGAAGTTACCAATAAATTTGAAGACAGTTCTATTGCGAGAATATTAGACTTGGTTCAAAATGCAACAGCACGCAAATCTAAAACAGAATTATTTATTAGACAGTTTGCTCGTATCTACACACCAATAGTTGTGTTTTTAGCTATTGGTGTTACTTTTATACCTTACTTTTTTGTAGTTGATTATGTGTTTAGAGATTGGTTATATAGAGCATTAATTTTCTTGGTGATTTCCTGTCCTTGTGCGTTGGTAATTTCTATTCCATTGGGTTATTTCGGTGGATTGGGAGCAGCTTCAAAAAATGGAATATTATTTAAAGGTGCTTCGTTTTTAGATGCAATGACCAAAATAAACACCTTGGTAATGGATAAGACAGGAACGGTTACCAAAGGAGTTTTCAAAATCAAAGTAATCAAAGCTATTGGTTGGGACGAATCCGAATTTATGCAATATTTAATGGCGATGGAAGAACAATCCACGCATCCAATTGCTAAAGCAATTTTAGAGTATAAAGCAGAAGGAGAAGATTTTGAAGCACAAGACGTTTCTGAAATTGCAGGAAAAGGTTTAAGAGGCATTGTAAATGGTAAAACCGTTTTAGTAGGTAATAAAGCCTTAATGACTGCAAATAATATTGAGGTTCCATCTGAAACCGAAACGATTGTAGAATCGATAGTATTAGTCGCAATCGATAATCAGTTTGTTGGTTACGTAGTGATAGCAGATGAATTAAAAGAAGATGCAAAAGAAACGATTACTACGTTACATAAAGTAGGTATTAAAAATATAATGATGCTCTCTGGCGATAAGGATTCTATTACACAAAAAGTAGCTTCCGAATTAAGCATTGAAAAAGCCAAAGGCGGTTTACTGCCAGAAGACAAACTGAATGAAGTTGAAAAACTAAAACAAAACCCAGAAAACAAAATCGCATTTATTGGTGATGGTATTAACGATGCACCTGTTTTAGCAGCAAGTGATATCGGAATTGCAATGGGAGGTTTAGGTAGTGATGTTGCTATTGAAACAGCAGACGTTATTATTCAAACCGACCAACCTTCAAAAGTAGTGAGAGCGATTAAAATAAGTCGTTCTACACGAAAAATTGTTTGGCAAAATATCATTTTAGCATTTGGTGTTAAAGTCATTGTCTTGATATTAGGAGCAGGTGGTTTAGCTACCATGTGGGAAGCAGTTTTTGCAGATGTGGGTGTAGCATTATTAGCAATTTTGAATGCAGTAAGACTTCAAAGAATGAGTTGGAGTTAAGCTATTTAATAAATTAAACTTCTGTTAAACAATACCAGCTTATACTAAAATTTTGTAAATTTGGTTTAGTATGAAAAAATTATTTCAACAATTCATGTCTTTCGCAATGGCAATTGTAGTATTGTTATCTACAATGTCATTTACTGTTGACATGCATTATTGTGGAAATACTTTAGTGGACACTAGTATATTTAAAGAAGCAAAAACTTGTGGAATGAAAATGGATAAACCTTCTACTGAAGGATGTTCTATTACTAAGAAAAATTGCTGTAGTGATAAATTGATAGTTATTGATGGTCAAGACGAACTACAACTGAAAGTTGAGAAAATTTCTATTGATCAACAAGTATTTATTGCATCATTTGTTTACACTTATGTTAACCTTTTTGAAGGTTTAGAAAATAAAATAACTTCTTTCGAAGAATACAAACCACCTCTCGTCATTAGGCGTATCTACAAGATTGACGAGACCTACTTAATTTGATTTTTAAACAATAGACTTTTTTATCCTATGACTGCAATGTCGTAAGGATATCTTACTGTATTCGGTGTTTTCTAAACATCAATGTCTAATTGTTTAATTATCAAAGCAATGCTAAATAAAAGCATCAAATTTTTAATAGAAAATAAACTCGTTGCAGTTCTGCTACTCGTCCTATTTGTGGGTTGGGGAACGGTAAATGCACCTTTCAATTGGGATACAGGTTTCTTACCAAGCAATCCTGTGGCCGTAGATGCCATACCAGATATAGGTGAAAACCAACAAATCGTTTTTACCAAATGGGATGGTCGCTCACCACAAGATATAGAAGACCAAATTACCTATCCACTTACTACATCCTTACTTGGTATTCCAGGAGTAAAAACCATTCGTAGTTCCTCTATGTTTGGTTTTTCAAGTATCTATATCATTTTTGAAGAAGACATAGAATTTTACTGGAGTAGAAGTCGTATTCTCGAAAAACTCAATTCCTTACCAAGTGGATTATTACCAGAAGGTGTTAATCCTGCTTTGGGTCCAGATGCCACAGGTTTAGGGCAAATATTTTGGTACACTTTAGAAGGGCGTGATGAAAATGGAAACGTCACTGGTGGTTGGGATTTACAAGAGTTACGCAGTATTCAAGATTACTATGTAAAATATGCGCTATCGTCTGCAAGTGGCGTTTCGGAAGTTGCTTCTATTGGTGGTTATGTACAGGAATATCAAGTGGATGTGAACCCAGAATTGATGCGTCAATACAATATTGGGTTGGAGCACGTAGTGATGGCAGTAAAAAAGAGCAATAAAGATATTGGTGCCCAGACTTTAGAAATTAATCAAGCCGAATATTTAGTACGTGGTTTGGGGTATGTAAAATCCATTTCAGACATTGAAAATGCAGTAGTCACTTCAGAAGATTACACTTCAATCAAAATAAAAGATATTGGAAAAGTCTCATTAGGCCCTGCCACCAGACGAGGTATATTAGATAAAGAAGGTGCTGAAGTTGTAGGTGCTGTTGTTGTGGCTCGTTATGGTGCAAACCCAATGGAAGTCATCAATAACGTAAAAGAAAAAATTAATGAATTAAGTGCAGGTTTACCTTCAAAAGTATTAGCGGATGGTAGAACTTCCCAAGTAACCATAGTCCCTTTTTATGACAGAACAGAATTGATACAAGAAACATTGTGGACACTTAATGAAGCTTTAACCCTTGAAATATTGATTACCATTCTGGTCATAATCATTATGGTATTTAATCTTCGAGCTTCTGTATTGATTTCTGGACTATTACCTGTTGCGGTATTAATGGTATTTATAGCGATGAAACTCTTTGGTGTCGATGCTAATATTGTAGCATTATCTGGTATTGCTATTGCTATTGGTACAATGGTCGATGTGGGTGTCATACTTTCAGAAAACATCATTAGGCATTTAGATGAACAGGATGGCACACAATCCATTAATACGGTAGTTTACAACGCAACCGCTGAAGTCTCTGGTGCCATCGTAACAGCAGTAATGACGACCATTATCAGTTTTATTCCTGTATTTACCATGATTGGAGCAGAAGGAAAACTATTCAGACCATTAGCATTCACAAAGACCTTTGCTTTAACAGCTTCTATAATAGTAGCGTTATTTTTAATTCCACCGTTTGCTGCATACTTATTCCGAAAGAAAAGTATAAAGACCAATTTTAAATATAGTATAAACGGTGTTTTAATAGTATTAGGTATCGCTGCAATTATCTATGGATATTGGTTAGGGGTGATCTTGATAGCTTTTGGAATTACTGCGCTTCTCAATCTTCAAAATAGGATAACGGACAAACAAGCTAACCTTATTAATATCATTATTTCGGCATCAGCAATAGTATTCCTGTTAGCTGAATATTGGAGACCATTAGGTGTTGATAAAAGCATTTTCTGGAATCTCATATTTGTTAGTGTTATTTGCTTTGGTTTATTAGGTGTTTTCTCATTATTTATCAAATATTACACAAGTATTTTAAAGTGGTGTTTAGATAATAAGTTGCTCTTTTTGTCTGTTCCAACAGCAATTGTGATTGCAGGTTTTTTGATTATGAAAAACACAGGTAAAGAGTTTATGCCATCATTAAATGAAGGCTCATTTTTACTAATGCCAACCTCGATGCCTCATTCTGGCGTAGAAGAAAACAAACGTGTTTTACAGCAATTGGATATGGCTGTCGCCAGTATTCCAGAGATTGAAACCGTAGTTGGTAAGGCAGGAAGAACAGAATCAGCTTTAGACCCAGCACCACTATCAATGTACGAGAATATGATTCAGTATAAACCAGAATATATGCTGAATGAAAACGGAGTACGCCAACGCTACAAAGTAAATGATGATGGTGAATATGTGTTAAAAAACGGAATGTCATTGCGAGCGGAACAACGTGAAGCGTGGCAATCTCTCAATGCAAAAGAACAACTCATTCCAGACAACAATGGCGAGTTCTATCGTAATTGGCGACCAGAAATACAATCACCAGACGATATTTGGAACGAAATTGTAAGCGTGACCAAATTACCAGGAGTTACTTCAGCACCTAAGTTACAACCCATTGAAACCCGATTGGTAATGCTGCAAACTGGAATGCGTGCACCTATGGGGATTAAGGTAAAAGGTCAAGACTTAAAGCAAATTGAAGCATTTGGGGTGCAGATAGAAAACATTATCAAGGAAGCTGAAGGTGTTAAAAAAGAAGCTGTTTTTGCAGACCGAATTGTTGGTAAACCCTATTTGTTAATTGATATTGACAGAGAGAAAATAGCACGTTATGGTATATCTATTGATGATGTACAAAACGTACTAAAAGTTGCAGTTGGCGGAATGGTGTTGACCCAAACGGTTGAAGGTCGAGAACGCTATGGAGTGCGTGTGCGTTATCCCAGAGAATTACGAGCAAACCCGACCGATTTAAAACAGATCTATGTGCCTGTTGAAAAAGGCAGTCCTGTGCCTTTAAGCGAACTGGCAACTATTCGTTATGAACAAGGACCACAAGTCATTAAAAGTGAGGATACCTTTTTAGTGGGCTATGTATTATTCGATAAGATAGATGGCTTTGCGGAAGTTAATGTGGTAGAAAATGCGCAAGCCTTAATTCAAGAAAAGATAGATAGTGGCGAATTAGTTGTACCAAAAGGTATTAACTACCAATTCACAGGAACGTATGAAAACCAACTAAGAGCAGAAAAAACCTTATCGGTTGTTGTGCCTTTAGCATTGGCAATTATCTTTTTGATTCTCTATTTCCAATTCCGTTCAGTTGGGACTTCTTTAATGGTATTCACAGGTATTGCGGTAGCATTCGCAGGTGGTTTTATTATGATATGGCTTTATGGTCAAGGATGGTTCTTAAACTTCAATTTCTTTGGTGAAAATCTGCGTGACTTGTTTCAAATGCACCCAATTAATTTAAGTGTAGCCGTTTGGGTTGGATTCATTGCACTCTTCGGGATTGCAACTGATGATGGTGTAGTAATGGCAACCTACTTAACACAAACCTTCGATAGAAATACACCAGAGAACAAAAAACAAGTTAGAGCCTCAATAATTGAAGCAGGTGAAAAACGTATTAGACCGTGTTTAATGACTACTGCAACTACAATCTTAGCATTATTACCAGTACTAACATCCACAGGACGAGGAAGCGATATTATGATACCAATGGCAATCCCAAGTTTTGGAGGAATGCTCATTGCATTAATCACTTTGTTTGTTGTACCAGTATTGTATAGTTGGAAAGCGGAAGTTAAACTTAAAAGAGCAATGAAATGAAGAAAATAGTTTTAATAGTTTGTATTTTATCATTTACTTATTCTAATGGGCAACAATTGGAAACTTTAATAAGTATAGCATTAGAAAACAATCCAGAGATTCAAAAATTTGAGTTGCAGTACAACAGAGCTACAGAAAAGGTAAATGAAGTAAACACATTGCCTAATACTGAAGTTAGTGTCGGTTATTTTGTAAGCGAGCCTGAAACAAGAACAGGCGCACAACGTGCACGTTTTTCTGTAAAGCAAATGTTACCTTGGTTTGGCACCATAAGTACTCGGGAACACTATATGACTTCTATGGCAGATGCTACATACCAAGATATTGTAATCGCAAAGCGAAAATTAATGACTTTGGTATCACAATCCTATTATAATTTGTTCACCAATCAAGCAAAGCAAGAGGTATTAACTGAAAACATCAAGTTACTAGGTACATACGAGACATTGGCATTAACATCAGTTGAAGTTGGTAAAGCATCTGCGGTAGATGTATTGCGATTGCAAATGCGCCAAAACGAAATGCAACAATTAAAAGAGGTTTTGCAACAACAATATTTAGCAGAACAAACTAATTTGAATAAGCTTTTAAATAGGAGAAGTGATGTTCCTATTACTCTGGTGGACAAATTGGAGATGCCTTCAGAAGATTTCGATATGATAACTGAAAATTTAGCATTACATCCTGAACTGCTGAAATATGATAAACTCTATCAATCTATAGAGCAATCAGAGTTGCTAAATCAAAAAGAAAGCAGTCCGATGATTGGTTTCGGATTAGATTATATCAATGTTTCTGAAAGACCTAATATGGATTTTAGTGATAACGGAAAGGATATTGTAATGCCAATGGTTTCGGTATCTATCCCAATTTTCAATAAGAAATATAAATCCCAAACCAAGCAAAATGAGTTGCAACAACAAGAAATTACTGCCCAAAAACAAGAACGCTTAAATACTTTGGAAACACTTTTAGACAAGGCGATTAACGAGCGTCTTTCAGCAAGAATAAGTTATGCCACCCATACTAAAAACCTAAAACAAGCGAAAGATGCAGAAGAAATTTTAATAAAAAGCTACGAGACAGGAACGATTGATTTTAATGATGTTTTAGACATTCAAGAGTTGCAATTAAAGTTTCAAATAAATCAAATAGAAGCTGTTAAAACCTACTATGTACAAAGTACAATCATTAATTATTTAATTAAGTAATTATGACACACACTTTTTTTATAAAAAATATGGTTTGTAATCGATGTAAACTCTCGGTTTTAAATCTATTGAATGCTAAAGGTTTTGAGGTGGAATCTATTCAACTTGGAAAAATCATTGTGGTCGAAAATCCCAATAATAATTATGAGGAATTTGAAAAGGAGTTGAATGCTCTAGGGTTTGAACTTATTAAAGACCCTTCAAAAGCATTGGTTGAAAAAATCAAAATAGCAATCCTACAACAAATTGAAAAAGGAGTTAATGAAGTTGTATTAGCAAATTTGGCAGATGATTTAGGGAAAAACTATGCTTTGTTGAGTAAAACTTTTAGCAAGTCAGAAGGTATAACACTTGAAAAGTATTTCATCAATTTGAAAATAGAAAAAGCCAAAGAATATATTCAATTGAATCAGCACAATTTTTCTGAAATAGCCTATAGCCTTAATTATAAAAATAGTAGTCATTTATCTAAACAGTTTAAACAAGTGACTGGAATGTCAATGACAGACTATAAAAATTTACAAAATGGAGACAGAAAATCCTTGGATGAAATTGTATAAAAATTAGACAGAATTAGAATAATATTACAAGGTAAGTCCCTGTAGTTTAGCCTAATAAACATAAAATATTTAAAAATGAAACATTCATATCACATACACGGAATGACCTGTAACGGTTGTCGCAGTCACGTGGAAGAAGCACTCGCTAAAGTGGAAGGCGTTTCAGAAATAACAGTAGATTTAGAAAAGGCTGAAGCCACTATTGTTATGGAATCACATATTCCCATTGAAACATTTCAAAATGCCTTAAAAAAAGATAGTGATAGATACACTATCCATAATCAAGGTGAACATCATCATCCTAACGAAGGTAAAAAGGAAAAGCAACCAAAAGGGAAAGGCACAGGCACATTTTATTGTCCTATGCATTGCGAAGGCGATAAAACTTATGATAAACCAGGCGATTGTCCTGTTTGCGGAATGGATTTGGTCGAAGAACAAAATCTATCAACTTCTTCAACAGAACAATGGACGTGCCCTATGCATCCAGAAATAATCAAAGACGAAGCAGGTTCGTGTCCTATTTGTGGAATGGATTTAGTGCCAATGCAACCTGACCTTTCAGCAGAAGAAAAAACCTATAAAAAGCTATTAAAAAAGTTTTGGGTTGCCACAGCATTTACATTGCCAATTTTCTTAATCGCAATGAGTGAAATGGTTCATAACAATCCGTTATACGACATAATGAAACAGCAATATTGGAACTGGATTCAGTTTGCGTTGTCTATTCCAGTAGTATTTTATGCCACTTGGATGTTTTTTGAACGTGCATATAGAAGCATTAAAACGCGGAATCTCAATATGTTTACACTTATTGGTATTGGTGCAGGGGTAGCTTGGTTGTTTAGTGTGGTGGGATTGTTATTTCCAGATGTATTCCCTGAACAATTCAAAACGGAATCAGGTGCTGTACACGTCTATTTTGAAGCAGCAACGGTTATTTTAACATTGGTGCTTTTAGGTCAACTGTTAGAAGCTCGTGCACATAGTAAAACAAATTCGGCAGTTAAGGAACTGTTGAAATTAGCACCAAATAAAGCTTTAAAAATTGTAGATGGTGAGGAAATTGAAGTCAGTATTGACGAGATTGAACTCAATGATATTATTAAAGTAAAACCAGGAGATAAAATTCCTGTGGATGGTGTGATTACAAAAGGCAATACTAGTATTGACGAATCAATGATTACAGGTGAGCCTATTCCAGTAAACAAAGCTGAAAATGATAAAGTAAGTAGCGGAACAATCAATGGGAATCAATCCTTTTTAATGAAAGCGGAAAAGGTAGGAAGTGACACTTTGCTTTCTCAAATTATTCATATGGTGAATGATGCTAGCAGAAGTCGTGCACCTATTCAAAATTTAGCTGATAAAGTTTCGGGTTACTTTGTACCAATTGTAGTTATCATATCGGTCATAACATTCATTGTATGGTCAATTTGGGGACCAGAACCTGCTTACGTCTATGCGTTGGTCAATGCTATTGCAGTTTTAATTATTGCGTGTCCGTGTGCATTAGGTCTAGCAACGCCAATGTCTGTAATGGTTGGTGTGGGTAAAGGTGCTCAAAATGGGGTGTTGATTAAAAATGCGGAAGCTCTTGAAAAAATGAATAAAGTAGATACATTAATAGTTGACAAAACAGGTACAATTACCGAAGGTAAACCAACTGTAGAAACCGTAGGTGCTTTTAATGATGCTTTAAGCGAAAAAGAAGTGTTACAATACATCGTATCCTTAAATACGAATAGTGAACACCCTTTGGCAGAAGCTACCGTTAAATATGGAAAAGAGCATAATGCTGAAATACTAAAGTCTGAAGATTTTAGTGCAGTTACTGGAAAGGGTGTTGAAGCTAAAATTAATGGCAAAACTGTAGCATTGGGTAATCCTAAAATGATGGAATACGCCAAAGCGGACATTACCTCAAAAATGAAAGATGAAGCCAAAACCCATCAAAAACAAGGTAAAACTGTGTCGTATTTAGCAATAGATAAAACCGTTGTTGGGTATGTAGTTATAGGAGATAAAATAAAAGAAACAAGTGCCAAAGCTATTAAAGCACTTCAAGATAAAGGGATTGATGTAATAATGCTGACAGGCGATAATCACGATACAGCACAAGCAGTAGCATCAGAATTAAATCTGGCAGATTTTAAAGCCAGTATGCTACCCGAAGACAAACTCAAAGAAGTTGAAAAATTACAGGAAAATGGAAAAGTAGTGGCTATGGCCGGTGATGGAATAAACGATGCACCAGCATTGGCTAAAAGTGATGTAGGTATTGCTATGGGAACAGGAACAGATGTGGCAATTGAAAGTGCAATGATAACTTTGGTAAAAGGGGATTTACATGGAATTGTAAAAGCAAGAAATTTAAGCGATTCCGTAATGAAGAACATTAAACAAAACCTATTTTTTGCGCTTATCTACAACACATTAGGTGTCCCTGTTGCAGCAGGTGTTTTGTTCCCATTCTTCGGAATTTTACTCTCGCCAATGATTGCAGCTTTAGCCATGAGTTTTAGCTCCGTTTCGGTTATAGGTAATGCACTACGATTAAGAACCATTAAAGTATAACTATAAAATCAAATTAGTATGGAAAATTCAAAGGAACACTCAAACAAAGGAAGCTACAAAACATTCTTTATAATGTTGGCTTGTTCATTTGTAGCAATGTACATTACAATGTATTTAAACACTTATTCCATAGACCACGTATGGTTTAGCTTAACACGTTTCTATATGACCTGTTTAGGAATTTCAGCAATGGCAGTGATAATGTGGTTTTTTATGCGAAAAATGTACACCAATAAAAAGAAGAATATTGCCATACTTGCAGGTAGTTTTATAGTATTTATGGGTGCATTAGGGTTGGTAAGATCTCAAGCACCCATTATTGGTGATGTACTTTGGATGAAAGCAATGATACCGCATCATTCTATCGCTATTTTAACGAGTGAAAGAGCAGATATTCAAGACCCAGAGGTTAAACAATTGGCACAAGACATTATAAAAGCGCAACGCAAAGAAATTGAAGAAATGAAAGCAATGATAAAACGATTAGAAAATGAAAAATAATAAAATAGTCATATACGCAGGCGTACTCGTAGTAGGTGTGTTTTTGGGTTGGTTGCTTTTTGGTGGCTCGTCGAAGGAAGAAACAGATCATAATCACGATTCAGTTACAGAAACTAATCAAATGTGGACGTGTTCCATGCATCCACAAATTATGCAGCCAGAACCGGGCGATTGTCCCATCTGTGGAATGGATTTAATTCCTGCGGAAAGTGGAAGTGATGGTTTGTTAGCAGACCAATTTAAACTGACTGAAAATGCAATGGCATTAGCCAATATTCAAACAACAGTTGTGGGTAAGCGTAATATGGAAGGCAATACTATTAAATTATCTGGTAAGATTGCTGAAAACGAAGAAGCTAATGCAGTACAAGTGAGTTATTTTTCGGGTAGAATTGAACGTTTGAATGTGAGTTTTACTGGTGAAGAGGTTCGCAAAGGTCAACTCTTGGCAACCATTTACTCACCAGAATTGTATGCAGCTCAACAAGAATTAATCACAGCTGCTTCCTTAAAAGAATCGCAACCTGCTTTGTACAAAGCGGTTCGTAATAAATTGAAATTATGGAAGCTCTCCGAAAGTCAAATTAATCAAATTGAAGAAACAGGAAAAGTAAAAGAGAACTTTCCTGTGTATGCAACCGTTTCTGGAACTGTTACAGAAAAACTAGTAGAACAAGGGGATTACGTTAAACAAGGTCAACCCTTATTAAAAATTGCTAATCTCAACACTGTTTGGGGAAATTTTGATGTGTATGAAAATCAGATTGAACGCTTTAAAAAAGGACAGGAGGTGTTGATTACAACAAATGCTTATCCTAATAAGGAATTTAAAGGTGAAGTCGATTTTATTGATCCCATTTTAAATACCAGAACCAGAACAGTAACCTTGCGTGTAGTTCTAACCAATAAGGATGATATATTTAAACCAGGAATGTTTGTAACAGCAAATATTGAAGGCAGTACAGCTAACAATGACGAAGTATTAACAATTCCTGCATCTGCTGTGTTATGGACAGGTGAACGCTCTGTTGTCTATTTAAAAACAAGTCAAGACCAACCTGTTTTTGAAATGCGTGAAATTAAATTAGGCAATAAAATGGGGAATGAATACGAAGTTTTAGAAGGCTTGTTTGCAGGAAATGAAATTGTTACCAACGGAACATTTACGGTTGATGCAGCAGCACAATTGCAAGGCAAAAAGTCTATGATGAATAAGGAGGGTGGCAAAGTAATGACAGGTCACGAAGGGCATACTGGCAATTCTAATAAAACTACTACTAAAGAGAATCATTCTAATATCAATCAGCGATTGGAAGTGCCAAAAGCATTTAAAGACCAATTAAACAAAGTATATGAATCGTATATTGTTGTAAAAGATGCTTTAGTGACCGAAAAACCCAATACGGCTTCCGAGGCTTCAAAAGACCTTTTAATTAATCTTACCAAGGTAGATATGAAGTTGGTAAAAGATAATGCACATAACCATTGGATGTCTTTGGAAAAAGAAATCATGGCTTCCGCATCATCAATTTCAAAAACCTCTAATATTAAAGAGCAAAGAGACTATTTTAAACAATTATCGTCTCACCTAATCAGTGCGGTACAACTCTTTGGTGTCAATGAAAAAGTGTATGTAGAATTTTGCCCTATGGCAGATAATAACAAGGGTGCGTATTGGTTGAGCAAAGAAGAAAAGGTAATTAATCCCTACTTTGGTAAAGCTATGCTAACCTGTGGAGAAGTGAAACAAGTAATCGAGTAATAATCTATAAATTTTTAACAATGAAAAAAGTAATCTTAACAATGACTATTATTGCCTTTACAGGGCTTTCATTAATTTCCTGTAAAGATGAAGCAAAAAAAGAGGGGGTAGAAGAAAATGTAATTGAAGCCACTACTGAAGAAGTTGCAAAAACAGAATACCAATGTCCTATGAAATGTGAGGGAGATAAAACCTACACAGATAAAGATGTTAAATGCCCAGTGTGTGGTATGGCTTTAAAAGAGGTTGCGCACGAAGGAGATCATGAATAAAGATATAAGTCTAAATTTCATTGCGGAGGTTGAGTTGTATTAACTATTTTCTACAATCTCAATCTCCTCTGGGGTAAGACCATATAATTTATACACCATAGCATCGATCTCCTTTTCTGTTTGTGTGATTTGTTGTTGTAGTTCTTGGGCTTTTTTCTTGTTTTCCTCAAACAACTCAAGCCACTCAAACTCGTCTTTTTTAGTAAGGGGTGGGAGGGCTACATAATCTATATTTAAACCCTTTGCTGTATCCTTTGCCATTTGGTTATTAGTGGCTTTTATGGTTTTGTTTAGCTCTTTTATAAACTCGCCGAACTCCAACTCGTGCCAGTTTTCAAGTTTACCGGATAACTTTTCTAAATTTAATTTTATACAGAAATATTTTCTAAAGGAATCTTGAACTTTATTACTAATATGATTTAGTTCAATTAGATTATTGCTTAATTTTGATAATTCGGAATCAATATATTTAAACTTATTTGAAATTGGTATGGTTGTTATTTTATCTCTTCTAAAATCATAAAAACCGCCTTGTAATGTGGTGCAAGCATTCTTTAAATAGAAAAACACCAATTTGGAATTTAAAAGAGCTAATAATGCTTTTGATTCTGTTGAGATAAAAAAGTTATTGTCTAACAGGAAAACTTCTCCTTTCTCATCAAAATAAAAATTACCTCTATTGTTAATTCTTGGATATATTATTTTAGGCTTTTGCATTTCTTCATAATATGCACATGCTCTTAAATTCCAATAATTTTCGCCTTGGTCATATCTTTTTATTAATGCTTCCTTGTAATTGTCTAATAATTCTTGGATATCAGGATATAAATTTGGTATATCATCATCATATCCGGTAAACAATAAGTATTTATCTTGAAAATTGAAATGGTTTCTTTTTACTTCTTTTCCTGTTGCTAAAACCTTAATTCTTTCAATATTTTTTGGGTTTTTAGTTATTAATTCTTTTCGAATTTCTCCATCGATTACGAATGCTTCGTTTTTACCTGTTTTAATTCCATAAAATATTTTCTTCTCAACATACTTTCCTAAACTCAAAGAGTCTTGTTTTAATTTGTTTAATATTTCAAATGAAGTTACATCAATAAAGTTCCACATATCTTCATTTAATGACTCATAAGGAACAATAACTTGGTTGGTTTCAAGTGTATTTATAGGGTCAATACTACTTATTCTTTTATTGATTTCTGAATACACAAAACTTTTTTGGTTATAATCTGTATTCTTGTTTAAAACATAAATAATTGGATACGTTGTAGCATCTGCAAAAACAGGATAATCATCAAAATCGAATAACAGCTCTAAGTTGGAATCTTCTTTAATTACTTTTCTTATTTGCTTACCATAAGTAGCTTTTAGGAATTTGTTAGGTAAAATGAATGAAAATAAACCTCTTTCATTCATTAAATTAATTCCTTTTTCAATAAAATAAGTATATAAATCAGCAACACTATTATAGCATTTATAATGTTTTTCTAAATATGGTTTAATGTCTTTAAATAATTCTTGCCTTACATAAGGTGGATTCCCAATCACCACATCAAAGCCCCCCTTTGTAAAGACTTTAGGAAACTGCTCTACCCAATTAAAGGCTTTTTCTCCAGCTACCGCTTTACTATCTATTAAGCTATTACCACATTTAATATTATTACTTAAATCGTTTAATTTTCTTCGTGGTTGAGCAGTACGTAACCAGAGCGAGAGTTTGGCGATTTCAACACTTTCTTCGTTAAGATCCACCCCATAGATATTGTTTTCGAGAATGGTATTTTCAATATCACTAATAATCATACTTCCCTTTACAACCTTAGCCTTTAACTCATCAATATATTGGTGTTCTTTAATAAGGAAATCCAAAGCTTGGTTTAAAAAGGCACCAGAGCCACAAGCGGGGTCGCAAATGGTGAGTTGTAATAGCCATTCTCTAAAAGTATCTAAAACCTCTAACAACTGCTTTTTGGTGTTTTGGTGTGTACCCTTTTTAATCTCGAAATAGGCTTCTTCCTTAAAGCCCAATTGGTCTTTTTTCTCTTGGCAAAGTTTACCAACAGTGTTTTCAACAATGTATTTGGTAATGTATTTGGGTGTATAAAAAACACCATCTTTTTTTCGCTTACTTTTTTGTTTGTCGAAGTCGCTTCCTTCAATTTCGGCATTGACACTTTCAATTTCGTTTAGGGAATTTTCAAAGATGTGTCCCAAGATATTTACATCTACTTGACTGCTAAAATCGTATTTGGCAAGTTGGTAGGTATGTTTGTACAATAGCTCGTCATCAATTTCAAGATTATCTAAAATAGCGTCGGGTTGAAACAACCCACCGTTGTAGGCATAAATTTCGGCACGAGAAGAAGTTCCTTTACGGCCAGTATCCAGAAATTTAAAATACTGCATAAAGAGATTGTAAAGGGGTCTTTCATCACCAAAATCTACATCCGCTTTCCATTTTTCTAAAATTTGAAGAGTAGAGTTGGGGGGTAATAGGTCTCTATCTTCAGCAAAAAAGATAAACAGAAAACGATCTATCAACTTTTGCGATTTTTTAAATAAAGACAGTTTTACATTCTTTTCCAGTTGAGTAAACTCTTTGGAAAGGGGTTTATCTGTGTCTGGATTTTCTTTTGCTAATTCTGATTCTTTAAGAGTTTTAAGTTTTTTGGCATTCCGTTTCACCAAGTCTCGATACAATTCCCTTTTAAAAAGGGAGTAATCCCTATAAAACTGTTTGGTGATTTTTTCTTCTTCAATTAAGGAAGCTTCCTTTATGGAAAGGGGCAGGTTGTTTAAGATGTTCTCTTTACTTAAACATAAATAAAGCAACTGAAAGTCTTGCAGAGTTAATTCGAAGAGATTAAACTCTAAAAACTCCGTAGCATCGTTAATGTAGAATCGAAGTTTCTCAAAGTTGGAAGTAACTACATACACACAATGCTTTTGGTTGGCTTTATAATCGAAAGCCTGTTTGCGTATGCTTTCAAGGTCTTTGGTATTTGTCCCCTTTAATTCAATTACTCCAATGGCTTTATTGTCCTTTAGAATAGCACCATCCGCTTTTCCAGAACCCTTTTGGTTTTTGTATTCGGTAGTTAAGTTAAAATCGGGGTTGGGGTTAAGGGTGTACCCCAAAACTTTTACAAAGAGTTCAGTCAAAAAAGTAGCTTGATACTGCTCTTCTTTTATGCTTCTTATATTTTCTTGGACTGTACTGTTTTGAAAATATGCACGGTATTTTTTATATGCTTTTTCTACAAGGGGATTATCCTGTTGGGATAGGTAACTGTTGAGAACAGACTTTTGAAATAAACTCATATATCAATAATAGCCATGTTAAATATAAAATAACTGGGGAGTAAGGGGAGTTAAGTTTACCTCAAATTTATAGAAAAAAAATGATTTAATAATTCAAAGAAATACTTTCTGATAAAAGCCTTTTTTATAAAGGGGTTTAGGGGGCTTGTGGGGGGTGTTGGGGTCGTTGCTAATAATATTTAAAGGGAGTAATGGGCTTGTGTATTTAGCTAATCCTCTATTAATGGGTTTTGTAAAGCCCCTTGGAGGGGGTTAAGGTACCAAGATGGGGTGTTGCCATATTTAGGAAATGGGTCGTTGCACGTCGCTGGGGGTAGGAGGGGGTATGCGGGGGTTACAGGGGGTGTTTACTAGAAAATAATGGGTTTCTTTAGGGGTTTAGAAATGGGGTGCAAGGGGGTTGTGGTACCTTTAGGGGGGTAAACCCTAGGTATAGGGTGTTGCAACGAAGTGGTTTAGGGTATTGCTAGTAGTTTTATAGCCTATAATGGGTTTGAGTTAAACCTTTAATGGGGTGTAAGGGGGTTGTTGTGGGTTGTTGCAGGTAAAGACCTAAGTTATTTATAGTTGCAATAAAATAATCCAATAGAAATATTTCTATATTTAGATATTTCCCCAGATTAAAATATTATGAAGTTAAAAGAATGGCTTAATAGTGGTTTTTTAGGAATCCCTATCTATATGTGGATATTTGCTTTCATACTTTACTTTCTGTATTTAATTTTAGGATTTGATTATTGATACTATTTAGAATAGTGTCCCTTTATCAACAGGCTCAATTATATAGGGTTTATTAGTATCAACTGTTTTTTTATACAAATCTCTTGAAACAGGATGCGCATTAAATTCCTCTTTGGTAAAACCGAATTGTAATAATTCTTTTAGGTTCTTTTCATCCAAGATATCATTTAACCATTCCATTTTAAGGCTTTCATCCAGAACCATTGGCATACGTTTTTTTACATTGTGTATCTCGCTAAAAAAATCATTTGCTTCAGTTGTTAAGATGGTTACTGAATAGGCATCGGAATCTATTTCTGAATAGAGACCAGCAAAAGAAAAAATACCCCTTCCATCTTTATACGATTTATTTGGTTGATAGCAATAATAGGGTATTGAAATACCATTTTCTTTGTGTGGTTCAAAAAAACCATCTACTAAAACCAAACACCTCTTTTTTAATGCACTTTCTTTGTAGACACTCGAAGAAAATATAGTTTCCTGCTTTGCATTATAGGTAGTGTATTTATGTCTAAAGGCATCTATTTTTTGAATTGCCCATTCTGGAACAAAACCCCATGTTGCAGGCTGGATATTATCCCAATCATCCATTGTAATAATTTGTAAATTTGGAAAACCAAATGCACTTTGGTGATAGTATGGTTCATATTCCATGTAAACATCAAAATATGCATTAGCATATTCTTCCATTTCTTTCTTAATCTTTGTAGATGATGTTTCGTAACACATGACTATTTGTTTTCCTTGGACAATTTAATCATTTCTTGCAATAAATAGTAAGGCTCTTTGTCCTTGGTTAACTTAGTTAGTCTCCATTCAATCCGATACCTTCCTAATGTATGTTCACGCTCAAAACTTTTAAAGTTTTGAAGTGTGCCCTCCAAAAATACTATATTCATTAGCCTGGCAAATTGCTCATACGATAGGGTAGGAACTCCATGCCTTTTAAATTTATCAGCAAAATATGATGTGTACTTCATTGGAATATTTCCAAATTTAGGAATTATTCCAATTATATTATTTAATAATAGTTGAATTAAATTGTTAAAGGGGTTTGTTGGGGTGTTGATCCTAGACAGAATGTAAAACGGATGGCAATAGTTGGGCTATATTTAAAACTCTTATTTTCTCATACTTATTCCTTGAAACTCGATAATATTAAACATTTCAAATAGTCTGTCGTAAACTCTTCCGCCATATTTTAAGAGAAATTGATCTAATGCTTTTTCAACATCTCTAGGAAATTTAGGATCATAATTGCAGATAATGTAGGTTTTTGCTTCATTATCATACCTTACTTCTAACAGCTCTTTAAAAACATTTTTGGTTCCATAATTATTAGCTTTATCCTCAGTTAAAATATCATCGAACAAAATTTGCCCTTTGCTATATTTGCGGTAGAAACCCTTTTTATTTTGACTGTTTTCTAATGATTCATATTCATGTATGACCTTTTGTGCATTAACTGCTAAAATATTTAGTTTTCTGTTGCTATTTAGGACATTAACTATAGAAGTTAGCATCGTTGATTTTCCAGTTCCAAAATCTCCAATGATGAATAATCCTTTATCGAAGGATGGGTTATTTTTTGTTTTAATAAGTAAAGATGAATTAAAAAATAAATCGGATTCTGCAAAATAGTCTGTGAGGGTATTAAGCCTTGTAATGGTTTCATCGTTGACAATGAAGTCTTTATTATGATCAATTTTAAATTGCTTTAAAAATTCATTTCCGAGAAATATATCCTGTTTTGTTTCCATTTTAAGGTCTGTTTTTATTTAACAATATAGTTTCATTGATATTTGTTTGCGATTTTTCGTTTTCAGCCCATTTTTTTATTCTTTTCGATGTTTCCCAAAATTTTTCTTCCTGAAACCTCATTAGACCTGTGGATTGATTTTTTTCAGTCCAGTAGTCTAAAAATTTATTTTTTATTATATCTGAATAATTTGTGAGAGCGTTTACACTCTCTTTAAATTCTTCTAATGTTATGTTCCTTTTATTTAATTCTTTAGTTGTTGTCATTTGTTTGCTATTTGATGTTGACTTTTTATTCATTCGTTGTTCATCTTGTTTGTGATAAAAAAAATAGTCAGCAAGTGTAATTTTAGTAAACCTGTTTGTTGGCTCGAGCTTCACATCACCCGTCGATTCTAGTTTTTTAAGCGCTGTTCTTACCTTACTCACGCTTAAACCACTGTAAATGCTAAGTTTATCAAATGAGGTTATGAGTTGACCAGGCATAATCTTTTGACCCTGCCATTCCTTCGGTTCAAAATTTGCTTTCAGCAGCAGATGCGTTAAGAGCTTATAAACATTAGAGTCTTCATACCATTGCCAATCCATAATCCACCTTGGCAATTTTATATATCCAACTTTTTTAGACTGATTTTTCATAATAAAACTTTTATCAATTAAACTTCTTTCTGGATGTTTCAAGGAAACTATCTACTTTATCCTGCACAGATGCTTTACTTTCCTTACCGTTCTTAATCCATTGTAGAATTTCACTTTTAAAGAAATACAACTTCTTTCCTTGTTTGTGGTAGGGAATCTTTTTCCTGTTTACCAGACCATATATTGTTTGAGGAGCTTTATCTAAAATACCTGATAGTTCATTTATGCCAATAGGTAACTCCTCCTCCAAAGGAGTAGAAGGGGTTGGTTTATTTACAGAAGTAAATTTTTGAAATGCCTTTTCTAAGAGGTCATCTAAATCTGATTGGGATATAAGAAATAGTTTTTCCATAGCCCAAAAGTGATTATTTTTTTTTCAATATTCAATGAAGAAATAGGTCTGTATGGAATTAAAAAGTAATAGAAGGGGAATTATAAAATGTTATTATTCAAATAGTTAAATAACAGAAATTATAATTTTATAAAGTATAAATGGGATACAAGGGGAAAATATTTTTTTAATTATTTATATTTTTTAAAAAACTGATTGTTCTATCTAGCCCCAATTCTTTATTTTTTTCCAGCTTATCAATTAAAAAATTGATTTTTTTGATTCTATTAAATTTTTGATTGCTTTTTTCAAGGTATTTAGGTCCTTCTGTGATTCTTCTATAATAAGTAACATTCCCAGGTTTTTCCTTTAAAAATAAATCATCATAATCTTGAATGTTACAAATGGAAATAATTTTTACAAACTCGGTATCTGGGATTGTAAATTTATAGTTCCAATTTTCATTCCTATTAGTTGAATCTCTAACAGCGATTAAACAATAATGCAAGAGTAAATATTTTTCATCATCTGAAAAAGTGTCAATCTGTGTTCTTAATTTTTTCTTTCTTGGCGGTAAATTATTATTAGAGCTATTTGTTTTCTTATCAATAACCTTTTTAGAGCTATTATTATCCTTTTCAGTTCCAAAGCTTATTTGAAATTCTTTAGCTAGAGCTTCTAGTTCATTATTATTTAAAACATCCTGTAGCCTAAACTCATTCAATCTATTTAAATCATATAGTTTTTGGTAAATTTCTTTATTTACTTTTAATAAATCTATTACCCCTAATAGGGAATAAAATGCTGAAATTTTTGTAACAACCTCTTCATAGGTAACAATTTCAGTTATGTTGTTGTCTATATACTTATTATAGACTTCGTTACTCAAGACCTTTTTTATTGAATGATTGGAATATAACTGTTCATGCTTCTGAAATGATTCAAGAGTACCACGATATTTATTTTTTAAAATTGATTCAACCTCACTAAGTTCGTTATACAAATTGTCCAATATTAAAGAACTACAATACGAATAGGGTCTGTCTTCTTTTTTGAAGTTTTCAAGATCTGATTTTATTAATAATTCCTTTTCATTAAAAACTAAATCTTTTTTTTTGAAAAAAATAGTATAATATTCCATCATTCAAAATCCATTAATGCGTTAGCAAATTCCTTTTTTGCTTCATCTTCAAAGCCAGAAAAATATTGTTTCGTAACATTTAAGTTACTATGGTTTAATGCTTCACTAATAAATTCCATGGAAGCTCCTTTTTGTATAGAGATTGTTGCAAAGGAATGCCTTGCCCAATAGGTGGATATTTTAAATTCAAATCCAAGACTTTTAGCATATTTATCAAAGAAATGATTTATATGACTAATAAAATTCTTCACTTTCTTATCTTCTTCAATAGCAGTATCATTCGCGGTTATAATGTCGAAAATATAGCCTTTATTTGTGCTTGATTTATTAGCATATTTCTTTATAACACCCTTTGAATAGTCATTTAAAAACACCGTGATTTCTTTTAAATTACTCTTTTTCGTTGTTATTGTTTTTTTCCTGAAGTAAGAGATTCTGTCTTCACTTATATTATCCCATTTTAATAATAATAAATCCTTCATGTTCATTCCATTTAAGGAATAGCTAAGAAACCAAAAGTCCTTAGCCCTTTGTTGATCGCTATCTTCAGGTATGCCATGAAATAATAAGTTTAATTGTTCCTTAGTTAAAGTCTTACGAGACTTTTGTGAGGATGGTATTTGGTATTTTCCCCTTCCAAATGGATACAAATCTCTTTTAATATCATTCTCGGTAATAGCACTATTAAAAATCGTTCTAAGGCACCTTAAATAAATTGAAACTGTAGTGTAAGATCGACCATGCTCTTTAACCATAAAATTTTCAAATTTTTCCAACCATTTCTTATCGATGTCGTAAAATGTTAGGTTTTTTGTTGCATTTTCAACCTGTTGGTTTTTAGCTTTTTGAGATTGAAATTTAGCTTTATTTAAAAGAAACATTCCTATAGCCTTGAGACTTAACTCATAATTACTTGCAGAACCTACTTGACCGTTTTTATAAAGACTTTCAATTTTGGTCTGGTAATGATAAGAAACTAGGGTAGAGGCATTCTTGCTTCTGAAAAGTTTTTTCTCAAAATTAGAAAAAGTGAAAACAGTTAAATCTTTAGCAGCGTCCTTGGCTCTTTGAAGTAATTCAAGTAAATAATTTCTAATATCTAATTTTTTACCTCTAACGTTAACTTGAGCATCAACGATTTGATCAAAATCATCTATAGTCAAATTAACATTGGTACCATAGAGTTTTTTTTTCTTTACGTTCGTAGCATAAACTCTAATTTTTACTGGGTAAACATTTTTGGTATCTTTAATAGCTCTACGCTTATCAAGATATAATGTTATGCTATATTCCATTTATAATGGTCTTTTTGATATTGTAAATTTGCACAAAATTTGCACAAAAAAATTGATTTGCACAAAAAAACAATGATAATTACTTATAAGATTGCTTTTCAATAATCGAGCCAAAGTATTAAAAACAAAGGCTTTTGAAAGATATTGATAAAAATTGATAAGATGGTATTTAGGACTTCTAAGCAGACGGTCACAGGTTCGAATCCTGTCGCGATCACGAATAAATAAAAAATTCCTATCGTAAACCAAGCTTGCTTGAGTTTTAAGATGGGATTTTTTATTTTCAGCACGGAGTACTGTCAGGAAATATAATCCTGCTAATTTGTAATTCCTTCAAATATATACATCTTGAGTTTTTAAGTTGGGACTTTTTATTTTCAACACGTAGTGACCGTTGGAATTTATTTTAATTCAAAAGAATAAACATTTCCACCCTCAGAGCCATTTCGTTCGTCTGTAATAATAACAGTTTCTGAATTTAAATAACAAAGGCCTTCTTTTTGGGTATTATGATCAAAACTCTGCTTCTCAATAGTTCCAGAAAAGAAATCATCCTCCTTGAAGTTGGATAGTTTCCATAATTTATCGTGGTTTAATAGAATCACTTGAGTTCCATCGGCAGAAATGTCAGCAGAAGTAATGGCGCCATCTTTTCCTTTTAAATTAAACTCAGAAACAATTTTAGCTTCCGTATTACCAATCGTATTGGCCACTTTAATGACAGTTCCTTTTTTATCATCCTTGCTAAAAATATAGAAGTATCCTTTATAAAGAAAAAAGCTTTCAAAATCTTCATTTTCCATACTCTTTGGAACAGAATAGGAAATAACTTCAGCGTTTATAGTATTTTCAGCTTTTGTTATAGTATTCAATTTATAAATATTAAACTCTTTTCTTTTACCAGAATTGTTGCCAAAATCACCAACATAAAGATTGCCTTCATTATCACTGGTTAAATCTTCCCAATCATTATTTTTAGCATTTTCAACTATTATTGTTTTTAATGGGTGTTTATCTGTTAAATCAAAGCCATATACCTTTGGTGAGTTGCCTTGATCTTCTATCATCCAGACCGTTTTTGAGCCTTCAAATATTTCAGCAGCAGAAATTTCTTTTAAATTATTTGGTAAACTGTATAGCGGATTTAGATTACCAGGGGGAATACATGAGATTAAAACGAATACACAGCAAAACCAATACTTAACTACTATCTTCTTCATATTTTTTAATATAAGAGATATATTTTGCTTGAAAAAATTTACCCTAAAACTTTAAGGAATCTTTCACGCTTTTATACTTTGCTGGTTTCTAAAACTACTTTTTCACCATTGTGAAGGGTAGTAAAAAACAAATACTTATCTCCGCCATCCTTTATTTTCCATTTCTTCTTCAATTGCGCGACTGTTTCTGAAAAATTTCTTGTGCTAATATTAGCCTTAGTGTTTGCAAATTCTTTCATGGCAGCTTTCTGGTAAGGAATCATCGCATTTATTTTGAAAACTCTTCCTGGAAAATCAATTAATTCTTCACTTGTAAACAAATGACTGTGCTGTGCAAGTTTATAAACTGAAAAGGCATCACATATTTTTGAAAACCCTCCCGATTTCATAGTGGCAGCATTTGGCTCATAGAGATAGGTTAGGGGAGGTGTGTAATTATTATTACTTTCAGATTGAAACTTAAACTGAAACTCTTCTTTTCCCTCTTTCGTAAAGTGAATAGTTTTTATCAAGATATCCTCTGAAACTGTTTTAGAAATTACCCAAAGCAGTTCTTTTACTTCATTATTTACAGCAACAATATGTATTTCGGAAACATTTTTAAGCTCATTCAAACCTACCGAAATATCAAGCATAGGGGATGTTTTTACAAGCATTGTGTTACAGTGATCCATTAAAAATTCCTGATGCTCCACTAGATTAGGCTCACAATCCTTTAAAAAAAAGACTTTTCCCTTAGTAGCGTGTCTTCGAGACGGATCTACATAAATAACATCGTAGCGTTTGGTTTTAATTCCCTTAATTCCATCTTCAGCAAAAAAAGTAACGTTTCTTTTTTCTAATTGCTTAAAGTTATGTTTTACGATTTCAGACAGTGCTTGGTTTTGTTCAAAATGATCTACTGAAGTAAATCTTTCAGAAAAAAAATAGGTGTCCACTCCAAATCCACCTGTGATATCGGCAAGACTTTCACCTTTTACAATAGAAGCTTTATAAGCTGCGGTAATTTCTGAAGAAGTCTGCTCTATATGTAGCTTTGGAGGGTAAATAATATTTTGAGCGTTATACCAAGTTGGGAGTTTCTCTTTGCATTTGGAATGGCTTTCAATTTGCTGAATGAGTTCTTGAGCAGGGATATCGTCCCAAGGAGAGCCTTTAAAAGCAAGGCTAGTTATATCTTCATTAAACTCTTTTATGAATTTTTGTACTTCTGAACGCAAAAGTGCTTTATTCATAATACATTACTAATTTTCAAAAGCGTATTGAATAATGTTAGCCCCCATTTGGAGTGCTTTGAGTCTCACTTCTTCGGGGTCGTTATGTACTTCAGGGTTCTCCCATCCATCCCCTAAATCGCTTTCATAGGTGTATAATAAGACGAGTCGTCCGTCTATAGTAATCCCAAAGGCTTGTGGCTTTGCATTATCGTGTTCGTGAATTTTTGGCAACCCTTGAGGGAATGTAAACTTTTGTTTAAAAATAGGATGATCTCCTGGAAGTTCTTTTAATTCATTGTTAGGGAACAACTTAGATAACTCCTTTCTTACATATTGGTCCATTCCATAGTTGTCGTCTATATGAAGAAATCCACCACTTAATAAATAATCTCTTAGGTTTTCAACTTCTTCATTAGTAAAGAAAACATTCCCATGTCCAGTCATATGGATAAAAGGATAATTAAATAACTCTACATCTAAAAGGGATACAGTCTGAGGTTTTTCTTGAAGAGATGTGTTTATTTGTTGGTTGCAAAACTTTATTAAATTAGGAAGTGCAGTAGGATTACTATACCAATCACCGCCACCGCCATATTTTAAAATAGCCAATTCCTGAGCTTGACAAAAACTAATCGAGAATAAAAGTGAAATAAATAATAACCATCGCATGCTTCAAAAATAGCAAATTTGAAATGGCTTAGTGTAGAATTATCTTAAATTTTATCAATCATTTCACCAAAAAGAGGATAAGTAAAAAGCTTCCAGTCTTTAGTGATTTTGTTAGATTTTTCCCGCTGCATTGGCGAGAGAAACTTTAATGGTACCTCTTGAAATGGTACGCTAGGGGATAGCATACTCTTTTGGGGTCTTCTTTTTAGTGCATTCATAGCAACTTAAGTAGGTTAATAAAAATTCAGGTTCGATTTGGTGAGTGCAATATATAAAATATCGATTAAATACCAAATTTTATCGATAAAAAACACTTTTTATGTTTTTTGGATGCTATAAATTCGTATTGAAAATTGTATGGCAAGCAGCAATAGCAGCAGTTTCAGTACGTAAACGGCTTTCACCAAGGCTAATTGGAGTAAAACCACTTTCTTGTGCTAACACTATTTCTTTGTAGGAAAAATCTCCTTCAGGACCAATAAGGATGATAGTACTTGATTTAGGAGGGGCAAGATTTTTCAATAATTTCTTGTCTGAATCTGCACAATGTGCAATACATTTTTCGCCTTTAAAATCGTTTTGAAGCTTTATAAACTCTGAAAATGAAGTTAATTCATTAAGTTTTGGTTTATACATTTTTAGGGATTGCTTCATGGCACTTTCTATGATTTTTTCAAATCTATCCAGCTTAATGATTTTTCTTTCGCTGTGATCACAAACAATGGGAGTAATTTCTGAAATTCCAATCTCTGTAGCCTTTTCTAAAAACCATTCAAAACGGTCATTATTTTTAGTAGGGGCAACGGCCATATGTAAATAATAGGGATGGGGTGCTTTTTTATCTATTTTCTTAACAACTGCAAGACATTGTTTTTGCGAAACATCTACTAACTCGGCAGTGAACAATATTCCAAGCCCATTTGTTATATGCAAAGAATCTCCGACCTTATGTCTCAATACTTTAAAGATATGCCGACTTTCATCTTTATCAAATGTTATATTTTGAGATGTTTCATGGAGATTAGCTTGGTAGAATAGATTCATTTTTGTTGGCTTTTGGATTTAGCGTGAGCGATGCCAATTTCAATCCAATGCTGTAATTTTTCTTCTGTATTGAATCCTTTTTCAGTAACAAAAACAAATTCCTTCATTGGTTTTCCAGTAAAATTCATAGGCCCCACATATTCAGTGTTTAAAGCTTTCTCCATTTTTTCTGAAGGCACTCGTACCATAAGTCGCTCTTTGGTTTCGCCAACACACATCTTTCCTTTGTAAAGAAAGCAAGTTCCCCCAAACATTCGCTTTTCAACAATATCATTTTGCCAAGGCTTTAGGGCCACTCGAATTCTCTTCAATATTTCTTCCGTTTTCAACATATTAAAATTTCATTCGGGCTTTAGCTACTAAATTAGATGAAGAAAACAATTGCTCTTTAAATTTCAATTCACCCACCATCGCTATCATGGCTGCATTATCTGTACAATATTCAAATTTAGGAATGTATGTTTTCCAACCTAATTCTTTTTCAGCTTCTTTTAGCGCTTTTCGAATACCACTATTCGCGGAAACACCACCACCAATAGCAACTTGATTAATCCCAGTAATACTGACTGCATTTTTGAGTTTATCCATTAAATAATCCACAATAGTATACTGAATACTCGCACAAATATCTTGCAGATTTTCTGCAACGAAATTGGCGTTTTTTTGGGTTTCCCTTTCTACAAAGTATAATACAGCAGTTTTTAATCCGCTAAAACTGAATTCTAAATCTCCCACTTTTGGCTTTGTAAAAGGATAGGCTAGTGGATTTCCGTTTTGGGCATGCTTATCAATTAACGGACCTCCAGGATAGGGAAGTCCTAAAATTTTTGCCGATTTATCGAAAGCTTCACCCACGGCATCATCAATAGTTTCGCCTAAAATTTCCATTTTAAAATAATTAGTCACTTTCACAATTTGAGTATGACCTCCACTTATGGTTAAAGCAATAAATGGAAATGTTGGAGCTGTTTGCCCTTCGGCTTTTATGAAATGTGCTAAAATATGCGCTTGCATGTGGTTTACAGCTATTAATGGAATATCTAAACCCATTGCCAAAGACTTTGAAAATGAGGTGCCTACAAGTAATGAACCCATTAATCCAGGTCCTTGTGTAAATGCTATGGCATTTAGCTGTTTTTTGTCGATATTTGCTTTGCGTAGGGCTTGATGGACAACGGGTACAATATTTTGTTGATGAGCACGTGAAGCTAGTTCGGGGACAACGCCGCCGTATTCTTCATGAATTTTTTGTCCAGCAACAACATTAGAAAGCACCACACCGTTATGGATAACGGCCGCAGCAGTGTCATCGCAGGAAGATTCGATGCCGAGGATGTATGTATTTTTAATCATTTAAATTTTTAGGCATACTTGTTGGGTGTAAAATTAAAACATTAAAGGGTTATCAAAAAACTTCTCAAAATAATTAAACGTATCACTGTGATACTTTTATTATTACTAGTGCTCCTGGTGATCATTTTATCTATTCCAGCAGTGCAAACTAAAATTGGGAAAAAGGTTACCGATGGACTTAACGAAACTTACGGAACCGATATAAATATTGAACGCCTTGGTCTCAACTGGAAAGGCGAAGTTGATATTAGAAATGTATTTATAAAAGATCATCATCAAGATACTTTAATTTACACAGAGATACTACAAACCAACCTGTTAAGTATAAAGAAATTAATTGATGGAAATTTAGATTTTGGCTTTTTAGAACTTGAGAACGTAAAATTATTTGTAAAAACCTATAAAGATGAAAATAACGACAATTTATCCATTTTTGCAGATAAATTTAATACGGGAGATACCACAGAGGTAAAACCTTTTCAGTTACTGGCAAGTGACTTAGCACTTATAAATGCGCACGTTAGGGTAAGTGATGAAAATGTTGAAGTTCCCGTAGCAATTGATCTAAAAAATTTGAATATCGATGCAAATGATTTCTCTATTTATGATTCTGATATTGAAGCTGAAATAAATACAATTTCATTTTTAGAAAGCAGGGGAATTGAAGTTAAAAATGCCTCAGTTGACTTTAAATATACACTCACCGAAATGTTTTTGGATGATTTAATTCTAGAGACAGGAAATTCAAAAATTATTGGGAATGGTAAATTAACGTTCGAGGATGGAATGGCAGACTTTGTAAATAAAGTTTTTCTCGAATTTGACTTTAAAGAAACCGTTATATCTACAAACGACTTAAACAAAATATATCCAGAGTTTGGTGAAAATTTGGATATTAGTGTAAATGGAGATTTTAAGGGATTCCTGAATGATTTTAGTTTTAACAACTCAGACATTCGTTATAGCAATTCTCAATTTAAAGGAGATTTTCTTTTTAAAAATCTATTTAACGAAGAAATATATATAGTCAAGGGAAACAACCACTATATCACTACCAATTACTTTGACCTTAGAAGAATTTTACCCAATGTTATTGGTAACGACTTACCTGTAGAGTTAAAACAATTTGGAGACTTTTCTTTACGTGGGAATAGTGAAATTATTGGTGATGAAATTAAAACAAAGAGTTTAGTAACTACTGCTGTTGGATTGGCAGATGTAAACTTGGAATTGGGAAATATAACCGATTTTAAGAACGCTTATTATAAAGGAAATGCAAAGCTTAGCAATTTTAATTTGGGTAGAATAGCAAGCACAACATCTTTAGGAAAAATGAATGCTGACCTCACCTTTGACGGTCGAGGTTTTACTCCAGAAACTGTGAGTACACTTATACAAGGTACCATTAGTAGCTTTGATTTCGAAAACTATATTTATAAGAATATTACAGTTCAAGGAAACCTAAAAAACCCAAAGTTTAACGGTAAACTTACAATTAATGACCCTAATCTTAAAATGGATTTTGATGGATTAATTGATGTTTCTAAAGAATTTAATCAATACGATTTTGAAGCTGATATTGAGTATGCCGAGCTTAACAAGCTAAGGTTATTTACTCGAGATAGTGTTTCGGTTTTTGCAGGAAAGATAATCATGGATATGGATGGAACAACTATAAATGATGCTGTTGGTACTATTCAATTTTCAGAAACTTTCTATCAAACCGAAAATAAAGATTTTTTCTTCGACGATTTCAATATCACTTCCACATTCGAAGGTGAAGAGCGTACTATAGAAATAAATTCTCCCGATATTATTAACGGAAGAATTCGAGGAAGGTTTTTACTGGAGGATATTCCCTATTTATTTAGAAATTCTATAGGGAGTATCTATACAAACTATATTCCGTTACAGGTAACACCAGACCAGTACATTAACTATGAGTTTGAAGTATATAATAAAATTGTAGATGTTTTTGTACCAGAGCTTCAGCTAGGAGAAAACACACGAATAAAAGGCTCTGTATTTTCAGATGAATCTAAATTTAAACTTGATTTTAAATCTCCCGAGCTACTTTTATATGAAAATTACATGGGTAGGGTAAATATAAAACTGGACAATGACAACCCACTATTTAATGCGTTTATTTCTGTAGATTCCCTTTATACTGGATCTTACAATTTGGTTGATGTTAATATCATCAATAAAACATTAAAAGACACCCTTTATATTCAATCACAATTTGCTGGGGGTAAAGACCAAAGTGACCTTTTTAATCTTTCTTTATATCATACCATTAACCCAGATGGTAACTCTGTTGTGGGGATAAAGCGGTCAAAAATTAACTATAAAGGCAATGATTGGTTTTTAAATAACGAAAACAACAACCTTAACAAAATTACATTCGATGATAATTTTAGAGATATAAAATTAGATTCTTTAACGCTCCGGCACAATAACGAACTTATACAATTAGCGGGTTATAAAAAGGACTCCACAATTACAGATGTTAAGCTTCAGTTTAGAGATGTGGACTTAGGTAAAATAGTGCCAGAAGTAGATAGCCTTAATTTAAAAGGACGTATTAATGGGCGATTGGATTTTATTCAAAGAGGAGGGGCTTTTTATCCAAACTCTGAAATAGTGATTGAAGATGTAAATTTAAATGAAGTAGATTTTGGAGATTTAGAACTAAAAATAAAAGGGAATACAGACTTAACAAAGTACACCATAAATTCTAGTTTAATTAATGATAATGTAAGCTCGCTAACCGCCGTGGGAAGCCTTGATGTCACTGAAGAACAATCGAGAATTGATTTAAGTGTATCGCTATCAGATTTTAATTTAAAAGCCTTTAGCCCCTTTGGGGGAGATGTTATTTCGAATTTACGCGGACTTGCATCGGGTAATGCAAAAGTGAAAGGAAATTATAAATCCCCAGATATTACTGGGCGTATTGATTTAGTTGAAACGGGGCTAAAAATCCCATACCTAAATGTAGATTTCAATCTCGAAGATGATACTTCAATTTTTCTTTCAAAGGATAAATTTAGGATAAGCCCCACATTTATTACCGATACAAAATATGGAACCGTGGGTACTTTTGAAGGGAACGTAAATCATTCAAATTTTTCAAAATGGGCATTAGATTTTGATCTGGAAACCATCCGACTATTAGTTTTGGACACTCCTAAAGATGAAGATGCGTTATATTATGGGACTGCCTTTATTAGTGGAACTTCAAAAATTGCTGGTCCTGTGGATGAATTGGTGATAGATGTAGTGGCAACGACAGAAGCCGGAACCAAATTTAAAATTCCTATTAGCGACGCTGCCAGTATTGGAGATGATTCTTTTATACGATTTATTTCTCCCGAAGAAAAGAAAGCAAGAATAGCTGGAGAAACTTATGTAACTGAAGAAATAAAAGGTCTTTCACTCAATTTTGAATTGGATATTAATCAAAATGCCGAAGTTGAAGTCCTTGTAGATCAAGTAAATAATTCAGCTTTAAGAGGAAGGGGAGCGGGAATTTTACTTTTGGAAATTAATACGCTTGGAAAATTTAAAATGTGGGGGGATTTCCTAATAATAGATGGAAAATATGATTTTAGATATGCTGGACTTGTAGATAAAACCATTGACGTTGTTCCAGGAGGAAATATTACTTGGGATGGTGAACCTACCAAGGCACGTCTCGATTTAACCGCAAAATATACCGTAGAAAATGTAAACCCATCTGCACTACTTGACAATCCTACTTTGAGTAGCACTGTGGATGTTGAAGTACTTTTAAATCTTACGGGAGAAATTATGCAACCCGATCTGGATTTCCAGTTGAGCTTTCCAGGGGTTTCTTCAACGGTACGGGACGAATTAGAGGATAAAATTAGAGATAAAGAACAGCGTCAAACGCAAGCCATTTTCCTTGCAGCCACAGGTTCTTTCCAAAGCGATGCCGCTGCTGGACAAAATGCTATTGCGGGTACTTTAACTGAAAGAGTAAATAAATTGGTTGCTGATATTTTTGCTGGAGATGATTCAAAATTTAAAGTGCTACCAACCATTGGTACCAGACAAACTTCATTGAACGAACAGTTAGAATATCAAGTGGGTGTTCAGTTATCTACAAAGCTATCTGAAAGAGTATTAATTAACGGAAAAGTAGCCGTTCCAGTGGGAGGTGCAAATGAGTCTTCGGTTGCTGGCGATATTGAGGTGCAATGGCTTGTAAATGATGATGGAAGCTTGCGTATTAACTTCTTTAATCGCCAAGCCGATTTACAATTTATTGGAGAAGATCAAATTTTTGAACAAGGTGCAGGGGTTTCCTATTCGGTAGACTTTGATACATTTCAAGAGTTAATGAGACGATTATTCAATAAAAAATTGACTATTGAGCCTGAAAATGAACTTCCAGTAATTCCAGATGATGAGTCCTTTCCTGAGGATTTTTCACCATCAGGCACAAAACAAGAGGAACCAGAAATCCCTTAGAGTGAAGCTATCATTGAAATTTCAACATTTACATACTTTGGCAAGTTAGCTACTTCTACCGTTTCACGAGCTGGAGCAGTAGCTTCATCAAAATACGTAGCATATACTTCATTTACTTTTCCGAAGTTTTTCATGTCACTCAAAAATATTGATGTTTTTAACACATGAGAAAAATCCATTCCAGCCTTACCTAAAACAGCTTTTAAGTTTTCCATAACTTGCTTCGTTTCCTTTTCAATAGACTCCATAACCAAAGAGCCAGTTCTTGGATTTATAGCAATTTGTCCAGAGGTAAATAACATATTCCCTTTTTGTACCGCTTGACTATATGGACCTATAGGTGCAGGAGCATTGGATGTGTTGATTATTTTTTTCATAATTATATATTTAGAGATTTCTATCTGCTTCTCTTCGTTTGTCGTATTTAATATCTTTTAAAATGCTTCCTTTAATTCCAATAAAGAAATTCCAAGAAGTATTTCGAGCTCCAATGGGAGTCCAATTAAAGCGCATAGTCCAGCTATCCAAATCTCTTACAAACCCAAGCTGTGTAAGGGTAACGCCTTTGTTTTTAAAGTCGTAACCCGAAGATACTCGAACACTCCATTTGGGGGAAAGTTCTACACTAGAACTCATCATAAGTGATTGTGAGGATATTTCATTTTCCCGCTGACTATTGGAATAGGTAAGGGTGTACGCCAATCGTAAATCCCAAGGAATATCATACTGATACCAAGATTTTTCAGTTGGTTTATTTTTACTATTAACTGGTACAGGGCTTAGATCATTAAATTCCGTAGGATCGCCAAATAAATCATCGGGTCGACCCCCATTTCGGAAAGTGTCACTATCAAAATCTTCCTCTTCCTCTTCAGTTTTCTCAAAATCTTTGCTTGAAAATGAATAATTAAAACTAATGTTTCCATTAACTAATCGAAACAAGCTTCCGCCATTTTCTATATTAAAGGTATTGATTCGAGTGTTATCATTATCCAGAGCATAAGGATCTAAAGAACCATTAAAATTAAAATCCAATTTCTTCACAATAGGTATACTTCCCGTTACTTGAACATTGCTCCACTTAAGTGAATCTGCAGTAAAATTATACCCCGTTGAAAAATTAAGGTTATTTAAAAGAATGAGTTTTTTTGGGTCAACGGCAGTAGTATCTTTGTCTCGAACCTTTGCTTCCAAAGTGTTACTTAGAGCAAAGCTCATACTACTAGAATACAGTTTCCCAGGGGCTCCATAGAGTGTGTTTTCAAATCGAGAATATTCTACCACTTGGTCATTAACTTCAGGGTCTGCAGAGACAATAGTATATTCATCGTAGTATTGGAGGAATCCAGGGCTTATACTGTACCCAATTGAGGGACGCATAACATGTCTAATGGCCTGTATCTTTTTATCTTTTCCAAAGTTAAACGTTCCATAAAGTGTGGTACCAACACCTGTTGAAAAACCATACGTACGATAACTATCAAAGCCCGAAATAGTATCTTGAACCACTTCACCCTGGCCATCATTTGCAGTTTCATCATAACTTCTACTAATGGTTTTTCCAACCCAAGTTTCTTGATAATTTGTACTTAATGAAAGACTTAAGTACTTTAACACCTTAAAATTGGTACTTATAGGAATTGTATGTCGAGCACCTATTTGAGCTCCTTCAAACATTTCCTTTTTGAAGAATAACGAATCAGTTGTTTGTATTCTATTTTCAGCAACAGCATTATACTGCAAGTTTATATTCTGAAAGGCCCCTTTTTTAACACCATTTTTTGGTGCAAAAGGGAAGATACGAGAGATACTTCCGTTAAAATTAGGAAGGGACATATTTATGGCTTCAGTCTGTGTATTCTGGCTGTGTGTTCCAGCAATAGTAAACTGAATTTGAGGTTCTGTTTCAAAACTTTTTGAATAGGAAATAGATGAACTCAAGGTATTTACCAACTGGCTCGCATTGTTGGTTTGGTTAATAGATTGTTGTAAATAACGGCTACTTCCTAAATTCACCGAAGCACTAAAACGTGAACTTGGATTTACTTTCTGATCTTGATTGTGACTCCACCGTATGTTATAAAGAGAACTTTGTGTAAAATCTGGAAAGCCACGTTCGCTATTGATTAAATTTTCATAACGGAAGCTTACATTTCCTCGAAATTTATATCGAAGGGCATAGTCGCTATCCAATCGAAATCCATAGCTCCCGTTGGTATAATAATCACCAAGAACAGTAAGGTCTACGTAATCATTAATTGCAAAATAATAGCCTCCATTTTGAAAGAAAAACCCTCGGTTATTATTTTCCCCAATGTTGGGTAATAGAAATCCAGAGGTTCTTGTTTCAGAAAGGGGGAAAAAAGCAAACGGAAGTCCAATAGGAGTAGGGACATCGGCAATGTACATATTAGTAAGCCCTGTTACCACCTTCTTTTGAGGGACAAATTTTGCTTTTCGTGTGTAAAAATAGTATTCGGGATTCTCAATATCTTCTGCAGTGGTAAATTTAATGTTCCGCATATAATAGACCGAGTCATTTTCTTTTTTGGTAATTTCAGAAAGCACATTCATTTCATTCTGAAACGTCCTTGAATTATAGACAATTGCTTTTTTAGTTGTAAAATTAAATCGGATAGAATCGGGTTCTACCTTATTTGAGCCTTCCACAAAGATGGGTTTTTGGCTATACACTCCAGCACTGTCAATTCCTTTGGCGGTAACTTCGTTTTTATTGTAGTCTAAAATGATAAGTCCTGCGTCAATTCGGTAGGTTTGATAGGTAATAAATGCCTTATTGTACATATAGACTTTACTGGCTTTTTTATCCATATACACATAATCCTCACCATAATAATCAACGATATCTGTTAAAATTTCATCTTTTGGAACAATAGAATCCACTTTAACGGTATCCACTAATGCTTCATTAAGAGTAATGGGATTGACTGTGAGTGTATCTAAAGGTTTTACAGAAAGCGTATCTTCTTTTACTGGAATAGTCACCGAGCCTTTATCGACAGGGTCTTGCGAATACGATGTTGTTCTGCAAAAAAGCAGGAGAAGAAAGATGGTGAAAAAAAGGAAGCGCTTATTTTGCAATGCTTTCAGGCTATTTTTTTGTAAACAACTTTTTTAATAAGTTCCCTTTAAAACTACTAGGAACAAGCTGTCTATTTCATAAATTGGCTTAGTTTTTGAACTCCAAAATTACATATATTTTTTGGCTTGTTTTTCAAATAACAAATTTTTAAAAATATCAATAGCAACCTATCGTTATTAAACACATGAAAACGAAACTATTATATACATTCTTACTTTTTTTTGGAATCATTTGTATTTATTCTTTTACATCTAGCAATAATCCTGCCCAAAAGCCCTTTATCGTTGTTCTTGATGCAGGACATGGGGGAAAAGACCCTGGCAATAAAGGGAATGGTTATGTAGAGAAGGACATCGTTCTCGATGTAGTGCTACAAGTGGGTGCTATTTTAGAAAAAGAACCAGGTTTTAAAGTAATATACACAAGAAAAACAGATGTGTTTATAGAATTATACGAGCGTGGTCCAATAGCTAACAGAGCAGATGCCGATGTTTTTGTCTCTATTCATTGCAACTCACACCACACACAAGCAAATGGTGCCGAAACTTTTGTGATGGGAGTGGATAAATCTGGAAAGAATCTTGAGACAGCCAAAAAGGAAAATGAAGTAATTTTTCTTGAAGATAATTACGAAGAAAAGTATGCGGGTTTTAATCCTAATTCCCCAGAATCTTTAATAGGCTTATCAATCATGCAAGAGGAATACCTTGACCAAAGTATTATGTTGGCAGGTTTAATTCAGAATAATTTTGTGAATAAACTTAATAGAAAAGATCGAAGCGTAAAGTCTGGACCATTTTGGGTGTTGCACAGTTCTTATATGCCAAGTGTGTTAATTGAATTGGGTTTTTTAACCCATAATACAGAAGGCTCATATGTAAACTCTAAAAAAGGTAGAAAGGAAATGGCACAAGAAATTGCTAACGGGATAATTACCTACCGAAAAAATATTGCACTTGCTACTAACGATGCTCAAAATCCAGTGATAACCCAAGAAGAAATTACGGAGGCAATTAACACTACTGCAGAAAATATATATGAAGGGGTTACATTTAAAGTACAGCTAGCGGCAAGTAGTAAAAAGATAGATACTAAACCCTATAATTTTAAAGGACTAGAAGAAGTGAGAAGAAATAAAGAAGATGGACTGTTTAAGTATTATTATGGTGAAACATCCGATTATAATAAGATACAGCTTATGAAAACGTATGCACAAGAGAAAGGGTACCCTTCTAGTTTTATAGTTGCTTTTAAAGAAGGAAAAAAAGTAAAATTATCAGAAATTCTAAAAAAGGTAGATCAATAATCATATTTGCCAAAGTTTAAAATTTAACCCAAGCTTAGCATATTTATTTCTAAATTTGTCATTCATAAAAAAACCAATCATTTGAAGCTCTCAAGAGAAGTAAAAACAGGAATATTTGCCATTGTATCCATATTACTCTTCATATTGGGGTATAATTTTTTGAAGGGGACAGAACTCTTTAACAAGCCTAAAGTCTATTTTGTAAAGTATAAAAATGTAGGTGGTTTAGTACCTGCAGCACCTGTTACAGTTAATGGAATGAAGGTTGGAAAAGTAAAGGATATTTATTTAGCTACTAACAAAGGAGGCGAAGTAATTGTAGAGTTTATTATTGAAAAAGACTTTCAGTTTTCAAAAACCAGCTTAGTTAAAATATACAGTAGTAGTTTTATTGGAGGAAATAATTTAGGGATTATTCCAGATTATACTTCAAATGTAATGGCACAGCCCAACGATACCTTGAAAGGTCAAATAGATTCTGGTATGGTGGACGGAATACTTGAAAAATTTGACCCCATTGAAAAAAGTATCCTATCAACCTTAAAAAAACTAGATACAGTCTTAACAGACCTTGACCAAGTGATGGATGATAAAACCAAGGCTAACCTTAGAGAGAGTATTGCAAAGTTAAATTCAACAATGACTTCTTTTAATGGTGCGGCTTCCAATATGAACTCTTTGTTAGCAACCAATAAAGATAAACTGAATAATACCTTTACAAATCTCGATACCACAACCGAAAATTTTGCCCGCTTTTCAGATTCCCTTGCACAAATTGAAACTGGTAAAATGATGAACGAGTTGCAAGGAACTATTAGTAAATTTAATGCAATTGCATCACAAATTGAAAGTGGTGAAGGAAGTGTTGGTAAATTATTGAAAGACGAAAAATTGTATGATAATTTGGAAGGAGCTTCAAAACAATTGGAGCAACTCCTTCAAGATATGAAGTTAAACCCTAAGCGATATGTGCATTTCTCGTTATTCGGAAAAAGAGCAAAAGAATACGACCCACCTAAAGATCCAGAAAAATAATGCAATACATTCCTAACATACTCTTCTTATTAGTATTGATTGTTGGAGTTGGATATTTCACAAAAAATATCCGAAAGATTATCCGAAACATCAAACTAGGGCAGACCGTTGATGCTTCAGATAATAAGGGGCAACGATGGAGTAATGTAGTGCGAATTGCATTGGGACAATCCAAAATGGTCGTTCGACCTATTCCAGGGCTACTTCATTTAATTGTCTATGTTGGTTTTATTATTATCAATATTGAAGTACTGGAAATTATTATTGATGGAATCTTTGGAACACATCGTATTTTCTCATCGATTGGAGGCTTTTATGGATTCCTGATTGCCTCTTTTGAAATATTAGCTGTACTTGTTTTTGTGTCTGTTATTTTGTTTTGGGTACGTCGAAACGTTATTAGGTTAAAACGCTTTTTAAACCCTGAAATGAAGGGTTGGCCTAAAAATGACGGTAATTTCATTCTTTATTTTGAAATGGTACTAATGACCCTTTTCTTAGTAATGAATGCTACCGATGTAGCTTTTCAGGAAATGAATAATGGGAACATCGTTTCAAAATATATTGCAGGCTGGTTTAGTGGCACTTCAGAAAGTACCCTTCATATTATTGAAAGAACGGCTTGGTGGTTACACATTGTAGGTATTTTAATCTTCTTAAACTATTTATACTTCAGTAAGCATTTGCATATCATTTTAGCATTCCCTAATGTCTACTTCGGAAGTGTAAAACCCAAAGGACAATTTAAAAACTTGGAGTCTGTTACCAACGAAGTAAAGTTAATGATGGATCCTGCCGCAGATCCTTATGCCGCGCCACCCGAAGGGGCAGAAACTCCTGCAAAGTTTGGTGCTAGTGATGTTATGGATTTAACTACCACGCAGCTTTTAAACGCATATACCTGTACCGAATGTGGTCGATGCACCAGCGAATGTCCAGCCAATCAAACAGGAAAAAAATTATCGCCGCGTAAAATTATGATGGATACCCGTGACCGTTTAGAGGAAGTGGGTAAAAATGTAGATAAGAATGGTGAATTTAAACCAGATGGCAAACAATTGCTAGACGATTATATTTTGAGAGAAGAATTATGGGCGTGTACAACTTGCAACGCATGTGTGGAAGCCTGTCCTGTGAGTATCGATCCACTTTCCATCATAATGTCAATGCGACAATATTTGGTAATGGAGCAATCTGCGGCACCCAATGAATTGAATATAACCATGACCAATATAGAAAACAATGCTGCTCCATGGCCATTTAATCAAATGGACAGAGCGAATTGGATAAATGAAAACTAATATTTTGAATTAACGAAGATGAACAAAGACGAAGTTGAAAAATTATTGCACGATAAAGTAGAAGCAGGAGAACACGTAAGTCCTGTATTGCCAAAAGGAATAAAAAACTATTTAATTGATATTGATGGAACCATTTGTGACGATATCCCTAATGAGGAACCCGAGCGTATGGCGACTGCAGAGTTATATCCAGATGCACTAATAACTCTCAATAAATGGTATGATGAAGGACATATAATATGTTTCTTTACATCACGAACCGAAGACCACAGGGAAGTTACAGAGGTTTGGTTAAATAAAAATGGATTTAAGTATCATTCTTTATTAATGGGGAAACCTAGAGGGGGAAACTATCATTGGGTAGATAATCACCTAGTAAAAGCAACACGGTACAAAGGAAAGTTTACAGATTTAGTAGATAAGGAAGTGACCATACAAGTTTTCAAAGATTAAGAAATGAGCAAAGCACTTAAAGTTCCAACAATGGCCGAATATATGGCACAAGGAAAACAACCCGAAGTTTTGTTTTGGGTAGGTTGCGCGGGTAGTTTTGATGATCGTGCAAAGAAAATAACAAAAGCCTTTGTAAAATTATTGAACAATGCTGGAGTGGATTTTGCTGTGCTTGGAACTGAAGAAAGCTGTACAGGAGATCCCGCTAAGCGTGCTGGAAATGAATTTTTGTTCCAGATGCAAGCGATGATGAACATTCAGGTGCTGGATGGATATGAAGTAAAGAAAATCGTGACTACTTGTCCGCATTGCTTTAATACATTGAAAAACGAATACCCAGACTTGGGAGGAAATTATGAAGTCATGCACCACACCCAATTCTTAAAAAGCCTTATGAATGAAGGCAGGCTGAAAGTAGAGGGCGGAAAATTTAAAGGAAAACGAATCACATTTCACGATCCTTGTTATTTAGGGCGTGCAAATAACGAATACGAAGCACCTCGCGAGTTACTTCAGAAATTAGAAGTAGAGCTAATAGAGATGAAGCGTTGTAAAACACGCGGACTTTGTTGTGGAGCGGGTGGAGCCCAAATGTTTAAAGAACCCGAAAAAGGGGATAAAGACATTAATGTAGAACGCACCGAAGAAGCTATTGAAACACAACCTTCCATTATTGCCGCTGGATGCCCGTTCTGTAATACTATGATGACCGATGGTGTAAAAGCCAAACATAAAGAAGATTCTATTCAAGTAATGGATGTTGCCGAAATGATTGCCAACGCTGCAGATTTATAATTATGCTTACAAATTTTGAAAACTTACCAGATGACTCCCGTATTTGGATATATCAAGCTAACCGAAAGCTATCCGATGAAGAAGTCGACTATATAATTCAACAAACAGCTACTTTTTTAGAAGCTTGGACGGCTCATGGAGCGGACCTTGAGGCAGGATTTGAAGTTAAATACAATCGCTTTATCGTAATTGGGCTTAACCAAGAAAATGCTTCGGCTTCTGGCTGTAGTATTGATGCTTCCGTTCATTTTATTCAAGCATTGGGAAATAAACTAGAGGTGGATTTTCTTGATAAAATGAATGTAACCTTTTACCATGGAGAATTTATAGCTTACAAGCCATTATTAGATTTTAAAAAGATGGCAAAAAATCGTTCTGTCTCAGGAAATACTATCGTTTTCAATAATTTAGTAAATACAAAAGCCGAATACTTAGAGCATTGGGAAGTTCCTGCAAAGGATAGTTGGCATAGTCGTTTTTTAGCATAGTTTTTGTTACCTACATTTTTATGAATCGTCATTTTATAACCTCACTCTTATTACTTTTTTCAACTATCATTTTTGCACAGCAACGTCAACCGTTATTGGTCGAAAATGATTTAGAAAATCAACAGAAATGGGTAGATAGTGTGTATGCTAGTATGTCGCTTCAGGATAAGGTAGGCCAACTTTTTATGGTAGATGTGTTTTCGAGCGATCCAAAAGAAAAGACGGATAAGGTTAAAGCGCTTATTTCAGAAAATAAAATAGGAGGAATTATATTTTCAAAAGGCGGTCCAATACGCCAAGCAAAACTCAATAACGAGTTTCAGGAAATAGCAACAACCCCTTTATTAATAGGTATGGATGCAGAGTGGGGGCTTGCTATGCGACTTGACTCTACGTTTGCCTATCCTTGGAATATGACGTTAGGGGCGATTAACGACAACAACCTAGTAAAACAAGTTGGAAAACGTATAGGAGACCATTGTAAGCGACTAGGGGTGCATTTTAACTTTGCTCCCGTGGTAGATATCAATACCAATCCTAATAATCCTATTATTGGCAATCGTTCTTTTGGTGAAGACCGTGAAAATGTGACTAAAAAGGCTCTTGCCTTTATGGAGGGAATGCAAAGCGCTGGTGTGATGGCGAATGCAAAGCATTTTCCTGGTCATGGGGATACGGACGCCGATTCACATAAAACATTACCAACCTTGCTTTTCAATAAAGCGAGAATGGATTCATTAGAGCTCTATCCTTATAAATTTCTTATTGATAAGGGATTAAGCAGTGTGATGATTGCCCATTTAAACATCCCTGAATTAATTTCAGAAAGTGGGTATCCGTCCTCTATTTCCAAAGATATCGTTACCACATTACTAACAGAGGAATTAGGCTTCAACGGACTAATCTTTACCGATGCCCTTAATATGAAAGGAGCTGCGAACTTCAAAGAAGCTGGCGAAATAGATTTAGCAGCCTTTTTAGCAGGAAATGATGTCTTGTTAATTTCTGAAGATGTCCCAAAGTCACAACTGCTTTTAATGAAAGCCTACGCCGAAGGTACCATTACTGAAGAACGCCTACAGCATTCAGTAAAGAAAATATTAATGGCAAAATACAAAGCGGGCTTACACAATTATAAGCCTATTTCCACTGAAAATCTAATTGAAGATTTACATACACCAGAGGATGATATGTTGTATGAAAAGGCTATGGAAAACGCCATTACGGTCGTGAAAAACAAGAAAAATATCTTACCTATTAATAAACTACAAAAAACAAAAATAGCCTATGTAAATTTTGGTGACGACTCTGGAGATACCTTTTTAAGATATTTAAACAAATACACTAAGGTAGATTGGGTTAAAGCCAATAGTTTAGATAGTTATATTGAAAAATTAGATAAATACGACTATGTCATTATGGGCTTTCACAAATCTAATGACCACCCTTGGAAACCCTACAAAATAGATGAGAAAGAATTGGTTTGGATGTATGAAATTGCTAGAAACAATAAAGTAATTTTAGATGTTTTTACGCGTCCGTATGCTTTATTGGATATTAAAACTACTGCCAATTTTGAAGGTATTATTGTCTCCTATCAAAATAGTGAGGTAGCACAACAATTGTCTGCACAACTCATTTTTGGTGCCAGAGAAGGAAAAGGAATACTACCAGTATCTTTAGGAGAGGATTTCCCTGTAAATACTTCTGTTAAAACGCAATCACTACAAAGGCTTCAATACGGAACCCCAGAAAGTGTAGGACTTAATAGTGAAAAGTTAAAGAAAATAGATACACTAGCTCAACACGGTTATTGGTCTGGAATGTATCCTGGCGCTCAGGTTTTAGTAGCGCGAAAAGGAAAAATAATCTACAGCAAAAACTTTGGCTATCATACCCAAGAAAAGTTGTACAAAGTAGAAGATGACGATGTCTATGATTTAGCCTCTATGACAAAGATTTTGGCAGCACTTCCCATGGTCATGGAATTGTATGATAGGAAGCTTATAACCATGGACACCAAACTTTCCGAAATGCTTCCTGAGTATAAAAATTCTAATAAGAAAAACGTTACACTAAAGTATATGTTATCCCATTATGCTCGCTTACAAGCTTGGATTCCATTTTATACCAAAACACTGGATACAGTAACAGGCGGACCTTCGTTAGAATATTATTCTAGAACTAATGATGGAGATTTTACAGTAAAAGTGGCAAACGAAATGTATATGCGGAAAGACTATACAGATAGTATTTTTGACAGAATTAAAAACAGTGATTTGCGAAGTAGAAAAGGATATAAATACAGTGATTTACCTTACTACATTCTGAAGAAATATTTAGAAGAATTCTTTGGAGGCAAACTAGAAGATCTTGTTCAGCGTGATTTCTATGAGTCTTTGGGAGCTAATTATACTACCTATCTCCCTTCTGAAAAATTCTCATTAGGAGATATCGTTCCTACCGAAGAGGACAATATTTTTAGAATGCAAAAAGTTCATGGATATGTCCATGATCAAGGAGCAGCCATGCTTGGAGGAGTAAGTGGTCACGCAGGGCTTTTTGGAAATGCCAATGATGTGGCTAAAATCATGCAAATGTACCTTTGGAAAGGTTTTTATGGAGGCAAACGCTATATAAAACCCGAAACCATCGATGCCTTTAATACCTGTTATTTTTGTGAAAATAATGTAAGGAGAGGTGTAGGATTCGACAAACCTCAATTGGGAGAGAGTGGACCCACCTGTGGCTGTGTTTCCTTAACGAGTTTTGGGCATAGTGGCTTTACAGGAACCTTTACTTGGGCAGACCCAGAACAAGAGATAGTGTATGTGTTTTTATCTAACAGAACCTATCCTTCTGCCGATAATAGAATGTTAATTAGCAGTGACTTGCGTAGCCGAATTCAAGAGGCGATTTACCAAGCCATTGACGAAAAATAGATACTAAGATGAAAATAGGAATGGTTTGTTATCCTACCTTTGGGGGTAGTGGAGTCGTAGCTACAGAATTAGGTATTGCTTTAGCAGATAAAGGGTACGAAGTTCATTTTATTACCTACAAACAACCTGTAAAGTTAGAATTACTTTCGCACCATATTCACTTTCACGAAGTAGTCGTTCCGCAATACCCATTATTTCAGTATCAGCCTTATGAGTTGGCATTGTCTAGTAAATTGGTAAACGTAGTGCGCGAACACAAACTAGACTTATTGCACGTGCATTATGCCATTCCACATGCGTATGCAGGCTATATGGCGAAAAAGATGCTGGAAGAAGTAGGTATTAAAATCCCCATGGTAACCACCCTTCATGGAACCGATATTACGTTAGTTGGAAACCATCCTTTTTATAAGCCTGCTGTGACCTTTAGTATTAATAAAAGTGATGCAGTTACCTCAGTTTCTGAAAGTCTAAAAAACGACACTCTTCGCCTTTTTAATGTTCAGAGAGAGATTGATGTAGTGCCCAACTTCATCGATCTTGAGAAGCATAATAATACTTTTACCGACTGCCAACGTGGCATGATGGCTGAAGAACACGAGCGTATCATTACCCACGTGAGTAATCTTCGCCCTGTAAAGCGTATTATGGATGTTATTGCGGTGTTTTACAAAATACAACAATCCATCCCTTCAAAATTAATTATGGTAGGCGAAGGCCCTGAAAAAGAAGGTGCCGAAGAGCTTTGCCATAAGCTAGGGATTGCCGATAAAGTACTGTTCTTAGGGAATAGTGATGAAGTAAATAAAATTCTATGCTTCACTGATTTGTTCTTATTGCCTTCTGAAAAAGAAAGCTTTGGACTCTCTGCCTTAGAAGCTATGGCAAGTGGTGTTCCTGTGGTATCTACCAATACAGGTGGTTTGCCTGAAGTAAACGAACACGGTATAAGTGGTTATTTAAATGAAATAGGGGATGTGGAAGGTATGGCAGCTCACGCCTTAGCTATTTTAAAAGATGAGGATACCTTAAACAAATTCAAAAAGCGGGCGAGGGAATCGGCAACGAAGTTTCAAACCGAAAATATTGTTCCCTTGTATGAGGCAGTCTATGAAAAGGCTCTTTCAGTAGCTTCTGTTTCTTAAAAATTTCGCTTAATAAATTCGAAAGCATTGTCCCGAAGCACTGCTTCAACAATAGTTTCTGCATCGATTCTATTAAAGGGTAAGAGTGAAGATGTGTGTTCTACCATGTAGGCTCTTGCGTGATTTAATAATTCTTCACCTAAGTCTCGCATATTTTCTGCCGTCCACAAACCATTAATAGGATCAACAATGCCATCAAAATCACTTCCAATACTCTGTATTCCCCAACAGTATAGACCTTCAGTATTTAATATTTCAGCAATATAAGCAACCTGCCGCCAAACTAATAGTGCTTTTTTTCGATAGAGTTTCCGAGTGTTTGGAATCCATTGTTTCGATTTAGAAATAGCTTTTTTACTACCTATTCGTCGCTCGTCCAACTGAATACCAAAAACCCCATTACTCTTCGCAATTCGAATTAGTTCATCATCGTAAAAGTTAATATCAATATTAGTAAACCATTCTGCTTTGTCTGCGTAATCAGAGACGTTGGGTGTGTTAATAGACCGATGAGCTGTCACGCCGCCGTGACTCACGATAACAGGAATAGCTTCATTAGCATAAGTAGTATCTAATAATTGATAGTATGCTTTTCGTGAAGCCAAACTAAGGTGCTTGATATCGATTAATATTCGATGCCCTTGATTTCTATCTAGCAATGCTTCAATTACTTGATAGCCTAAAGGTGTAATATTAGTGTCAATTCCTCTATTCTGGTTATCACGAAGCGCGCTAATACTAATGCTACGGGCGTGCCCACACAATTCATTATAGAAATGATGCGCTAAAGTGATAAATAAGGGAGGATGCTGCCATTGTTTTAACTTTGCAACATTACTCATGACCTCTTGCGGGTTCGCCGTATTAACATCCATTTTAAGTCCTGTGTTTAGGGCGTGACCACCTTCTATTGACAAGACCACATTAATAATCTTTTTAGTATCTGAATTGAAAGCGATATTCTGTTCTATTTCTGCAAAGCTCTTTACCACTCGATAGGTATATATAATATCCCCAATCTTCTGCACCTGATTATGTAACTGAAGATAGTAGTCGTATTCATCCAGTAAATCTTGAAAATAGTCTGAATGATTCAACACATGATCAATTCGTTTCTGGCTCACGCCAGCGGCAAGGTTTACTAATACATCCGTCAATCCTTTCCACCCCATAACGCGTTTACTTAAGAAATGCTTTTCAAAAGGGTAGAGGCTTACCACTACGATTTCGGTTTTAGCCTTTGCTAGCGCCGTCATATCGGTTTGGGTAAACTTGGTAAGCGTCGCTAATCTATTTACAAACTTCTCTAAAAAGTTTGGCGGACTGTATAACCAAATGGAGTTCTTTCTACCCGCATCTCGGGCGTTTTGTTTAGGGGGATCGTATTTAAAACTCTTGCTATAGGGTTTTAAAGATGGGTGGCAATGGAGGTCGATATAATGGGTTTTCATAGAGTTATGACTTTGAAAACCATAAAGTTGCAACATTAATTGCAGTAAAGAAAGGGGGATTTACCTATATTTTCAAACTAAAAACCCCGCTCGAAAGCAGGGTTTACTATGTAAATTGCGGGGGCAATTAAAATTGATAACGCAAACCTAGTGCGATATCTAAATCTAAATCGTCATTAAATTGTCCAAAACCAAACTCTGGTCTAAAGTCTAAGGAAATAAGTAAGGGTATATCAAAATTATACTCTATACCAATATCTCCTGCACCATACAGATATGTTTCGGTGTCATCGTCGAAACCTTCGAAACTGTCATCGAAGTTTACTTGTGCCAAACCACCACCAACACCTGCATACCAGTTAAAACCTCCGTCTATATTCCAAACCCATTGGTATAGACCAGTGATACGATATGCATCAAAATTACTGTTAGAACGCCACCCTAAGTCAAACTCTAAACGATTGTTATCGCCCACAGCGCGCTGGTAACTCACCTCGGTACCAAACCCGTCGCTATCTCCTAGACGAAGTCCGATGGCATTTTTGGAAATGGTTTGTGATTGTGCCGTAAAAGTAATAGCCACTATAGCTATTACAGCAAAAATGATTTTCTTCATAATGTAAGTTGTTTAATAGTTCATTCAAAAGTACAACGACAATTATCTATTTTTAGTTAATGTTGTACTAAGATAAATAGTGTTTTATCCAATCTTTTGTTAAAGAAGTTAAAGTCTTTTTTTACTTTTACAAAGACCATTATGAATACACAATTAGCGTCTTTTGCACGTACTTTTGAAGGGGAACTGTATTACGACACCCTTTATAAACAGCTCTATGCCACAGATGCTTCAGTATATCGAAAGCTCCCGCTAGCCGTAGCCTTTCCGAAGAACGAAACCGCAATACAACAACTCATTCAGTTTGCTTCAGATAACAACACATCCCTCATCCCAAGAACGGCAGGAACCTCTCTGGCAGGGCAGTGTGTAGGCGAAGGAATTGTCGTAGATGTCTCCAAATACTTTACTCAAATCCTTTCAGTAGATACTACAACTAAAACCGTGACTGTACAACCGGGTGTTATTCGGGATGAATTGAATTCTTATCTGGAGCCCTACGGACTCTTCTTCGGTCCTAACACCTCTACCAGCAATCGATGTATGATTGGAGGTATGGTGGGGAATAACAGTAGTGGGACGACTTCCATTCAGTATGGGGTGACGCGGGACAAGGTGTTGTCGCTAAAGACTGTATTATCCAATGGGGACGTAGTGACCTTTTCGGAACTTACTTCGGAAGCCTTACAAAACAAACTAAAACTCACCAGCTTAGAAGGGAGCATCTATAAAGAACTCTACGGCAAACTTTCACAAGAATCTGTGCAGCAAGAAATACGGAAGGAGTTTCCGAAGCCTAGCATTCACAGAAGAAACACGGGTTATGCGGTAGATGCAATGTTAGAGTCTGAAGCATTTACGAAGGGTAGTATGCAGCCTTTCAACCTGTGTAAGCTATTATGCGGCAGCGAGGGCACGCTTGCATTTACCACGGAGATTACCTTACAATTGGATGATTTACCGCCCCCGCAAACAGCGATGATAGCCACCCAATATAGTACCATGGACGCCTGTATGAATGATGTGGTGGTGGCGATGAAGCACAACCTCTACACCTGCGAGCTGATGGACGATGTCATTCTGGATTGTACCAAAAACAATAAGACCTATCAGCCGTACCGATTCTTTATTAAGGGAAGTCCCAAGGCAGTGTTGCTACTGGAATTGCGTGATACGACCACAGAGGGCCTAGAAACACAAATACAAGCCTTACAGCAAAGTCTTACACAAAGTAGCTTAAGCGATACCCAAACCATCTTACGAGGTGAGGAAATCACCATGGCGTTGGAGCTTCGGAAAGCAGGACTCGGACTCTTAGGCAATATGGTAGGGGACCGTAAGGCAGTGGCCTGTATAGAAGATACGGCGGTGGCTTTGGAAGACTTACCAGCCTATATTAAAGAATTTAGCGCCTTGATGAAGGACTTTGGTCAGGAGGCCGTGTATTACGCCCATGCAGGGGCAGGGGAGTTACACTTGAGACCTATCTTAAATTTAAAGAAAAAAGAGGACGTACAGTTATTTAGAGCCATTACCACCCAGGTGGCTTCCTTGGTAAAGCAGTACGGAGGCTCTTTATCTGGGGAACATGGGGATGGGATTGTACGTGCTGAATTCCTAAAGGAACAGATAGGGGAAGCCAATTTCGCCTTACTGAAACACATCAAACACAGCTTCGACCCCCAAAATATCTTTAACCCTGGTAAGATTACCGATGCCTGGCCAATGGATGAGAGCCTACGAACACAAACAGAAATACAACATACAGAGCCTAAAACCTTGCTCAACTTTGATGACTCTGGCGGACTCCTACGCCTTGCCGAAAAGTGTAATGGAAGCGGGGATTGCCGTAAAACAGAGCACAGTAACGGGATGTTATGTCCTAGCTATCACGCCACACGTAACGAAAAGGATACCACCCGAGGGCGTGCCAATGTCTTACGAGAAGTACTAAGCCAGGGAATTGATAAAACTACTTTTAGTAATCAAGCACTACAAGACGCCTTCGATTTGTGTGTGGGCTGTAAGGCTTGCGCTACGGAGTGCCCTAGTAATGTGGATATGGCCACCGCCAAGATGGAAGTATTGTATCAGCAGCACAAACAACAACGCCCTTCCTTAGCAACTAAACTCTTAGGAAAGAGTAGTTTTTACACCCAGCAGGCTTCCAAATACCCAAGACTAGCCAACTTCCTTTTAATGAACCCTATCACATCTGCAGTAATTAAAAAAGTGAGTGGAATTGCCCCACAACGGTCGCTACCCTTACTTTCAATAAAAACTTTTGATAAAGGATTTCAACACGCACCTTATCAAGGAGTTAAACAAAAAAGAAGTGTACTCTTGTTTGTGGATGAGTTTAGTAACTATCTGGAGGCAGAGCTTGCTAAAGATGCTTACGAATTACTTAGCGGATTGGGCTACGATGTGGGCTTAATCACCAGTTTGGATAGTGCCAGAGCCCTATTAAGTAAAGGCTTTCTAGAGGAGGCCAAAGCCACGATTAACACCAATATAGCCCATTTACAACACCAAGTCTCGCAACATACCCCATTGGTGGGGATAGAACCCTCTGCTATCTTAGGCTTTCGGGATGAGTATGTGCGTTTGGCGAGTGACGTCACCGCCGCACAACACATTGCACAACATACCTATTTGATAGAGGAGTTTCTGGCTGCCGAAGCCCAAGCGGGTAGGATAGGACCACAGCACTTTACTACCGATGCCCTAACCCTCAAAGTGCACGTACACTGCCACCAAAAGGCGTTGAGTACCCAAAAGGTCACCTTCGATATCTTAAACCTACCCACAAACTACAAACCTACCTTAATTCCTTCTGGGTGTTGCGGGATGGCGGGGAGCTTTGGCTATGAGCAGGAACACTATGCGGTAAGTATGCAAATAGGAGAGTTAAAGTTATTGCCTACCGTTCGGAAAGCACCTGAGGATACTATTATTGTGGCGAATGGGACCAGTTGCCGGCACCAGATTAAAGATGGGGCTAATAGGGATGCAGTGCATCCTGTAAGTGTTTTACGAAAGGCTCTTATTTCATTAGAATAAAGAGAAGAGAAAAGAGATTAGGAACTATAGAATCAAGACCTAGGATAGAAGGAGGTAAGACTTAGGACTGTAAGACATAACACTATTGTTTGTCATTGCGAACTGCGAGGTACGAAGCAGGAAGGAATCTCTACATAAAGATGAATCTCATGGGTATTGTCACTTCGAGTGGGTTTTGTGAGGAACGAGCAAAAGATGTATCGAGAAGTATTTGTTATTTGGTTCTCGATACAATTTGCTAAAGCAAATCACTCGAACTGACATTTTTTTATCCATTTGAAACCGCATGTATACCGCAAGCAAACCGCACGTTGCTTTTAGGTATGGGGTGAAGGGTGAAAGGTAATGGGTGAGGTGGATAGGAGATAAGATTTTTTGACGTAGGACTGATGGACTTAAGACATATGACAAATGTATGTATGGAGTTGTTATTGCGAACTGCGAGGTACGAAGCAGGAAGCAATCTCTATATAAAGATGAATCTCATGGGTATTGTCACTTCGAGTGGGCTGACGCAGTCAGGCTGTATCGAGAACTAACTTGTCATTCCGAAATTGATACGGAATCCACTATAATAACACCTTTATTATTGTTCATTTTTGTCTTGAACACCCTTAGACAGCACTTCGACACTTCGGCAAGCTCAGTGCAGGCAAGTTCAGTGTGACAGCTCAGGACAGCACCTCAACGACCTACCAACTAGTTCAAAAAATTCGATTAAAAAAAGCAAATAAAAGGGAACAACAATATTCGCTTTATTTAAAAAAATATAAATCTACCATATCACTAGATTATTTTTAGGACAAAAAGCGAAAAATGCGAGAAGTAAAACACCCTTTTTGCATCCTCTAAACTACTGAAATAGCAGTATTTACAAGCCTTTTAAACCTACTTAAAATAACTGTGTTGTTTTCATCTACAGATAGTTTTTTCGTATACATTTGATTTCAATTTTAAACTCAATTAACTATATGAAAAAAACTACTTTTTTCCTTTTTGTGCTTCTTGTTACAAGTGTATATTGGCAAGTTAATGCGCAAAAAGATCGCTATGCTACAGCACGTGGTGTAGATGCATCTTCTTTTCAAAACTCTGAGCAAAACAGGGCATTAAATGCTATTGTGTATAACACAACACATGCTTTTAATTCTGGAGCCGAAATTACTACCACGGCAGGGGGACCAAACCATTCCATGGGGGACGCCATTTTACTAGCAGGAACCGAAAGACAACTCATAGATCTAACGGTAGATATATTTAACCTTGCTTCTGCAGCACCTTTTAATTTAACGGTGCGTGTGTACACAGCCTGTCCTACCAGTGGAGCTACGGGTCCATGTGGGTCGGGTCCTGGAATCTTAGTGCCTGGATCTACTTTTACACAGGCAGTTACTCCGGGTCCGCTTGGGTTTATCTATCAAACAACCTTAACTTTCCCAACCCCTGTAAACGTATCAACCGAAGTGGACAATACCATTACCGTCATGCTTACTGCGAGTCGTAATGATGTCTATTGGAGACTTGGTGAAACTCCTGTAGTGGGAGGGATGCCCGTTGGAGAAACCGGGAATGGATTAATTACCCGATGTGGAAGTGTTACTGCTACCAATGGCTGTAATAGAAACTTTGGCGTGCCTAATAATTTTGCGATGACTATTCGTGCTTCGGGACCACCGCCTAACGATTTATGTGCCAATGCCATTGTAGTGAATAACGGTACCTATAATGGGTACACCTCTTTTGGTACGATAGATGCTCCAGCAGGTGCATGTGGTACTCCTACAGGAACAGCCCCCGATGTATGGTATATGTTTGATGACATTTCTGGACCAGGGATGAATGTAACGGCAACTACCTGTTCGCCCAACACCAACTACGATACTAAAATATCGGTCTATCGTGGGGTATGTGGTGCCTTGGTATGCGTAGGGGGTAATGATGATGACTTTTCATGTCCGTCGAGTGCGTTACAGAGTACGGTAAACTTTACCACAGATGGTTCGTCCAACTACTATATCATGGTACACGGATTTAGTACCTCAAATGGGGTATTCGATTTAACTGTTAGTGGTATTATTATAGGTGCTGCACCTGTGATTGCCTGCCCATCAGACATTACTATTAATACGGATGCAGGACAGTGTGGTGCGGTGATGAATTTCTCTGGAACAGCCATAGATGCTGAAGATGGAGATATCTCTGCCAATATTATTGCAACCCCTCCTAGCGGAAGCTTCTTCCCAGTGGGTACTACTACAGTTACTATGGAAGTAACCGATAGCGATGGCAATACCGTATCATGCGATTTCGATATTACTGTGGAAGACAACGAAGACCCAGTAATTGCGTGTCAGGATATTACGGTACAATTAGATGCCAATGGGGATGCTACTATCTTCCCAGATGATGTTGCCACCGCTACAGACAACTGTCCTGGAGTTACCTTACAATTTGGTGCAGGACCAACTCCTGTTACCTTAAATGGGCTATTTAACTCCAATAATGGACAGTCTGGAAATATGTTCAATACCATGTCTATGACAGACATTATCATAGACTCTTTTGATATAAATATTGACGCAGGACCTAGAAATGTGGATATATATTACAAAGTGGGTTCTTACGTTGGAAGCGAAAATAATGCGGGCGATTGGACGCTTGGAGCTTCTGTGGCTGTTGTTGGTGCAGGTTTAAATGTACCAACTCCCCTTAACTTAGATATGAACATAGCTGTTCCCGCTTCTCAACTTACAGCCTTTTATATTACCGATACTGCAGGCACAGCGCTAAATTATACCAACGGAACAACTGTAGGGAACTTCTGGTTTGGTGATGCTAACCTTGAAGTGTACGAAGGTATTGGAAGAAGCCTACCGCTATTTGGTGGGAGTATTTTTAGCCCACGTAATATAAATGCTAATATTATTTATGAAATTGATTCACCATTCGAACCAAGTTTAGATTTTACGTGTATGAATGTTGGACCTAATAACGTAATTGTTACTGCTACTGATGCTGCTGGAAACACTTCCACCTGTAATGCTGTAGTAACGGTAGAAGATAATATCGCGCCAGTAATTTCTTGTATAGGGGAGCCTGCAACGGTAACCGATACCGTATCAGACAGTCCAGGACTTCCTATCGATACTGGAGGTGGTACCGAAGTGGTCACTAGTATTATTACTATTGCAGACGATCAAGTAATTACCAATCTAAATGTAGACCTAAATATTTCCCACACTTGGGTAGGGGATATGGTGATCACTTTAGAGTCTCCAGCAGGAACAATGTCAACCTTGTTCTTTGGAACCACAACCGATTGTGCGGGAGATAATATCGTAGCAACCTTAGATGACGATGCTGCCAACCCAGTAGATTTAGAGTGCGCTGGATCAACGCCAACCATTAATGGAACCTTTAGCCCATCAAGCCCACTATCTGTATTTAACGGAGAAAGCACCTTGGGAGATTGGACCATCACTATTACCGACAACTTTGTTGGTTTTGATAGTGGTCTGTTTAATAGTTGGGCATTGCATTACTCATACGATGCAGTTGCTACACCCTATGATGCTGTCTTAGATGGCACCACAGGTACCGTAGTAGTAGATCTTGCCGATTTATTAGTGAGTGTAGACGAAGCTTGTGGTTACACTGTAACTACAGGTGGTGGAGCACCTATCCCAGGATCTATCACAACCCTTTTTGCTACCAATAATAACGGTGCGCAAGGGGGTGCTGTATATTTTGATGTAACGGTAGGCCCAGAGGACATTAGTGTCTTGGATATTGATATCAATACTGCCGATGCCGGTGCCTTTACTATGGAAGTATATACTCTTGTAGGTACCTATGTAGGGAACGAAGGAAACTCAGGCGCTTGGACGCTTTCTGCCAATGGTTCTGGAACTGCCTCTGGAACAGTAGACACACCATCCAATGCAGTATTGGATGTGCCTATAATACTTACCGCAGGGACTACCTATGGTATGGCACTGGTACTGGATGCTACCCACGGACATTACTATACCAACGGAGATGGAACCAACCAGAATTACTCCAATGCAGACGTTTCCCTATCCTTAGGAGCGGCTTCCAATGTTCCATTTGATGGAGCACCATTTAGCCCAAGAGTATTTAACGGAACCCTTAACTATGAAATAGGAGAACCTGCAAGTACAACTATTGAGTTCGATTGTTCACAATTAGGTCTTAATGAAGTAGAGATAACCGTAACCGATGACAGTGGAAACAGTTCTACTTGTACTGCAACGGTAAATGTGATTGACAATACAGATCCTATTTTGGTATGTATGGATGCCACGGTAGAATTGGATGAGAACGGTATGGCAGAAGTAACGCCAGACTTGTTCATCGACACTGCCAACTCATTTGATGCCTGTGGTATTACCATTACTGCGGTAGATGTCACCGATGTAACTTGTGATGATATAGGAACTGCAATTACCGTAACAGTCTTTGCAAGTGATGCTAGTGGAAACTTAGCTTCTTGTACGGCCACCTTAACCGTAGTAGACCTACTGGGTCCAGCTATCGAAGGTTGTCCAGCAGACCAGACGGTAGATCCAGGACCATTAAACTTGTTCTATGAGCTACCAGACTATTGGGCGCTTGGAGGCATCACGGCAGTGGATAACTGTACGGACCCTGTGACCGACTTTAGTCAGACTCCAGCAGCAGGTACTTTATTACCAGATGGTGTATACACTGTTTCTATCTGTGCTACAGATGAGTATGGTAATGAAGGTTGTTGTACGTTCGAGCTTACCATCGAGAGTGTTCTTGGTAAGGATGATAATTTGTTAGATATTTCAACAATTGTTATCTATCCTAACCCTGCAAAAGCGGTAGTAAGTATTAGCAATCCAAAAGCTATCCCTTTTGAAAGTGCAACTATTTATGATTTAAATGGAAGATTAGTTAAAGTCTATAATTTAAAAGATATGGGAACTGAGAAAACACTTGATGTTTCAATGCTTTCCTCAGCAACGTATTTAGTTCTTATTCAAGGTGAGAATGGCTCTATAACCAAACAGCTTATTAAAGAATAGATTTTATTTGATTAATTATAGTTAGTTAGACCCCCAAGAAATTGGGGGTTTTTTAATTAATGTCAGTTCGAGCCTGCCTAACGTTTGGTGGTTGGTTTCAAGAATCAAGAGAAATTGTATCGAGAACCTAACAAAAATACTTCTCGATACAACTTTTGCTCGTTCCTCACAAAACTCACTCGAAGTGACCTTGTCTTATTATCGCCCTCCAATTCGGCGTCACTCTCTGCATATTTCCCAAATTGAAGGACTTTCAGGAATAGTGCAGCAACAAGCGGAAGTACGTTTTTCGAAGAAAAAAGGAAGCATGTATCGCAGGGGCAAGCGGTGGTGCAAAGCACCAATTCCCTCAAGTCCTTCTTGATTTTCCTGCCTGCCGGCAGGCAGGTTGATTCGTTTTGCATCAAGGCAAAATGAATTAGAAGAATTTATAGGCTACCCTCGCATTTCAAGACTAACAAAAAATAATAACAGAATGACGCTTCGAGTCTCTCAGCGTCCAACCAACTAATTCCCTAAAATTAAAAAATTACTTTATAGCAACCCCGTAGCTCCTTGCAGGCTACTTCGGGTCTCCTTCGGGTCTCCTTCGGGTCTCCTTCGGGTCTCCTTCGGGTCTCCTTCGGGTCTCCTTCGGGGGGACTCGGGTCAAAACAAAAAACAACACCCACTACCTATAACCCATCACCCATCACCCAGCACCCAGCACCCTTCACCTTTTACCCACTGCCAAGCACCCATGTTTAATTCAAAATAAATATCTTTAAGCAGTGATACAAAAAGTTGCCCTTTACGTATGTCTGTTATGCTTTGCCGTTGCTTGGTCGCAGGAGGGAAAAGTGCAGCATAAAGTCTTTACCAAAAAAGACGGGCTAGACCTCGATTATATAGAGGCGATGGCGTATGACAACGATGGCTTTATCTGGCTAGGGGGTTCTAGTCTCGATATGCGTGAGATCATCCAGAGCGATAAACAGGTTTCCCTACAACGATTTAACGGAAACACCTTTCATAGTGTACCGCTACCAACACTCGAAAAGCCTATCTTAGAAATAAAACAAGTACTCAAACGCCCAGACGGGAAGTTGTATGTATTAGGGAATATGGAAGAACTAGCCGATTTCCTTTTGCTGTTCGACCCTATAACCACCACCTTTCAACGTGTAGCCATTGGCAACAATACAGAAAAACCGTTGTATCTCTCTCGCATTTTTGAATACAACAATCAGCATTATATACTGTATCAAATAGGGCAAACGATACACGTAACCCTACTTTCTGAAGACCTTTCCCTAGAGTCGCTATTTAGTTACACCAATACCCAAAACCGGTTTTTTATTGACTCCTACACAGTCTTTATTCCTTTTAAAGAGTTTTGCCTTATAGGGGATAATCATTTACCCATACATTATTTTGGTTGGGATGGCACCCTCCTAAAGAAAGAAGTTGCAGAGCGTAACATAGATAGTAATAGTGGTGAAAACGTTCGTAGATATATAGACGAATTTACCCTACAGCATGGGACTGCGTATGTGATGCTGTATAGAAATCCAACGCTACACGTTGTCAATGAAGAAACCATGTCTATAGACCCCGTGGCTAAAAAAAAGGCTCAGGTAACTAGTGACCACTTAAAAATTGCGAATGACACCCTAGGAAACTCACTATGGGTAACGACAACACAAGGGAAACTATCCGTGCAAGCTTTTACAAATGAAATAGGATATACGTCACTTTACGAAAAAGAAGTGTTTGATACTTTCGAAGCCTTTGAAACCTTGTCCAACGACCTTTCCAAAGAACTATGGTTGGGACGCGATAATGGTGAACTGCATTATTTTCAGTTTCCCTCACAAACCGTAAAGACCTTTTTACCAAATTACGAAATGCGTGCAATAACAGCATTAGAACCTGCTAGCATTTTGGTAGCCACAGAAAAGGAGGGTTGGTTTACAATCAATCTCATAGACAACACTGAAAAACCATTTAGGATTACTGAAAAAGGGATAGAAATAAAACCAAATTCCTCTCGGGCTATATGTAAAGAGGGAACTACCCTCTGGAGTAATGATGGAGGGAGTATTATGGAAGTTGACCTAGCCACTCAGCGCGCAAAACGGTATCGACATTACCCTGTTATCTCATTACAAAAGGCAACCGACAGTACTTTTATCTACGGCACTAAAGGGTATGCCCTAATGGAATTTAATAAAAACACAAAGGAGCATAAAGTCTTAGTAGCTACCAAAGACTATATCATTTATGGATTAGCAAATCTTGATAGCCTATGGGTAGCCGCAACCGATAAAGGGATGTTAACCTATAATACCCTTACTAAAGAATCTACCTTTTACGGTGCAGATGTCCTAAAGGACCCTTATTTGTTAATGGCGACCTATCATCCCCAACACGGATTTTTACTCGGAAGCCGTTCTGGAAATATTTATCACTTAGACCCCCAAACCAAAACCTTTACCACACCCTATAAAGATGTATTGCAGGCGGGTATTGCAACGATCCTCTTTAAAAAGGATACCTGGTGGATAAACACCTTTAATGGGGTGGTGGCTTTTAATCCGAAGGTTGGAAGTGTAAAGCGCTATTCTGAAAAAGATGGTTTTAGCCATAATGAAGCAAATAGATACAGTGCTTTGGATACGGGAAGTGGGTTTGTAGTGGGCACCATTGAAGGCCTTAATTATTTTTCTCCCGAAGCACTAACAAAAGAAGATCCCAAGTGGGAATTAACCCTTTTGAATACCAAGTTGTATAATACCGAATCCAAATCAATAGAAGTAACAACCAATAGAGAGGAGTTAAAAACTTTGAATACTATCGTCCTTCCACAAGAAAACAAAATGCTATCGCTAGACTTTGCGCTTACGCATAATGTAGGAGGGAGGGAGCATTCCTTCAGGTATCGATTAAACAACGACGACTGGGTAGATTTAAAAGAACAGCAATCCATTAGTTTTCCCAATCTAGCTGTGGGAAACTACACACTGGAGATAGAAGCGCTTGACTTTTCTGGAAATCGTATTGGAGAATCACTTCGTTATTCAATTGATTCTAAAGACTTTTTTTACAACGAGTGGTGGTTCTATTTGTTAGTATTACTTACAGGCTTTGCAATTGCACTGTATCTATTATGGCAATCGTCTCAAAAAAGAAAAATGCAGGAACAGTTTTCGGGTGCTTTGTTAGTCTCACAAGAAGAGGAGCGAACCCGAATAGCGAAAGAACTTCACGATAGTATTGGTCAGCAATTAACCTTGATTAAGCGGAAAGCCCAGCACGAAGATAAAGAAGAAATAGCGTCTTTATCGCACAAAACGTTGGAGGAAGTACGTAGTATCTCACGCGGATTATATCCTGCTTTTCTGAAACAATTAGGACTGTCTGAAAGTATTGAGCAACTTATCTTGGAAATAGATGAAGATAGTTCACTATTTTGCACTGCAGAGATAGATGACATTGATTCGTATCTTTCTAAGGAGGAGAGCCTAAATTTTTATAGATTTATACAAGAAAGTGTTACTAATAGCTTAAAGCACGCTGCTGCGACCAATCTTTTAGTATTAGTGAAGGATTTACCTACAAAAGTGGTGCTTCAGATAAAGGATAATGGAAAAGGGTTTGATGTTTCCGAAGCTATTAAAAACAATAGTTTAGGTTTAAAAACATTGAAAGAGCGCATTCGGCTATTAAAAGGTACTATGCAAATACAAAGCAGTCCAACCAAAGGAACTATGATTCATTGTGAAATCCCCAAAAAGTGAAAAACAATCCCACCATATTAGTTGCCGATGATCACCCCATGTTGCTAAAGGGTCTGCTTGACGAATTGCAACAACACGGCTATACAGTTTTAGAAGGTGCTACACAGGGAGCACAAGCATTGGAAGCCATTTTAGAACATCAACCAGACATCGCTATTCTAGACATAGAAATGCCCATCCTCACTGGTTTTGAGGTCATTAAAAAATGCATTGAAAAGGAAAGTGAGACCAAGTTTATCATTCTTACATCCTATAAAGAAAAGGCCTACGTACATAAAGCCAAAAAGTTGAACATCTCAGGATATTTATTGAAAGATGAACCCTTCTCAGAAATAGAAAAATGTATCCAAGCCCTCAAGAAAGATGAAAAATACTTCAGTAGTACTTTTACCGATGTGTTTGACAAAGAGATTTATCCGCAAATGGATAAGATTAAATTTCTTTCGCCATCTGAAAGGACCATCGTCCGACTTATAGCTCAAGGGAAAACGTCTAAAGAGATAGGGGAGTTATTGAGTATTTCGCACCGGACTGTACAAAAACACCGAGGGAATATTATTTCAAAATTAGATTTGCCCCCAAGTATGGATTCCTTAAATGTATGGGCTTCAGAAAATAAAGAACTATTACTTTCCTTATAATCTACGTAGGGCTACGTAGTTTTAGACACTACCTGCGTATTTCCTAGCGTGGGTTTATCAAATATCTTTACCGTAAGAAAAATAATACACTATGTATAAGATTACGGTATTTTTTGTCTTACTCGCTTTCCAAGTTTCTTTTTCCCAAGATACCACACCCCCTAATGCCGTTTGTCAAGATGTTACTGTGACCCTAGATTCGTTTGGAAATGGAAGCATCACGGCCATCGATGTTGATGGAGGTTCTACTGATGATGTTGCTATAGCAAGTTTATCGGTATCTCCAAGTAACTTTGATTGTTCTGACCTTGGTGTGGTGGTAGTTACCCTCACCGTTACCGATACTTCAGGCAATACAGACACATGCACAGCAAATGTAACCGTTCAAGATACCGAAGCTCCTGTGGCGAATTGCCAAGATATTACTGTGTCACTGGATGCCACAGGAAATTATGCTCTCACTACTGCCGACTTACAATTTATAGGTGCTGGTAGTGCCGATAATTGTAATTCGCTTACTTATAGCGCAATACCAAACACTTTTTCTTGTCTTGATGTTTATAATCCTCAACTTATAGATTTGGTTATTACAGGGGTGCTGGATGTAGATATCGATAACCCAACACCCACAGTGGCTGTTCAGGCGGTTGAAGTGTATGTTATTGAAGACATCCCCGATTTATCATTATATGGAATTGGAGTAGCCAACGATGGAGGCGGTAGCGATGGGCAAGAATTTACTTTCCCATCGGTTGCTGCTTCGGCAGGAGACTATTTAGTGATTGCTTCGGACGCGGCAGACTTTGCTACCTTTTTTGGGTTTCCTTCAGATTTTAATAGTACCATGCTTGATATGAGTGGGGATGATGCCGTAGAGTTATTTTTTAATGGAAGTGTTATCGATACTTTTGGAGATATTACTATAGATGGAACCAATGAGCCGTGGGAATACTTCGATGGCTGGGCGTATCGTAAAGATGAAACCCAAGCTAATTCTGGCGTATTTTCATTTAGTAATTGGATTTATTCAGGCACCGAAATTTGGGATATTACCGATCCTGTAACGGGAGCTGTATTAATTCCGTTTCCTTTTGATAATTATACGTATACCATCAGTGGGTCAACCACCCCTATTTCGGTAGAACTCACCGTTATGGATGATTCTGGAAACAGTAGCACGTGTATGGCGAATGTGTTTGTTGAAGACACTACTCCTCCCGTTGCTAATTGCCAAAATATTACGTTACAGCTTAACACGAATGGGGAAGCATTCCTTACTGCGGAAGATTTAGACAACACAACAACACCTTCTACAGATAATTGTGGTATCGCGTTCTTTTCAGCAGATCCTAGTGCATTCTTTTGTGACGATGTGGGTGTAAATAATGTCGTGCTAACGGTTATTGATACGTTTGGAAATAGTAGTACCTGTAACGCTACAGTTACTATTGAAGATATAGATGATCCAACTGCAATTTGTCAAAATATCACAGTTCCTTTAGATGTTAATGGTATGGTAACTATATTACCTGCTGATGTGGATAATATTAGTACCGATGCCTGCGGAATAGTAAGTCGTTCCCTAGATATAGATACTTTTGATTGTAGTGACGTGGGCACCAATACCGTTACTTTAACGGTTACTGACCCTAGCGGAAGACAAGACACTTGTACAGCTCAAGTAACTATTACTGATGTTACACCTCCTAATGTTGTTTGTCAAAATATTACAGTTCCTTTAGATGCTTCTGGTATGGCCACTATTACTGCTGCTCAAATAGACAACGGTAGTACTGATGCCTGCGGAATTGCCTCAAGAACGCTAAGCACAAGTAGTTTTACTTGTGCAGATATTGGAACAAATACAATTACATTAACAGTAACGGATGTTAACGGAAATAGTGCAAGTTGCTTTGCGGATGTTACTATTGTAGATACAGCCCCTCCTGTAGCAATTGCTATGGATATTATTGTCTTTTTAAATGCTTCGGGAACTGCAACGATAGTAGGTAGTGACATAGATGATAACTCTACAGATAATTGTGGAATAGCAACCATTAATGTAAGCCCCAATAGTTTTGATTGTTCAGATACGGGAAGCCCCGTACTGGTAACCATGACTGTTACCGATGCATCAGGGAATTCGAGCGCAGATACAGCTTTTGTTACTGTAGTAGATGATAGTCCGCCAACGGCAGTGTGTACAGATATTACTTTACCCCTTGATGTTTCTGGGAATGCGACGTTAACCCCTAATCAGATTGATGGTGGAAGTGGGGTTTCCTGCGGTGCTGCAACATTAACTATTGATGTTTCAAGTTTTACTTGTAGCGATGTTGGCCCTAATACCGTAATACTAACTGTTACAAATGCTGCTGGAGCTACAGCTACCTGTGCAGCTGTTGTAACTGTTGTGGATAGCACACCACCCAATATTATTTGTCAAGATGTTACTGTCATTTTAGATGGAGCAGGCAGCGGAACAATTACTACAGCAGACATTGATAACGGTACTACCGATGCCTGTGGAATAGCCTCTTTAAGTCTTAACACCACAAGTTTTGATTGTGCGGATGTAGGTACAAATATTGTAACCTTAACAGCAACAGATGTAAATGGTAATTCGAGTAGTTGTACTGCAACCGTTACGGTTTTAGACAATATTAATCCTACGGCTGTTTGTCAAAATATTACAGTTTCATTAGATGCTTCAGGAGTTGCTACCATTACCCCCATACAAGTGGATGGCGGTAGTAGCGATTTTTGCGGAATAGCAAGTAGAAGTGTTGATATTTCATCCTTCGATTGTAGTGATATAGGAGCCAATACTGTGATGCTCACAGTGACAGATACGTCAGGGAATACAGCAACTTGTAATGCTATTGTAACGGTTCAAGATATAACTCCCCCCACAGCAGTTTGCCAAAATATTACGGTACAACTTGATGCTTCAGGATCTGCTACTATTTCAGCAGGGGATATTGACGGAGGTAGTACCGATGCTTGTGGGATAGCTTCGACAACTATAAGCAATACGATTTTTAATTGTAATAATGTAGGTGCTAATTCGGTAATTCTTTCAGTGACAGATACGAGTGGAAATACTAGTACTTGTAGTGCAACTGTCACGGTACAAGATGTTACACCACCAACGATGAGTTGCCAAAATATCACGATTGCATTAGATGCCTCTGGGACTGCTTTTATTACCCCACAAGATGTTGATTCTGGTACGTTTGATGCTTGTGGATTATCTTCTGTTAGCATTGATGTATCTAATTTCAATTGCACTGATTTAGGTGCAAATACTGTGGTGTTAACGGCATCAGACATTTACGGTAATACAGCAAGTTGTACAGCGACTGTTACTGTGGTGGATATGATTGATCCCTCAGTAAATTGTCCTTCTAATCAAACAGTAATTGCAGGAACAGGAAACATGTATATCGTTCCAGATTATTTTGCTGAAGGACTTGCTAATGCTAGTGATAACTGTACAAACCCAATTACTTCTTTCACACAAAACCCATTGCCTGGGAGTAGCGTTGGCGTAGGTACTACAACTGTTTCCATAACAGTTTCCGATAGTAGTGGAAATAGTGATACGTGTAGTTTTCAGCTTATAGTTGACCCAATATTAGGAGTAACAGAAAACCTGATATCGAATACCATTCGTTTACTTCCAAATCCAGCTACTGAATGGGTCATTATTGAGGCTTCAGAAGGTATATCTATAGAACAAATTTTACTGTTTGATATTCACGGTAGAAAACTGAAGGAGCAAACATTTCAATTACTAAAAAATAGTGTCATACTGGATATTTCATTTTTAGAAATAGCAACGTACTTTATTGAAATTAAAACAAATAGAGGTGTTGTATTAAAGCGATTAATTAAAAATTAAACTTATGATGAAGTTATTAAGCACCCTATTTGTTTTGGCCTTTGGATGCTATGGTGTATCTGCACAGGAAATTGTGAGATCAACTATATCTGCTTCAGGTTCTTCATCTACTATAACAGTAAATGACAACAATTACATGATCCAGCAAAGTGTGGGGCAACAGAGTATTATAGGGATTTCGGGAAGTTCTGCGGCTATTCTACGTCAAGGCTTTATACAGCCTCCTATTGCAGTATTTGCACTAGCTGAAACAGATAACAGTTTGGATGCTGTTGTGTACCCAAACCCTTTTAAAAATATTGTGTACGTAAGATTCAATGAAACGCTAAAAAAGCCTGTAAACATAGTGCTTTATGATGTTCTTGGAAGAGTAGTACATACCGAAACGCAACAAATAACCACCTCTGAAACTTCAATTAATCTTGATGGTTTATCCAGCGCACAATATATACTGACAATTACTTCAGATAATAAAGAATTTAAAACGTCACTCTTGAAAAAATAATTATGAAAAAACTACTCATTTATAGTCTTTTATTCGCCTCTTTCGGCGCTTTTGGCCAACAAGTCTTTTTTGAAACAGGGCTTAATGTATCAGATTTTAATTTCAGAAATAATGACGGGGAATATCTTGAAAACCTTCAGTCTAAGACCCAAAACTATATTACAGCTGGGTATAAGCATCGGATTTTTACAGATGGACTAAACATAAGCACAGCAATATCTTACAATACTTACGGAACCATTGGTAGTGACCCCGTTTTGCAAAACTTTTTTGAATGGGATATAAGTTATTTGGGATTGAATTTAAGTCTTGACTACGAAGCTTTCAAGGTAGGTAACTTTGCATTCTACATTACTGCCGGGGGTTCTGCTGAATATATGACCGATGGTGTTCAGACCATTAACAATCAAGTGTATAATGTAAAAGATGTTGAAGAGTTTAATGACATCGCCTACTTTTTTAGAAGTGGTGCAGGACTGCGTTTTGATATTTCTGAAACTGCCAAGATGTATTTACAATATGCCTACGCAACAGGATTGGCACTTAATGACAATAACAATTCCAGTATTACGAGACTCACCATAGGTGTTGATACTATTGGATTAGGAATTATGGTGGACATTCCTTGCAACAAAAAGGAGGAAACCCCCGAAGAAACCGATACAAACGAATTAGAAACTAATTAGTTATGAAAAAAATAGTCATACTACTCACTATATTAACTGCATTTGTCGCCAAAGCCCAAACTGATGGACTAAGCTACCAAGCAGTTATAATTGATCCAAACGAGCAAGAACTTCCAGGGGTTAATGCTACCGGAAATATCCTTCCAAACACCGATGTTACGCTACGTTTTACGATACTGGATGAGTCTGGAAATGTAGAATATAAAGAAACACAGGATGCCAGAACAGATGCCTATGGAATGGTCAATCTTATTATTGGGCAAGGAAATGCACTTACCTCAAATAGATTCACTGATATTTTTTGGGGAGGATCACGTAAAAACCTTCAGGTAGAGGTAAAGCTTTATGGGCAGTTTGCTGATTTAGGTAAAAACAAACTTACTTTTGTCCCGTATGCCTATCATAGAGATATTATTGCAACTGGTTATTTTGCTTTAGATGGACCTGCAACTTTAGGAGATTCTCTAATAGTAGAAGGAGCAACCAATTTAAACAGTTCGCTTTCAGTAAATAATGAAAGCTCTACGAATTTAACAGGGACACTCTCTGTAGATGGTCAAACTGATTTAAACAATACAGTAAATATTAATAATGGTAGTGCTCTTAATGCTAGTGGCCCTTTAAATGTTGCTGGTGATACACAGCTTGATAGTAATTTAACTGTAAATGGAAATACTAATTTAAATAGTGAATTAAATGTAAATAATAACAGTGCGACTTTACTAACGGGTACGCTTCAAGTGGACGGTCAAACCGATTTAAACAATACTGTAAACGTTAATAATGGTAGCACACTTAATGCTAGTGGACCACTAAATGTAGTTGGAGATACACAGCTTGATAGTAATCTTACCGTAGATGGAATCACGAATTTAAATAGTGAATTAAATGTAAATAATAATAGCGCCACAGTACTAACAGGCACGCTTAGAGTTGATGGACAAACCGATTTAAATGGCGATGTAAATATTAATAATGGAAGCGGTCTTAATCTAAGTGGCCCATTAAACGTAGAGGGAGTAACAACCCTTGGGGATGATTTAATTGTTGAAGGTACTACCAATTTAAACAACTCACTTGATGTAAATAATAACAGTCCAAGTAGACTTTCTGGTACCTTGACTGTGGAGGGACAAACCCTACTCGATAATAGCCTAACAGTAAATGGAGCAACAAACCTTGAAAGTTTTTTTAATGTAAACAATCAGAGCCCTTCAATACTTTCGGGGAGTTTAACAGTTGACTTAGAAACGAACTTAAACAGTAGTTTATCTGTAAATAACGGAAGCCCTACATTTTTATCGGGACCACTAAATGTAGATGGTCCTATTGGCTTAAATAACAACCTAACTGTAAATGGTATTACCAACTTAAACGGCTCACTTTTTGTGAATAATAATGCGCCTACAAACCTTACTGGAAGTCTTTTTGTAGAAGGCGCTTCTAATATGGATGGAACACTTATAGTGAATGGGGAAACTACCTTAAACTTGGGGCTTACTGTTGCAAATGCTTCTGAAACTAATTTGACTGGGCAACTAACTGTGGATGGTGAAACGTATTTAAATAATACTTTAAATGTATTGAATGCAAGTCCAACAAACTTAACAGGAACTCTTACTGTTGATGGTGAAACCACTTTAAACAACTCACTAGAAGTTGCTAATAATACACCTACCTTACTTTCTGGGACTTTAGAAGTAGGAGAAGCAACTACATTACAAAATGAATTATCTGTACTAAACGGAAGTAGTACAGTGCTTACTGGGACACTAACCGTCGATAACGAGTCAACTTTAAATAGCTCATTAACAGTTGCCAATGGAAGTTCAACAGAATTATCTGGCATACTTGATGTTACAGGGGCAACTACCTTAAATGATATTCTTACTGTTGCGGGTGCTACCACAATCAATAACGATTTAACGGTAACAGGAAATACTTTTTTAAGTAGTTTAAATACCCAAACTATTAATGTTGAAAGCGATAATGCAAATTATATTGCCAGTTTTGTGAATACAAATAGTGCAACAGGAGATGGAATTATTATTAAGTTAGGTAAAAATCACGGTGCCTTAAATGGGGGAACAGTTTATAATTATCCAAACCCTATACAGAGTGATCTTCAGGGACCTTTAAATGTCTTAAAAGCCAGAATACAAAATGCCAATGGCGGTCCCATTACTTTTTCAGAAGTTATCGCTTTTGCTCCCGCCGCACAGAGAATCGCTACGTTTAACTATGTAAACAATCTTATTTTTTCTGAAATAAACACGAGATCAATTAGCGGTACATCAGGAGGGTTAACATTACCTATTGCGTTTCCAGACTTGACAGTTCCAGGAACCACCTTATTAAATGGGTATAATGTGTTTGGTGGGGTAAATATTCCATTTGTAAATATTTCTATTCCATCTTGGTCTATACCAACGATACCATTGCCTAATATACCTATCCCAATTCCTCCAGCACAAATACCAAATCCAGGACAGTACATTCCAAGTTTACCTATTAACCTTCCTGTAGGAGACCTCCCTTTTGTTGTACTTCCCGCCGATATTATTGTAAACTATTTGCCTGCAACGGCAGGAGATGTATCGCCAGACTCCCTTACCAAGGAGAACGAATATATTACGTTTCAGGATAAGGATGGAAGAAAAACAGGAACCATCCGTGCACAATCCTTATGGGATTTTAAAGAAAACACCTTATTGGATAATATCTATATGCTGAATCTACTTTCAGATTTTGTTGGCATTGACTTATTAGACGGAATAACTTCAGGAACTGTTGCCATTACCAACTTTATTGATGAATTCAATAAAATAGGAGTGGAGTATTCTTCAGGGAATGGAGATTATGCCGAATGGTTAGAGAGAAAGGATGCTACCGAATTTATTTCAGCAGGTGATATTATTGCTGTAGTAGGTGGAAAAATAACACGTGATTTAGAAAATGCCGAACAAGTCATGGTCGTTTCTCATCGCCCAATCATTTTGGGAAATGCCCCTGAAGAAGGACAAACTCAATTTGGCAATAATGTAGCTTTTATGGGACAAGTTCCTGTGAAGGTTTTAGGACCTGTTCATACAGGAGATTACATTGTTGCTGAAACTAGTATAAAGGGCTACGGAAAAGCTATTGCTCCTAACAATATGACCGCCCAAGATTTTAAATATACGGTAGGGCGTTCTTGGGAAGAAAACTTAAAAGAAGGTCCTAAGTTGGTAAACACAGTAGTGGGAGTACATAATGGAGATTGGATCCAAATTGTTCAAAAGCTTCAGAAAAAACAAGCATTGTATGAAGATAAATTCAAGAAAATTGAAGCTCAAGTAATTGAACTCGATTCTAAAGCGAATGAACTATTATTAGAAAATAACTAATTATGAAAAAAATAATTTTCATACTCGCAATATTATCTGCTTTTATAACCAATGCCCAAACAGATGGGTTAAGTTATCAAGCAATTATTATTGACCCAAACCAACAAGAACTCCCAGGAGTTAATGCTACTGGAAATATTCTTCCCAAAACAGAAGTTACGCTTCGATTCACAATTCTTGATGAATCTGGAAATATAGAATATCAAGAAACACAGGATACCAGAACAGATGCCTATGGAATGGTGAATATCATTATAGGACAAGGAAATGCATTAACTGCTAATGGTTTTACTGATATATTTTGGGGAGGAGAACGCAAAGATTTACAAGTAGAGGTAAATCTTAATGGTCAGTTTGCTGATTTAGGAAAAAGTGAACTTACATTCTTGCCCTATGCCTTTCACAGAGATATTATCGCAACAGGCTATTTTGCATTAGATGGACCTGCCTATTGGGGAGATACATTGCTAGTGGAGGGAACGACTAATCTAAATAGTTCGCTTTCGGTTTCTAATGAAAGCTCAACATATCTAACAGGCTCTCTTGCGGTTGATGGACAAGCCGACTTAAACAATATCGTTAATGTAAACAATGGAAGTGAACTTAATCTTAGTGGTTCGTTAGATGTAAATGGTAACACTCAGTTAGGTAGTAATCTTAACGTAGATGGAGTTACCAATTTAAATGGAAATCTAAAAGTAAATAACAATAGCTCAACTGTTCTAACAGGAACACTTACAGTAGATGGACAAACCGATTTAAACAATACCGTTAATGTAAATAATGGAAGTGAACTAGACGCTAGTGGTCCTTTAAATGTAACTGGTAATACTCAGTTGGATAGTAATTTGAACGTAGATGGGGTTGCCAATTTAAATGGAAGTTTAAGAGTAAATAATAATAGTGCAGCAGTTTTAACTGGTACTCTTCGTGTAGAGGGGCAAACCGATTTAAACGGAGATGTTAATATTAATAATGGAAGTACTCTTACTATAAGCGGTCCATTAAATGTACAAGGAATAACAACTTTGGTAGATAATTTAATTGTTGAAGGTAGCACCTATTTAAACAACTCACTTGATGTAAACAACAATACTCCCACACATCTAACGGGGACATTAAAAACAGATGGTCAAACTACTTTAAACAATACCCTTCAAGTTATTGGGGGTACAGATAAAAACAACATTTTTAGAGTAAATAATGCTAGCAACTCTTATTTATCTGGTACTTTAGTTGTGGATTTAGCTACAAATTTAAATAATGGATTATGGGTAAATAATGGTGCTACAACTCTTTTAACAGGACCATTAAATGTAAATGGTGAAATTAATTTTGGTAATAATCTTACCGTAAATGGAAACACAAACCTAAATGATGCGCTTTTTGTTAACAATAATGAAAATACACATTTGTCTGGAAACTTAAATGTTATTGGGAACACACTCATCGAAAATGACCTAAAGGTAAATGACCTTACAACCTTAAACAATACGCTTACAGTTACTAATCAAGAAAAAATGTATGCTACGGGGACTTTAACAGTTAATGGAGTTAGTAATTTAAATAATTCATTAGAAGTCACAAATGGAGCTTCTTCATCATTAAATGGGGACTTAACTGTAGATGGGATTACATTATTTCAAAATAGTTTAGCGGTAACAAATTCAAGCCCTTCAACACTTTCAGGAACATTAAATGTTGAAGGAACAACAAATCTTTTAGATAATCTTAGGGTTGAAAACAACAATGCAACACTACTTACAGGTAGGTTAGTGGTGGATGAAGCCACAACTCTAAATGAACTTTTAGTTGCCAATGGAGCTAGCACCAGTCTTTCAGGTACTTTACAAGTAAATGGAGTATCGACATTGAGTTCAACTTTAACCATTCAAGGGGCAACTTTGATAAATAATGATTTAACCGTTACTGGCACTTCTACTTTAACTAGTATTTCAACGGGTAGTATTAATGTGTCTGGCGATACAACGGAAGCCATTGCTACTTTTTCGAATACAAATACTGGAAACGGCGATGGAATTTTAATAAAATTAGGGAGAACCCACGGTGCTTGGAACGGGAGTAATTACAATTCATTACCTATTCCTATTCCAACGGCTATTAATGCAGCAAAAGATTTATTAGTTGCAGCAGTTAACAATTCGGGAGCTGATCCTAATTTGGATTTAGGAGATGTTATTGCATTAACCCCTAGCACCATGCGACGAGGTTCTTTAATTGATGTAAACAATTTTATTTTTAATAAAATCAATTCTGGATTAGGATTGCCGAAGGCATTTCCTTCCTTAAATATGCCAGGACAGGTATTACAAAATGAGGTCACTTTCTATAATGGAAATAGTGCAGTGTGCTCAGGGCAATATTGTTACAGTATTTGTGTTCCCTTTGTTGGCTGTTATACTGTTTGTATTCCCCCTGTAAATGTTTGCGTTCCTGCCATCCCTAGAATTTATTTTCCTGGGGTAAATCTACCAACCATTCCTCTTTCATCCCCAACTATACCAGATTTGTCACAATATATGCCAAAACTACCAACCACAATTACTGTAGATGGTTTTCCAAACATAGAATTGCCAGATGTTTCAATGGGTACTGTGTCCAATTCATTAACTAAAGAAAATGAGTACATTTCTTTTCAGGATAAAGATGGTAGACAAACTGGCGTGATACGTGCACAGTCCATGAGTGATTTTAGAGATAACACTATTTACGATAATATTTATGTTCTAAATCTGCTTTCAAACTTTGTGGGGATTGATCTTGCTGATGGAGTTGCAGCAGGTTTAACGGGTGTTACTAACGTTATTGATGAGTTCAATAAAATTGGTGTAGAATATACATCGGGCAATGGTGATTATGCAGAATGGCTTGAAAGAGTGGATGTTTCTGAAAATATTTCCGCAGGAGATATTGTAGGTGTTGTGGGTGGAAAAATTTCACGAGATCTAACAAATGCCGAACAAATCATGGTGGTTTCTCATCGCCCAATTATTTTAGGGAATGCTCCCGAGGAAAAAGGTTTTATCCTAGGGAATACCATTGCTTTTATGGGGCAAGTTCCTGTTAAAGTTTTGGGACCCGTTAAAAATGGTGACTATATCGTAGCATCAAAAACCATCCTTGGCTACGGAAAAGCCATTTCTCCCAATACTATGACTGCGGAAGATTATGCATTCGCCGTAGGACGTTCTTGGGAAACGAATTTAAAAGAAGGTCCAAAATTAGTAAATACGGTAGTGGGGGTAAATGATTATGATTTTAGTTTAATGCTAACAGAAATTGAGATACAGCAAAACAATCTTGATACTAAAATTGAATCTTTAGAAGAAAAATTGGAAAGAATTTCAGTAAAAATTACAAAAGCGAAACAAAATGAAATCATATATGCAAATGAAAAATAGTATTTTGACATTTCTTTTGGTTTTACCACTAAGTTTTACCAATGCGAATGCCCAAGAAACCACAGATAATATTGCCATTCCTGTTGAGGACGCTATTGTTTTACTTGAAAATGAAGAAAACTACAAACTATGGTTAGAAGAATTAGAAGAGCCTGGCGTTAAAGTGGATGGAAATACCATGAGTTTTAGCTATGAAGCAAAGAAGTTAATTGCAGATGTAAATTATCGAAACTCCGTATATAAAGATCAATACACTTTTGAAGATGTTGCCAATAGCCTTAAAACAATGGAATTACAAAGAGCATTTTGGCAAATGATTACTTTGTATCCAGAACACAAAGAGGAAGTAGTTAATTATATTTTTGCCTACGATAGTGTAATTCCAACAGACAAAGTAGTTTCTGCAGCATTTTATACGTATGCTTTTTTTGATCCTCAAATAACTGAAATAATTGAGGGGAAACCCAATGTTTTACGGCCAGATATTTTTGAAACACACTTAAGAAATACCAATGAAATTATTTACTATATTAAGTATTTAAGAGAACAGAGTACGCTTCAAAAGGAAAACTAACCAATTTAATTAAGATTCACTCTGTTAATCGTCTTCTTTACCAAAGGGGGCGATTTTTTTTATTTTTCAACTGTAATCAGTTACATTTGTTGAAAACAGTGTATGGCAGGAAATACCTTCGGAAATGCATTTAAGCTCACCACTTTTGGAGAATCCCATGGGGATGCTCTTGGCGGAATTATCGATGGATGCCCAGCTGGACTAACTATCGATTTTGAAGCTATTGAAGCGGAAATGCAACGTCGTAAACCTGGACAGTCTGCTATCGTTACTCAACGTAAGGAACCTGATACTGTCAAGTTTCTTTCAGGAATATTTGAAGGAAAAACTACAGGAACCCCTATTGGTTTTGTCATTGAAAACACCAATCAAAAGTCGAAAGACTATTCGCATATAAAAGATGTCTATCGACCATCTCATGCCGATTATACGTACGACAAAAAATACGGTATTCGTGACTATAGAGGAGGAGGTCGTTCTTCGGCCAGAGAAACGGCTTGTCGTGTTGCCGCAGGTGCCATAGCGAAACAACTACTTAAAGATGTTAAAATTACCGCCTACGTTTCTGGTGTTGGGAAGCTACAATTAGATTCAGATTATTCAGCATTAGATTTTTCAGAAATTGAAAAAAATCCAGTACGTTGCCCAGACCCTACTATGGCTAAGAAAATGGAGGACTACATCAAGGAAATTCGTAAGGCAGGAGATACTGTTGGTGGGCGGGTTACCTGTGTCTTACAAAATGTTCCTGTTGGATTGGGAGAGCCTGTGTTTGATAAATTCCACGCTCAATTAGGGAAAGCTATGCTATCAATCAATGCAGTAAAAGGAATTGAGTACGGTAGCGGATTTGCAGGCACTCATTTAAAAGGGAGTGAACATAACGATCTGTTTAACGAGGATGGAAGTACCAAAACAAATTATAGTGGGGGAGTGCAAGGCGGAATTACGAATGGAGAAGATATTTACTTTACCATTGCGTTTAAACCTGTGGCAACCATTATGCAGCAACAGGAAACCATAAATACTGAAGGTGAACTCGTCGAAATGCAAGGGAAAGGTCGTCACGACCCTTGTGTAGTTCCACGCGCTGTCCCTATTGTTGAAGCGATGGCAGCATTAGTGTTAGCCGATTTTTATTTACTGAATAGACTTTCAAAAATTTAAAACAACTTTATGAAGAAACTAGCATTACATTGGCAAATAATTTTAGGAATGGTCTTAGGAGTGGTCGTAGCACTTCTTTTAAACAATTTCTCATGGGGTTCACAATTAATAAGTGATTGGGTTAAGCCTTTTGGGACTATATTTATCAATGCACTTAAATTGATTGCGGTGCCTTTGATTTTAGCTTCTCTTATTAAAGGAGTTTCAGATTTAAAGGATATTTCAAGCCTATCTAAAATGGGATTGAGAACAATCTCTACGTATATTGTCACTACCGTTATTGCTGTTTCCATAGGACTAGCAGTTGTTAACATTGTAAAACCGGGGAGTAGTATTTCGGAAGATACACGTAACGAATTGGTGGAAGCTTATGGTGGAGAAGCAGAAATGCGAAAGCAAGAAGCTGCAAAGCAAAAGGAGGCAGGTCCGTTACAAGCATTAGTGGATATTGTTCCCGACAATATTATTGGAGCCTCTGCAAATAATAAGAATATGCTTCAGGTAATATTCTTCGCTATTTTCTTCGGAATTGGACTAATATTAATCCCTGAAAAAACATCAAAACCTGTTAAGGATTTCTTCGATGGTTTTAATGAAGTTATACTCAAAATGATTGACCTTATCATGCTAGCTGCACCCTATGGAGTTTTTGCCCTATTAGCTGCTTTAGTGGTTGAAGCACCAAGTGCAGATCTCTTTGCGGCTTTAGGTATGTATGCAATTAGTGTAGTAATAGGACTTGCTTTAATGATTTGTGTGTATCTAATGTTAGTTTGGGTTTTCACTAAGAAATCACCAAAATACTTTTTAAATGGAATAGCACCAGCACAATTATTGGCATTTTCTACAAGTTCAAGTGCAGCCACCTTACCCGTAACCATGGAAAGAGTAGAAGAGCATTTAGGGGTTAAAAAAGAAGTAACGAGTTTTGTATTACCTATTGGTGCCACTATTAATATGGATGGGACAAGCTTGTATCAAGCTGTTGCGGCTGTTTTCATAGCACAAGCCTTTGGAATGGACCTTTCCTTTGGAGCACAATTAGGAATTATTGCAACAGCTACATTGGCTTCGATAGGGTCTGCTGCAGTACCTGGCGCAGGAATGGTGATGTTAGTTATAGTATTAGCGCAAGCAGGAATTCCAGAAGCAGGATTGGCATTAATTTTTGCAGTCGATAGACCACTTGATATGTGTAGAACTGTGGTGAATGTTACTGGAGATGCAACTGTATCTATGATGGTAGCAAAAAGCCAAGGTAAATTAGGAGAACCCCACGTTAAAGATTGGGACGATAACTATCCTCATAAGTAAAAAAAAAGCCGCAGATTGCGGCTTTTTTATATTTATTTCTATCCTTCTTTTTGAATTTCTACTTGATGTGGGTATGGAATTTCAATTCCAGCTGCATCAAGATCTTCCTTTATCGTTGGAAGTAGTGCAAATTGTGTTGGCCAGAAATGCTCATTCATGACAGCACATCGTACGGTGAAATCTATCGAGCTATCATTTAAATTAACTAACTCTACCACAGGAGCTGGTTCTTCCATTACATGTTCTTGTTTTTTTATAGCAGTCATTAAGACTTCCTTTGTTTGCTTAATATCTGCATCGTATGAGACTCCTATAGTGAGTATAATTTTCTGAAACCCTTCTGCCGTAAAATTGGTTATAGCTCCATTCGAAAGAGCCCCATTAGGTATAATAACTAGCCTATTTTCTTTGGTTAATAATTTTGTAGTAAAGATTTCTATTTGCTTTACAGTGCCTAGTTCTCCTTGCGCCTGAATGACATCCCCCAATTTAAATGGTCTAAAAATCATTATAAGAACACCTCCCGCAAAATTAGAAAGCGACCCTTGTAACGCAAGTCCAATGGCAAGACCCGCTGCACCTAAAACAGCGATAAATGATGTTGATTCAATACCTAGCTGACTTAGTACTACAATAAAAAGCATTATTTTAAGTCCCCAAGAACTTAGATTCAACAAGAATTTTTCAAGTGTAGGATCAAAATCCTTTTTAACGAAAAACTTTCGCAACCCTTTTATTAATAATTTTATTACCCATAAACCAATGAATAGTACGAGGAGTGCAGAAATAATTTTAGGACCAAACACAAAGAGTGCATCTTTAGCCCATTCTATTGCCTTATCACTTAATTCCATAAAAATTTTATTTTTTCCAAAATTACTAATATTGAATAGCTCTTCCTAAAAATTCATAGATTCCTTTTAAAGGATATTAAATTTGAAAAAGAAGCGCTGTATTTATAAGAATTATTATATTTATTTTTCTTAAAATCCAATCAATGAACGTTTGTTTTATAATGTATCCGTGGGCCGAAATGAATCCTGAAGATGATTCGACCTTGGCGATGATTCACGAGTTTGTAAAAAGAGGGCACGGAATGGCCATTACAACCCCTGCTAATTTAACCATTCGAGATAGTGTTGCCTATGCCTTTTGTAGGTGTGTTACCCGCAAAGACAAAATACCCAACTCTTTAAAATCTTTTCATAGTAAAACTGAATTTTACGATGAAATGCTTCCCCTAGCTGGTTTTGATGTGATTGTATTGCGAAGTAATCCACCTCTGGATATGATTATGCTTAACTTTTTGGATAGCGTTAAAGACGATGTGTTTATCATGAATGATTTGGATGGTATTCGCCGAGCCAATAATAAATTGTACACTGCCGTTTTTGAAGATGAAGACAACGAAATAATTCCCAAAACCCACGTAACAAAAAACAAAGAATACCTTAAAAAGATTATAAAAGAAGGTCCAGAAAAAATGATTCTAAAGCCCCTTAATGGTTTTGGGGGGTCTGGAGTAATCCTTCTCGAAAGGAATGCCATGAAGAGCATAAACTCCTTGCTTGACTTTTATATCGATAATAAAGATGGAACTTCAAACTACGTAATTCTGCAAGATTATATTGAAGGCGCAGATCAGGGTGATGTGCGTATTTTGATGCTCAATGGAAGACCCATTGGCGCCATGCGACGTGTTCCAGGTGAAGAAGATCACCGTTCTAATGTAAGCGCTGGAGGTCGCGTCGTAAAACATACACTTACCAATCAAGAAAAAGAGTTGTGCAGAAAAATTGGCCCAAAATTAGTAAAGGACGGGTTATATTTTGTTGGAATTGATGTCATTAACGGGATGTTAGTAGAAGTAAACGTGATGTCACCTGGCGGAATAACCTATATGAATCGAGTTTACAAAACACGCATACAGGAAAAAATAATCGATTTTGTTGAAGATAAAGTTCTGCAACGGGTCACTGCTTTTGAAAGACGAAAAAAACTTCGTAAACATGTAGATGACGCTTAAACCTTTATTTCCCATTCAATTCATATTCTATGCAACGTCTTTCAGTTGAAAAAATCATTGAAAAAATAGAAAAAGAGGAGCTTTTTGAAGCTGTTTCTGAAGATTACTCTTTTACCTTAAAAATTGAAAAATACACTCATTATGTTTGTGGTGCTGTTCACGATGGGTCGCAATTCCGAAGAGAATTATGGGATAATTGCCTACACACACAATATGACCGTTGGTTTGAAGAAGACCCTTGTACTAAGGAATTTGTAAAAACTCATCCCATTGTTATAGCTGGTTGTGATAGCCGATTTGAATATGATCTTAACCGAGAGCCAGAAAATGCTGTATTTGAAACGGCTTGGGGAAAGCAACTCTGGAAAAATCCATTGCCCAAAGAGCATCACAACAAAAGTCTAGAAAAGCACACTAACTTTTACCGAGTTGTAAAAGCGCTTATTGCCAAACTCGAAGAAAAATTTGGGGTAGTAGTAGTGTATGATATGCATAGCTATAACTGGAAACGTTGGGATAGGGAAGTACCGGTTATTAATTTAGGAACCTCGAATATTGATAATGAACGTTTCGGTAATTTAGTTGAAAAATGGCGTGTTTCCTTATCCCAGCTTGATTTACCGTATAACATTGAAGCTACTTCAAAAATTAATGACACCTTTTTCGGGAATGGTTATTTCTTAAAATTTATTACGCAGAACTTTCAAAATACCTTAGTTTTGGCGACTGAGTTTAAAAAGATTTATTGCGACGAACTCAATCAAATTGTTTTTCCTGAAGTCGTTACGGCTATAGAAGAACAATTAAAAGAAAAGATCCCTGCACATGCAGAGGCTTTCTACATTGCGCACAGAAAATAATATGATTGCTAGAAAAGACCTTATTGATACCTATCCCAATTTGTTCAAAATTGATGCTGAACTGCACCGATTAGTACAAAAAATAGAATTACTCGATTATATCAATCCTACCAATATTGAGCAGCAAAAAAAAGAGTTTTTTGCATCTAAATATAACATCAATCCCAATTTTAAATATCGTAAAATTGATTTTAACGCCCACAAGCTGCAACAAGCGTTATTTTCTCAAGACATTGATACAATAAAAGATGAAGAAACTCGTAATTTTTACAGAGATGTAATTTATGATTATTCGGGATTAATTCAGTGTATAGAAACTATTGGAAAGGGAAAGCGCTTTTACTTTAACGGACTAAAATCCTTTGGAACTCCAACAGAAAAGGATGTTGCCAATGCAGAATTTATCCTTCATTTTAAGGATGAAGCCTTTGACCAGGAAATGTTTCCCGTTTTTAATGTTGAGGAAGCGCAGGATTACTTTATAGAATTTTCAAAAAAGTTTAAATTCCATTATAACGTAAAGCTTTCAAACAAGATTTCGGCGGCAGCGATGGTGCAGAATAATACCCAAACCTTATTCTTAAAGAAAAATCATAGGTTTAGTGCCAATCAGTTAAAAGTATTGGCTAATCACGAAATTGGGGTGCATATGGTGACCACTTTTAATGGAATGAGTCATACGTTAAAGATATTTCATAATGGGTTTCCCAAAAATGTGGAAACGCAAGAGGGTTTAGCGGTGTTTAGTGAATATATGAGTGGTTGTTTAACGCTTTATCGCTTAAAAGAACTTTCGTATCGTGTGATTGCGGCAGATAGTCTTCGGAAGGGATTTGAGTTTAGGGAAACCTTCGATTTATTACACAATCAGTATAAACTGAATAGGGAAGAAGCGTTTAATATTTGTCTCAGGGCTTTTAGAGGAGGCGGTTTTACAAAAGACTATACATATCTTACGGGGTTAAAAAAGGTATATAATTATCATCAGAAAAAAGAAGATTTAAACCTACTTCTATCTGGAAAAGTGAACATCTCTAATACAGGTTTAATTCAAAAATGGAAAAATTGGGGATTGATTTCTGAAAATCCGTATCGTAATTTTGCTTTTGATAGCAATAACAACCAAAGCAAAACGATTGAGTTTATACTTGAGAATTTGAAATAAAAAAAAGCCTCGAATACGAGGCTTTCATTTTTTTTAAGAAATATTTTATATCATTTTTCGCTTTTTCAAGATCTTCAATATTAGATAGACCACCGAAGCTATAATTCCAGCATAAAACCAGAAATCCATATGGAATACAAATTCTTTATTTACAATAAGGTCTCCAATCATTTCAAACACCCAAAAAAGAAGAAAGATAGCAGCAATTCCGTTTTTTTCTTGACGTATTACTTTACGTACATTAAAAGAACGATTTGAAGCCTTGTAATTTTTAAAACTAGGAAAGAAGGGAGGTACATTTTCAGAATATTTTACATACGCATCCTCGAACTTGGTTCGTAAAAAAGCCTCTTCAGCAAAACAAATACGTAAATAGTAATAGGAATAATAAAAGAATACAAACGCTACTAAAAACCAGAACGAAGCGGTTAGCATCGCAATTCCCAGCCACATAAAGAAGTTTCCTAAGTATAAAGGATGTCTTACTATAGAATAGATTCCGGTAGTATTAATTTCATCTGCAATTTGACCTTCGTGTGTATTCCTTCCAGATGTATTTTCGGCTGCATACCCAATCGTAATTACTCGAATTAAAAAGCCTAATAAACTAACGCCTAGACAGATATATTTATACGATTCGGTATATAAAAACTCACAATACTCGTCTGGATTTAATTTAAAATAGGCAAAGACAGCTAATCCCACCACCAAAATGATAAGTGGTAAAAAACTTCTGTATCTAAATAGAAAATCTCCTTGGGTTTTTAATTCTTCGCGTAAAGCCATATTGTTTTATTATGGCGCAAAGATAGAATAAATCTATAATAAGGAAACTAAATAGGGACTATAAGAATTTTTCCTTCAATTCTGGCGTAGGAATCATACAACTGTCCTTTTTACCATACCACTTATAGCGATTTTTGGCGATGTAATTATAGACCCAATTTCTGATAAAGTTTGGAATAATTATAAAAGCATAGAGTAGAGGATAGCCTTTATTTAAATGCCTTGCGACCCTAAGCGCAGCTGTGGATTTAACGTATGCTTTATTATTTTCAATAAGAATAATAGAATCTGTTTCGGAAGTATCAATACCGTATTTTTGAATTAGGGAAGCACCAACATCACTCTGCAAAGCAGCAAACTTGAAGAGATTTTTTTTATCGTGCCTAATCACAAAGTTGACGGAGCTGTTGCAAAGATTGCAAACCCCATCAAAAAGAATAATTTTATATGAATGCGTATCCTTCATTTATGCTTTTTCTAGTTCTTCAATATCTACATGAGTTGTAAAAATTCCGTAATTCACAACAGCTTTCTTTTTTTCTATTGTTTCAATAGTTCCAGTAGCTCGACCGTCTATCATACGGACTTTGTCGCCAATTTTTAAAGTAACTTTCGGTGGAGGCGGAGGTAGTTTGGCAGCTGCTTCTTTTTCTCGCTTTTTTCGTTTTCGAATGCCTTCTACTTTTCGCTCAACTTCTTTTAAAACTGCTTTTTCCTTTGTCTTTTTTACTACTTTTTGCTTTGGAGCTACTTTTTTTCGTTTCACATTTTCCTGAAGCACCATCTTCATTAATTCATCAATCAACTCTCGTTTGTTTTTATTGTTGAAATACTTTTCAGAAAGTACATCAAATCGTTTTCCTAATGAAATTAGCTTCTGATTGGCATCAAACAATTCTTGATAGCTTTCCAATTTTTGCTGAATCTTTACATTGGTTTGTTCCAACTGTTTGCTTTCTTCTTTGGCCTTTTCTTCTTCTGATTTTAAGGATGCAGAAGTTTTCCGAAGGTTTGAACGCTCTTTTTGAAGATTCGCAATGGTTTTGTCAAATCGAATTTTACCACGCTCAATCTTCTTTTTAGCTTTGTTTATTAAACTATAAGGAATGCCGTTTTTCTGTGCCACCTCAAACGTAAACGAACTTCCCGCTTCCCCCAAATGAAGATGATACATAGGTTCCAAGCTGCGGCTATCGAATTGCATATTGGCATTGGTAGCGTGGGGCAGTTCATTGGCTAATAGCTTTAAATTGGAATAATGTGTTGTTATAATTCCGAAGGCTTCACGTTCATAAAACACCTCAAGAAATGTTTCGGCAAGGGCACCCCCCAATTCGGGATCACTTCCGGTACCAAACTCATCTATTAAAAAGAGGGTATTTTTGTTGCACTTTTTAAGAAAACGATTCATTTGTTTTAATCGGTAACTATACGTGCTTAAATGATTTTCAATAGATTGATTATCTCCAATATCGGTTAAGATTCTATCAAAAAGACATATTTCACTATATGGATCCACCGGTATTAATAATCCGCTTTGCACCATAAGTTGCAACAACCCAACCGTTTTAAGGGTAATACTTTTTCCGCCCGCATTAGGTCCAGAAATCACAATGATTCTATTTTCAGGATGAAGTGTAATGGATTGTGGAAAGGTTTTCTTCTTTTGCTTTTTATTAGAACGCAATAATAATGGATGATACGCATCCTTTAACTGAAGACATCGCTCTTTTGAGAATAGTGGAAGCACTCCATTTATTTCTAGTGCATATTTTGCTTTAGCATACCAAATATCCACTTGGACTAAATACGCCTGATAACTTACTAAAAGCGGTTTATACGGTCTAATATACTGTGTAAGTGCTTTTAAGATTCGCTTTACTTCTTCGCCTTCTTCGTAATATAAATTGCTTAACTCGTTTGCGTAATTAAGCGTTTCCTGAGGTTCTATATAGACAATACTACCTGTTTTCGATTGCCCTAAAACAGCTCCTTTTACTTTTTTTCGGTGCATAGCTTTAACCGCTAATACTCGACGATTTTCCATAACCGATTCCCTTATTTCATCAAGGTAATCTGCTTGGTTATATTGTGTAAGCGCTCTGCTAAAGGAAGCATTTACTTGCGATTTTACTTGCTGAAGGCGTTTTCTAATGGAAGCCAGCGTAGGGGAGGCATCATCCTTTACTTCACCGTATTTATCCAAAACCTTTTCAATGGCTTCAGAAATAAGCGAGGTATAATTAATAGTGGAAGCATATTCTTGTAAATGGGTATAAAATTCTTCATATTTTTTGAAAAATCTTAGCAAATCTTTTGTGGTTTCAGTTACAGATAGAATTCTTCTAAAACCTGCTTCCACAACGACACTGTTTTCTATTTCTAATAATTGTAATTCTTTATTGATGGCCTCAAATCCGTGATTGGGAATACGATTATCATTTTCAAAAGAGGCGGCGAATTCCTTTACACGTTGAAGTTCGGCTAAAATAGTTTCTTCACTTGAAAAAGGAACAATTTCTTTAATGCCTTCAGTTCCCATTTCAGTGATGCAATAAGCAGAAACTTGTTCCAACACCGTTGGAAATTCTAAATCTTTAAGTGTATTCTTCTGAATTTTAATCATAATTACTCCCGCTACAGCGGGAAAGGTGTATTTTTAAATCCTTACTTTTAATACCTACAAAAGTACGAATAATGACCGTAAAAATTGAACCATCTTGGCAAGCCCAACTGAAAGAAGAATTTGAAAAACCATATTTTAAAAATTTAGTTGAATTTGTAAAGAATGAATATAACTCGAATACGTGTTATCCCCCAGGAAATCAGATATTTTCAGCTTTTAATCACACCCCATTTTCTGAAGTGAAAGTGGTCATTATTGGGCAAGATCCCTACCACGGACCTGGACAAGCTCATGGATTGTGTTTTTCGGTTCCTGAAGGCATTTCACAACCACCATCACTAATTAATATTTTTAAGGAGATAAAAGAAGATTTACAAAATCCTATACCGCAAAGTGGAAATTTGGAACGTTGGGCAGACCAGGGGGTGTTGTTGCTAAATGCTACGTTAACAGTACGCGCGCATCAAGCGGGAAGTCATCAAAACAAAGGTTGGGAGCAATTTACAGATTCGGTTATTTCAAAGCTTTCAGAAAATAGGGAAGGACTTGTATTTTTATTATGGGGTGGGTATGCAAAAAAGAAAGGAAGCATGATAAATAGAGATAAACACTTAGTTTTATCAAGCGGCCATCCATCGCCACTAAGTGCCAATAGAGGGTTGTGGTTTGGGAATAAACATTTTAGCAAAACAAATGAATACCTTTTAAGCAAAGGTCTTAAAAAAATAAACTGGTAGAAAGACTATTCCTCTTCAGGAATTTCAGGTTCGGTAGAATCATTACAACTAAATTGCAACAACAAGAAATTTGTAACCAAAAGAGCCCCCAAAACTATTAAAAAAGTTACCATAATAAATTTAAATTACTTTAGTAAGATGCTGGGTTGTTTGAAGGGTTGCGTTTTTCTTAAAAAAAATATAAAATTTCTGAAGAAGGTATTTTATTTTCAATTAAATCAAGGTGTTGCAGGGTATCCTGAATTTTATCAACTTGGGTAGGTGTAAGATTTTCTTGGCCCCATTCGGTTAAAGAAAGCCACAATTTTACGTCTTCAATTTTTTGATTGTATCGATTCGCAATCATTTTATCGATGGATGGAATATCTTTAAATTCTGAAGTCGTTGCATTTATAATTTCAACAATTGTTTTTACTACTTCTTTTTCATTTTCTAAAACATCATTTCTTACAGCAATCACAAAACACGGCCAGGGAGTAAGGCATTCACCTATTAAACGAAAGGGGCCATTATCCACAAATGGCTTGGTGGTAAATTTTTCCCACATAAAATAATCGCCTTTCCCATTAGGCAATCCTTCTAAAGCGCCCTCTAGGTTTTTAATGAGTTCAAAATCCAAATCCTTTTCAATATCCCAACCTTCATTTTCAGCATTTACATAAGCCATTAAATGTGAGCCACTTCCATAACGACTAATAGCTGCTTTAGTTCCTTTTAAGTCTGAAACCGTTTTATAATTTGAATTCTCAGCCACGTGGATTCCCCAAATTAAAGGAGATTTTACAAAGCATTGTACAATTTTGCATTCATTCCCATGAATAATATCGCGAATAATTCCTTCGGTGAGAATCACCGCCATGTCAATTTCCTTTTCCCGTAAAGCTTTGCACATTTGACCCGTACCACCGTAATAATCGTTCCAACGAAGATTAATACCCTCTTCTTGGTATTCTTTATTCTTTAGCGTTAAATACCAAGGTAAGTTAAAGTGCTCTGGCACACCACCTATCTTAAAATGCTTCATTTAGTGAGGGTTTCGAGGGTATATACAATAAGCTTTTCAATGGTTTCAACAGGTTTTTCGCTAAAGGTTCCCAAGGCACGATTAGCAAGAATAGCGTTTAATGAAACTGCTTTATGTCCTAATAATTTTGCCATTCCGTAGATAGCAGCTGTTTCCATTTCTAGATTGGTAATTTTTTTTTCATGATAACTGAAACTCGCAATCTTTTCATTTAAATCTTTATCCTGAAGAGGTAATCGTAATATTCGACCTTGCGGACCATAAAAACCAACGTTGGTTGTAGTGATACCTTCCATCACTTTTTCAGAAACAAAAAGAGAAAGCAACTCTGAATCTGCTGCAATAGCATAGGGTTTTGAGTTATTAGGATTCCATTGGGTATGCTGTATAAATGCTTCGGAAAAATCTTGCTGAAAAACAGATTCGGTATTTCCATAAAAATGCAGCAAATTATCAAAACCAATACCCAATCCACTGGCAATAAAACTATCTAATGCTACTTCTGGTTGCAACCCGCCAGAGGTTCCGACTCGTATGATGTTTAAGACCGTTCTTTCAGATTTAACAGTTCTGCTATTAAAATCTATATTGACAAGAGCATCCAATTCATTGAAGACAATATCAATATTATCGGGACCAATACCCGTTGAAATAACCGTAATTCGTTTTCCTTTATATGTCCCAGTGTGAGTTTTAAACTCGCGATGTTGCGCCTCTACTTCAATGGAGTCAAAATGCTTGGAAACTTGTTCCACACGATCTTGATCACCCACTGTGATAATAGTATCTGCAATATCACCTGGTTTTAACTGAAGATGATAGATACTTCCATCAGGGTTTAAAATTAGTTCTGAAGATGCAATTTTCATCCGCCCACACGTTTGGTTTTAAATCCCTTTTCTTGAAGAAATTTCATAATTCTGTCACGGTAGTCCCCCTGAATGATAATTTGCTCGTTTTTAAAACTTCCTCCAACACTCAATAATTGCTTAATTTCTTTGGCCAATTGCTTAAAGTCATTATCGGCTCCATTATAACCTTCAATAATAGTAATGGGTTTTCCTTTGCGTTTTTCGTATTTACAAATGAGCGGTTCATCTTGAAGCCAAACTGCAGAAGGCTCTTCTTTGGTGGGTTCTTCGGAAGGAACGTGCTCAGGAAAAAGGTTTTTAAGTTGATCTTGTAAATCCAATGCTTATTTTTTAATCAGTCCAATTTCAACCAAACGCTGGTGTAAAAACTCACCAGCAGTTATGTCTTCAAACGCTTTGGGATGGTTTTCATCTATGCACTCTTCAAGGCAATTCAGTTTCATATCGCTACGCGGATGCATAAAAAACGGAATAGAATATCGTGGCGTTCCCCATTGTTCTTTAGGCGGATTAACTACCCGGTGAATAGTAGAGCGTAACTTATTATTAGTATGTCTTTCTAACATATCACCAACGTTAATCACCAATTCATCCTCCTCTGGAATAGCATCAATCCAAACACCATCATTACGCAGTACTTGTAATCCACCGGTTGAAGCACCCATTAAAAGGGTGATTAGATTAATATCGCCATGTGCTCCTGCGCGTACAGCTCCTTTGGGTTCTTCGGTAATGGGAGGGTAGTGGATAGGACGCAAAATACTGTTGCCATTGGTTGCCCAATGGTCGAAATAGAACTCATCTAAACCAATATATAGTGCCAATGCACGAAGGACATAAATTCCTGTTTTCTCAAGTTTTCTGTACGCTTCCATTCCCGTTTTATTAAAATTGGGAAGCTCTTTTACTTGAACATTATCTGGATAGGTATCCGGTAAGTTAGCATCCTCACTAGGCTCTTGACCAAAATGCCAAAACTCTTTTAAATCGCCTTCTTTTTTACCCTTAGCGTGTTCTTTTCCAAACGAAACATAGCCACGTTGTCCTCCGAGACCTTCTATTTCATAATTGCGTTTTGTAGTTTCGGGAAGTGCAAAAAAAGCTTTTACCTCTTTATATAGTTCTTCAACTAGTTTGTCGCTTAAAAAATGATTCTTCAAAGAAACGAAACCAATTTCTTCATAAGCTTTTCCAATTTCTTGAACGAACTTATCCTTTCTTTTTGGGTCTTCCGAAAGAAAGTCGGCTAAATCTACACTAGGAATATTGTTCATTTTACATAATTTTTCAATATGCAAATATACCAAATATTGATAGCATTTCCGAAGGAAAAAAAAGGGAAAACCGATTTGTAAGCATAATAATTTTTCTACTTTTGATTTATCAAAATACCCTTATGAATCCCAATACAATTTCGAGTCATCATTTTCAATATAATAGAGAAGAAATAGAAGACGCAACACTTCTGCACCTATACAAACAAATGCTAAAACCTCGAATGATTGAGGAAAAAATGCTCATTCTTTTGCGTCAAGGTAAAATTTCAAAATGGTTTAGTGGTATTGGGCAAGAAGCGATTTCAGTTGGAGTTACTGCTGTTTTAGATAAAGAAGAATACATTCTTCCCATGCATAGAAACTTAGCGGTATTTACAGGGAGAGATATCCCTTTACATCGTTTGTTCTCGCAATGGCAGGGAAAAGCCAATGGGTTTACAAAAGGGCGTGATCGTAGTTTTCACTTTGGCACTCAAGAATACAAAATTGTAGGGATGATATCCCATTTAGGACCGCAATTTGGTGTAGCAGATGGTATTGCTCTTGGAAATTTATTAAAGAAGAATAATCAAATCTGTGCGGTGTTTACAGGAGAAGGGGGTACTAGTGAAGGGGATATCCACGAGGCACTAAATGTAGCTTCTGTATGGGATTTACCAGTACTTTTTTGTATCGAGAATAACGGTTATGGCTTATCTACACCCACAAGTGAACAATATAAATGTGAGCATCTTGCCGATCGTGCCAAAGGCTACGGAATGGAGTCTCATATCCTCGATGGAAATAATATCCTTGAAGTATACAGTAGCTTAAAAAGCATCACTGAAAGCATGCGAGAAAATCCTCGACCTGTTTTTGTGGAGTTTAAAACCTTCAGAATGCGAGGTCATGAAGAAGCAAGTGGTACTAAGTATGTTCCGCAAGATCTTATGGATGCGTGGGCGGCAAAAGACCCATTAGAAAATTACACTGAGTTTTTAAGAAATGAAAACATTTTAAGCGAAGAACATGAAGTTAGAATGAAGGAAGAAATTATTCACGAAATAAATGAGAATTTAGATATCGCATTCGCTGAAGAAAAAATTAGTTCATCTGAAAGTGAAGAGTTACATGATGTATTTCAAGAATTTAATTATCAAGGAGTTAAAGAAAATGCACAAACTAAAGAACTCCGATTTGTTGATGCCGTTTCAGAAGGCTTAAAACAGTCTATGGAGCGTCACGAAAACCTTGTCATTATGGGGCAAGATATTGCCGAATATGGGGGTGTTTTTAAAATTACAGATGGTTTTGTTGATGCCTTTGGAAAAGATAGAGTGCGTAATACCCCTATTTGTGAGTCTGCCATTGTTTCGGCAGCTATGGGTTTATCCATCAACGGATTTAAAAGCGTTGTTGAAATGCAGTTTGCCGATTTTGTAACCTCTGGGTTTAACCCGATTATAAATTATTTAGCTAAGTCCCATTATCGCTGGGCTCAAAATGCCGATGTGGTTGTACGGATGCCTTGTGGAGCTGGTGTAGGGGCTGGACCTTTTCACAGCCAAACAAACGAAGCTTGGTTTACCCATACACCAGGATTAAAAGTTGTTTATCCCGCTTTTCCAGCAGATGCCAAGGGATTATTGGCAACTTCTATAGAAGATCCAAATCCAGTGATGTTCTTTGAGCATAAAGCATTATACCGTAGTATTAGACAAGAAGTTCCAACAGAATACTATACAATTCCGTTGGGAAAAGCAGCGCTATTGAAAGAAGGAAATGATATTACAATTATTACATACGGCGCAGGAGTACACTGGGCTTTAGAAACCTTGTCTGAAGTTGAAGTTTCAGCAGATTTAATTGATCTTAGAACACTTATTCCGTTAGATATTGAAGCTATTCTTTCTTCGGTTAAGAAAACAGGAAAGGCTATTATCCTTCAGGAAGATTCTATGTTTGGTGGAATTGCTTCAGATATTTCAGCATTGATAACTGAAAGTTGTTTCGAACAATTAGATGCGCCTGTAAGACGTGTAGCGAGTCTTGAAACGCCTATTCCATTTGCTTCCAATTTGGAAAACCAATACTTACCCAAAGACAGGTTTAAGATTGTTCTGAAAGAGTTATTAGATTATTGAATTCTTTAACATATATAGTTAAACTTGCTACAAAAAACTACCATCACTGTTATTCTGATGTAAATTTGACTACATTATATTTAAATAAAGCAATCTTATTTAACTAAATACTAACCGATTAAATTTTGTATCTTTAATTTAACTATTAACAGAACAGAATTTTTCTAACATCAACCTCTTAATTATGAAAAAAATACCATTTTTAGCACTATTGGCTGTTTTGGTTTTTGCCTGTGGCACTCCAAAAACAGTAAAGGAATCAAGGAAAGTAGTAAAAGGATATTGGTCGCTTGACGATATTTCCTACAGTGAAAAAGGAACTTTTACGGTTAAATTATTAAACGATACCTCAAGAGAGTGTTTTACAGGAAGTTCTTGGCGTTTTATTCCTAATAATAACACGGGTATTTATACCATTGATAATTCAAACTGCCCTAGTGGGGATAGAAATTTCATATTTGATATTCAGGAAATGAACCCAGAAACAGGGCTTTATGATTTTCTATTAAAACCCACCAATGAAAAAAATAAATCGGAAGACAATGTTGGTTTTAGACTTCGTCTAGCACAATTAAACGAAAATAGTATGAAATGGGAACAAACCGTTTCCTTAGATGGAAAACCCTTCACTATTACAATGAAATTTTCTAAAATAAGTGATTAATAAAAATAAAAAATATAATATGAAAGCAATAATGAAACAAATAGGAATTACACTTTTGGCATTAACCATTTCGATTGCCTTTACAAATTGTGAAGCCACTAAGAATGCCAATAATACCCAAAAAGGAGCTGTTATAGGCGCTGCGGGTGGTGCCATTTTAGGTGCTGTTATTGGAAACAATGCTGGTAAAGGTGGTAATGGAGCTATGGGAGCCGTTATAGGTGGTGTTGTTGGTGGTGCTGCTGGTGCTATTATTGGAAAGCAAATGGACAACCAAGCCAAGAAAATTGAAACTGAAATACCTGGCGCAGAAGTTGAACGTGTAGATGATGGTATTGTAATCACTTTCGATGGAGAAAATAACGGCGTGTACTTTGATACAAACAAATATGATATCAATGCTGCTTCTAAAACAAATTTAGATAAGCTATCCTCAATTTTAGTAGAATATCCAGACACTAATGTTCTAGTGGTAGGACATACCGACAGCGTTGGAGCAGATGAATACAATATGACACTTTCAAAAAACCGTGCGCAATCAGTAACAAATTACTTCACTGGAGTAAAAGGGTTGAGTGCTGGACGTTTTACAACCAATTGGTTTGGAGAAACTAGTCCAATTGCAACAAATGACACAGCCGAAGGTCGTGCGCAAAACCGTAGAGTGAATATTGTTATTGTGCCTAATGAAAAAATGAAAGAGGACGCTCAAAAAGAAGCAGACGGAAACTAATATTTTATAACACTGAAGAAAAGCCGAAACAATTGTTTCGGCTTTTTTTTCATCTATATTTGAAACGTGAACATCGAACTTCCAAAAATAGCACCACAAATTCTTGCTGTCAAGCTTAATTCGGCAGGGGAGCGCAGTGTTCGGAAAAATCATCCTTGGATATTTTCAGATAGTATTCAAAAACTGAATAAAGAAGGAAACTCTGGTGATATTGCTGTAATTTTCAGTCATAACGGAAACAAGCCTATGGGAGTTGGCCTTTACGACCCACATTCACCCATACGGATTAAGATGATTCACTTTGGAAGCGGAGTGAAAATTGACAAAAACTTCTTTTCCGAAAAAATACAACAAGCGTATTCCCTTAGGAAAGATTTGTTGAAAACCGAAACCAATAGCTATAGGATCATCTTTGGAGAGAATGATGGCTTTCCAAGTTTTATAGCCGATGTATATGCAAATGTGCTAGTAGTGAAACTATATTCTGTTATTTGGTTACCTTTCTTTGAAGATATTTTGACTCAATTAATCAAAATTTCCAGATGTGAAAGTGCTGTACTTCGACTAAGCAGAAATATTCAAAAGCACACAGAATCCCTTCAACTAAAAGATGGATCACTTATTTATGGTGAGCTTAAAGATGAAAACGTTCGTTTTATTGAGCACGGCGTACATTTTTCAGCCAATGTCATTAAAGGACATAAAACTGGCTATTTTTTGGACCATCGCCATAACCGAAAAAGAGTAGGCGAACTCTCCAAAGGAAAAACCGTACTTGACGTATTTGCATATGCTGGTGGATTTTCAGTTCATGCATTAACGAATGGTGCTTCAGAAGTTACAAGTGTTGATATAAGTGAGCAGGCCTTGCAATTAGCTTTAGATAATGGAAAATTGAACGCTTTTTCTGGAAGGCACAAAACCCTTGCTGGTGACGCTTTCCAAATATTACAAGACTTAATTACAGAAGGTAAAACATTTGAAGTTGTAGTCATCGATCCGCCAAGCTTTGCAAAGAGTGCCAAAGAAGTCCCTATGGCTTTAAAAAAATATGCTCAATTAGCAGAACTAGGGTTAAATCTCACTAAACCAAAAGGATTGCTAGTATTGGCTTCCTGTTCATCTAGAGTCACTTCAGAAGAGTTTTTCAGCATTAATGAAAAAGCACTACGAGCATCTGGAAGAAAATTCAGGGTATTGAACAAAACCTTTCATGATATCGATCATCCCATTTCATTTCCAGAAGGAGCGTATTTAAAATGCGGGTATTATCAACTAGATAAATAAACTCAACACCCAAACAGTAGTAAATCCTGTTACTGACAAGATAGTAGTCATCATAGTCCAACTTCTAAAGGTTTGCTTTTCAGTAAGTCCAAGGTATTTGCTAACCAACCAGAAGCCACTATCATTAACGTGAGATAATATGGATGCGCCCGCTGCAATGGCAATAACCAAGAGCGCTTTATCCATTTCTCCCGTAGTTGAAAGTAGCAGGGGAGCAGTAACACCAGCAGCGGTAATCATGGCAACAGTAGCAGATCCTTGTAAAATTCTAACTAATGCCGCAACAATAAATGCGAAGACTAAAGTGCTTAAACCCATTTCAGCAAAATAATTGGCAAGCATATCGCCACTACCAGTGTTTATTAGCATTTGCTTAAAAACACCCCCAGCACCTGTCAAGAGGATAATAATTCCAGCGGGTGCCATGGATTTTGTGGTAATTTTTAATAAGGTTTCCTTGGCGACCTTTTTCCGGATTCCTAAAATATACCACGCCAACAAGTTTGCAAGAATAAGAGCCGTAAAAGGGTGTCCAATCATTTTCATCCATTCAACAAAAGACTCTGAAAACCAGCCCTCTGCAAGTGGACTCCCTAAAAGTGTATTGGCCACAATTAAAACAATGGGAAGTCCTATAATGCTTAAAATTACGCTTACTGATGGAAGTTCTTTTCCTTCTTGATTTCCTTCAGCTATTTCTGGAGGTGCTTCGATGAAAATTCTTTTCGAAATATATTTTGCGAATAACGGACCACTTACAATGGCTGTTGGAATTCCAACAATAAATCCAAATAAAATGACCCACCCTAAATCAGCTTTCAAAATATCTGCAACGGCTACTGGGCCAGGGGTAGGTGGAATAAAAGCGTGGGTAATGGCTAATCCAGCTAATAAGGGAATTCCATATAATAACAATGATTTTTTAGATTTCCGTTGCAGTGAATAAATCAGTGGAACTAAAATGATAAAAGCAACATCAAAAAACACTGGAATGGCTATAAAAAAGCCTGTAAGCATTAATGCCCAAGTGGCACCTTTGTTTTTCGTTTTACTCAATAAGAATGATGCAACGGCTTCTGCGCCACCAGAATGTTCTAAAATAGCGCCAAACATAGCACCTAACCCCACAACAACAGCCACAAAACCAAGCGTATTCCCCATTCCAGTTTGAATGGTATCGATGATATAGTTAGGCTCCATTCCGGCTATAATACCAACTGTAATACTGGCAATCAATAATGAAATAAAAGCCTGAATTCGAAGCTTCAGAATTAAAAAAAGCAATACGGCTATACCACCAAATATGGCAATGAGTAGTGTGCTATCCATTCGTTTTCCAATTAGTTGTAAATGATTGGTCTTTTGGTCTGTCTATTCTTTTATAGGAATGTGCTCCAAAAGCATCACGCTGCGCTTGAATTAGATTTGCAGAAGAATTCTCTGTGGTTATTCCATACCAGTACTGAAGCGAAGCCGAGAAACAAGGTAGGGCATTGCGTTGTTGCATGCCCCAAACTAAAATGTCAGAAACGTCACTTTCACTTTGCTTTAATGTATTTTGAATACTGGCATCTTCCAATAGATTTGAGTTCTTTGACAGTAGGGGATATATCATTTTTAGGAATTCAGATTTTAAAATACATCCATTGGTCCAAACGCGTACTACTTCACTTAAATCAATATTCCATTTTTCAGCATTCGATGTGGTTTTAATAAGTTGTAATCCTTGATGATGATTTAAAATTCGGGCAAACTGATAGGCAGTTTTAAGCTTTTCAGTGTCAATGGTAGCTCCAAAAAGAGTGAAATCTAGTTTTTCAGCAAGTGTTGTTCGTAATTCTTTGGTGTTTGAAACAGCCCGTTCCATCACAGCTGCAGTGAATATAGTTGCGGGAAATCCTTGTTCTAAAGCAGCCATACTAGACCAAGAACCTGTTCCTTTACTAGCGGCCACATCCAAAATTTTATCCAAAAGGAATTCATTGCCTTCTTTTTTCTGAAGAATAGCAATAGTTGTTTCTAAAAGAAAGCTTTCTGTTTCACCAGAATTCCAATCGGTAAGCACTTCGGCGATTTCGTCATTATTGAGTGTAGGTTTTAACACTGCAAAGACTTCGGCTAATAATTGCATTTCGGCATATTCAATTCCGTTGTGAATTGTTTTCACAAAATGACCCCCTCCATTAGCTCCTAAAAGTGAAACACAATGATTGTTTTTAAAGTCTTTAGCCGAAATATCTTGAAGTATTACTTTAACTTTATTATAAGTATCAATATCCCCTCCAACCATCATCGAAGGACCGCTTAGTGCACCCTCTTCACCGCCAGAAATCCCAATCCCTAAATACTGAAATCCTTTTTCTTTCATATATGTTTCTCTTCGCTGGGAATCTTTATAATGCGAATTGCCTCCGTCCATGATAATATCACCTTTTGATAGGAGTGGAGTTAATTCTTCTAGCATGGTATCCACAGGATTGCCAGCTGGAATCATTAGCAATATTTTTCTAGGAATATCAACGGATTCAACAAACTCCAAAAGATTCGTGAAGCCTTGGAGTGATTCATTTTGCACTTCTGAAAGGAGGGAAGGGATCACCTCTTTTTCTGCTTCGGTATATCTATTATACACCGAAAGGGAATACCTATTTCGTAGTAAATTCTTAGCCAGGCTTCGCCCCATAACACCCATTCCTATAATTCCGAATTCCGAACGTTTCATCTTTTGTAATTTAGAAATAATTTCAGAAACAATATCTTCAGGTGAATCGTTAACTGAAACCTTAACTCCGTAGGAGGGAGGCTCTAATGTTTCAAACTGCGACTGAAGCATCTCTGGTTTCATAAAGTGATTTCGTGATTCCATTCTTTTTAAAATGGTTTCAAAATCGCCTTCCAAATAAATCCATTGAACGGAATTATTTTCAGAAAGTATCGCGCGATAAGAATCTTTTAAAGCAGAACACGCCAACACGCCACCATTTTCCCAAGATTGAATTTCTTTTTGAAGTGTTAAGAGCCAAGGCATTCTATCGTCATCATTCAACGGAATTCCAGCTGCCATTTTATCGACATTTTCATTAGAATGAAAATCGTCTGCATCAAAAAAAGGAATAGCTAACTGCTTCGCCAATAGCTTTCCAATAGTGGTTTTTCCAGAGCCACTAACTCCCATAATGATATACGCTTTTATCATTCTTCTACAGTTCCAAAGAAAGGTGAGGGGACGCCTTTTACACCAGGTATTACTTTAAAAACAGATCCTGCAAGCGGAAACTGTGCTTTTTCTTCCTCTGTCATATCTACAGTAGCAGAAGTCACATACAATATGTCAAGATTAGGGCCGCCAAAGGCACAACTGGTGACATTATGGGCAGGGACTTCAATTCTATTAATCATTTTACCTGATTTAGGATCGAAGCAAACCACGGCATTACCATTCCACATACCCACCCAAAGATTGTCATTTTCATCGATTGCCATTCCGTCGGGATAGCCTAATGCTGTTGGAACTTCTACTGCCACACGTTCATTTGAGATGGTTGAAGTCTCTACATCGAAATCAAATGCTCTAATGTTTGCTGTGGGCGTATCTATATAATACATGGTTTTCGCATCCTTAGTCCAAACAATTCCATTTGAAATGGTAATATTATCTAACATTGCCGTGGCGGTTCCGTTAGGAGCAATTTTATATAATTTGGCTAAAGGTTCTTTTTCAGCAAGATGCATAGAGCCCACCCAAAGATTACCATTGGGATCGCATTTGCCATCATTAAAACGATTTTCGGGCACATTTGCTTCCACATTTGATAGCCGTATTAAGCTTCCGTTTTTGGTATTCTGAATATAAATACCATCTTCCAAAGCCACCACTGCAGTGCTGTCTGTTTGCGGCACTACAGTACCAATCCGCGAAGGCATTTCGAAAGAAGTATTCAGTCTAGTAGAAGGGTTATAGATATATAATTTCTTTTCTAGGATATCGACCCAGTACAACTCTTGAGTTTTATGATTCCAAAAAGCTCCTTCACCAAGCTGGGAGGAAGCCTTGTATTCAATAACAACTTGAGGAGGAATAGGGGCAACGTCCAGGGAAGTCTCTTCGGAAGGTTTTTCCTTGTTTTGCTTTTCTTGACAGCTATTGAGCGTAAGCATGCTACATGATGCTATACACATCAAAAATAATAGACGATTCTTCATAATAACTCTGGTTAGAAAGCTTGCAGTTAAAGGATTCTAAAATTATAACTTTCACTGCTAATGACATAAATAAAGTTGTAATTATTCCTTTCTGATTATAAAATTGCACTTGTTAAAGCTTCTATAACAACTTGTTAAACAGTGTGAAACTCTTTTAAATAAACTCCAAAACCCTTATTTTAAAGTAAAACACAATACCTATGAAAACATTTATACTAGGCATAAGTATCTTCTTTTTCAGTTTTACTGTATCTGCACAAACAACCCTTGGATTAAAACCCGATAATCCTTTCATAGAGTCTAAAGCTAAAGAGCTCACCAAAAAATATAACGAACAACTGGCGCTTCGAGCTAAGCAGTACTTATTATTTCAGAAGAAAGTGGAAGAATATCTTTATTTGTCTGAAGAAATCAAAAAAAACTATGATGGAAAAGAAATGCTAGATAGACTCTACATTCTTGAGCAAGAAGAGATAGGAGCTATGAGCAATATTCTAACTCAAATTCAGTGGAAACTTTACAAGGATATTCGCCCAAATATCCAGCCATTAACACGTGTTAAAGTAGATAAATAAAACATTGTTGTTAAAACAAAAGAGTGTTAAAATTTTGATTTAAAGCAGGTTGATTAAAAAAAAGATTTTACATTTAAACTGTTAGAAGGCAATTCTACAACACTTAAAAGTAGTATTATGACGCAATCATCCTCTAAAAAAAAGCACGCAAGTTTTCAAAGTAATTATCGCCGTTCCTTGAATTTTCAACATTCGGCAAAGAAGGAACGTTTTGTATTAAATGAAAAAGGTGAGTTGGTATTGAGAAGCGATGCTTCAGAAGACGAATAGCCTATAAAACAATTTCTTTACTGAAAGCTGCATGAGTCCAATGCGGCTCTTTTTTTCCTTAAAGCACGTCTGCTGTAGTGCAATAATACTACAGAAACGACACCACAAATCATAAAACCAATAAACACCGGAAGTACACTGTTTTCAATATAACGTCCGATAAACGTACTGATTGGAATTCCCATCAAAGTAGAAATTAGTCCCGTAATGGCTGCGGCCATTCCAGCAATATGCCCCATGGGTTCCATCGCTAGAGCGCGTAAGTTTCCGAAGAGAAATCCTATAGCAAAAAACTGTACCGCAAAGAATGCCATTAATACTTCTATACTAGGGTTGGGCTGCCCAAAGAATAATACTACAAATAAAGCTGAAACGAACAGGAACGCATAAATCGATATCGATACCAATTTCAACATTCCGAATCGAACCACTAAGTTTCCATTCGTAAAAATTGCCAAACCAATGGCAATCGCCAAACCTGCAAAGAGGAAGGGGAACTCTTCTTTAAGTCCGTATTGCACTTCAAAAATTTGCTGAGAACCACTTAGATACACTAAAAAAGCACCCAAAACTAAACCTGAGATAAATGTAAATCCCATGGTAGATTTTTCGGTTAAGACTTCCTTAAAACCTCTATTAAAGCGATCCCGAGTAAACGGAATACGTTTGTCGGGCGTCAAGGTTTCGGGTTGTCTTTTCCAAAACCAAAAACAAACCAAAGCACTAAAGAACAGTTGTACATAGAAAATACCCTTCCAATCGTAGTAATCTAACACAAATTTCCCAGCGGCAGGAGCCACGATAGGCACTAATAAAAAGACTACGGTAACAAAAGACATTACACGCGCCATATAATCACCACTGTATAAATCACGAATAATAGCAATACTAATGGTTCTGGGTGCCGAAAGACCAATGCCTTGCAAAATTCGTCCTGCAATCATTACAGGTAAACTTTCTGAAAAGACACAGATAATACTTCCTATTAAAAACACACCAAAACCAATATATACAATAGGTTTACGACCTTTTGCATCGGATATAGGGCCAAAGACTAAGGGTCCAATACCTAATCCTAAAAATATCATAGTGATGATAAGTTGGTTATCGGCAGGGCGTTGTGTTCCAATAGTAATTCCAATGACATCGAGTGCGGGCAACAGCGCATCTATGGCAAGAGCAACAACGGCCATTAAAGAAGCCATCATGGCAATAAATTCGATTTGGGTAGCCGATTGTCTTTTAAACATGCTGCAAAAGTAGGGGTTGGGGTTGAGATAAAGTAATTTGTAGTGTAGATATTATCGAGTGTGCAAATTATAGTAGTACTTTTACTATATTATTCAGCTTATTAGAAAGAAGCAACTATGGAAGAACAGCTAAAAGAGCTATTATTTAACCCAACGGTAGGTAAGATAGCAACCGTGGTAATTGGAATAATTATTATTTGGCTTGTGATAAAGGTCATTCAGAAAAACCTTATCACAAAAATAAAGGAAGATAGCAATCGGTATAGAGCAAAGAAGTTTGGGAGTTTTATAGGCTTCTTTTTAACCATCATCCTTATTACAGTGGTTTATAGCAATAAACTTGGAGGTCTCACTGTGGCTTTAGGTGTCGCAGGTGCTGGGATTGCATTTTCGTTACAAGAAGTTATCACATCCTTTGCGGGATGGCTGGCCATTATTTTAGGAGGGTTTTATAAATCGGGTGATCGAGTACAATTGGGCGGTATTAGAGGCGATGTTATGGATATTGGCGTATTGCGAACTACACTCATGGAAACAGGGCAGTGGGTAGATGGTGATCTCTATAATGGACGTATTGTACTTATAGCCAATAGTTACGTATTTAAAGAACCTGTGTTTAATTACTCTGGTGATTTCCCTTTCTTATGGGATGAGATTAAAATACCCATACAATACGGAAGTAATTATGAAAAAACCACCGAGATACTTTTAAAAGTAGGCAATGAAGTTGCTGGAGATCTTTCTACAAAATCTAGATCACAGTGGCAAGAGCTTAAATCTAAATACCGACTAGAAGAAGCACAAACCGAACCTATGGTTTCTTTAGTAGCTAATGACAATTGGGTGGAATATACTTTACGATACATTGTCAACTACAAAAAAAGAAGAGCCACCAAAACCGCGTTGTATACTAAAATACTCACTGCTATTGATGCTACACAAGGGGAAATTAAGTTTGCGTCTGCCACATTTGAACTTGTGGGAGCACCAGATTTTAAAGTAAACCTGAATAATTAAACAAATACATTTATATTCTTCTCCTCATTTATTTGTTTTTCAAAACGAATAAATGTCTCTTTTCACGCTTTAAAAAAGACTTTTTTTTAGTATCTTAATTACCATTTTCTAACCTCTAGCATCCTAAAAACTAAGCACATGAAAGTCTTTGATAATAAACACATCAAAAATGTCGTCCTAGTTGGGGCACATCATTCAGGAAAAACAACCCTTGCCGAAACCATGCTCTTTGAAGCTGGACTTATCAATAGGCGGGGAACTATTGAACAAAAGAACACTGTATCCGATTATCACGATATGGAACAGGAACGTGGGAATTCAATCTTTGCAACTCCCTTACACACCGAATGGCGTAATTACAAGATAAACATTATAGACACCCCAGGACTTGACGATTTTATAGGAGAAATAATTTCCTCCATTCGTGTTGCAGATACAATTGTTCAAGTGATTAATGCGGAACATGGCGTGGATATTGGTACCGAAATAATCTGGGACTATATCAATAAATATCACAAACCCACGGTATTTGTCATTAACAAAATAGACCACGAAAAGGCCGATTACGAGAAAAGCCTTTCTAGTTTAAAGCGATTGGTAGGTCGAAATGCAACGGTAATTCAATACCCACATACTATAGATGGAGCACAAGCTATCATTGATGTCCTTAAAATGAAGTGCTATAAATTTGGTCCAGAAGGCGGAAAACCCGAAAAACTTTCCATTCCAGAAGACCAATTAGAACACGCAACTAAGTTGCATAACGAGCTCGTAGAAAAGGCCGCAGAAAACGACGAAGCCCTAATGGAATTGTATTTTGAAAAGGGCACCCTCAACGAAGATGAATTGAGAAAAGGAATTAAACTGGGAATGTTAAACTATGATTTATTCCCAGTTTTTTGTTTGTCGGCACTCAACGATATGGGCTCTGGTCGCCTTATGGGCTTTATAGATAATGTAGCGCCTTCTGCTAGTGATCTAAAAGCTGAACAAAGTGTAGAAGGCAATAGTATAGAGCCAAAAGTTGCAGGCCCCACTACCTTATTTGTATTTAAAACGCTGTACCAGTCCAATCTTGGCCAGGTGACTTTCTTTAAAGTAAAGTCAGGTGAAGTCACCGTAAATGACCGATTATATAACAGCAGAACTGGCGATATGGAATCCCTTAACCAACTCTACATTATGGATGGGAAAACCAAACACCCAGTGCAAAAGCTTACCGTAGGGGATATTGGCGCTACCACCAAACTAAAAAACACCGAAACCAACGACACTTTAGCTTCAGAACCCGAGGGATATACTATTAAACCCATTGCTTTTCCGCAAGAACGTATGGAAAAGGCCGTTTTTGCGGTGAGCAAAAGTGAGGAGGAAAAATTAAACGAGGCGCTTAAAAAGTTACACATTCAGGACAATACATTTACAGTGCGCTATGATGGCGAAACCCACCAAACCGTCGTAGGCTGTCAAGGAGAACTGCACCTTGCCGTGTTAACCTGGATGTTAGAAAACGAATACCAGGTAGCTCCACGATTTGAAGCCCCTAGAATATCCTATCGAGAAACCATACAACGTTCTGCTACAGCAAATTATAGACACAAAAAGCAATCGGGTGGTGCAGGGCAGTTTGGAGAAGTGCATTTAAAAATCGAACCTTATTACGAAGAGATGCCAGAACCCGAAGGCTTTAACATACGTGGGAAAGATGAGATTGACTTGCCTTGGGGTGGAAAACTGGTTTTTTATAATTGTATTGTGGGAGGCGTCATTGACACACGGTATTTACCATCTATTATGAAAGGCATTTTGGAAGTGATGGAATCGGGACCCTTAACGCGTTCTCACGCAAGGGATATTCGTGTGATGGTGTATGATGGGAAGATGCACGCCGTGGACTCTAATGATATTTCCTTTAAAATTGCTGGTGCCATGGCTTTTCGTGATGCCTTTAAAGAAGCAAACCCTAAACTGTTAGAACCCGTTCTTGAAATGACTATAAAAGTTCCCGAACAAATGGTTGGGAATGTCATGACCGAGTTGCAAACTAGAAGAGCCATGATACAAGGCATTACCAATGAAGATTCCTACCAATTACTAAAGGTGTTAATTCCTAAAGCAGAACTAAGTGATTTTTCTACCAAATTACGATCCCTTACACAAGGGAGAGGAAATTTTACCAGCAAGTTTCATTCGTATGAAGTAGTACCACAACATGTCCAAAAGGAATTGACCGCCCATTTAAAAGAAGTAGAATTGAATTCGTGAATTCAACTCTAGGAGAAAATAGGAATAGGGAAGTCTATTTACATTCACAATACAGCATAACATGAGATTCTTTATTACTACAAAAGAATAGGTGTTGACTGTAGGTAATAAAATATTCTATTTTACATAATATACATTATAGAACAATTATTACTATACCCAAATTACGTATAGCTTCGCTATTTGCACATAAAACCAATATTACGAGTAACATACTGGTTTGTTTAAAGAACAAATTCTGCAAACACTTCTCGATACATTTCACTCCGTTAAACACTCGAAGTGACATTGCCTAGTTTTTTTTGTCAGTTCGAGTGATTCCGAATGAAATGAGGAATTGTATCGAGAACCTTGTCAGTTCGAGTGATTTGCGCTAGCAAATTGTATCGAGAACATATTTTAGTAATTTTATAATTATGAAAACCTATTACGTTTATATCCTTAAGTGTGCAGACAAAACCTACTATACAGGTATTACTTCAGATTTAACAAAACGCTTAGAGGAACACGAATTAGGAAAACATAGAGAATCCTACACCTACCGTAGAAGGCCTATTCAACTTGTATTTTATGCATCATTTACAGAGGCTGCAAAAGCCATTGAAGCTGAGAAGCAAATAAAGAAATGGTCACGAGCAAAAAAAGAAGCCTTAATTGCTGGAGCATTTGAAGAGTTGCCCAATTTGGCGAAGAAAAAGTTTTGATAAAATGAAATTGTACATTGACTTCTCGATACATTTCACTCCGTGAAGCACTCGAAGCGACATTGCCTAGTTTTTTTGTCAGTTCGAGTGATTCCGAATGAAATGAGGAATTGTATCGAGAACAAACATTATTTATGCTTCTCGACACACCTTGCAAGCTTAAAGTAACATAATATTACTTTACCAAAGTCACTTTTACAGCATTCATCCCGCGTTGTCCCTTTTCAAGCTCGAAAGAGACTGCGTTGCCTTCGGTAATTTCATCGATTAAACCACTTACGTGAGTGAAGTATTTTTCTTGATTTTCGTTATCAACAATAAATCCGAAGCCTTTAGAATGATCAAAAAACGATACGGTTCCTTTACGTACAGGATCAAAAGTCTCTCGGTCTTCGTCTGTCATTTTAGGAACGCCTATCACAATATTTTCGGCTTCTACTTTTACTTTTTTGGAAGGATCTGGCGGAGTATCTACTAGGTTTCCCATATGGTCTACATAGGCAAATTCGATGCCTGTGGTTCCGTTTTCTTCTTTTTCTAATTTACGGGCTTCCATTTTCTTTTTCTTTTCTTCCCGTTTTTTAGCACGTTTTTTTTCTTTTTCAGTTTTACTATACGTTTGTTGCGATTTTCCCAATGTTCTGTTTTAAGGGTTACTATTCTATTTATATAATTGCTTTTAACCAGTTAAAAGACTTTGTGTTATGTATTTTATGTTATCTACTACTTTAACGATTTCATATCGATCACAAACCTGTATTTTACATCACTCTTCAGCATTCGTTCGTAAGCAGTATTGATGTCTTGCATGTTTATGACTTCCACATCTGAAGTGATATTATGTTTTCCACAAAAGTCCAATAACTCTTGCGTTTCTGCTATACCACCAATCAAAGACCCTGCCACAGACTTACGTCCCATAATCATAGGAACCGTTACTAACATAGGGTCTAAAGGTCCTAAATACCCAACAACTACCAAAGTTCCGTTGGTGTTTAGGGTGCCAACATACGGATTTAAATCGTGGGCATAAGGTACGGTATCTATTATTAAATCAAAACTTCCCATCGCTTTTTCCATTTGGGCTTCGTCTGTAGAGATAATTACCTCGTCTGCACCCAAGGCTTTGGCGTCTTCCATTTTATTGGTAGATCGTGAAAACAAAGAAACATGGGCGCCAAGCGCATGTGCTAGCTTAATGGCCATATGACCAAGACCTCCCAGCCCTACAACCGCTACTTTACTGCCTTTTCCCACCTTCCAATGGCGCAGTGGTGACCAAGTAGTAATTCCCGCACACAATACAGGTGCAATCCCTGCTTGATCCAAGTTTTCAGGAACACGAAGCACAAATGCCTCGTCCACCACAATACTTTCAGAATACCCACCGTGAGTATTGGTTTCTAAATGTTTATCATATCCCCCATAGGTTCCCACCCACTCTGGGCAGTACTGTTCTAGGTCGTCTTTGCAATTGGCACAGCTTCTACAGGAATCTACCAAACAGCCTACGGCTACTAAATCACCTACTTTATATTGGGTGACCCCTCCTCCTACTTTGGTTACTTTTCCAACTATTTCGTGTCCAGGGACAACGGGATATTGTGTCATTCCCCAGTCGTTACGTGCAAAATGTAAATCGGAGTGGCAAACACCACAAAATAGAATGTCTATTTCCACGTCTTTTGCAAGGACGCTCCTTCTATCTATGGATAGTTGTTTTAAATCGGCATCTGCTGCTTTGGTACCGTATGCTTTTACATTTTTTGTGTTCATATATACTGGGAATTAAATGAGTTTTTGGATTGTCTTAAAGATACGGAAACTTATTTCGATTTTAAAGTATCCTTTCATAGAAATGTTTTAGATCTAAAAATGTTTTTTTGATTGCTAATCCTTCGGTGCTTTATCAAAGCTATATTTTAATAATTCAAAAGAAAAGCCTTAAAAAGCTATCTCCAACTTATACCCCACTCCGTGCGCATTAGTAATTTGGAGGTTGGGGTCTGCTTGCAGTTTTTTACGCAGTTTGGAGATATAGGTATCTAGGCTTCGTCCTACAATCACCCCATTATCTTCCCATACTTTTTTGGTGAGTTCCTCTCTAGGGATGGTTTGGTTAGGTTTCTCAGCAAAAATGATAAGGAGTTCACATTCCTTTTTAGAGAGTGAAGTTTGAACGCCTTCCCGTACCAATACATGTTGTTCTGGGTAGAGCTTAAATGTTCCTAGCGCAATGGGTTTTTCAGTATCCAGAGTATTTGGTAATGGCCGCTTCTTTTTAAATGCTAAAACACCCACTGGAACAAGCGCCACAAACAATAGTAGATACAATAATGAAGGCTTATTAAAAATCCCTTCACTTCCATTATGAGCCGTACTTGTGGTGCTTTCAATAAAATGCACTTTAACGGTATAGCACTGTTTTGGTAGTGTGCGCCCTCTACAGGGAATGATACTCTCTTCTTCCGAAGCCTTTATTTCGTAACTATACGCTACTTCCCCATCCCTACATTGTAGTACTTCCACTCGGTAATGGTTGGGAAGGCTAGCTTTGTAAAAGGTGGCCTCTATTAAGTCTAATAGGTCGCTAGGACCTATTTCTAAAGCTGTTTCGAAGGAGAGCTCGTAGGTATTATTTGCTTGTTCAATGATAGGTAGTACCAAGGATGTGGAATCCTTTTGAGCTAATAATAGCTGGTTTCCCACTTCACGTAGTGATATTTTAACGCGTTCGGGGAAGTCGTCTTGTTTAGTTTGGCTATTAGGAAATAGCCCTATAAACACCAAAAAAACGGCTATTCCTGCAAATGAAAATAGTGTATCGCCTTTCAACATATTGTAAAGTACGTGGATTTTACCCAATTTTCACAAGGGTTGACATTTCTTTTACATTCTTTTGACAGTTTCACCCCCTATCCCCCTTACTATTTGCGAATAGGAATACGTATTTGTGAAGCATATTTTTTTGAATGGTGTACTTTGTTGTTTGCAATCACCCCCTCAGATTCATCATAGTTATTACCCCCTGTATTTAAGTTTCGTGCAAAACGAGGGAAGTTACTGCTTGATACTTCAATACGTATACGATGTCCTTTTTTGAAGTAGTTACTCGTAGCCATAGGTGTTAAGTCAACCTTGTACACCTCTCCTTTTTCCATAAAGACTTCTTTGTCATATCCTTCTCTATAGCGCACCCGCTGAATGGTTTCATCCAGATTATAGGCTGAACCATCGGGATAGACATCGATGAGTTTTATGGTGAAATCGGTGTCTTTTACATCTGAAGACACATATAAGGTAGCTTCAATAAATCCGGTTACCTCTACTCCTTCTTCTAAAACATCGGTGGTGTACACCAAAATATCGTCGCGCTTTTCCATGTCTTGCTGGTCATAAGCGCCTCCTTTTACAGCATTTCCGGTACAGCATACATTCCCACCCCAAGAGGTTACAGGATTCATTGGGTCGTACACAAAGGCATCGGGATTGTCTTTTGAAGGTTTTTTCGTGGTTAATACACCATCGCCCATTCGTATGTTTGCCTTTCCGTTGCTATTGAGGTAATAAGTTGTCATTTTTGTATCGGCTGGCGGCCATTGTGCTGCCGATTGCCATTTGTTACTTCCCATGGTGTAGTATTGTACACGAGGCGTTTTTTCTTTAAAATCGTTGGTTTCTCCTTTTAACCAAAGATCCCACCAGGCATAGATTTGTTCATCATAATTTAAGCGTGCATCGCCTACACTGCGCTCTCCCACAATCGTGTTCTCTGTTGCACGTGTATATCGGCAGTGCAATGTTGGTGCAATGACTAAGTATTGATTGTCTTTTATGTCTGGGTCTTTGGCGTTATTCCGAATGTGATTAAATAGTGCTAGATTAGGGGTAATAGATACATCGTACCAAGAAGCAAACCAAAAGCTGGGCACTCCAATTTCCATATTGTCATGGTATAATCCCCCTGTAAACCAAGCAGGGTCATTGGGCTTACGGCGAACCATTTTATCGAAAATCTCTTTTTTACCATTCATATTTTGAAGCATATCCTGAATGGGTAAATACTGTAAGGCTTCTGCCATATCAATAGGCGGATTCTCTGGTGCTAAATCGTAGAATCGTGAAATACGGATTAAGTCTTCTTGGGTAGCACCTGCTGGAATTCTGGGTTTAAATTTATCGTGCTCTACACCATATAGCCAAGAAAAGAACAACAACTGCTCTACCCCTCCACGATACCAATTTCCTTGCTCCATAATATCTCCTACGCTACCAACGCCTGCACCAAACCCTTGAGGCACCATCGCCGCATGCGAAGGATGATCTAAGGCCGCCACTGCCATTTGCCATTCGGCTGTTGAAGAACAACCATAGGTGCCAATTTTACCATTGGACCACGATTGGTTATTCATCCAAGTAAAGGCATCATAACCATCGGTTAAGGGCACACCTAGAATATCCCATTCGCCTTCAGAGAAATAGCGTCCGCGTTCGTTTTGTACTACATAGGCATACCCTCTTGAAACAGCTTCATAGGCTCGCTCTGCTGTTCGGGTTTGTTCTTTTCCATCACCCCAAGAGTTGAAATTGTAGGGAGTTCGTGAAAATATAATGGGAACTTTTTCAGTAGTTTTGGGTCTGTAAATGTCTGTAGCTAATCGCACCCCATCGCGCATGGGCATCATTACTTTTTGATCGATTATGGCAATTTCATCTAATTTTGAAAGGATATCTTCTTCTGTCTGTGCATAAAAATTTTGAACCAAAAGTAGTACTACAATTAGGGTTGGAATGCGAAAAAGTGTCATATTGATTGTAATTTTATTTGAAGCTTTAAAGTTAACTAAAATATGGTTGCTAGCTTTAGAATGCAATTCAATATTAAACGGCTTAAAACAAAAAAGCCATCACGAATGATGGCTTTTTTGTTTTACTGAGAATCAATATTAGACTAAACTCACTTTTACAGCGCTTAATCCTCTATCTCCTTTTTCGATGTCGAATTTAACTTCGTCATTTTCTCTTATGTCATCAAGAAGATTTGTGGAATGCACAAATACTTCTTCGTTAGTGTCTTTTACTGTAATAAAGCCAAAACCTTTAGCTGTATTGAAAAATTTTACTGTACCTTCTTTCATAATTGTTACTTTATTGTTATTTAAAAATTTATTTATAAGTCGTTTTATCATTTTTTCTATGTTTAAAAATTAAAAATTATTGTTCTGTATTTCTACAGGCATTTCTACGGATTTTGAGTTGGTCAATGTACTTGATTATTTTATTAATATGTGCTTTACATAGATATTCATTTCTTTAATTGAAATGAATAATTGTTTCAAGCCGTATGCGTTTTATTGTGCAACGACAATTACATTATTAAGGAAAGCAAAGGATTGATTAAATTCTGAAGAGAAATAAAAAAAGAAAAGCCGTTCTAATAACTAATTGGCGTAAATGTACAGTAAATAAATGACACAAGGCCAATTAATATTTTTAAACGGCTTAAAAGCTCATATAAATAAAAAAACAACTATTAAGATTGAGCCATCTTGGTTTGTTTTTAGCTTAATTTAGTATTTAATACAATCTCGGTGTTTAATAATTTAGAAACTGGGCAAACTTCTTTTGCCTTTGCTGCAATTTTACGGAACTCATCTTCAGAAATGCTAGGTACTTTTCCTTCTAAATTTAATGTGATTTGAGTAATGCTTCCGTCTTCAAATTTTACAGTTGCATCTACATCTAACGAATCTGCAGTAAAATTAGATTCATTTAATAAGAAGCTTAATTGCATTGCAAAGCATCCTGCATGAGCAGCACCAATTAATTCTTCAGGATTGGTGCCTTTTTCATTTTCAAATCGGGTGCTAAAAGAATACGCTGTATTATTTAGCACTGTACTTGCCGTAGTTAATGTACCTTTTCCTTCTTTGCCACTACCCTTCCATTGGGCAGAAGCCTTTCGTGTAAATTTCATAGTGATATTTTTAGATTTTCATAAAATTAGATATACTTAGGACTTTCTACAAATTGAAATATCTAAGGTTTCGTTAAAAAAAATTTTACTGTTCTGTTACAAAGATTTTAAAATAAATAAATTGTCAATACTCAACTGATTTTATCTAAATTATTGAATAATTATGAAACAATATAGGTTAAAATTCAATAGATATCTGCCATTAGAGTTGTTGAAATTATAGTAACATTGCCGCATTTTTGTATTGTTAAATATAATACTATGGAATTTAATTCAATTTTAGGAAACTTTGCTGCTTTTTTAACCACAGTTAGTTTTTTACCACAAGCAATTAAGACAATTAAATCCAAAAATACGAAGCAACTATCTTTGCCAATGTATTTATTGTTTGTCTCTGGTGTATTCTTATGGATATGCTATGGTATTGTAAATAATCAAATGCCTATCATTGTAGGTAACGTAATTACATTTCTTCTTGCAGGTATTATACTTGCCTTTAAATTGCGGGATGTGAATAAGTAAAATCGTTGAAATAAAAAGCCTCCCTAAGGAGGCTTTTTATCATTATTAAACTCTATCTATTTCTTCACAATTCTTTTTGTAATGCTTCCATTTTCGGTATTTATTATCACAAAGTAGACCGAAGATTGAAGATGAGAAATATCCAATTTAATAGAGGTGCCTGTTTCTCTATTCAAAATCACTTCCCTACCCTGTAAATCATACACATTAATGTTCTCTATCAGCGTATTTGGTGATATGATAGTAACTTTCCCTTTTGTAGGGTTGGGGTACAAAGAAATATCATTCAACACAGTTTCATCCAATGATAATCTTAAACTGGCACGCTGAAATACTAAGAAAAACCTGTCTGCAAATGTGCCATTATCACTTTCAAAAACATAGGGTCCACTTTTTAAGTTTGTTATGGTATTTTCATAGGTATCCAGCAATAGAATTCCTGCTCTATTAATGTTTATTCCCTCAAAATTAGTAATTGAAATCTCATAGGTTACTTTTTCTTCAATTAAAGATGAGAACCCTAACGGAATTTTCATTCCTCTGTTAAATGGCTCACGGGTTTGAATACCAAATTCTCCTGTTCCGTCTTCTAATTGGCTATATAATGAAACAACGGTAGCCATTCTTCTACTGTCATATCCTTTATCTACCTCTGGGGTACCGTTTTCAGAAAATGCGATTAAAGTACTGCTTTGCATTTCGTATTGTGGGGTAGCTACTTCTAGCCAAATTCTGTCTGCGCTTTCGTCTGTAGCTCGTAACGTATTATTGTTATCTGTTCTACGCATTGTATTGGTAAAGGTTGCTGTTCCGGCAGCATTTGCTTTTATGGCAAAACCTTGTCCAGTAGCAATGTATCCATTAGGTTGGCTACCCCCGCTTGCAGCTGCTGTTCCTCCACTTAGGTTATACATTGAGATATCCTCCATTGAAAAATTCATGGCACCAGCTCCTGGCATAGTTGGACTTGGAGGGGTATTGTGTTCCCAAAAATAGACTTCGTCTACCATAGCATTTGCATTGATAAAGTCGTTTGCCCAGATAGCACTTGGATATGGATTTGCTAAGATATTAGGTGAAGCATTTTTATTATCTGCCGGGAGTGGTCCTGGAGTATTATATAGAACATTAAAATTTATATTTCCATTATTCAAAGTACCTTGGTCATAGGTGAAATTAAAGATTCCTCCTGGTTGCCCATAACCGGCCTGTGGACGTACAATATATCCTTCTCCAGGTGTAATACCTAAAGTGTACCCTTGCCAATTGTTATAATTGTCGTCTGCAAAATTTTCAGCAAGTGGAAATGCAGCAGCAACGGCTGCATTTGGTACAAAATTTCCTGTATGGTGGTCTAGCACCAAAAAGGCACTATTCCAAACATTAGTTACGCTTTCATTGTTCATTGGGCTACCCATGATCATAAAATCACGAGAGGCTAAATTGGGTGTAGTTACATTTACGCTGATGGTGCCATTGTTTAACACCACTGCATCTTCATCTATTTGTACTAAACTTCCTTGATGCTCAATAAGTAAGATTCCATCTATGGTAATACTGTTCTCAGTTTGTAAATAATTGTTTGCTGACACAGTTAAAGTTACACCCGAGTTTACAGTTAATGAGCACGCATTTAAATTACCGTGTAAATTAGTATCATAATTACCGTTAATAATTACAGGGTTTGATCCATCTGGAGCTCCTAGTGGACTCCAGATAGCTCCATCCCAAGTTTTAGTGATTCCGACACAGGTTACAAACGCACTTGGAGGACCAAAATAGTAGGTGCCATTTAGACCCGTAAAGTCGCCCGTTAATGTAACATGAGAGCCAAAAGTTCCAATAGTTAATGGAACTAAATCAACTACTGAAGTTGCACTACCCCTAATAGCCACTAAATCGGCTCTTGTAAAAAATGGGGAAACTGACGTTTCCCAACCTGCAATTTCGGCTTCTTCAAAATAAAACGTTAGGGTTGTATCCCCAGAACCAGTTGTGGTTGTTGGAGTAATTTCAAAAGTTTTGTCCATTACTAAATTAGGAGATAAACTACCGTTATAGGATTGTGCACCTGTTCCTGAGCGACTAACAGCAACATCTGTACAACCATAGTTAAATGTATTGTTATTAGTAATATTTGCCATCATATCGCCAGTGGTAGGGTCACTTGCATAAACGCTTCCTGTAAAAGGGATATTGATTTGATCTGGACTTCCACTATTTACAGCGGTTTGTATTCCAGTAGTAACCGTTGTTGTAATTGTTACATTGTCAAATAAAAGAATTCCATTGTTAGAAAAAGAATTAAAATGTCTAACAACAAAATAACCTGTTTGACCAGCTATTGCGGCATTGTTTAACGTTCTAAATTCTCCTGCGTTTGATAAAGAATTTCTCTCCTCTAGTTGTATACCAGCATTAATATTAGCAGCACTACTAATGTTTGTAGCCCAATAAACTGCATAGTGTTCTATTGTATTGTAGCCTCCTATTCCAAAAACAAATTCTGTATTGGTAGCTTCTGAAGGAATGGTAATTTGAGGGCTAATAAAATAGTTATTTGCATTTGCTTTACCAGATCCCCCTAATATGGTAAGATTAGTTTCAGATCCTGGGAAATCACCTGTTATTCCAGTATAGGTTAGTCCGGTTAATCCTGTGAAGTTTCTTCCATCTCCATCTCCATCTAATAAAGACCATGAGTAAGCTCCATCAAAATTTTCATCTAATAAAACAATATCTTGTGATACTACAGGAGCTGTATCATCATTATTAATAGTTAGTGTATAAGTATCTGCATTCGTATCAGCTACAGCATCTCCTCCATTGGCATTTACTGTAAAATCAATAATTGCGGTTTCATTACTTTCTACAAAACCATCTTCATATACCCTAATGGTCATAGTTTGCGGTGTTGTGGATCCTGCAGGAAAGGTAACACTTGAAGTAAGCAAATCGAAATCCAATCCAGAAGATGCGGAACTACTACCATTAATAGTAAAATTAACATCTGCATTTGCTGACGCACCTAATCCAATAAAAAGAGTTACATCTATGTCTGTAAATCCACATTCTGAACCTTCTGCGGTATTACCCGAAGTAGTTGCAAAAGAAATTTCTGGTGTACACGTATTTACATAAGCTGCTCCTACTCCCACTGCATACCAAGCATTGGTTACAGATTCTACTTCGGGTGAACATGCACCAAAAGCTGTTGTTGCTGCTTGAATAGAAAGGGTTCTAGCATTGGCAAAGGTTGAATTTGCACTCAATAAAAGTAGAGTAGCATAAGCAATTTCTGAAGCATCTGCCATACCAATGCTGGCTACATTATAATTACTGCCTATATCGTTTGTTCCAGAACCTCCTTCCACTAAAAGGTAAAACCAATAGTTTAAAACACCACTATTGGTATGTACCCCACAATAATCATTACCATTTGTAGGAGTTCCACAGTTTGGGTTTATCCAGTAAGTACCTCCATATGTATCGGGTTGGCCTTTTGCATTTGGATTACTCATAGACCGAAGTGCAATACTTCCACTACGTCTATCGATTTCATCCCCAATGAGCCAAACTTCATCGTTTGGATTGTTATCTGGTCCAGTGCCTTTTGCAAAATATTCTACAGCAGCACCCCATATATCTGAAAATCCTTCATTCATGGCTCCTGATTCTCGTTGATAGGCTAGGTTTGATGTATAAGTTGTTACAGCATGTCCTATTTCATGTGCAGCTACATCGATAGATGTAAGTGCATCAAAACCAGAGCACCCCTCTGTATATCCACAAGAACCATCGCCATAGGTCATCACACTTCCATTCCAAAAGGCATTATTATATCCTGGGTTTCCTACTACATCATCATAATGGACAAAGCTTCTTATTTCGGCACCAGACCCATTAAAACTATTTCTTCCGTGAATTGTAAGCCAATAATCATATGTCATTGCGGCACCCCAGTGTGCGTCAAGGGCAGCATTATCTTTATTTACATTGTCGTGTTCTGCAGCAGTCCAATTGTTATCTGCATCAGAAAAATTTGTTAAGGGGTAAGAAGGTGTTCTTCCACTATCATACGTATTAATTCCATTGCCTCTTGTATTATCTCTAAGCCTATATAAACTAGTTATAACTCTGGTAGTAATACTTTGTGTTCCACTATATCTTGTTGCTGCTGTACCAATTGCTAATGGGCTATAATTTTCGATATCATCGGTAGTTTTGCAAAATTCTTCTTCCGTTTTCACAGTTGCAATATCTTTACCCTCAAATCCGAATGTTTCAGCGTGCTTAATAATGGCATCATAAAAAAGTACTTCTCCGTTTATTGCATCAATATATAGATTCCCGCGGCTAACAGGATAGGTAGCATATATATCAAACTTATATACAAGTTTCATTTGTTGAATTTCTCCAATATCCTTTTCTACCGAATAATTTGGAAGAATAACTAATTCCCCTTTAGGTTTTTTATAGTTATCCATTACAGCCGCATCTTCTGGATGCTCCCACATATAGTTTTGAGCACCAATATGTTGTAGGGCTTTTTGAAATGCAGCTTCAGCTGTAATGGATGGTGACGTGTTGAAATTATCTGGAACAGAATAATATTCAGAAGTTAAAAACTCCACATTATTGTTTTTCCCATGTAGCGCAACAACGGCAAACTCGACTTTTAAGTTTTCAAAATATTGTTGCCATTTTTTATGAATGACACCTCTCTTATCTTTTTCTTCTGAAAGAAATTGGAAAGAAATTTTTGTTGAAGGATTTAAAACTTCTTTGAAAATTTCTTGTGCATCTTGTAGCTTTTTACTTTCTGAAGCTTTAAAAACAACCAAATCGGTATTTGTGGTTGTAACTTCTTGAGTAGTAGATTTACGTAACGGGGCTTGTGAGTTTTTTTGAGCATAGCCACTTAATCCAAATAATAACAATAGGATTAAAGCATAAAAACTCTTTGTACGAATTCTCATAAGGATACTATTTTTTTCAAAAATAGCATTTTATCGGTTTTTTACAACATTTTATCCGATAAATATCAAAAATATGCCATATAATAAAGCTAATTACTTAATAAAAGTAAAAATTACCTTATTATAAGTTTAATTGCTTCGGAAGAATTACCAGAATTTAATTGTACAAAATAGATTCCACTTTCTAAAGAGCTATCCAATTTCCATGATATGTTTTCTTCACCTTGACAGCCCCCTTTGTATACATTTGCTACTTCTCGACCAAGTAAATCGAAAATTTTGACATTAATGTTTTGCGATTCTTTGCAAGAAAAACTAATAATAATATTCTCACTTGATGGATTTGGTATAACCGAAAGATTAGAAATTGGCGATGTATTATCGTTGATTGAAAAAATATTTTCTGGCGTGATACGGGTATAATAAACATCCTGACCTCCATTGAGCGTGTTAGCCCAAGCGACGTGAGCATAATTATTATCGCTTACCATATCAAAGTAGTCTCCCATTTTATTTTGCTGTGGCCAGCCTATAGTTGAATTGAAGGACGGTGACAAAAATTCATTATTAGACCAAGTATCCCCTTGATCTTCAGAAAAAGAATAATACAACCTTGATTCAAAATTATTTACGTCATCTCTAGTGTCTAACCAAACCACATCAATTCTTCCGTTTGGTGCAACACTCATAGTGCCAAACCAATTATATCCACCTAATGCATCTGTATTTATACGAATTGGTGGTTCAAAAGTAAGCCCGCCATCGGTACTTTTAGCAAACATGACATCGCAGGGGTCATTATCACGAACTACCGAAGCCAGCACATATACAATATTTTCCAAAGAACCATTTGAGATGTCAACATCTACCCAAGCTTGCCCTATAAGCCCTGCTGGGTTTAATGGAAAAAAACCATTTAACTGTCCATCTAAGTCAACATTTGTAACAAAGTCCCAAGCTATTTCTTGGTTAGGGTCTTTGGCGTTTGTAGATTTTACAACAATAATATTTCCTCCATCAGTACCTGTAATATATAAATCCCCATTTCTATCAACAGCTAATGTTCCCCAAAAAGGGTCTCCATCAATAGTAATACAATCTTCAAAAGTAAAACTGCCATCAGTAGATCTGGTAAAATGTCCTGGTTCACAGGTTGTAAAATTAGAATTCCAATATGAATAATTATTTCCATCCCCTATACCCCCACTCCTATCCATGCGCATCCATTGTTTGTCACCGCCTCCAGCTGGAAATGGTCCAGACCAAACCGTACCTCCATCGGTTATTTGGTAAACGTCACATTCAAATGTGCCGCGAAGACTATTATAATAGAAATTCCCCTGTGCATCAAAATCCAAAACAGGGTCCGATCTAAAGACACCTGGATTAATTACGCCTGGAAATGTCCAAGTTAATCCACCATCTAAAGAGTATCCATAACCCGCCTGTCTAAAATTGCTAGTAACAGTATCAAACTGTCTCCATCCAATTACAATTCTGTTCGGATTTGTGGGATCTACTGCAATTGAGGGTTCATTTCCTGCATCTCCAATAATGTCTAGACCATTAGCATCGACATTTACTTGAGAAGTAATTATATCTGACAATCTAACGCTATACCCAACCTGTCGGGGCATTGCAGATTTATCGATCTGAACAAATTCATCATCGGGTAACTCAATATGCATTTGCCTTAAATTTTCTTGACTTTTAACACCTTGTATTAAAAAGAATGCAAAGAATAATAGAAATAGTGATTGTAGTTTCATTGCGTTTTATTTTCTTAAAAATACATTATTCATTACTAAACGCTGCTTAAATTACTATAAAATAAATGATTATTTATATATCAAGATTTATAGTTTACTCCAAATTTATTTTTTTCAGAGTTTATCATTTATTAGTATATTCGAACCCTAAAGAAAAAGAAATGCTCAAACAAATTTTATTCTTATCATTTTTACTTTTAACTACTTCAGCAACACTTTTTTCGCAAGAATATACTGTAGATATTGAAGATAAATTAGAAAACAATAGACTTCTAATATATGCTGTAAATAAAAATTTAGTAGATCTTGATGTGTCTATAGAAGTTGAAGGAAGTGGTTTTAGAGCTAGAGGTGGTAGACAATTAGTGTATCGTGTTCCTGCAACGTCTAAAGTAAATATAGCCACTTTAATTGTTGAAAGAGGTTGGCAAGCTATGTATACATACAAACTTACTGTAAGCGACAGTCTTTCCCGTAGAGTAAGAAAAGTACCTTTCGAATTAATAAAAATTGATCCTAAAAAACCTATTACACTTTTTATTCCAAAGAATTGTACTAGTAAGTGTGATACTCTGGTTAGTTCTTTAAACGATAGTCCTTATAAATATCGCAAGGTTATGATTGAAGAGGACGAAAGAGTAAAACAACAATTGTCGGGTGCTTTAGTTGGTGGTATAGAACGTTTAGATTCTATGGACACTCCAATTGTCTCTATTGGAGGTAAAATGTATGTTACTATTGAAACTTATGAAGAGATAATAGCTCGCATGGAGGAAGAAGAGGAAGTTAAAGAGTAATGAAGCAGAAGTATCCAGAAATAGATGCTTTAAAACAATTTTATTCAAAGAATTCATTTATAATACAAAGTAAAACACCTTCAATTTTTGAAGGTGTTTTTGATGCTACCATACTCATAAAAAATAATTCATATTTGGTTTTGATTCAAGATGAGTATAACGATCTTGAAATTCAAAACCCTTTATTGCATGCAGTCCTTGTATTGCGTGAATGGGAAATAATTGATGATAGCATCGATTATTTGGATTGGTGTAAAGCGCAAGGATATCCTACAAAAAGTGAATATTTAAGGCAGTATTATCAAGATGCTGTTTCAAAATTACCTCACATTTCAAACTACTTTGAGGGTGGCAATATTACTTCATTTATCAGTGATTTAGACTTTCAGTTAAATGCTGGAGCAGCACAGTTTTTAAGAAAGACGACATACAAATAGCATTTTATTTTGATTTTGGAATGTTTATTGGTTTTGAATTAAAACCTTAAACCATCATCTCATGAGAAATGTAAGATTCACCCCCGAGATTAATGCAGGAAGCATGGCAGACATTGCGTTCCTATTACTTATCTTCTTTTTAGTTGCCACAACAATTCCCAATGATAAGGGCATTGTACGAAAACTTCCTCCAAAATGCTTAACTGAAGATTGCACGATTCCCGCGAAAGAACGAAATGTGTTGAGAATATTTTTGAATAAAAACGATGAGCTCTTTGTAAATAATCAACTCTTATCCTTTTCAGAATTATCTGAAGCGATTAAATCTTTTGTGGATAATAATGGCGATGGTACTTGCCACTATTGCAAAGGTGAGTCGTTAGACTATTATTCAGAAAACCCTAATTCAGCGATAATTTCATTACAATCTTCTGGAGAATCCAGTTATAAAAGTTTTATCGCCGTTCAAGTCGCCATAAGCCAAGCTTTTATTGAACTTAGAGATGCATTTGCAAAGCATACATTTAAAAAGGATTTAGCACAACTTTCTGAAAAAGAATTATTTTCATTAGGTAAAGCATACCCCATTTTACTTACAGAAGCAGCTTTAAAATAAAAACTATTCTTTAATTACAGTAATAATAGCTCTTCTTCCGGTGAGTAAATTCCATTCTTTTGCCGAAACTATGAGTCCCTTGTCATCGTACACATGTAATTCGGCAGTATTTGGTCCTGAGGAACCTTGATTTAAGGCTTCAAATTCAATTTTATTAATTCCCTCTTCTAGTGTTAGTGTGAATCCAGAAAACGAACTATTTAAAAATACGCTAGACTGTACTATATCGTCATTTACATACACCCTTATTAAATCTCCATCTACATATTCATGATCTCTATATTGAACGCTTACAAACCTCCCTCCTGTTTTTATATCCCCAAGATTCATGTCCTTGTCAAACTCTTCGGTAGGTTCTTTATCTTTTGTGAATGCTTTGGGAGCAATGTCTGTTTTATTATCCAACAACCCATCGGTTTTGGTCATATCCAATTTTTCATTCTCTTCCTCCCCAATAGAAATAGTTGTATTGGGGTCTCGCTCTTCTAATGGAATTGTAAGTGTAGGTTTTTTTCTGGCAGGTAATTCTAGGCCTGTATTTTCTGGAGTATTGGTGTCGTTTATTTCAAATTCAATAGAGTTAGTGTTACTCTCAATCTGAGCAAAAGTCAATTGAGTCATAAAAACACAAATAATATAAAAAAAGCTTTTTTTCATAACGATTGAATTACCAAAATTCAAGCCAAATTAAACTAAATATCTTCTTTTTCTGAATTGTCATTTCCCCTACTCTTTTTCCGAAGTAAAAAATAAAACACTATTAATAGTAAAGGTGCTACAATAAACAATAACACATCAAATATATTAGATAAGTCAATAGGTGAATTATTACTTGGGTGAGGCACCTCTGTTGGTATTTGAATCTTCATCGTAAATTATTTCCTATAAAAATAGCTAAAATGCATTGGTTCAATTTAGTATTTCAACAGATTTTAGTAAACATTAACAAATAAGAAACAAAAGGATATTTAATTAACAAAACAATAGCAATCTTTAACGAATAATTTTACCCAAACACGCCGTTCTCCTTTTCATAAACCATAAAACCATATACTATGAAAAAAGTTATTGCACTAACCATGACTGCAGGTCTATTGAGCTTAACAGCCTGTGTCTCCAAAAAAAAATACGTTGAATTAGAGAATCAATACAACGATACTAGATCAACCTTAGTTAAAACCCAACTTGAAAAAGAAGAAATTGAAGCAAAATATGCTAAAATTGAAGAGCGAGTAGCCGATTATAACGCCAAAATACGTTCGCTAAGCGATGCCAATGTTAAACTAGAGAACACAAGTTTAAAAAATTACGGTAATGTTGTTTTATCTAATAAAGATAAAGCACAAATGAAAGAAGCACTTGCTAAAGTTGATGCAAATGAATTAGCTAAAGCGAGAACTCTAGAAGATTCTATGAATCTAATCATCTCATATAATCTGAAAAAGAATCTTGACGACACATTTATTTCTGAAGGTGAGAACGATGATATAAGTGTTGATGTTGATGAAACGGTAGTAATGATCACCATCTCGGATAAATTGTTGTTTAATTCTGGAAGCTACAGAATAAACCCAAAAGCAAATAACCTTTTACAACGTTTGGCAGATGTAATAAATAGCGAACCTGCCATGGAAGTTTTAATTGAAGGACACACAGACGCACAAACAGTAAAACCTGGTGCTTACATTAAAGATAACTGGGAATTAAGTGTAGAACGGTCTACCGCTGTAATTAGAAAATTACAAGACGAATTTGGTGTAGATCCAGCAAAATTAATTGCTGCTGGAAGAAGTAGTTACCATCCTTTAACTGAAAACGAAACTAAAGAAGGACGTTCAAAAAACAGAAGAACCCGAATTGTTATTCTACCTAACTTAGATAAGTTTTTAGCATTACTTAGCGCAAACTAATCCATACTTGCCAGCTTTGTAAAAAAACAGCCCCGTAATGGGGCTGTTCTATTTTATATACTTTATATTACTTGGATGGTGGCATCGAAGGTCGTACCTCAATTTTACTGGGTAAAGTACGAGGATGCATTTTCAGTAAATCAACTACTATTTGCCCAATATCTTCCTGTTGAATTTTCCAAGCATCTTCTTCGCTTGGAGTTCGTCCATTAAAGTGTGTAGCCACAGACCCAGGCATAATGGTACTTATTTTTATTCCATATTGGCGTAAATCTAACATGGCAGCTTGTGTAAAACCTGTGAGTCCAAATTTACTTGCATTGTATGCGCTTCCGTTGGCAAAAAAGTTTGTACCTGCCAAGCTAGAAATGGTAAAGTAATATCCTTGATTTTTTATTAATTGCTCTGTCGTAGCTTTCAATGTAAAAAAGGCACCTGTTAAATTAGTGTCAATCGTATCATTCCATTGTGCCACAGTAAGTTCATGTACAGGTCCAAAGTGCCCTAAGCCAGCGTTGGCAATTACAATATCAATTTTTCCAAATTCCTCAACAATCTGGCGTACCGCTTCTTTTTGGCTTTCGTAATTTCTAACATCAGCTTCAATACCAATCGCGTAAGTAGCATCATTTCCATCACCATTTAATTGTACTAATGCTTCTCTTACAGTTTTTTGTTGTCTCCCAGTAATAGCAACGTTTACACCATTTTTCAAAAGGGCTTCGGCAATACCAAAACCAATTCCTTTTGTTCCTCCCGTAATGAGAGCCACTTTTCCTGTTAGCTTTTCCATAAAAAATATTTCTTCAAAGATAATGTATCTTTGGGTAGTAACCCATTAGGATATTTATGAATCGTCTACTTTCTGCGTTCTTTGTTCTTTGCACTTTCTTTAGTAGTAAAAGTCAGGAAAGTTTGGTGGATATTGAATCATTATCTACTAGTTTTGATTTTGAAATTAGGTATGCTACGCCACAAAATTTTATGGGTGAAATATTATATCCTTGTGCAAAATGTTTGTTGCAACCCGAGGTTGCTGAAGCGCTTAAATTAGCAAACGATTATTTCTGCGAAAAGGGTTATAAAATTAAAATATACGATTGTTATCGCCCATTGGACATTCAAAAAATGATGTGGAAAAAAGTACCCAATGCTGCCTACGTAGCCAATCCCTACGGAAAAGGTTCTATCCACAATCGAGGCGCCGCAGTAGATATTACATTGGTAACGTTAGAGGGTTGTTATGTCGAAATGGGGAGCGATTATGATTTTTTTGGGCGAGCGGCACATATCGACAACTATAATTTTTCAGAAGATATATTGAACAATAGAAAGTTACTAATTAATGGAATGAAGAAATTTGGATTTCAAACCATACGGACCGAATGGTGGCATTATAGTTTTCAGAAAAATTACCTATACCCTATTTTAAATGAGCCTTTGCCTTGCGATTAAAAAATCGTTAAAATAGTGAGCCGCCAATTACAATATGTATCTTTGCAAAAAATTTTAGTGAATGGATATTTCAATAAAACAATTCAAAATTATAAGTACGCTCGAAGCACTTTCTTTTCTATTATTACTTGGTATCGCAATGCCTCTAAAATATATTTTCGAAATGCCGCAAATGGTTCAAGTTGTAGGGATGATTCACGGTATCCTTTTTATGATGTACGTTGTTGCTGCCTATTTCATGAAGGAAAAACTTGAGTGGCCAACCTCCACATTTCTTATTGTATTACTTTGTTCTGTGTTACCCTTTGGCCCTTTTTATGCCGAAAGAAAATATTTAAATGGATAAAAAAGATATTATTCAATATGCCGATATGCTTCGGAAATACCTTTACGAACAAGGTATGACCGATTTTTGGGCAACTTTGCTAAATACCATTGTTGTTGCCATTGTAGGTATTATCATAGTATTTATTATTGATTATGTAACGCGCAATGTTATTGTCCAAGTTTTTAAGGCTTTTAGCAACAAAACAAAATCTACTTACGATGATTTTTTGGTGAAAAGTAATTTTCCAAGATTTGTCGCACATCTAGCACCGTTATACTTATTTTGGTATTTAATTCCCGTTGTATTTAATGACTATCCTGAAACTGAAGAAATAAGCTATACAATTGCCAAAATTCTATTGGTGGTTTTATCGGTTTTTATTTTTAGAAGCATACTGCGCACAACCAAAAATTATTTACGAGAAAGTAACGAGAAGTTTCAGGATAAGCCACTAGAAAGTTACCAGCAAGTCTTAATGATTTTTGCATGGGGAGGTGCCATTTTTTTAATAGTCAATTTAATTTCTGGATTTAGTATTGGGAGTTTAGCTTCATTAGGAGCTGCTTCTGCAGTGTTATTACTAATTTTTAGAGATACTATTTTAGGTTTTGTTGCGAGTATCCAAGTTTCGGTTAACGATATTGTGCGTATTGGCGATTGGATTACGTTTAGCAAATTTGGTGCAGATGGATATGTAACTGAAATTAACCTCGCAACGGTTCGTGTTCAAAATTTTGATAATACCTATACGACCATTCCAACGTATAGTTTAATTGCCGATTCTTTTCAGAATTGGAGAGGAATGCAAGAATCTGATGGAAGACGGATAAAAAGGTCGTTGTTTATTAAGCAGAATACCGTAAAATTTCTATCTCCCGAAGAAATAAATAAATTAGAAAAAATTGAACTCATTAAGCCTTATTTAGACCATCGTGAACGTGATGTGAAACGTTACAACACAACTCATAATGTTAATAAGGAGCTACTTATTAATGGAAGAAATCAAACAAACCTAGGTGTGTTCAGAAAATATGCAGACGCTTTTATTCATGAAAACCCAGCTATAAATAAAGAATTGTTTTTAATGGTGCGCCATTTAGCACCTACAGATCGTGGAATTCCCATTGAAATATTTTGCTTTAGCCACGATAAACGTTGGGAAAACTATGAACATATTCAGGCAGATATTTTTGACCACCTAATTGCCGCTATCCCCTATTTTGGGTTAGAATTATTTGAAATTCCATCGGGTAAAGATTTTGATGCAATAAAGAGCTAGTCGTCATCATCTTCGTTATTCAGGCGGTCTTTTACATATTCTACTTTTGTTTTTCCGTGGGGTACAGATTTTCCGTTTTTATCTAGGTTTACCATTATAATTTTGTCGATAGTGATAATGGTCTCTCTTGTCATTTTGTTCCGTACTTCACATTGAAGTGTGATAGAAGATTTACCAAAGTTTACAACTTCTATTCCAATTTCAACGATATCACCTTTTTGTGCTGAACTTTTGAAATTAATTTCACTCATAAACTTGGTCACTATCCCTGGGTTTTCCAACTGAATGATAGTATACATGGCAGCTTCTTCATCAATCCATTCTAATAATCGGCCACCAAATAATGTTCCGTTAGGGTTTAAGTCTTCGGGTTTTACCCATTTTCTACTGTGGAATCTCATTAAAATTTATCTTTTGGGTTGTCCATTTTCGGAATAACTAAATTAGTTCCTAAGCGGTTGTTTATATTTTTAATAAAATGTGCCGAAAGCAATGGCGATGCTTTTTCAATATTTTGATGCACAAAAAAATAGATATTTTCTAATCCTTGCGCCACCCACTTCTCAAGCCTATCCACCCAATCATCCAAGCGGTCATAATCACTTTGATGGTTAGCTCCATTATAACGAATAAAGGCTGTAGTTGTCGTCATTTTCATATGTAACAAGTCTCTTCTGCCGGCAGTATCCACTATCACATTAGATATTTCATTTCGTTCTAAAATATCGTACAATTCATTGGCAACAGCCGCATCATTAAACCAATCTGTATGCCTAAACTCAATGGCAGGTTTAATATCTCTGGGAAGCATTTTAAAAAAGGGTTCTAACCTTTCCATGTTTTTGGGGCCAAAATTATCTGGCATTTGTACAAAAGGCATTTCTAGCTTTTCTTTCAAGTTTGAAGCGTGTAAAATGTATTCATTCAAAAAATCTTCACAATCTGCAAGCCGTTTCCAGTGGCTTATTCCTCGAAAAAACTTAGGAAAAAAACGAAAATCGGAAGGTGTTTTTTCATACCACCCGGCAAAAACATCATTTGGAAAGATTCTATAAAAAGTAGCGTTAAGCTCAATTGAATTAAACTGTCTGGAGTAATACTCCAATTCATCTTTGGTTCCACGGGGGTAAAATCCTTTTAAATCTGCCTTATTCCACTTAGCGCATCCCACATATACTTTAAGAGGGTTATTCGAACTTCTTTTATTTAAAACTTCCTTAGTGGATGGGTGATCTTTAGGCAACGAAAAATCTATATTTCCTGGGTCATCTACTTTTCCAAATTTCATAAATAAAAATTTTAGTAAAGATACCTATTTTGAAAAGGATTTTTATAATCAAAAAAAATATAAAAGTTGTAACATATTTAGTATTTTCGATACTTACATTAATGTAAAATCTTAATTAAGCACTTATGAAAAAGTTAAAACTTATCACTTTATCCCTTTTATGCTTTGGAGCAACTTCAATACTTCAAGCGCAAACCGTAGACGAAATTTTAGATAATTATTTTGAGAATACGGGTGGGTTAGAGAATTGGAAAAATGTAAAATCTCTTAAATACGAAGGAAGTGTTGATGTTCAAGGGATGTCACTCCCTATTGAAATGATTCAAACTGCAGATGGAAAATCTATGTTAAAAGCAGATTTCCAAGGACAGACATTTTATCAAAATGTATTTGATGGCGAAACGCTATGGGGTACCAATCAAATGACAATGGCAGCTGAAAAAAGTGATGCAGAATCTACGGCAAACTATAAATTAGAAATGAATGACTTCCCAGATTCTTTTTTAAACTATAAAGAAAAAGGATACACAGTAGAACTTATTGGAAATGAAACAATAGAAGGAACTGAAACTTTTAAGATAAAACTTGTTAAAGAACCAATTATGGTGGACGGAAAAGAAGAACAAGATATTACCTTCTATTATTTTGACACAGAAAATTTTGTTCCTATTGTGATAGAAAAAGAAATAAAGGCTGGACCTGGAGCAGGAATGGTATCACAAACTACTATGAGTGATTATGACGAAGTAGATGGCTTTTACTTCCCTTTTTCAATTACCGAAGGAGCCAAAGGACAACCAGGCGGGCAGGAAATAAAAATGACTGCCATTACGGTAAACCCTGAAATTGACAATAGTATCTTCGCATTTCCAGCTTCAAGCACAACCACGGACGGCGAAAAATAATATTTACAAAACTTAAAAAAATCCCCTACTCGTTTGGGGATTTTTTTTACCATACTTTTAAAACAACCATTATGAAAAATCTAATCTATTTCATTCTAGCATTGGCAATGCTACCATTGTCAATATCGGCACAAGATGAATCATTAAAGGGAAACGAATTATTTGGGGACATGACCGCTCGACAAATAGGGCCAGCCCTCATGAGTGGTCGAATTAATGATATTGAAATGCATCCCACAAACCCACGAGTCATGTATATTGGAGCTGCGGGTGGTGGTGTTTGGAAAACCATTGATGGAGGAGCAACTTTCTCTCCTATATTTGATGACTATGTACAATCTATTGGAGTTGTAACACTTGACCCTAAAGACCCAGACAATACTATTTGGGTAGGAACTGGTGAAACTTGGACACGTAACTCAGTTTCCATCGGAAATGGGTTATATAAATCTACAGATGGTGGAAGCACTTGGAAAGAAATTCCAGGTTTTGAGGATAGCGAACGCATTGCTTCAATTGTCATAAACCCAACTAATACTAATGAAATATATGTTGGTGTATTGGGCGCATTATGGAGTGATAGCGAAGTGCGAGGTGTTTACAAATCTACTGATGGGGGTAAATCGTGGAACAAGATTCTTTATATTAACCCTTCAACAGGTGCTGGTGATGTCATCATGGATCAAAATAATCCTTCTATACTGTATGTCTCTATGTGGGAGTTTAGAAGATCGGGTTGGGGATTTAATTCAGGGGGAGTAAATAGTGGAATTTATAAATCTGTGGACGCAGGAAAAACTTGGAATAAAATCCATAAAGGCTTCCCATCTGGTTCACTTGGTAGAATTGGTTTAGCATTAGCGCCTAGCGATAGTACTATTTTGTATGCCGTTTTGGAAACCGAAGATAAAACCAAAAATGGTCTTTGGAAGTCTATAAATGCAGGTGCAAGTTGGGAGCATTTAAATAATGATTTTGGATTGGTGGTTCGACCTTTTTACTTTTCAAGAATTACAGTTGATCCCCGAAATCCAGATGTAGTAGTTAAAGGAGGTTTAAGTGGCTCCATAAGTAGAGATGGCGGAAAAACCTTTAAAGATTTAGGAAATATGCATAGTGATATTCATGATGTTACATTTCATATAAAGGATAGCGATGTCATGTTTTCCGGAACCGATGGCGGTTTCTATCGTTCTTGGAATGGAGGAACGACTTTCGAAATCACCGAAAATTTACCTTTATCTCAGTTTTATCACATTAGTGTCGATAATGAAAAGCCGTACAATGTGTATGGAGGTCTTCAAGATAATGGAAGTTGGTATGGCCCCTCTTCTTCCTCTGGAGGTATAGAGGCACGTGACTGGAATAGTGTGGGTTACGGGGATGGTTTTAGGGTATTAAAACATCCCACAAAAAATATTATTTATTCTGAAATGCAAGGTGCAGCAAATGTATGGCGCTACGACGTAGATAAGAATAAAACAAAGACCATTCAGCCATTAGCTGAAGCTGGCAAACCAAAGCTGCGATTTAACTGGAACGCTCCCATGGCTATAAGTAATCATAACCCAGATCGCTTCTATATGGGAAGTCAGTTTTTACACAAAAGTGATGATATGGGAGATAGTTGGACCATTATTTCTCCTGATTTAACGACCAATGATAAGTCTAAGCAAAATCAGGAAGAATCTGGTGGTTTATCAATGGATAATAGCGGTGCAGAAAATCATACCACCATTTTTACTATTGCAGAATCTCCCCTCGATGAAAACATCCTTTGGGTAGGTACAGATGATGGAAATGTACAAGTTACTACCAATGGAGGAAAATCTTGGACTAATGTAACACCAAACTTAGTAGGCATTCCTGCGAATACTTGGGTGTATCATATTGAAGCAAGTGTTCACGGAAAAGGAACTGCCTATGCTGTGTTCGATGGACATACTTCAGGTGATTTTAAACCCTATGCATTAAAAACCACAGATTACGGTAAGACTTGGACCAATATTATTTCAGAAGATATTGAAAAAAAAGCTTTTGTCCGTAACATACAAGAGGATTATGAAAACGAAGATTTACTGTTTTTAGGAACAGAATTTGGTCTTTACGTTACTATTGACGGCGGAATAAATTGGTCTAAGTTTACTAATAATATGCCGGCGGTTGCTGTTCATTTTATTGATCTTCAAAAGGAAACCAATGATATTGTGATGGGAACTCACGGACGAGGTGTTATTATTATTGATGATATAAGCCCGTTGCGTCAATTAAGCCAAGAAGTACTTTCAAAAGATGTTCACTTTTTTGATACAAAACCCTTTACTATGGTAGAACAAAGTGGGTTTTCGGGCGGTTTTGGAAACGAAACACAATTTGTAGGTCCTAATAGATCTAGTGCTGCTCGTATTATTTACTATTTAAAGAAGCGACACACCTTTGGGAAAATGGAAATGGAAATACAAGATATGGAAGGAAATAAAATTACTTCACTTCCCGCGGGAAAGTCAAAAGGAATTAACGTAGTGAATTGGAATTTCACTTCTTCGGCCCCAAAAATGGCAGAGGCAAAAACACTATCCTTTGCAGGGTTTACACCAAAACGTGTTCCCGCTGGAAACTATAAAGTAGTATTAACCAAAGGGAAAGATACCTATGAACAAGTAATCGAACTTAAGTATGATGAAACTTCTTTAGGTACGCTAGCAGAGCGTAAAGAGCAAGAAGCATTAACCAACACACTCTTTACTATGGTAGAAGATTTAGCCTTTATGGTTCATGAAATTACTGAAACTCAAAAAACTACGCAAAATATAATTGAAAACCATCCTAAAGGAAAAAAGGATGCTCAAAAATTGTACGATGCATTAGAAAACCTTCGTAAGGACTTAGTGATTACTACAGGTGATAATTATGTTGCCTCTGCTGAACCCGAATTGCGTGAGCGTATGGGTGAATTATATGCTAATGTTGCTTCAAGTTACGATAGAGTGTCTGGAGCCCAAAAGCAAAATTTCAAATTAATTTCTGAAGAATTTGAAAAAGAAAAAAACCGATTTACAGAGATAATGGCTAAAGAAGGTAAAAAGTTTACATCCTTTTTAGAAAAAAACAATCTTGAAAAGCCAGCGATTCTTTCAAAAGAAGCATATTTAGATAAAAAGTAATCTTCAAATTTACATAAAGCCCCATCCTCGTTGATGGGGCTTTATTTTTCATTGTTAAAATCATTGTGTATAACTTCATTTATTTGTAGCCATTTTCACACTTCAATTCCATAATTTTATTAAAACACATCACCATGGAAACTCGAGATGAAGTGCTTTTAAGTCTTCGCCCAATTATTATATCGGCAAAAGTTGTTCCTGGAATGTCTGCCGATGAAATTTTTCAAAATCAAACCTTGCGTCCCGTTGCTAAGCTTCAAAACGACTTATTAGTCTCTGTTTTTAGGAACTATGCTGCAAAACACAAGAATGTATTTTACGATCTTACTATTGAAAAACGGTTAGATTATATTGAGAATGCCATACATAAGGATATGAAATTCAGAAATTCACTAAAGGGAATTATCATTGGACAATTCACACTTACTGAATATGAAACTTATATTCAAAATTCATCGGCGCTTAATAAGCGTATGATGAATATTGTAAAGGACCGTTTAAAAAGTAACATCCAATTACTGGAATACGCAACGCTTTATTAAGAAAGGGTTGAAACACCATTTAGGTCGGTTGTAAGCACATCGCTCATATAGTCGAAAAATGGGCGAAGCAACACGTAATGGTGCAAAAGGTTGTCTTTAAATTCTGGAGAAGTCACTTCTTTATCTGAAAATTTATGAGTGACAAAAAAGCTTTTCAAACGAATTAAATCGATATTGGGATCTTCTTTACTAAATCCTTTGGGTGCTGTTTTTACCTTGTATTCCTGAATAAACCCTCCAAAAGCTTTGTCAAACTCCTTCGCTCCTAAGATTTTTCGGATGGGTGCAGCATCCATTTCAAATTCCTTTCGGATACGGAGTAAATCAGCAGGATTAGGATCAAAAAAACCGCCCGCCATTAAGGTGTTTCCTGGCTCAATGCGCAAGTAATACCCTCCTCTTCGGTGCTCTCCTGCCCTACTAAAACTTACACTTCTGTGCACATTATAGGGTGTTTTGTCATTGCTAAAACGAATATCTCTATTAATTCTAAAGACTTTTAGTTTTTCAATTTGATCTTTCTGATTTAGGCCTTTTTGAACTACGGCATAAAAGCTTTTTAGTGCTTTTTCATTATTCTGATATTCTTTTTTATGCTCTTGCATCCAATCACGGTGATTGTTTGCTTTTAACTCTTTTAAAAATGTAAAAACCGTTGAAGGAATAATTGTTGACATAGCTGTAATTTATGATTAAAGATACTATATAATTTTTTTTGTACTTTTATTTCAAACAACTTAAAAACCAAAACATTATGACAACAACCAACAAACCTTCTGCTGTTTTTTGGATAATTGCAGTAATTGCGCTTATTTGGAATGGCATGGGAGCTATGGCCTATGTTGGGCAACAAATGATGACCCCTGAGGCATTAGATCTTCTTCCCGAAGCTGAAAGAGCACTTTACAACGACATCCCTGTGTGGGCAACATCTGCATTTGCCATTGCAGTTTGGGGTGGATTGTTAGGAGCACTATTAATGCTTTTTAGAAAAAAATGGGCAAAAACATTATTCCTAATTTCTTTATTGGGAATTATAGTCCAAATGATTTATAACTTCTTTATTAGTGGAGCCATGGATGTGTATGGTCCCGGCGGAATGATTATGCCTATTATGGTAATTGTAATAGGAATCTTCCTTGTTTGGTACTGTAATAAAGCCATTGCAAAAGGATGGTTAAAATAGCCTAAGAAATATTTTATAAAAAGCCCGTAAAGGGCTTTTTATATGTGTCATTTTTTGTGTTTAAGCTTAAAAAGCAGCTCTTTTTTAGAGAATCCTCCTTCAGTTAAAATCTCTACATCTCTATTTCTAATATCGGGAATATTTACAAGAGAAGAAATACCATACTGTGTCATATTACCGCACAAATGAAGTATAAGATTTCCAATACTGTTAAGGCTGCTATTGATTTTTTCCAGAGTTCTTCAGAAGAAATTTCTAGTAAACTTCTTTCAATCATTCGGGTACTTTCGTCTAAACGATAGAATGAGTTTTCCTTAAAATCATTTAAAAATTGATTCGTTTCCATAAGTAAATTTACACTTGTCAATTTAAAGTTAATAAATAGGTTAAAATAATAGACGCTGTATATTCTTACACCTTTATAATTTTGTAAATTTGTTCATATTGTGCCCCGCAAAACAAAAAATTTTAACAGCCTAACTTCATAAATGAAAAACTTCATTATTGCTTTTTTGGTTTTTCTTATTTGGTCATTCTTTGGCTTATGGCTGTATTCTTGGCTTAACCCAGTAAAGCAAACCGATAAGCTAAGTGACATTACTCCAATTGAAACAAATGAAGAACTCCCACTCGTGAGTTTAGATACGCTGGATACTTCAATTACCGATACGCTAAATCTTTCAGAAAATATTCAGAATACATTTGAAGAAGAGCCTTTAAACAAAGGATTACGAGCTACAAATCAAAATGGTGATGTTATTTTCCTATTTTCAAAAGGGATTAGCATTTTTAAAGACACCTCTTCGATAGTTGTTCCTCCTGAGATTTTGGACTTCAAATATAAAATTAACACCTACCTCGTTGAACACCCAAAGGAAGAAGTTCAAATACTGGCATTATATGCAGCTAATGAAAAAATTAAAACACCTAACCTTGGTATAAGCAGAGGGAACAAGATTAGAGATATCTTAGAAAGTGTAGGTATTCCTCGTGAAAAGCTCGCAGTAAAGTCTATGATAAAAGATTTTAACTACGATGAAAATGGTGTTTTCCCGTACGGTATTTCTTTTACTTTTAAGCCATTAGACACGGTTAGACTTAATTCTTTAAAATTTAAATTACCAGAAGACAAAACAATTTACCCAAAGTTGGTAAATAATGATATTTTTGTAAATGATGCTTTAAAAGAATTACTAGAAGAAGTAAAAATCGTTCTTTCTTCTAACCCCAATGTAAGAGTTGAAATTGTTGGGCATACAGATAATATTGGAAATGCCAACGATAATTACGTACTTGCTTTAAAATATTCACGACAAGTTCGTTGGTATTTAATTAATAAGGGGCAGTTAGATAAAGATCGAGTTCTTGCATTATCTGAAGGAGAAGCAAAATCTATAGCAAATAATAACACCGAAGAAGGTCAGTTTTTAAATAGACGAATAGAAGTAAAATACAGAGCCAATTAATGAATCCATTAAACGAGTTTATAAATCAACTACCAGATTATCTGGGGATTTTTCTCTTAATGCTTAGTACCTTTTTAATTGGTTATTATTCTGCTTGGGCAATACAGCGCTCAAAATATTCAAAAATTGTAAAAAAAATAAAACGACAAGCCAACTTAAATAAACTCAATAATCTTAACACAAGCATTTCTGATATTGAAACAATCTTTACAGAAATAAAGCCCAAAATTGTTGAAGTCGTTAAACAAACACAGCAAGAAACTATCGATAGAAATAAAGAGGAAGCACTTGCAAAATCTGCTGAAGAAATTGTTGAAAAAGCCAGAACTAGTTTTATTACCTATACCAAAACTAAGCCTGAATTAAATTTTGAAAACTTTGGTTATGGCTCAAAAGAAACCAAAGACGACTTAACTCAAATTAATGGTATTGGTCCATATATTGAGCAGCGACTTAACGAAATTGGAATTTATAACTACGACCAAATCAGCCGATTTAAAGTAGAAGATATTCGCATACTTACAGAACTCATAGACTTTTTCCCAGGAAGAATAGAGCGCGACAACTGGATTGCACAGGCAGAATCACTAAAAATTTATTAAAAAATGGAATTAAGTACACTTGATTGGATTCTTATATTCTCATTCTTCACAATTTTTCTTCTTATAGGTGTTATCGTTAGCAAAAAATCTGGAAAAAATACTCAAGAATTCTTCCTTTCTGGGAAAAATATGCCTTGGTGGCTACTGGGAATTTCTATGGTTGCTACTACATTCTCGGCAGATACACCTAATCTTGTAACAGATATCGTACGTCAAAATGGTATTTCAGGAAACTGGGTATGGTGGGCGTTTCTATTAACCGGAATGTTAACCGTGTTTGTGTATGCAAAATTGTGGAGACGTTCTGAAGTACTCACCGATTTAGAATTTTATGAATTACGCTATAGCGGAAAAGAAGCCGCCTTTTTAAGGGGCTTTAGGGCATTATATCTTGGGGTATTCTTTAATGTCATGATTATGGCTGCGGTATGTTTGGCAGCAATTAAGATTGGTGGTATTTTATTCAATTTGGAGCCTTGGCAGTCTGTGGTTTATGCCTCTGTGATTACTGTAATTTATAGCTCTATTGGAGGACTTCGTGGGGTAATCTTTACAGATTTTCTTCAGTTTATTATTGCTATGGTGGGTTCAATTTGGGCGGCTTGGTATATAGTTCAAATGCCAGAGATTGGTGGTTTAGATAATTTATTAGCAAATGAAAACGTAGTCGATAAACTTAATTTTCTTCCTGATTTTAGCGATTCGAAATCGCTTTGGACTTTACTGTTGATTCCGATTGCGGTGCAATGGTGGAGCGTTTGGTATCCTGGTGCCGAGCCGGGTGGCGGGGGTTATATAGCACAAAGAATGCTTTCAGCAAAAGATGAAAAGAACGCAATTGGCGCTACCCTCCTATTTAATATTGCGCATTATGCCATTCGTCCTTGGCCGTGGATTTTAATAGCGTTGGCTTCATTAATTCTATATCCTGAACTTTCAGATATATCTAATGCATTTCCAAATGCTAAAGCGGGCCACGATTTAGGGTACTCTGCTATGCTTACCCATTTGCCTTCAGGGTTGTTAGGATTGGTAGTTACATCACTTATTGCGGCTTTTATGAGCACTATTTCAACGCATTTAAATTGGGGTTCCTCTTATATTTCGTTAGATTTTTATAAGCGATTCATAAAGAAAGATGCTTCCGAAAAAGAACTCGTAAACATTGGAAGGCTTTCAACGGTGGTTTTAATGGTTCTTTCGGCATTATTGGCGCTTCAGTTTGAAAGTGCTTTAGATACTTTTAATATCCTCTTGCAGATTGGTGCAGGAACAGGGTTAATTTTTATTTTACGTTGGTTTTGGTGGCGCGTGAACGCTTTCAGTGAAATTACGGGAATGATTGTTTCTTTTGTGGTGGCAATACTTTTCCAAATGGTAGATTTTGGGTTAGAAGATCACGAAAAGCTTGTGCTTGGTGTATTAATTACAACAATAAGTTGGATTGCGGTAACCCTTCTCACCCAGCCTACTAATATGACTACGTTGGTAAACTTTTACAATAAAGTGACACCTTACGGTATAGGTTGGAAAGCATTTAAACAAAAAGCTTCATCTAATTATCATTTAAAGGAAACCCACGATAAATTTACTATAGATTTTGCTTCTATGCTCTTAGGAATTGTCTTTGTATATACTTCGTTGTTTGCAACTGGCTATTTAATTTATGGAAATATTTTAGGAGCTACCCTTTTATTTGCAATTGCATTCGCTTCAGCAATCATTATTTTTAAACTTTGGAAGAAAAAATAAAGGAGCTCCGAGGAGCTCCTTTAAAAGTGTAGAATTTAATCATTATAAAAATATAGCAAAACCTACATTGAATGAAAGGACATTAAAATCTCCATCGCCTGCATCCTCATTCATCCCAAGACCATAACGTAATCCAGGTTCAATACTTACATTGTCAGCAATAAACCAAGCATATGCAGCTTGAATTCCCACCCACATTGGTGAGAAGTCGTTCCCAGAAGCACCATTAACATCTGCTCCAACTGGAATATTACCGTTTATATAATATTTACCTCCAAATTTCCATCCAAAAGTTCCATCTACACCGTCTACGCCAGAGTCTCCATAACCAAGACCCGCTTTTAAGGCTAAATCATCTAAAATGAAATATCCTGCATCGAATCCTGCATTCCAGGCAGTGTTTCCATCTATTGATCGTAAGAAAATACCAGATCCACCACCAAAGACTTCACCAAAGCCAGTGTTAGCCTCAATTAGCCAGGCACCCTGGTCTGTTGCTCCGCCAGCACTTTCTCCTTGTGAAAAAGACGTGGTCATTGCGAAAACTGCAAATGCAGCAAATAATAATACTTTTTTCATAATTAAAATAGTTTGATTAATAAGAAATAAAGCTATGAAATATTTAGCTATGTATCCAATATGTCAAATGCCCTATTTTTCAACAAAGTTGTTAACACACTGAAAGCCAATAAAAAAAGGCAACTATTACTAGTTGCCCCTATGAATATTTATAGTGTTTCTATATTATAGAAAGGAATATCCAGCAGAAACCGTAATAACACTGTTTTTACCATCCCCACCATCAAAAACATCGGTTAATCCAAAATTATACCTTCCATCTAGACGAATCCCAAATGGCAAATCAACTCCTACTCCAACAACTCCTGTAAGGTCAAAACTTTTAGACTCAACATCTTCTTCAATATCTCCAAAAACAGTTTTAACATTGTCATCAACTACAAATCCAAACTGTGGCCCTCCGTGTATATGAATACTTTCGGTAAGAAAATATTTCAATACAACAGGAACATTTACATAATTTAAGTCAATTTCGCCACCATCAAACTCAGCTCCCTGTTGAGAGTATAATAAATCTCCTTGAATCCCTACTTTATCTCCAAGTTTAGCACCTGCAAAGGCTCCAAAAACAAAGCCCGTTCTATTGCTAAGCCCTGTGGCATCTGTGATATTAGAAAAGTTCATCCCTGCTTTAATACCCAAATCTAGGTCTTGCGCAAAAATGGTCGTTGTACTAAGAGTGATTGCTAATAAAATCAATACTTTTTTCATATTATTTAAATGTTTGTTTATTGTACTAAATTATAACGAAATTTGTAACTAACATATTTTTTAATAAAATTATAAGATTTAAGGTGAAGTGGAATCAAGCGCTTAAAGATTATCAAAATTACTTACACATAGAACGAGGGTTATCTCAGAACTCTATTTCCAGCTATCTTTTGGATATCAAAAAATTGATGAAATGGCTAGAAGCTACCGCTATAGAAGAAAGTCCAGAAAAGATAACCGATAAAACCATTCAAGAATTTATCTATCAAATTGCCAAAGAAGTAAATCCTAGATCACAAGGGCGTATTATTTCAGGATTAAGAGGTTTTTTTAATTATCTCATTTTTGAAGAATACCGCAAAACCAATCCATTGGAGCTTATTGAAAGTCCAAAAATTGGAAGAAAATTACCTGATACACTTTCAGAAAGTGAAATAGATGCTATCATTCAACAAATTGATGTAAGCTCCCCTCAAGGGGAACGAAATAGAGCGTTGCTGGAAACGCTTTATGGTTGTGGCCTGCGAGTTTCTGAAGCGACCAATCTAAAAATATCCGATTTATTCTTTGAAGAAGGATTCATTAAAGTCACTGGTAAAGGGGATAAAGAGCGATTTGTCCCCATTGCAAATAATACCATTAAATATATTTCCATTTATTTAAAAGAAATACGTGTACATCAAAAAATAAATGATAAAGCAAAAGATACTGTCTTCCTAAACCGAAGAGGAAAACCGCTTACTCGGGCTATGGTATTTACTATTATTAAAGACCTAACCGAAAAAGCTGGAATACATAAAACGGTAAGTCCGCATACGTTTCGGCATTCCTTTGCCACTCATCTATTAGAAAATGGCGCCGATTTACGTGCCATTCAACAAATGCTAGGTCATGCTAGTATTACCACTACCGAGATTTACACCCATATCGACAAGTCACATTTAACCAAAGTGATAGAACAATTTCATCCCCGAAAGTAAAGGTTAAAAAAAGGTTATTTCGGTTAATTCACTTTATAAGCTCTATCCCTTTTTGTAATTTTCAAAAAACAATACAACGTGAAAACATTACAATTTACAAACGGTGAAACGATGCCTGTCGTGGGGCTAGGAACTTGGAAAGCAAAAGGAGATGAAGTAAAACAAGCTATAAAAGCCGCTATTGAAATAGGCTACAGGCATATTGATACTGCAGCAATCTACGGAAATGAAGCTGATATTGGCGAAGCATTAACAGAAGTATTTGCCGTAGGAAAAATTAAACGAGAGGACTTATTTATTACCTCAAAACTTTGGAATGACGCGCACCATCCCGAAAATGTTTTACTCGCTTTAAAAGACTCTTTGCAAAAATTGAAACTTGATTATTTAGACTTATACCTAATCCATTGGCCAGTGGCTTTTAAAGCAGGCGTTCCCATGCCAGAAAATGCTTCAGATTATGTGTCTCTTTCTGAAGTCCCCATCATTGAAACTTGGAAAAAGTTGGAAGAAGCCAAAGAAAAAGGATTAACGAAGCATATTGGTGTTTCAAATTTTAGTGTAAAAAAGCTTTCAGACTTGATTGAAAAATCGAAGATAAATCCCGAAGTAAACCAAGTGGAGCTTCATCCATTGTTGCAACAAAAGGAATTGTTTCAATTTTGTAATAAACACAACATCCTTTTAACCGCTTATTCTCCATTAGGTTCTGGAGATCGTTCAGAACAAATGAAAGCCGTTAATGAGCCTAACTTATTTGATATTCCAAAAGTAAAAAGTATCGCTCAAAAACACAACATTCATCCCGCACAGGTATTAGTGAGTTGGCACGCAAATAGAGGAACTTCTGTGATTCCCAAATCTGTGACACCAAAAAATATGGAGAGTAATTTAAAAGCAGGTGAAATTAAGCTTGATGAAGATGATATGAATCTAATTTCGGGCTTAGATAAAAACTACCGCTTTATTACAGGTAAATTCTTTGAAATGCCTGAAAAAGGGTATTACAATATTTATGATGAATAAAAAAAGGCTCCATTTAGGAGCCTTTTTTTATTGTGCAATCTATGTTAAACTATTTGGCAATATTAACTGCTCTAGTTTCGCGAATTACAGTAACTTTTACTTGACCAGGATACGTCATATCTGTTTGAATTTTCTGAGAGATTTCAAATGAAAGTTGTGCGGCTTTATCATCACTCACCTTTTCACTTTCCACCATGACACGTAATTCTCTACCTGCTTGAATTGCGTAGGCTTTTTGCACTCCTCCAAATCCAAAGGCAATATCCTCCAAATCTTTCAATCGCTGAATGTAAGAATCCAACACCTGTCTTCTTGCTCCTGGACGTGCACCGCTAATGGCATCACATACTTGAACAATAGGCGAAAGTAAATCGGTCATTTCAATTTCGTCGTGGTGTGCTCCAATGGCGTTACAAACTTCAGGCTTTTCGCCATATTTTTCTGCCCATTGCATTCCAAGGATTGCGTGAGGTGTTTCTGTTTCGGCTTCAGGAACTTTTCCAATGTCGTGTAATAATCCTGCTCGCTTGGCTAACTTAGCATTCAACCCTAATTCCGAAGCCATAACGCCACAAAGTCTTGCGACTTCACGAGAGTGATGCAATAAGTTTTGTCCGTAAGAAGAGCGATACTTCATTCTCCCTACTGCTTTTATTAATTCGGGATGTAATCCGTGGATTCCTAGATCAATTACGGTACGCTTTCCAACTTCAATAATTTCTTCTTCAATTTGTTTTGTTGTTTTCTTTACAACTTCTTCAATTCTTGCTGGGTGAATACGTCCATCGGTCACTAACTTATGCAATGAAAGACGCGCAATCTCTCTTCGCACAGAATCAAAACAAGAAAGGATAATTGCTTCTGGCGTATCGTCGACAATAATTTCAACACCTGTGGCAGCTTCAATGGCGCGAATATTTCTTCCTTCTCGACCAATAATACGTCCTTTTACGTCATCTCCTTCAAGATTAAAAACCGACACACAATTCTCGATAGCTTCTTCTGTTCCAATTCGCTGAATGGTATTAATAATGACTTTCTTTGCTTCTTGCTGCGCGGTCATTTTGGCTTCTTCTAGGGTGTTTTGAACATACGCCATAGCATTTGTCTTTGCTTCCCCTTTTAAGCTCTCTAACAACTGATTTTTGGCATCTTCTGCAGAAAGACTTGAAATAACCTCTAGTTGCTCTATTTGGCTTCTATGTAGTTTCTCTAATTCAGATTCTTTCTTTTCGATGAACTTTAATTTTTCATCGTAAGCCTGTCTTTGCGATTCTAAGTCGGAACTCAACTTTTTATTTTTAGCTAACTCGCTTGATATTTGAGATTCCTTATCGCGAATTCTCTTTTCTGCATCCGCAATTTTTTTATCTCTACTTAGTATTACTTTTTCGTGTTCAGACTTAAGTTCGATAAATTTCTCTTTGGCCTGCAGTATTTTTTCTTTTTTTATAGACTCTGCTTCTGTCTTTGCCTCTTTTAGTATGGATGCTGCGTTCTTCTTTGCAGACTTTATCATTTGTGTAGCTTGTTTTTTTTCAAGAATTTTCGAAATAACAAATCCTACTATCAATCCTGCAACTGCCGCAATTATTATTGTAATTATATTGTCCATTGTTGTTGATTTGGTGAAATAAAAAAGCCTACATTAATAATTGCGATTTTGTATAAACTCCTTAAAAACAAGTTTAGGGTTAACAAGCTGGTCAAGTATCCGCTCAAAGACGGCTCGCTTTTACAACTTCAACTCACCCTTTTTAAAGAATTCCTGTTGAGTTTACCAAAAAATAATACTAATGTAGGCAGTAACCTTGATTATATATTTAAAAGAACGTTATGCTAAATGATTCTGTAATAGTTTATTTAAAGCTTCGAGCTTCTCTTCTACTTGTTCTTGATCATTAACTTTATCGATGTCTTTTTGTTCTACCTGAGCTGCAAACTGAAGGGCACACATGGCCAAAACATCTTGTTTGTCTCTTACGGCGTAACTATTTTCAAAGCGCTTAATCATCTCTTCTATTTTCTTAGTGGCTTTTCTAAGGCCTTCTTCCTGACTGGGATTAATGGTTAATGGATAAACCCGGTCTGCAATAGAAAGTTTAATTTTTAACGCGTTCGACATTGATTTTATTGTTATTCGGAAAGTTGAGCAATGCATTGATCTATTTCCCGAACTAAAGCATTTATTTTGAGTTTTGTATCTCGTTTGTATTGGTCGCTGCCAAGCATTGAGTTTGCTGTTTTTAAACTCTCAAACTTTTCTTTCCAATCATCAATCTGTTGTTTGGATTGACGTTGTTGGTCCTTTAAAATCTGAACTTCTTCTTCAAGTTTAAGCTTACTTTGCTTCAGTTTTTCAAATTTATGAAGCAACTTACTTATTCTATTTTCAAGAGAATCAACAATTTCTGAAAGTTGAGACATTCAATGAGCTTTATCAATACTTATTTCACAAAGTTAACATTCGGCTTTAAATAAGCCAACTGTTTTTCTGTATTTTTTTGTAATATTGATGCGAAGTACAATAAAATCGAAAACTCCCCATTAATTCTTAGTGTAACGCCCTCATAAAATGAAGCACTTTTTCTTTTTCATGGTTCTTTCTGCATTTTCAGTGTGCAGTCAAGAAAACCTTCCTGTGGATTATTTCAGTAATCCCTTGGATATAACGATGATACTTTCTGGGAATTTTGGTGAGCTACGAAGTAATCACTTTCACAGTGGGCTCGACATTAAAACACAGCAAAAAACAGGTCTTCCAGTCTACGCCCCTGCCGATGGCTATGTAAAACGAATTAAAGTGTCTCATTATGGCTATGGAAAAGCGTTGTATATCCAACACCCAAATGGGTACAATACTGTGTATGCCCATTTAGACAAATTTGACGGTGAGATTCAACAATATGTTAAGAAAAACCAGTACAACAAGGAAACGTTTGAGATTGAATTATTCCCAGAGGCTTCTGTCTTACCCGTAAAAAAAGGTGACATTATTGGGTTTACTGGTAATAGTGGAAGTAGCGGAGGTCCTCACCTACATTTCGAAATAAGAGATCCGGCTTCCCGTCCTATGAATCCCATGTTATTTGGCATAGAAATTCCAGATACAAAAAAACCCTTAATCAATAGTGTCTTTGCCTACCCAATAGGTGAAGACGGACAGGTTGATCAATCTCAAAATCCTGTAAAACTTAGATTGAAAAGGCAAAAAGACGGTAATTATGTTGCCGAAAACATAAGTGCATTTGGAAAAATTGGTTTTGGAATTTCGGCTTACGACCAACAAAATGGAGCTTCCAATAAAAATGGAGCTTATCAAATTAAGACAAAATTTAACGGTGAGGAACGCTTTACGGTAGTATTTAATAAGTTTTCGTTTGACGAAACTCGGTATTTAAATCGCTATATAGACTATACATATTTTGAAACTAATAAAAGTCGGGTGCAAAAATTATTTAGACAAACTAATAACCCTTTAAGTGTTATTACACAAGAAATAGATAATGGATATGTGCAAGTAGAAGATGGATTTTCATCTATTTATACAATTGAAGTTTCAGATTTTAAAGGAAATACAGTTTTAATTACCATTCCTATTGATGGAAAGAAAGATGAAATTCTTACGCCAAGAACTGTTAAAGAGACTTCAGATTATATCTATTCAAACCAAGCAACATCTATTACCAAAGGAAAATTTAGTATCTATATTCCTTCTGAAAGTTTATACGAAGACACCTTTTTGGACATTGAAGCCAAAGGAGATACGTTAAAATTTCATGAAGATATCATCCCCATTCATAGAAATATCACCATCACTGTTGATGCGTCAAATTATAACGAAGCAGATTTAGGTAAACTCTATATTGGTAGAATTAATTACAGAGGAACCCCTTATTATAATTCAACATCTCGTAAAGGCTCAAAATTAACCACAGGAGTAAGGACCTTTGGTAAATACTGTCTAGCAATGGACACCATCCCTCCTATTGTTGAGCCACTTAACTTTAAAGATGGTCAATGGATTAGTAAACTTGATGAATTAAAAATTAAGATTGAAGATAAAGAATCTGGGGTGAGTAATTACCGCGCAACAGTGAACGGAAGATTTATTCTTACAGAATATGATTATAAAAAAGACGTTCTTGTATATGATTTTAATGACGACATAATTCAAGAAACCGAAAACAATTTACAATTGATTGTTGTCGATAATGTGGGAAATAGTACTACATTTGAAGCAACTTTTTTCAGAAAACAACTATAATTTTTGCTTTTGAAGACGCTACAAATTCCCTTACTGCTCCTTTTTACATTTCTAACAACTTTAGTTTCAGCACAAACTGCCGTCATAAAAGGAATCGTATTTGACGAAAACGGGAAAACTATTCCAGGTGTTTCAGTCACTTATGAAGACAAGGGAACGCTAACTGATGATAATGGGGTTTATGTTTTAGAAATACCTGCAAATAGAGAAATTACTTTAAACTTTTCATATCTAGGATATAAAAATATTAAACTAAATGTTACACTTGGGTCGAATGAAGATTATGAATTTAATCCTCAAATGCCTACAGACGTTGAAGTGATTACTACTGTTGTTATTGATGCAAAAAAACGAAAACGAGTTGAAGGTGTAACTTCTTTTTCACCTGAAATTGCTAGACGAATGACTGGTGGTAATGCTGGAGTAGAAAACGTTTTAATGTCTCTCCCAGGAGTGAGTGGAAATAACGAATTAAGTACGCAATACGCCGTACGTGGAGGAAATTACGATGAAAACTTAGTGTATGTAAACGAAATTGAAGTCTATCGCCCATTCCTTATAAGAAGTGGACAGCAGGAAGGGTTAAGTTTTGTAAACAGTGATTTAACTTCGAGTGTCGATTTTTCGGCGGGAGGATTTCAAGCAAAATTTGGCGATAAGCTTTCTTCAGTGTTAGATATCACCTATCGTCGTCCTACAAGCTTTGAAGCTTCGTTGGATGCGAGTTTGTTGGGAGCAAGTGTTTCCGTAGGTGGAAAGTCAAAATCAGGAAGGCTAACAGGAATTGTTGGGCTTCGATATAGAGATAACAGCCTTTTTGTAAATGCAAAGGAAACCGAAACCAACTTTAGACCCCGTTTTGCCGATGCACAAACATATTTAACATATAAAGTGAGTAGCAAGTTCGAGTTAGGTGTCTTAGGGAATGTTTCTATTAATGACTACCAATACGAACCTTTGACCCGTCAAACAAACTTTGGAACACTAGCAGATCCCCGTGCCCTGTTAGTTTTTTATGAAGGTCAGGAAGAAGATCGATACAACACTTATTTTGGAGCTTTAAAAGGTACCTACGCTGTTTCAGATAACTATACTGCTAAGTTTATTGGTTCAATTTACCAAACCACTGAAAAAGAGTACTACGATATTTTAGCGCAGTATCTTTTAGGTGAAGTAAATACTAATATTGGAGATGAAAATCTAGGTGAGGTTGAATTTGCTGAAGGTATCGGCGGTCAGCTAACGCACGCTCGTAATGACTTAGATGCACTTATTATGAATTTTCAACATAAGGGTGTTTACGACATCAATGATAGCCGAATTGAATACGGAATAAAATACACTCGCGAAGATATCCGGGACCGAATCCAGGAATACGAAATAATTGATTCTGCTGGGTTCTCCATTAGACCTCCCTTAGAAGATTATGCAAACGATCAGCCTTATGAAGCCTTTGACTCACCTATTGTACCCTATACAACCATTAGGGCACAAAATGATGTTCAGATAAGTAGAGTTTCTGGATTTGCCCAATGGAGTAAAAGAACCAATTTAGGAAATAACGAATTATATCTTAATGCGGGTGTTCGTGCGCAAAACTGGAATGTAAGTGGCGATGGTATAAAAAGTACTACACAAACCGTTTTTAGCCCTAGAGCTCAAATTACTTTAAAACCTGATTGGGAGATGGATATGTTATTCCGAATTTCGGGAGGATTTTACCATCAACCACCATTTTATCGAGAGTTACGAGATTCTACAGGAACGGTGAGACCTGGTGTGAAGGCACAGCAATCTATTCATATTGTATTGGGGAATGATTATAGTTTCGATTTATGGGAGCGACCTTTTACCCTTAATTCTGAATTATACTACAAGAGCCTAACCGATGTAAACCCGTACACATTGGAAAATGTACGTATTCGTTATCGCGCAAATAATAATGCTGTTGCGTATGCTTATGGATTGGACTTGCGTTTGGCTGGGGAATTTGTTCCCGGAACAGAAAGTTGGGTGAGTTTTGGATATCTTAAAACCGAAGAAAACATCGATGATCGTGGCTATATTTTTAGGCCTACAGATCAACGTTTAAAGTTTGGTGTGCTCTTTCAAGATTACGTGAAGATTATTCCCGACTTAAAAATGTACCTAAATATGGTGTATAATACTGGATTGCCTGGTGGCTCTCCTAGTTATGCGGATCCGTATAACTTTCAAACTAGGTTAAATGATTATAAAAGGGCCGATTTGGGTGTTTCGTATGTGTTAATTCATGATAAAAAAAGAAAAGACAGTGGCATTTTTAAGTCTTTCAAAGAATTAACCATTGGTGCAGAGATATTTAATATTTTCGATGTGCAAAACTCAATTACAAATACTTTTGTGAGAGACGTATATACCAAAGTACAATATGCGATACCTAATTATCTTACTCCTAGAGTTTTTAATGTAAGAATTACTTCGAGGTTTTAATTTTCAACAAACTCTTTTAGTGTCTTAATAACATAATCTATTTCTTGCTTATTATTAAAACACGAAAATGAAAATCGAATAGAAGGGTTTTTTAATTTTTCAGAAGAAAGTATCTCTTTTAAAACATGCGAACCTTCATTACTCCCACTCTGGCAGGCACTGCCTTGAGAGCAGGCAATTCCTTTTAAATCCATTTGAAAAACTAGCAATTGTGCTTTATCGTTAGGAATAGGTAAATTCACATTTAAAATAGTATAAGTGCTATGCTCAGCATCACCACTTAGCCCATTAAAAGTAACGCCGGCAATGGTTTTTAATATTTCGGTTTTTAAATACTCTTTTAAAGAAGCAATATATTGTTGTTCGGTTTCGAGATTTTGATACGCAATTTTTAGCGCTTCGGTCATTCCAGCAATGGCGTACACAGCCTCAGTTCCCGCGCGAAGTCCTCGCTCCTGCCCTCCACCTACTATAAGTGGCTTTAATCCTGAATTCTTTCTTACAAATGCAAAACCAACACCTTTTGGTCCATGGAATTTATGTGCAGAAGCTGCTGCAAAATCTATGGGTACACTTCCAAAATCGGTTTTAAAGTGCCCAATAGATTGCACCATATCACTATGAAATAAAGCATTGTTTTCTTTTGAAAGCGAAGCAATCTTTTCTATAGGTAAAAGTGTCCCTATTTCATTATTAACGTGCATTAGGCTGACCAATGTCTTTGCCTTTGATTTTTTCAAAAGAGTTATGAAATCATCAATATCAATACTACTGTCTGCATTATGTTTTACGTATAAGACTTCGACTCCTTCTTTATTCTGAAGTGATTCAACAGTATTTAATACTGCATGGTGTTCTAATCTACTTGTAATAATTCTTTGCACACCTAAATTCCTAACACAACTTTGTATTGCAAGATTATCGGCTTCGGTGCCTCCAGATGTGAATATAATTTCGGAAGCTTGTACATTAAAAATCTTAGCGATTTCCTTTCTACAATTTTCTAGCAATGATTTAGATGACCTTCCGTAAGTATGTGTAGATGAGGGATTTCCATATTCTGTTTTAAGAACATTTGTCATGGTGTGTATTACCTCATTTCGTAACTGAGCCGTTGCGGCACTATCAAAATATACTTTCTTCATTAAGTTCTATTAATCTATGGATTCTGCAAAAATACATATTAATATTACTTATCAATGAACGCTTTAAAGAAGAATTCCTTTATTTTGCAATACAAATTATAAATATGAAAAAACTTCTATATTTTTTTCTTTTGAGCATGCTATTTCTTGGATGCAATGATGGAGATGTCATTGTTACTACTTTTAATTTTGATAGCACCGATCTTCAATTTTGCACTGGAAATAATACATATTTATTTTTCAAGCTAAATGAAGGAGAAACAGAGTCGTTATCACTACTTTTTCAGGGTGATTCGGATATTTTTATTACTTCAGATACAACCAGCATTACATTAGATGGTACTTCAAATTATGTGAATTATAGAATTTTTAATAGTGAAATTACTTCTAGTTATTTTTGTAATGAAGTTCCACCTACTTCACCGCAAGTTACGTCGGAATATTTAGGCAATTCTGGAACTGGGGAGCTTATTACAATTGCAAGTTATGATGATTTGGACGGTATTGATGCTGGAGATGAAGGCTTACTAGATACAGATGAAGACGGTATTTTAAATTATTTCGATTTTGATGACGATGGAGATAACGTTCCAACCTTATTAGAATTAGATACTGAAAACGCTGATGGTGACAATAACCCACTTACTAATCCAAAAGATACTGACGGAGACTTAATTCCGGATTATTTGGACGAAGATGATGATGGAGACGGTGTTTTAACTAGATATGAAGATGCTGATATGAATTTAGACCCTTCAGATGATATAGATGATCCTTCTATTGGTCCAAATTTTTTAAATCCTAATATTTCAAAGAGTTTTGTTATTGATACCTATAGAGAACATACTTTCGATTTTTCTACCACAGTTTTACTAAAAGTTTACAATTTAGTATTAACAAGTGGCAATGAGCAAATAACGTATGAAACCCTAGATTTTGGAGGTATTCAAGCAATACAAAGTGGAACTTTACTAACTACACCTAGTTTTTAGTTGCCCATAACAGATTGAGGGATATATATTTCAATTGCTCCACGTCCATATTTTTGAAAATCGGCATCATAAAACTTTAAATTATCATATCGATTTACCAAAAATTCCAATTCTGCCCGTAAAACACCTTCTCCTACTCCATGTATAAAAATAACTCTTTGAATCTTCTTTTTAATAGCAAACTCCAATTTATGCTTAGCAGTATCCATCTGAATATTAAGTATTTGATAGTTTGACAAACTTTTATGGTTGTTTGCCAACTGTTCAATGTGTAAATCAACTTCCATTGGAGGAAGAATCCCCTTTTTACTTCGAGAATTATGTCTTTTTTTAGGGTTACTTTCAATTTCAGAAATAATTGAATGATTAATACCTATTATTAAATTATCTTCAGAAATACCTTCATTTATTACTAATTCCTTTTGATTATAGGTCATTTCGAAACCATCTAATGTTTCAATGACAACAAGCTTTCCATTAATTTCTTTGACAATACCAGAAATATCCTCATCCAGTACCGAAACCCTATTACCAATTTCCATTTTTTTCATAATTCAAAGAAATAGAAATAAATCCAAACAATCTAAAAGGAAGAAATTTCCTTCAAAACATGCTGATATTTAAAAAATATTATTATTTTTACACTTTGAAATAGAAGGCTTTACCCCAAATAGACCCTTCATAAACATAATAAGTATGAAAAACCTACTACTATTATTGGCTATTGCAACAATAGCTAATGTAACTAATGCACAGTTGTACGTTACCCCGAACGCAACTACTTCGACAGATTCCTATGTTTTTGTCAAAGATCAGCTTTTATTTGTTGAACAAGATATTAATTTAGTTCAAAACACTAACGACCCTACAACAAGAGCTAGTATTTATCTTAGAGATGAATCTCAATTATTACAAGGAAATACTGCTTCTGCCAATAGTGGAACTGGTTTCGTTTCTATTTATCAAGAAAGTAATTCAGATTCTTATGATTATAATTTTTGGGCTTCACCTGTAGGAACTCCTGTGAGTTCTGGTAACCAAAACTTTGGAATTCTAAGGGTTTATGATTCTCTTTCTTACACAAACTCTATAGTTACACAAACTACTACCGCACATAATTCAACTTCATCTCCTCTTAGAATTTCTACGAGATGGCTTTATAGATGGAATCCTGTGAATCAAAGGTGGGTTGCATTGGGAGGTGGAAATACAACACAACCAGGTTACGGATTTATAATGAAAGGAACTGATATTACTGTTCATGGAGATCCCTATAATGAACCTCAAAATCAACGATACGATTTTAGAGGACGTCCAAATAATGGTACTATCACATTGCCAGCACAAACAGCTGCAATTCCATTTTCTGACGGAACGAGTTATTACTTTACTCTTACAGGAAATCCATACCCATCTGTTTTAGATTTAAATTTATTCTTTAATGATGCAGATAATCAAGAAATAGATGCCATTCGTTATTGGGATGAAGATCGATCTATAAATTCTCATTTATATTTAGATAATAAGGGTGGCTATGGTACTTGGGTTCCAGGACCTGGTGATCCATATATCTCTGGCGGTGTTTATACTGTACCAACTTTTATGAATTATGATAATGCTGGTAATCCTACTACTCCTACTACTGGATATACTCCAGCTTATGTAGAAAGATTATATGCACCCGTAGGTCAAGGGTTTATGGTTTCATCTAACTCTGGGATAACTGACGCTTCCCCAGGACAGATAATGCTAAAAAACAGCCAGAGAGTCACTACGTTTATTAAAGAAGGTGCGAGTAATTTTTCAGAATTTAGAAATCCCGTTGAGGCAACACCGCTTCTTAGACTTCATACTATTTTCGGAGATAATTCTCATTTTAGAGATATGGCGATTTTGTTTCACAATACAGCCACATTCGGTTTTGACAGAGGTTTAGATGCTACACATCCAATGGATGGTGCCCTTAAAGACGCATATTTTACTATTAATGGTGATGATCCAGACAAAAAGAAAAATCTTGTAATACAATCAGTTCCTTATAAAGGAGGTGATAATACTATGATTCCTATTTCATTTAAACTAAATCAACAAGAAAGTGTTAAAATTATTTCTGCAGAGATAGTAAATCCACCTTTTCAAAATGTTTATTTATATGACAAACTGAATGATACGTACAAGCAGATTTTCCAAAATAATCAAACACCTAATCCTGCATCTGTGCTTTTAGAAGCTGGTACCTATGAGGGGCGTTTCTTTATAACATTTAGTGATAAGCAAATTATTGAGGAAGAGGATGATGTTCCAGTTATTAGTGAAAGAAGCATTACTAAATCTGTTGAGTTCTTCCAAAACAATCCAGCAAAACAATTAGAAGTTTCTAACCCTGATGGATACGATATCAAGACACTCAACATTTTTGATATGGGTGGAAAGCTTGTTTACACTGAAAACAATGTAGGTGATAGTTCAAAATATACTTTTCCAACTCACAATTTAAGTGATGCTGTTTATTTAGTTAGATTATCTACTTTTGACAATCAAACTATTGTATATAAAATTAATGTTGTAAATAAATAATATTTTTTAAGGCATGGAAGAGTATATGCTCCCTTGTCTTAACAAAAAGTTATTCGGAATTGAATGTTTAGGCTGTGGCATACAACGTGCTACAGCCTTTCTTTTTAAAGGAGAGTTTCTTCTTGCCTTTAAAACGTATCCAGCAATATACACACTAATTCTTCTCGTATTATTCTTAATCTCTACCTTGTTTATTAAATATAAATATGGTAAATGGATTAAAATTTTTCTTATTTCTATTAATATTCTAATTATAATTGGCAGTTACTTTATTAAAATGAATGCTACTTACCATACATAAATTTCAGGGAAGCCCTTGTGGCTTAGAGATTTTTCCTTAAATTTAATGAGTAATAACTAACTAATCATATCATTATGGAACAACAAAAATTACCTAATGCAACGCTTATATTAGTGTTTGGTATTATTTCTATTGTAACTTGCTGTTGCTATGGAGTACTCGGTTTAATTTTTGGTATCATTGCTATTGTAATGGCTAAAAAAGCGACTCAAACCTATTTAGAAAATCCAGAACAGTATAGCGGTTACCAAAATGTAAAAACAGGAAAAATACTAGCCTATATTGGTATTGCTCTTAATGTTATTTACTTAATATATACTATTTGGTTATTTGCTACTCTTGGTTCAGATGGAATTATGAATATGCAACAAGAGATGCTTGAGAAATACGGAATGTAATTTTTCAAAATAGATAAAAAAAAGCGACCCTTTGAGGTCGCTTTTTTTTATAATTTCAATTTCTATTCGAACTCTTTTAACGTTTTAATTATGATTGAAATACAATCCATTAGCTGTTCCTCATTCATTACGAGTGGTGGTGCAAATCGTATAATATTCCCATGGGTTGGCTTTGCTAACAAACCATGATCCCTTAAACGAAGGCAAATATTCCAAGCAGTATCACTTTCTTCATTATCATTTATGACAATTGCATTTAGTAATCCTTTACCTCTAACTAGTTTTGCAATACTACTTGTTTCAATATATTCGTTTAATTTATTTCTAAAGAGTTCCCCTAATTTAAATGCATTTTCAGCCAATTTTTCTTCTTGGACAACCTCTAAGGCAGCCATAGCAACAGCCGCGGCTATGGGGTTTCCTCCAAAAGTAGATCCATGAGACCCGGGTGTAATTACATTCATAATTGGATCATTCGCTAAAACAGCAGAAACAGGATATGCTCCACCACTTAATGCTTTTCCTAAAATTAAAATATCTGGTTTTACATCTGGAGTTCCGCTACAATTTTTATTCTCACAACTGCAATTACCACAAGTGGCTAAAAGTCTTCCTGTGCGAGCAATTCCTGTCTGTACTTCATCTGCAATAAATAAGACATTGTATTTTTCACAAAGTGCCTTAGCGGCTTTTAAATAGCCTTCAGAAGGCACATACACCCCTGCTTCTCCTTGAATAGGTTCCACCAAAAAACCAGCAACATTTTTAGTAGCTTTTAAGGTTTCTTCTAGAGCTTGTAAATTATCGTATTCTATTTTTATAAATCCTTGCGTATAAGGTCCAAAATTCTTTCTTGCAATAGGATCGTTAGAAAAAGAAATAATGGTTGTAGTTCTTCCGTGAAAATTATTTTCGCAAACAATAATTTGAGCATCATTTTCAGAAATTCCTTTTACTTGGTATGCCCAACGCCGACAAATCTTTAATGCCGTTTCAACTGCTTCTGCACCTGTATTCATAGGTAAAAGCTTATCAAACCCAAAATATTCAGTAGCAAATTTTTCATATTTGCCCAACATATCATTATGAAACGCCCGAGAGGTTAATGATAACCGCTGCGCTTGAGTTGTCATTGCATTTACAATTTTAGGATGACAATGACCTTGATTTACTGCAGAGTAAGCCGAAAGAAAATCGTAGTATTTCTTTCCTTCAACATCCCACACATACACTCCTTCTCCCCTAGTTAAAACAACAGGAAGCGGATGGTAATTATGAGCGCCATACTTGTTTTCTAAATCGATTGCTTTTTGCGACGAAGTTTGTTCTAAAACTGCCATAACATAAATTTTTAAAAGTGATAAATAAAAAATTCCTGCTATACCTTTATTTTTTCGAAGGCTCGAAAATTCAGCGGAGGAGAGAAATCATCCTTGGGTGCAAATTACTAAATTTTATACATATTTTTTATAGAAAGACATTACTTTTGCGCCTATGGCAAGACGAAATAAACGCAAAGTTTTTGAAGATATTGAAGTGATAGATGCTGGGGCTAAAGGAAAGGCTGTAGCAAAGGCACCAGACGGCAAAGTAGTTTTTATAAATAATGCTGTCCCTGGCGATATTGTAACAGTACAAACTACAAAACAGCGAAGTGGCTATTATGAAGGAACTGCTATTGGATTTTCAAAATATTCTGAAAAAAGAACAACCCCAGTTTGCGAGCATTTTGGAACTTGCGGTGGATGTAAATGGCAACATATGGCATATGAGCATCAGTTATTCTACAAGCAAAAGGAAGTTGAAAATAATCTGAAACGCTTAGGTAAAATTGAACTACCAGAAGTTAATCCAATACTCGGTTCTAAAAGCGAATATTTCTATCGCAATAAAATGGAGTTTTCCTTTAGTGACAGTAAGTGGCTTACGAGAGAGCAAATTGAAAGTGATGAAATTATTGAAAACCGAAATGCTTTAGGCTTTCATATTCCAGGAATGTGGGATAAAATCTTAGATGTTAAGAAATGTCATCTACAAGCAGACCCAAGTAACGATATTCGCAACTTTATAAAAAAGAAAGCTGAAGAATTAAATCTTCCGTTTTTTAATACTCGAAATCAAGAGGGGTTATTACGCACGTTAATGATTCGGAATACTTCTATTGGTGAGGTAATGGTGCTTATTCAGTTTTTTTATGAAGACAAAGAAAAGAGAGAGTTGCTTTTAACTGCAATTTCTGAAAAATTTACTGAAATAACTTCGCTACTCTTTGTTGTTAATTCTAAGGCAAACGATACTATTTACGATCAAGAGGTTGTTTGTTTCAGTGGAAGAGATCACATTTTTGAAGAAATGGAAGGGCTTAAATTCAAAATTAATGCTAAGTCGTTCTATCAAACCAATAGTAAACAGGCCTATGAGCTATATAAAGTAACAAGAGATTTTGCCAATTTAAAAGGTGATGAATTGGTGTACGATTTATACACAGGTACCGGAACCATAGCACAATTTGTCGCTAAACAAGCAAAGAAAGTAGTTGGAATTGAAGCAGTACCAGAAGCTATAGAGGCGGCTAGAGAAAATGCCAAATTAAATGGTATTGAAAATGTAAGTTTTCATGTGGGTGATATGAAAAAAGTTTTTAATGATGCTTTTATTTCTAAACACGGAAAGCCAGATGTGGTTATTACAGATCCTCCGCGAGACGGAATGCATAAAGATGTAGTGGAGCAACTTATTCAGCTATCACCAGATAAAATTGTGTATGTGAGCTGCAATAGCGCGACACAGGCCAGAGATTTAAGTTTACTGGATGCATTTTATAAAGTAATTAAAGTACAACCCGTTGATATGTTTCCGCAGACTCATCACGTAGAAAATGTTGTACTTTTGGAAAAAAGGAATTCTTAATGCGTACAATCTTTCTTTTTTCTATAACGCTAATAACTCTCTTTGCGGGCTGCACAAGAGATGATATATGCCCTGAGGACACAGCGACCACTCCCCTTTTATACATTGAGTTTAGAGATATTTCCGATAGGGAATCAACCAAAGCTGTGGAAGACTTACTTATTTATGTGAATAATACAGATAGTACCTTAGTAACATCTTCAGCCATTAATGATACTGAAATTTTAATTCCACTAGATACAGAATTAAATCTATCTTCATTTCTTTTTGAGTTTAATAGTTCCAGTGAGGAGAATAATAATTTTGATACTATTTCCTTTAATTACTCAAGAGAAGAAGTCTATATAAACCGAGCGTGCGGGTTTAAAATAATTTATAATGATTTATTTGTGGATTTGGAGACTGAGGCAAATAATGGTAATTGGATTTTAGACACCGAAATATTACAAACAACAATTGATAATGAAAGCGAAGTACATCTTACTATTTTCCATTAGTATTCTGTGTGCATCATTGTCAATGATAGCACAAGAAACTTCTGAAACTGTTGCAGATACTACAAAAGTGCAATCACAAAAGTATGGCTTACGAGTGGGTGGCGACATAGCAAAATTAGCGCGTACTGCTTTTGAAGAAGGCTACTCTGGATTTGAAATTATAGGAGATTTTCGTTTTTCGAAGAAGTTTTATGCAGCTGCCGAACTTGGAACCGAAACTAGAGATTGGGACGAAGACAATTTGAAGGCTACGATTTCTGGAAGCTATATTAAATTGGGAGTAGATTATAATGCCTATAATAATTGGATTGGGATGAATAATGCCATTACAGCTGGATTGCGTTACGGATTTGCTACTTTTTCTGAAGAATTGACGGCTTACCCTATTTATACAACGAATACTACTTTTCCAACTGAAATTAGAACAGACCCAATTGATTATTCGGGACTTAATGCCAGTTGGATTGAATTTATTTTGGGAGTAAAAACTGAAATTTTCACCAACCTATATCTCGGCATTAATGTGCAAGTAAAACGAATGGTAGCAGAAAAATCACCTGATAATTTCGGTAACCTCATTGTTCCTGGATTTAACCGAACCTATGATTTCAGTAAATTTGGTGTGGGATATGGCTATAGCCTATCGTATTTAATCCCAATTTTTAAGAAATAACTTATTGTTTACTTGCCTTTCTACTACCACTATACATTTCATACTTCACTAATTTCGCTTCAAGCTTTCCATTAAATAACTTAATTTTTTGCGAAGGTCGTAAACCCACACATTTAAGCGCATCCATATTAGATGTTATCATCCAAGCCTGTGAACCTGGATACCCATGCTTTAAAGTATTACCAATATTACCATAGAACTCCTCGATGTTTTTTACGGAAAGGCGTTCGTCATAAGGAGGGTTAAAGGCTAAGTGTAAATATTTATCGTGTTCTTTTTTACTTTCAAAAAAGTTTTGTTCTTTTATTTCAATAAATTCCTGAAGATTCGCATTCTTCACATTCTCCTTTGCCTTATTTATAGAAATAGGATCAATATCGTAACCCACAATCTTAAAATGAAAATCTTTAATTTTTTTCAGAGAAGCACTTTCAATTACTTCATATAAATCTTCATCAAAATCTGGCCAAGTTTCAAAACCAAATTCATCCCGGTTCAAATTTGCGGGAATATTACAAGCAATCATCGCTGCTTCAGTTAGGAAAGTTCCACTCCCACACATAGGATCTAAAAAGTCACATTGCCCTCTCCAACCAGAAAGCATCAAGATTCCTGCAGCTAATACTTCATTAATAGGTGCCAAAGCAGAACTCACCTTGTACCCTCTTTTATGTAATGATTCTCCAGAACTATCCAACGATATAGTGCAAATATTTCTATCAATATGAATATTGATTCGCAGCGTTGGGTGGTCTAAATCTACATCGGGTCGTACTCCTTCCCTATCTCGAAATCGATCAACAATAGCATCTTTTGTCTTTAGAGCTATGTATTGAGAATGTGTAAATACTTCAGAAAAAACAGTGGCATTTACGGCAAGAGATCCGTCACTGGTCATATAATTTTCCCAAGGAATATCATATACTTTTTTATAAATGTCCTCTTCCGTAAATACATTGAAGTAATCAATTGGTTTCAGTATTTTAATGGCAGTTCTACAACATAGGTTGGCTTTGTACATAAATCCAGTATCCCCTTCAAAAGAAACATTACGAATCCCTTTTTCAATTGACGAAGCTCCTAGTTCCTGCAACTCTTTCGCTAACAAATCTTCAAGACCAAAAAGGGTCTTGGCTATCATTTTAAAATTATTTTCCATGAAATGTGTTCATTCTCTTTGCAAAAATAGCCTATTTTAGCAAGGCATTACCAAATTTAACCCATGGTTTATTTACTTCCGTTTTTAGCAATAGGTGTTGGATATTTTATTGCACTGCTTATTTCGAGTAAGAAGTTAGCGTTCCATCAGTATTTACTTTCCTTTAGTGGGGCATTCCTTCTATCAATTACCTTATTTGAATTATTACTCGAAGTTTTTGAAACCCCTTCAAAAAGCATTGGGGTTCTAATAATGGCAGGGATTTTACTCCAAATTATTCTAGATTTTATTACAAAAGGAGCGGAACATGGACACGTTCATTTGCATTCTAACCACAATAACTTTCCGTGGTTATTATTTTTAGGGCTATCGATTCATTCCATCATTGAAGGATTCCCCATCACTGAAAATATTGATATCCTTTGGGGCGTTGTTATTCATAAAGTACCTATTGCCATTATACTTACCATTTATTTTATAACGGCTGGCTATTCAAGAAAAATTACGCTTTTTTTCCTAGTACTATTTGCATGTATGACACCGCTTGGAAGTTTTTTTAAGAATAATATAACTCTGTTTTCAGATTATTCAACTGAAATTAATGCAGTTGCCATTGGAATATTTCTTCACGTATCCACCACCATCTTATTTGAAAGTAGTAAAGATCACAAGTTTAATTTAATGAAGCTTAGCACCATTTTTATTGGTGTAATACTCGCTTATTTACTTTAAATGACATCTAAGAAGATAAAAAAGAAATGAAATACACTTCCTGCTAAAACGAAGACATGCCAAATAGCGTGATTATAAGGAATCTTTTCAACGGCATAGAATATCGTTCCCAAACTATAAAACAACCCTCCTAGTCCCAATAAAGTAATCCCAAGTGCTGATTGCACTTCCCAAAGGTTTTTAAAATCGAAAATGATTAGCCATCCCATAGCTAGGTATAGTAAAAGGGATAGTTTATCAAACTTTCCAGTGAAAAAGATTTTTAAAATTGTTCCAGCAATAGCAATACCCCAAACCGTCCAAAAAATGGTCCAGCCATTTTCATTCACCAAAGAAATTAGTGCAACAGGTGTGTATGTACCTGCAATTAGAAAGTAAATACCTATATGGTCTAATTTTCTGAAAAAGAATTTCCACTTTTCATTTGTTACCCAATGATACATTGTTGAAGCTGAATAAAGGAACAAAAGCGTCACTGAATATAAGACAACACTTAAAGTATTTAAAGTGCTGCCGTCATTAAATGTCAATAATAGGATTAACGCCACAACTGAAAGGATAACACCTATTCCGTGTGAGATAATATTCCAAAATTCTTCTTTTTCACTGTACATATTCAGCTAACTTATTTTTTGCAAAAATAGTATAAAAAAACCCCATCAAATAAATGATGGGGTTTTTAAAAGAAGGCGGCGACCTACTTTTCCACATTGCTGCAGTATCATCGGCGCAATCGGGCTTAACTTCCCTGTTCGGAATGGTAAGGG